>JAGPUW010000030.1 GCA_018069465.1 Gammaproteobacteria bacterium | reverse complement strand
CCTATATCTAAAAAGAAAATAAACGTGATGAATGTCGCTTTAGTTGATCTTAATAACGACGGCCTTCCTGATCTTTATATGAGCCTTTATCGCGGGGGAAATCATATTATCTTTAATAACAATGGAAGTTTTCAGAGCGAAAACATTATGTCGTTACCTGACCTGGGTTCTACCATTACCCATGCGACAGCTTTCGGCGACCTAGATCTTGATGGGGATATTGATATTGTTGCGGGCAATTGGACTTCTGGGCCTGCATCAAGAAAACCCGGCGAGGCTTCTCGTAATGCAATACTTTGGAACGAAGATAATAAACACAAAATAGAACGTCTGCCGGGAATTCCTGGTGAAACGCTTAGTATATTAATCTCCGATATCAATCAGGATAACTTGCCAGATTTATTGGTAACTAATGATTTTCAAATGCCGGAATCATATTATTTTGGCCAACCCGGTGGTAAATTCAAGCTCACCAATCGGGCCGATAAGGTATTTCCCGTAACAACGTTCTCTAGCATGAGTATCGACAGCGGGGACACAGATAATGATCTAGCATTCGAAATTTATGCTACCCAGGCGAGTGGGTTTACGTCTACAAATCCAACTAATCGAGCATCAATGCTTCCACTTCAAACGATTGATGCCAGCTGTGATGAATACAGCGGTGAAAGTAAGGAAGATAAAAGTTGGAAAGAACGATGCTTGATAAGAATAAAGCAGCACAAAATTATTTTCGATGCCTGGCAAAAACGCGACCCGCACCACTGCCTTGAAATCAAAGAGCCAACAGCGCAACAGCGTTGCATCGCTTTTATGTTGCTTGAAAAAGCAACGCGTTTTGATAAAAAACCGGAATTATGTGACCAGTTTAAAAAAGGCTGGGAGAAGATGGCTTATATTTGCAAGCAGGGCAATCAACGCCCTCCGCGTTATAGCCGGCAACAAATTGAAGCATCATTGAAGCAAGTATTAGGGCGAAATATTTTTTATAAACAAGCTGGAGATGGTACATACAAAGAGCTTGCCGAAGATATGAATGTTGATATTTCCGGTTGGAGTTGGACGGCAAAATTTGCCGATCTTGATAATGATGAATGGCAAGATATCTACGTAGTAAACGGCCGCTACCTGCTAAATAAACGCGCAACCAAGGTTTTTTTCAGGAACCAGCAGGGTAAAAGTTTTTCCAATGACACTCGTGAAGCTGGGTTGGAAAACTATCTGGCTATGAGTGCCTATACCTATATCGATTACGATAATGACGGAGATCTGGATATTATCGGCACAACGTTTGACGGTCCGATCTGGGTATATACCAACAATACACAAAGTACCCGAGGGATCATTTTTGAACTGGATGATAAAAAGGGGAACCGTTCTGGCATCGGAAGCCGCTTAATCATTCACTATGGGAAAGGTGGCGACAAACACCAAATACGTGAAATAAAGGCCAGTGGCGGCTTCTTATCTTTTGATGCAGCGCGCGCGCACTTTGGATTAGGCCGGCACAAATCTGTTTCGCGAGTTGAAGTCATTTGGTCGACGGGCGAAAAAACGATGCTTAGTGGCGAATTTAAGGCGGGGAATAAATACAAGATCGAACGGCTCTAACGGCTTGTTAGACCACCCACTCATATAGTACCTAAAACTTAAGCTTTAAAACCTTCTAAAAAGATAGCTGCTAAGAGCCATGTATCGAAAACACATAACGAATTGCTTGGCGCTATGTTTAATCTAATTAGTCGATAAGTTTGTATAGCCGTTGATTTGCTAACAGGGCTTTTTCTGCATTGCCTCGCTCATGATATGATGGCCGACACATCATTTAACAAGAATTTTAAGATGAAATTACCTGATTTTAACCAGGCCTCCGTACTAGTCGTTGGGGACCTGATGCTGGATAGGAACTGGCAGGGTGATACCTCGCGTATTTCACCCGAGGCACCAGTTCCCGTTGTGCACGTGCGAGACGTTGAAGATTGCCCTGGCGGCGCTGGCAATGTGGCGTTAAATATTGCCGCCTTAGAGTCGTCGGTGACAGTAATGGGCTATACCGGAAGTGATGAGGCGGCGAACGCCTTACAAACGCTGTTGGAGCGAGCCAATGTACGCTGCCAGTTTGAGCAATTAGCTGACCGGCCGACGATTACTAAACTACGGATTCTTAGTCGCCATCAGCAGTTGATTCGGCTCGATTTTGAAGATGGCTTTCATGATTTGCCGATAGATCAGCTGTTAAGTGACTTCACGCAAGCCTTAGCGCAGCACGATGTGGTGATTTTGTCAGATTATGGCAAAGGCACGTTGGCGTCCGTGCAACCACTTATTCTAGCGGCGAAGGCGGCGGGTAAAAAAGTGCTGGTGGATCCGAAAGGTGATGATTTTACGAAATATCACGGCGCGACGCTGATTACACCAAACTGGAGTGAATTTCAGGCCGTTGTGGGTGAATGCAAAACGGATGAAGATCTCGTCTCATGTGGCTTGGCTCTAATAAAGGAGTTACAGCTCGAAGCGCTATTGGTGACGCGTGGCGAAAAAGGTATGACCTTATTGCAATCGAACCAAGAGCCCGTTCATTTACCGACCCAGGCGCGAGAAGTGTTTGACGTGACTGGTGCGGGTGATACGGTTATTTCGACCCTGGCGGCGAGCCTTGCAGCGGGCGCAAGCTTAACTGACGCGACGGTACTGGCTAATCAAGCCGCCGGTTTAGTGGTGGCGAAACTCGGTACCGCGACGGTTAATCAGCAAGAATTAAAAGCGACTTTGCATACCCTTGATGATATGCGTCGAGGTTTTGTTGATGCCGGTGAATTAGAGCTGGCGATTAACACGGCGCGCATTAATGGCGAAAAAATCGTGCTCACCAACGGTTGTTTTGATATTTTACACCCGGGTCACGTTCGTTATTTGCAACAGGCGCGGGCGTTGGGTGA
>JAGPUW010000026.1 GCA_018069465.1 Gammaproteobacteria bacterium | reverse complement strand
CTTATCGGCTTCCCGACAAGCGAGGCGCGCATTCTACAGAGACCCGCAAAACTGTCAACAACTAAACAACACTTTTCGAAAATAAATGACAAAACACCTAAATTCACCCTTCTAACTCACGCTTACTGCCAGCGAATAAGGTGAAAGTGCTTCTTGCCACGACGCAATAGATGGAAGCGACCAAAATAAGCACCAGCGCGATTCAGGCTAAAGCTCTCTTCTTTTTGCGGAACCCCATTAACGCGAACAGCCCCGTCGCGAATAAACTTGCGCGCCTGACCCTGGGTCACCTCCCCCCTCGGGGTTAATGCCAGGCCGGTAGCGACCAAAGCATCGATCAGAGATAAGCCCTCAACCTTGATATCACTGCATGGCATACCGTCCAACGCCAGTTGCTCCATATCATTCTCTGTCAACTTATCTAACGCCCCGCTGAACAAGGCCGCCGAGATTCTCTCTGCCGCTTCGACACCCTCTTCACCGTGTACCAAGCGGGTTACCTCGCGCGCCAAAATGCCCTGAGCCGACCTCTTGCCCTGAACCTGCTCGTCAGCGCGCTCAATCTCAAGTAGCTCGCTGACCGGCAGAAAGGTAAAGTAGCGCAAGAAGCGATAGACATCCTGATCCGCTACATTTACCCAAAACTGGAAAAAGGCGTAGGGTGAGGTTTTTGCCGGGTCGAGCCAAATGGTTCCCGACTCTGTCTTACCGAATTTGCTGCCATCAGATTTTGTAATCAACGGCAGTGTCAGGCCGAAGGCCTGCACCCGGTGTATTCTCCGCACTAGATCAATGCCACCGGTAATATTACCCCACTGATCTGAGCCGCCAATTTGCAGGGTGCAGTCAAAACGCTTATTCAACTCGGCAAAATCATAGGACTGCAGCAGCATGTAGGAGAATTCAGTATAGGAGATACCCTCGCCTTCACGCTCAATGCGCGTTTTTACCGACTCCTTGTGTATCATGGCGTTGACGGCAAAATGCTTGCCGACATCTCGCAAGAAGTCAAGCACCGGCATACCGCCCATCCAGTCGAGGTTATTTGCCACCTCGGCCGAACACGAACCACCATCAAAATCAATGAAACGGGAAACTTGTTGGCGTAAACGCTCGCTCCATGCCGCCACAATTTCCGGGGTATTTAACTGCCGCTCTTGCGCCTTAAAACTGGGGTCGCCAATCAAACCAGTCGCCCCACCGACAAGTGCCACGGGCTTGTGCCCAGCCAACTGAAAACGCCGCAGCGCGAGAAGCGGCACTAAACTACCGATATGAAGGCTATCGGCGGTGGGGTCAAAACCACAGTAGAGCACACGCCGTTCGGAGAGATGCTCAGCGAAGGCTCCCTCACCCGTCATCTGCGCAACTAGGCCGCGACTCTGCAAATCGCCAATCAAACCTTGATCCACTTTTGCCATGACTATATAAGCCTCATATACCAAAAGGAGCCGACGATACAGGATAGCCCAGTAAAAACAAATGCCACCCATCCCACATATTTACTCGCCAAAACTTTAAGTTAAGGCTGTATTTTGTTATAAATCACAGCCTTAGCTTTGACAGCTCCAGCGGAATACACAAACTCATGCAAGCCAGCCGAAAATCGACCTCAAAAGTTGACTCAAGACTGCCCAAAAAACATATCGCAGCGGCAACCGCTGTCGCGTTTTGCCTGGTCGGAGTCATGTCTCTTTTACCATCAAAAAACGTCCAGGCTAAGCGCAATGTTATTGCCCTTGACTTGCCGGCCGATGCACCAGCCCTAAGCCAGGCAGCTAGCCCAGCACCCAGCACCCCGGATAAGTCCAATAACGACTCAGCACCTAAAACCCTCAACTGGCAAGAAACCACTATCGCCTCTGGTGACAATTTAACCACCGCCTTCAAACGTCTCGGCCTCAACGCCAGTGACGTTTACAGGGTTGCCAATACCAGTACCGAGCGAAAACCACTGCGACGCCTGCGACCCGGCGAGCATATTGCTATCTGCTTAAATGAAGAGGGCTTACTAGCACAGGTTAAATATACGCGCTCAACCCTTGAGCACTATCTTTACGAACGCGGTGAGAGCGGATTTACCGGTAAAAAAATCGTTCTCCAACCCGACCTTTTACCCACCTATAAGACAGCTATCATTAACAACTCTCTATCCCTTGACGCCAACAGGGTCGGTTTAAGCCAGGCCAAGATCATGGAGTTAGCGAACATCTTCGGCTGGGATATTGATTTCGCGCTTGATATCCGCAACGGCGATGCCTTTAGCGTGCTCTACGACGAGAAATTTCTCAACGGTGAGAAAGTCGGCACCGGGGATATCCTCGCGGCAACTTTCTCCAACCACGGTACTACCTACAGTGCCGTTCGCTACATAGAGCAAGATGGCTCAATCAATTATTACACCCCCGATGGAAAGCCCATGCGCAAGGCTTTCTTGCGAGCGCCGCTGGACTTCACTCGCATCAGCTCAAATTTCAGCTTGCGCCGCAAGCACCCGGTACACAAACGCATCAAGGCCCATCGCGGCGTAGACTATGCGGCACCACGCGGCACACCTGTCTATGCCGCCGGTGACGGAAAAATTATCGCGAGCGGTTATAGCAAGGCAAACGGCAACTACGTTTTCATCCAACATGGCGGGAAATACGTCACCAAGTACCTGCATCTGACTAAGCGCCTCACTCGCAAAGGCAAGCATGTCAGCCAGGGGAAAACTATTGGCACTGTCGGCTCAACGGGCTACGCCACCGGCCCTCACCTGCATTACGAATTTCTGGTTAATGGCGTTCACCGCAACCCTCGAACGGTGAAGCTGCCCGATGCCAAAACCATTGCCAAAAATCAACGGGGCGAGTTCTACGCTCAAACCACGCCGCTACTCAACCAGCTAAGCCAGCACGACGGCCTGCTGCTTGCTCAAGCCGACCTACACGACTAAAGCTCACACGTCGAATGAACCAACCGCCTCGCGAGCTCTACATAGGCTTGATGTCCGGCACCAGCATGGATGGTATAGACAGCGCCATTGTCGATTTCAGCCAGAACAAGACGCGCGTAATCGCCACTTATTGCCAGCCAATCCCCGAGCAGCTTCAGCAAGCGATCAAACCTTTATTTTTACCGGGTGACGACGGGATAGATGCTCTCGGCAGTGCCGACCAACAACTGGGCGTTTACTTCGCAGCAGCGGCGACGGCTTTACTGGAACAAGCAGGACTGAAGGCTAGAGATATCAGCGCAATAGGTAGCCACGGGCAAACCGTACGACACCGGCCGCCGAGCAGCGACACACCCCACCCCTTTACTCTGCAAATTGGCGATCCCAACATTATTGCCGCTCGTACGGGTATTACTACCGTAGCCGACTTCAGACGCAGAGACATGGCACTTGGCGGACAAGCCGCACCACTAGTCCCAGCCTTCCACCACGCGGTCTTCCACAGTAAAACCCGCAATAGAGCCGTCGTCAACATTGGCGGCATCAGCAATATCACCCTGCTAACGACAGAAGGCGAAGTCCTCGGTTTCGACACGGGTCCCGGCAATCGCTTACTCGACGACTGGATAAAACAGCATAAAAATAAAAGCTTCGATGACTGCGGCCAATGGGCCGACCAGCACGCAAGCGACCCACCGCTACTTGAACAGTTGAAAACCCACCCCTTTTTACGGCGTCCTGCGCCGAAAAGCACAGGGCGGGAGGAATTTAATCGGCAGTGGCTGGACCAAGCACTGAAGAAATTCGACCACCTCTCACCCGGCTGCGTGCAGGCGACACTGCTCGCCTTCACTGCCGAGACCATTGCCGATGCACTAAAGGCCCTGCCCGTGAAAATAGATGAGACTTTTATCTGTGGTGGCGGTGCATTGAATACAGCACTGATGAAGAGCCTGGGCGACTTACTTGCGCCCGCCGCAGTCGGCAGCACCGCTGAGCTGGGCATATCACCCGAATGGGTAGAGGCTGCAGCCTTTGCCTGGCTCGCGCGACAAACACTTGCCGGCCTGGCCGGCAACTTGCCCGCTGTAACCGGGGCAAAGAACTTAACTATTCTCGGTGGAATTTATCCGAGCTACCCCGCTTAAACAGCGAGCATTGCCCACTAAAAGCGTAGATAGCCCTCTTCTTCTGTTAGCCGCGCTATTTCATCGGGACCAAACGCCACTGTGCCAACAAAGGGAAAGAGACTCGCTTCATTTTGCTCAAGAAAGCGTAAACGGGTTCGGCATATTTTAATATCGACCACCTGAAAGGCCGTAAGCCGGGCAGCGAGATCAACAATATTTTTATAGCGCTTATAGTTTTCCCGAAAGAATATTTCGACCTCAGGGCCATGCAGCACAAGAGCAATCGGAGGGGCGCTGGCAAGAAGAGGTTCGCTTTCCAGATAAAAGGCTTCAGCGCGCAACAGGGCTGCCTCGACCTCCTCAGGCTTATTCTGATCAATCCGAACAAGGTATCCGGGTACCGCACTTCGTGGAGTCTCAGCCTGGGGTTTCACCGCGCCGCCAGCCAAAGCGGTTAAGTGAAAGGCCGCTAGCAACAAGAACAGGGGGGCGTAACGACCAACCCAAACAGGCGTAAAACTCAGCGACCGCAAACCGTATCCGCGGGTATGTTTAAATCGAAAACGAGGCACCACAACCACAGGTGGTTGCAGCATTGGGATTATTGACCACAAACCGAGAGCCCTCGAGCCCCTCGGAATAATCGAGTTCGGCACCCGCGAGGTATTGAAAGCTCAAAGAGTCCACCAGCACGGTGACACCCTCTCGCTCAACCTGGGTATCGTCTTCGGCAACAGCTTCATCAAAGGTAAAGCCGTATTGAAACCCCGAGCAACCACCGCCAGTAACATACACACGCAACTTCAGGTCAGCGTTGCCTTCTTCTTCAACCAGTGTCTTTACTTTATGCACAGCGCTGTTGGTCACATTAAGTGCGCTGGGGATAAATGTCTCTGCTACTGTCATTAAAACTCCGTAATTCTCTCTGCCTTCTAAAGCTTATTCTGTCGAACGCATACCTCAGTATGGGGGCAAACAAGTAAATAGCAATGCTTAAGCTTGCCCCATACCCGTATCGCCAATGGCTTCACGGTGGCTTGTCACCTCGGCTTTTTCAACTTTCGGAACAGCAGTAGCAACACTCTCCTCCTGCTGCACGAAACCACCGTTCACCTGGGCGCCTTTTTCAATCTCGAGCAAGGCGTAGTGGATATCTCCTTTGACGACAGCATGGGAGGCAAGTTCAACCTGCTTCGCAGCATAAATATCACCCTCTATGCTGCCGCTGACAACCACTAAGGGGGCTTTCACCTGACCCATAACAACACCCGTGTCGTGTATTCTTACGCAGGCATCAACATCATCACTGGCCGCTTCTATATTCCCCTTAACCTGACCTTCTATCTCCAGGCTGCCACTAAAATGTATTTCACCAACAATACATGTGCCCTTGGCTATCAAGGTTGGTGTGGCCGTCCCTCTTCTGGTTTTTTTGTCCCTGCGCATCACTCACCTCTACTATTTATTACTTGTTTGTCCCCTAGCAAGATCCCACGACAAGAGCAGCTCATTACTGCGCGCCTTTTTTGCCGAGGGCCAAATTTTTGCGCGAATAGACTCGGGTTCAAAACCATCCGGTAAATGGATCGTCCCCTCGATAAGTTGAAAGTACTTAAACCGGCTGTTGATAGGGATTGAATCCACACCCGGATCTAATTGCGCCAGGGAATAAACAACTGCTTTACCCGCCAACACACCTTCAAGCTCAACTGAGAAACTCACTTTAGTGGTTTTCGCCAAACCTTCCGTCTTTCGCAGGGCAAAACGGTAGCGGTAAACCCCGGGCGTTTCTGTCGATCTGATCAGAAAATTGGATATTTGCAGCCCTTTTTCTAATTGATCGCTTTTAACCAGATTGCGGTAAAGGTCGAGCTCCTCCTGATAAACAGATAGTTTGCGATCGAGCACAACGACTGTCCTGCGCATTTTTTCCAGCGCCTGGCGGTCAACTTCAGAACCCAGTTGCAAGACCAGGTGTTGACTCTCCTGCTCCGCCAACTGCAATGCCTGCTGATCAAAATCAAGCTGCAATTTACGTTGCGCAATTGCCGCCTCGGCAAAATGCTCACTACCGCGTAGATACCCCCCACCAACACCCACCAGCAGAGAGAGCACTAGTAAAACCACCAGACCAATACTGCTGTCCATCAGACGATCTAAAAACTCACCCACTGCCATTACTCCGCGCGCCGGAAATTCGCCAATATCAAAGCCCCAAAACCACCACTGCTGATTTAAGGCAGCAGCGGCGGCGCTTCAAGGCCAGCGATTTCGGGCAGCCCGAACATAACATTCATGTTTTGCAGCGCCTGCCCGGAGGCCCCCTTCACCAAATTATCGATAGCGGACATGACCACGACTTTGTCGCCACCCTGGGGCCTGACCACACTAATACGGCACATATTTGAGCCTCGCACACTGCGCGTTTGTGGGTGTGTGCCCTGAGGCATCACATCGACGAAGGGTTCATTGACGTAGCGCTCTTCAAACAAAGCCTGCAGATCAACACGGGTATCAAGCAAGGTGGCATAAAGGGTGGAGTGGATGCCGCGCACTATCGGCAGCAAATGGGGCACAAAGGTCAGGCCTACCGGCTTACGGGCAAAGGACTCCAGACCCTGAACGATCTCCGGTAAATGCCTATGCCCTCCAGCGGCGTAAGCTTTAAAGCTATCGCTGACCTCACTGTGCAGATTATCGATTTTGGCCTGTCGACCGGCGCCACTGGCACCCGATGCCGAGTTGGCAATCAAGTCATTAACGGCCACCAGGTTGTTTTCAAGCAAGGGCAGGAAACCCAACTGCACACTGGTTGGGTAACACCCAGGGCAGGCGATCAGGCGAGCGGAGCGTATCGCCTCACGATTAACCTCCGGCAAACCGTAAACGGCTTCGGGTATTAATTCCGGGCAGGCGTGTCTCTGGTTGTACCACTTTTCCCAGAGTTGCTGATCCTTAATACGAAAATCTGCCGACAAGTCGATGACCCGCGCACCACGCTCAAGTATCGCCGGCACCATTGCCTGTGCCACACCGTGGGGTGTGGCAAAAAACACCACATCGGCCTCGGCTAACAGATCGGGATCAGGCTCACTAAACCGCAGGTCATAATGGCCACGCAGACTGGGGAAGAGGTCGGCAACGGGCAAACCGCTTTCGCTACGCGAGGTAATGGCCGCCACCTCCACCTGCGGATGCATGGCCAGCAAACGCAACAATTCCACCCCGGTATAGCCGGTTCCACCTACAATACTTACCCTTATCACGCCCGCTCACCTCATCTTTAAATCGTGGGAACCAGCTATCATACCGCAACCAGACCCCGTGCTATGCTCGCTTGCCACGCAGTCAACATAATAATTATGCTTCAAGCTGACAAAGACCCATCGGGACCTCCACATTGGCGGGCTGGCACTTTCTTCACCCACTTTCGCCACCGCCTCGCACACACTGACGCCCTACCTCAACTCGCTTTACTTGGCATTGTCAGCGGCCTGCTCACCGGCCTTGTCGCCGTCGCTTTTCGCCTCGCCATTGAATGGCCCTTAGAGTTTTTCCTGCCAGCCCACAACAGCGAGGGTTTTGAATCCCTACCTCTCGAAGTGCGCCTGCTCCTCCCCTTAGCGGGCACCCTGCTTATCGCCCTGGTCATGCGGGCACGCTCTCAGGCTGAACGCCAATGCGGTGTGGGCCATGTTATTGAGCGCTATCAGCAGCATCAGGCTCACTTACCCGCGCGCAATGCCATCGTCCAGTTTATTGCGGGCTCACTGGCGGCACTGTCGGGCCACTCGGTCGGTCGCGAGGGGCCCGCCGTTCATCTCGGCGCAACCTGCTCCAGTCTGCTCGGTCAAAAACTCGGCTTGCCCAATAATAGCCTGCGCATCATGGTCGGCTGTGGTGTTGCCGCCGCCATTGCCGCCTCTTTTAACACCCCCCTGGCAGGCGTTATTTTTGCCATGGAAGTGGTGCTGATGGAGTACACAGTGACCGGGTTTATTCCCATCATTCTCGCCTCTGTGTCCGGCGCGCTAGTCAGTCGAGTTTGCTTTGGCGACGCCCCGGCTTTTGCAATCCCCGCACTCACTATGGGCAGTATGCTGGAGCTACCCTTTTTGATCTTCTGCGGCATTATTGTCGGCCTCGCCAGTAGCGCCGTACTCAAGCTGCACCAGTACATTCAAGGCCTGAAAACCCTGCCACTGAGCACGCGATTATTTGCAGCCGGCACCCTCACCAGCCTCGCCGCAGCCTTTGTGCCCCAAGTGATGGGCGTCGGTTACGATACCGTTGAGGCGGCCATGCTCGGCGAACTCAGCCTCACCCTGCTGCTCACTATTGCCGCCACCAAACTACTGCTTTCAACAGCGACCATTGCCCTCGGCGTCCCCGGTGGCAGTATTGGCCCCACACTGGTTATCGGCGCCTGTCTCGGTGGCGCGATTGGCATCGTTGGCGCCAGCTTGAGCCCGGTGGACTCTGCCAGCAGCGGTTTTTACGCCACGATTGGCATGGGCGCAATGATGGCAGGGGTACTCAACGCCCCCCTTGCAGCCCTGATGGCGCTACTCGAATTGACCTATAACTCAGCCATTTTACTACCGGCCATGCTGGTCATTGTTATTGCCACCATCACCGCGCGCCTAACCAGCCGTTTACCGGGCCTTTTCCTGATCGGCAGAAACCCAGAGCACTTCACCTCGCCCGTTTTCCAAAGCCTGAGCAGAGCCGGTGTGACCAGCCTGATGAGCCGCAACTTTATTGCTCACGATCCCCTTCTGCCCTTCGAGCAGGCTGAGGCACTACTCAACCAACACCCCGAATGGATCGTCATAGAAGACGATAGCGATGAGCGCTTCATCCTTCGCCCCAGCGACCTCGCCCACCACCTGCAGACGATGGCGGCCAGTGATGGCAAACACGAAGCCATCGATTTACTGGGAATACCCGGTGAACGCTGGCGCCTGCATCCGATCCACCCGCGCTCCACTTTGCAGGAGGCATTGATGCTAATCCGCGAACAAAATGGCTTTGCGGTACATGTTACCCAGCCCACAACCGCGACCCACTCGCCCGTTGCAGGTATCATTACCCGGGATCAGATCGACAACTATTATCAGTAGGCTCCCTAATCGGTAAACTGCTGGCAATTTTCACCAGCACCGCAATAGGAATCCCCACAGCATGTCCCGTGAATGGGTAGAAGCTCTTCATATCATTAGCCTCGTGTGCTGGTTTGCCGCACTGTTTTATTTGCCGCGATTATTCGTTTATCACGCCACGGCCGACGATGCGCTTAGCGACGAGCGCTTTAAAATCATGGAACGCAAGTTGTACCGGGGCATTGCCACCCCCGCCATGATCGCCACCATTGGTTTCGGGCTTTGGCTGGCCAGCTTCGCCACCGAGCACTACCTCGCCCAGGGCTGGTTTAAAACTAAATTAGTCCTGGTGGCCTTATTAATCGCCTATCACTTTACTTGTCGACAGCTCATGCGCCAGTTTCAAGCTGGACGCAATACCCGCAAGCATCAGTTTTATCGCTGGTTTAACGAAGCGCCGGTGCTATTGTTATTTGGCATTGTGGTGATGGTGGTGGTTAAACCCTATTAGCACTCAGCGTCAAACACCCCGCGCCCAGCTCTTGCATCAAGGACATGATATGGATCGCGCTAGCCTGATTTTTGCGAGTGCCCCTTAAAGCGATGGATACTCTCTGGATAGCCATCGCCGCAATACTTGTCTTCGTCATGCAGGCGGGCTTTTTGTGCCTCGAAAGTGGCTTGGTGAGAAGCAAAAACAGTATTAATGTCGCGGCCAAAAACATTAGCGACTTCATTCTATCCGGCACTCTTTTCTGGGTCCTTGGCTTTGCCATCATGTTCGGCGACAGTGTTGGCGGCTGGTTTGGCAGCAGCGGGTTTTTTGTCGGCGATCAAGCCAGCCCCTCGCTGATTACCATCTTTCTTTTTCAAATGATGTTCTGCGGCACAGCGGCAACGTTGGTCTCCGGTGCCGTTGCCGAGCGTATGAATTACCTGGGCTACCTTGTCTGCACCGTCACCATCGCCCTCTTCATCTACCCCCTGGTCGGCCATTGGGCCTGGGGCGGGGCTATTTCTGGCAACCCCACGGGCTGGCTTGAACTGCGTGGCTTCGTCGACTTTGCCGGCTCGACAGTTGTGCACTCAGTGGGCGGCTGGGTGGCGCTGGCAGCCCTGCTGGTTATCGGCCCGCGCTTTGGCCGTTTCGACCAGGCAAACTCGCGCATCCCCGGCAGCAATGTACCCATGGCGGTACTCGGCGGCATGCTGATCTGGTTCGGCTGGTTTGGTTTCAACGGTGGTAGCACTCTGGCCTGGAATGATGCCGTCCCCGCCATCTTGCTCAACACCTGCATTGCCTCATTCTGGGGAGCCATTGGCGCCACTGCTGTGAAGTACAAAACCGATGGCTATATCGATGTTTCAAATATCATCAACGGCACTCTGGGAGGGCTCGTCGCCATCACCGCCAGCTGCCATGCCGTCAGCGTCGGCGAGGCAGCCCTTATCGGCTTTATCGGCGGCATCATTACCCTGTTCGGTGAGCGCTGGCTGGCACACTTAAAAATAGACGATGCCATTGGCGTGATTCCCGTCCACCTGTTTGCCGGTATTTGGGGCACCCTGGCGGTGGCCGTTTTTGCCAACCCAGACATATTGGCCAACGGTTTAAGCCCCTTTGAGCAACTGCAATCACAAGTGCTCGGCATTGGCGTTACCGGGGCTTATAGTTTTTTTACTGCCTTTACGCTGCTCACCATTATCAATCGCTACTACCCACTCAGGGTTAGCGAGGAGGCGGAGCGCATGGGCCTCAATATGGCGGAGCACCGGGTGAGCACCGAGGTTTTCGACCTGCTCTCTGCGATGAGTCAACAGCAGCAATTTGCCAATTTCTCCACCCCCGTGCCGGTAGAGCCCTTCACCGAGGTGGGCCAAATTGCCCAGCAATACAATCGCGTTATCGACCGGGTTACCCGGGAAATACAGCAGCGGGATGACTCCTTTGCCGCCTTCAAAAATAGCGAGTATTACAAGGGCGCTATTCTCGACGCGTCCATGGACAGCATTATCACCATCAATGACAGGGGCGACATCCTCGCCTTCAACCCCGCCGCTGAAAAGTGTTTTGGTATCGGCGCCAAACAGGTGCTCGGCGTCAACTTCTTTGAGTTGTTTATGGCCAATGGTGAAATGAAAACGGCCCTGCAAAGCCTGGCCCATGGTTTTAGTGCCAGTGAAGGGCTAATACTCAAGCGGCGCAACATTACCCAACTCAAACGTCTCGACAAAGAGCCCTTCCCCGCCGAAGTGGTGATCACCCAAACCACTGACAGCCTTAGCCGCCATTGTGAATACGCCCTGCATATCCGCGATATCACCCAGCAAATCAAGCTGCAAAATCGTCTTAAATCCCTCGCCTATAGCGATTCACTGACCGGCTTATACAACCGCACCTATTTTATGAACAACCTGGAAAAGCGTATCCGCTTTCACCAGAAAACCGCCGGCAACGTGGTGTTGATGTTCCTCGACCTCGATCAATTCAAGAAAATCAACGACACCATGGGCCATAAAATTGGTGATGAACTACTCTGCGAAATCGCCAACAGACTGAGTATGCTGACCCGCGATGTCGATCTCGTCGCCCGCTGGGGGGGCGACGAGTTTGTCATTGTCATGTCCGGTGCCATCAACAGCGACTCCGGCGTCAACAAGGCCCAGGAAATCCTGCAGATCATGCGCCAGCCCGTCAACCTTGGTGATCAGCAACTCACAGTGCTGTCCAGTATTGGTATTGCCCTGTCAGAAAATGGCCAAATCGATGCCGACCACTTGCTACAACACGCCGACCTGGCCATGTACAAAGCCAAGCAGAGTGGCCGCAACACCTACCACCTATTCACCGATGATATGGAGCAAACGGTGCGCCAGCGCTTCAGGCTGGAAGTCGCCCTGCCCGACGCCATCGCCAAAAACCAGTTCTTCCTGCACTACCAGCCCAAGGCCGACTGCCACTCCAATGAGATCATTGGCTTTGAGGCCCTGCTGCGCTGGCAGCACCCCGAATACGGGCTGATCCCGCCGGGGGATTTCATCCCCATTGTCGACGAAGACAATTTGGTGATAGAAATTGGCGAGTGGGTGCTCAACGAAGTGTGCCGACAACTGGACGCGTGGCGGCAACAGGGCTTGCCACTATTGCCTGTCGCGGTGAATATATCCGGCCACCACCTGCACTCATCCTCACTGCTGCCCTGCGTGAGGCAAACGCTTAAGGCTCACGCCATTAGCAGCAAATTGATCGAACTGGAGATCACCGAAGGGGTGCTGACCAGTAATACCGAGCACAGCATTGCCGTGATGAGCGACTTAAAAGCCCTCGGCATCAAACTCTCGGTCGACGACTTTGGCACCGGTTACTCATCATTGAGCTATCTGAAGAACTTCCCCATCGACATTCTCAAAATCGACCGCACCTTTGTCTGCGACTGCGCCTCCAACATAGAGGATGGCGCTATCTGTAAAGCTATTATCACCCTCGCCAAAAACCTCGACCTACAAATTATTGCCGAGGGGGTGGAAACACAAGAGCAGCTCGCCTTCCTCAAACAACACGACTGCCATAGCTATCAGGGTTATTTGTTCAGCCGCCCGCTGCCGGTAGAAGCCATTCCCGCTGTTTTAAAGGCGAGTGAAAACAGGCCCTCACCGCCACACGAAAGCACGCCCTAAGTGCTGCCATTGTGAACACTAAAGCCAGCCAACGCACCCAGGCCATCGTCAACGACCCCATTGGCCGCACGCTTTTTCGACTCACGGTGCCGATGATTGGCGGCATCATTGCGCTGATGGCGGTCGGCATTGTCGATGCCTATTTTGTTGGCCAGCTGGGCACCGCATCCCTCGCGGCACTGGGGTTTGTGCTGCCTATCACCCACGGCGTTAACAGCATTGGCCTCGGGCTGGGCATGGCCACATCGGTGCTGGTATCACGTTATTTAGGCGAAGATCGCTTTACTCAAGCGGCGCGACAAATCACCGACGGTCGCCTGTTGATCATCGGCATCGGCATCGGCCTACTGCTCAGTCTGTATCTAGGCCTGCACGCTTTACTACGCTTATTAGGTGCCAGCGGCGAAGTGCTGAACGAGGCGCTACTCTTTATGGCCCTGTGGATACCCGTCATTCCCCTGTTACTGCTCACACTCACCGGCAACACCATTCTTCGAGCCATTGGCTGCCCCGGCAAATCAGCCTTTCTACTGGCGCTGCTGGCCACACTCAACGCCGGCCTCGACCCATTGTTGATTTTTGGTTTCGGGCCCCTCCCCGGACTGGGTATTGGCGGCGCGGCACTGGCCACATCCATTGCCTGGATCATTACCTTTCTGGTATCCCACTATATGCTCAAGGTGCAAGAGCAGTTGATTGTTAAGGGCAAACAGTCATTGCAGGAGCTGCGCGCCAATTGGGCCAGACTGCTCACCATCGGCATCCCCGCCATCTTTGCCAATCTGATGACACCCCTTGCCGCCGCTATACTCACCGCCATGGTCGCCCGCTTTGGCACCACCGCCGTGGCCGGCTTTGGGGTCAGCACCCGCATTGAAGCCCTCTGCCTGCTCATCGCCTTTTCCCTGTCGTCGACCCTGCCGATGTTTATCGGCCAGAATATCGGCGCGGGCAAGCCCGAACGAGCGCGCATTGCACTCTTTGGCGCCATTCGCTTCTGCCTGCTTTTTCAATTGGCGATGTGGTTACTCGTTGCCGCTTTCAGCCCGGCCATTGGCTCAATGTTCAGCACCAACCCCGAAGTGATCGCCATCATCAGCAATTACCTGTGGATTATTCCGGCAAGCTATGGCGCCCACGCGGTCACCATTCTGGTGATGGTGTCACTCAACGCCATTAAACAGCCCAAAACGGCCTTGTTAACCGCGCTTATTCGACTGTTATTGCTCAATATCCCCATCGCCTTTATCGGCGGCCAGCTCTACGGTATTAACGGTTTATTCTATGGTTTTGCCCTGGGCAACGTCCTGTCAGCCATCGTCGCCTGGCGAATTATCAACCGGGCGTGGGCCGAACAGGTCGGCGACACGGGCTAAGCCCAGCCCTTAGGCTGCCCGCTTTTCTCCTCTCGCCCAACAGCCCATAATGCGCACCTGAGCCCTTTCGACAGACAAGAATTCACCAACAGCAATCCACAAACAACCCAACGGCATTTTATGAATCGTTCAGAACAGTTATTTATCGACGCCCAGCAACACATTCCCGGCGGCGTTAACTCACCAGTCCGCGCCTTTAAAGCCGTCGGTGGCAGCCCCGTATTTTTTGACCATGCGCAGGGCGCTTATCTTTACGATGCCGATAAGCAGCGTTATATCGACTATGTGCAGTCCTGGGGGCCAATGATTCTCGGCCACGGGCACCCGCAAGTCTTAGACAGTATTCGCCAGCAGCTCGACAAGGGCCTGAGTTTTGGCGCTCCCACCGAGCTGGAAACCCAGCTTGCCGACACACTCTGTGCGCGCATTCCAGGGCTCGACATGGTGCGCATGGTGAACTCCGGCACCGAGGCCACGATGAGCGCCATTCGCCTCGCTCGGGGTTTTACCGGACGGGATAAAATCATCAAGTTTGAAGGTTGCTACCACGGCCATTCGGACTCACTGCTCGTCAAGGCCGGCTCCGGCGCGCTGACACTCGGCGTACCCAGCTCACCCGGCGTACCCGCAGCACTGGCCGATCTCACGATTACCCTGCCCTACAACGACAGCGCTGCAGTTGAAGCCGCGTTTGCCGAACTCGGCGACCAGGTTGCGGCGCTGATCGTCGAACCCGTCGCCGGTAATATGAGCTGCATTCCACCGCAGCCCGGCTTTCTGGAAACGCTGCGTAGCGAATGCACACAACACGGCACAGTGCTGATTATTGACGAGGTGATGACCGGCTTTCGCGTCGGCCCCAAAGGCGCCATTGGTCACTATGGTATTGATGCCGACCTTATCGCCCTCGGCAAAGTCATCGGTGGCGGTATGCCGGTCGGTGCCTTCGGCGGCAAGCGTGAAATTATGGAGCAAATCGCCCCCCTCGGGCCGGTTTATCAGGCCGGAACCCTGTCGGGTAATCCGGTGGCCATGGCCGCTGGTCTGGCGACCCTGGACTTACTGGATCAAACAGGATTTTATCCCTCGTTATACGCCAAAGTTGGACTATTGATTGAAGGCTTTAAGGCAGAAGCTCTTGCGGCGGGTATACCCTTCACCGCAAATCACATTGGCTCTATGTTTGGCATCTTCTTTACCGAGGAGCCAAATGTCACCAACTACCAACAAGTGATGGCCTGTGATACAGCTCGCTTTAATCAATTTTTTCACGGTATGCTAGCCGAGGGTGTTTATTTAGCACCTGCCGCTTACGAGGCGGGCTTTATGTCGGCAGCGGTGACCGAACAGGACATCGAGCAAACCTTGAAAGCCGCTAAAAAGGTGATGCAAACACTCAAATAATTGTACTGGCTCAGGGAGGATAGCAAGGCCAAAAGGAATTTGGCTGCACTCGCAATTGACCGCAGTGTCGATTTGAACGGGATTAAGGCAGTGATGAGACAAATTGTAGAACGCCTGGGGCGGCTAAACATCATCGTGTTACTGACACTGGTCAGTATCACTGCCGCTTATACCCTCACCATCATTGCCCATACCGCCATTGGTGCAGAAATACCCCCATCAAATACCCCCGTCGTCATCATCGTCTCCACTATTCTTACCCCCCTCGTCGCCACACCCTTTGTTAACCTTTTGTTCCTGGTTTTTGACCTCGAAAATAAAAATAGAATACTCGCCGCCTACGACCCGGTCACCGGGCTTATGTCTCGCCAGGCACTGGTTTCTCAAGCAACGAACCTTCTGAATCTTGCTCAGCGCAAACACTCAGCTGTTTCTATGCTATTTATCGATATTGACGACTTCAAAAGTATTAACGACACCCACGGCCACCTAAATGGCGACAATGCTCTGCGCAGTATCGGCCAATATATCAATACCCTGAAAAGAGAGAGCGACCTAATTGGCCGCTACGGCGGTGATGAATTGGTCGCACTGCTGCCCGATACCGACCAGAAGGGCGCAAAGCACTTCGCTGAAAAACTCCACGCTATATTGCGGGAAAACCCCATTACCGCAAGTCACGAAACCATCCCCATGACAGTAAGTATCGGCACTAGCACTTACCAGGGCAGCGCCCGCCCCGTCGATATTGGCGAGCTAATCAGACAATCAGACCTGGCACTGTATGAAGCCAAAGAGCGTGGGAAAAACCGCACCGCCAGTTATATAACAGACGATGAGTTTGAATCCACTTAGACCCGTCGATTGTAGACGGCAAATACCAGCACAAAGAAAAGACTTGCACAGACCACAATGGAAGGACCCACTGGAGTATTCAGCCACCAGGAGGAGGCCAGCCCGGAACAGACCGAAAACACGGCGATGACACTGGCCAAAACGGCCATTTGTTCGGGTGTTTTGGCAAAGTGACGCGCCGTCGCGGCGGGAATAATCAACAGCGCGGTAATCAACAGCACACCCACCACCTTCATTGAGATCGCCACTACCAGGGCCAGCAACAACTTCAACATCGGCTTCACTCTGTCGACGGCGACGCCTTCCACTCGCGCCAGATCTTCGTGCACGGTAATGGCCAGTAATGCGGGCCAAAGCCGCCACAGCACCAGCAACACGCTGGCCGCCATGAGCCACACCACTGCCACCTCCGCCACCGTCACGGTGAGGATGTCACCAAACAGCAGGGCCTCCATATCGGTGCGCGCCCCCGGAATAAGCGTCAACGCCACCAGGCCGAGCGCCAATGAGCCGTGGGATAAAATACCCAGCACCGTGTCGGTAGCCAACAAGCGCTGGCGCTCAAAGACGATCAACAACCCCGCAATCGCCAGGCAGACAGCGATCACCGCAAGCGTACTGCTCCACGTCAGCCACATGCCCAGGGCAATGCCGAGCAGAGCGCCGTGGGCCAAAGTATCGCCAAAATACGCCATCCTCTGCCACACCACCAGCGAACCCATAGGCCCGGCAACTAGGGCAACGCCGAGCCCACCGAGCAGGGCCAGGTAGAGGAAGTCATACATCGGTAGGCCCCCCGCACGGTGAACCGGTGCTATTGGCGGTCTGCCCCGACGAATTCAGCACCTCGCTATGCAAGTCGTGCTCATGGTCGTGATGGTGGGTATAGAGGGCTGTTTTGCCACCGAACAGCGCCACAAACTCTGGATCAACCGAAACCTGCTGCGGCGTGCCGTGGCAGCAAACATGCTGGTTCAGACAGACCACCTCATCGGTTGCCGCCATCACCAGGTGTAGATCGTGGGAGACCATTAGAATGCCACAGTTCAATTCATCGCGCAGCTCACCGATAAGCTGGTACAGAGCCTCCTGACCCGTAACGTCCACCCCCTGTACCGGCTCATCGAGCACTAGCAAGTTGGGTTTGCGCAGCAGGGCGCGAGCCAGCAACATACGCTGCATTTCGCCACCGGAAAGCGCGCTGACGGTTTGCTTCAATAAATGGGCGATACCAACCCGCTGCAGGGCAGCCAAGTTCGCCGCCGGGTCACTACTAGCAAAGCGCAAAAAACGATCAACTTGCAGGGGCAGGGTGGGATCAATATGCAATTTTTGCGGCATATAACCGACCCGTAAATCCGCCGAGCGCTGAATGCTGCCTGAATCTGCCTGTAACAGACCGAGAACAATTTTCACCAGCGTGGTTTTACCCGCCCCGTTGGGGCCGATCAGGGTGACAATACGGCCGGGGACGACATTCAAGTCAACCGCCTGCAACACGGCCCTGCTGGCGAAGGACTTGCCGACCCCGTTAAGCTCAATTAAGGCAGCCATTATTGCTTAACGCCTGGCTGCTCAAGTGCGGGCTGCTCGACAGTGGACTGGCACGGCGTACACAGGCCGAGAATCTCAACCGTCTGACTCTCCACCCGAAAACCCGCCCGCTCCGCCGTCGACACTATCGCCTTATTAACACTGTCAGCGCTGCATTCGGCGACGCTGCCACACTCGCGGCAAACCAGGAAATAATCGCTGTGCACGCTATCGGGAAAGGGGCAGCCAATATAGGCATTTAACGTCGCCAGGCGATGAATCAAACCCAGCTCCAATAGAAAATCGAGGGCGCGATACACTGTCGGTGGCAAGATGCGCTTGCCGCTCGACGCCGACAACTGCTCAATAATTTTATAGGCACCGAGGGGACGATGGCTCTGCCACAGTAGGTGCAACACCGATTCACGAATCGGGGTCAAGCGCGCTTTGCGGGCACTACAGCGATTTCTGGCCTGCGCCAATGCGGCCTTCAAACAGCGATGGTGGTCATGCTGGCGATAGGCAGTGGTAGAATTACTGATCATTACACTAAACCCTTTCCCCGAACCCTGGCAATTATTGTTATATTATTACAATTAATTAACAATGCTATAACATAACAAAAGATGAAACCAGCCGTGAAACGATTACTTCTTCTCTCAACGCTATTTTTCGCTGTACAAAGCTGGGCAAAGCCCCTCGTGGTCACCACGATCAGACCCATGACGATGCTGGTTGAAGCAATTGCCGGCGACAGCGTCGAGATCCGGCAATTGCTGCCCGATAGCGAAGTGCCCCATCATTATTCCCTGCGCATTGCCGACCGGGCACTACTTGCCCAGTCCGACTTACTGCTCTGGGTTGGCCCGGAACTGGAGAGTTTTCTCAGCAAAAGCGTCACCGCCCTGCGCCCAGAAAAGGTGATTACCGCCTCTGAGCTGCCCAACATTCAGTGGCTCAGCCCCACCCCCGAAGGGCAGGCGGCCAGCCGCGACCCCCATATCTGGATGAATCCCAACAATGGTCGCGTGATCGCCACCGAAGTCGCCAACTGGCTGGCCGCCCACTATCCGGGGCAGCGCGAGCAAATACTCGCTGCCCAGCAGCGCTTTAATCAGCAGTTGAACGTGGTAAAGGCCAACACCGCAGCGCAACTGCAGGCATTACGCCAGCCCAACTTCATTGTCGATCACGATGCCTTTGGCCACTTTGGTGAGGCTTTCAACCTGCACCAGTCGGGCGCGCTGAAAACCAGCACCGGACTCAGTAGCGGTGCCCGCGACCTCCATCAATTACTCAGCCAGAGTGAAGTTCATTGCATTATTGCCGAGCCTCGACACAACCACGACCGGGTTGAGCAACTGGCCAATAAGCTGAAGGCAAAAATCGCCGTTATTGACCCTCTCGGTGCAGACATTCCTATGGACAGTAATGCCTACCTGCAATTGATAGCGACGATTGGCGACAATCTCACCACCTGCCTGTCCCCGACGCCAGTGCCTGTGCAGCCCTAGCCCCAACTAGCAGCCGCTATTCACTCACAGGGCGTAATAGCGACAACCCCGAGCAGGCGGTGCTGTAACTTTTGCCGGTATTCCCCGGGGTCTTTGGCTTCTCTATTGGTCAAATCAGCGCTCTCTAAATGCCAGGTGAGCAAGCGCGACAGCCAGAATAGCGTTGCGGCAAAGCACAGCATGTCCTGCCAGTTCTGGCGCTCTGCAAGGGTAAAGGGCCGCTGCTGCTGATAGCCGTCGAGCAAGGCTTTTACCAGGGTCGGGTCGAGCTCCCCGTGTTTTTTACAGGCCCAGTCGTTCACCGCAATCGCCACATCGAGCAACAGGTAATCGCTGCAGGCACTGTTAAAATCGATCACCGCTTTCAGCTCTTCGCCCACAAATAGGGTGTTATCTCGAAACAGATCCGCGTGAATAGCCCCGCATGGCAAATCCACACCCCCTTCGCAAAGACTGCGATAACGAGCTATTTGCGCCTGTAGCAAAGCCTGATCACCCACTGACAATTGCTCTGCGGCCGGCAGTGAGTCAATTAAAGTATCCAGCGTCGCCTGCGCCCAGGGCAAACCCTGTAGGTTGTTATGACTGAGGGGGAGGTTCACACCCGCCCCATGCATAGTGCCAAGAAACTCACCTATCGCCCGACAATGGCCCAGCGTCACCTGCTCGGGGTGGGCGCCATCAATGCGCTCACTCAATAGTGCAGGCTTGTCGGCCAGACGATGAAGGGCGCAGCCCGAGGCATCCGCGAATAATTTCGGCACTGCCAATCCGGCCCTGTGCAGCTGCTGTGCCAGAGCGGTGGAAAATTCGCCCTGCTGCCGGTTGCCCGCCTCAAGCAGGGTCAAGACAAGCCGGGACGGCATACTACCGCCAGACTCTGGAGCTGAGCCTGGATCTGGCGCCACCTCAATAAAATACGTCGAGTTTTCCACCCCGTCCGCAACCTCAGTTGTGGACAACAAGTGACCCAGGCCCAGAGCAGTCAGTAAAGCCTGCAACTCAGCGGGATCAACACGGGTAAATACAGCCATGGTTTGCTCCCCGGTCTGTGAAATCGTCAATAGGCGCGACGCCAAATGCCGCCCTGTAAAGATAGTGTATCCTAGGAGTCTGTCGGGCTTAGGTGATCGTAGCGAGGGAAAGGCCGATTTGAGACAGATTTTTCGATTATTTGAGGCGAATAGCTAGCTATTCAACGAGACTAAGCGAGAAATCTGGCCAAATTCGACTTTTCCGCACGACTGCATGGATGCAGGAGGTAGAGCAATGCAGGAGCAATTGCCGAGTAGATTAATCCTACGTCCGACAGACTCCTACTTCTGCCACCACCAGCAATAAAAGCCATCCCATGAGCACTACTATCGCGCCTGTTACGCCCCCCCCCGTTACGCCCCCCCTCGTCCTCGTCGACGGCTCGTCCTATTTATACCGCGCCTTCCACGCCCTGCCGCCGCTGACCAATTCCAAGGGACGATCGACAGGTGCCGTGAAGGGCGTTACGTCGATGCTGCGACGCCTGCAGAAAGATTATCCCGACAGCCCCATCGCCGTGGTCTTCGACGCCAAGGGCAAAACCTTTCGCGATGAGCTCTATGCAGAGTACAAATCACACCGCCCACCGATGCCCGATGAATTGCGCGAGCAGATTCAGCCCATCCACGACATCGTCGCAGCCATGGGCATGCCGCTACTGATTATTAGCGGCGTCGAGGCGGATGACGTGATCGGCACGCTGGCGCAGCAGGCTACCGAACTCGCTCTGCCGGTGATTATTTCAACCGGCGACAAAGATATGGCGCAACTGGTCAACGAGCACATCACCCTGGTTAACACCATGACTGCCACGGTGCTCGACCCCGCCGGGGTGGAGGAAAAGTTTGGCGTACCACCCGAGCTGATTATCGATTATCTCGCCCTGGTCGGCGACAAAGCCGACAATATCCCCGGGATTCCCGGTGTCGGCGACAAGACGGCGCTGGGCATGCTGCAACACCTCGGCGGTATGGACGCCATTTATAGCGATCTTGAAAAAGTGCGCACCCTGACCTTTCGCGGTGCCAAGAAAATGCCGGAAAAACTGGCCGAGCACAAAGAACAGGGCTATTTGTCGCGACAACTGGCCACCATCAAGCTCGACGTGCCGCTGGATGTTACCGCCGATCAGCTGGCCAACACCCCGGAAGATCAAGACCAGCTGCTGGCTTTATTTAAAGCCGCCGAATTCAAGACCTGGGTTGAGGATTTACAGCGCGCAGCAGACCCCGCTGAGGCCAGTGCCGTTAGCGATGACAGCCCCGAACCGGAAACCAAAGCCGAAAGGCAGTACAGCACCATTTTGACCCAGGCCGACTTTGAACAATGGCTGGAGCGCCTGCAGCAGGCCGAACTCTTCGCCTTTGATACCGAGACCACCAGCCTCAACTACATGCAGGCGCAACTGGTCGGCCTATCGTTTGCGATCAAGCCTTTTGAAGCGGCCTACCTGCCCCTGGCCCACGACTATCTCGGCGCGCCGCCCCAACTCGACCGAAATGCAGTGCTGGCGCAATTAAAGCCACTGCTCGAAAATCCCGCGCTGAAAAAAGTCGGGCAAAACCTGAAATACGATATGAGTGTGCTGGCCCGCTACGACATTACCCTGCGCGGCATCGCCTACGACACCATGCTCGAATCTTACGTGCTCAACTCCACCGGCTCGCGCCACGACATGAACACCCTCGCCCTGAGCCACCTCGGCGAGAGCACTATCCACTTTGAAGATATCGCCGGTAAGGGCAAGGGCCAGCTCACCTTCAACCAGATTGCCCTCGAAGAGGCCGCCCCCTATGCCGCCGAAGATGCCGATATTACCCTGCGACTGCACCAGGCCCTATGGCCAAAGTTCGACGACCAAGTTCAGCTGAGCCATGTTTTTACAGACATTGAAATACCACTGGTGCCCGTACTGTCGCGCATTGAACGCAATGGCGCGCTGGTGGACGTCCACTTGCTCGACGCCCAAAGTCGGGAGCTGGGCCTGCGCATTGATGAGCTTGAATTACAGGCCCACGACGCGGCGGGCAGAGCCTTTAACCTGGCCTCGCCAAAACAACTGGGCGAAATCCTCTTTAATGAGCTGGGTTTACCGGTCGTCAAGAAAACTCCCAAGGGTGCGCCCTCAACGGCAGAGGCGGTGCTAGCAGAACTCGCCCTCGACTACCCGCTGCCGAAGCTGATCCTCGAGCACCGTAGCCTCAGCAAACTGAAATCCACCTATACAGATAAACTGCCGACCATGGTCGACCCCGAGACCGGCCGCATTCACACCTCTTATCATCAAGCGGTGACGGCGACGGGGCGGCTGTCGTCCTCCGACCCCAACCTGCAAAACATCCCCATTCGCAGCGCAGAAGGGCGACGTATTCGCCAGGCGTTTATCGCCGCGCCGGGCTGTACTTTAGTGGCAGCAGATTACTCACAAATTGAGCTGCGCATTATGGCTCACCTGTCCGGCGACCCCGGTTTGCTGGATGCCTTCACCCACGGGCTCGACGTGCATCGGGCGACGGCGGCCGAAGTGTTCGGCGTTGAACTCGCCGCTGTCACCAGCGACCAGCGACGCAATGCCAAGGCCATCAACTTCGGTTTGATCTACGGCATGTCGGCTTTTGGCCTCGGACGACAATTGAATATTGGACGCAACCAGGCCCAGGAATATATCGACCTGTATTTCGCGCGCTACCCCGGCGTGAAGCTTTATATGGAAACCATCAAGTCCAGTGCCGCTGAAAAAGGCTACGTCGAAACCCTATTTGGCCGCCGCCTGTATTTACCGCAAATCAAGGCCCGCAACGGCATGCAGCGCCAGGCAGCAGAGCGCACGGCCATTAACGCGCCAATGCAGGGCACCGCCGCCGACATCATCAAGAAAGCCATGCTTGCCGTCGATCAATGGCTGCTTGAAAAGGGTGGCGACACGGGGACGAAAATTATTATGCAGGTACACGATGAACTGGTTCTGGAAGTGCCGAATAATGAACTCGGTGACATAAAGGAAGGATTGAAACTGCGCATGGAAGGCGCTGCCGAGCTGGACATACCCCTGACTGTCGATATTGGCAGCGGCAATAACTGGGATGAAGCGCATTAATCACAAGCCCAGGTAAAGCTCTAGCCGCGCCGGGCATAGCAATAAGAAATTATTTCAACGCCCAGTGAACTTTCGCTTTCCACCCCGGTCTTATTATAGGCAAGTGACAAGCTCCAAGCTTAGATCACAGATGGACTACCTCCCCCCTCTTGGTGTGTCCATCTGCATACTTCAACCGACGCTCTGCGTCGGTTTTTTTTGCCTGCCTTTTCTTGCCGCCCTGTTGTTTGATTGAATAAGCGGGCAAGCAAACAAGCACAGTAAAAACTAAAGCTCCGTTGCAGGTTCCGCCAACCACTCCCGTAAAACGGTCTCTAGCTCTTCGATACCACTGCGCTTCAGCGATGAAAACATCTGTACCGTGGCCAGTTCATCAAGCCCCTCCTCGGCAAGCACCTTGCGCACCTGCAACAAAGTACTCTTCCCAGGCCCTTTTTTAAGCTTGTCGGCCTTGGTCAATAGTACGTGCACAGGCATGCCACAATCTGCCGACCAGGCGAGCATTTGCCAGTCGTAATCTTGCAGGGGGTGGCGGATATCCATCAGTAAAATCAGCCCTTTAAGGGACTGTCGACCCTGTAGATACTCAGCCAAATTTCTATCCCAGCGGGCTTTCATCGCCTTTGGCACTTTGGCAAAGCCATAGCCCGGCAAATCCACCAGGCGCTTATTTTCTGTTAGTGAGAATAGATTGATCAGCTGGGTGCGACCCGGTGTTTTACTGATGCGCGCCAACTTGCCCTGCCGGGTCAGCGTGTTGATTGCGCTGGATTTTCCTGCATTGGAGCGGCCGGCAAACGCGACCTCGGCACCTGTGTCAGCAGGGCATTCAGCGAGGGTCGGGGCGCTTTGTAAAAAAGCCGCTTGGGTAAAACTCAAAGGTGTACTCATAGCCGCATAGTATAACGCTTAATGTTAAGTCGCAGGTTGGTATATAATGCCGCGCAAAGTCTACGGCGCTATTGCCACCCACCAGCCTACGGAATATCAGATGAAAACATGCTTGCAAGCACTGATACTAGTCACCGCCCTATTGTCATTAACTCAAGCGGCCTTTGCCCAGGGCGATGCCGCCGCAGGCAAAACTAAAGCGGCAGCCTGCGCAGGTTGCCACGGCGCTGATGGTAACAGCTACCCCGGCATGGGCAAGTTCCCCAAATTAGCGGGACTGGGTGAGAAATACCTCAACAAACAAATAAGCGATATTAAAAGTGGCGAGCGCACCGTTGTCGCTATGACCGGCATGCTCGACGCCTTATCCGCACAGGATATTGCCGATATTGCCGCGCACTACAACGCGCAAACGCGCACCCTCGACGGTGCCGACGATAATGCCAAAATCCTCGAGCGGGGCGAAAACCTCTATCGCGCCGGTAACCTGGAAACAGGCGTACCTGCCTGCACGGGCTGCCACTCACCCGCTGGCAACGGCAATAGCCCCGCTGGCTACCCAGCGCTCGGCGGCCAATCTGCCGAATATATTGCCAACCAGCTGCGCGCCTTCCGCACGGCTGCCCATGATGCTGAAGACCCTGCAGGGCGCAGCAATGACGAAGGCAGCGTTATGCGTGGTGTCAGCGCCCACATGAGCGAACAAGAAATTGTTGCGGTCGCGAATTACATCTCCGGTCTCCACCAATAGTGATAACGCACCCGCGCAAGCGGTAGCAATAAAAAAGGCGGCCTCGGTCGCCTTTTTTATTGCCTGACATTCCTATCAAAATTGCCCAATATCAACAAAACAAGACTGACAAAAACAAGAAACTACAAACGAATACTCACCAACTCTTGCACCCCGCTCGGGAACCTGAATAATAGGCGCTGTCTATTATTCAACATCCATCCAACTGACATTATTGAGATCCCGCCCCATGGCAAACCTACTCAAGCACTTGGCTGTATTCAGTCTTTTCCTCCCACTTGCCTTCGGCGCATCCGCCGCTACGGTCAATAGCCAGTACATAGCTGGCACACACTATGAAGTCCTCGAAAGCCCAGTGCGCACCAGCGACCCAAAGCGTATCGAAGTAACAGAGGTGTTTTGGTATGGCTGCAGCCATTGCTTTAGCTTTGAGCCCATGGTCAGCACCTGGGCCAGCCAACTCCCCGAAGACGTTAACTTTGTACGCAGCCCCGCTATTTGGCATAAAAGCATGGAGCTACACGCCCGCGCTTACTACACCGCCAAAGCACTCAAAGTACTAGACCCGGTGCACCAGGCTATTTTTGAAGCGATGAATCTAAAAAAGAATAAACTATCCAGCAAAGAAGCCATCGGCAAAGTTTTTGTTGCCCAGGGCGTCGATCTCGATAAATTCAATAAAACCTTTGATTCCTTTGGTGTTGTCAGCGCTACCAAACAAGCCGATGCCCGCCAACGTAGCTACCACGTTACCGGCACACCAGAAATGGTGGTTAATGGGAAATATCGTATTAATGCCAAAATGGCTGGGGGGCAGGGAGGAATGCTGAAAGTTGCCGATTATTTAATCGAACTGGAGCGTAAAAGCCAGGCTCTTGCCCCGTAGATCATCAAACATAACACGCACAAAAAACCCGACTGTTTAAACAACAGTCGGGGGTCAGTTTAAAAACAAGGGTGCCGCTAGATTCTCAATTCAACCAGCCGCAGGGCTGGGGGGAAACCTGCAGAAACTAATTCCTCCAACAGTCGGTATTGGTACCACCTTTCGCGCCGCCTGGGTTGCCAGCACTCACTACTAGAATCATCGCCGCACAATGGGCATCAGCGGCTTGACTGCCTGTGGCCGTTGCGGTCAAGGTATAAGCGGTAGCATTATTACCAGCTGCAGCCAAAGTATAATAGCCATCTTGCGAAGTCGAAGTGCCATCAGCCGCGATACCAATATCGGCAGCCGCACCATAAGTAGTGTGATTAGCACGCCATTTTTCCTGGCTGTTTTGCAATGTAAGTAGGGCATCCATTGCATCGGCTCGACGTGATTTACGGATAGAGTCGAAATAGGAGGGTAAAGCCACTGCCGCCAATATGGCAACAATCGCTACCACCATCATCAGTTCTATCAGCGTAAAGCCAGAGGACTTATTTAAGCCTGGCTTACAAACCCGGTAATGTTTAAGAGAATCGTTCATTCATTCACTCTCATTGATTCATAAGTACAGTTTTTCAACTGTGGCAAAAGCCGCCATACAGCCCCATTTCGACAAAGTCACATCGTGCCGACAATCCTCTTATAGCTGGTTACAAGCACCATTATTGGTCATAACAACTACCTCTAATTCCAAGAAAGTCGTCAGCTGATCAATTGATATACCAAGGGTCGTCCCCGGGGTACAAACAGCGTCATTTCCTGCTGGGTTATAGGTTAAGGTGCCAGTCCAAGTGTCTCCATTTGGTACACGCAAGATGGTGCAACTGTATTGAAACGCTGGAAGAGGCTCTATTAACGCACATGTAGCGCTATCATCTGGCCCACCACTGATACCCACAGATGCTAAGCCTTCATCTGTAAATATAATATCGCCCACGAATGAAATATCGTAAAAATACGCGGTGCCTTCGGGGTCATTCTCGTCAGGCTCGGTATAGTCGTGCAGCGTTACCGGAGTAACAGCTACCTCACCTCCACCGCCCCCCCCAGGGGTAATTGGATTGCCGTTACCATCAGCATAGTAGTCAATGGCTTCTTCGCCAGCATGATTCAAAGACAGCGCAATACCCGCCGCGTCATCCTGAGGGTTATTCCCCCAAATAATGGAGGACAGCGTTACGGTTTCATCGATATCTTCTCTATCTTTCCATGAAACGGTCACATCAACTTTTCGCGGATTATCGCCATAGCCTTCATCCCTATCCCAGACTAGAGTAAAAGCCGCCGCATAATCAGCTCCCGCTAAATCACCAAGCCCGCTTCCATCCACTACGCACTCAAAACTAAGGGTATCATCAGCCTCCTCATCGGCGCAGCTAGCATATGCGGCATCCCGCTGGAGGGTCTGAAAGTTACGCAAATCTTCTACCTTCTGCTCTGCCAGCGCTGTCGCCTGAGCCCGCACTTTCGATTCAGCTGTAACCCCCAGCGTTGTCGAGTGAAAACGATAGGCCGCGAGTAAACCGCCAGCCAGCACAACAAAGGCTATCAGTGCCTCAAGCAGGGTAAAACCCTTTTCATGCCCCATATTTTGTTTTACGCAACGCACTCTTGATTGATTCATCATTGCCTTCCTCTTAAAAATCCCGCCATGAACCCGGTAGTGGAGTAATGTATGACACTGTTATTGGGTCACCAGGGCCGCCGCCAAACGCTGTCTGTGTAATTTCAATATTTGCATTAAACTTCTTGAGATCACCCTCAAACGCCATAGTGCCAAAGATTTTTGCGTTACCCGTACCCGGGTTTGCACAACCACCAGCAGGGGTATCGTAGTACACCAATCCGTATATAATTGCTCCACCATTTATCGAGGGGCACTCACTGGTCTCGTCAAAATAAAGGATGACAGGGTGCGTCGAATCGCCAGCATTCGCACTCCAGGGACTAGTGTCTGTAACAAAATAAACATCAGCCGACTCTAGCGCCATGTCTTGGATTGCCTGATCATTTGCAACGGTGCCAAACATCGCTTCAAACAGGCTATCCGATACGATTTCTTCCGCGATCTGATCGGAAGCAGGAAAGCTAAAGTTACCAGGGTCAATACAAGTCGTATCATCAGAGTCGCCAGTGATAGAGGCTATAGCAACATCATAAGCTTGGATATCAGGTGTACCTAGAATCGCACCCGCTGCAATACAATCTTCGACAATTAAAGCAGGCCCTTGAAATGCGGAAGGCGTCCCTAGCTTGGTGCGTGCAACTCTTACATTAAGTGTTTTAGTTACGTGGCTCTCCGCTTGCCCGGCAACAGTAACGCTGACTTCAATGATTGCAGGCTCTGCTGACTCATCGGTGAGAAGGGTATAGGTAATACCCCCACCGAGAAGGCCAAAATCATCTATGCCTTGGGCTAGCGTATCAGCGGCATCATCACCATCGGGGTCATAAATTGATGTAGCTGTATCCCCTGCTAGCGCATTGGGGTCGACGAGCTCGTCGGCGACACCCGCCCAATCAGGGGTTGCGTCATCTCCATCGGTATACCAGATTTCTATTTGAGCAATACCATATTCCAGCGCACCATTGGCTGCAGCATAAACTTCTTTATTACGCAGATTGATACCGCTTCTTTTCTGCTCATTGATTGCCGATTTATTCACTACCAACGAACTAAGGCTGGCGACAACAACCAAGATTAGGGTAATCACCAGAGCCACCGCACCGCGTTGCTGTTTGACTCGTGGGAAAAGCCCTATTTTCGAAGCCTTATATCGTCGTCTATTATCTTGGTCAATATTCATAATCATCCCGCCCTTACCTGCAATATTCACGCTCAAGGCATTGTGTAGTAGTGGTCATTCCTGACCTTAATTTCGTCGCGCATACGCACTGTAAAGTCGCTATCCGCAGAAAGCTCACCTTCAAGTACCACATTGATTTTTCGGCGTGCTAGGCAGGTTTCGCCCGCCTCACAAATGCCATCGTCATTGCCATTACCTACTTCGACGATGGTAGAGCCAGGGTCTAGCTCAAATGACAAAGCGCTGATTGTCACTTCACCATCGGTGGCATCTTGCCAGCCAGCACCACCTGCACAGGTTGCACTGACGGTATCTCTTTCAACGGCATTTGCGTTGAGACGAAAACCAAAAGTTTCTTCTCCACCCAGATGCAGAGCACCATCCTTGTCAAAATCATAATTATAGGTAATGCAGTCACATTCGTCGGCACCATCTCCATCGCCGTCAGCGCAGGTGCCCCCGAGAGTGATGGTACCGAAGTCATTCATTGCAGCAAAATCCAAATCAGCTATCGTGGTATCCCCTGCTTGCCATGCATTCACATAGCCAGCACGCTGAAGGTCTCGGTGTATCACATCAAGGGTGCTGCGCAACTGCTCATTGAGTCGCACCATGCGCACGTTTTCAATCCCAGAAAAATTGATTTTTGCAAAAACAGTAAGTGCTCCTGCCGCAATAATAGCGCCGACTGCAAGACCAATTAGAAGCTCGATCAAGCTTACACCCTGCTCACGGCCAATAGCGACGGGATGAACCTTGTTTACAGTGGACATGCGATATACCCCATTGTCGTTGTACTACCGGCGGGAGAACAAATCATCACCCTCCCCATACCGCTCACAACAACATCTAAATCCCAATCACCAGCAGAAAGGCTTACTCTGCCGGTTCCAGCAGTTCCTTTCACATTATCAAAGCTCGCACCAATACCAGCAAAGGTCTCCGCAATGGTCACTCCAGAAAAGTTTGCTCCATTGACTACTTGAAGCACATTGGTGCCCGCAACAGGCACTGAACATGCGCCTGCCGCATCTTTCCCGACGGTACAATCGCAGCCCGCTGTGGCAGCATATCCAACGCACCACTCACCCGTATCAACAGCAATTGACATGTCTGCATCGCGGATAACGCCTTCGGCCCGAGCCTTGGTCACGAGCCCATACACCTCTTCAGCAGCACGCTTAAGCCGATTTTTTTCGAAGAAATCATTAAAGGAGGGGGCAGCAAGAGACAGTACAATGGCAATAATCGCGACGACGATCATCGCCTCGATTAGCGTAAAGCCCTGCTGATTTAAAGTTTGTTTATTTTGCATTTACTCAATCTACCGGTTAATTCCATTGCCACGGTAACAATTCCACCACCTGCAAACATTGATAGTGTTCGCAAGTCACCCATATTCAATTTGCTGTGAATACGGATGATTGGGAGACTGAGTGTAACGCTGATGGGCAGGCACGATTGACCCACCTATCAGCGTGAAAAGCCTCTTATCTTTCAAGCGGGGGAAAATAAGAAGTGGGTCACATTTTATTGTTTGGCGAACTGGTGCACCCAGACCAGGTCATCTTCGTTCCAGGTCATGCCATCGTGCATGCTGAGGATGACTTGCTTATAGACTTCTAGAGCGGGGTAGCCTTCGGCCCGGGCATCGGCATCGGTCATATCGCCCAAACACTGGCGCTCTAGGGAGGTCACTTCAAACGTATCGCCTTCCAGCTCAAAGGTTTCACCGGGATAGGCGTACACACCATCGCGGCGCTGTTGGGTTTTTTGACCACTGCGGGTGGCGGCAACTGATTTTGGGTGGCGCACGAGGCGGTCGATGTCACAGGTTTTCTCTGGGTAATCACTCATGGTTGGCTTTCTTTCTCCTATTGTCGATCGGTTAATGACTACTGGAGACCTTTGAAAATCAAAATCTTCTCTCGTGCAAAGGCCTCTACTGATTTTTTACGCATTTTGAATGCCGTTTCACTGGCCATTCGCTTAAAACTGGCCACATTATACGCGCCCCTATGCAACAAGGCTGTTGGCCAGTAAAATTGCCGCCTTTTCGCAAGTGGCTCTCACAAACAGGGGCGGCCCGCGAAGAAGGTTTTAGTCAGGACTCACTTAAGGAATCGCCATGACGACCTCAACCACAAAGCCCACCGTAAAACCGGCCAATCCAAACTTTTCTTCCGGGCCCTGTAGTAAGCGGCCCGGTTATAGCGTTAGCACACTCGACATAGCGACGCTGGGGCGCTCGCACCGATCATCTGTTGGTAAGCAGGCGCTGAGCAAGGCCTGTGCCGACACCGCTGAATTACTGAATCTGCCGAAAGGCTATCGGGTCGGGGTCGTGCCCGCCTCCGATACTGGCGCCGTCGAGATGGCGCTGTGGTCATTACTGGGCGCCAAGCCGGTCGATATTTTCGCCTGGGAATCCTTCGGCGAGGGCTGGGTCGGCGACATCGTCAATCAGCTCAAGCTCGACAATGTAACAGCCCACCGCGCCGACTACGGCCTGCTGCCCGATTTGTCGTTAGCCAATCCCGAGCATGACACGGTGTTCACCTGGAATGGCACCACATCAGGGGTGAAGGTAGTCGATGGCGAGTGGATTAGCGATGAACGCAGCGGACTGACCATTTGCGATGCCACCTCGGCGGTGTTTGCCATGGAGATGCCCTGGCACAAACTCGACGTGGTGACCTTTAGCTGGCAGAAAGTCCTCGGCGGTGAAGGTGCCCACGGTATGTTGATACTCAGCCCCCGTGCCGTTGAGCGGCTGGAAACTTACACGCCGCCCTGGCCGCTGCCGAAAATTTTCCGCATGACTAAAAAGGGTAAATTGAACGAGGGCATTTTTAGGGGCGAGACCATCAATACGCCGTCGATGCTCTGTGTCGCCGATTATCTCGACGCACTCGACTGGGTGCGTTCGATTGGCGGCGTCGAAGCCAGCATTGCTCGCTCCCAGGCCAACCTCGGGGTGATTGAAGATTTCGTCGCCGCCAATGACTGGATCGATTTCCTCGCTCAGGATCCAGCCACCCGCTCCAATACCAGCGTCTGCCTGACTCTCAAACTAGAAGCCGAGCAGGTGAAGGCCCTGGCCAAGCTACTCGATAACGAGGGGGTCGCCTTTGATATCGGCGCCTATCGCGATGCGCCTGCGGGTCTGCGCATTTGGTGCGGGGCAACCATTGAACAAAGCGATTTGCAGGCCTTAATGCCGTGGCTAGCATGGGGTTATGAACAGATCAGCAAGGCTTAATTTATTTCTTGGCGGCGCCCTTTTAACAAGTTCAAGGCCCGCCAACATAAACGTAACATAGAGGGAATACAGCATGTACAAAGTACGCACCTACAACCAAATTTCCAGCAAGGGTCTCGACCGTTTCCCCCGCGAGCACTACGAAATCGCCAGTGAATTCACCCAGCCCGACGCCTTTATGCTGCGCAGCCACAAGCTGCACGGCGAGGAAATACCGCCCAGCCTGGTGGCGATAGCCCGCGCCGGTGCCGGGGTCAATAATATTCCGGTGGCCGACTACTCAGCCAAGGGCGTGGTGGTGTTTAACACCCCCGGCGCCAATGCCAACGCGGTAAAAGAACTGGTTGCGGCGAGCCTGTTACTCGGCTCCAGGGATATTATTGGCGGCATTAATTACGCCCAGTCCCTCACTGAAATGAGCGATGCTGGCGAAATGTCGAAGCTGCTCGAAAAAGAGAAAAAGCGCTTTGCCGGCAGTGAGCTACAGGGTAAAACCCTCGGCGTCGTCGGCCTTGGAGCCATCGGCGCCAATGTCGCCAATATGGCGCTGGAGCTGGGCATGGATGTGCTTGGTTACGATCCGGCCATTTCGGTTGCAGCCGCCTGGCAGCTGTCGAGCAGCATTGGCAAAATGGACAATCTGCAAAGCCTGCTGGCCCGTGCTGATTTCGTCACTCTGCATGTGCCCGCCATTGAGGCCACGCGCCACATGATCAACGCCGAAACCCTGCGCTGCTTTAAGCCAGACGCCAAGCTCCTCAACTTTGCCCGCGAGGAAATTGTCGATACCGCCGCACTAGTCGCCGCACTGGATAACAAACAACTGGGCGGCTATATCGCCGACTTCCCCACCCCCTCCCTATTGGGGCGAAGCGACGTCATCCTCACTCCTCATATTGGCGCCAGCACTCGGGAGGCGGAAGAAAACTGCGCCATTATGGCTGCCGACCAGCTGATGGAATTTCTGCAAAATGGCAACATCAAGAATTCGGTCAATTTTCCGCCCATCGCCATGGCTAGAAACACCGGCTATCGCATCACCTTCAGCAATGACAATGTGCCGAAAGTACTCGGCAATGTGCTCGGCATTCTGGCCGATAGCGATAACAACGTGATCGATCTGGTGAACAAGAGTCGCAACGATGTCGCCTACAACATTATTGATGTTGAGCAACTGCCTGGCGATGATATTGTCGCCGCCATTGCAGCGGTTGACGGTGTTATCCGGCTACGGGTACTGAGCTAAGCGCTCTCCTCTCCCGCCTCTGCTTTGAGGCGGGCAAGCTCCTCCTCCACAGCCTGCAAGGCATCGCCCACCCAGGCATCTTCCTCTTTGACCAGGGTGTGCAGCGCCTGTACCTGCTTTTCCAGCTCACCCTGTTTGAAAACACCGGCGATGCCGAGCAACTGGTGAATAGTCTCGCGCAGGGCCTCAATATCGCGTTCCTGATAAGCGAGCACGGCACTGGCTAGCAGCTTGTCAACTTCCTGAAAAAATTGCCCCAGCGGTATGTGCCGTGTCGCTACCGCTGGCAGGGGAGCCTGACTTGGCTGTCTATCCAGCAAGGCCAGCATCAAGTCGATAAGGCGCGTATTGTCGAAGGGCTTGTGCATCATTTTATTGCGCCCCGGTAAACTCGCCAGGCGGTCTTCGTGCTGCAATACATCTGCCGTCAGCACCACAGCGGGGGTGGCTGTGTTCTGCCCCCCCGAGGCTCTGATCGCCACAAGGGCATCAATGCCATTGAGCTCCGGCATATGCACATCGAACACCAGCAAATCAAACCTTTCCTGCTCACAGCGCGCCAGAGCCTCGCGCCCGTTTTCAACGGACTGCATCTCACACCCGGCCTTTTCAAGCAGGGTCGAGAGCAACAAGCGACTAAAATCATTATCTTCCGCGACCAGCACTTTGACGTCCTGCAAAGGGGCTAAACGGCCCGAGCCAATCGGGGAGCCATGCTTCAAGGTGTTGTAGGTTGTATAAAATTCCGTCGTCGCCCAGGGCTTGGTAAGGTAGGTAATATCCAAGCCTTCGACACCGCCAATATTAAACCTCGCCTTGCCCCGCAAGCCCTTCAGCGGCAAAAAGACAAAGATCGGCACAGGGGTAAACTCCCGCAAGCGCACCAGCATATCGGCCAGCGAATACTCAAATCCAGCGATCGGCAAGCTAATCACAATGGCCTCAATATCCCGCATCACCAGATCTTTTATCAGCACCTCAAAATCGCTGTAGAGACGCAGGTCATTCGTCATCCGCTGTACCGCGCGCCCCAGGGCCTGACACGACACTGGCAGGGGGTCAAACACCGCTATTGTTGTGTCTAGCGGGTTGAGCTGTGGATGGCCCTCTTGCAACGCCAGGGGCAAGCTCACTCGCACCGTCGTACCAACAGACTCCTCACTGTGCAGGGTGATTTCACCGTCCATCAAGGCAACCAGTGTTTGCACGATGGACAAGCCCAGCCCGGTACCGCCAAAGCGACGAGTAATGCTGGTATCGGCCTGGGTAAAGGCTTCAAATATTTTCTCTTGCTGAGCTGTCGACATACCGATGCCCGTATCCTCCACCTCCAGCACCAGAGTGACCCGGTCATCGACCACCCCGCCATTACTCAACCGCACCAGAATATGGCCGCGCTCGGTAAACTTAATGGCATTGGCCAGCAGATTTGATACCACCTGGCGCAGCCGTAGTGAGTCACCGAGGAGAAAAACAGGCAACTCCGGGTCGACATCGATAATCACCTCAACATTTTTCTCGTAGGCGGACGGCCCCAGTAAGCGCACCGGGTTTTCAATGCAGGCAACAATTTCGAGGGGCTGAATATCAAACCCCATAGCGTCAGACTGTAAGCGCGCGTGCTCGAGAATATCGTTAATCAGCAGCAATAACTGTTCGGCAGCCTGTTCGATAATCGCACAATACTGCTGCTCTGACGCATCCAGCCTAGATTGCTCCAAGAGGCGAACAAAGCCCTGTATGGCGTTTAAAGGGGTGCGCAACTCGTGGCTCATGCGCGCCAGAAAATCACTTTTCGCCCGATTCGCCTCCTCCGCTTTCTGCCGCTCCTCCTCCAGCTCCAGGTTTTTCGCCTGCAAATCCTGCAGTGACATACGCAGGCGTGATGTGGCGCTACTAACGCGCTGCTCCAAACTCCGCTGGCTACCGGCAATGGATCTGGCCATGTAGTTGACGCCTCGACCCAGAGCCGCCAGCTCATCAACGCCCATTGCCTCCACCTGCGCCTCCAGGTCGCCGCCCTCAATCGCCTCAACAGTGGCCTTCAATGAGGTAATCGGCGCCAACATGCCGCTACCCAGGATGTAAGATAAAACCGAAACCAGCGCTAACAAACCAACGGCTGTACCACCATTGCGAAGTAAAACAGCCTGGCGCTCGGCCTCCACCGCCGACATGTCAACAACAACGATGACCCAGCCGGTGACGGCCGCAGATTCACCCTGCGGCGATGGCAAATCCACGTAGTCTTCAATTTCAACACCTGAGATAACAACGGGCCTTTCAATATAAAGCCGCCCCCCTGCCGACAGGGGTTGCGAGCCAATGCTCGCCGGCAGCAGTACAGACCAGGGGGCCTGCCCGGCAAAGGATGAAACCAGAACCTCGCGCTTGATATTTAAGAAAATGACGGCGTCGATTTGCACCAGCTCGGACATGGACGTCGCCAGGGTATTAAGCAACTGTTCATTACCCGAATAAAGGGCGAAGTCTGAGGTCGTGGCCAAATAACTGGCCACGGCAATACCGGCATCTTGATACTCGCGCTGCACATCGAAGCGCTCGTCAGAAAGGGTGCTGGCCGTCAACAAAACCGCCAGCAAAATTAAAGGCCCCGATGTCAGCAGCAGCAAACGCCCGTGGAGGGTCTGGGTGAAAAACCGCCACAAGCGCCTCACTACTGATAGGACTCAAGTACAGACTGGTAATCCCGATACAGGGTTTGCAACTCGGGCACGGTGATATTCAGGGCTCTAGCCACTTCGCGGTTAATTTCCAGGGTGTAATACTCGGGATAGTAACTGCGCCAACGCGCTGCAGCCCCCTCTCCCTCTGCTGCCAGAAGAGTCCCTATTAACTCAGCCCCGTGGCGGCCTATGTTTTCCGGGCTGGAAAATACTGCGGCCAGGGCACCGGCTTTGGCATAGGATTGGGAAAAACCAATCACTGAGACTTTTTGCCGAAAGCTCAAATAGAGCAACCATTTCGCCACACTCTTATTGAAGACAGCACGATCTGCCACGGCGATAAACAGGTCTGTTTTTTGTACCAGAGGACTCAGCACCACGATGGGATTATCATCGCTCGCCAGATCGGCATAGATCAACTCTATGCCCCGGCGCTCGGCAGCACTAATCAGCTGCGGCTTACTGGCCACAGAGACCGGGCCAAACACCGCGCCAACCCGCTTCGCACTCGGCACCAGTAATTGGCCCAGTGCCAGGGGGCGCTCCAAAGGCTGATCAATCAGCACTGCCGCCCGCCGGCCCGATCCCGGCAGGCTCGCGCAAAGCTCATCCCACGCCACCGCTGGCATTAACAAACTGAGAATATCGGCATTGGCAAAGTGTTTCAGAGCAAACTCGCTGGCTCGGGAACCAACGGCAACCACCGTACTACCGGGTTCGACGGATACAGCCTGATCGAGACCATAAGTGTGCACCAGCGGAGCATTTGACTGACTTGACAGCACCTGCTCAAAGACGGCCAACACCTCTTGATAATAGGGCTGGGGACCCGATAACAATACCGTAATGGACGCCCCACCGGCATTCACAAACAGCGCCGCTGCAGACAGCACAAAACCGACGAGTAGTCGCCGTAGATAGCTGCCGATACGTTTTTGCCAACTTCCGTGTTTCATGCTTTTAATCGATAACCCACATCACGCAACCATAGGTACACCATCGACAGTTGCCGACACCTGCCCCGTAAAATCCATCTCTATCTATAACATCCATTTTCAACACAGCCTCAAGTGCCCCTAACTAGGGCAAGCTGACCTCCACTTTGATATAAAAGCGGGTTTCAAAAACATTATTGCGACTGTATTCAGAATAGTTGCTCCCCAGGTTCTGAGCAATCAGCTGAATTTTAGCAGGGGAACCCCCCGCCATAAATTGATAACTTAACTGCGCATCAACCCGAGAAAACTCGTCAATGGGGTTGCCACCTCGCCACTCAACTTTGCTTTGATAATACGTTGTGACACTGCCATCGAGCCTCGGCGTCAGTTGATAGGCGAGCAATAAGCCACCGCTGTGGCGAGGCCTCGAGGTATTGAAATCACTGTAGCGCAGCGTCGGCTCAAAACTTTTAACGTAGTCACTCTCCAAATCAAGATAGGCATAGTGCAAGCGCAGCAGGCTGCCCGGTATCGGCTTATAGCTAAACTGTAACTCGGCACCCGTCGTCTCCCACTCCCCCGTATTCGCACTAACCAAGACACTGTCATCGAAGAAAGGAATGGGCAGCACCACATCTTCACTGTAGGCATCGACAGCATCGCGTGCCTGCTCTCTGAAAAAGCTCAGATCCAGCTCTATATTCGCAGCGGGGAAGCGACCCACATAGCCCAGCTCGAAATGATCGACTCGCTCTTCACCCAGATCCTCCCCCGCTCGTATCACCGCATTGTAGGCCAGGCCTCCGACCTTAGAGGCCTGATCGGCATTCGCTTCACTGAGTGAGGGGGAGCGCTCGCTGCGACCAGCGACTAGGCGCAGGGTATGATTGGGGATAAATTCATAATTGAGACCCACACGCGGTGAAACCAGGGTGCCGACATGGGTATCCTCTACCATCACCCCGAAGTTGAACACCCAGTCGCGACCGACCGCCCATTGATTATGGCTGTAAAAGCGGAAAGACTCTTCACGAATTTTTTCGTCATCGGCGAATAAAAACGCATTACTAACATACTCTGAACGCGCACCCAGGCCCAATACCGTTTGCAAACCGTGCCAATCGGAAAAGCGTCGCTCCAGCTCGAGATCAAGTCGCTCGGAGGCGAGACTGTCGAGGCCCATTGAAAAGACCTGATCGGGAATGCCCAAAAAACCTGGTACCGCCGCCGGGGGTATGCCAAAGGCCGTCGAGATCAAGCCTAAATCCGTCCTGTTATCGAGCCGCAAGCTGTTGTGGTAAAACCGAGCCTGCACTTCATCGCCACTATCCAGAGCATGCACCCAGGTCAAGGATTGATAGTTAGAGTCATAGTCTGTCGACAGATATTCATCGGGATGATCGCCATCCCCCAGGCCCTCACGATTGCGCACAAGACCCAGGCTAATATCGATACTATCGAACAGGGATGGCGTCAAGGTAGAGCGAAACGCCAATTGATACAGCTCCCGGCCATCCTCCAGCGGGCCCTCACCGGTAACGGCGGGGAAGCCATCATTGTGCTGGTAGCCAATACTGAGTCGGTAGTACATGTCACCGAGGCGGTCGTTATGACGCAGCGTCGCATTGCGCGTGGAGCGAGCACCGGAGGTGTACGTCAGCGCCGTGCCGCTATCTTGAACCGGCGTGCGGGTGATAATGTTGACCGCCCCCAACATCGCGTTTGAGCCCTGTGATGCGGTGCTCGGGCCGCGAACAATTTCAATGCGCTCAATATCTTCCAGATTAACGCCCAGCGTGCTCCACATTACCGAGGAAAAGACCGGCTCGTACACCGAGCGTCCGTCCACCATCACCTCTAAACGATTGGGAAGCTGCTTGCCAAAGCCGTGATAGGACACCCCATAGCGATTGCCATTGGTGGCGTAGGACTGAAAGCCGGGCACCAAACGGAAAATATCCCCCCAGGTTTGAGCACCCGAGGCATCGAGTAAAGCCCTGTCGATGATGGTGACACTGGCAGGCGCGCGACTGACACTCTGGTTAAAACGACTGGCAATGCTCACCTGAGAGATATCGCCGAGCAAATCGCTCTCACTAACGGCCGCTCCACAGGCATCGCTAGCCAATAGCCAACAACACAATGACAGCAATAGAGGGTGAGATTTTAAGCGCGCTGAGAACAACAAGTTAGCAATAGCCTGAATTTTTGCAGCGCACAGTCTAAACCAGGCCAGCCACAGGGCCAACATCCTTTGGTCGCTTTACCCACGGTAGCCGCGCCCGCCAACACCACCGCAACCATGCCAGTCAATCCCTCAGGCAAGAAATTGATTTATAAATAAGCAGTGCTGATATATTCTCCATCGCCTAAATTAAAGGTGTTCTATGAGCGAAATCTATTTTGTCCGCCACGGGCAGGCATCTCTCGGGGCGAAAGACTACGACCAATTATCAGAGCTCGGCCAGCAACAGGCACGTTGGCTCGGCGAACATTATCGCCAGCGCGGCCTTAGCTTCGACCGCGTCATCACCGGCGATATGCGCCGCCACAAGCAAACCCTCGCCGGCATTGAAGAAGGGCTGGGGCAGAGCTTTGAGTCGACAATCGATGCCGGCTTTAATGAATTTCACTTCCGCCCGATCATGTCCATGTACGCCCGACGCAAAAACCCCGATGCCGACGTGCCCCGTACCGCCCGCGAGTTTTTCGGCATTTTACGCGGCACCATGCGCGCCTGGATAGATGGCGAGCTGGACGCGGAAATCGCTCAGCACGATGCCAGCAAAGGTGGCAAAACGGAAACCTGGCTCGACTTCAACCAACGCGTCGGCCACGCCATTGACGCTGCCCGACAGGGCGAGCGCGGCGAACGGGTGCTCGTGGTCTCATCCGGTGGCCCCAAGGCCCTGTCGATGAAAAAGATCATGGGCCTGTCAGACGATGCCGCCATTGAATTGATGATGCAGATCAGAAACACCTCCACCACTCGCTTTAACTACAATGCCGAGCGCATCTCCCTGGCCGCCTTCAATCTGCTGCCGCACCTGGAGCAAGGCGACCGGCATGACAGCATCACCATCGTTTAAACGTCAGCCTTTATAGAAGCCAAACACCCACCTTTAATACCGTACATTTTGAAAAGAGGTAACACCCCATGAACTTTCAACACTCCCCCAAAGCCCTGGCACTACAAGATCTCCTCTTGAAGTTCATGAAAGAAGAAGTCTATCCGGTGGAGGAAGAGTTCAAGGCCTACATGCACAGCGTCGAAAACCCCTGGGCAACGCCACCGATCATGGAAGACTTGAAGAAAAAAGCCAAAGCCGTTGGCCTGTGGAATCTTTTCCTGCCACCCCACGACGCCGATGACGAAAATGGCCTGAGCAATGTCGACTACGCCCCGCTGGCCGAAATCATGGGCCGTGTGCCCTGGGCGCCGCTGGTGTTTAACTGTAACGCCCCCGACACCGGCAATATGGAAGTCTTCGTTAAATACGGCACCGAGGCGCAAAAAGAGAAGTGGCTGACGCCCCTGCTCGCCGGTGAGATCCGCTCTTCCTTTGCCATGACCGAGCCCGACACCGCCTGCTCCGACGCCACCAACGTCGCTTGCTCCATCGTTCGCGATGGCGACGAGTACGTCATCAACGGCAAGAAATGGTTTATTACCGGCATCATGCACGAAGCCTGCAAAATCATGATCGTGATGGGCAAGACCGATCCCGACAACCCCAACCGCCACGTTCAGCAGTCGCAAATCCTGGTGCCCAAAGACACCCCCGGCGTCACCATCGTGCGCCCGCTAACCACTCTCGGCTATCTCGGCGCACCGCTGGGTGAAGCTGAAATCCGCTTTGACGATGTCCGCGTACCCGTTGAGAACATTCTGCTCGGCGAGGGCCGTGGCTTTGAAATCGCTCAGGGACGCCTCGGCCCAGGCCGCATCCACCACTGTATGCGTCTTATCGGCTGCGCCCAGCGCGCGCTGGAACTGATGTGTGCCCGCTCTGAATCGCGCAGCACTTTTGGCAAAAAGCTCAGCGAGCACCAGTCGGTACGTGAAGATATTGCCCAGTCCTACTGCGACATCGAGCAGGCCCGTCTGCTGACCATGATGGCCGCCGACAAGATTGACCGCGAAGGTGCCAAAGAGGCGAAAGACCTCATTGCCGCCATTAAAATCGTCACCCCCGCCATGACCGCCCGGGTTGTCGACCGCGCTATTCAGATACACGGAGCCGGTGGCTTGACCGAGGACTACTTCCTCGCCGAAGCCTACAACTACGCCCGTCAAATCCGCTTCGCCGATGGCCCCGACCAGGTACACATGATGCAGCTGGGTCGCTCACTGTCCAGACAATACGCCTAGTGTCGCGCCGTTGCAGGGGAGCCAGCGCCCTCCTGCAACGCTTTCCATCTACGCTTCTTTAATACACACCATTTAAGGCACCCAATTTAAGGCCGAAACACTATGACAACGACAACTGATAGCCTGCCCATGGACACCCTGGGCGCTTATTTGGCGAACAACATTGCCGGCTTCGGAAAACTGCTCGAGGCTGAAAAATTTTCCGGGGGCCAATCTAACCCCACCTACATGCTCACCACCGACAGCAAGAAATACGTCCTGCGCCGCAAGCCTGCCGGTGAGCTGCTGCCCTCTGCCCACGCCGTCGATCGCGAATTCCGCGTCATGTCGGCACTGGCTGGCAGCGGCGTACCCGTGCCCGCCATGCACACCCTCTGCGACGATGAGAGCATTATTGGCAGCATGTTCTACATCATGGATTTTATCGACGGCGATATTTTCTGGGATGCCCAGCTGAGCGAAGTCGACAAAGGCCTGCGCGGCCCCATGTACGCCAAAATGAACGAAGTGCTCGCGGCTCTACACAGTGTCGACGTTGTTAAAGCCGATCTCGAAAGTTTTGGTCGCCCCGGCAACTACTTCGAGCGCCAACTGAGTCGCTGGAGCAAGCAATATCGCGGTGCCGAAACCGAAACCATCGACGCCATGGAAAAACTCATGGCCTGGCTGCCCGCCAATATGCCCGAGGACGACGGCCAGGTTAGCCTGATCCACGGCGACTACCGCCTCGACAACATGATCTTTGCCCCCGGTAAAGCAGAAGTACTGGCTGTGCTCGACTGGGAGCTATCCACCCTCGGCCACCCCTACTCCGACATCGCCTACCAGTGCATGCAACTGCGCATGCCCGCCGACCCGGCACTGGGCAACCTCGCCGGACTCAATGGCGTCGACCGCGCCGCACTGGGCATCCCCAGCGAAGAAGAGTACGTCGCCGCCTACTGTAAAAATATGGGCATTAGCGAAATACCCAACTGGACGTTTTACCTGGCCTTCAGCTTCTTCCGCTTTGCGGCTATTTTGCAGGGCATTATGAAGCGCTATTTAGACGGTACTGCCTCCAACGAAGAGGCACTGGCCTACGGCAAAATGGCTCGCCCCATGGCCGAGATTGCGATGGAATACCTGGCCGAGCAGGGTCGCGTTTAGCCTCATACAATACCCCTCACAATAATAGCGGGGCCTCCGCAGGAAGGTCTTGAAACAACAGAGAACTCTTATGAAAGCATTAGTCTGTGAAAGCTACGGCAAGGTAGAAGACCTTGTTTACCGCGATATGCCCAAGCCCGAAGCTGGCCCCGGTCAGGTACTGATTGACATCGCCGCCATTGGCGTCAACTTTCCCGATGGCCTGCTGGTCGAGGGAAAATATCAGGCCAAACCCCAAACCCCGTTTATGCCCGGTGGCGAGTTTGCCGGCACCGTGGCCGCCCTCGGTGATGGCGTTAGCGACTTTGCCCTGGGTGACCAGATTTTCGGCTGGCACACCAGCTACGGCGCCTACGCCGAACAAGTCGCCGTCTCTGTTGACGACATTTACAAAATGACGCCCTCCATGTCTTTCGAACAGGGTGCCGCGTTGCTGTGCGCAACCTCCACCTCCCACCATGCGCTCAAGCAGCGCGGTCAACTCAAAGCCGGTGAAACACTGGTCGTACTCGGTGCTGCAGGCGGCGCCGGTCTTGCCGCCGTGCAAATCGGCAAAGCCATGGGCGCCAAGGTGATCGCCGTGTGCTCCACCGATGAGAAAATCGCTTTCGCTAAATCGCAAGGTGCCGACGAGGGCATTAACTACAGCAAAGAAGACCTCAAAGCCGCTATTAAAGAGCACACCGGTGGCCGCGGCGCCGACGTGGTTTACGATGCCGTCGGCGGCGATGCCTTCGACGCCTGCTCACGCTCCATGGCCTGGAACGGTCGCCTCTTAATTGTCGGTTTCGCCTCCGGGCGCATCCCCACGCTGCCAGTGAATTTAACGCTGGTGAAAGGCTATTCCGTGGTCGGCGTTTTTTGGGGCACCTTCACCAAGAAGCAACCCGACGATCACGCTGCCAACATGGTGGAACTGCTGCAATGGTTTGAAGAGGGCAAAGTGGTGCCCGTTATCGACAAGACCTTTGCCCTGAGCGATGGCGTTAAAGCCATTCAATATGTCACTGGACGCAATGTTAAAGGCAAGGTTGTGATCAAGCCCTGAGCTTGATGCCGCCCGCTATTTTCCCGTCAAAAAACTAAGGAATTAAAATGAAAGCCCTGGTTTGTGAAGCCTATGGCGAGGTCGACGACCTCAATTACCGCGACATGCCCGACCCCGTACCCGGCCCCGATGACATTCTGGTCGCGGTCAAAGGCATTGGCGTCAACTTTCCCGACGGCCTGCTGGTCGAAGGCAAATATCAATTCCAACCGGAGTGCCCCTTTGCACCCGGCTCCGAAATTTGCGGTGACGTTATTGCTCTCGGCAGTAATGTCGATAACTGGACTATTGGCGACCGACTGATCAGCCTGACCTACGACTTTGGTGCTTATGCAGAAAAAATCGTTCTGCCCGCCGCCGCTCCGACCCCCCTGCCAGACTTTATGTCCCACGATCAGGGGGCGGCCTTACTCGGCGCCACCGGCACCGCCCACCACGCCCTGCGCCAACGGGGTCAACTCAAAGCCGGTGAAACATTGGTGGTGCTCGGCGCCGCTGGTGGCACGGGTACGGCCGCCGTACAAATCGGCAAGGCCATTGGCGCCAAAGTCATCGCCGTGTGCTCCAGTGATGAAAAGCTCGCCTTTGCCAAAGAGCAGGGTGCAGATATCGGCATCAACTACAGTACTGAAGATTTGAAGGCGGCCATCAAACAACACACTGACGGCCGCGGTGCCGACGTGGTTTACGATGTGGTTGGAGGCGATGCTTTCGACGTCTGCTCCCGCGCCATGGCCTGGAATGGTCGCCTGCTGGTAGTCGGCTTCGCCTCCGGGCGCATCCCCGAACTGCCGGTCAATTTAACGCTGGTGAAGGGCTATTCCCTGGTCGGCGTGTTCTGGGGTCAATTTACCCAAAATGAACCCGAGGTCCACGCGGCCAATATGCGTGAACTCTTTGCCTGGGTAAAAGACGGCACAGTAAGCCCCATTATTGATAGCGTTTACCCCCTGTCAAAAGGCAGCGACGCCATTAAATACGTCACCGGCCGCAATGTGATGGGCAAAGTGATTATTAAACCCGACGAGGAATATTCGTGAGTCCATCACTCAGCACACCGGCTTTTGATTTAAAAGGCTTTCAATTAGAGGGGAAAGTCGCCCTGATTACCGGCGCCTCCAGCGGCTTTGGCAACCACTTCGCCCGTGTACTGGCCGAGGCCGGTGCCAAAGTGGTGGTTGGCGCACGCCGTGAAGACAAGCTGCAAGCATTGGTCGAGGAGATCAAAGCCAGCGGTGGACAAGCCCTGGCCGTGGCCATGGACGTCACTCAGGTCGATAGCGTTGCCGCCGCCTTTGACGCCGCAGAACAAGAGTTCGGCTGTGTCAATGTGCTGATCAATAACGCCGGTGTTGCGGCACCAAAAATGGTGCATAAAACCAGTGAAGCCGATTGGGATTTTGTCGTCGACACCAATTTAAAAGGCGCCTGGATTGTCGCCGCCGAAGCCGCCCGACGCATGGCTAGCGCTGGCAAGGGCGGCTCCATTGTCAATATTTCCTCTGTACTGGGCCTGGCCACCAGCCTTGGCCACGGTGTTTACTCCGCCTCCAAAGCCGGGGTTATTCAGCTCACCAAGCACATGGCACTGGAACTGGCCGATAAGCACATTCGCGTTAATGCCATTTGCCCCGGCTATTTCAAAACCGAAATGAATGGCGAGTACTTTGACAGCGAAGCGGGGAAAAAATACATCGACTCGACACCGGCAAAACGCCTGGGTGAAATGTCTGAGATGAATGCCCCACTGCTGTTACTGGCCAGTGATGCCAGCTCTTTTATCAATGGTGTCGCTCTGCCCATTGATGGCGGCCATCTGCTGATGTCGATCTAAGGCACCGTCTTAACTCACCTTCCGTTCAAACAGCTTTTAGGGAAATAAAATGGCCACAAATTTATTCGATTTAACGGGCAGAATAGCTCTGGTGACTGGCGCCAGCCGAGGCATTGGCGAGGCCATCGCCAAACTGTTCGCCGAACAGGGCGCTCACGTCATCGTCTCCAGCCGCCGGGTTGAAGGCTGCCAGAAAGTGGTCGACGAAATTGCTGCCGCGGGCGGCAGTGCCGAGGCATTCCCCTGCCACATTGGCGACATGGCGCAAATCGACACGATTTTTGAGCATATTTCGAACACCCACGGGCGGCTCGAAATCCTTGTTAACAACGCAGCGGCCAATCCCTACTTCGGCCATGTAGTCGATACCGACCTCGCCTCTTTTCAGAAAACCCTCGACGTGAATATTCGCGGTTATTTTTATATGTCGACCGCCGCCTGCAAGCTGATGAGGCAACAAGGCTCTGGCGCCATCGTTAACACCTCCTCCATCAATGCGCTGTCACCCGGGCCACAGCAGGGTATTTACTCCATCACCAAGGCGGCCATCGTCAGCATGACCAAGACCTTTGCGATTGAGTGCGGGCCGGAGAATATTCGCGTTAATGCGCTGCTGCCGGGGCTGACCAAAACCAAATTTGCCGGTGCGCTGTTCACCCACGAAGATATCCACAAAGAATTGATGGCAAAAATCCCCATGGGCCGCCACGCCGAACCCGAAGAAATGGCCGGCGCGGTGCTGTATTTGGTGTCCGATGCGGGCAGCTACACCACTGGTACCTGCACCATTGTCGATGGCGGCATGAGCTTATAAGAGACCTCTAAAAACAAACTGCTGTAGAGTCAATATAAACCCAGAAAAAGGGACGGGGCAAAAAATGCAAACACGCTACGACTTTACCGATCAGGTAGTGCTTATTACCGGCGCCGCCAGCGGCTTTGGTGAACTGGCCGCTCAGCGCTTTGCGCAAGCCGGTGCCCGCCTCGCCCTCGGCGACATTAATGCCGATGCGGTGCAGCTTGTTGCCGATAAAATAAACGCCAATGGTGGCGACGTGTTAGCGATGGCCTGCGACGTCAGTAGCAACCAGCAAGTTGAAGCCTTCGTCGCCGCCTGTGTTAAAAAATACGGCCGACTCGATATCGGCATTAATAACGCCGGCATCTCCCACCCTAAAAAACGCCTGCACCAGCTCGACGAATCAAACTGGGATCAAACCAACGGCGTCAACCAGAAAGGCGTTTTCCTCTGTATGAAATATGAGTTAACGCAAATGGTCGAGCAGGAATCCGGGGTTATTCTCAACGTGGCCTCTGCTGCCGGTTTAATGGGCTCACCTTTTTTAAGCCTTTATTCATCGGGTAAACACGGTGTTATCGGGCTGACAAAATCTGCCGCCCTCGAATACGGCAAAATGAACATTCGCGTCAATGCCATTTGCCCCGCCTTCGCCAAAACCCCACTGGTTGAAAATAGCCTGAAGGCCGCTGGTGGTAAAAGCCGTGAAAACTTGATGGCCGGCAACCCGATGAAACGACTCGGTGAAGTTGAAGAAATTGTCCAGGCCATGCTTTGGGCCTGCAGCAAAGACAACAGTTTTATGAACGGTGCCGTGGTGCCTCTCGACGGCGGCCTCGCAGCGAGTTAACGCGATGACCATTGAAGATACCCGCAGGGAATACGACTACGGCCGCCTCAGTCGCGACTCCCTGCTCGACAACCCCTTCGAACAATTTCAATTGTGGCTCGATCAAGCCTGCCAATCCCCGATTAAAGACCCTACGGCAATGACTATTGCCACGGTCGGTGCCGACAATAAACCCTGGCATCGCGCCGTACTGTTAAAAGGCTTTGATAAACGCGGCTTTGTTTTTTACACCAACCTCGGCAGTCGCAAGGCCCACGACATCGCCAATAATCCTCATGTTAGTCTGCATTTCCCGTGGTTTTTCCTCGACCGCCAGGTCAGCATTGGTGGCGTAGTTGAAAAGGTCAGTCGCAGTGAAGTGCTGAAATATTTTTTAAGCCGCCCCAAAGACAGTCAACTGGCCGCCTGGGCATCGAAACAAAGCTCGCGATTAACATCACGGCAGGCCCTTGAATCCCAGTTTATGGCGATGAAAGAAAAGTTCGCCCACGGCGACATACCCACCCCCGATTTCTGGGGTGGCTTTCGGGTCGTCCCCGAGGAGTTCCAGTTTTGGCAGGGTGGCGAGAACCGGCTTCACGATCGCTACCAGTACAGTCTTAATGAGAATGGGCAGTGGGGCATTAATCAGCTTGCGCCTTAAGCGTCTAACCAACTGAGCAAAGAACACCATGACTCGACTACATCTTATCCGCCACGGAGAGACCAACTGGAATGCCGAGGGCCGTATTCAGGGACAACTTGAATCCGTACTCAGCGAGCTGGGCGAGCAGCAGGCCACCGCCCTGCAAGAAAAGCTCGTGCTCATCAATTTCGACAAGGTGTTCTCCAGCACCAGTACTCGCGCACGACAAACCACAGCCCTTGCCTTGAGCCACTGGGACAAACCGGTGGGCTATCAGGACAACTTGCGGGAAATCATGCTCGGCCGCTGGGAGGGCCAGCTCTATGCCGATGTCGAAATCGTTGAACCCCAGGCCGTTTATGCCTTTCGCCATACCCCCGACATTTTTAATGTGGAGGGGACGGAAACATTCCACGCTTTACAGCGGCGTGCTCTCGCAGCGGTGGAAGAAATTATGCGCGACTGCGCGGGGATGGAAATCGCCCTGGTCAGCCACGGTGCGTGGATCAAGTCGGTATTATCCCACTACGAGGGCCGGCCAATAAGCCGTTTCTGGGAGCCACCGCGCATGCACAACTGCTGCCACAGCATTCTCGAAATCAGCCCCGGCGCGACCACACCGCGCATTGTCCGCTACGCCGATCTCGACGAGGGTTTTTAAAGCCGTTAAGCTGGGCCATAAAGCTTAGCTATCATCTATTCAATAATAATAAGCAGGAGTTGATCCCCCGATGAAACCTTCACTGCCGGTACACAGCAGAACCTATCAAAACCACCATCTCGACAGTACTCGCTGGGATAACTTTGTGGTGCGGGATGATGACATTCTGGTCTGCACGTCGATGAAAAGCGGCACCACCTGGATGCAGCGCATCGTCTCGCTACTGATTTTTCAGGACAATCAGCCGCAGGAGTCCTTCCACGAACTTTCCCCCTGGCTGGATATGCGCCTTGGCCCACTGGATGAAACCCTGGCGAGCATCGAAGCACAAACCCATCGCCGCTATCTCAAAACCCATTCCGCCCTCGACGGCATTCCCTATTTCCCCGAAATGAAATACCTCGTTATTGGCCGCGATGTGCGCGATGTGTTTATGTCCCTGTGGAACCACGCATCCAACTATACCGACGATTTTATCGGCGCACTGAACAACACTCCCGGCCGTGTCGGCGAGGCTTTTCCACCGCTGTACGACGATATACACGGGCTGTGGCACGACTGGATCAATAAGGGCAACTTCGACTGGGAAACCGACGGCTACCCCTTCTGGTCACACCTGCATTTTGTCCAGTCCTGGTGGGAGTACCGCCACCTCGACAATATTTACCTGGTCCACTTCAACGACCTGCTAAAAGACCTTGAAGGCGAAATGCGCAAAGTCGCCGACTTTCTCGACATTGAAGTCGAGGAGTCACTGTGGCCGAGCTTGGTCGAGCAGGCCACTTTTGACAACATGAAAAAAAATGCTGTGGAGTTGCTGCCCGGTATCGATAAAATTTTTGCCGGTGGTGCCAAATCCTTTGTCAACAAAGGCACCAATGGCCGCTGGCGCGATGTATTAACTGCCGACGAATTGCAGGAGGCCGATGCCGCTGTGGAGCGAGCACTGAGCCCCGATTGCGCGCGCTGGCTGGAAGAGGGTGGAGCAGACAAGCTATAAACCGCCCCAAATCAAGTCAGCAAGGGATTTTTGATGGATCAAATATGCCTTGCTGAAAAGTGCCTTGCTGAAAAAACAAGCTAAGCAATGCCACTCACTGGATAACGAAAGGACCCTGCCATGAGCCCTCCCCTCAACGTTAATTTAATCCGCCGCATCGCCATGGGCGACACCCTGCGCCGCCGCGCTAACAGCCACGCACACAGCGAAGCCCTGGTTGAGTTCATCGATGGCAAGCGCGTTGCCATCGACTACAGTCACTTAAACCAGCGCGTTAATCAGCTGGTTCGCGGCCTGCGCGAGCACGGCATCAAACAGGGCGACAGAGTCGCCATTCTCGGCGCCAACACCAGTCAAATGCTCACCGCCCTGCTGGGCTGCTTTAAAGGCGGCTTTGTTGCGGTGCCCATTAACTATGTGCAAAACCCGACGGACGTGGAATACAACATCGCGCACTCCGGCGCCGTCGCTGTTTTTGCCGACGCCACACTGCAGCCCCTGGTGAATCAGGTCACCGATAATATTGATCGCACTTTCCTGCTCGCCAGCCTGTCTGGCGAGGCGACGGGCAGTGCTATCAACTTCGAGGACGTGCTCGCAGGGCAGGACAGCAGTGAGGTTGAAGACATTATTATCGAAGATGACGATGTCGCCCAGATCATGTACACCAGTGGCACCACCGCTCGCCCCAAAGGGGTGATGCTGTCCCACAAGAATATCTATATCGCCACACTCAACACCGTCATCAGCATTGGCGCCAATAAAGACAGCACCGCCCACCCCGCCGTATTGCCCCTGTTCCATATCACCGCCGAACTCTTTGCCCTGGTGTCGCTGCACCTCGGCGCCAAAGTGGTGCTGCAAAATGGCTTTAATCCAGCAACGGTGCTGGCCTTAATTGAATCGGAAAAGCTCGAGTTTGCCATTTTGTTACCGCTAATGTGGAAGGCCATGCTCGGCTGCCCGGAATTGAACCAGCACGACTATTCCAGCATGCAGGTGGGTATGTACGGCATGGCGCCGATGGATGCCCCGACGCTGGAAAAACTCAACCAGGTCTTCGGCTGCCCCTTTTCAACCGGCTCTGGGCAAACTGAAATCAACGGCGTATCCACGGTGATGGATACGCACTGGGTCGGCAAGAAAAAAGGCAATTTCTGGGGTGACGGCGCCATCACCAGCGACCAGGCGGTGATGGATGATCAGGGCAACCTGCTACCACCGGGTGAAATTGGCGAAGTCGTGTGGCGCTGCCCCCAGGTGATGCTCGGCTACTATCGCAACGAAGCGGCCACCCGCGAGGCCCAGGCCTTTGGCTGGCACCACTCCGGCGATATTGGTTACATTGATGACGACGGACAGTTTTGCTTTGTCGACCGCAAAAAAGACATCGTTAAGTCCGGCGGCGAGAATGTTTCTTCCGTCAAGGTCGAGAGCTGTATTCTCGCCTGCGAGGGCGTCGCCAATGTCGGCGTCATTGGCCTGCCCCACGAACACTGGGGCGAGGCGGTGACGGCAGTGGTGAGTCGCAAGCCCAATACGCAAGTGGATGAACAAAACATTATTAACCACTGCAAGGCGACACTCGGCGGTTTCGAAACGCCCAAACGGGTGATTATTCTCGATGAACTACCGATGACAGCAACGGGCAAGGTTAAAAAGCATCTGCTGCGACAGGAGTATGCCGAGCTGTTTAACGGCGTGCAAAAATAAGCGTTAAACCCTTAGCGACGCCAGAACATCGGCGTAAACAACACCAGCAGGGTAAAGATCTCCAGCCGGCCCAGCAGCATGCCGCCGCACAGCACCCACTTGGCGAAACCATTGATATCGCCATAGTTGGCCGACACTTCGCCCAGGCCGGGGCCGAGGTTGTTGAGAGAGGCCGTGGTCGCCGACCAGGCCGTGATGTAGTCGAGGCCAGAGGCCATTAGCAACAGCACAATGCCGTAAAACACCGCCAGATAAACCCCGAAGAAAGCCCAGATAGAATTGGTAACGCGCTCCGGCACAATGCGCCCGTTGACCTTAATGGGAATCACTGCGCTGGGGTGGATCAGCTTTTGAATTTCACGCAGGCCCTGCTTGGCCATAATCATCATGCGCCCCACTTTTATACCGCCGCCAGTCGACCCGGCGCAGGCACCAAAAAAAGATAGAAAAATAAGAAAGAAGGGCACAAAGCTGGGCCAGGCGCTGAAATTATCGGTGGCAAAACCAGTGGTGGTCATCAGTGACACTAGCTGAAAAATACCGTGATTGAGACTCGCCATACCGCCATAAGTGTCACTGTAATAGAGATAGGCACAAACCACGAACATGCCCCCCAGCAACATCGCCATATACAGACGGGCCTCTGAATCGAGGAAATACGGGCTCAGCTTCTTGCGATGCCAGGCCATAAAATGCAGGCCAAAGTTCAGCCCCGACAAGACCATAAAGAACACGCAGACACTGTTTATTAAGGCGCTATCAAAATAGCCCATGCTCGCATCGTGGGTTGAAAAACCACCGATGGCCACCGTTGAAAAACTGTGGCCGATGGCATCAAAGGCTTCCATCCCCGCCAGCCAATAGGCCAGAGCGCAGGCCGCTGTGAGGATGAGGTAGATGAAAAACAGCACCTTTGCCGTCTCGGTGATGCGCGGTGTCAGCTTGCTGTCTTTGACCGGGCCAGGTGTTTCGGTGCGATACAACTGCATGCCACCAATACCGAGCATCGGCATAATGGCCACCGCGATAACGACAATACCAATGCCACCCAGCCACTGTAGTTGCTGGCGGTAGTAGAGAATGGAGCGCGGCAGCTCATCGAGCCCACTGATGACTGTGGCCCCGGTGGTGGTTAAGCCAGAAATCGATTCAAATACCGCGTCGGTCAGCGATAGCGATGGCTCCGTCAACGCCAGTGGCAGGGCGCCGCCCAAACCCAGCATGCCCCAGAAAAGTACGGTCACCAGAAAACCATCGCGGGTGCGCAGATCACCGCTACTGCGGCTATTGGGCAACCACACCAGCATGCCAATGGAAAAAATAATGGCAAAGGCCAGAAAGAAGGCGCCGCTTGTCTGTTCCTGATAAAGCGTCGCCACAGCGATAGGCACCAGTAAGGTGAGGCTAAATATCATCAGCAGCAAACCCAAAATACGTGCAATTATCGAATAGTGCATTTAGGTGGCGCCGGGGCTTAACAGTTTGAGCATCGGAAAATTAAGTCCCTAAAAGAAGGTGAAGCCAACCTGGAAAAGTTTTTCAACATCCCGCGTGTGGCGCTTGTCGATCATAAACACAATGACGTGATCATCCGACTCTATCACCGTGTCGTGGTGGGTAATGATGACCTCACCACGGCGCACCAGCGCGGCGATGGTTGAGCCCGCCGGCAGGGTCAGGGCCTCAATTCTCTTGCCCACCACTTTAGAGTTTTTGGCATCACCGTGGGCGACAATTTCCAGCGCCTCGGCAACACCACGGCGCAGGGAGTGCACGTTGACCGTATCACCACGGCGCACATGACTGAGCAGCGAACTGGTGGTCGCCTGTTGCGGCGACACGGCAATATCAATTTCACTGCCCTGCATCAACTCCGCATAAACGGGATTGGTGATGAGCGTCATCACCTTTCTGGCACCGAGGCGTTTGGCGAGCAGAGAGGCCATAATATTGACCTCATCGTCATTAGTGACGGCAATAAAAACGTCGGTTTTATCGATATTTTCTTCGAGCAGTAATTCCCGATCCGCTGCCTGACCATTCAGCACCATGGTCTTATTCAATGCCTCCGCCAGATACTCAGCTCGCGAGTGGTTATATTCGATAACCTTGACGTTAAAACGACCTTCCAGCACCTTGGCCAAACGGAAACCAATGTTGCCGCCACCGGCAATAATCAGGCGCCGATAGGGCTTTTCCGAACGCCGCAGAAAGCTCATCACTTTGAGAATGTTCTGTCGGGCGGCGACGAAGAACACCTCATCGCCCTCTTCGATCACCGTATCGCCCTGGGGGACGATGGAGCGATCCTGGCGATAAATCGCCGCTGCCCGAGCATCGACACCGGGCATTTCTTCGCGAATTTCGCTCAACTGGTGGCCAATCATCGGCCCGCCAGCGATGGCCCGCACTGCCATCAACTGCACCGCGCCATCGGCAAAGTCGAGCACCTGCAGGGCGCCGGGATGCTCGACCAATTTGCGAATATAGTCGGTAACTACTTGCTCGGGGGTAATCAGTACGTCCACTGGCACATGGGCGTCGTTAAATAGTTTTTCACGATAGGCTTTGCTGATGTAGCTGCTATCGCGCACTCGGGCAATTTTTTTCGGCGTGCGGTACAGTGAAAAGGCAATCTGACAGGCCAGCATATTCACTTCATCGCTGCTGGTGACGGCGACGAGCATATCGGCATCTTCGATACCCGCTGACTCGAGCACATCGGGGTGGGAACCCAGCCCCGGAACCGTGCGAATATCGAGCCGATCCTGCAACTCTCGAAGCCGCTCTTCATCGGGGTCGATGAGGGAAATATCATTCGCTTCACTGGCCAAATTTTCCGCCAGTGTGCCGCCCACCTGACCGGCACCCACAATAACAATTTTCATTTTTTACAGTCGCTTGCTCATTTTATTTGAGCTCATTAGAAACCCCTCGTCGCCGATCTGACGTCGTTTCAGTCTTCAACATTAATACAGTTTATTAACGCTTACCCAAGAGGGAATAATAAAAACCGTCGTGCCCGTCAATAAGGGGCAGCAATTGACGCCCCTGCGGCGTCTGCATGCCCACTGCTGCTTCGATATTCAGCACCTCGGCATCACTCTGTCTGGCAATAAACCCGGCGATGCTGAGATCATTTTCCTCAGGCAATATCGAACAGGTCGCGTAGAGTAGTTTACCCCCAGATTTGAGGAGTGGCCACAGGGCGTCGAGTAATTCTGCCTGCAGCTCAGCAAGGCGGGCAATATCATCCGGTTTGCGCAGTAATTTGATGTCGGGGTGGCGGCGAATCACACCGGTGGCGGAACAGGGTGCATCGAGCAGAATGCGATCAAATAGCTGGCCGTCCCACCACGCGTCGGTCGCCACGGCATCTGCCGCTACCAAAGTCGCCTGCAAATTGAGCCGCGCAAAATTTTCTCTAACGCGGCCTAAGCGAGCGTCATCAATATCGAGTGCCACCAACTCGGCGAGCTCGGGCTCACGCTCGAGAATATGGCAGGTTTTACCGCCGGGGGCGCAGCAGGCATCGAGCACCCGCTGCCCTGGCGCCACATCGAGTAATACAGCCGCGAGCTGGGCGGCTTCGTCCTGCACGCTGAGCTGGCCCTCGGCAAAACCGGGGATGGCATCAACGCCCATGGCCTTGACCAACTGCACGCCATCGCCACTCAGGGCTGTTGCCGTGGCTTCGATCTCTGCCGATTTCAATATATCGAGATAATCCGCCCGATTCACACTTTGTTGATCGACCCGCAACGTCATTGGCCCGGGATGATTATTGGCGGCAAAAATAGCCTCAGCCTGCTGTGGCCAGGCTTGCTCAATGCGCTTACAGAGCCACTTGGGGTGGGCGTGGAGGTATTCGCCTTTGCCCTGTAGTTGCGTATTGAGGCTATCGCGCTCGCGAATAAAACGCCGCAACACGCCATTGACGAGCCCTTTAGCCCATGGCTTTTTGAGCTTTTTAAGCGCCGCAACCGCTTCATTAACAGCTGCGTGGTCGGGGATTCGCGTCTCCATCAATTGATAAAGTGCGCAGGCGAGGAGCACGTGAATGTCTCTGTCTTTTGCGCGAAAGGGTTTTTCGAGCAGCTCATTGAGCAAAGCGTTTAAGCGGGGATACCAGCGCAAGGTGCCGTAACAAAGTTCTTGCAAGAGTGCCCGATCCCGCTCCACCACCTGCACCATCAATTCAGGCAGACATTGACTGAGCGATACGCCATCGCGGGTCACGGCCAGTAGCACTTTTGCCGCGGCAACTCTAACTTGCATGACTGTCATCCTCTAACAAACCCAGCTGCACACCCGCTGTAAATAATTGTGCCTGACTATTGAGCACGGCTTGCACCGGCAAACGCTTTTTACCGGGCAGCTGTATTTCGCTCAGCACCAGGGCACCCTGCCCGCAGGCCACCCAAATACCTCTGCTATCACATTTCAATATAGTCCCCGCTGGCGCCTGGTGGCTATGAGAGGCCTCTAGTTCAGCCGCCCAAATACGCAGCCGCTCATCACCCAGGGTAGTGAAGGCGACCGGAAAAGGGTTGAAGGCGCGGATTTTAAAATCCAGCTCAGTCGCGGGGCGAGACCAGTCGAGCAGTGCCTGAGCTTTACTAATTTTAGGCGCATAGCAGGCCAACGCATCATCCTGTACCTCGGCCACCAAACTATTGTCTGCCAGACTGTCGAGTGCTTTGAGCAAAGCCTCGCAACCGATGTCCGCCAGCTTGTCGTGCAAGCTACCGCCGGTATCGTCGGCATCAATGTCACACTCACCCTTGAGTAGCATCGGTCCGGTGTCGAGCCCGGCTTCCATCTGCATAATAGTGACACCGCTGTGACTGTCCCCCGCCTCCACAGCGCGGTGTATTGGCGCTGCGCCACGCCAGCGCGGCAGCAAGGAGGCGTGAACGTTGATGCAACCCAGACGCGGTGTATCGAGCACCACCTGGGGCAAGATTAAACCGTAGGCAACCACCACCATCAGTTCGGCCCCAAAGGCCTGCAGCTGCTGCTGGGCTTCGGGGCTTTTCAAAGAGAGCGGCTGCATCACCGGTAGGCCGTGTTGTTCGGCCAACATTTTCACTGGCCCGGGCTTGAGCTTTTTACCGCGCCCTGCCGGTCGGTCAGGCTGGGTATAAACAGCCACCACCGTGTGCTTGCCCTGATCCAATAAGGCCGCCAGATGACGAGCGGCGAAGTCGGGCGTACCGGCAAAAATAATTTTCAAGATAAGCTCTCAGTGGACAATATTGCGGAGACGGCCCGTAACGACCGACAGGTTAAACGTCTAACTGCAACGCTGATGCATCTCAACAAGGGGCTCTCAAGCCGATAACTAGGAGGATTGGCGGTGCAGTTTTTCCAGCTTCTTTCTAATCCGCTGGCGCTTTAAAGCCGACAAATAATCGACAAACAATTTACCATTGAGGTGGTCGAGCTCATGCTGAATACACACCGCGAGCAGGCCGTCCGGCTCCAGCTCAAAGCTTTCACCTTTCTCGTTCAGCGCTCGCAGGCGAATGCAATCGGGACGTGACACTGTTTCGTAAAACCCGGGCACCGACAGGCAGCCTTCATCGTGCTCCAGCTGACTATCGCCGATAAATTCGACTTCGGGGTTAATCAGGATCAGTGGTGTATCTCTCTCTTCGGAGACATCCATCACTACCACCCGCTCGTGCACATCTATCTGGGTCGCGGCCAGGCCAATGCCTTTAGCCTCGTACATAGTTTCAAACATGTCGTCGAGCAGATAGCGAATACGCTTATCAACCTTGCCGACTGAGGCGGCCTGTGTGCGCAAGCGAGGGTCTGGAAATTCAAGAATTGTTCGAATAGTCATAGCTTTGTGATGGAATTCTAGCAAAAGAGTATAAACGGCTGTTAACATCCGGGCTGTTCCAATAATTACAACTTTGAACTTCCCGATGTTGACAGTATACACCATCGGTATTCAGCCTAAGGAAGAGCCTTATGAAGAGCCCCATCAAGACAGTCGCGCTAGCACTAATCGGCGCCTGGGTGCTAGTCGCAACCGCGGTGGCAGAAGCCCCGTTTAAAGACGACATACCCGATAAACACACCGTCGTAAAGGGCGATACTCTCTGGGATATTTCCGCCCATTTCCTCACCAAGCCCTGGCTATGGCCCGAAATATGGCAAGTTAACCCGCAAATTCAAAACCCACATTTGATCTACCCCGGCGACGTCATCAGTCTCATCTACATCGATGGCAAACCTCGCCTGGTACTGACTCGCAGCCGCGATGTCAAACTCAGCCCGCAAATTCGCGAGATCAGCAATCGCCAGGCGATTTCCACCCTGCCTCTAGATTTGATCAACAGCTTCCTGTCACGCAATAGAGTCGTGGATTCAGGCGTACTTGAAGCTGCACCCTACATCCTCTCCGGCAAAAGCAAGCACCTGCTAACCGGTAAAGGTGATGACTTCTATGCCCGCGGTGATTTCTCCGCAGCACATGAGGCCTACGGGGTTTATCGCAATAGCGGGCCTTTTACAGACCCAAAAACCAATGAAATTCTTGGTATTCGCGCCCAGGACATTGGCGCCGGCAGCGTTAAAGCCATTGATGACGACATCGCCACACTCATGGCCACACGCAGCATTGAAGAACTGCGTATTAACGACAGACTTCTGGAGCTGGAAGAGCGCAAGATTGATGCAAACTTTTACCCCAGCTCTCCACCCGAAAACTCCGAGGGCCTGATTATGTCTGTTGAAGGTGCCGTTAGCACCGGCGGCATGCTCGACGTTGTCAGTATTAATCTCGGCGAACGCGACGGTATGGAAATTGGCAATATGCTGTCCATTTTTAAAACTGGCGCTGTTGTCAAAGACCGCGTCCAGGGTGGCTCTGTCACACTGCCCCCCGAAAAAGCCGGACTAGTCATGGTTTTCCGCACTTTTGAAAAAATGAGCTTTGCCCTCATCCTCACCGCCGACCAGCCTATTTCAGTTAGGGACATCGCCCGCAACCCATAGACAAGTCAATTTGAGCGGAAGGCGAGACAGGGAGACTTAGCAGGCTGTTAGGCCCCCGCTCAAATGACGACCGCGCACCACGCGCCCAAGGATGGGACCCATGATGACTGAGCGCGAATGCGCCCTGATATTACAAGCACTCCCCGGCATCGGCTCCGTCGCCCTCAGCAAACTCCACCAACAATTTGGCTCCTTTGCCAAAGCCTTGCAAGCCCCAATCAATGCGCTCGCACCGGCCTATCGCAAAGGGCTCAACACCTACCGAGCCAGGCCCGATGATTTCAAAAACCTGGCCGATAAAACTCTTGATACCTGCCTAAACGACACTATCGACATTGTTCTCATATCCTCCCCCGACTATCCGCCCCTGTTACGGGAAATAGACACGCCCCCCGCCCTGCTCTTTGTCAAAGGCAGCACCGCCATTTTAAACCTGCCACAAATAGCCATCGTCGGTAGTCGTAACCACTCAACCTCCGGGCAACAAAATGCCAAAGCCTTTGCTCGCCACCTGGCCGGGAGTGGTTTTGTCATTACCAGCGGCCTGGCTTTGGGTATCGACGGTGCGGCCCATCAGGGCGCATTGGAAACGGGCAACACCGTTGCCGTACTCGGTACCGGTGTTGATGTCATTTATCCACGCAGCCACCAAACGCTATATAAAGCGATTATCGCCGGGGGTGGCGCTATCGTTTCCGAATTCCCGCCCGGCACACCGGCCCGTCCCGGCAACTTTCCCCAGCGCAATCGTATTATCAGCGGCCTGAGTCTTGGCGTTCTGGTTGTCGAAGCGGCAATGAAAAGCGGCTCACTGATTACCGCCCGTCTCGCCATGGAGCAGGGGCGCGAGGTATTTGCCATACCCAGCTCCATCCACAATCCTTGTGCCAAGGGCTGCCACCAATTAATCCGGCAGGGCGCCGCACTGGTTGAAACGAGCGATGACATCATCAATGAACTGGGTGGCCTGCTTGCCTACAAAACAGCAGGGGTGGAGCAGATGGCAGTGTCAAACAGCACAAGTGCTCTTGATGAAACCTCAGAGAAGATACTCGACGCACTCGGCTTTGACCCCGCCGACCTGGACACACTGATCACCCGCACCCAACTTTCACCCGCCACACTCAGTGCAGTATTAGTACAACTGGAACTAGAGGGCTGGGTTGAACAGGGCGCTGGCATTTATAGCCGCCTACGATAACCACTCCCCCAATTGCCCTCAACCACATCTTCCGGTAGCCTGTGCGGCTTTTACAGCGAGCGAGGCTCCGCCCCATGAGTAAACCCTTTGTCGCCATTTTGATGGGTTCCGATTCCGATCTTCCAATAATGGAAGCCAGCTTTGACGTGCTCAATAAACTCGGCGTGCCTTTCGAAGCGAAAGTCACTTCTGCCCACCGCACCCCCGCAGCCACTCACGACTATGTGACCTCTGCCGACGAGCGCGGTTGCGCCGCCTTTATCTGTGCTGCCGGCATGGCTGCCCACCTGGCCGGCGCGGTAGCCGCACTCACTTTACGGCCGGTTATCGGCGTGCCAATAAATGGCTCTCTCGAAGGCCTCGACGCCCTGCTTTCAACGGTGCAGATGCCCGGTGGTATTCCCGTCGCCACAGTTGCTATTGGCAAGGCCGGTGCTAAAAATGCCGCTTATCTGGCAGCTCAAATTATCGCTGGCGCCGATCCGGCTCTGCATCAACGCCTCCTCGACGAGCGCGCCGCCAATGCCCAGGCCGTGATCGAAAAAGACCAGGCGCTACAGGCCAAGCTACAGGCCCGATCCAAGGCTTAAGTGGTGAGGGATCTGGCGCTGCGACCGGGCATTCGCCTGGCCGCAGCCAGCCTGCATAAAGGTGGTATTGTCGCCTACCCAACGGAGGCCGTTTGGGGCCTTGGCTGCGACCCCAAAAACGATAGCGCCGTACAACACCTTCTCGCCCTGAAAAAACGCGATCCGGGTAAAGGCCTGATTTTAATTGCCGCCGACATCGCCATGTTTACGCCTTATCTACGCGAACTAGAACCCGCTTTTATTGCACAGCTACAAAACAGCTGGCCCGGGGCCATCACCTGGTTAATCCCCAATAACCAACAGGCATCCCCCTGGATAAGTGGCGGCCGCGAGACACTGGCCCTGCGCGTTACCGCCCACCCTGTGGCTAGCGCACTGAGCCGTGCTTTTGGCGGGCCGCTAGTGTCTACATCAGCCAACCCCCAGGGCCTGCCACCGGCAAAATCATTGACGAAGGTCAAAGCGTATTTCGGCAATACCCTTGATGCTTACGCTCCCGGCAGTATCGGCAACGCCGCCACACCGAGCGAGATCCGCAACCTGGCAACTGGCGACGTCATTCGCGCCGCCGGCTGAGCCACGCCGCACATTACGAGGAAGACACCATGGTCGACAGCAGCGCCGTTAAAGAATATCTACTCGATTTACAAGATCGCATTTGCCAACAATTGCAAGATCTTGAGCCCACAGTCAAATTTCGCGAGGACTCATGGGACAGAGAGGGCGGCGGTGGTGGCCGTACCCGTGTTATTGAAAATGGTTCGGTCTTCGAAAAAGGCGGCGTTAATTTCTCCCACGTCTTCGGCACGCAACTTCCCCCCTCGGCAACAGCCGCTCGGCCCGAACTCGCCGGGCGCTCCTTTGAGGCCATGGGCGTTTCACTGGTGATTCACCCCCTCAATCCACTGGTGCCCACCTCCCACGCCAACGTGCGCTTTTTTATTGCTGAAAAAGAGGGTGAAGAACCCGTTTGGTGGTTTGGCGGCGGTTACGACCTCACCCCCTATTACGGCGATGAAGCTGATTGCATACAGTGGCACAACACCGCCAAAGCCGCTTGCGACCCTTTTGGCAAAGACATTTATCCCCGCTTTAAAGACTGGTGCGATACCTATTTCCACCTCAAGCACCGCGATGAAGCTCGCGGTGTCGGCGGCCTGTTTTTCGACGACTTTAACGAACTCGGCTTTGCTGACAGCTTCGCCCTGATGCGCGCCATCGGCGACAGCTACACGCAAGCCTACGTCCCCATCGTCAAAAAGCACGCCGGCCGACCCTATACTGAAAAACAGAAAGATTTTCAGCTCTATCGCCGTGGCCGCTATGTAGAATTTAATCTAGTCTTCGACCGGGGCACCCTGTTTGGCCTGCAATCGGGTGGTCGCACCGAGTCCATATTGATGTCCCTGCCGCCCATGGTCAGCTGGCAGTACGACTGGCACCCCGAGCCCGGCAGTGAAGAGGCCAGGCTCTACGACACCTTCCTTCCACCCCGCGACTGGGCTGCAAGCTAGGCGCTCTCGGATTCAATGATGACAGACCAGTACGCCGTTTTTGGCAACCCCATAAAACACAGCCGCTCACCGCAGATTCACCGTGCTTTTGCCGATCAAACCGGACAGGACATCAACTATGTCAGCACGCTGGTTGCACCCGAGCAATTTCAATCTGCGGCCAGTAACTTCTTTAAAAATGCAGGCAAGGGCTTAAATATCACCGTGCCTTTTAAGCAAGATGCCTTTGCTTTCGCCGATGAACTCAGCGAGCGCGCCCGTCGTGCCGGAGCCGTGAACACCCTCATTCACCAAAAAGACGGCAGCGTACTCGGAGACAATACCGACGGTGTTGGCCTGGTGCGCGATATCAGCATCAACCTTGGCTGGGCAATTACCGGCAAAAAGATACTACTAGTTGGCGCAGGCGGTGCCGCAATGGGTGTATTGGAACCGTTGTTAAAAAAATACCCATCATTAATTGTCATCGCTAATCGCACCGCAAATAAGGCGCTAAAGCTCGCCAACGACTTTGCAGCCCTTGGCAACATTGAGGGCTGCGGCTTTGACGATCTAAAAGATAGCGGTCATTTTGATCTGATCATTAATGCCACCAGTGCCAGCCTGGCGGGAGAAATAGCAGCGCTACCCAGCCACGTACTAACACCCAACACGCAAGGCTACGACATGATGTATGCCGCCGAACCCACGCCCTTTATGCGCTGGATGAACGAACAGGGCGCACAGCAAACCGCCGATGGCCTGGGTATGCTGGTCGAACAGGCTGCCGAGTCTTTCACCCTCTGGCGTGGAGTACAGCCTCAAACACAGCCAGTGATAGCAGCAATTCGTGCAGAGATGTCAGCGTAAAAGAAGCTGTTGATTAATTTTTTTTAAGCCTGGCAAACAGCGCGGCAGCGAAAGACCTAGCCTCACTTTTTCTACAGGTTTGGCGTGATCGCATGTTAGCCACACGATATTCGCAAGCGCAGATTGGAGACGGTTTATGGTGCTATCGGGGCTCCTTGACCTTGTTCAAAATATGGTATTGCAAGACCCGACCCTATTTATTTAGAAATGGGGTTGGTTTGAAACCACTAGACCTGATTGCACCGTTACTTTAACCGCCTTTGTTGTTGTAGAGATATGCCCGTTGATTGAGCCACCCCGGGTTGGTCACAGATGTTAGTGAAACCACAGATCTGTAACAAGGCAAACGTTTAAGCCTTAGACATGGACGATGAGCGGTGCTGAATAATTCCTGAGGCGCGAGCCAGAGGCTGCCTGCATCTTCGCAAGCTGTTGGCAAAGGCCTTCATCCAGATGGGTGACTGGCGCATAATTTTTGACACCCCCATTGAAATATTCAGGTTTATAGCAATACGGCTATAAAGGCATTACAAAAGACCATATTTGCCTGGTAAATAAACCAGGGGGGATTCACTTTGCTACTTGACTGGGATTTTCTAATGGGTGATGCCGTTTTGTGTTAAGCGCTTATTCCTGTTCGCCTCGCGCATGCCAATCGGCATTCGCTTTGTCAATCACAAAGGCACGAATCGCGTCTACCTCTTCTCGGTTTAAACGTTCACCAAAACTGATCATGCCATTGTCTTCTAGCACTCCATCGAGAATGACTGAGAACCAGGCATCATTAGTCAGCATCGGCGAATAGCGCAGATCCGGTGTGGCACCACCACTAATAACCGAGACACCGTGACAGATGACGCATTGCTGGTAATAATGTTTTTTACCCAGGGTAATTTTTTCTTCAGTGGCATCAGACGGTGGCGGCTTAATAAGATTGCGCACTGGCTTATTGATCTCCAGTTCAGCTTTACCTCCGAGCTTATAAACAAGAACCCGCCCTTCGATAGGCGCAACTTCGGGGGTGATGAAAACACCACCAATAATTGGCATCAAGCTACCCCAGCCGGACATGACGGCAATATACTGCTCACCATCGACAGTATAAGTAACCGGCCCAGCGACAATACCTGTGTTTACCTGATGCTCCCAAAGCAGCTCACCCGCATCGGCTGAATAGGCCGCAAAACGGCGATCAGCCGTGCCCTGGAATACCAGATTACCAGCAGTCGCTACAGTGCCTCCATTCCAGGGTCTATCGTATTGCACTCGCCAAACTTCTTTCTGGGCGACAGGATCCCAGGCACTTAAATGGCCTTTAATGCCATTCAAGATACCTTTTAATTGCTTGGCATCCGAGGGCAGATGGGTAGTAGAAAAATCGACACCAGTGTTAAATTGCCCAGGTTTATGTTCAAAACCACCTGGCTCATCCGCATAAATCTGTGGAATTTCCTGGGCTGGCAAATAAACAAGTCCGGTGTTTGGACTGTAGGACATCGGATGCCAGTTATGGCCACCAAAGGACGATGGCAAGGTCGGTACGGCTTTATTCAAATAACGAGCATCTGGGGTTTCAACCGGCCGGCCAGTTTCAGGATCAACATAAGTCGCCCAGGTGATCGGGATATAATTTTCCGCAGAAATAAATTCGCCGGTGGCTCTATCGAGAACATAAAAGAAGCCATTCTTCGGCGCTTGCATTAATACCTTGCGCATCTGACCTTCAATTTTCAAATCGGCCAGCATAATGGGCTGCGTCGCGGTATAGTCCCAGGTCTCGCCCGGAGTGGTCTGATAATGCCAAACATATTCACCGGTATCGGCTTTTAACGCGACGATTGAAGACAGAAAGAGGTTATCGCCACCACCCGGCGAACGCTCCCGTTGATTCCAGGGAGCACCATTGCCGACACCGATATAAACTAAATCCAGCTCGGGGTCATAAACCATAGAATCCCAAACGGTGCCACCACCGCCATAGCGCCACCATTCTCCGTTCCAGGTTTTTTCGGCCATCTTCAGAGCTTCATTTTCCTGGCCGTTTTCTGGATTACCCGGCACGGTATAAAAACGCCAGGCCATTTCACCCGAATCTGCATCATAGGCACTAACATAGCCACGGACGTCGTATTCACCGCCACCACTGCCGATCAGGACTTTACCTTTAACCACCCGGGGCGCTCCGGTAATGGTATAGGCTTTGTTTTCATCAAACGTTTGTGTTGACCAAACTACCTCACCGGTAGCGGCTTGAAGGGCGACGAGTCTGCCATCGAGTGTGCCCACATAAATCTTGTCGCCCCAGGCGGCTACGCCTCGGTTGACCACATCACAACAAGCGTCTACACCTTTTTTCTTAGGAACTTCTGGATCATATTTCCAGAGTAATTCGCCAGTGGCTGCATTTAAAGCAAACACCACACTCCAGGCCCCGGTGGTATACATCACACCATCGATAACCAGGGGCGTAGCTTCTATGCCTCGAAAAAGATTCAGTGGATAAGACCAGGCTAAGCCAAGATCAGCGACATTTTTGCTATTGATCTGGTCCAGCGGACTAAAGCGCTGTTCGGAATAGGTGCGACCATGGGCAAGCCAGTTACCCGGCTCAGCGTCAGCATTTTCTATCCGTTTAGCGTCTACCCCACTGTGGCTCAACGTTGAAGCCGGGACACTGGTGGTAGGAAGCTCATCCTCTGTAGTCTCTGGTGGAGAAGTAGGTTTGCTACAGGCTGTTATTGCTAACGAACAAACTAGAGCGACCGATATTATGCAGGATTTATTAGTTATTTTTTCCATGCTTTAAATGTCCCACCTTAAAAATTTAGCGAGACATAACACAGATCAGACAAATCAAAGGAGGATCAGACTCGAATGGCACTAAGTTAAGGGGGTTAGCATGAAAAAATGAGGCCCTTAACTCGGCCGAAGTGCGATAATATCGCATGAAAAACAACAGCTTATTTCTGCCCGGATTTCACCTCGCCACACTGCGTCGCAAGCCTCGTTCAAGCCAGCAATTACTCGTTGAAAAAGAAAAAGGGGACGCTAACCTTTTTATGTTCGGCCTGCTCAAAATAGCTGGTTTGCAAATTCTATGTACGATGCGAATTCCTGATTGATTATTGCAGGCGTTAATTGATAGTCGGCCTGGGCGTATTTAAAAGCACCCAATTTGTGGATGGGATTTTCGGCTTCCCACTTGCGGATATTGTTGACCGTCTCATCACTGAGTTGAATTCCACAGAAATCGTAAACTTTTGCAGCAAGGGCATCGCCGGGGCCGGTAATTTCAGGATAGGAAATATCGAGAACCTTGATGTCGGGCCGTGTTTTGCGGTTCATCAAATGCTGCTCAAGACCCATGGCCAGCCCAGCCTGTAGCGTTTCATACTCGGGTTTTTTGTCAGAAAACGGCGCATGAAAAGCATCCAGCAAACGAAACGCGCTCGGCATGGTCTGGTTTGGATCGCGGTGGGTCATCACCAGGTTGGCATCCGGGAAGACATCAATAATGAAAGGCTCCAGCCCCACCCAGAAGGGACTTTTCAGCACCCAGGGCTTGTTGACTCCTGACTGCCATTGTAGGTATTTCAGCATGTCCCGCAGGTATTCGACGGTAATGGCCGGGCTCTGGGTGGCATGCCACTGCACATAACGGGTCATGGTATAGAACGCCATATAAATACCGCTCACCAGGCTGTGTTCGAGGATGAGACTTTCCTCCTCCGGCTCAAGTGTTTGAAAGCGGTGCCCCAGCTGGGCTTCCGGCGACATCGCGTCAAACCAACGGATATATTCACTGGCTTCGTCCATCCGCGGTTGTGGAGACTCGGTCCTTTCACCGGTGAACAGTGATGGGTGGTATGTCTTCCAAAAAGGCAGGTAGTGAAAATCTCCGGTGGCCGCCAAAAGTTTTTGTACTTTTGTGGTACCGCTTCGGAATTGGCCATAGACGAAGGTCGGGGTTTTTATCTCCACATCGGCTATTTCCGGATGCGCAGCGAAGTCACGTTGCATGCGCAGACGATTACACAACAGGCGCAACAGTTTCTTTTCAATCGCTGCCACGCCTTCCTTGTGGAGGCAGGCATCGGCATTGTAAGCGCTGAGCAAGACCGCCAGCGGCTCGATTGCCGCCTCGTCGACGAGGTCAATGCCTGTCAGTTCCCTGGCTCGTGCCAACAATTGTTCGGCGGACATTCGCAATTGGTAGGGTTTGCTATCTTCAGTCATGGAGTTTCGATCCTCCTTAGCGCTAAATAGATTTGCGCCAGGTACCTTTGAGTCAACAAAGATATAGAAACATAAAAAATCAAAGGGGTCACAAAATCAAAAGAATCAGACTCGATTGATTTACCGTAAACGCGATCATGCAGGAACACCTGTAAATCATGGCTTAAACGTTATGCACTTTGAATTTTAACTTACCTTGCATTACTTAACCTGCTGCGCCAACTCGCCAGCCGCATAACGCAGCGATACCGCATCGAGGCTGAGCGCCTTAATTTTGTCGGCATTGCCAGCCGCACCAAAAGATTCGTAACGGGCGACACAAATATCCTTCATCGCCGTCGTTGCCGCCGCGAGATACTTGCGCGGGTCAAAGTCAGCAGGGTTCTGGGCCATATAGCGACGCATGGCGCCGGTTGAGGCCAGTCGCAGATCGGTATCGATATTGACCTTGCGCACACCGTACTTAATACCTTCGACAACTTCTTCGACGGGCACACCGTAGGTCTCGGGAATCTCACCGCCAAACTCATTGATAATGGCCAGCCAGTCCTGGGGCACAGCCGATGAACCGTGCATCACCAAATGGGTATTGGGGATGCGCGCATGAATGTCTTTAATGCGACTGATAGCCAATACATCGCCCGTCGGTGGACGGGTAAATTTATAGGCGCCGTGGGAGGTGCCGATGGCGATGGCCAGCGCGTCAACATCCGTTTTGGCGACAAAGTCAGCGGCCTCATCGGGGTCGGTCAACATTTGCTCGTGGCTCAATATGCCCTCAGCGCCGACGCCGTCCTCCTCTCCCGCCTGTCCGGTTTCGAGGGAACCGAGGCAACCCAGCTCACCCTCTACCGATACGCCACAGGCGTGGGACATCTCCACGACGCGACGAGTCACCTCAACATTGTATTCGTAACTGGCCGGGGTTTTACCATCCTCTTCGAGAGAGCCGTCCATCATTACCGATGAAAATCCGAGCTGTATCGAGCGCTGGCAAATCGCCGGGCTAGTGCCGTGATCCTGATGCATGACCACGGGAATATGGGGGAATTCTTCAATAGCGGCGAGAATCAGGTGGCGCAAAAAAGGTGCACCCGCGTATTTTCGCGCCCCGGCGGAGGCCTGCACAATCACCGGCGAATTAGTTTGATCTGCGGCTTCCATAATGGCACGCATCTGCTCGAGGTTGTTGACGTTGAACGCTGGCACACCGTACTGGTGCTCTGCCGCGTGATCCAACAATTGACGCATGCTAACTAGAGCCATAACTACTTCCCTTCTTCTTAATGAATAGTTTGCCCCTGCAAAGGGCACTTGTGTAGCGCGATCTAATCTTCGCCGCGCTCTTCTAAAATAGCCACCGCTGGCAGGGTTTTGCCCTCAACATATTCGAGGAAGGCGCCACCACCGGTGGAAATATAGGAAACATCGTCGGCGATGGCGTATTTATCGACCGCCGCCAAAGTATCACCACCACCGGCAATGGAAAAGCCCTTGTTGGCGGCGATGGCGCGGGCGATCGTCTCGGTGCCGGCACCAAACTGGTCAAACTCAAACACACCGACCGGGCCGTTCCAGATAATAGTACCGGCATCTTGCAGAATCATGGCAAGCCTGGCCGCTGTCTCGGGGCCGATATCAAAAATCATATCCTCGGCTGCGACCTCATCCGCCGACTTTAACCTGGCCTCGGCCTGCTCTGAAAACTCACTGCCGACCACCACATCACTGGGCAGAGGAATATCGCACTTCTCCATTAAGCCTCGGGCGATATCCGTAAGGTCATGCTCGCACAGCGACTTGCCGACCGGCTTACCCGCTGCAGCTAAAAAGGTATTGGCGATACCACCGCCGACAATCAGCTGGTCTACCTTGTCCGACAGCGCTTCTAGCACTTCAATTTTGGTTGACACCTTGGCGCCACCGACGATAGCAACAACCGGCCGCGCTGGTGCCGCCAGCGCTTTCGACAGCGCATCCAGCTCACCGGCTAACAGCGGCCCGGCGCAGGCCACTTTGGCAAAGCGAGCAACACCGTGGGTCGAGGCCTGAGCCCGGTGGGCCGTACCAAAGGCATCCATCACAAAAATATCGCAGAGGCTGGCGTAAGCTTTTGCCAGTGCCTCGTCATTCTTTTTCTCGCCAACATTAAAACGTACATTTTCCAGCAGCGCGACACTGCCACTGGCAATATCGACGCCATTGCGCCAGTCGCTAATCACCGGCACATCGCAACCCAGCAAAGTACTCAAGTGCGCCGCCACGGGCTGTAGTGAAAAGGCGCTATCGGCCTCGCCTTCAACGGGCCGTCCGAGGTGGGACATCAACAACACCTTGGCACCGGCGGCCATCGCCCCGCGAATCGTCGGCAGCGCCGCACGAATACGCGCATCAGAACTCACCACACCGTCTTTAATGGGTACGTTCAAGTCTTCCCGTATTAACACTCGCTGCCCGGCAAGGTCGAGATCTGTCATTAACTTGATAGTCATTATGCTTGCGCTTCCCTTTGCTTATTCAAAAAAATTAAAAATGTTCATGCTGCCTGTACTTAGTCTTACCAGTATTCAGTCTTGCCAGTACTCAATAATGTCGAGCATCCGATTGGCATAGCCCCACTCGTTATCAAACCACAGCAACACTTTGACTAAACGCTCGCCGCCAACACGCGTCTGGCTGGCATCGACAATGCCCGAGTGGGCGTCGTGATTAAAATCACAGGATGCCAGCGGCTCTTCGGTAAAGCCCAGAATATTACTCAGCGGGCCAGCGCTAGCGGCGCGAAGAATGGCGTTCACTTCTTCGCTAGTGGTGTCTCGCTGTACCTGCACCGACAAGTCGATGGCCGATACGTTTTGCGTCGGCACACGCATAGCCTGTGCTTCAAAGCGACCGCTTAGCTCGGGCAGTATGCGGTCAATGCCTTTCGCCAAACCGGTTTCCACCGGAATAATCGACTGGAAGGCGGCCCGCGTTTTGCGCAGATCCGTGTGGTGGTAGGAGTCGAGCACCGGTTGATCATTCATCGCCGAGTGAATGGTGGTAATCACCCCCGCCTCCACGCCCAGAGCCTCGTGCAAGGCTTTAATCGCCGGCACCACACAGTTGGTGGTGCAGGAGGCGGCTGAAATGATTTTGTGCTTATTCGTCAGCTGATGATGATTGATGCCATAGACCACGGTGGCATCAATATCGGCTTCAGCGGGCTGTGAAAACAGCACGGCACTAGCGCCGGCAACAATATGCTGCTGGGCAATACTACGCTGCGCAAACGTGCCCGTGCATTCGAGCACCAGATCAATATTGTGCTTAGCCCAGGGCAATTCATGCAGCGCCTGCTGATGACTGACGTGGATCTCGCGACCATCGACTAACAGGCTTTCACGGCCATCACTCGCCGGCTCAACGCGGCCCGGAAAGCGGCCGTGGGTGGAGTCGTAGCGCGTCAGATAAGCGATGGTATCGAGATCGGCCAGCTCGTTAATGGCCACCACCTGCAAGCGCTGCTCCTGCGGCAAAGCCGAAGCCTGCTGCTGGCGCTCATACAGCGCACGCAGCACACAGCGCCCCACCCGACCGAAGCCATTAATGGCTAAACGTAGTGCCATTTAAGCGAGCAGCGCCTGGGCTTTGGCAACAACATTGTCGACCGTAAAGCCAAAGTATTCCATCAACTCGGGGCCGGGGGCCGAGGCGCCAAAGGTGCTCATGCCGATCACCTCACCATCGAGACCGACGTATTTGAACCAGAAATCGCGGTGCAGAGCTTCAACCGCAATGCGCTTGCGCACATTTGCAGGCAGCACCGACTCTCGATATGCGGCGTCCTGAGCATCGAACAATTCGGTACAGGGCACGGATACCACGCGCACTTTCGCGCCCTGCTCGCTGAGGCTTTGCGCGGCAGCCACGATCAACTGCACTTCAGAGCCGGTGGCCAGCAAAATCAATTCTGGCTCGCCATCACAATCGACAAGAGTGTAGGCGCCTTTCGATATAGCGGCGACCTGCTCAGCAGAGCGCGGCTGGTGGGGCAGACCCTGGCGGGTAAAGATTAATGCCGAGGGGCCATCCTGGCGCTCGATGGCTGTCTTCCAGCAAACGGCCGATTCAACGGTGTCGCAGGGGCGCCAGGTATTCATACCCGGCGTGGTGCGCAGGCTGGTTAGTTGCTCGACAGGCTGGTGAGTGGGGCCATCTTCACCGAGGCCAATGGAGTCGTGGGTGAAGACAAAAATGCTTTGCAGCTTCATCAATGCCGCCATGCGCACGGCGTTGCGGCAGTACTCCATAAACACTAAAAAGGTAGCGCCGTAATTAATAAAGCCACCGTGCAGGGCGATGCCATTCATCATCGCCGCCATGCCGAATTCGCGCACACCGTAATACAAGTAGTTACCCGAGGCATCGTCGCCGGTGATGTCTTTACAGCCGTTCCAGATAGTATTGTTCGAACCCGCCAGGTCGGCAGAGCCACCCAGTAACTCGGGCAACAGCGGCCCAAAAGCATCGAGACAGTTTTGCGAGGCTTTGCGCGTTGCCGGTGATTCACCTTTCGCCTGACAGGTCTCAACATAGGCTTGAGCCTGAGTAGAAAAGTCCGCCGGTAAATCGCCGTTAACACGGCGCTGTAATTCAGCGGCTAATTCTGGGTGGGCCTGACTATAGACATTGAAGCGCTGCTGCCACTCGGCTTCAGCCTTGCTGCCTTTTTCACTAGCGGACCAACCCTGGTAAATATCATCGGGAATTTCAAAAGCGCCGTGTTCCCAACCGAGGGCTTTTTTAGTCAGCGCAATTTCTTCAGCACCGAGAGGGGCGCCGTGACAACCGGCCGTACCCTGCTTGGCGGGCGAGCCAAAACCAATAACCGTTTGGCAACAGATCAACGTAGGTTTGCCGTTTTCACCACGGGCCAGCTCTATCGCCGCTTTAATCGCCTCGCCATCGTGACCGTCAACCTTGGGAATTACCTGCCAGCCATAGGCTTCGAAACGCGCGGGGGTGTCGTCAGTAAACCAGCCCTCGACTTCACCATCGATAGAAATACCATTGTCGTCATAAAAGGCGATCAATTTACCCAGCTTATGGGTGCCCGCCAGCGAGCAGGCCTCGTGGGAGATACCTTCCATCAAGCAGCCATCACCGAGAAAGGTATAAGTGTGGTGATCGACAACATCGTGGCCGGGTTGATTAAATTGCGCGGCGAGGATTTTCTCCGCCAGCGCCATACCCACCGCATTGGCAAGACCCTGACCCAGCGGCCCGGTGGTGGTTTCAATGCCCGGCGCCTCACCCAGCTCGGGGTGTCCGGCCGTCATCGAATGCATCTGGCGGAAGTTTTTTAACTCCTGCAGAGGCAGCTCATAACCCGTGAGATGGAGCAATGAATAAAGCAACATCGAGCCGTGGCCGTTCGACAGCACGAAGCGGTCGCGGTCTGCCCAGGCCGGGTTTGCCGGATTGTGGCAAAGATAGTCATTCCACAGCACTTCGGCGATATCCGCCATGCCCATGGGGGCACCGGGATGTCCACTATTGGCCTGTTGGACAGCATCCATACTGAGCGCGCGTATAGCATTGGCAAGATCACGGCGGGATTGCATCGAAGCGATACTCCAGAAGAAGAAAAAAAGGGGCGCCATTTTCCCGCACCAACGCCAGTCAGTAAAGCGCTGCTGTCGATTTATAGAAATTTCTATCCTTTTAACGACCGCCCCTGGCTCAGAGCCGCATTTTTCTAATGCCCAGGACAACAAAATCAATCAACAACATCAATTAATTTTGATATTAAAATAACCCTGTAGTACAGTCCCGCACAATGAGCTCACTCGCCAGTAACGACGACCAAGACCAGGCAGGCATCCCCTACCTCAGCGCCCTGTGCAAGGCTGCCGGAGATGAGCTGCGCCTGCAAATTTTGCGCGTCCTGCAGCGCGACGCCTTTGGTGTGCTCGAACTGGCACAAATGTTTGCTATTCGCCAACCCGCCATGAGCCACCACCTAAAAGTGCTGGCCAAAGCCGGGCTGGTGGTCACGCGCAAAGAAGGCACCTTTATTTTTTATCGCCGCAATATCAACGACGGCAGCGAACTGGCCCTGCTGCGCGAGCAGATCTTTACCCAGCTCGATACCTGTGACCTGCCCAGCAAGGTGCTGGCAGAAGTCGTTCGTATTCACGAGCGCCGGGCGGCCACATCAAAAATCTTTTTCGGGAAAAATGCCGAGGGCTTTCGCCAGCAGCAGGATTTGATCGCCAGCTATTCACTGTATGGCGATGCCGTGCTGGAACTGCTCGAGCCAGAGCGCCAAAAGGGCGCGACCTCGGTGCTTGAAATAGGCCCCGGTGAAGGCGAGTTATTGGTCGCATTGGCGCCGCGCTTTGAACAGGTGATCGCTCTCGACAACGCCTCCGCCATGCTGGAACGCGCCAAAGCACTGGTCGGCGTTAAATCATGCACCAACATCCGCTTTATTCTCGGCGACACCGCGAGCAAAGCCGCCGCCAAGATCAGCGTCGACTGCACCACCCTCAATATGGTGCTCCACCATGTCGCCACCCCCGCCGCTATGCTCAAAGATATTTACCAGCTGCTCAAGCCCGGCGGCACACTGGTCGTTACCGAGCTCTGCCAGCACGATCAGGACTGGGTGCGCGATACCTGCGGTGATTTATGGCTCGGTTTCTGCCCCGAAGAACTCGGTATCTGGGCCCAGGAAAGTGGCTTTAAAGAGGGCGAAAGTGTCTACATGGCACAGCGCAACGGTTTTAAAGTTCAGCTGCGAAAATTTCATAAAGAAGCGTCTACACTTCAAAATCGACAACAATAGACCGACAACGTAAAAAGGACAGATAGATGAGTCAATACAATATCTTCACCTCTGAATCCGTATCCGAGGGCCACCCCGACAAAATGGCCGACCAGATATCTGACGCCATTCTCGACGCTATTATTGCCGACGACCCCAACGCCCGTGTCGCCGTCGAAACCCTGGTCAAAACCGGTGTCGCCGTGATCGCTGGTGAAGTGCGCACCAATACCTATGTTGACCTCGAAGACATCGTCCGCAATGTCATCCTCGACATCGGCTACGACAGCTCAGACGTCGGCTTTGATGGCGCCACCTGCGCCGTGTTCAACGCCATTGGCAAGCAGTCCGTCGACATCGCTGTTGGCGTCGATGAAGCCAACGATAAAGACCTCGGCGCTGGCGACCAGGGCTTGATGTTTGGCTACGCCACCAATGAAACCGACGTATTGATGCCAGCCCCTATCTTTTACGCTCACCGTCTGGTCGAACGCCAGGCCTATTTGCGCAAGCACAAAATACTGCCCTGGTTGCGCCCCGATGCGAAAAGCCAGATCACCCTGCGCTATGAAAATGGCCTGCCCGTTGCCATTGATGCGGTGGTGCTCTCTACCCAGCACAGTCCCGATATTTCCCTGGCAGACCTGCAAGAAGCGATCATGGAAGATGTGATCAAACCTATTCTGCCCGCCGACTGGCTGCACAAAGACACCCGCTACCATATCAACCCCACCGGCCAGTTTATTATTGGCGGTCCCATGGGCGACTGCGGTCTCACCGGACGCAAAATTATTGTCGACACCTACGGCGGCATGGCCCACCACGGTGGCGGCGCCTTCTCGGGTAAAGACCCCTCAAAAGTTGACCGCTCTGCCGCTTACGCCGGACGCTATGTGGCCAAAAACATCGTCGCCGCCGGTCTGGCCGAACGCTGTGAAATTCAGGTCTCCTACGCCATCGGTGTCGCCGAGCCGACCTCTATTGCGGTCAACACCTACGGCACCGGCATCATGTCCGATGAGCGCATCGCCGAGTTAGTGACAAAGCACTTCGACCTGCGACCAGCAGGGCTGATCGAGATGCTGCAATTAAAACGTCCCATCTACCGCCAAACGGCTGCCTACGGCCACTTCGGCCGCGAAGAAGCCGATTTCACCTGGGAAAAAACCGATAGAGCCGAGGCTTTGCGCGCGGAAATTTAAGCGCCGCTATTTCAGCAACCAACAAAACACGACACCCGCCACCACGGCGATCGAATGAGAGGAATGGACAGTGAGTAATTTTGCCAAGGCCGATGCCTTAACACCGGACTATAAAGTTGCCGATATCAGTCTCAGCGACTGGGGTCGCAAAGAGACAGACATTGCCGAAACGGAAATGCCTGCACTGATGGCGATTCGTGAGAAGTACCACCACGAGCAGCCTCTCGCCGGTGCAAAAATCCTCGGCTGCATCCACATGACTATTCAGACCGCCGTGCTGATCGAAACCCTCGAAGCCCTCGGCGCCGAAGTGCGCTGGTCTTCGTGCAATATTTTTTCCACGCAAGATCACGCAGCAGCGGCCATGGCCGCCAGCGGTGTTGCCGTCTACGCCTGGAAGGGTGAGACCGAAGAAGAGTACGAGTGGTGCATTGAGCAAACCATTTTGAAAGATGGCGAGCCCTGGGCCGCGAATATGATTCTCGACGATGGCGGTGACTTAACCGCTATTCTCCACGACAAGTACCCGCAGATACTCGAAGGCGTCCACGGCGTCACCGAGGAGACCACCACCGGCGTGCATCGTCTTTACGAAATGCTCGGCAACGGTCACCTCAAAGTCCCCGCCATCAACGTCAACGACTCGGTCACCAAATCGAAGAACGACAACAAATACGGCTGCCGCCACAGCCTGAATGACGCCATCAAACGCGCTACCGATCACCTGCTGGCCGGTAAAAAAGCCCTGGTTATTGGTTACGGCGACGTCGGCAAAGGCTCAGCACAATCACTCTGCCAGGAAGGCATGATCGTTAAAATTGCTGAAATCGATCCGATTTGCGCCATGCAAGCCTGCATGGATGGCTTCGAGGTGGTTTCGCCCTATATTGACGGTATCAACACCGGCACCGCCGAGGGCATTAACACCCAGCTGCTCAGCAAAACCGACCTGGTCGTCACCACCACTGGCAACGTCAATGTCTGCGATGCCCAAATACTTAGCGCCCTGAAAAGTGGCTGCGTCGTCGCCAATATCGGTCACTTCGATAACGAAATTGACACCGCCTTCACCCGCGAAAACTGGTTCTGGCAGGAGATCAAACCCCAGGTACACAAGGTGTATCGCGCCAAGTCCATCGAAGCCGCTGACAACGACCACCTCTTGCTGCTCTCCGAGGGGCGCCTGGTCAACCTCGGCAATGCCACCGGCCACCCCAGCCGTATTATGGATGGCTCTTTCGCCAACCAGGTACTGGCGCAGATTCACCTCTACACCGAGAAGTTTGCCGATATGAACAAGCAGGCTCAGCAGGAGGCGCTGCGTGTCGAAGTACTGCCCAAGCACCTCGATGAAGAGGTCGCCGCGCACATGGTGAAAGGTTTTTCTGGTGTCCTGACTAAATTGACACAAACCCAGGCCGACTACATTAATGTCGAGGTCGACGGGCCCTATAAATCCGACACCTATCGCTATTAATACGCCTTTACTATATCGTCGCGACCGGTAGCGCTCGACCTGCAGCGCTACTTTTTTCAAACGATATAACGTTCAAACGCAACAAACTGACGAGAAGTAAGATCTGGTATGGCTAGAGACTGGTTATTAAGTTTTGAGTTTTTTCCGCCGAAAACTCAGCCCGGCGCTGAGAAGCTGGCGCGCACCCGTGAAACTCTGGCCACTCTGGCACCGGAGTATTTCTCGGTGACTTATGGTGCCGGTGGCTCTACCCGCGACAACACCCGCGATATCGTGCTCGAAACCCGTGCCGCCGGTCTCGATGTTATGCCCCACCTCTCGTTTGCCTTTGGCGACGATGACGCCAATGCCATCAGGGCCCTGCTCAAGACTTATAGTCAGGCCGGGGTGTCACGACTTCTCGCCCTGCGCGGCGACCTGCCCAGCGACCCCGAAAGCACGCGTAAGCCCATCCACGCCAATGAGCTAGTTGCCTTTATACGCGAACACTTTGGTGATCAATTTGCCCTGCAAGTGGCCGCTTATCCCGAAATTCACCCCGACGCCAAAAGCTATCAGGATGATATTTACTGGCTCGGCGAGAAATTCAAAGCCGGGGCCGACAGCGCCATTACCCAGTACTTTTTTAATATCGACGCCTACTGGTACTTTCTCGACCAGGCGGCCAAAGCGGGCATCGACAAACCCATCGTGCCCGGTATTATGCCGATCACCAACTTCACCAGCCTGGCCCGTTTTTCCGCCAGCTGCGGTGCTGAAATCCCGCGCTGGATGGCCAAAAAGCTTGAGCAGTACGGCGATGACCAGGCCAGTATTAGCGCCTTTGGCAGCGACGTGGTCACTCAGCTCTGCGAGCGCCTACTGGAAGGTGGCGCACCGGGCCTGCACTTTTACACCATGAATCAGGCCGAACCCAGCGTCGACATTCTCTCCCGTCTCGGTGTCAGCGCAGACCAGAGCTAGCCTCGTGCGCGTGCCAAGGGTCTACCTCGACCAGCCCCTGCAAACGGGGGCCGAACTGGCACTGGATAAAGCCGCCGCCCACTACCTTGTTTCTGTACTGCGCCTGCGCGCCAATGACGCACTGCTTGTCTTTAATGGCAGCGGCGGCGAATACACCGCCGTACTGCAAGCGGCGACCAACAAGCAGGCGACGATTACCATCGGCGACCACAGCACTGGCGTGGCACCCAGCCCGATACGGGTGGTACTCGCCATCGGCCTGTCGCGGGGCGAGCGCATGGACTGGGTTGTGCAAAAGGCCGTCGAACTCGGCGTCAATGACGTTATCCCCCTGTTCACCGAGCGCTGTGAAGTGAAACTCAAGGGTGAGCGCGCCCTGAAAAAACTCGGCCATTGGCAGCAAATTGCCATTAGCGCCTGCGAGCAAAGTCAGCGCAATGATGTGCCGCTGATAAAGCCAATGCTAGCGCTCAGCGATTTTTTGGCGAGCATGGCGCCACCACTCGACAGCGAACTAGCGCTGCTACTCGACCCCACCGCCGAACAAAGCCTGAGCCGCACCTTGCTCAAAGCGAGCACCCCAGTAAACAGCATCGTTCTACTATCCGGCCCCGAGGGCGGCTTTAGCGCAGCAGAAGTAGCGCTCGCCCAGCAAAAGGGGCTTCTTTCCGTCGGCCTCGGCCCCCGCGTGCTGCGCACCGAAACCGCGCCACTCGCCGCCTTGAGCATCGTGCAGGCCCTGCTCGGCGATTTGGGCTGAGGAGTCTCTAACCAGCCCTCCGATTTATTCACACCCGGTAATTTTTTTATTGGCCCGCGCGCTATCGACAGCTGACAACACTTATAATCTTTATCAAAGGGGCCAGGGATTGCGCCCGAACAACGCTAAAATACTGCCAAGACAAGACTCATATTACGGGGCCAGTTATGGATTTCGAATTTTCTGAACAACAACTACAAATAAAAGACAGCATCGAAAAACTCTGCAAGCCCTTTGACGATCAATACTGGCTCGATAGAGATACCGACGGCGCATTCCCCGAAGACTTTTGTCGCGCCCTGGCCGACGACGGCTGGCTGGGCATTTGTATGCCCGAAGAGGTAGGCGGCAGCGGTCTGGGCATTAGCGAAGCGGCGGTGATGGTGCAGACCATTGCCCAGTCGGGTGCGGCCAATGGCGGCGTCTCTTCGGTGGCCATCCCCCTGTTTGGCGTCAACCCCATCGCAGTGTTTGGCACCGAAGCGCAAAAGCAGCGCATGCTGCCGCCGGTGATGCGTCGCGACGATATCCCCTGCTTCGGGGTCACCGAGCCTGATACTGGGCTCGATACTACGCGCTTAAAAACGGCAGCCGTATTGCACGGCGACCACTATGTGGTGCACGGCCAGAAAGTCTGGACATCGACAGCACAGGTGTCCAACAAGATAATGCTTATCGCCCGCACCAAGCCGGAGTCGGAAACCAAACGTCCCATCGATGGCCTGACGCTGTTTTATACCGATCTCGACCGCAGCACCTGTGAGATTCGCCGCATTGAAAAAATGGGTCGCAAATGCGTCGACTCCAACCAGCTATTTATCGACGGACTGAAAATCCCCGTAGAAGATCGCATTGGCGAAGAGGGCAAGGGGTTTCGCTACTTGCTACACGGACTGAATCCCGAGCGCGTACTGATCGCCTCCGGCCTGGTTGGCCTGGGTAAGGCGGCCCTGAAACGCGCCATCACTTACGCCGGCGAGCGCGTCGTCTTCGGTCGCCCCATCGGTCAAAACCAAAGTGTCCAGCACCCACTGGCGGAATCCTGGGTTGAACTGGAAGCCGCTAACCTAATGGTCTTCCGCGCTGCAGCAGCCTATGACAATGGCGAAGATGCCGGCGCCTACGCCAACGCCGCTAAATACTTTGCCGCCGAGGCCACCTTTAAAGCCTGCCAGCGGGCGGTAATGACCCACGGCGGCATGGGTTACGCCAAGGAATATCACGTCGAACGCTATTTGCGCGAGTGTATGATCCACCGCCTGGCACCCATTAGCCCACAATTAATATTATGTTTTATTGCGGAGAAAGTTCTCGGCCTGGCGAAGTCTTACTAAAGAGGGCTCATCAAAACAGCCGCTTAGAAAATACCGCATAAATAATACCGTTTAAACAATAGCGTTTAAAAAGTCCCGCCTGCTAGCATTTTGCCGGTACGACGCGGCCCTTAATATCTTCATGGATCTGAATAATAGTCACCGCAGATTGTGGGGCAGCGCTGTGACCGACGGCGGAAACAACGGCAAATTTATAACCGCCCAAGCACTGAATAGCACTTTTCACCTCACCTTTGCGGCTTGTAAAGGTGTAGCTCTCCAGCTCGCTACCGGTATTTACCGAGGACAGGCTATCGCCCAGCTGTCGAACTCGCGGCTCACCGGCAAAGCTCGACACACCAATCAGCAATAATGTCACCAGTAGCACAGGGGAAAACGGCGGCAGGGGTTTTGTCAGCATGATTTTTCTCGATACATTGAAAGGCGGACTTTAATCATAACCCTGGGCCGCCGTTTTACATACGCCCACTCAAACCCAGACCAGCCCGCTGTGGGGCAGGCGAACTTCAAGGGAACCCCGCCCCAGCTTACTTGTCTCAGCAGCGCAGTAGTTTTTGTCCAATACCGGACGGGACTCAAATACACCGCCGAACATTGGCAGCTCTGCCAGGATTGTAATTTTTTTGTCATCAGCGACAATAGCGCCCGGGCGCTTTACTGCCAACCAACTGCGGCCAGGGAATCCATTGAAATGCCAATTTACAGCGAGTCAAAAACGTAGCCAACATTGATGAAACAAAGCCTTTTAAAGTTCACGCCGCCTCGCTTACAGATCGCACTTGTGCTGATCTTATTGCTACCCGCCTGCACCATTAGCCAACCGGGCAAACAGGCCCGTAGTTCCGCCAATCGCGATACTTGCCCTGCCCTCGCCCAGCCACCGACCTGCCCTACGGTTGAAAAAAAAGTCTGCCCACGTATTAAACTGCCTAGCTGCCCAGTGAGCCCCGCAGCCAGAATTGCCGACAAGTTAGTGATTGGCGAAGTTGAAAACGTGCACGTCAATCCACCGGGGCGGGTTTTTATGGCTCGCATCGACACGGGCGCGGCGGGCACCTCTATTCATGCCAGCAATATTGCCGCCTTTGAGCGGGACGGCCGCGACTGGGTGCGCTTCCAAATCGACCACCCCTCAATCGAGACGCCCCTTGCTATCGAGAGGCCACTGGCCCGCACCGTGCTCGTCAAACAGGCGGGTAGCGAATTACCCGAGCGCCGGCTGGTGGTAAAAATGACACTCAGCCTCGGCGCGATGACAGAGCAAATTGACGTCTCCCTGTCCGAGCGTGCCGCCATGACTTACCCGGTGCTGATTGGCCGCAATTTCCTGCGCAACCTGGCTGTCGTCGATGTCAGTCAGCGCTTAATCGCAAAATAAGCAGTATTTATGTCATCACGTGCCCAGGTCTACCTACTCGCACTGGTCTTTATCGCCAGTGGCATCGGCCTCACTCTCTATAAAAACCTCGCACTTAACTTTCCACTGTCGCCAGGCAGCTTGACCCGTGTCTGGGAAATTGAAGCCAAAATCACTTTCTGGGCAGCCCAACAAGCGATTACGGTCGATCTTGCCCTGCCCCAGTCCCAGGACGCCTATCAGGTGATCGACGAAACATTCGCCTCTTCCGGCTATGGCTTCGACATTCGCAACAGTGGTGAGCAACGGCGGGCAATATGGACGCGGCGCGAAGCGGGTGGCCAACAAACCCTGTATTACAAGCTTAAAATTGCCCAGCAGGAGGCGAGACCCACGCTCAGCGAGCCGCCAAAAGCCTCGCCAATACCCGACAAACTAATTTGGAGTCCGGCCCAGGAATCGACCGCTGCCACGCTAATCACTCAGGCGCGAGCGCTATCGGCCGACCCCAGCAGCTTTGCAGTACAGCTCCTCAAACTGCTCAAGCAGCACGAATCGATCAAGGGTAGCCACTCGCTGAATGACCCGCGACAGCGCGTCTCGCCGGCCAATCTCGCCCTGCAATTATTGACGCGGGCCGGGCTTGACTCACACATTGTGCGCGGCATCCGTCTCGCCGACAGAGTTCACAATCAAAGCCCCACGGAATTGCTGGAAGTTTTCGACGGCCAAAACTGGCACATCGTCGAGCCCGCAACAGCCAGTTTCGGCCTACCGGAAGATTTCTTTATCTGGCAGCGCGGCGGAGATTCCCTGTTACAACTGGAGGGCGGGCGACGCTCAAAAATTCGCTTTTCTCTGATCGCCAATGACCTGCCCGCTAAAAACGTCGCCCTGATGCACGCCCGGGATCCCAACTCAGCCCTCATTGATTTCAATATTTACAGCCTGCCGGTTGAAAAACAGGCCGTCTTCAAACTGCTATTGCTGGTACCCATCGGCGCCCTCGTGGTCGTCCTCTTCCGCGTACTCATCGGCATCCGCACCTCCGGCACCTTTATGCCCGTGTTAATCGCCATGGCCTTTATGCAAACCACCCTGCTAACCGGCGTCGGCCTGCTCACCGCACTGGTGATTATCGGCCTGTGGATTCGCTCCTATCTCAGTCAGCTCGACTTGCTAATGGTGTCGCGGATAGCGGCCGTGTTAATTGTTGTGGTCATACTGATGGCCATACTTAGCGTCGTTAGCCATAAGTTGGGGCTCGAGCAAATGCTCAATATGACCTTCTTTCCCATGGTTATTCTGGCCTGGACCATCGAGCGCCTGTCCATTACCTGGGAGGAGGACGGCGCCCACGAAGTGGCGATACAGGGTTTGGGCAGTCTCACCGTTGCCATCGTCGCCTACCTGGCGATGACCGAGCCTCTGGTTGGCCACCTGACCTACAACTTTCCCGAACTGCTGCTCGCCGTGCTCGGTGTCATCCTCTTGCTGGGCCAATATTCCGGCTACCGGCTCAACGAGCTGTTTCGCTTTCACAGCGCGGCCGACCAATGAAAGTACTATTGCACAAGGGCTTTAAGCGTGTGGATTAGCCGCCACAAGAAACTGCGCAATGCCGGGCTACTTGGCCTCAATGAACGCAATGTGTCTTATATATCGCGCTACAACAAACGGCAAAACTTCCCCCTCGTCGACAATAAGCTGAAAACCAAAAAAGCCGCGACAGCCGTTAACCTTCCGGTGCCCGAACTGCTCGGGGTGATTGCATCTCCCGCGCAACTCAAGACATTACCAACGCTGCTAAAAGGCCACCAGAGCTTTGTTATCAAGCCCGCGCGGGGCAGTGGCGGCAAGGGGATTCTGGTCGTCAGCGGTCGCCGAGAAGACGCGTTTTTCAAACCCTCCGGCGCCCAGCTCACCAAAGGGGCCATCCGCCATTACGTCTCCAACATTCTCAGCGGCGTATACAGCCTCGGCGGCAAGCCCGATGTGGCCTTAATTGAAACCCTGGTGAGCGGTGATCACTTGCTGGGGAAGTACAGTCATGAGGGCCTGCCAGACATTCGCATTATCGTCTTTCAGGGCTTTCCCGTCATGGCTATGCTGCGCTGCCCGACCAGTGACTCCGATGGCAAAGCCAACCTGCACCAGGGCGCGGTCGGCGTGGGCCTCGACATCACCACGGGCACAGCCCTGAAAGCGGTACAAAATGACAAAATCATCAGTAGCCACCCCGACACCGGGGTCAAATTTGCCGATTTAGCCATCCCCAACTGGCGCAAACTGCTCCAGCTTGCCGGTCACTGTCACGATTTCACCGAACTCGGCTACCTCGGTTGCGACATTGTGCTGGACAAAGAACGAGGGCCATTGATTTTAGAAGTGAACGCCAGGCCGGGACTGTTTATACAAATCGCCAGTGGTGTCGGTCTGCGCTCGCGGCTGCAAAACATTGAAAACCTGGTGCAAAAAGACTGGCATGTCGACGAGCGCATCGACTATGCCCTGAAACATTTCGCCACTGCGGGCAAAAACTAATCCAGCCCCACCAAGCAGCTAAATAGTGTCAATATGACATGGCTGTAAATTAACACGCATAGCACTATGCCAGAGAAACAGTGACGCTCAGAACATAGACTGCCCACACTGATAGCCTGTAATCACTAGCGATAATAACTTTAAGCCCGAAGCCTTTGATCGCAATACAGGCAATATCAATGGCAACAGGGTGGTAAACATTGCGAACAAGGGCCATAAGTTTAATTAACAACAGCTGGCATCCAGGCGCTCATCGAAGCACTAGCCCAGCTGTTAACTGCCGCTAATCCGACCCCTAACTTGGCCGCAGTGGCCCGAGCCCAGAAGGTGGCTTATTCAAGCCTGGCGGCGTGACATCGCGCAGTACGCCCTGTTCCAGCAGCAGCACGCGGTCGGCGGTGCGAATAGTTTCCGGCCGATGGGCGATAATCACCCGCGTAATATCCAGCGCTTTGATCGCGCCATTGACGACGCGCTCGGTCTGCACATCCAAATGGCTGGTGGCCTCATCCATAAACAATAGCCGGGGCTGGCGGTAGAGGGCGCGCGCCAGCAATACGCGCTGCTTTTGCCCGCCCGATAGCGTGGTACCCATATCGCCAATCAAGGACTGATAGCCCATCGGCATCTGGGCGACATCCTGGTGAACGCTGGCCAGCTTAGCGCAGTCCTCGATGCTTTCCTCGTCGGGAGTGGGATCAAAAAAAGCAATATTATCGGCAATGGAACCCGACAGCAGCTGATCATCCTGCATCACAGCACCTATATGCTCACGCAGGGGTTTGAGGCCAAGCTCTGACAGCTTGCGCCCGTCGTATTCAATCTCACCACCCTCTGCGGGCAACAAACCCATCATCACCTTCATCAAGGTCGATTTCCCGCAGCCAGATGGCCCGACAATCGCCAGCGCCTCACCTTGCTTAACGTGCAAGTTCAAGCCTTTAAATAGATAGGGGTCGGTATCTGAATAGCGGAAATCAATATTCTTCAGCGCCAGTTCGCCTTTAAACTCGTGGTCACAAACCAGGGCTTCACCAGTATTTTCTTTTTCCGTCAGAGCAATATCGGAGAGCCTACTGAGATGCAGCCCGACCATTCTAAATTCAATAATTTGCTCGATAAGGGTCGATGTTTTTTGTGTGAATTGCGTTTTATAAGAAATAAAGGCGAACAACATACCCACGGAGAAGCCGCCATCGAGCACCATAGAGGCCCCCAAATAGACCACCAAAACATTTTCAATGCCAAACAAGAGCTCGTTGATAGCCGTATAGCTGACGCGGAATTTGCCCAGGCGAATGCGGCTATTGGCGACATCGGCGTAGCAGTTTTTCCACAGCGACTGCCGGTCAGACTCCTTGCCGAAGATTTTAATACTTTGGATAGCCCTCAGGCTCTCCATGAAATTTGACTGCTCCTTGGCCCGCGCGACGATTTCTTCTTCTGTCAGTGTGCGCAGAGGCCTGAAAAGGGCAAGCCTGATGGCGGTGTAGGTGAGCACCACACCCGCCACTAGCAAAGCCAACAATGGCGCATAGAGCCACATCATCACAAAGGTGGCGATGGCCATCACGCCATCGACCAGGGCGGAGACCATGCCTGTGGTGAGTATTTTCTGAATCGCATCCATGGAGCCAAAACGGGCGATCAAGTCACCAATATGGCGTTTTTCAAAGAAGTCGAGGGGCAAATGGATGAGGTGGCGAAACAAGTTACCGCCCATCTGAAAACTCAGGGTATTGCCCAGATAGACAATCACCCAGGAGCGAAAGCCGTTGGTGACCACCTTAATCAAGGCCAGCAGGAAAAAGCCGATGGCCAGCACCGTGAGTAAATCTCGGTCGTAAGTGGTCAGGGCCTGATCCACCACTAGCTGCATATAAAAAGGGCTGGCAATGGCAAAAATCTGCAGCAATACCGAAAGCACGAGCAGTTGGCCAAAGGCTTTTTTGATGCCACCAGTGGTACGCAAAAAATCTAGCAGGCGCACCTGCTCTACGGCCTTCTGCGGTTTAAAGGACTTAGTTGGCGTCAACTCGACGGCGATACCCGTGAAGTGCTTCGACAACTCCTCCAGGGTGAGAACTTTCCGCCCCCTGGCTGGATCGTGAATAACCACTTTAGAGCCTGATACTTCCTTGAGTACCACAAAGTGATTGAGGTCCCAGTGCAAAATAGCCGGTGTTTGCAGGCTCTCTAGCGCCTCAAGCTCAACCCGCAACGCGCGCGAGGAAAGATCAAGCTGCTCGCCAATCTGAATAATATGCTGCAGTGTGGCGCCCTTGAGCGAAACCGGAAAGCGCCGCCGCAGGTTGTGAAGATCAGTATCGTAGCCATAATAGCCAGCAATCATCGACAGGCAGGTTAAGCCGCACTCCGCCACCTCGGTCTGCAGTGTGACCGGCAGCTTGGCCCGCTTTTTGATCGATAACAATGTTGATTCAGTCATAACAAACGCTCTTTCAAACGGTAGAGAGGATCGAGTAACCAATCCATCAAGCTGCGTGTATCGACCGAAATATCAGCACTGAGCAACATCCCAACCTGCAAGCCCAGCACCTCACCATAGGCTCTGACTTGCTGGCTATCTAATTCAACCACGACTTTATAAACGGGCTCTTTAATCGGCAATTCCACGGAGAGCTCGGTGGGCGACAGGATAGTGTCGCTAATATCCACAACGCGCCCCAGATAAGTACCAAAATGCTGATAGGGAAAAGCCTGATATTGAACATTGACCGTCAAGCCCCGAGTAATAAAGCCAATCGCCCGCGAGGGCACATAAAGGTGTGCTTGCAGCAAAGCACCCTCAGGCAGTAAATCGGCCATCACCTCACCCGGCGTGGTGATCTGCCCCTCGCTCATGCGCAAGGTGGCAATCCGCCCCTTCGCCGGTGCTGTCAGGATGTAGCTCTCACGACCCGATATTTCTGTGATACGCCGCCGTAAGTTAGATTTCTCAGACTCCAGTGCCGCCACTCTTTCTTCTGTCGAAAGTGGCAATAACTTTAATTCGTGGTGGGTCTTGGTGAGCTCGTTACTTTTGACAATAATTTGACGGGCAAACGCAGATTGCTCCTGCTCATAATTGAGGACTTTTTCATACTGCTCCTCGTATTCAATATCAGAAATAAAATTCTTATTTAATAAATCCTGGTAGGACTTGCGCAGCTGTTGGGCGAGCACCAGGCGTTTACTCTGCAAGGATTCTTGCTGGCGCAACTGCTCCAGCTCTCGCTCAACACCCTCCACCCTGGAGGCGAGGCGCTGTGTCTCACCATCCAGCCTTTTAAATTCGAGCGCTATACGGCCGTCAATATTTGCCTGCTCAAGCTGTAGTTCTTTTAAAAGCAGAAGCTCAACATTCTCACCGCCATCAGTTGTGTATTGCGCATTAACAAGCGCAACGGGGCTCCCCCTATCGACGACATCACCATTTTCAACTAAAATTTTACTGTAAAATCCAGGCTGTACTGGAATGATTTTAATCACCCCTTTGTCGGGTGCCAGATAGCCGCTGACATGCTCCTTGCGGGTATATTCACCACAAATTAAATAGGTAAGAGCAGCACCAACCACTACTACAAGAACCGTTGTAATCAGATAAAAAGACAAGGGCTGTATCAGCAAAGACTCGCCAAGCCAGTTATTATTTTTATTATTAAAAACTTCTTTCCGAAAAAGGTTCGACATGCTCTTACATCTACTATCCATTAAGGGCTATATAGCCAGTTCCATTGTCAGCCAGCTACCACACAGCCAGCTAAGAGGCTTGAGACTATGGAAAGAGGACGGCCGCGAGTGTACGTTAGCCTGATGCAAGCTTACAAGCTGAGCACGCCGGGTTAACGACGAACGGCATACTGATAACAATCATCTCTACAAGGAAAAACATACGCCAAATAAAACCTGTCAAATCTAACAGTTCCTGAAAACAAAATGCTCACTTAGTATCCGCCCCGTGCAAAGATTTCGAGCTGTTAGTTTTACAGCCTGTCTTTACCGCACTTTAATTAGAATTAAACTAACAACAAAGGAAAACAATTATGAGCAATGAAATGATTCGCGAATTGAGCGCTACTGAAATTGACATGGTATCTGGTGCCCTTAGCTTCGGCGGCGGTGTTGGCTTTAGCGGCGGCTTTGAGTTTGGCTTAGGCGGAAACTTTTCTGACCTGACTGCAGGACTTGAAATTAATCTTGACCTCGGCCTTTTAGACGGCCTCGGCGACATGATCGGCGGCCTGCTCGGCGGCCTGTTCGGTTAATTCGAACAGACATGCGCACACGGGCTTGTTCGACCTGACAGACCGCAATGTAAATGGATTTGACCCAGCGCCTGCCACACAGCCCACATTAGCGTAGAGGAAAGGATTCCCCTGCGCTTTAAATAAAAAGATACATCAAGCTTATTAGCAACACCACCGAACAGCATCTCGCACGCCATATCGCGCGCAACACGTCGTCAAACAAAATAGCAGCCTTACTAAAATAAAAAGACCCGCTGCAAGCACCACTATCAAGCCAAATGCCCGACCTAATTAAACCTAGCTGGCCGCTGATTAAAACAGCGACACAACACCATTACAATTACCTTATGGCAAAGAAACCGTCACCCTGTAAAAACTGACAGTTTCATAAACAAACATCCCCCCCTAGTATTTACGCCCCTACTATTCAAAGCAGATCACCCCAAGTCCATGGTTAAGATCCGGCACAAGGGCGCTTTAGAAAGTACAGGAATAATATAATGATTCATGCACATAGCAGTATTGAATTTGATAAAGCCCAGGGGGCTTTAGCTCAGCATGGCGGCATCATTTCTAACCTTGACGAGAAAGGAATGTCTATAACGACAGTTTTTTCGACAACTTTAGCGCCAAGCACGCAGCCAACTTCGACACAGATACTGCTATCGGTATAAAAAACAACAACCACACGAATCGCCAAAGCGTGTATCGATACAGTGACCAGACCGAGCTCTCAGACACTAGCCCCGTTGGTCACATGGCACAACATTTAGCGATATAACCAGGGATTTTCCCCGGTATAACTGATAATATGCCCTGCTATTAAATTGGGGAACGGAAGCCTCGTATGTTAAATTTGCCACAAAAAGAAGTTGAACGTTTCCTGCTAGAGGTCTTTAAATGCTATCACGATGATGGCCTTTTGATGACCTCCTTCGAATCTATTCTCCACCCAATTCAGGCCTTTCTACCCTTTGACGCAATGTATATCGGCATCATCAAAGATGTAAGCCACTTCCCCCATCGCTTGACGATGCACGAATATTCGCACTCGAAGTCAAACACCATCGATCTTGGCGAGAGTATTCAAACGAAGATATCGGACAACACCCTCTGCCATACCAAAAACCTTGAGCAGGCAATGATGACTCAGCTCAAAACTAACTACAGCGGCAACTGGGACGAAACGCACTTCGCCTCAGAAACTGGCTCCGTTAGATTCAACTTTAGCAACTCGCCCTACCGTATGTTTGCAGGAATATACACAGAAGAAGCCCTGGACAATCAGTCGCGCACGCTGTTTTCACAACTCATGCCCCTGTTTTTCCTAAAAGCCAGCAGGGCTTATACTGACGGCTCCATCCCCGCCCTCACCAAACGCCAGCAAGAAGTTTTATTCTGGATAAAGGAAGGCAAAACCGCATGGGATATCAGTCAGTTATTGGTTGTATCAGAGCGCACGGTTAACTTCCATCTTGACAATATCTTTAAAAAGCTTGAAGCGGTCAACCGCCCACATGCGGTTGCCAGGGCAATTTCTTATGGACTGCTGTCACCCTGATCTACGCCTATCACTCCAGCAATGTCCTTTATTAAAAACGCACATTGCCTAACACCAGCGCCACCACCCAGGCTCCACCTCTTTTTCAACGCCTGGGTCTGACGGAAAGACTCAGCCGCTTATTAGCAAGATCGACAAATTATAATATGCGGCTCGCCCGGTGGTTGCACAGTCTGCTCGTACCGTTTCTTTACTGCCAAATAAAAACGAACTTCTTTATATAAAGTGCTATAGCAGCGCCCATTACCAATCTGGTCTTTTTCCTTATTGGTAGCATGTCGGTATTTACTGTGAAATTTATTATCTAACGCTGCAAACAAAACACTCTGTCGGCGCAGTATAAGCAAGGCATAAACTTTAGCAGGAAACCCTTCCAGCCCAAAGCCCTGGCGAAGGCTCATGTAATTGTCGCTAATGCTATGACTTTGTAATACTGCCTACCATTTTTATCACCATACCGCGCACATCTTTAGTCATGACAATGTCATACCTCAGCCTATAATAAGCACTTCCAACCATGACGCTTAAGCCTTTATTTATGAACAAAATAAACCACTGCATTTTGCGCCCGCAAAACCCCCTCAAGCTATTATCGCAACAGGAAGTCTCCGGTCTGGCCGCCTCCACCAAAGACACCATGAATTTATTTCGCAATTGCGCCCTGGCCATTCTCAACACCGATAGCCAGGAAGACGATGCGACACAAGTTTTCGCCGCCTTTGCCGACTTTGATATACAGCTTATTCCCCAGTCGCGGGGCTTAACCCTGGAGATTTTCAACGCCCCCGCTCAGGCTTTTGTTGACGGCGAGATGATTCGCGGCATCCACGCCCATCTCTTTTCAGCGCTGCGCGATATTGTTTATACCGACTTTATCGCCAACCATGCATCCGAGCTTAATTTTGACAGCTCCGTAGGTATTACCGACGCTGTATTTAGAATCCTGCGTAATGCCCAAATTGTGCGCGGTGATGTGCAGCCCAATATGGTGGTTTGCTGGGGCGGGCACTCTATTCCCCGACACGAATATGACTACTCAAAAGAAGTCGGCTATCTGCTGGGCTTGCGCGGGCTGGACATCATCACCGGTTGCGGTATTGGTGCCATGAAGGGGCCGATGAAAGGCGCCGCCGTGGGCCACGCCAAACAACAGATCAAAACCGGGCGCTATATCGGCATTAGCGAGCCGGGCATTATTGCCTCCGAATCACCCAATGCCATTGTCAACGAATTAAGTATCATGCCCGATATTGAAAAGCGGCTTGAAGCTTTTGTGCGCTTAGCGCACACCATTATTGTATTTCCCGGCGGCGCTGGCACCATTGAAGAAATACTTTATTTACTCAGCATTCTTATGCACCCTGACAACCAGCAAAAAATCCCGCTGATTCTCGCTGGCCCGGATTCGTGCCAAACGTATTTTGATGAACTGGAAGCTTTTCTCGTCACCACCCTTGGCGAGCCAGTTAAAGGCTACTACCAAATCATCACTGGCGAGCCAAAAACCGTCGCTGCCCAGGCCCGGCAAAATGTAGAGGCTGTCCATCAACACCGAAAAGAAAAGCAGGAGGCCTATTATTTTAACTGGCAACTCGCCATCGACCACGCCCTGCAAGTACCTTTTATCCCCAGCCATAAAAATATGGCCAACCTGGTCTTGCACAGTCAATTGCCAGCCCATCAGCTCGCCATCAATTTACGCTCTGCTTTTTCAGGTATTGTGGCCGGCAATGTTAAAGCCTTTGGGCAGGAACAAGTTGCCAAACACGGCCCCTATGCCCTGTATGGTGATAGCCAGATTTTGTCCGCCATCGAAAAATTACTGCACAGCCTGGTCCGCGATAAACGCATGAAAATTGTTGAGCAGAGTGAGCACTACGTGCCCTGTTATACCCTCACCCCCACTACCCGCAACGCATAACATCTTACTAACAGGTCCAGCGTAAAATAATTTAAGGGGAATAGGTTCACGGCCATCGAGCGTTTTTATTTCGCGTCAATAATGGCCGTATAACAACAAATGCTATAAATCGAGATCACCCTTCAACATGCGCTGTACCACTGTACGGCGTAGTATCTCATTGGTGCCATCGGCAATATTAATTGAGCGCAGCGTTTCCCAGGCATCATTCAAACCCATTTCATTGGTCAGGCCCATCGCCCCGTGTACCTGCATAACCCTGTCCATCGTTTTCACTGCCTTCTCTACCGAATAAGCCTTGGTCATCGACAGTTCTTTAATGGCGGGCTTACCTTTGTCGAGCAATAGGCAGGTATTTAATGCCATTAAATGGGCCGCGTGAATTTCGGTTGCCGATTCAGCGAGTGGAAAGGTGACGCCCTGATATTCAGCAATCACTTTGCCAAAAACTTCACGCTGGGCAATATAGTCAAAGGCGACATCCAGACCCCAGCGCGCCAGACCCACCGCACGAGCAGAGTTGTAAACGCGCCCCAGCGACACACCCAGCATGGCGATGGCAAAACCTTTGTCGAGTTCGCCGACCAACTGCCATGCCTCTACTTTCACCTCATCAAAAAGCAGGGCGCCCTCATCACCGCCAATATGGCCAAACATTTTTACGATGCTTTCAATCTCCAGTCCCACTGCATCCATCGGCACTAAAAAGGCACTAATACCTCCTTTGCGCTGGCTGGCTTTTTCTTCATCGGTAATGGCGAACACAATGCAGTACTGGGCCTGGGGTGAGTTCGACGTCCACAATTTTCGCCCAGTGATTCGCCAGCCATCGCCATCACGCTTGGCACGGGTTTTTAACATGGTGGCATCAGAACCAGCGCCAGGCTCAGACAAGCCAAAACACATGGAGGTTTTACCCGCCACCATATCGGTGAGAATTTCCGCCCGCGCCCGCTCGGTAATTTGCGTCAGTACCGGGCTGGGGCCAAAAGCCCAATGGCTGATGGAATAAACACCCAGCCAGTTGAGACCGCCGCAAACATGAAACACGCGCTCCCAGGCTGAATAATAAGCGAGCAAGCCCATTTCGCTGCCACCAATGGACGCCGGCGCACTCATATTGAAATAGCCCGCCGCTGCAGAGGCCATTCTAATTTCTCGAATCAGCTCGATAACAGCGGGGCTATAACGACCCTCCTCGGTGTACTTCTTGCGCGGGTCGTGCAGCAGGGCCTCGTGCTTGACATGACGGGGCAGCACTTCTTTGCGCACGAAGGCTTCTATGCCATCTTGTATGGCGGCAATTTCTTCGGGCAGATCAATTCCAATTGCGGTGTTCATAGTCGGTGCTTACCTGGCAGTAAATGCGAATTAACGCGGAAAATTGGCGGGGAAGAGGCCGTCGGCTAAATACCCGACAAGTGCTCAACAAACTTAGCAGGAGGCTTGCGAGTTTTCAGCCGCCGCGACGAAAGCGTATATAAACATCTTCATAGTCAATATAAAAGCGAGGCTGCAGACACGACTTTTACTGGCCTTCAAGCCTTACGGACAAGGGCTTTTAATCTGTCTATACTGAGCGCGCTACCAAAGGCTAGGCCAGGTATGCCATCAAGAATTTTCACCACACAAGGTATTATGTGCATGAGAAAGCAGCTGATTTTAGTCGCCATTTTACTTTTAACGGCATTGCCTTTTACATCTGTGTTGGCCGATAAATTCAGTGACACCAGCTATATTTTCAAGCACGCCGGTCAAAGCAGCCGCTTTTTCGACAACAGCTATGGCTATGCCATATTTCCAACCATTGGCAAGGCCGGCATTGGCGTCGGCGGCGCCTATGGGACTGGCCGCGTTTATAAGCACGGCAGTTACGTTGGCAATGTAACGATGACACAGCTCAGCATCGGCTTTCAGCTTGGCGCCCAAGGCTTCAGCCAGATTGTTTTCCTCCAGGATGAACGTGCCTTCAAGGAATTTACCGGTAGTAATTTCGAATTTGGCGCCGACGCAGGTGTCGTTGTTATTACCGCAGGTGCTCAGGCAGGGGTATCAACTAGCGGCAGCTCCGCTAGCGCCAGTGGCGGCAGACATGATGCCACCACGGCGGGCGAGTATTACAAGGGCATGGCTATCTTTACGGTGACCAAAGGCGGCCTGATGTATGCAGCGAACCTCAGTGGCCAGAAGTTTAGCTACCAACCCCTTCACTGAAGCCTTAAAACGTAGTGTTTTTAAACCGGCAACGGTTGCCAGCACAGGGGCGATATAACCCCCTCGTCAAGGCCTCCGATAAAGCCCACCAGAGGAATTAAGCCCTTATGAGCTGGCAATTTGCTCGCGGAGCCTACCCCGCTACCCGTATGCGCCGCAATCGGCGCGATGACTTTAGCCGCCGTCTGGTGCGCGAAAATCATCTTACTGTAAGTGATCTTATTTACCCGGTGTTTGTGCTGGAAGGTCGCCAGCAGCGCGAAAAAGTGCCCTCCATGCCAGGCGTTGAGCGCCTGTCTATCGACTTACTCTGCGACCTCGCTGACGAGTGTTGCACCCTCGGTATTCCAGCACTGGCACTGTTTCCCGTCACCCCCGCACACTGTAAAAGTCTTGATGCCGAGGAGGCCTGGAATCCGCAAGGCCTGGCCCAGCGCGCCGTGCGAGCCATTAAACAACGCTGCCCTGAGCTGGGCATTATTACCGATGTGGCTCTCGACCCCTTCACCACTCACGGCCAGGACGGCATTATCGACGCTGCCGGTTATGTACTGAACGACACCACTCTCAACGCGCTAGTCAAGCAAGCGCTGTCCCACGCCGAGGCCGGTGTCGACATCGTCGCCCCCTCCGACATGATGGACGGGCGCATTGGTGCCATCCGCCAGGCGCTTGAAAAAAGCGGCTACGTCAACACACGCATTCTTGCCTATGCCGCCAAATATGCGTCGAGCTACTACGGCCCCTTTCGCGACGCCGTCGGCTCAGCCGCCAATATTAAAGGTGGCGATAAATTCAGTTATCAAATGGATCCCGCCAATAGCGACGAAGCCCTGCACGAGTGCGCGCTAGATTTAGCGGAGGGTGCCGACATGTTAATGGTCAAGCCCGGCATGCCCTATCTCGACGTGCTGCGTCGCGTCAAAAACGAGCTGCAAGCACCCACCTTTGTCTACCAGGTGAGTGGCGAATACGCCATGCACATGGCCGCCTTTGAGCAAGGCTGGCTCGACAAGGACGCGGTAATAATGGAGTCACTACTTGCCTTTAAACGCGCGGGTGCCGATGCCATTTTGACCTATTTCGCCATTGACGCGGCTCGCTTATTGAACAAAACAGCGCGCTAAAAATTCCCGGTGAACGACATTTTTTTATTGCTGCAGCCCTATCTGCAAAGCACAAACACCGATGAGCCCTGCCTGCTGGTCGCCGATGAAAACCTTATCGACATCCCCTTTGCCAATCTCGACCCCTCGCTGCAGGTACTGAGCAATCGCTTCGATATTGCCCGTCAGGCCCAGCTCGGCAATTGCGCGAGCCACTTTAACGACTTCGATTTTAGTGTGTTTCCCAAGGCCAGCTTCAAACGCGTGGTTTACCGAGTCTCGAAAGAAAAGCCCGTGGCCCACCATATTATCAACCACGCAATGGACCTGCTCAGTGACGGCGGCGAGCTGATAATTCTCGGCGCAAAAAATGAGGGCATTAAAACCTACGCGAAAAAAGCCGCCGATTATTTCAATACCCAGGCGACAATAAGCAAACACGGCACTTATTATCTCGCCACACTGCAAAAGAATACGAACTCGGCAAACGCTGCGCAAAGCCGCTTATTGCCCCTTAAAACGCCTTATGAAAGCCTCGCACCGGTGGTGAGCTGTGATGGCAAAAAACTCTATAGCAAGCCGGGATTATTTGGCTGGAACAAAGTTGATCGAGGCAGCGCTTTACTCGCTCAACACTTAAATGATTTCTTTTCGGGCTTTGCAACAAGACCGAGCACCCTGCTCGACCTGGGCTGTGGTTACGGTTATTTGTCGGTGATGGCCGCGCAAGCACTATCACCGCAGTGCCTGCGCATTGTTGCCAGCGACAACTGCGCGGCGGCAATTATTGCCTGCCGCAAAAACTTTGCCGCTTTTAATATTGCCGGCGAGGTCGTCGCTGACGATTGTGCCAGTGAGATTACCGATACTTTTGACGCCCTGCTCTGCAATCCACCCTTTCACCAGGGCTTTAAAACCGATAGCCGCCTAACGGAAAAATTTCTTAAGGCCACCGCGCGCCACTTAAAGCAATCGGGTCGCGCTCTGTTTGTCGTCAATCAATTTGTGCCGCTGGAAAAACTGGCCCAACCGCTGTTTGCCCGCAGTGAAAAAATTGCCCAGGCCGAGGGTTTTAAGCTAGTGGTACTGAGTAAACGCTAAAGGCCCACCACACAGCGACGCAACTCGCAGCAATTTTTTAAAGCACAGCCGCGTGAATTTGAGCCAGCAAGCTTTGCAACTGACGGCGAATGCCAATGTCATTTTGGCTAAATGAAAGCCCCCGCTGACCCAGCTGCTCAGCCAGACCGCTTTGGCCCTGGGCGAAATATGATCTCGCCAACAACAGATAAACCTCGGCGCGCTGCGGATCGAGGCGCTGAGCCCGCTCGGCAATAGCTATCGAGCGCTGGTAGTTTTCTTGCCGATAATAGCCCCAGCCCTCTTGCAAAAGAGAGCTCACGGCCCTCTGCGCGGGACTGACAGTTTGCCGTGCGGGCGCTATTTTTTTCGGCTCTGCCTCCGATTGTTTCTCTGCTGGGCTCGCCGAACCCGGTTGACGTGACTCGACAGGTACCGACGGGCCTGGCGATGTCAGCAAAGGCGCACAGGCACTTGTCGCCAGCACTATTGTGGCAACGGCCAATGGACGGGCCACTCTTAGCAACATATTCCCAACCCCCTTTGTTACCTCTTTAAGCAACGCACTCTTTGTCGTCATTAATAAGTCCTGCTTATCGAAACACCCATTCATTAATAACACGCTTCATCCCACATTAATTCAGTAAACCTTTAAACCAGTCGATAAACTTGCCTGCTCGCCAGGACCGACAGGCAACCGAGGCCTCTGGCTCACTGCCTATTATAAAGGGTAAGTATCTTGCCCCCTCACAGTCCTCTTCACTCAGCAAGCCAAGCTGGGGATCAACCCAGTGGTAGACAATGTTGTCCGGGCGGGCAAAGGCCAGGGGGCGCACTTTCAAATCAGCCATCAATTCACTCCAAATCTGCAAAGCACCAGAGGAGCCCGTAAAAGGCATTTTGCCATTGTCATCGCGGCCCAGCCAAACGACCGCTAAATAGTCATCGCCAAAACCACTGAACCAGCTATCGCGCTGGTCATTAGAAGTGCCCGTTTTACCGGCTACAGCAATATCATCCGCCAAATAGCGGTAGGCGCTGCGCCCCGTTCCCTCGCGCATCACCACTTGCATCGCATACTGCAGCAAGTGCATAGACGCCGCATCAAAGCGACTTTCCACGCGGTAGGGATAGCGTTTTAGTGGCTGATTTTCTGCGCTGTACACACTGTCAATCGACGCCAGAGGGGAATAAAAACCACCGGCGGCGATGGTGTGATAAAGGCTCGCGACATCGAAGGGCGACATCGACACCGCACCAAGTAGCAAGGCTGGCACCTCGGCCAGTGGGCCTTCGTAGCCCAGGCGCCGCAGGGTAGCGACAACACGATCCAGGCCTAAAGCCATGCCCAAACGCGCGGTGGCCAAATTGTAGGATTTGCCCATCGCCTGATACAGCGGCACCTCTCCGTGGCTTTTGTGGTCAAAATTTCGTGGCCGCCAAGTTTCACCGTGCGCGGCGGGAATAGCGACCGGCGCATCACTAATCAAGCTTTGCAGGGTATAGTCATCGGGCTGCTCCAGCGCTGTCAAATAGACCGCAGGCTTAATTGTTGAGCCGATAGGCCGCCGCGCATCGAGCGCCCGATTGAAGCCGGCAAAACGGCTCTCACGGCCACCAACCAGGGCCAGCACCTCAGCCGTGCCCACCCGTACCAGTAATGAAGCTGCCTCAATGGGCTTGTCTTTGAGGCCTTTTTGCCGCTCCATAGCCGCCAATTTTGTGCTAACGATTTTCTCTAAGCGGTTCTGTGCCTGAGGATCAAAGTGAGTGAACACTCGCAAACCGCCACTGCGCAAGTCCTCGTCTTCGTAGTCCTTGCGCAACTGGCGCTTAACCAAATCGAGGTAAGCGGGAAAGGGATTGGTGCGGGTGCCGGGGCGCGCCGCAAGGCCCAGAGCCTGCTGGCTTGCTCTGCTGGCAATAGCGTTGTCAATAAGACCCTGCTCTGCCAACAACTTTATGACCAGATTTCTCCGCGTCAAAGCGCGCTCGCCGTGGCGGCGCGGATCGTAATACGAAGCGCCCTTGGCTATTGCTACCAGCAGGGCGATTTGATGCAAGTTCAGTTCGGCCAGAGGTTGGTTAAAATAGTGCTGACTAGCCATGCCAAAACCGTGGATTGCCCGCTTGCCTGCCTGACCTAGATAAATCTCATTGATGTAGGCCTCAATGATTTCACCCTTGCTGTAGTGCTGCTCTAGCATCAGCGCCATCACCGCCTCCAGCCCTTTGCGCAGCAGCGTGCGATCGCGACTGAGATAAAGGTTCTTCACCAGCTGCTGGGTAATGGTGCTACCACCTTGGGTAGCGCTGCCCGGACGCAGGTTATTTAATAGCGCCCGACTTATGCCGCGCAATGATACGCCGTAGTGTTGGTAGAACCCCCGGTCTTCGACTGCAATCAGGCTTTCAACAAGCAGCGGGGGTAGCTCTTCAAGCCGCACTGGCAGGCGATCCTCGAGGTGAGCTGGATATATGCCACCGATACGCAGGGGCTCCAGTCGCACCAAGGCCAGGGACTTGCCCTGCAGGCTGTGTAGCTCAGTCAGCTGCGAGCCCTGAAAAGTAAGAATAAACGTTTGCGCTGCCTTGCTTTCATCCCAGAACTGAAAGGCCCGCGAGTGCACGGCAACCCGTCGGCCTTGAACGCGATACTGACCCGCAGCACTGAGCTTGGCGACGCGCCGATAGCCCAGTTTTTCCAGCTCCCAGACCAGACCGTCGCGGGACAGCTCCAGCCCTTCGTACAATTCCAGCGCACGGCTGTAGACGTGACTCGGCAGCGACCATTTACTGCCGGAAAAACGACTTCTCAAGTGGTAATCCAGCACCAGTAAACCGACCAGGCCGATAGCCAGCAGTGAAATAAAGCCTGTTTTGAAAAACTTTCTGAGCCGCAAAGCAAATGCTGAGCGCTTGGCTTTAGTCGGTTTTTTCTGAGTTTTTCTGAGTTTTTTCGCCAAAATCATATTCCCACGAATTGCCAGATAGCATCTCGAACCACGTTATTTACTGTTAATATATCTCTGCGAATAGTCTACCGTCAGGCTGTGTGGCAAGCTATTTGATTATTGAGCACAGCCAAATTTACTGGAACCCTTATGAAACAAATCGATGTCTACGGCATAGGTGCAGCACTGGTCGATACCGAAATAGAAATTAGCGATGCCGAACTCGCTACCTTTGGCATAGAAAAAGGTGTCATGACCCTGGTTGATGAAGCTCGTCAGCTGGAGTTAATCAGCCACCTCGACGATCACCTGGTAATGGCCAAACGCGCCAGTGGCGGCTCCGCGGCCAATAGCATTATGGCGGTGGCCAGTTTTGGCGGCAAAGCCTTTCAGTCCTGCAAAGTGGCCGACGATGAAAATGGCCGCTTCTATTTAGACGATCTCACCAAGGCGGGCGTCAAGCACAACGGCCTCTCACAGCTGCCTGCTGGTACCACCGGTAAATGCCTGGTGCTGATCACGCCGGATGCCGAGCGCACCATGAATACCTATCTCGGTATCAGCGAGACCATTTGCCGCAAAAACCTCAATCTCGACGCCATCGCCAGCGCGAAATATATTTATACCGAAGGCTATTTGGTGACGTCACCCAGCGGTAAAGATGCCGCCATTGAATGTCGCCAGCAGGCACAACAAGCCGGCACTAAAACAGCTTTTAGCCTCTCCGATCCGGGCATGGTTGAGTTTTTTCGCGAGGGTCTGCAGGAGATGATAGGAGATCGTGTCGATCTACTGTTCTGTAATAAAGATGAGGCCTTTGGCTGGACCGGAGCAACCACGCTCGACGGCGCCGTTGAAAGCATGAAGCAAACCGCTAGCACCTTTGCCATTACCCTCGGCGCAGAGGGTGCACTGATTTACGACGGCGAGAACACACACCGCATCGCCCCCAAGGCGGTCACTGCCGTTGATACCAACGGTGCCGGAGATATGTTTGCCGGCGCCTTCCTCTACGGCATTACCAATGGCATGAATTACCGCCAGGCGGGTGAGCTAGCCAGTGTTGCCTCGGCGACGGTGGTGACGCAATTCGGCCCGAGACTGGCCGTGGAGCAGCACCGCAGTCTGCTGCCAGGCAACTAGAAACCGCAATAAAAACGGCGCCTTATTTCTATGAAAGAAGGCGCCGCTCGGTAACGATTAACAAGGTTTGTTAACGCGTGCCGTGTACGACCATAGTTTTACCTTTTACCCACACCAGATCCTGCTGTTCGAGCACCTTGAGGACACGACCAACCATCTCTCGCGAACAGCCAACGATGCGGCCAATTTCCTGGCGGGTGATTTTAATTTGCATGCCATCGGGGTGGGTCATGGCATCGGGCTCCTTGCTCAAATCGAGCAAAGTGCGCGCCACGCGGCCAGTCACGTCGAGGAAGGCCAAGTCGCCGACCTTGCGCGTCGTGTCTCTCAGGCGCTGCGCCATTTGCATGGACACGGCGTAGAGAAAATCGGGGTGACTCTTGGTCAGAGCGTGAAAATTATCGTAGCTGATTTCAGCGACGTCACATTCATTTTTAGCCCGAATCCAGGCACTGCGATCTTCCTGACCAAAAAGCCCCATCTCCCCAAAAAAGTCACCGGGGTTCAGATACGCAACAATCATCTCGCGCCCATCGTCATCTTCAATCAGTACGGTCACCGAACCACTAATAATGTAATAGAGCGTATCGCTGCTATCACCGGCATAAATCAAGGTGCTCTTTGTGGGATAGCGCCGCCGATGGCAGTGGCCGAGAAACTGTTCAAGATTATCAATATGTGGCGTAATGGGTTTAAGACTCACGATTTTTCTGCTCCCTGTTTTTTTACTCTTGGATCGCATCATCGACTATAAGAATATTAATGTAAACCTTTGGACTGGTAGACATCTATAATGCCAGCTGCGCCGCAGAGCGCCTGGTTGCCCTGTGATAGCGCGCCACTTAACCAATGACAAGCTGGCGACGCCTGTCTAATCACAAAAAAGGAAGTAATCCATGAAAGCCAAAGTCAAATGGGTCGACAACGCCATGTTTCTGGGGGAGTCAGGCAGCGGCCACTCCGTCGTCATGGACGGGCCGGAAGCCCTCGGCGGACGCAATATGGGTATACGCCCAATGGAGATGCTACTTATCGGCATGGGCGGTTGCGCCAGCTTCGACGTGATGAGTATTTTAAAAAAGAGTCGCCAGAACGTCAGCTCCTGCCACGCCGAACTGGAAGCCGAGCGCGTCGATGCCGTGCCAGCAGTCTTCAGCGCTATCAACATTCACTTTGTCGTTAAAGGGCAGAGCCTGAAAGAAAAGCAGGTCAAGCGGGCGGTGGAACTATCCGCCGAGAAATACTGCTCAGCGTCAATTATGCTCGGCAAGGGTGGCGTCGATATTAGCCACAGCTATGAAATACAGGAAGGGAATACGCCAGAAGAATAGTTCTGGGCTTTTATTACAGGCAAAAAAAAGCGGGGAGCTTGCGCTCCCCGAAAATTATGATACAGGGGGTTAGGAAATTGATCCGCTAGCAAGGGATCCTAAATCCCGTTGCTCGCTAACGATGGGTGGACTATAGACAGCCGAAAGACATAAATAAAATGTATTGCTTTTATAAACACCATAAGCAGAAAGACTAACGTAGGCCTTCTCGTCACTCGCCTGAACGAGACCCCTGTCAAAATAAAGAGTATTGGCCCATCTATAATTTGAGATACAATCAAACTCAATATCAATAACTCAAACTTATGCCATGCCTGTAGATACCCTCTCCCGCGTTGACCTCAACCTGCTCGTCGCCATGCAAGTGCTGCTTGAAGAGCGCAATGTTACCCGCTCTGCCGAACGCATGTTCGTCACCCAGCCCGCCATGAGTAAGACTTTGCTGCGCTTGCGCACCGCCTTCGACGACCCCCTGTTTACTCGCAGTGGCCGCGGCCTGGTGCCCACCCCTCGCGCCCTTGAAATACAGCGCCAACTGCCGGAAATACTCAACAATGTTTCCCTGGTGCTGGAAAAGACGGAGTTTGATCCAGCGACACGCGAGACCTCGATACACATCGTCGCACCCGAATTTATGGCCGTGCAGGCGGTGCCCGAACTCACCAAAGTCCTGCAGCAAGAATCACCGGGCATCTCCCTGGCCGTGTCAAATATCGACGATAATTATGAACAACTACTGGAATCCGGTGAAATAGACTTTGCCATGGAGGTCAGAAAACCCCTGCCCAAGGATTTTATTGTCACACCCTTGGGCGACTTTCGCCCCGCCGTGTGGATGCGTAAAGGCCACCCACTGTCTGACCGCAATCCGACGCTGGACGAAATGCTGGAATACCCCTTTATTCAATATTTTTTGCTGATTGCCGATAAGGTTTCGCCGAATACAGAAAGCCGCTTCGACCGCATGCTTCACGAACTGGGCCGCAAGCGAAATAAAGCGCTGACCACCGACCAGTTGATGACGGCGCTCGACACCCTCAACTCATCAGACTGTCTGATGATGGCAACCATGGACGACTTAAAACAAGAGGGTGAGTACTATGAAATTGTTCGCAAACCCTACCCCAAAGAAATCGAGCACTACCCGGAAATACCCGCCGTACTGGTACAACACCGCCGCACGCTGAACTCACCAACCCACACCTGGGTAAAAGAGAGGATTCTCAATATTGTTCAGGGCTTGCGACAAGAACGCGGTATCGACGAGCTCGAGTGAGCTACCAGTAACGGTCTCGCAAGACCACTAAAAGCGGCTGCTACTCTCCGTCATCGCCTTCGCCACCAGACCCATGGCCGCTTTCAGTGGCGCGGGAAAAGGCAGCCCACCATTGCGCAACGCGCTGGCAGCGTGGGCTTTCTCATCCACAATCATCTGCTCAACGATGGCACGGCTCCTGCTGTCGGACTCCGGCAACTCGCCCATATGCCCGCTTAAATGCTCACAAACCTGCTCTTCAGTCGCCGCCACGAAGCCCAGGCTGAGCCGGTCACTAATCGCCCCGGCGCCAGCGCCAATGCCAAAGGAAAGGCCATACCACAGCGGGTTTAGCACACTGGTGTGACTGCCAAGTTCTTTGATCCGCTGCTCACACCAGGCCAGATGATCAACCTCCTCACTGGCGGCCGCTTCCATTTCAGCCTGAATACTGACTTTCTTCGCCGTTAGGGCCTGCCCCTGATAGAGGGCTTGAGCACAAACCTCGCCGCTGTGATTGACCCGCATCAGCGCCGCCGAAAGCTGCTTCTCTGCAGCGCTCAAACTCGACTCCTGCTGTGGCGCTGCCGGTGAGCCTCGCCTGGCACGGGGCGTACTCGCCAGGGTGCGCAGGGCAACATCAGCTTGCATCAATAATCGGTCGAATCCAGAAAAGTGGCGCACAGTCATCATTTTCACCAGAGGCTTTACCCAGTAGCAAAGGATTGTAGCTAAAATCCCGCTGGCACACGACCACAGACCAATAATGAAACCAATACAGCGCCAGGAGATTGATTGATGCAAGATGCCCACGACCTCAACCTGGTGATCGAAGCGGGTATTCCACTGGTTGCACTGGAAACCTGGGATGAACGCCGAGCCATCGACCTGTTACTGCGCCTCGCCCGCCAGCGTGACAGCAGCCTGTTTCAATGGTCCATCACCGACGGCCTCAAGCGCGGCGGCTTTGGCCTACAGGTAGAGCAGGCGGCAAAGCACAGCGAACCCGAAGCTATTCTCGACTACCTCAAGCATAGGGCCGAACCCGGCATCTATGCCCTCTGCGATTTTCACCCCTGGTTTGGCGACGATCACCCCAAACACACCCGACAACTCAAGGATATCGCCCTGCGCCACAACGGCGGTTCACTCACCATTGTGCTGGTTAGTCATCGCCTTAACTTGCCCCCTGAGCTCAGTCGGCTCAGCGCACGCTTTCAAATCTCGCCGCCCAATCGCGATCAAATTCTGACCATCGTTCGCGAAGAGGCGAAAAAGTGGGCCAAGGGCAAAGACGGCCGCAAAGTGCGCACCGACAACGCCACCCTGCAACAACTCGTCTCCAGCCTGCAGGGCTTGACCCATGCCGAAGTCAAACGCCTGTGCCGGAGCGCCATTGTCGACGATGGCGCCATTACCGACTCCGATTTACCGGCGTTGAATAAAGCCAAGTTTGACTTGATGGGCATGGACGGCGTGCTCAGCTACGAGTATCAGACCGAGGCGTTGAGCAAAATTGGTGGCATGGCCAATCTCAAGCAATGGCTGAGCAAGCGCCGCGAGGTCTTCAGCGGTGATGTCGAGGGCATGGATACACCAAAGGGGATTTTGCTACTGGGCGTGCAGGGTGGGGGCAAAAGCCTCGCTGCCCGCGCTGTTGCCGGCACCTGGCAAGTACCACTGCTGAAGCTCGATATGGGCGCCCTGTACAATAAATTTTATGGCGAGACGGAACGCAATCTGCGCGAATCCCTGCAATTGGCCGAACGCATGTCACCCTGTGTGCTGTGGCTGGACGAAATCGAAAAGGGCATTAGCAGCGATAGCAATGACGGCGGTGTTTCAGGGCGCGTACTGGCAACCCTGCTGACCTGGATGGCCGAACACAAAGGCCGCGTATTTTTAGTCGCCACCTCTAACGACATCACCCAGCTACCGCCAGAACTGGTGCGCAAAGGGCGTTTCGATGAGTTGTTTTTTGTCGACCTGCCCGACGCCGAGGCTCGGCAAATGATTTTCACCATTCACCTGCAAAACCGAGAACTCGAAGCCGAGCAATTCGCACTCGATGAGCTGGTTCAGGCCTCTGAGCAGTTTTCCGGAGCGGAAATTGAGCAGGCCATCGTCGCCGCACTTTACAGCGCGCTGGCCCAGAATGTTGCAGTGACAACGGACTTGTTACTGCATGAGATTTATAAAACCAGCCCACTATCCATTGTTATGGCCGAGAAGCTTTCATCGCTGCGTCACTGGGCCAAAGAACGCAAGGTGGTTGCTGCGTAAAAAGGCCCGGCTGCGGGAAGCGGCTGTTTAGACGAGCTAAACCTGCTCCCGTGCTATCGCCCGCCAGCCGATATCCTTGCGATAAAAGCTGTCTTTCCAGCTGATCTTTTCACTCGCCCGATAGGCGCGCTGCTGGGCCTCACCGATGGTATCGCCCAGTGCTGTTACGCAGAGCACGCGGCCACCATTGGAGAGAATATCGCCATTGCTGCACTGCTGGGTGCCCGCTTGAAACACTTTCAAATCGGACTCTTCTGCCATCAGGCCACTAATCACTGCGCCCTTTTCATAACTGGCGGGATAACCCCCCGCCGCCATAACGATACCCACCGCCTTGCGCTCGTCCCACTGCGCCGTGGTGGTGGCCAGTTTTTTATCAAGGGCGGCGAGGCAGAGTTCAACCAGGTCAGAGCGTAGGCGCAACATAATCGGCTGGGTTTCGGGATCACCAAAGCGACAGTTGTACTCAATGACTTTTGGCGTGCCCTGGGCATCAATCATTAAACCGGCGTAGAGAAAGCCGGTGTACTCATTGCCTTCCGCCGCCATGCCGCGCACGGTGGGCATAATCACTTCGTCCATAATGCGCTGATAAATCACATCCGTGACCACGGGTGCTGGAGAGTAAGCGCCCATGCCGCCGGTATTGGGCCCGGTATCACCATCGCCAACGCGCTTGTGATCCTGACTGGTCGCCATAGGCAGCACATTCTCGCCATCGACCATAACGATGAAACTGGCTTCTTCGCCGTCGAGAAATTCTTCGATCACCACCCGATGACCGGCCTCGCCAAAAGCATTGCCAGCGAGCATATCGCTAACCGCAGCCTCGGCTTCGGCCAGCTCCATAGCGACAATCACACCCTTGCCCGCCGCGAGACCATCGGCCTTAACCACTATCGGCGCACCCATTTCCTGCAAATAGGCCAGTGCAGGCTCCACTTCAGTAAAGCTTTGATAAGCGCCGCTAGGAATGTTGTTGCGCGCGAGAAAATCTTTGGTGAAGGCTTTGGAGCCTTCAAGCTGTGCGGCACCTTTACTGGGGCCAAAGATCGGCAGATCCCGCGATCGGAAGTAATCGACGATGCCGCCAACCAGCGGTGCCTCAGGGCCGACGATAGTCAGCGCTATTGCGTTTTTTTCAGCAAAATCTGCCAGAGCATTAAAATCGTTGGCGCCAATATCGATATTCTGTAGCTGGGCATCGCTAGCCGTACCACCATTGCCAGACGCCACATAAACCGTACCGATGGCTTTACCTTGCGCCGCTTTCCAGGCCAGCGCGTGCTCACGACCACCCGAACCTATTACCAGAATATCCATTGTCACCATCGCTACAAAGAAAAACGGCGATTGTACCCGGAGGGTACAATCGCCGCAAAGAGGGTTTTATCAAAAACCCTTATGAGCCAACTACACATTGAATTCTGTAATGCTGCTGTAATGATGAAACTAGCCGACATTTATAGTTGACTTGCAGGCTTGCTGCAAGCGGGCAAATGGCAAAGGCCGACAGACATCACATTTAGCTTGCCCTTTCCCGACAAGCAGCCCCTAAGCCAGAGAACAACTCGAAGGGCTCAAGCCTAATCGAGGTTTGCCAAATCGCTTTGATCGTAGGCGAGCAATTTGCTCTCCTGACCCGCCTTCACCAATTTCGGCCAATCGGGGTTGGGTATCAAGGAACGACCCACGGCCACCAGATCAAAATCACCCCGCTCTAATAAGGTCGCCAAATTGCCAATGGAGGCGGGTTCAGAATGCTCGGAGATGCCCCGCGCCTGTTCGTCGAGGAAGTCCTCCTCCAAACTGATACTACCGACGGTAATGGCGGGTTTGCCGGTAATTTTCTTGGTCCATCCCGCCAGGTTGAGGTCGGAGCCTTCAAACTCGGGCTGCCAGAAACGCCGCGTACTACAGTGGAAGACATCCACCCCCGCAGCACTAAGGGGCTGGAGAAATTGCTCCAACTCTTCGGGACTATTGACCAGCCGGGCCTGATAATCCATCAGCTTCCACTGAGAAAAGCGGAAGATAATGGGGTAGTCAGGCCCCACTTTTTCGCGAATACCGCTAATAATATCAACCGCAAACTGAGCGCGCTTGGCCAGGCTGCCACCGTAGGCATCGCTGCGCTGGTTGGTGCCCTCCCAGAAAAACTGGTCGATCATATAACCATGGGCACCGTGCACTTCAATGCAGTCAAAGCCGAGTGCCTTGGCATCCACCGCCGCCTGCACATAGGCCGCAACCACTTGCTCAATATCGTCCAGGCTCATGGTCTGGCCGATTTCTTTACCCGGCATTAATAAACCCGAGGGGCCAAAGGCCGGTGCATCGGGGTAGGGTTCAAGGCTTGAGCCCTCACCACCAACGCCACGCATAATGCCGGTGTGCCACAGCTGGGGTGCAATTTTAGCCCCCGCCGCGTGCACCTCATCAACCACCTTTTTCCAACCCGCCAGTGCCTGTTCGCCATAGAAAAACGGCACGTTCTCATAGGCTCCCGCCGAGGCATGATTGACGTAGGTGCCCTCGGTGATAATCAGCCCGGTGCCGCCTTCGGCGCGGCGCCGATAATAGGCCGCTACGTTGTCACCGGGAATATTGTCCGGAGAAAAGTTGCGGGTCATGGGCGCCATCACAATTCGATTGGGCAGCTCTAATTTATTGATGGTGAAAGGCGTAAACAGTGCATCGGTATCAGCGGACATTCATCTAACTCCTTAAAGTGTTTCGCGTAAAATAGCTGTCATTATTATATTTTGCCAGCCAGCATAACACGGCCCAGCGCCGCTCAAGCCACCCTCAAACAGAGCCAGCAGCATGATTAAACCCGGTATTTACAGGCATTTTAAAGGTCAATTTTACGAAGTCATTGATCTCGCCAGACACAGTGAAACAGAGGAGTGGCACGTGGTTTACCGCACGCTTTACGGCGAACAGGGGCTGTGGGTGCGCCCGCTGGCGATGTTTGATGAAGAGATTGAAAGGGAGGGCAAAACACTGAAACGCTTTGCCCCGGCGAGTGCGGAGCAGATAGCGCTCTTACAAGCCCAACCGGCAAAGTAGCAGGCTGGGCTTACAACGATCGAGTTATTTAGTGGCGGAAGTGACGCGTGCCGGTAAACACCATCGCCATGTCATTTTCATCGGCAGCGGCTATCACCTCTTCGTCGCGGATGGAGCCACCGGGCTGTATCACCGCAGCAATGCCCGCGGTGGCGGCATTATCAATGCCATCGCGGAAGGGGAAGAAGGCATCCGATGCCATCACTGAGCCCGTCACCGCCAAGCCCGCATGCTCGGCTTTAATACCGGCTATGCGCGCCGAGTTGACCCGACTCATTTGCCCGGCGCCGACACCGACGGTTTGCGCATCGCGGCAGTAGATAATGGCGTTGGATTTAACAAATTTGGCAATTTTCCAGGCGAAGAGTAAGTCGGCAATTTCCGCCGCCGTGGGTGCGCGCTTGCTGACCACCTGCAAATCGGCCGCGGCGGTCAACTTGCTATCTCTATCCTGAATCAACAAACCGCCGTTGACGCGCTTATAGTCCCAGCCGACTGCGGCCGCTGCCTGCCATTGCCCGCAGGACAGCAGGCGCACATTTTTCTTCGCGGCGACGATTTCAACAGCGTCAGCATCCACCGCTGGCGCGATAATCACTTCGACAAACTGGCGCTCGACAATGGCCTGGGCCGTGGCCGCATCCAGCGGGCGATTGACGGCAATAATGCCGCCAAAGGCTGACTCGGTGTCGGTACTAAAGGCTTTTTCGTAGGCCTCACGCAGATTGGCTGCCGTTGCCACGCCACAGGGATTGGCGTGTTTAACGATCACACACGTCGGCGCATCGAATTGCTTAACGCATTCCAACGCCGCATCGGTGTCGGCAATATTGTTGTGCGACAGAGCCTTGCCCTGGAGTTGAGTGGCAGTGGATATGCTCGCCTCACCCGCCGTATTTTCAACATAAAAAGCGGAGCGCTGATGGGGGTTTTCACCGTAGCGCATCACCTGCGATTTGCGGAACTGCATATTCCAGGTGCGCGGGAAGCAACTCGCCTCTTCCTCAGTACCCTCTTCTGCTGGGAGACGAGTGCCGAGATAATTGGCGATGGCACCATCGTAGGCAGCAGTGTGCTCGAAGGCACTGACCGCGAGGTCAAAACGGCGAGCCTGATTAAGGCCGCCCTCGTTGCCCGACATTTCCGCAAGAATACCTTCATAGCTGCCGACATTGACCACGATCGCCACATCGGCATGGTTCTTTGCCGCCGCCCGCACCATGGTCGGGCCGCCGATGTCGATATTCTCGATGGCATCGGCCAGTGCGCAATCGGGCTTCGCCACCGTCTGCTCAAAGGGGTAGAGATTGACCACCACCATGTCGATGGGCCGAATGCCGTGCTCGGCCATAATCTCATCATCGGTGCCGCGCCGACCGAGAATACCGCCGTGTACTTTGGGGTGCAGGGTCTTGACCCGGCCGTCCATCATTTCAGGGAAACCGGTGTAGTCAGACACTTCGACAGCGTCGACATTATTGTCAACCAGCAGGCGGAAAGTGCCACCTGTGGACAAAATCTCGACACCCATGCCATTCAGTGCGCGAGCAAATTCAACAATGCCAGTTTTATCCGAAACGCTAATCAAGGCGCGTCGAATGGTGATGATACGGTCGGTCATAACTTCTACCCTGTTAAAGAGTGCTGGGTTAAACGCAAAGCCCGAGCCTTACAGGAGATCGTAAAGCTTCAGTTTTTTGCGCAATGTGCCGCGATTCAAGCCGAGCATTTCCGATGCCTTGCTCTGATTGTTGCGGGTGTACTTCATCACTGCGGTGAGCAGAGGGTCTTCAACCTCCTGCATCACCAGCTGATAGAGATCGCTACAGCTTTGGCCATCGAGATGGCTAAAATATTCCTCCATCGCCCGCTCCACACAGTGACGCAGGGAGTGATGCTCAACCGGCAAACCGGCTTCGGAAGGTGCCTCTTTATGCTCAAAGGCTTGTTTATGGATTGAATTCACGCTGCAACTTCCTGATTATTATTGTTTGTTATAAGTAATTCGCTAATAAATTCGAGCTGCTGCTGGGCATCCAGCAGCTGATTGAAGGCTCTTCGACAAGCCCGTTCAATCTGTAATTTTTGCAAATACCAAGCCACATGCTTGCGTGCGATGCGCACCCCCATGCCCTCACCGTAGTGTCCGTGCATGGCCGTGACATGCTCTAGCATTAGCTCAGCCACTTCGCGGCGGGTGGGTATTGGCGGGGTCTCATTGTTCAAGCAGGCATTAATTTGGCGGAATAACCAGGGCTGGCCCTGGGCCGCCCGACCAATCATCAAGGCCGCAGCACCCGTGTGCGCCAGCACGGCTTTCGCCCGCTCGGGTGAGTCGATATCGCCATTGGCAATCACCGGAATATCGACCCCGGCAACCACCTCGGCAATGGTGTCGTATTCAGCCTCGCCATTAAACAAACAGGCGCGCGTGCGGCCATGAATAGTCAGAGCCTGAATACCGGCGTCCTCGGCCAGGCGGGCTATAGTCAGGGCATTGCGGCTTTGCAAATCCCAGCCGGTGCGGATTTTCAACGTCACCGGAATATCGACCGCCGCAACCACTGTTTTGAGGATTTCTGCGACCAGCGCTTCTTCGCGCAATAGCGCAGAACCCGCTGCCCGCTTACACACTTTTTTCGCCGGGCAGCCCATATTGATATCGACAATCTGGGCGCCGAGATCGGCACTGCGCTGCGCCGCCTCGGCCAACTGATGGGGCTGGGCGCCAGCAATTTGCACCACTCGGGGTTCGGCCTCATCCAATACCGGCAGGCGCAAGCGAGACTTCTGCGTGCCCCATTTGCTGGTATCGGCAGTGAGCATTTCGGTCACCGCCATCCCGGCACCAAAACCGCGACACAGGCGACGAAAAGGCAGGTCTGCGACACCGGCCATGGGGGCCAGCAGCAGTGGGCTGTGAATAATGTGAGGGCCGATCTGTAGCAATTGCAACCTCGATGAGGACTCAATTTAGATAAAACCGTGTGCGATACCGCTTTGTAAAAAACGGCCGACTATCATACGCGCCGCGCCAGGGCGGCGGAAGGACAATTAGTGAAAAAACTTATTGTTCGACGGAAACGGAGTAGGAGAGTGCCCGCTCACCCGGATCGAGAATGGCGAGCTTAATACTCACTGCCTTATCGACCGGCATCAACTGGGCAGCACTCAGTGCTTGCGGCAGGTATTCTTTCGCCGACAGTCTACGCGCGGCCACTTGCTGGCCACTCAAATCATCAAAGCGCAATATCAGTGGCGGGTAGGCCTGCTCAAGGCTGGCGGTATTGGTTAGCACCAATTCGACCATCAGGCTCCCCTCCAGATGGGGGTGTGCGCGAACCTGCAAGTGCTCGACGCTAATCAAGCCCGGTTTACTATACGCCGCAAGCTCACAGGGCAAGGCCGCACAAAAAGTCTGCAACCACGGCCGGTACTCAAGGTGCTGACTCAGCGTGGGTAAGTTAAAAAAAACAAACTGCCCACCAAGTCCGACCAGGGCGAAAAGAATAATGGCCAGACTCAGTAGCCCACCCTTCGCTGTTTTTTGTGTCGCGGCGTTTTCAAGCGCAAAGTCTTGCGGCAGATGAGTCGCCAAATTCGACAGGTCAAAGCCTGAGGGCCGAGCGTCGTCAAGTGTCTGCGAGCATTCTGAGGCATTGCCCCCAGGCTGCTTTAATTCGGCGGGCATAGCCGTTTCAGTCAGGGGCGGTGCTTCTTCAATGTCACGATCGCTTTCATCCGCAGCAGGCTCAGCCTCCGACGCCACGTCTATTTCGAATTCCCGAATGTCAGGTTCCGAGGGGCTAGCGACTATCTCCGGCTCGGGCTCGCTATCACTGAGGTTTTCAAGCACGCTAAACAGGTGGCCACAGCGGCCGCAGCGCACCAGATTATTGGCGACCTTGCCCTGCGCAGCGCTGACAAAGAATACCGACCGGCAACTCGGACAACGCGCCGCAACTCGGCTCACGATGTTACTTTCCTAGCCACAGGCGTCGGCACACTCAAGCCCTCAAAGCCGCTTTTTAGCGACCAGACAAAACCACTCATCGCGGTTAAGCGGTGGGGCAAAGTGAAAGTCTTGCCGATAGGCCGACATCACCGCATCGGTCTGGGAGGCAATCATGCCCGACAGGCAAATCTGGCCGCCGGGAGCTGTCAGTGCCGTCAATTGCGGCGCCAACGTCATCAAGGGCTCGGCGAGAATATTGGCCAGCACAATGTCGGCCTTTACTACGGGCAATTCCTGTGGCAGATAAACACTGAGCTGGGCTTCATCCAAACCATTGCGCCGCGCGTTATCGCGCGTAGCCAGTAATGCCTGGGGGTCGTTATCGGTAGCGATAACCTGCCTGGCACCCAGTAGCAGAGCGGCGATGGCGAGAATCCCCGAACCGCAGCCAAAATCAACAACTGTTTTACCGGCGAGGGGCTGAGCATCGAGCCATTGCAGGCACAGAAAAGTGGTTGCGTGGGTACCCGAGCCAAAGGCCAGACCGGGGTCGAGAGACAGGTTGACGGCCTCCGGGTTGGGCGGCTCGCGCCAGCTGGGGCAGATCCACAGCCTGTCACCACACTGGATGGGATGGTAGTGCTCGGTCCAGAGGGTTTCCCAGGGCTGATCTTCTAGAATTTCCCAGCGACAGTGCTGTAGCTGGCCGGGAAAATTTTCGGCCAAAAGCTGCAAAGCCAGATCGGTATGGATGTCGGAGGGGTAGAGCCCGGTGACCCGCAGCTGATTCCAGAGGGGGGTTTCGCCCACCCCCGGTTCCAGAATCGGATCATCGGCGCCATCTTCCAGCGTCACCGACACCGCACCAGAGGCCAGCAAAGCATCTTCCAAAGCCTCAACCTCAGGCTTATTGACCGCGATTCGCAGTTGTAACCAACTCATAGTAAGTCCTGCTTTTTCATCGCGGCGAGCTTCGCTTAAAGCCCCAGTTTTTTCTCGAGGTAATGGATATTGACACCGCCACGCTTAAATCCGGCATCGGTCACCAGGTCTCGGTGCAGGTCAATATTGGTTTTAATACCCTGAATAAACAACTCGTCCAGTGCATTGCGCATACGACCCAGTGCCGCATCGCGGTCTTTGCCGTAGGTAATGATTTTAGCGATGAGCGAATCGTAATTGGGCGGCACGGTATAGCTGCTGTACAGATGGGAGTCGACCCGCACGCCATTGCCCCCGGGGGGGTGATAGGCCGTCACTTTACCCGGACTGGGCATAAAGGTAACGGCATCTTCGGCGTTAATGCGGCACTCAAAAGCGTGGCCGCGGAAGATCACCTCCTCCTGCTTGAGGCTGAGGGGTTCGCCACCGGCAATTAATAGCTGCTCTTTAACAATGTCGATACCCGTAATCATTTCCGACACCGGGTGCTCAACCTGCACCCGCGTGTTCATCTCAATAAAGTAGTAGCTGCCATTCTCATAAAGAAACTCAAAGGTGCCCGCGCCCTTGTAGCCAATATCGACACAGGCCTGCACACAAACGTCAAACACCTTCTGGCGAGCCTCTTCGTCGATACCCGGCGCCGGCGCTTCTTCCAGTACTTTCTGGTGACGGCGCTGCAGGGAACAATCTCTGTCGCCGAGGTGGATGGCGTTGCCCTGACCATCGGACAAGACCTGGACTTCAACATGGCGCGGCGTCTGCAGAAACTTCTCCATATATACCGTACCGTCACCAAAGGCTGCTTCTGCCTCGGCGCGCGTTAGGGCAATGGCGTTAATCAGATGGGCCTCGGTTTGCACCACGCGCATACCGCGACCACCGCCGCCGGAAGCGGCCTTAATAATCACCGGATAGCCAATCTCAAGGGCAATCTCCAGCGTGCGCTCGTGATTGTCATCGAGGGCGCCATTGGAGCCCGGCACCGTTGGAACACCGGCAGCACGCATCGCTTTAATGGCTGCGACTTTGTCGCCCATCATGCGAATCACTTCGGGACTGGGGCCGATAAAGGTGAAGCCGCTACTTTCAACCTGTTCGGCAAAATCGGCATTTTCTGCCAGAAAGCCGTAACCGGGATGCACCGCCACTGAGTCGGTGATTTCCATCGCGCTAATAATCGCCGCGCTATTAAGATAGCTCTTAGCCGACGCGTTGGGGCCAATGCAGACGGACTCGTCCGCCAGGCGCACGTGCATCAGGTCTGCATCCACCTTGGAGTGCACGGCGACAGTCTTGATACCCAGTTCTTTACAAGCCCGCAATATTCGCAGGGCAATTTCGCCACGGTTGGCGATCAGTACTTTATCCAGCATGGATTACCTCTTCGCGCCGCGTCTTAAAGAATTGTGATCATGGATTGGTCAAACTCAACGGCCTCACCGTCCTCGACGAGGATGGCGCCGATGGTGCCCGCTTTGTCAGCTTCAATCTGATTCATCATCTTCATCGCCTCGACGATGCACAATACATCACCGACTTTGACGGTCTTGCCCACTTCGATAAAGGCCGGGGCATCGGGTGCCGGAGAGCTATAATAAGTGCCCACCATCGGTGACGTGACAATATGGCCTGCGGGTACGGCGGCCGGTGCTTCTTCGCCAGCGCTTGCCGCAGCTGGGGCGGCAACGACGGTCGCCACTGGTGCAGCAACAAGCGGCGCGGCAGCGTAAGTGGTCTGGCTATTGCGAATAATGCGGACCGACTCTTCGCCCTCTTTAATTTCCAGCTCATCAATATTGGACTCTTCCAACAGCTCAATGAGTTTTTTTACTTTGCGTATATCCATGTTCCCCCCTCGGGTATCAATGTTTGGCTATCAATTTACTGTGGGTCAGCCTCAAGGTGTGTCAGCGCGGCGCTGAGAGCAAGATCGTAGCTCTGGGCACCAAAGCCACAAATCACCCCAATGGCAATATCAGAAAAATAGGAGTGCGAGCGAAACTGCTCGCGGCTGTGCACATTGGACAGATGCACTTCAACAAAAGGAATCGCCACCGCCAGCAGGGCATCGCGCAGGGCGACACTGGTGTGGGTAAAGGCGGCGGGGTTGATCAATATAAACTCGACACCATCATTGCGCGCATCGTGAATACGGTCGATCAGTTCGTACTCGGCATTGCTTTGCAGGGCGAGCAGATGGTGGCCCGCAGCGATACAGCGCTCGGTGAGCTGCCGGTTGATGTCGTCGAGCGTGGTGCTGCCGTAGACCTCGGGCTCACGGCTGCCGAGTAAATTAAGATTTGGGCCATGCAAGACCAGGATTGTCGCCATTATCCCCCGCTCCCTGTCGTTTTTCCGTTGTTATTTAGTCGTTATCTAGTCGTTATCTAAATTGCGATCTAGTGCTTATCCCGTTCCGCTCAGGCCGACATTAGCGGCGCAGGTGAGTTTGCATGAGTAACTATATTTTGTCCAACTTTATAGGCTTTTGTTCGAATTTTCTCGATTTTCTCAGCATTTTCTGACCTAAAGCAGCTGTTTCAATGTGACACTATTCGCCAGCAAGGGCTTTTTGCACAATGCCCTGCGTCAACAACTGGGGCAATACCTGAGCCGACGTACTACGCGCCGAGTAATACAGGTACAGCGGCACACCGCTGCGCCCGTATTGTTTCAGCAGCGCGGTGATATCACTATTGCGGTTGGTCCAGTCACCCTTTAAGTAGACAATATTCTTAGTCCGCAAGGTCTCTGCAAAGGTCTCCGAGCTGAGGGCCATCTTTTCATTGGCCAGACAGGTAATACACCAGGCGGCGGTCAGGTTGACAAACACCGGCTGCCCCGCGCTGCGCAATGCCTGCAAGCGCGCCGGGGTGTAGGGCTCCCAGAGCCTGTCATCGGCCGCTGGCGACGGTGTAATAGCAATACTCAAGGCAGCGACCGTCACTAGCAGAGCCAGCGCCTGCCGCCAGCGTTGCGCACCACCCCCGCCAAGCCAGGCGGCAAAGGCCAGCAACAGCATGCCGATACTGACCAGAGCCACCTGATCAATACTCGTTTGCCGGCCCAGCACCCAGAGCAGCCAGATCGCGCTAGCGTAGAGGGGGAAGGCGAGGAACTGGCGAAAGCTCACCATCCACGGCCCCGGTGCAGGTAACTTTTCCAGCAGCCCCGGTATCCAGCTGAGCAGCACAAAGGGCAGCGCCATACCCACACCCAGCACGGCAAACACCAGCAAGCTAATAAACGGCGTCTGGGTCAACGCAAAGCCCAGAGCCGTCCCCATAAAGGGGGCGCTACAGGGACTGGCCACCACCGTTGCCAGTACACCCGTCATAAAGGATGCGCGCAGCGAATTGCCCGCTGCGGCCCCCTGACCGATATTCATCCAGCGCGCACCGACCTCCAGCAAGCCTGAAAAACTCAGACCGGCGGCGAAAAGCAGGTAGGCCAATAAGCTCACGAACACCGGCGACTGCAATTGAAAGCCCCAGCCCACTGCCTCACCCGCTTCGCGGAACACCAGCAACAGGGCGGCGATGGCGACAAAAGAAATGACAATGCCTGCGCTATAAGCCAGACCGTGCAAGTGCTTGCCGTGCTCGCCCAAGTGAGCGGAAGTTAAACTGAGGACTTTGATCGACAGTACCGGGAAGACACAGGGCATCAGATTGAGAATAATGCCACCGAGCAGGGCAAACAAAAGCACCAGCGGCAGGTTTAAGGCGCTGGCGTCAGTGGCAGCTGTCGCCGCGACGGCCAGCATTGGCAAACTGTCAATCTCGACGATGGCAAGATTGGCCCCAGCCCCCCCGGCAATGGTGAAGTACTGGCTGCGCGGCGGATAACACAGGCCCGCATCAGCGCAGCCCTGGGACTCCACCGACAAGGTCCAGGGCTGACCTTGCAGCGCTGCCGGCAATTCGACTGGCAGCCGTAAAGCATCGTAATAGACCACCAGCTCTTTTTCGTAGTACTCATCATATATAGCCTTGCCGGGCGGCTGCTCCATAGACAGGGTCAAAACCTCGCCACGGGAATCCGTGGCGGTGGCCGACAACTTATGCTGATAGAGGTAATACTCGGGGGCGATGACCCAGCTGAGAAGCAAAGCATCACCAGTGCCCTCGGCACTCAGGTGATAGGCCTCTTCAACGGGCAAAAACTCAAGGGGCGCATCGGTCAGTAAAGCACTGGCGGAACCGCTGCTCGACTGACCCCAGCCCTGGGCCAAAACGGGCAGGCAAAAAACCAGCAAAGCCAGTAGTAGACAGCGCCCCGGCCCTGTATTTGAATGATTGCAACGCACTAAAATTTCTCCGAATTACCGTTTGGACCTAATCTTCGTTTTGATCTATAAGTCGCCAATTCGGTTTGACCTATAAGTCGCCAAAATGTTTTACACTGTCGCGCTAGTTTTGCATTGCGCGATCATAACGCCTGTGCCAATAACAGCAACTCGCGCCATCTGCGCGCAAGCATACAAACAAATATGGGGTTAAAGATGACAAAGCCGGGGTTTAAGTCACTGCTTACGGGCAAGGGAAAGGCTGACCAAACAGCAGGTAGTTATAGCAACACTCTGGCCGATAGCGGGGAGAGTGCACGCTGGGCGGTGCGCATACTGGTGCTTGTGCTGGTCGCGCTTTGCGCCCTCGGCTGGTACTGGAGTCGCGAACCCAAGATCGAAATTAGCGCAAATCTGGCCAGCCAGCAGCCTGTCGCTGGCGCGGCAATCACCTCCACTTTGATTCACGTTGTCGACACCCTGCTCGAAAAACCCGGTGGCCTACTGAGTAACGACATTATGCCTCCGGGGCTGGTGCTCGATAATATCCCGAACTGGGAATACGGCGTCATCATTCAGGTACGCGATCTCTCCAAAGCCATGCGCGAGGCCTTTAGCCGCTCCCAGTCACAGTCAACGGAAGACAAGGATCTAGCCCTTGCAGAACCCCGCTTTAATTTTGACATCGATAGCTGGATGCTGCCCGCCTCGGAAAAAGAATATCACAATGGCCGCAACCACCTGCAGGGCTATCTCAATCGCCTGCTCGACGACGATGAATACAACGCCCAGTTTTACGCCCGCGCCGACAACCTGCGCTATTGGCTGAGCACGGTTGAAACCCGCCTCGGCAGTTTATCCCAACGGCTCAGTGCCAGTGTCGGGCAAAAGCGCATCAATATTGACCTCGCCGGTGATAGCGCCGCCAGCCAGTCAACGCCGGCACCCCGCGACGTCATCGTCAAAACCTCCTGGGCTGAGCTCGACGATATCTTCTACGAGGCGCGGGGTACTTCCTGGGCGCTGGTGCATTTTTTGAAGGCGACCCAGGTCGATTTTGCCGATGTACTGGCCAAGAAAAATGCTCAGGTGAGCCTCGAACAGATCATTCGCGAACTCGAAGCCACCCAGGCCCCCCTGCACAGCCCGATGATACTCAACGGCAGCGGCTTCGGTTTACTCGCCAATCACTCGCTAACCATGGCCTCTTATATTAGTCGCGCCAACGCGGCAATTATTGACTTACGCGAATTATTATCGCAGGGTTAGCGCAAAACATAACTATCTGGCAGAGGAGCTACCAGTTGCACGGCTAAAGGACTAGCCAGTTTCTCGGAAACTGCATGGCTACAAGCACCGTCAGCCCTATAACCCAAGCCAGTAGCATTGAGCTGGCCGGTGCCGCTGTCGACAAACAAAATCACGGCCTGGTTGCCCTCGATATCGAGGGTGCGATCCTGCTCTGGAATGACTGGATGCAGGGCTGGACGGGGATCGATTGCAGCCAGGCCATCGGCAAAAACTTTCTCAACCTGTTCCCGCAACTGCATGGTGGCGACTACGCCAGGGCCATCGCCAAAGTAATCAGCAGCGGCCAGCGCCTAACCTGGTTTCTCGACCGCGAACCCGAGCTCATCGACAGTGTTGAAATGACGCTCGCCTCGGGCTACCGCACACTGCCCCTGAGCCGCATCGCCATTTCACCCTTTGCTCTGTCGTCCCAGTCCGGTTGTTTGTTGGAGTTCTCAGAAGCCCCCTTTAACACCCTGCAAGCCAAAGCCACAGACACACCTGCCCCAGCCAAAACCCCCTGCCAGCAAGCGGCGAATGGGCCTCGTGTAACCGCTGACAACACCTTTGCCGCCGCCCTGCAGACCGAGGCATTTGGCGTACTTTCCACCGCTAGCGATGGCCTTATCAAGGCCATCAATCAAGGCATAACACGGCTCACAGGCTACACCTCAGAGCAACTCGTCGGACAGGAGCTAAGCCTGCTGTTTCCCAGCCTGCAAGGCAGCGATGATATCCGCCTCAACCTGGAGCAAACCAGTCGCCGGCATCCAGACAGGCTCTGCGCAGCCATCGACAGCACGGGTAAAGCCCTGCCACTCAAAGTCTCCGTGTTTCAAAACCCCCTGCAGAGCGATACGCTGACCCTGATCTGCGCAGACTGGTCCCGCCAACAGGGCAATCAGGATGCCGTCATGGCGCAGCGAGAATTACTCGCCGCCATTTATAGCGAGGTCGCCGATGGTATTATTTTGCTCGATACCCAGGGCCGGGTTGAGCACACCAACCCCGTCGCGCTGGAAATACTTGGCCTGCGCGTGGGCAATGCAGAAGGCTGCTCCATCGATGACCTGCTAGTACTCACCAGCGGCGCAGAGGGGCCTCCGCTCAGCCCTCACCGAGAAGTGCTTAATCGGGGGTCCGCCTGCCAAAGCCCGGAGCAGACTTTTCTTCATGCCAACGGCCGCCCCGCACTGCAGGTAGTCGCGAGCGCCACTCCCCTGCGCGATCGCGAAAACCATCTCAGTGGCTGCCTACTCATTTTGCGTATTACCAGCCAGGCCCTGCGCGAGTCAGTCAAGCTCGCCTGGCACGTCGATCACGACCCACTGACCCAGCTGCCCAACCGCCACTTTCTTGAAAGTGAACTGAACCGGGCGCTAGAAACCACCCAGAACACCAGCCAGAAACACATCCTTTTATATTTGGATCTGTACAATTTCTCACTGGTCAACGATACCTGCGGCAAGGCGGCTGGCGATGCCCTGCTCAAACAGTGCGCACTGCTCTTCACGCGAACCACTAGCGATGACACCCTGGTCGCCCGCATCGGCAACGATGAGTTTGCCATTCTTTTACTGGATTGCCCCCTCGACGACGGCAAGGCCGTTGCCAATAATATTATTGCTGAGATCAAGCGTTTCAGCTTTCCCTGGGGCGAGCGGCGCCTGAAAATTGGCATCAGTATTGGTGGCGAAGTGATCGACCGCGAGAGCAGTTCCGATATTGACGTGCTGGTCACCGCCGCCTTTTCCTGTGCCGCAGCCCGAGAATCCGGACGCAACCGCGCCTTTTTTCAACACCAGCCGGAAAAACTGTATGAGCGGCGCCAGGTCGTCGAGTGGGAGCCGCGCATTACCGACGCCCTCGACCACGATGGTTTTTGCCTGCACTACCAGCCCATCGTCCCAAGTCGGGAAACCGGACACCGCTACCGCCACTACGAAGCACTGATTCGCATGGTCGATAGTAAGGGCGGGCTGATTCTACCGGGCAAATTTATTCCCACGGCAGAACTCTACGGCCTCATCGACGATGTTGACCGCTGGGTAATCCGCCGCGTTATTGCCGACCTGCTGTCACTCGATAGCCGCCAGCGGCACGAGCTGCGCATATCGATCAACCTCTCCGGGCCGACCATTAGCGACGACAGCTTTATGCGCTATTTGCTCGACATCATCGACGACAGTGGCATTGACCCCCACCACTTGCAGTTTGAAATCACCGAAACGGCGGCCATCCGCCAATTTGATCGCGCCCTGGAACTGATCAAAGCGCTGAAAGCTCGGGGCTGTCGCTTTTCCCTCGATGATTTCGGCACCGGCCTGTCGTCACTCGGCTATCTCAAGCAAATCCCCGTCGATTATCTAAAAATTGACGGCAGCTTCATCCGCAATATGGAACTCAATGATGTCGACTTTTCCATGGTCAGCACCATCAACCACCTCGCTCACGTCATGGGCATCGCCACCATCGCCGAGTGTGTTGAGAATCAGATTCAGTTATCGATGCTGCAGGAAATAGGCATCGACTGCGTGCAGGGTTTCTTTATCGAAAAGCCCAAGCCCCTGTCTGCCTTCACTCTTTGACGCCACCGCGCTTGAGGTGATCCAGCAGGCCAACGCCACTAAAACAGGCCCCGTGCCCCGGATAGACTGACTGGGGCTTGAGGCGCCGCAATAATTTAACACTGCGCGCTAACTGCAGCGGATTGGCGTAGACCGAGGGTTTCACCGGGCGACCTTTTTTATTACTACCCAATAAAGTATCACCGGTAATCAGACTGCCACTGGGGCGATGAAAATAACAACAGCTATCCCAGGAATGCCCCGGTGTGTGAATCACCTGCCAGTCTTCAAAACCCGGCAATAGTGTGTGGTGCTTGAGTCGCAATGGCGGCTCATCAAAAGCAGAGCGCTCATCATTTAACGCCTCATCTTCCGTCATGCTGGCAGGCGCCGTATAGGCCGGCAACATTTTAGCCCTGGCACTTTTGTGGGGGTTGGCATACATCGCCCATGCCCGGGGTCGCATGCCCTCTACCAGAGCCGTCACCAGGCGAAAGATCATTCCGGTGGGGTCGTTGGCAAATTTGAGCAGTTTTGAGGGGGTGGCATAAGGTACCGCCAGTTTCGCGCCACAAACACTGGCGAGCTTGGCAATACTACCGCTGTGGTCGGGGTCGCCGTGGGTGCAGATAACCAGCTTTACATCGCTAATATCTCGCTGCAGCACCTTGTGAATATAACCGAGCACATACTTTTCGCCGCGCCAGGCCGCATCGACAACCAGCAGGTCGGCCCCGTCTTCAATCACATAGCTATTGACGTGCCGACCTTTGACCTGATGAATTTTCACGGAGTTCCTTTCAAGCGTATCGAGCTGCAGCGCTAATTAAACATTTCCATCAAGCGGCGTCCCGGATCTTTGGCCTTCATAAAGGCCTCACCCACCAGAAAGGCATTGACCCCATGGCCGCGCATCGCCATCACATCGTCGATGGTGTGTATGCCACTCTCGGTAATCACCAGCCGCTCTTCGGGAATTTTGTCGAGCAGGTTGAAGGTAGTGTCGAGCTGGGTACTGAAGGTATGCAAATTGCGGTTATTAATACCGATCAGGGGCGTTGAAAGGGCCAGCGCCGCTTCCAGCTCCTGGGCATTGTGCACTTCGAGCAGCACGTCGAGACCGATATCCAGCGCCAGATCGTGCAGCTCGCCCATCTGCCGGGGTGACAGCGCAGCGGCGATTAATAAAATACAGTCGGCGCCCAGTGCCCGCGCCTCGTACACTTGATAGGCATCGACGACAAAATCTTTGCGCAACAGGGGCAGTGGCGTGGCATTGTGAGCCTGGCGTAAAAACTCATCGCTGCCCTGAAAGAAGTCAACATCGGTCAACACCGAGAGACAGGCTGCGCCACCCTTTTCATAACTCTGGGCAATGCGCACCGGATCAAAGTTTTCGCAAATAACACCCTTGCTCGGCGACGCTTTTTTGACTTCGGCAATCACCGCCGGCAAGCCCTGCTCAACCTTGCTTTGCATGGCTGCGGTAAAGCCTCGACAAGCGGGCATAGCACTGGCTCGCTCGCGCAGCGCCTGCAAAGAAACCGTGCCACTGCGCTCGGCCACCTCTTCGTGCTTACGGCTGAGAATTTTTTTCAAAATGGTCGGAGTATCATCCACAATTACTTGTCCTTCTTGCATTCGATTATTCCTTTAATCAGTCAGCAACGTACTAAAAGCAGCAAGCTCATCGAGCTTTTCCAATGCCAGTCCACTGGCAATACCGTCTTGGGCCATAGCGATGCCCTCCGCCAAATTGGCGGCGACACCACTCACATAAATCGCGGCACCGGCATTTAAAGCAATGATATCGCCAGCCTTACGACCCAGTGCCGTGGGCCGTGAACCCAGGGCATCGCGAATTAAGACCAGCGAGTGCGCCGCATCAGCGACACCGAGGCCATCCAGGTTTTGTTCAACAATGCCAAAATCGGTGGGCGCGATGCGGTATTCACGAATCTCGCCATTGTGTAATTCAGCGACGCTGGTGCCACCGACCAGACTAATTTCGTCGAGGCCGTCGTCGCTGTGCACCACCATAATATGCTCGCTACCCAAACGCTGTAGCACCTGAGCAACGGGCTTGCACAGGGCCACGTCAAAGACGCCAATCAGCTGACGCTTCACCCCGGCGGGATTCGTCATCGGCCCGAGAATATTAAACAGTGTACGCACGCCGAGGGCTTTACGCGGCCCGGCGGCGTGCCTCATGGCACTGTGGTGCTGGGGGGCAAACATAAAACCAATGCCCACATCGGCAACGCAATGGGCAACTTGAGCGGAGTTGAGGTCGAGGCGCACACCCGCCGCCTCCAGTAAATCGGCGCTGCCACTCTTGCTCGATACTGAGCGATTACCGTGCTTCACAACTCTGCCGCCGCTCACTGCCACCACAAAAGCACTCGCCGTGGAGACATTAAACAGGCTGGCGCCATCGCCGCCGGTGCCAACAATATCGACCAGGTGCTCTCCACTGACGCTGACACCGCTGGCCAGTTCGCGCATCACCATCACTGCACCGGTAATTTCGTCGAGGCTTTCACCCTTCATGCGCAGGGCCACGAGGAAACCGGCGATCTGCTCGGGGCTGGCTTCACCGGTCATAATCTGACGCATCACCGCGACCATTTGCGCCTGAGTGAGGTCATTATTTTCAATGACCTGGGCAATGGCAGTTTTAATATCCATAATATTTATCCCGCTAAACCAAGTGTGAGGCGGCTTACTGCTCGCCAGCGCCTTCAAGAAAGTGACGCAGTAAATCGTGGCCGTGCTGGCTGAGGATAGACTCGGGGTGAAACTGCACGCCCTCTATATCCAGTGTTTTATGGCGCAGACCCATAATTTCATCGACCTCGCCCTCCTCTGTCTGTGTCCAGGCGGTGATCTCCAGGCAATCGGGCAAGCTGTCCTTTTCAACCACTAGCGAGTGATAGCGCGTCGCCTCAAAGGGATTGCTCAGGCCACGAAAAACACCGCCATTGTTGTGGTGGATGGCCGACACTTTGCCATGCATCACTTCGCGGGCGCGAACCACTTTGCCGCCGAAGGCCTGACCAATACTCTGGTGGCCGAGGCAAATACCCAGCAGCGGAATTCGACCGCCAAAGTGCTTGATAGTTGCAAGGGAAATACCCGCTTCATTGGGCGTGCAAGGGCCGGGCGACACGACTATTTTTTGCGGCGCCAGCGCTTCAATTTCAGCAAGGCTCAACTCGTCATTGCGCACCACTTTAACGTCGGCACCCAGCTCGGCGAGGTATTGCACCACGTTGTAGGTGAAGGAGTCGTAGTTATCAATCATCAGTATCATCGTATTACTCCCCCAGAACCATTGCCGCCGCGCGGAAAATTGCCCGCGCCTTATTCATGGTTTCCTTCCACTCCAGCGCCGGCACTGAGTCGGCGACGACGCCACCCCCGGCCTGCACGTAGAGATTGCCGTCTTTGATCACGGCGGTGCGAATCGCAATGGCGGTATCCATATTGCCGTTCCAGCCGAGATACCCCACCGCGCCGCCATAAATACCGCGCTTGACGGGTTCCAGCTCATCAATAATTTCCATCGCGCGAATCTTTGGCGCGCCGCTCAAGGTACCGGCGGGCAGGGTTGCACGCAGCACGTCGATGGCCGATAGCTCGGGCTTTACCTGCCCGGTCACATTGGAGGTAATGTGCATAACGTGGGAGAAACGCTCGACCACCATTTTTTCTGTCAACTTCACCGTGCCGGTTTGGGCGATGCGGCCAACGTCATTGCGCCCCAGATCGATGAGCATTAAGTGCTCGGCGATCTCTTTGGGGTCGGCGAGCATCTCGGCTTCCATCGCCAGATCTTCTTCTTCGGTGTGGCCGCGACGGCGCGTACCGGCGATGGGCCGCACGGTGACTTCGCCCTGCTCCAAACGCGTGAGAATTTCTGGCGAAGAACCGGCTATCTGAAAATCGCCCATATCGAGAAAGTATAAGTAGGGTGAAGGGTTCAAATTGCGCAGCGCCCGATAAAGATTGATCGGCTCGGCGGGAAAGGGCAGGCACAGACGCTGGGATGGCACTACCTGCATCACATCCCCAGCACGGGTGTAGGCCTTGATGGTTTCAACTGCGGCCTCATAACCGGCCCGACCCATGCTCGACACAAAAGCGTCTTCGCTGACGCCCTCACCCCGCAATCGCACGGGCGGCAACTCCGGTGCGGGCTGCTTGAGCCGCGCCTCAATGTCATCGAGACGCCGCTGGGTTTGCTCCCAGGCATCGGGCTGCGACGGGTCGGCATGAATGATGAGCTTCAAGGTGCCGGCCAAATTGTCGAAGACCAGCACTTCGTCGGAGACCATAAGCAGAATATCCGGCACACCCAGCTCATCGGGCGGGCAGCTAGCGGCCAAACGCGGCTCGATATAACGCACGGTGTCGTAGCCAAAGTAACCCACCAGACCGCCGGTAAAGCGCGGCAGGTCGGGGATCTCAGGCATATTGAACTGTTGCTGGAAAGCTTCGATCTCCGCCAGGGGGTCTTCGACCGTGCGCTCTTCAATCACCTCGCCATGTTTTTCAAGGCTTAATTGATAACCGCACACTTTCAGCACGGTGGCCGAGGGCAGACCGATCAGCGAGTAGCGGCCCCATTTTTCGCCGCCTTCGACGGATTCGAATAAGTAGGTGTAGGGTCCACGCGCCAATTTGAGATAGCACGATAGCGGGGTTTCAAGATCGGCGAGAATTTCGCGCATCACCGGGACGCGCTGGTAGTTTTGCCTTGCCAGCGCGGCGAATTCCTGGGGGGACATGTCAGGTGTCATGACTCTTCCTTTCAATAATAGGGCGTAAGTGCTGTAACCGGGTTCATTTCTAAGCGCCGCCCGAGCGGACGGCAAACATCACACGTATGGCCATCGCCAACATGGGGAAAGAAAAACCGAGCTGTCGCGCTTACGCAATATCACCAAAAAAACTCCTAAATCTGCAGCGGGATTCTAAAGCATTTGCCCTGTCTATAAAACAAATAGCGATGAAAGCGCCAGCAATGCCGCTTAATTTAAACCCCGATTCCTCTATACGCCCGCTAGCGCCTTGCGCATGGCGGCAATGGCCTCGTCGCGATTATCGGCACCGAAGATAGCCGATCCAGCGACAAAGGTATCGGCACCGGCGGCGGCAATTTCAGCAATATTATCGACCGTGACACCGCCATCAATTTCCAGCCGAATGGGCAGACCACCAGCATCGATCAAGGCTCGCGCTGCGCGCAACTTGTTGAGGGTTTCGGGAATAAATTTCTGCCCGCCGTAACCCGGGTTGACCGACATCAATAGGAGCACGTCAATTTTGTCGAGCACGTGTTGGGTGACATCCAGCCCGGTCGCCGGATTCAGCACCAGCCCGGTTTTACAGCCCAGGCTGCGAGCCAATTGCAGGGAGCGGTCGATATGGCGCGTGGCCTCGGGGTGAAAGGTGATCCACGAAGCACCGGCCTCGGCAAACTGAATAATCATCTCGTCCACCGGCTCGACCATCAAATGCACATCGATGGGAGCCTCTATGCCATAGTCCCGCAGCGCCTTGCAGACCATGGGGCCGATGGTCAAAGTGGGCACGTAGTGATTGTCCATAACATCAAAATGAACAACATCAGCGCCGCTGCTCAGCACATTGGCGACTTCCTCACCAAGACAAGCAAAGTTGGCGGAAAGGATGGACGGAGCAATAAGGTAATCGGACATAATCAAACCCCAGGCAAAGAAGCGCGGCGCGGCACGCGAGGGCGCACACTATGCCGAAGATAACCCCGCCCCGCAATGCTCACCCGACCACAGACACGCGGCGCGCTATGCTAATCTGTAGGCCTACTTTTTAGGTAAAGCTGGCCCATGGTCACGACGCCCACTGCTGCCACACCCCCCGCCGTGACAGAGAGTCTTCAGCGGCTGCACGACAGTTTGCCGGTGCTGCGTTTCGAGCCCGAAAGCGACACCCCCAGCCAGCAAATACCCGATGCCAAGAGCTATTTGGATCACTATAAACTGGCCGCTATTAATGCCACAGCCAAAACCCAACACGGCACCCGCCACTATCTCGGTAAGTTAAGCGCAGCGGGGTACAATGTCGCCTGCCAGTACTGGCTGCCCCGCGAAGCCAAAGGCACGGTGTTTGTGGTGCACGGCTATTTTGACCACAGCGCCCTCTATCGCCACCTCTTTAGCTATTTATTGCAGCGCGGCTATGCCGTCGTTACCTTCGACTTACCGGGCCACGGCCTGTCTGATGGCGAGCGCGCCTCCATCGCCACCTTTGACCACTATGTTGAAGCCTTCGACGGCCTGCTCGCCGCCTGTGCCAACCATCTGCCCCAACCCTGGCACGCCGTGGGACAAAGCACCGGCGGTGCCATTGTGCTTAAACACCTGCTCGAAGAAAGCGATGGTCAATCGCTGTTTCAGCACATCGCCCTGCTCGCCCCCCTGCTACACACTCGCAACTGGGCGACGGGGCGCCTCACCTATCGACTCCTGCGCCACTTTATTTCACGCATCAAACGCGACTTTAAAGCCAACTCCGGCGATGCGGCTTTCCTCAACTTTCTCCAACATGACGAACCCCTGCAAAGTCGACACATCCCCCTCGAATGGGTCGGCTCGATGAAACGCTGGACGGAAGAATTCCACGACCTGCCCACCAACCACAAGGCGATGACGATCGTTCAGGGCGACCAGGATATGACCCTCGACTGGCGCTACAATTTAAATCAATTGCAGCAAAAGCTGCCGAATGCCACTATCGAAATTATCGCGGATGCCCAGCACCACCTGGTCAATGAAGCCGAGCCACTACGCAATCAGACCTTTGCGGCAATGCCGTTTTAATGGACACAAAGAGGCCATGAAAGACTGCAACTCCTGCGGAAAGTGCTGCACCAAATACAGCAACGGCGGCCTGTCGGCGACCGCGAGCGAAATTGAATTCTGGGATATTTGCAGGCCCGAAATAGCCCACTATGTCGACGCTGGAAAAATATGGATGAGCCCGGATGATGGGCGGCAACTCGCACTTTGCCCCTGGTTAAACAAAGTACCGGGGGAGAACAAATACCTCTGCGGCATCTATTACGATCGCCCCGACGACTGCAAGTACTACCCGGTGACTATCGAGCAAATGGTGGCCGATGACTGCGAAATGTTGGAAGTAAAAGACCTGCAGAATCCTCGCCAAGCCCAGAAAGATCTCGACAAGCTGATGATCGACAGTCGGCCAGCACTTGAGTAAAATTTTCAACAGTAGGGCACCTCTAAAAATAGCCAATATATGATAAAATTCTAACCCTAATAAATTAGGAATCAAACCAATATGTCGCAGCCAGGTTTTTTTGATCTAGAAGATCGGCACAACAAATTAAGTGAAAAAGACCCCCTTTTGGCG
>JAGPUW010000019.1 GCA_018069465.1 Gammaproteobacteria bacterium | reverse complement strand
AGGCCGCTAGCCTTAAACTCTTGAAAAAGGTCGAGCCAATCTTGTTTTGATCTGCGCATGTCATTGCTCCTGATTAAAGCCAAGAGCATAAGCATCGGGTATCAAGGTGACTAGGGTGTGGTTGAATTGGCGCTTACCTTGATTCGACAATACTACGTGGCGATTCTAGCAATAATATGTCGTCATAATCTGACTCCAATCCGCTTGCCGGTTGTGCTGATGGTTGTCCACTCACAAACTGCACCTCTATAAAAGAGATCTGCCCGATAAATAAACCTCGCCCCAATAATAAACATCACGTGAATTGGGGCTTAAGGTGGGTGTCCAAATCAACTTCGCGCCAGATGTGATCTCGAAAAACCTGACCCTCATTTCTGATAGATGTTGTAATGTTAGACTTGACCCCCATTTATTCTTCATCGTTAGAACACCATGTAACACCCCAAGCTCTGCCCGTGCTTACCCATATAAAACAATAGGTTAAGGGGATATCCTCACAAGCCATTGCCCCGGCCTTTCTCGTATCACCTAATGATATTTGAGTGGGTGTCCTAGCTCATACTATGTCTTCTCACGCTACATCGTTGGCTGGCGGGTACTGAAGCATATGCAACCAGATTTGATTTTAGATGCCCTTGAACAGGCACTTTGGCTGAGAGGCAAACCAAAAGGGGTTATCCATCATAGTGACCGCGGCAGTCAGTATTTATCCATACGTTACACTGAGCGGCTCGCTGAAGCAGGCTTTAACGCTTCTGTTGGCAGTGTCGGTGACTCCTACGAGAGCCTGCCCCACGAAGTGCCTTGGGTATAACGCGCTGGCAGAGACAATCAATGGCTTATACAAGGCTGAGGTCATTCATAAAGACGGGCCCTGGCGTGGCCTGGACGATGTGGAGCGGGCAACGCTCACTTGGGTTGACTGGTTTAATAACCGCCGACTACTGCGATCCATTGGCGATATCCCGCCTGTGGAATTTGAAATGATGTATCGTCAACAAATTGAGTCAAGCAATGTTGCCTGACTCAAATAAAACTGCCTCCGATAAAGCCGGGGCGATTCACTTTTCTTCCTTGCCAGTTGTTCTGATGGTTGTCCACTCACGAACTTGTTATGGGTGTCCCAACTAATGTTGCTATTTTCCCAAAGGAACGGATTTTAATACGGTCAGCGTAAGTGATATCAATCGGGTTGAGAAAGCACTCAACAATCGACCGAGAAAATGTTTGAATTACCAAACACTCTACGAGGTGTTCCGACAGGTTTGTGGTGCACTTGTAGATTGAATGTGACATATCAGCTGGCCGCCTTCCTCAGATATAGCACTTATTATCCGAACCCAAGGGGAATTAGGTATGCCAAAAGATAATAATCAATTGTTGAACGATTTGCTCAAAATCAGGTTGAACTTGGAAAAACTGGTCAACGCAGTCTTGCATAAACATAAAAAAGGCAAGGCTGAAAGAATTTCAAATGTCGCGATAGCCAAAGCGGGTGCAGTTGCAACCGGTTTAGGTATCTCCGCAACTGTGGGTACTGTAGGGACTGCTCTGACGGGGACCGCGATCAGCACCTTACATGGTGCCGCTGCAACAAGCGCGACCTTGGCATGGATTGGCGGTACTGTCGCTGCAGGGACAGTAATCATTACGGCCGCATCACTTGCTGGTGGTCTAGGGCTGATGCTCGGAACTGGTTATTTGACCAAGAAAATACTGATGGGCAAAGCGAAAGAGTATGAAGCGTTAAATGAGCTTGAGAAAAAGATTATCGACTCGGCTTCTGCGTTAGCACTGGCCTTAGATTACAAGATGGACTTAAACGACCCTGCCTTCGTTCCAAGCGTTAGCGTACTGTATAAGGAAGCCCTCTCACCCCTGCTGGCGAATGTTTATGCTTATCAGGAACAAGTTGATGCACTACCATTTTTTCAGCGCCTCAGATATCAAAAAGCCACTAAAAAGTTGGCAGAATCAGTGCGACGTGTTGGAAGGTCGGTCGCAAACAATAAAGCAGCTGCCGCTACAGGGGTGGTAATGGGAGTTTTCTTTAAATTCATTGCAAACCCGGATCTTGAGTTTGAAGGGGACCAGTTGCTAGTTATTGAAGCGATGAGGAAACAGTATCCTAAGCTTATTGGTGATAAACCAATCGATGAAATATCTGAAATAGTAAATTCTAAATATTCGTTTCTCTCTGGAAACGATGAAAGTATAAGAGGCTTTATTAACGGCGTTCAGGGAAAATATTTGGAGTTAAAAATAATTCAAAGCCCTCCGAGTTTTTTAGAAAGATATAACCTGAATATATTTAACAAACAGAATGAGGAGGCGGTTGATATCTCAGCGTACGACCCTATTACGGGAAATAGAGAGTTTTTCCAGGTGAAAGCGCTAAATCCAGAAGGACGTATGTCGGGGCTTGGAACGCATTTTAGTAAAAACCCCGAGGTCCCTGTACTGGGCACCAGTGATATGGCTGATAAAAGGTCAGACATTTTGGATAGCGGGATCACTCATTCTGATATTACTGGCACCACTTCTGATGTTGTCGACGACCTGCAAAAGTACGCGGATATGGATATAGTCGGCCCCTTTGCATTTGGTGCGCTCCCCATTGTAGCTCTGGCCGTTAAGAGCCGACTAGAAGGCAAGCAGAATAGCGGTATTTCCAGCGATAACTTAAAGACATTACTTGAAGCAGCTGCAGTTTCAAGCGGTATGTCAGTCCCGATTAGTTTACTCCTAGGTTGAGCCGAGAATCTATAAAGAACCCCACGATTAAGGCCATAAGTCAGCAAAGCTCTCTCCCCTCCCTACTACACAATGCGTTTCACGTCTTGAGTACCACAGCAGCTGTGGCCGAAGATAAAGCGCTCACATAGGCCGAGGTCTTTTGTATCTTGGCTTCAAACCGGACGCCTATAACTTAATAGGGACTTAAACCGCAGGCACAAAAAAGCCCGCGTTTAAGCGGGCTTCTAAGTCATCGTCTTACAACGATATTTTGGTGGAGCCTAGCGGGATCGAACCGCTGACCTCAACACTGCCAGTGTTGCGCTCTCCCAGCTGAGCTAAGGCCCCAAAAGAGGATGCGAATTCTATTGATCCCACCCTCCCCTGTCAAGAAAAACACTGCTATTTATGCACTTATTTGCCGATATTCCTTTTCCAGTTTTTTCAGCTGCTTCTTTGAGGGCGCGCCCAGTACCGCAAGCCCGTGGCGCACGCGGGCGCGCACCATGTCGGGGCCCAGTACGACCATGGAATCAAACAGGGGCGGTGCCGATGAGCTACCGGCAACGGCCACAAACAGCGGCGCTAAAAAGGCTTTCAGCTTGAGATCCATGGGCTCGGCGAGGGAAGATAAGGCGCTATACAAATTATCCCGCTGCCACTCTTGCACTCCATCCAGAGCCCAAACGCTGTACTGGAGGATTTTTTGTATTTGCGCGGTATCGAGGGTTTTGTTTTCAAAGCTCTCTGGGCTCAGTTCGGGCAGGCCTGAGAGGAGGAAGGCCACCAGTGGCGCGACGTCGCTAAACTTTTCAACCCGCTCTTTAATCAGGGGAATAAACTGGGCGAGACGATCTTGATTAATCGCCCATTCGGCCATGCCCTGGGCGAAAGCATTGTCGTCGAGGTCTTCGCGAATCCAGCGACCATTGAGCCAGTCGAGTTTTTCAACGTCGAAGACCGGGCCACCGAGGTGGACGTTGTTGATGTCGAAGCTGTCGATCATTTGCGCCAGCGAAAACTTCTCCTCTTCATTGGGCATCGACCAGCCCATGCGCCCGAGGTAATTAATGACGGCTGCGGGCAGGTAGCCCATAGCCTTGTAGAAATTAATACTGGTGGGTTTTTTGCGCTTGCTGAGTTTGCTTTTATCGGGGTTGCGCAGCAGGGGCATGTGGCACAGCGCGGGCATTTCCCAGCCAAAGTAGCGATACAGCAGTTGATGCTTGGGGGCGGAGTTGATCCACTCCTCACCGCGAATCACGTGGCTGATTGCCATCAGGTGGTCGTCCACCACATTGGCCAGGTGATAGGTCGGCATGCCATCGGCCTTGAGTAGCACTTGCATATCGATCTGCGACCAGGGGATTTCAATTTCGCCACGCAGCATGTCGGTGAAGGTGCAGCTACCCTCTTCCGGTATTTTCATGCGAATGACATAGGGCTCACCGGCGGCGAGTCGGCTTTTGACCTCATCAGCCGACAAGGCCAAACTGCGGCCGTCGTATTTTGGGGTTTCGCCGCGGGCCATTTGCTCACGGCGCATGTCGTCGAGTTCAGCCGGTGTGGCAAAGCAATAAAAGGCGTGGCCGTCGTCGATCAGTTGCTCAACGTGTTGACGATAGATGTCCATGCGCTCGCTTTGGCGATAGGGGCCGTAGTCACCACCAACATCGGGGCCTTCATCCCAACTTAAGCCGAGCCAGCGCAGCGAGTCGAAAATCATTTTCTCCGATTCAGCGGTGCTGCGCGCCTGGTCGGTGTCCTCTATGCGCAGAATAAACTGGCCCTGGTGCTGGCGGGCAAAACACAGGTTAAACAGGGCGATATAAGCGGTGCCGACGTGGGGGTCACCCGTCGGGGAAGGCGCAATGCGCGTGCGAACAGTCATAGAGAGAACACCAGTGCGAAAGAAAATAGAGAGCCGCTAATTATATCGTGCTTTGGCTCAACTGGTGAATAAGTTGCGGGCGTCCCAACAAATAACCCTGGCCACCGGCTATGCCCAGACTAATCAGACTATCCCAGTCGACCTGTGATTCCACACCCACGGCAATGATGGGCAGTGCTTGCGCCTCGGCCAGCTGCACTAGCGCCTTGATGTAAAACTGGTTGTCTTTTACCGCGTGAATATTGCGGCTAAAGCTGCGATCAACTTTCAAATAACGCAGTGGCAAACTACCCAAATATCCAAAGCCGGAGGTGCCGAGGCCAAAACCGTCTATCGCCAGGCCACTGCCGTGACCCGCCAATATCGCTTCGAAGAGGCGAATATCGTGCTCGGCAAGCCGCAACATGCGCTCTGAAAACTCACAGGTTAACAACTTGGCGAACAGTGGGTTCTGTTCGAGAAACTCATCCATCCAGCAGTGGAATTCAGCAGACTTCAAGGAGCTAAGGCAAATATTCACACTTAAAGGATGCACCCTGCCGCGCCATTTTTCACAAAGCTCGGTGAGTACAAGTTGGTCAAGTTCTGGCGCCAGGCCCGCCCGCTCAAAGGCCGGCATGACAATTTGCGAAGCCAGACCCGGCCCGTCGCTAGCGTCGGGGAAACGGGAGAACACTTCATAGGCGAGGATCTCTCTATCGGTGGCACTAAAGATCGCCTGAATATTGAGCTGTATTTTTCTCTCGGCAATGGTCTGTTCACAAAAGGCTTGCCAGTCGATGGCCGAAATAGACACCAGCGGTGCCTCTGCGCCGACGATATCGGCAAAGCGCGCCCACTCGCTGAGCTTATACTGGGTGAAAGAGCGCAGCACCATATCGGCCTCGCTCAAGAGTTCAGGCCCGTTGCTGACACTGTCGCTATAGGTAAAGCCCATGTGTATGACCAGGGGGTGTTCGTGCTGGCCAAGCCAACTTAGCTGGCTTGCTGCGTCGTGTAAGCCGAGCGCCAGACGCTCTGCCTCCTCGGGGGGAATATCGCTGATCAGCACCGCGAATTCACAACCCTGACGGCGAGCGACCACAGCCTGAGGATAATCACCGAGCGAGGCCTTCAAACAATTAGCCAGCGCTATAAGGATGTTATTACCTTCAACCCGCCCGCCCAACTGGTTGATCTCCCCAAGCTCTTGCACCGCAAAAATCATTAGTGCGGCGGCGTGCCGGCCCGAATCATCACCGGCGATACTATTGAGTCGAGCATCAAAATCAGCGCGGTTCGACAGACCTGTGAGTGAGTCAGTGTGAGTTTGCAGTCGTAAATTAGTGATTAAATCGAGCTGGCTGGTAAACAGGCTTTTCAGCTGTAGCGACATATGATTCATCGCCCAGACCAGGTTGGCCAGTTCGCGAGTACGCGGTATGTCGGGCTGCTCAACGAACTCCTGCCGACCAATGCTGGCAACTTGCGACTCAAGCGCCCGCAGAGGGGCCAGTAAATACCCAATAGCCAGCCATAACAACAAAGCGACACCGGCGCTGACCACTGCAAACCAGGCAAACTGCTCTAGCGCGAGATGCCATAAATCGTTATAGGCGTGACCGGGGTGGCTAACTACAACCAAAGTACCCAACTTGGTCCAGCCGGATGAAACCTCTGCCACGCCTTCGTAGGTGGGTAGAGCAAGTAAACCTACAAACCACTGCGGTGCGGAGTGGTTGGCACCGACAAAGTCTCTGTCGATGAGTAGATTGTCATCAATATCACGAAAATAGATACGCTGATAAAAGCCCTTATCAGACACACCGCGGAGGGTTTTATTGAGGGCCGGAACATCCTGGCTATGCGCCGCTTGCGTCATCGACAGGGCGATGAAGGTCGCCGTATCCTCAGTATGAGTACGCATTTGATGTTCAACCAGACTCTTGGCATTACTCAGGCCAACGGCAATATTACCGATGTAAAGCAGGAGCATGGCCGCCAAAATGGCACTTAATAGCTGTCGAAACAGGGTCACAGAGGGCTTTCCAGAAACAGAACGACCTGAGTCTAAGTCAAGCCCCAGGTACTGCCAATGCTCGCATCACCAGTCTGAGAGCTAGTGAACATAAGTGCTGGGGGCGGCTGTTTTTGGCCGGCTAAATGGGTTTATAAAAGTAAGGACCAAAAAAATCCCCGGCTACACAACGAGGCGCACCGGGGATCGACATATTGATAAGCTAGTTCTCTTTAAAGACGTAAGCCCTGTTTAAAAACCAGACCCTATTTAAAAACCAAGCCCTCGTCACTCACAGACACCTGAATGGTGTGGCCGGGGTGATAATTACCCGCCAGCACTTCCTGAGCGAGGGGGTTTTCCAGCAATTGTTGAATGGCTCTTTTTAACGGCCGGGCCCCATAAACCGGATCAAACCCGGCTTCACAAATAGTGGCCATCACCGCTTCGTCGAGCTCAAGGCTGAGTTCGCGGTCGGCGAGTCGCGACTGCAACAAGCTGATTTGAATATCGGCAATACCGCGAATCTGCTCCCTCGCCAATGGGTGGAATACCACGACTTCGTCGATGCGGTTAATAAACTCTGGGCGGAAGTGGCTGCCGACGACATCCATCACCGCAGACTTCATCGACTCGTAGTTATCCTCACCGGAGAGCTCCTGAATAATGTCCGAGCCCAAATTCGAGGTCATGACAATCACCGTGTTGCGGAAATCCACAGTGCGACCCTGGCCATCGGTCAGGCGTCCATCATCCAGCACCTGCAAGAGAATATTAAAGACATCCGGATGGGCCTTCTCAACCTCGTCCAGTAATAATACTGAATAGGGCCGACGTCTGACCGCCTCGGTCAAATAACCACCCTCCTCGTAACCGACATAGCCGGGAGGTGCACCCACCAGACGGGCGACAGAGTGTTTTTCCATAAACTCCGACATATCGATGCGCACCATGGCATCGTCACTATCGAACAAGAAGGTGGCCAGCGATTTACACAACTCGGTTTTACCCACGCCGGTGGGGCCAAGAAACAGGAAGGAGCCATTGGGGCGACTGGGGTCGGACAGGCCCGCACGCGAGCGCCGCACTGCATTGGCAACGGCGACCACTGCTTCGTCCTGGCCAATCACCCTTTCGTGCAGAGCGTCTTCCATACGCAGCAACTTGTCGCGTTCGCCCTCGAGCATTTTCGATACGGGTATGCCCGTCCACTTGGAGACAACCTCGGCAATTTCCTCTTCGGTTACTTTGTTGCGCAACAGCGTCATTTCTCGCGTTTCTGCCTCGCTAGCCGCCGCCAGCTGACCCTCGAGATCGGGAATCAGGCCGTATTGTAGTTGCGACATTTTTTCGAGATTGCCACTGCGACTCGCCGTCTCAAGGTCGAGCCGCGCTTGCTCGAGCTCACTTTTAATATGGGCAGAACCCTGCACCGCCGCTTTTTCGGCTTTCCACACTTCTTCCAAATCGGCAAACTCGCGCTCGATTTCGACGATGTCATCCTGGATTTTTCCCAGACGCTTTTTCGAGGCTTCATCTTCATCTTTTTTCATCGCCTCGCGCTCGATTTTCAATTGAATCAAGCGCCTTTCAAGCTTATCCATCACCTCCGGCTTGGAATCAATTTCCATACGAATACGGCTAGCGGATTCGTCAATTAAATCAATCGCCTTATCGGGCAGTTGCCGATCGGTAATATAACGCTGGGATAATTTAACTGCCGCAATAATGGCCGAATCTGTAATATCAACGCCGTGGTGAACCTCGTAGCGCTCTTTCAAACCACGCAAAATCGCCACGGTGTCTTCTTCCGAAGGTTCTTCAACCAGCACTTTTTGAAAGCGCCTTTCAAGCGCGGCATCTTTTTCAATGAACTGGCGATACTCATTCAAAGTGGTGGCACCGACACAGTGTAATTCACCCCGCGCCAGCGCTGGCTTGAGCATATTACCGGCATCCATTGCGCCTTCAGCCTTACCCGCACCGACCATGGTGTGCAGTTCGTCGATAAACAGAATGATGCGGCCCTCCTGTTTATCCAGCTCATTGAGTACCGCTTTTAAACGCTCCTCAAAGTCGCCACGAAATTTTGCACCGGCCAGCAAAGCGCCTAAATCGAGGGATAATACCCGCTTATCTTTCAGGCCTTCGGGTACCTCACCATTAATAATACGCTGCGCCAAACCCTCAATAATCGCGGTTTTACCCACACCGGGTTCGCCAATTAATACCGGATTATTTTTAGTGCGACGTTGTAACACTTGAATAGTACGGCGAATTTCATCATCGCGGCCAATCACCGGGTCGAGCTTGCCCTGCTCTGCTCGCTCGGTCAGATCGACGGTGTATTTGTCGAGGGCCTGGCGATTTTCTTCAGCATCGGCATCATTCACCGTCTCGCCACCACGCACCTGGGCAACAACCTCTTGTAAGCGGATTTTGTCACCGAACCTGGCCACTATTTTACCGGCCTCGTCACTACTATCGAACAAAGCGAGCAGTACCGTTTCACTGGATATAAACTGATCACCCTGCTGCTGTGCCAATTTATCGGCAAGGTTTAACAGGCGCGACAAATCCTGAGAAATACTCACATCGCCGGTGGGTGTCTGTATTTTTGGCAAGCTATCCAGCTTGCTGTTTAACGCATTCTGCAAGCCGGAGACATCAAAGCCCGCCTGCCCGAGCATAGGGCGAACCGAGCCACCCTGCTGATTGAGCAGTGCAAGCAACAAATGCAGGGGTTCTATCGCCGTATGGTCACGGCCCACCGCCAAAGACTGAGCTTCACCCAGAGCATTTTGTAACTGACTGGTTAAACGATCTTGTTGCATTCAATATCTCCATCAGGGCATTAATGACTTATAGCCTATTTGGGGGCAAAGGGAGTATTTGCAATTGCAGAGCGCGATTTAATTGTCGAAGATCAAGAAAATCTTACATTATAAAAAATGAGGGGAACTATAAAATGTCGCTAATTTTGACCACATCGAAAGCCGGCTCTTCATAGGGATGACTAGCCTTTAAAGCGGCAAGCGCCGCGTGAATACATTCATCGGCGCAAACTAATTCAACTTTATATTCGGCTACACTTTCAACAACACCGCGTTGACCGAGCGCCGGCTGACTGCCGGCTAAAGGGCGAAACTGCCCCTCGCCAAGGCACTGCCAACTGCAGTGATCATAGTTGCCGATGCGCCCAGCACCGGCAACAAAGAGCGCTTCTTTAACCTGCTGCAAATGACTTTCGGGTACATAAAAACAGATTTTGTACATATTTTATCAGCGCAAACTTTTCGTTTATTATTACTTGAAAGCGCGATTAATAAAGGATGTTAAAAAACTTGCGCTGATACTCCACCGCCAGTGGCTCGCCCTTACCCATGGATGCCAGTACGTCGAGAAAGGCTTTTTTGGCAGCGCCCTCCTGAAACTCTTTATCCTCTTTAACCACCATCAATAATAAATCGAGCGCTTCTTTGAACTGGCTGTTCTGACTAAATTGCAGCGCCAGTTGATAGGCCAGCTGTAGATTATCGGGATCTTTATTAAGTTGTGCTTCCAGAGCCTGAATTTCGGGTGACTTGCCCGCTTCACGCTTTAACTCCAGACTGGCCAGCAGGCGTTCATAGTGGGCCTCTCTGTCGGCCAGGGCAATGGCATCCATTACCGTTTGCGCCTCGTCGCAGCGATTCATTTCCACCAGGGTGAAGGCCAGTGACAGGGCAATATCGTAGCGTTGCTCAGAGTCTTTATAGGCTGAACGCAGAATTTCCAGTGCCGCTTGATAGTCTTTTTCGGCGAGTAATTGCTGCGCGGCTACCAGTTGAGCATCCCAGGGTTTAGGCAGGTGTTTATCGAGCACTTCGCGAATTTCTTTCTCGCTCTGCGCACCTTGAAAGGCATCAATGGGTTGCCCCTCTTTCATAAAAATAACCGTGGGCAAACTGCGAATGCCAAACTGCCCAGAAATGTTTTGCTGCTCGTCGGCATTCACTTTTGCCAGTAAAAATTGCCCGGCATATTCATTCGCCAGTTTTTCCAGCACCGGCATTAATGCCTTGCAGGGGGCACACCAATCGGCCCAGAAGTCGATGACGACCAGGCGCTTACTGGACTCTTCCAGCACCGCGCTCTGAAAGTTTTGCTCATTAACTTCAATAATATTTTCAAGCATATCTGTACTCATCGAACCACCCATTTGCTCATTCATTTTACAAAAACCCTCGCATTTCTAAACAGACGCATCCAGGCGCCATCTTCATTCCAATCGCCGGGATACCAGGAGTTGGTCACCGCACGAAACACGCGCTCGGGATGGGGCATCATCAACGTTACCCGCCCGTCTTCACTGGTCACACCCGCAATACCCGCTGGCGAACCATTGGGGTTTGCGGGGTAGCGCTGGGTGACATTGAGTTCGTTATCAATATAGCGCAGGGCCGCGAGGCCCGACGTATTCAAGCCCTCAAAAGCCTCGCCATCGGTGAACTCTGCCCGGCCCTCGCCGTGGGCGATGGCGACCGGCATATGTGAACCCGCCATGCCCTGTAAGAAAATAGATGGGGACGATTCCACCTTAACCAAGGCCACCCGCGCCTCAAATTGCTCGGAGGTATTGCGCACGAAATGGGGCCACAAGTCGGCACCGGGGATTAATGATTTGAGGTTCGACAACATCTGGCAGCCATTGCAAATACCCAGGCTAAAACTATCGTCGCGCTGGAAGAAGCCTGCAAACATATCCCGAACAGCTGAATTGTAGAGGATGGTTTTCGCCCAGCCCTCCCCGGCGCCGAGAACATCACCGTAGGAAAAGCCACCGCAGGCAACCATGCCCTTGAAATCGGCTAGGTCAGCGCGGCCAGCAATAATATCGCTCATATGTACATCGACGGCGGCGAAACCGGCGCGGTCAAAGGCCGCTGCCATTTCAACCTGACCATTGACGCCCTGCTCGCGCAGCACGGCAATGCGGGGTTTGACCGCGATATTAATAAAGGGCGCGCTAATATCGTCGTTAACATCGAAGCTAAGCCTGGCGCTTAAACCAGAGTCGGCTTTAGCGATTTGCTCGAACTCCTGTTTGGCACAATCGGGATTGTCGCGCAGCGCTTGCAGGCGATAGCTGGTTTGCGCCCAGCATTGCTGTAATTCGGTACGGGTTTGTGAAATCAACAAACTGCTGGCATTACTGATTTCAATGCGGTCTGCTTTATTCGTGGTGCCGATGGCGTGACAATGGGCACCCAGCCCGGCGGCTTTAAAGCGCTGTACTACACTGTCGAGTCGCGCCGTTTCAACCTGCAATACCGCACCCAACTCTTCGGCAAATAGGGTGTCGAGGGGCGCTGCACCCTCCGGCAATTGCACCGATATGCCACAGTGGCCAGCGAAGCTCATCTCCAGCAAGGTGGTGAGCAGGCCGCCATCGGAGCGGTCGTGATAGGCCAGTAATTCATCGGCTTGAAGACAGGCCTGCAGCGCCTCGAAAAAGCCTTTAAATAAAGCCGGCTGGTCGAGATCGGGACAGGTATCGCCCATTTGCCCATAGACCTGAGCCAGTACTGAACCCCCTACTCGGTATTGACCGAGGCCCAAATCGATATACAGCAGGGTGGTATCAGCCCCGTCGTTTTGCAGCTGAGGGCTCACTGTTTTGCGCACATCGAGTACCGGCGAAAATGCGGTAATGATTAGTGACAATGGCGAGGTGACGGCGCGGTCATCGCCCTCTTGCTGCCATGCGGTGCGCATGGACATGGAGTCCTTGCCCACGGGAATAGTAATACCCAGGGCCGGGCACAGTTCCATGCCGACGGCCTCAACCGTGCGATACAGCTTTTCGTCTTCGCCTTTATGTCCAGCGGCACACATCCAGTTGGCCGACAACTTAACATCGGCCAACTGGCCAATGCGGCTGGCGGCGATATTGGTCAATGACTCACCCACCGCCATACGCCCCGATGCGGCGGAGTCAATCAAGGCCAGCGGTGTGCGCTCGCCCATGGCCATGGCTTCACCGGCAAAGCTGTCATAAGACACGGTGGTAACGGCACAGTCGGCGACGGGCACCTGCCAGGGGCCGACCATCTGATCGCGGGCGACCATGCCGGTAATCGAGCGATCGCCAATGGTGATTAAAAAGCTTTTACTGGCTACCGTGGGATGACTGAGTACGCGCTCGACGGCTTCATTAAGCGCAATACTTTCTAGCGCCAAAGGAGTTAATTCAAGGTCGTGTTTAGAGGCTTCGCGGTGCATCTTTGGCGCTTTGCCAAAGAGTACAGACATGGGCAGGTCGACGGGTGCGTTATTAAACTCGCTGTCACTCACCCGCAGCGCCTGTTCTTCGGTGGACTCGCCCACGACGGCGTAAGGGCAGCGCTCGCGCTCACAAATAGCGGCAAATACATCTATATTTTCAGGGGCAATGGCCAACACATAGCGCTCCTGGGCTTCGTTGCACCAAATCTCCAACGGTGACATACCTGGCTCGGCATTGGGTACGGCACGCAGTTCAAAGCGGCCACCGCAGCCACCGTCTTTCACCAGCTCGGGCAAGGCGTTGGATAAACCACCGGCGCCAACATCGTGAATAAAGGCCAGTGGATTGTCGTCACCCAACTGCCAGCAACGGTCAATGACCTCCTGACAGCGGCGTTCAATTTCGGGGTTTTGTCGTTGCACCGAGGCAAAGTCGAGATTCTCACTACTGCTACCCGTCGCCATCGACGATGCCGCGCCGCCACCGAGGCCAATCAACATCGCCGGACCACCCAGTACCACCAGCTTGTGGCCCGGTGAAAACGGCGGTTTATCGACGTGGTCGGCACGAATATTACCGTAGCCGCCGGCGATCATTATCGGCTTGTGATAACCGCGGCGCTCACCGGCGACATCCTGTTCAAACGTGCGGAAATAACCGCAGAGGTTGGGGCGGCCAAATTCGTTGTTAAACGCAGCGCCACCAATGGGCCCTTCGAGCATAATGTCGAGACCGGAGACAATGCGCCCCGGTTTGCCGTAGTCGTCTTCCCAGGGCTGAATAAAATCGGGAATGCGCAGATTTGAGACACTGAAACCACTCAACCCGGCCTTCGGTTTAGAGCCTCGGCCCACCGCGCCCTCGTCGCGAATCTCCCCCCCAGAACCCGTACCGGCACCGGGAAAAGGCGCAATGGCCGTCGGGTGGTTATGGGTTTCAACCTTCATTAAGAGGTGAATATCTTCCTGTGAATAGGCGTAAGTCGCCGAAGCGGGGTCGGGAAAGAAGCGCCCCCCCTCACTACCGGCAACCACGGCGGCGTTATCCGAATAGGCCGAGAGCACATTCTCCCCACCCAGCTCATTGGTATTGCGGATCATGTCGAATAGTGAGTTAGTTTGTTGCTGGCCATCGAGGGTCCAGCTGGCATTGAAGATTTTATGCCGACAATGCTCAGAGTTGGCCTGGGCAAACATCATCAATTCAACATCGACCGGATTGCGCTCAAGACGAATAAAGTTCTCGACTAAATAGTCAATTTCATCATCGGCCAGGGCCAGGCCCAAATTGCTATTGGCGGTGACCAGCGCCTCTCGCCCGCCACCCAGCACATCGACCAGCGCCATGGGCTTGGGTGTGTGCTCGCCAAATAACTGCTCGGCTTCACTGAGTTCCCCAAACACGCTCTCGGTCATGCGATCGTGCAGTAAGTCTGTTAACACCTGCCACTCTTGTGGCTCCAGCTCTCGCGTTGTATCAAGGCGATAGCTCACGCCTCGCTCAAGACGCTTAATACTGCCAAGCCCCGTATTGTGGGCAATATCAGTCGCCTTACTGGACCAGGGAGAGATAGTCCCCGGCCGTGGCAGCACTATGCAGCTCAGGCTATGCAGCGCAATTGAGCGACTGCTCGCGCTATTCGCTGCCCCCTGCTCTTCCTCGTCGGCAGGCCCGTAACTGAGCAGGGCATCGAGGGTCGCCAACTGCTCATCGCTCAAAGCCTTGCTGATATCGGCGAGGTGAATATAGGCGGCGGTAAGTGCTTTAACAGCGGGTTGTTCGGCCGCCAGTACAGCCAATAATTTCTGACGACGAAAGGGGGATAAGGCCGGAGCGCCACGCAGGGTCAGCATCAACAATTCTCTATAGGTTGGGAGGGTAAAATTCAGGCCGCATTGTACTGTAAATAGCGCGCCTCAGCAGCCTTGAAAATGCCTTCGAGGGGATCGGCTATTGCGTCGAAATGTCGACAGCGCAGCCATCATGCTGCCACATTTATGGGCGTCCAGCGTCGTCTTCGAGGCCTGTGTTGAACGGATCTGCGCGACTTCACATTCTTATTAGCACTTTTATTTCTAACAAAGTTTATCTTAGCTTGCCTCGCATATAAGGCCGTCGTAAGGAATGCCAACACGATATAAACAGCCTGCGATCATTTCAAAGCAGTAAGCCCCTAACTTTAGCCTGTTTGTGGTAGTACGATTTTTTCAGCTTAAGAGAAAGCGCCAAAATCCTGCGTTCAAATCCCAGTTCACCATTTTTAGCGGCATTTTTCTTGCAGCTTTATTACCTGCTGGTGTCTAAATTGAAAGCAGAGGAACCTACTTATGTCGCTATTCAGTCACTACCAGGAAAAATACCAACAGACTAAGGTGGAGGAATGCAGTCTTCAAGACTACCTTGCCCTGTGTCGTGAAACCCCCTCCGTTTACGCCACCGCTGCCCAGCGCCTACTGCTGGCCATTGGCGAGCCGGAAATGATCGACACCTCGCAAGACCCCAGGCTGAGCCGGATTTTCTCCAACAAGATCATTAGTCGCTATAAACCCTTCGAAGATTTTTATGGCATGGAAGAGGCCGTCGAAAATATCGTCAGCTTTTTTCGCCACGCCGCCCAGGGGCTAGAGGAACAAAAGCAAATACTCTATCTGCTTGGCCCGGTAGGTGGCGGCAAGTCGTCGCTGGCTGAGAAACTAAAGAGCTTGATGGAAAAATTTCCCATTTATTGCCTCAAAGACTCACCCGTCTTCGAATCACCACTGGGGCTATTTGAACGGTCTGAAGATGGCGAAATTCTCGAACAGGAATACGGCATTCCCCCACGCTACTTGCGTGCCAGAATGTCACCCTGGGCGGTGAAACGCCTGCACGAATACGGCGGCGATATCAGCCAATTTCGGGTGGCGAGAGTTTTCCCTTCACGCCCCGATCAAATCGGCATTTGCAAAACCGAGCCCGGGGATGAAAACAATCAGGACATTTCAGCCCTGGTGGGCAAAGTCGACATTCGCCGCCTCGAAGAATTTTCCCAGGATGATCCCGACGCCTACAGCTACTCGGGTGGCCTGTGCCGCTCAAATCAGGGGCTGTTGGAATTTGTCGAGATGTTTAAGGCGCCAATCAAGGTACTTCACCCGCTGCTAACGGCAACTCAGGAAAGTAACTATAACGGCACCGAGGCCATCGGCAACATACCCTACGAGGGCATTGTGCTCGCCCACTCCAACGAGGCCGAATGGCAAACCTTTAAAAACAATCGCAGTAACGAGGCCTTTATCGACCGGGTTTACATTGTCAAAGTACCCTATTGCATGCGCGTTAGCGATGAGGTGAAAATTTACACCAAGCTATTGGAAAACAGCTCCCTCGCCACGTCCCCCTGCACGCCGGACACACTAAAAATGCTCGCCCAGTTCACCACTTTGTCGCGCATTATTGAGCCGGAGAACTCAAGCATTTACTCGAAGATGCGCATTTACGATGGCGAGAATTTAAAAGACCTCGACCCCAAGGCAAAATCCATACAGGAGTACCGAGACAACGCCGGTGTCGATGAGGGCATGCAGGGGCTTTCCACCCGCTTCGCTTTCAAGGTCTTATCGAAAGTTTTCAACTTTGACAGCACAGAGATTGCCGCCAACCCGGTGCACCTGCTCTATGTGCTGGAAAACCAGATTGAGCAGGAACAGTACCCGCCAGAGGTGCGCGATCGCTACATGAATTTCATTAAAGAATATCTGGCGCCAAATTATATCGAGTTCATTGGCAAGGAAATTCAAACCGCCTATCTTGAATCCTATTCCGAATACGGTCAGAACCTCTTTGATCGCTATGTCACTTACGCCGACTTCTGGGTTCAGGATCAGGAATATCGCGACCCGGAAACCGGGGAAATCTCTAACCGAGAAACCCTCAATGGGGAACTGGAAAAAATTGAAAAACCCGCCGGCATTAGCAACCCCAAAGATTTCCGGAGTGAAATTGTCAATTTTGTACTCCGTGCCCGGGCCAGTAACGATGGCGAAAACCCCAGGTGGACCAGCTATGAAAAACTGCGCGCGGTGATTGAGAAAAAAATGTTTGCCAGCACCGAAGATCTGCTGCCCGTCATTTCCTTCAGCGCCAAATCATCAGAGGACGAAAAAAACAAGCATCAAAACTTTGTACAGCGCATGGTCGAGCGCGGCTATACCGAAAAACAAGTACGTTTACTCTCGGAATGGTATTTGCGCGTCAGAAAATCGCAGTGAAATAAACCCACAGGGAGCCAGCATGGGATTTCTGATTGATCGCCGACAACAGGGCAAAAATAAAAGCGCCGTCAACCGGCAGCGTTTTTTAAAACGCCATAAAGCGCAAATTCGCCGCGCGCTGGAAGAGCGCTTACGCGAACGCAGTATTACCGACACAGACAATGGCGAGTCGATCAATATTGCCGGCAAAGATACCAGCGAGCCCAGCTTCCACCACGGGCGCGGTGGCCGTCAAATACGTATCTTTCCAGGCAATCATGAATTTGACAAAGGTGACAAACTGCCGAGACCCGAGGGTGGTGGCGCTGGCGCGGGGCAAGAGGCCAGCGATTCAGGCGAGGGCAGCGACGACTTCGTGTTTGAAATTAGCCAAAAGGAATTTCTTGAGCTGCTGTTTGAAGACCTGGAGTTGCCCAATCTTATACGCAAGCAATTAGCCATTGATAGAGACGTCAAACCGCGTCGAGCGGGCTTTAGCAGTAGCGGTTCTCCCGCCAATATCAGTGTCATCCGCTCTATGCGCTCCGCCACCGCCCGGCGTATCGCCATGAGTGCCGGCAAGCGCAAAGCACTACGCGCCCTGCAAGACGAGCTCAAACAACTACAACAGCAAACACCTGTCCCCCAGGCGCTGGCCACAGAGCTGGAAGAAAAAATTGCCAGCCTGCGCGAAAGAATTAACCGCGTGCCCTTCCTCGACGACATCGACCTGCGCTATCACCAGCAGGTTCTCGAACCTGTGCCCAGCTCAAAGGCGGTGATGTTTTGTATTATGGACGTATCAGGCTCAATGGATCAGGCTACCAAAGACCTCGCCAAGCGCTTCTTCATCCTGCTTTATTTATTTCTCGATCGCCACTACGAAAAAACTGATATCGTTTTTATTCGCCATCACACAATAGCCAGCGAAGTCGATGAGCACGACTTTTTTTACGCGCGAGAAAGTGGCGGCACCGTTGTTTCCAGCGCACTGAAATTAACCCAGGAAGTTATCGACGAACGCTACCCCATTAACGAGTGGAATATCTATGCCGCCCAGGCATCGGATGGTGATAACTGGCCCGAAGACAGCCCCCGGTGTCGACAAATTCTCGACCACCTGCTACCCAAACTTCAATACTTTGCCTATGTTGAAATTGCCCAGCGCGACAACGTGCTGTGGAAATCCTATCTTCCTGTCGAAGCAGAACACAGTGACACCTTCGCCATGCAACACATCACCAGCGCCGCCGATATCTACCCGGTGCTACGTGAATTGTTCAGGAAACAAGACCAATGACAAACGACCGGATAATTTCTAATAGCTCGGAGTGGACCTTTGAGTTAATTGAGCGCTATGAAAAAACGATTGGAGAATTGGCTGAGGGTTATCAACTGGACACCTACCCCAACCAGATTGAATTAATCAATTCAGAACAAATGATGGACGCCTATACTTCGGTCGGCATGCCCATCAACTATCACCACTGGTCTTATGGCAAGCATTTTATTAGTACCGAACAAAGTTATCGGCGCGGTCATATGGGGCTGGCCTATGAGTTGGTGATTAATTCAAACCCCTGTATTTCCTATTTACAGGAAGAGAACACGCTGACCATGCAAGCTCTGGTTATCGCCCATGCCTGCTTCGGACACAATTCATTTTTTAAAGGTAACTACCTGTTTCGCACCTGGACCGATGCCAGTTCCATCGTCGACTACCTGGTATTTTCGCGGGATTATGTCAGTAAATGCGAAGAGCGCTACGGTGTCGATGCCGTCGAAGCCACACTCGATGCCTGTCACTCGCTGATGAATTATGGCGTCGATCGCTACAAGCGCCCCTACCCACTTTCGCTGCAGGAAGAAAAGGAAAATCAGCAGCAACGCGAGACCATTCTACAACAGCAGGTCAACGATTTATGGCGCACCATTCCCGAGCAAAAAGGCGATGACGAACCCCTGACAGCCTCACGCTTCCCCTCCGAACCCCAGGAAAACCTGCTCTATTTCTTTGAAAAAGATGCGCCGCTTCTAGAGCCCTGGCAGCGGGAAATTATCCGCATCGTTAGAAAAATGGCGCAATATTTATACCCCCAGCGCCAAACCAAAGTCATGAATGAGGGCTGGGCCTGCTTCTGGCACTACCACCTGCTTTACGACCTCTATCATCAGGGCCGGGTAAGTGAGGGTTTTATGCTCGAGTTTCTCCAGTCCCACACCAACGTGGTTTACCAACCCGGCTACGACCACCCCGGCTTTAGTGGTATCAACCCCTATACCCTGGGCTTTTCGATGATGCAGGATATTCGCAGAATTTGTGAAACGCCGACCAGTGAAGACAAGCGTTGGTTCCCCGATATTGCCGGTAGCCCCTGGCTGGAGACCCTGCATTTCGCCATGCAAAACTACAAAGATGAAAGCTTTATTCTACAATTTCTATCGCCAAAATTAATCCGTGACCTCAAGCTTTTCGCTGTGCTCGACAATGATAAAAATGATTATTTAGAAGTGGCCGCTATTCATAACGACAATGGCTATCAACTGATCAGAGAGGCCCTGGCCGGAATGCACAACATTGGCAACGGCGAGCCCAATATTCAGGTTGTCGATGCCAACCTCCGTGGTGACCGCAGCTTATTACTCCACCATTACGTCCACGAGCGCCGCCCTATGGACCCAGCTTCCACCCCAGAAGTGCTGAAGCATATTCACCACCTCTGGGGCTTTGATGTGCAGCTCGAATCCATCGATCAGGACATCGCCGGCAAGACTTATCACTGGCCTTCAGCTAAAGAAGAAGAAGAAAAAGCAGTGACGCCCAGTATGGCAATTATGATTTAAACAGGCCTTGTTCAGAGGCTCGCTAGCATTAACGATTGCGATGATCTTTCTCACCGGGCTTTTTCGGGTGGGCATAGGGGTGGGGTCGTTCAGTGACAAGTTCAAAAGGCACGGCACGCATTTTATCGAGGCAATCATGCCAGGCACTGAGTAAGCGATCTTCAGCGGCGTAATCAAAATTATCCTGCAAACGCCCTTCAAGCTCACCACCGGGCTCGGGTCTGTTTTCAAGCAACCAGTCAACGGTTAAACCCAAAGCTTCTTCACTGGAATACACATCGGTGTAGCCCAGCTGTTGTTTGAGCTTGGATAAATCGAGCACGCGATGATGGCTGCTCGTGCCTGTGGTGTATGGACGTGAGGGATGGGCGATCTCCCAGGGCATAGACTCTATCGCAATGGCAGAGCCCATTTTTGTGGCGATGACCTCAACCACCTGATGTAAAGTCAGCTGGTTTTCATCACCACAATTGTATATTTCACCCGCCGAGGCCTCCGGATTATCAATCGCCAGCAACACTGCATGGGCAAGGTTGGCAACATAACCGTGGGTGTCCAGGCTTAAACCCGCATCGGGCAGTACGATGTAAGGGCGCTTATCGAGAATACGCCGCATAATGCTCCACTCCCTGGGCACCAGCTGCCGAGGACCGTAAACATAGGGGTAGCGAAAGTGCGCCGCCTCGGGATGATATTCGAGCACCGTCTGCTCCGTTTGCGCAATCAGGTAGGAAAAGCGATGCTCTGCCTCACTATCAACCAAAGCCGCTGTTTCGGGAACGGGGCACTGTTGACCAACAGGGCTGAGAACCGCTGGCTCGAAATACCCCCGATAACTCGCCACCCCACCAACACTGACAAAGCGCCCTACTTTACCGGCCAGAGCCTGAGCCAAAAATCGCACTCGCCCATAAGTAACGAGGGCCAGATCAAAGGTACGTCCGGCGAGCGATTGTTCAATAGTTTCAAGAAAGTGGGGGTCACCGTGAATATGCTCAACCTCGGGAGGGATTTCAGGAATTTCGTGGGTGCCGCGATGAAAAATAGCGACCTCATAACCCCGCGCCAATAAACCATTGACCAAATACGGCCCAGTCGGCCCAGTGCCGCCCACTACCAATGCTTTCATTACTCGACATCCTTTTATTATTAAACTGATTAACCCCACAACCAAAAAAAGGACGGGGAAAAACTTAGCACTCATCATCTCAGCAGCTTGGTAACGATGGTTCGGCTGGCTGATGCGCCACGAAATTGTTTGAATATTGCGACAACTTTAGCTCTTAGTGCTCAACGCACAACATCAATCACATTGCTTGTCACTCACAGAGCACTTCATTTTTGAATCTAAGTTTTATTTATTGATCTAGAAAAAGAATTATAGCTCTTCCCTCAAGTATCTAAATAATTTTCTTCTTGTTAAGACTTAAAAAAAAGGGGCGACCGAAGCCACCCCTTTTAATACAAGCTTATATTGGTCTATCTACAAGTGATCACGCCGCTTCTATTGAAGCATCAACAACGGGGTCGCGCTTGCCGTTGGCTGGCAACTTCCGCGAGCCCGGCTTCACTTCACTGGGACCGGGAAGATCCAGCTCTTTTGCCCATTCGCGCATTTGTGGCAGCACATTTTCGCCGAGTAATTTCATGCTATTCATCGATTGTGCCGAGGTAGTTGAACCGCCTTCAATATGCCAGATAGAGAAAACGCCGGGGCGCAGGGTTTCCATAATGTGGCGAATTTTTGGCAATACGCTTTCTGGCGTGCCGGTAATAATTTGTCGATTACGCAGTAGGTTTTCGTACAGAACTTCGTGGTTGTACTTGCGCATTGCGGCCACGTTGACCGCCTGACTGGCATCTTTACCCGAAACAATAGCTTCATTGGTTTCTGGGTCTGTCAGCGCATAAGCCATCCGCTTGGTCGCCGCTTTGGAATTATAACCGGCGGGGAACATCCACTCGGGGCGGGCAAAAGCCGGCTGCCCTCCACCGTAAACATAATTTTTACCCAGCTCGTAGGCCTCTTCCTCAGTATCGGCACAGACCACCTTCTGCATATAGCCAAAACACTCGGGGCCAGCCTGGTAGCCTTCTTTCTCGGCGGTATCGGCAAACAGATTCCACATTTCGACGGTGGGTGGCAAAAACGTCGCCAGCGCTAAATAGGTGTAGCGATTGCGCGCTGCAAATTCAGCGGTTTCAGGGCTCACCAGGCTAGGGATCCAGGTTTCAGGAATAGGCGACTGAATAGGCTTAACCCAGGGGTTCACATGGCGGTATTCGTAATGCTTACCTTCATAGCGCCAGGGGCCCTCTTTACTCCAGGCCTGCATGATGAAGTCGTGGGCCTCGTTAAAGCGTTCCCGGTTGTAAGTGGGGTTAACGTTATTGGCGATTTGCTCACAGCCTGCCCCGCGCACCCAGCCGGTAATCAAGCGACCACCGGAAATCATGTCGATAGTCGCCAGCTCTTCCGCCAAACGCAGCGGGTCGGCGACGGGCAGAGGATTGCCCATCAGGGCGATTTTCACTTTACTGGTGATACGCGCCAAAATAGCCGCTTCGACATCCATCACTGCGCCGAGGGTAAAAGGGTTGGCGTGATGTTCGTTGAGCATGACGCCATCGTAGCCAAGCTCTTCGGCATACACTTTTTCATCGAGATAACGATTAAACAATTCACCGCCTCGGGCGGGATTAAGAAATTTATTGGAAACACCGAAAAAGCTGGAGTTTTTGATGACTTCATCTTCCGGCACATCTGCGTAGGGTCGTTCGGTAAACGTCGTTATATGCATTTTTCTGTCCTGTCTCTGTTACTGCTGAAGCAGCTTAAATTTATTGTCCAACACGCTGACTATTATTTTCATTAGCGTTTGGCAAGCAAGATGGAATTGGCCTAGTTAAGCTAGGCTAGGCTAGAAGTGCATTCACTTCGGCCAGAAATTTATCTTTTTGCTCTATTTCAGGGCGATGCCCACAAGCGGGGAAGGCAACCAGCTTTGAGCCTTTAATAGCACTATTAAAAGTAGCGGCAACACTAAAGGGGACAATCTGATCTTGCTCACCCCAGAGAATCAGCGTCGGCAAATCGCGCACCAAAGCAAGGCAATGACTCAGCGCGGGATTATTCATAAAGGGTTTCCAGGCGAAGCGCGCCGACTCAGCGGTTGCATCCTGAAAACGCTCGAACTGCTCAGCGCTCACCTCACCACCAAACAAGGTGGCAAACTCAGGTGTGGCCTCAACATTGGCAACGCTCATGCCAATATAGTCCGTGGTCAGGTAATGGTAGATATCACAGATATTACCGCTCGGCGGCTTAATGCCCATTGGCCCGACCAGGGTGAGGGAGGAAAACTGACTGGGATTTTGCGCCGCCATTTCCGCCGCTAACCAACCGCCAAGGCTAAAGCCAATGACATCCGCACCCACCCAGCCCTGCTCAACCATGACCTGGGCATAAAAGTTCGCCAAATCACCGATGGTCAGCGCCCAGTCAATACGTGGCGAGACCCCAAAGCCCGGGTGCTGGGGGGTAATCACCGTACGGGTTTTCGCTAGCTCTTCCTTCCACGCTTGCCAGCCGGGATCGCCCAGCTCTTCATGCAGCACCAGCAAAGGTTTACCGCTACCCCCTTGCGTCACTGTTAATTCGCAACCTGCAGTGTTTATTGTTGTCTCTGTCCAACTGTTATTGGTCAATAGTTTTCTCCTGTCATCAAAGTGATTAGTATTTTTATCGTTAATAACTGAGTAAATTCTAGCTGTGCAAAGCTAGCATAACTACAGAGCTGAGAACATCCGCTAATAGAAAAGTTTATGCCATGCCATCTCATCAGCAGGTAATCGCTGGCCGTAGCTTTCACTGAGTAAATGACCCCATTAATGGGCGACTATTATTAATAGACGACACTAATAAATTTCAGCCGCCACGAGTTTTTTTGGCGTCATTATTGCTAGATAAATAGCGTAAGCCCCACGACCCGTCATTTATTGAGCTAGACGAGTGCAAAAAGCCGGGCGCCGGGAACACCATGGACCAATACAGGAATTCTATACTCGTGAAAGCTTCTGATTTATTTGTTGCCTGTCTGGAAGAAGAAGGCGTGGAATATATTTTTGGCGTGCCCGGTGAGGAAAACGCCGACTTCATGCTGTCACTAGCAGACAGTAAAAAAATACAATTTATTCTTACCCGCCACGAACAGGGCGCGGCATTTATGGCCGAGGTCTACGGGCGATTAACCGGTAATCCGGCAGGGTGTTTGGGCACACTTGGCCCCGGCGCCTCGAATTTAATTACCGGCGTAGCCAATGCCAATATGGATAGAGCGCCGATGCTGGTGCTCACCGGGCAAGGTTCCACCACTCGCCTGCACAAAGAGTCCCACCAGATAATGGATGTGGTGGGCATGTTTGAGCCGGTGACCAAATGGGCCATCTCTATTCGCAATGCAGATACAATTCCAGAGATTATCCGCAAGGCGGTGCGCATCTCACGCATGGAGAAGCCGGGGGCCGTGCATATTGAATTACCCGAGGATTTGGCCAAACAGGAAACCAGCGAAAAACCGATCCGGCCACGACGATTTTATCGCTCCGAACCCGCCCCGAGAATTGTCAAACAAGCTTTTGATCTATTAATGCAGGCTAAACGGCCAGTCATTCTTGCGGGCAATGGCTGTATTCGCGGTCGAGCCAGTGATGCTTTGCGCAAGTTTTGCGAGCAAACTGGCATCGGCGTGATCAGCACTTTTATGGCCAAGGGCTGCGTTGATTTAGACGCCCCCTACTGCCTGCACACTGTCGGCCTCGGTTCAAAAGATCATTCCAATATTGCCCTGGACGACGCCGACCTGGTTATCACCCTGGGTTTCGACATGGTCGAGTACCACCCCAGTTTGTGGAATGCCCAGCGCGATAAACATATTGTGCACGCCGATTTCCTGCCCGCTGAAATCGACCAGTGCTATCACCCTGAAATTGAACTAATCGGTGATGTCGCCGCGATGTTAGGTGAGCTAAGCCACTTGCTGGAGGGCTATAACGACCTCCCCTTCGACTTGTCAGTACAACAGCAAGTGCGCAGCGCAATGCGTGTTGAGCTTGAGGAATACGCCGACGATAAAACCTGCGGCAGTATCCGTCCGCAGAAAATCCTCAGCGACGTGCGCGAAGTCATGGAGGCCGACGATATATTGCTCTCCGACGTTGGCGCCCACAAAATGTGGATCGCCCGTCATTATCACTGCCACCAAGCCAATACCTGTTTAATTCCCAACGGTTATTGCTCAATGGGCTTTGCCCTGCCCGGCGCGATTGCCGCTAGCCTGATTTATCCTAAGCGACACATCCTGGCCATTGCTGGCGATGGTGGCTTTCTGATGAATGTGCAGGAAATGGAAACCGCCAAACGCCTGAACAGTAATATTGTGGTGCTGGTTTGGGAGGACCATGGTTACGGCTTGATTGAATGGAAGCAGGAAACCGAATTTAAACGCCATACCGATTTGAGTTTCGGCAATCCCGACTGGCTACTACTGGCGCAGTCTTTTGCCTGGAGTGGGCATTTGTGTACCGAGAGCGAGGCGCTAAAAGCGACCTTAGAGGCTGCTTTTAATGAGTCGGGACCCAGCCTTGTCGTCGTACCGGTGGATTACCGCGAGAACCCTTTGTTGACAGAAAGGTTGGGTAGAATCAACGCCCGGATGTAAGAGGAAAAAACTGGCCGCAAGGTAACAGAGTGTAAAAAAACCGGGCCTTAAATTTTTTAAGGCCCGGTTTTTATAAGGTTTAACTTCAGCCACATTCACTTCACTGGATTAAGCTCAGTAAAACTGGAGCTCAGATTCTGATGCTTGCGACGGCTCAAGGTCTAACTCGGCCGCAAGATCATCAGGCTGGCTCGATGCCACTGTAAGACCAGCGCTCAGACCTAATAAGACAGCAAGTCCCATCGCATCTTGCGCGTAGATTCTGGCGTCCATTATTTTCGGCTCGCGCACGATTACCGGGAAGGGAATCAGTGCCAGCACCTGCTGTTCAATATCGATTCCAGGCGCAACTTCAACCAGCTCCATGCCCTCTTTACCAAGTTTAAAAACGGCGCGCTCGGTAACATAAAGTACCTTTTGCCCACTCTTCAGGGCCAGCTCGCCGTTAAAAGTAATCTGCTCGACTGCGGGCACAAACTTGCTGGTACGCCCCTCTTTAATAATCCGTAGCTTACCGTCCTCAACCGCAACTTCTAGCCCGCCAGCCGTTAGTGTGCCTGCAAACACCAGTTCGCTGGCCGATTGGGATATGTTGATAAAACCCCCAGCACCGGCAAGCTTAGGCCCGAATTTGCTGACATTAACATGACCTCTGGCATCGACTTGAGCCATGCCCAGCACGGCGAGATCGAGACCGCCGCCATCGTAAAAATCAAATTGCTGATTTTGCTGGAGCAGTGCCTCGTGGTTGATTGCCGCGCCGAAGTCGAGCCCGCCTTGTGGCATGCCGCCGATTACGCCGGGTTCTGCGGTCAGGGTAATTTCATCGAGCAGGCCCTCTTCGCTGGCGATGCGGGAGACACCTTCGGGCATGCCGATACCGAGATTAATAACACCATCAAGCGGCAGTTCAAAAGCGGCTCTGCGGGCAATGAGTTTGCGCTCGTCCAGCGGCATAGCCTGGGATTTTTGCTGGGCCACTTTGTGCTGCCCTGCATAGGCGGGGTCAAAAGGCGTTGTCCAGGTTTGACGATGGTTTTCTTGTTTCGCGATAACAATGTAGTCGACCAGAATACCGGGGATTTCAACATTGCGTGAGCTCATGTTTTTACCGCTCGCCATGCCTTCTACCTGCGCAATAACCAAACCACCGGAGTTTTTTGTCGCCGTAGCCATTGCCAGCGTATCGAGCGTTAGGGCTTCGTTTTCCATCGAAATATTGCCCTTGCTATCGGCCCTAGTGCCGCGAATAAAAGCGATGTCGATATTGAAAGGCTTGTAATGCAGCCACTCCTCGCCGTCGATATCCACCCGCTTAACGAGTTCTTCCCAGGTTGAGCGATTCAGTTTGCCGCCGTCCTGAGCGGGGTCAACGAAGGTGCCGATGCCAATTTTACTGAGCAGGCCGCCACGCTTACCGCCAATTTCGCGATACAACTGGCTGATAACGCCAAGGGGAAGATTGTAGGCTTCAACCTCATTGTTAAGCGCCAGCGCCCCAAGCTTGGGAACCAGCCCCCAGTGACCACCAATAATGCGCTTTAACAAACCTTTGTGGGCCAGTCGATTAATGCCCTGGTCTTTGCCATCGCCGGGAGCAGCGGCAAACACCAGGGTTAAATCGAAAGGGGCCTTGCGTTGCAGGTAGCGGGCTTCCAGCGCTTTTATTAATTCTTCCGGTGTGCCGGTGCCAACGAAACCGGATATACACAGGGTATCCCGCGGACGAATCATTTCGATAACATCCTGCGGACTAATAACTTTGCTTTTCATTATTTTTATCCTTGAGTTTGTTAACAGGCTGCAAAAAAATTTATAAAACGATGACCTGGCGTATCGCTTCGCCCGAGGCTAAACGGTCAAAACCAAGATTAATTTCGTCCAGTGAAATGGTGTGGGTGAGCAAGCGATCCACCGGCAATTTGCCCTGCTCGTACAAAGACATGTAATGGGGCAAGTCGATGCTGGGTACAGAGGTACCGATATAACTGCCTTTTAATGTTCGCTCCTCAGCAACAATGGAAACGGCGGGGATTGAGAACATTTTTTCTGGATGGGGCAAGCCCGATGTTATCGTGGTGCCGCCCCGCGCCGTAATGCTGTAGGCCAGTTGTAGCGCGGGTACGGAACCGGCCATTTCAAAGGCGTATTCCACCCCGCCGCCGGTAATATCTTTTATTTTTTCGATGGCATTGGGGTCGCCCGCATTGACCGTATGAGTGGCACCCAATTCTCGGGCGAAGGCGAGCTTGTCATCGGCAAGATCTATCGCCAGAATTTGCCGTGCTCCGGCCAGTTGTGCGCCGAGCAGAGCACACAAACCGACACCGCCTAAACCAATCACCGCAGCGGATGATCCCGGTGGTAATTTAGCGGTATTCACCACCGCACCGACTCCGGTAAGAACCGCACAACCAAACAGGGCTGCCGTTGTTAAATCGAAAGTGGAATCAATCTTAATCACTGAATTCTCAGACAGCACGGCATGGCTGGAGAAGGCCGATACGCCGAGGTGGTGATTGATTGTTTCGCCGTGTTGGTGAATACGCCAGTCACCACCCAACAGCGAACCGGCAGTGTTGGAGGCCGCGCCGGGTTCGCAGAGAGCGGGCCGACCCCGAGCACAAAAAGAACAGCAGCCACAGCTGGGTACAAAGACCATCACCACATGGTCGCCGGGTGCGAAGCGGCTTACGCCTTGGCCGACATCTTCAATAATACCTGAGGCCTCGTGGCCCAATGCCATGGGTAGAGGGCGCGGTCGGTTGCCGTCAATCACCGACAAATCGGAATGACAAAGCCCAGCGGCGGCAATTTTGACCAGCACTTCACCGGGGCCGGGTGCATCGAGTTCTATTTCCTCAATCACCAGTGGTTTAGATTCTGCGTAGGGTGATGAGGTGCCCGTTTCACGCAAGATAGCGGCAGTGGCTTTCATAGTGTCGATCTCCCTAAATAAAATATTTAAGCAGCCGCATAAGGGTTGGCTACTCACCGTTGTTTCTTAGTTAATGCTATTTATGTGCCAGTCATAGGATGGGCACTTGTTTGCTGCATCTTGACCTGCCCCAAATACTTAGAGAGAAAGTGATTTAAGCACTAACATTTTTTTGATTTGCATGTCAGCAAAGGTGTCGGGAATACCGCCCACACCGTGGCCGGAATGGCGCAGCCCGGCGAAGGGCATCCAGTCGACACGAAAAGCGCTGTGGTCGTTAACCATCACCGCCGAGGCGTTTAACTGTCGATAGCCGTACAGGGCCGTATCAATATTGCGGGTAAAAATCGCTGCCTGAAAAGCAAACTCCAGGGCATTGGCGCTGGCAATGGCGTCGTCTAATTCGTCATAGGAATAGACGCAGATCACCGGGCCGAAGATCTCTTTACAACTGACGTCGGCATCGGCTGGTGGGTCGAGCAGGACAGTGGGGTAATAGTGGCTGGGGGATGTTTTTTGGCCACCGCAGATCAACTCTGCGCCACTATTGACCGCATTTTCAACGGCTTGATGTACACGGTCAAGCTCGCCGTGGCGGATCATTGGGCCTATATCTGTAGTGTCCAGACAGGGATCGCCAACCGTCATGGCTTGACCGGCGGCAGCTAAGCCCATGGCAACTTCACGCGCCATAGAGCCAGGGGCATAAACACGCTGCACGGAAATACAGACTTGCCCGGCGTGATAAAAACCCCCTTTGGCGAGCAGCGGTATGGCGCTATCCACATCGGCATCGGGGGCGAGAATAACCGGTGCAACGCCGCCGTGTTCCAGCGCGCAGCGAGTACCGGGTGCGAGTTTCGAGCGCAGCATCCAGCCCACATCGGCGCTGCCAATAAAACTAAAAAAGGCAATACGGGGGTCGGCAACCAGCGCTTCCGAAACATCGTGGCCCGTGGTCGAAATCACCTGGCACCACTCGGGTGGCAAACCAGCCTCGTGAAATAATTTAATTAATTCGTAGCAGGACATCGGCGTGTCGTTGGCGGGCTTAACAATCACTGGGCAGCCCGCTGCGATGGCCGGGCCTATCTGGTGCACAATTAGGTTAATAGGGTGATTAAATGCACTGAACGCAAGCACAACGCCTATTGGCTCGTGTTGGGTGACGGCCAGTCTATTCATCGAGGCAGCATTAATGCCCATGGGAATTTCTTCACCGTGACGGGTGCGTATGCACTGGGCACAAAGCTTAATGCCATCAATTGCACGGGCCATCTCAATGCGGGAATCAATTAAAGGCTTGCCGCCCTCGCGACTGGCAATAGCTGTCAGTCGCACTGCATCGCGAGCCATTAAAGCCGCCGCATTGTTTAAAATCTGAATGCGCCGCTCTGCAGTCAGCCAGTTAGCACGGTCTTTAAATACACGATCAGCCGTCGTCAGGGCTTGCTCGGCACCACTACCGCCGATGGTTTCCAGCTCCGCGAGTAGTGCTCCATCATGGGGTGAGAAGACGTTTAATAATGATCCCGAAGCCTGAGCATCGGGCACCATCAAGGAATAGTGGGCTGTCATACATTCTCCTTTCGGCTGCAAGACCTTGCAATGCCGATATACTTATCTGGGCGGATTAGGCGTAGTCATTAAAGTAGTAGCAATTTATGCGCCATTGGGAGAACGGCCCCTAGCTACAAAAGCAGGCACTTGCCCTGGCAAATGACATAAACCAAACGCCTTTAAGCACGAAGAGCTATAGCACTTCTCTCCGCTTAAAATTCAGTCTATGCTTAGTTAAAAATCTATGCTGTAAGTACAAAACTCTAAAAACAGGAAAAACTCAATAAAACATAACTTCCTATTAAAACCACAAAAATAACTTTTTAAGGAGTTTAAACATGCTCGATTATCTTATTAAAGGCGGCACCATCGTCGATGGTACTGGCACACCCGGCTACCCGGGGGACATCGCTGTCAAAGATGGCCGCATTATCAGCGTTGGTGACGTTAACGCAGTGGCGAAAGAGACCATTGATGCCAGTGGCAAGATCGTTTCTCCGGGCTTTATCGACTGCCATACCCACTACGATGCACAAGTATTTTGGGACCCGGCGATCAGCCCTTCGTCCTACCACGGAGTGACTTCTGTCTTTGCCGGCAATTGCGGCTTTTCTGTCGCCCCACTGGTGCCAGAAGCGGGGGACTATTTAATGCGCCTACTGGCAAAAGTAGAGGGCATGCCATTAAAAAGCCTACAGCAAGGCGTACCCTGGAACTGGACATCCTTTGGCAGCTATCTTGAGTGCCTCGATGATAAAATGGCCATCAACATCGGCTTTCTCGTCGGCCACTCAGCACTGCGTCGGGTCGTCATGGGCGAAGATTCCGACAAGAAAGCGACGCCACAACAGATCGATGATATGAAAACCCTGTTGCGCACATCTTTAGCCGAAGGCGGCATGGGCTTTTCTTCATCACAATCCCCCACCCACAATGATGGCAGCGGCGACCCCGTACCCTCGCGAGCGGCAAGCAATGAAGAGCTGGTGGAATTAAGCGCTTGTTTGAAGGACTATCCCGGCACCTTGCTGGAGTTTATCCCCACCGTTGGCCCCTTCGATGACAAACACATGCAACTGATGACGGACATGTCACTGGCCGCCCAGCGCTCGTTAAACTGGAACGTACTCATCGTCAACCGTGGCTCGAAAGAAATTTACCAGCAGCAACTCACCGCCTGTGATTATGCCGCCGAGCGTGGTGCTGAGGTGAAAGCCTTGACCTTCGCTCAACCCGTCACGCTGCGCTTGAACCTGTGGAGTGGTTTTGGTCTGGACTCCCTACCCGGCTGGGCACCCATACTTGCCCTGCCCATGGACGAGCGTAAAAAAGCCTTTAGCGACCCAGCGACACGCGAACGCTTGATTGAGGGCGCAGCCTCGCCAGATATTCCCGTGATGTTGCGCGCTATGGGTAACTTCGCGAGGATGACCATTGAGGAAACCTTCTCCTCCAAAAACGCTGCCTACGAGGGGCGCACGGTTGCAGAAGTTGCCGCTGAATTGGGCATTAGCCCCGGCGAGGCCTTTTTCGACATCGCCGTGGCCGATGATTTGAAAACCACCTTCCTGCCCAAGCTCGGCGGTCACGATGACGAAAGCTGGCAATTGCGCGGTGAAGTCTGGAAAGACCCGCGCACACTGGTTGGCGCTTCGGACGCCGGTGCTCATTTAGATATGATCGACACCTTCGCTTTCAGCACCACCTTATTGTCAGAGGGTGTACGCCAGCGCCAGTTATTAACACTGGAAGAGGCCATCTATGAGATCACTGAAAAGCCCGCCCGCTTTCTTGGCCTGCGTGAAAGGGGCCGTTTGAGCCCCGGCTGGTTTGCCGACATTACCATTTTCGATGAGGCATCTGTGGGCAAAGGGCCCATTCACACCCGCTATGACTTACCCGGCGAAGCGGGTCGCCTCTATTGTGAAGCTGAGGGGATTTCACACGTGATGGTTAATGGAGAAGTGATCGTGCACAACAATGAACTGACCGGCAAGCGCCCCGGTATTGTGATGCGCTCGGGTCGCGACACAGAAACCCCCGCGAGACCCGCAGCCCTTTCGTAATACAACTGCATTTAGTTCAGGCAATAAAATGTTTTTTTAACCGACTCCACTTGGCGATGGAGTCGGTTTTTTTATCTTTATTTTATTTTACCATCTGCATTAAAAAGCCATTTGCTTGGCCGCCAGTTCGCGCATAATTTCTTCCGAACCACCACCAATCGCATAAACTCGCACCTCGCGATAAATTCGCTCCACCTTATTGCCGTGCATAAAGCCGCTACCACCAAAGACTTGAACCGCTTCGCGAGCACAAAACTCCATGGTTTCTGCGGCCATTAACTTAACCATGCTCAACTCGGTGATTGGCATACTTTCGTTTTCCATTTGCCAGGCCGTTTTTTCAATAAAGGCCTGGGTAGCGCTAATACGCTTAGCCATTTCAACAAACTTATGGCGAATGACCTGATGATCAATCAAGCGCTTCCCGAAGGTTTTTCGCTCTCTGGCCCAGGCTACAGATTCATCCATACACACCATCGCCAGGGCATTAGCCATTGCCGCCAGACCCAGGCGCTCAGCATTGAAGTTACCAACAATAATGCTAAATCCTTCATTTTCTTTGCCGATGAGGTTTTCTACCGGCACTTTGCAATCATTAAAATACAATGCCGCAGTATCGGATGAATGCCAGCCCATTTTTTTCAAGGAGGTCGCGGTAAATCCCGGCGTGTCTTTTTCAATCAGTAGCAAAGAAATACCAGAGCGACCAAGGCCGCCGGTACGCACCGCAACCGTAAAAAAGTCTGCCCGCGTACCACTGGTAATAAACATTTTCGAACCATTAACAATGTAATGGTCGCCTTCACGCTTGGCCGTGGTTTGTAGCGCGGCCACATCGGAGCCACCGGAGGGCTCGGTAATGGCCAGCGCTGATATTTTCTCACCGGAGACAATACCGGGGATAATCTTTGCCTTCATTTCCTCGGTGCCCAAATTGACAATGGGCGGCATGCCGATGGTGTGGGTAATTAAACTAGAATTGACACCGCCACCACCAGATCGCGCCTGTTCCTGGGCCGAGATAATACTGAAAAAGTGATCCGTGTCGGGCACACCGCCATACTCTTCGGGGTAGCCCATTTGCAACACACCCAATTGCGCCGCCTTGGGGTAGAGTTCGCGGGGAAAGATACCCTGATCTTCCCAATCATCAAGATTGGGCGCTATCTCTTTATCGACAAAACGACGGTACATATGCCGCCAGGACTCGTGATCTTCGTTGTAATAGAGCTTACTTAAAGGCTGGTCAAACCAGGAGGTGAAATCACTTAAAGCCATTTTATTTCCCCAATAACTTTTCTCAAGCCGAGAGAATACGCCCACTCTTAAAACACCTATAAAGCATAGATGAGTTCAACAGTAATACGTATTTGACCCAGTTAAGAAACAACAAGTCTGACAGTGGAGAAACGCCCGCTGCCAGCAAATAAAGTGGCGTGATATTAACGACTTTGTGGTGTCTGACCCAGCGTTCAATTACTAATTGTTATGAGCACGGTGAAAACCCAGCCCTCAAGCCGGTTGACTTAACACCGGGGCATTTAGTTTATTGACAATATGTAAGATGGAAAACCCTGCCCTCACTGACACAGCGAGGGCAGCACTTACAAACCTAATTGACGGGCCGCTAGATCACGCATGATTTCTTCCGAGCCACCGCCAATGGCATAAACGCGCACTTCACGGTAAATGCGTTCCACTTTATTGCCGCGCATATAACCCATGCCGCCGAGTATTTGCAGAGCCTCGCGGGCGCAGTATTCCATGGTTTCCGTGGCGTGTACTTTCAGCAGGCTAAGCTCAATGACGGGCACCTCGCCCTGATGCATTTGCAAGGCCGTGCGCTCCATCATCGCCTGAGAGGTGAGAATACGCTTCGCCATCTCGGCAATTTTATGGCGAATCACCTGATGCTCCATCAAACGATGGCCGAAGGTTACGCGCTCGCGAGCCCAGGCCACCGCCTCGTCCATACACACCATAGCCAGGCCGGTAGCAAAGGCGATGATGCCCAAACGCTCGGAATTGAAGTTGAGCATAATGCCAGAAAAGCCTTTATTTTCGACACCAATCAGGTTTTCAACGGGCACTCGACAGTCATCAAAATACAAGGTGGCGGTATCGGAACACCACCAGCCCATCTTTTTTAGCTCTGTTTGAGTGAAGCCCGGCGTCTCTTTTTCGATCAATAACAGGGAAATACCTTTGCGGCCCTCTTCCCCAGTGCGCACGGCCACGGTGTAATAGTCAGCGCGAATACCACTGGTAATATAGGTTTTTGAGCCGTTAACAATGTAGTGATCGCCATCTCTACGGGCTGTGGTTTTGAGGTTGGCGACGTCCGAGCCACCCGTCGGTTCGGTCACTGCCAGTGCTGATATTTTTTCGCCACTGATCACTGCGGGCACAACCCGGGCTTTCATTTCTTCAGTGCCCATCGCTAGAATCGGCGGCATGCCAATGCTGTGGCTATTCAAGCTGGGATGGACACCACCACCGCCTGCACGGGCCAACTCCATACAGGTGACGATATCGAAGAAGGGGTCTGGCTTGGGCACACCGCCGTATTCTTCTGGGTAGCCCAGTTGCAGCAGGCCGATATCCGCTGCCTTTTTATAGAGTTCTCGAGGGAAGGTACCCGCCTCCTCCCACTCTTCAACAAAGGGTGATATTTCTTTATCGACAAAGCGGCGCAATGCACGACGCCAGGCCTCATGATCTTCTGAATAATATTGTGCAGACAAAGGTTGATCAAACCATGAGGTAAAGGTGCTTAAAGCCATAACAATCTCTATTTAATTATTAATATTTTAGTTTTTTTAATCGATGAAGATTCAAGAAGGCCTATCAGCAGGCAGCTCCAGTGTTAGCGCAGCCGGAACACAAAGGCCACTCTCTGTAGAAATATTGATGCGGATATCTACCAAATTCCGACCATCATTTTCATAACATTTTTCGACAGTGCCTTCGCCCTTAAGTGTGTCGCCTGCATAAATCGAGCTGCGCATTTGCATTTGTCGCTTGCGGATAAACGTATGGGGGCCAGCCCAGTCGGTAGCCACTCTATCGATAAAACCCTCGATAGCCATAGTATTTAAGTAGATTTCTTTTTGCCCCTGATGCCGGGCATAGGCAGGGTTGTGGTGACCGGGAAAATAATCCTGAGTAGCGGCCGCATCGAGAATCACCCGTTCGAAAGGTACATCCATAGTGATCGGAGTCACCGAATCACCCTCGCTAATTTCATTCCAGTATTTCACAGCAATGGTACAACTCATGATTCACCCTCCACAACGTAATAACGAAACAGGCTATTCGTTTGCTCGGCAATCAACTGCTCTCGTTGATTAAAAAATTGTGCTTTAGTGGTGAGAAAGTGGCCGACGCCGAGGCGTGTTTTTTTCTCTTCCGATACATTGATAAGTTCATCAACCACCGAGACCCGATCACCCAAATACAGGTGTCGATGGAATTCAGTGTCCGTCGCCACGTTGATTAAGGTGTCGCCCGGCAGGGGTATTTTCATCGCAATAAAATAGTGTTCACGCTCTTTGTGGGGATGCCATTGCAGCGCCATCGGCCAGGTGAGCAACAAACCCGATGGCGCGACAATGCCGCCCCACTGTTTATTGGCATACGCTTCGTCCCAATAGCTGGCGTTGCCATCTTCCACCATCGAGCAGTAAATTTTTATCATTTCCCAGTTCACAGAAAACTCTGCAACGACCTTTTTACCCGGTTTATTGAGTAATTTTACGGCGTCTTCGTAGGTGCCGTAAGCCAGCGGAAAGGGTTCGTTAAATGTATCATTCATTTATACATCCTTATCTTTTAAAACATGTTCCAACAAAGGCCTATAGGGGCTGAAATTGTGGGATTTTCATATCCCCGCGCTCTTCAAACAAGACCTCAACGGCCATATTAACACTCACTGTATCCACATCGCAGTTGAGTATATTAGCCATCATTCGCGGGCCCTCGTCCAGTTCAATAATGGCCAGCACATAGGGCAAGTCGGCCTGATAAGAGGGCAGTGGCGACTGATAGATCACCGAGAAGCTATACACTTTGCCCTTGCCACTGAGCTGTTTCCAGCTTATATCCTGATTAAAACAGGAGGGGCACCAGAGCCGGGGATAATAAAAGCTGGCTTCACACTCGCTGCAATATGGCAGCACCAATTTATTGTCTTTGGCGTGCCGCCAATAGGGTTCAGCGCAAACCGTAATTCGCGGTTGTGGTTTCTCAGGAGGTGCGACCTGCCCCGTCGTTAGTTCATTCATATCTTTGCCTATTCATCCTTCGCTATTTATTCTGTCCGCTATTTTTTACTGGCGATTCAACTCGGGGCCAGCTAGTCAGTGGTTCCTTAAGTGCTTCGACCTAAAATCAGTGTCGAGTGCTCACTCATCATGCCGCCATAGGAATGGACGATGCCAGCATTGGCTTTGTCGAGCTGGCGCTCACCGGCAATGCCCATAATCTGGCGTATGCCCTCCACGATCATCGACATCCCCGAGGCATCTCCAGTGTGGCCGAAGGACAGCAAACCACCGAAAGTATTCACGGGAAAATCCCCACCCGGTCTTGCCGCACCCGATTGAAAGAATTCACCGCCCTTACCCACTGGGCAAAGTCCCAACTCCTCCATAAACACCAAAGGGTTAATACTGAAGGCATCGTAAATTTCGGCAAAATCGATATCGCCCGGGCTCAATCCCGCCATAGCATAGGCCTGCTGAGCCGAATGACTGCAACCGATATCCGTCAAGCTCGCGGCCTGGTGAATATTGCGATGATTGTGAAACTCACCCATACCCAGCACATAGGCCGGTTGCGAGTTAATCCGCTTAGCGAAGTCTTCATTACAAATCAGGAAAGCGGCACCGCCCTCCAGTGGAATAGAGCAATCGTAAAGATTGAAGGGCGAGGCGATGGGCCGCGATTGCCGCACTTTTTCAACCGTCAAGGCCTCGCCACCGTAGGTGCTGGCATCGGGGTTCAACAAGGCCCACTCGCGACTCGACACACAAACCTCAGCCAATTGCTCAACCGTCGTGCCGTACTCATACATATGCCGTGTCGCCACCTGTGCATAGAGAGCGGGGATAAAGGTGCCGTAGGGAAATTCATAGATTTCATGACTAACCATGCGCGCCATCGACTCGGCGCCACCGGTACTCACCTTGGGAAATTTGCCCGCGCCGACGCACAACACGCTATCGACTTTGCCCTGCTGTATCGCCAGTGCCGCACGCTGCACCATCAAGCCATAGGTCGAGCCACCGGCATTCATGGTATCGGCGAACAGCGGCTTAATACCCAGCTCTTCATAGAGCTGCTCGTGGACAAAAATATCGTTGCTGCCACCAGAGGCCATACCCGATGGACAGGCCAGTAAGCCTTGTATATCACTGGGTACTAGCGACCACTCGGCAAGAAATTGGCGGATGACCTCCAGATAGAGATCATAACCATCCATATCGGGATAGCGCCCCGGCTTCATTTCAGATACAGCGGCAATGGCCACTGGGCTTGATGTAGTCATCGCTTGACACACTCCCTTGATTTTTGACAGTAAGGCCCACGAGCATTATAGGCCCTGAGCAGCCGCTCGACTCAACTGCATATTCAACTATATTGACCTATGACAAATACCAAAATATAGGCAAGGCCCTGAGGCCTCAAACAATAGGCCCGGTAAATCAGCGCGAGTAAAAACCGGGATTGAATCAAAACATTCAAACTCCAGCTTGTAAAATTGTGACCAGATAGTGATCGCAACAAACTATAACGTTCGTTCAAAAATAGCTGCTCGTTTAGTCTTAAATACAGTTAAGTTTTAAGTTACCAACAGGGGCGTTGTCCATGGCAAAGGCTCAGCACTTGAGATCAGGGTTTAAAGCCAGAGCCTGGAAATAAATCAATAGCCACGCATTATTATAAGAACGGTGATACTAACTTACATGTACAAGACAAAACGAAAAATACTGTGTTCTATTCAACCTCGTTGTATCGGGGCCATCCCCCATGGCTGAAATCATCACCAAGACACCTCTTGTACTCGCAGTCGATGATGATGTTATTACTCGTCAACTCGCTCAAGACATGCTCACAGATCAGGGCTTTGAGATCATCACGGCAGCCGATGGCGACTCAGCCCTGGCGCTATTCAAGCGGGCCAGCGCCGAAGGTCGACCGGTTGACGTTGTTCTGCTCGATGTGGAAATGCCGGGCAAGGACGGCTATGAGGTTTGCAAACTTATCCGCAGGCTGGCCGATGGTCGCAATGTGCCGATTATTATGATCTCTGGGCGAGAGGGGGCGGATGCAGCGAAAAGGGCCTATGACGTTGCCGCTACAGACTTCAGCAACAAACCCACCAACTGGCTGGTGCTCGCCCAACGCCTACACTACGTTATGCGAGCTTCTAAAGCTGTTAACGAATTGAAACGCAACCATCAGCGTCTGGCCGACGCACAAAATGCCGCAAAGCTTCACTATTGGGAATACGATATTGAAGCCGGGTATTTTTACTTTTTAAGAACCACGGGATCAATCGATACCTTTCAAAAAGGCCAACTACAAACCGTCGAAGAGTTAATCCGTCACACGCACCCGGCAGACCGAAGTCGACTCGAAGCTTTTGCAAAAAAAATAACCCGCCGTATCAGCCCCATTTCAAGCTCCATTGAACACCGCGTACTCGACCCTAAAGACAAGGAATCATTTCGCGTACTTCTCACTCAGGGCCACGTCGATTTTAGTACCCAGGAATTTGGCAGCGCACCCAAAAGATTGATTGGGATAAGCCAGGACATTACCGACATCCGTCGCACGGAAGATCGCATTCAGCGGCTAGCCCACTTTGACGAACTCACGGGCTTGTACAATCGATATTCCTTCAAAGAAAACCTCCAAACAGCCCTCGAACTCAATCAAGCGGCCGACAACAAACTGGCCATTTTCCACATCGGTATTGACGGCTTTAAGCGTATTAACGAGTCCTTTGGCCACCATATTGGCGACAGTGTTCTGCAGGAGTTTGTGCAACGCCTGAGCGGCGATCTCCTCGCTAATGAAATTGTCGATCAAGGCATCGGTATGAAAAACATGGCCCGATTAGGGGGCGATGAATGCATACTAATGCTGACCTGTAATCGAAAAAACCCGAAGCTCTACGCATCTCGGGTCGCGGAACGAATAAAGGAGAAACTCGCAACCGCATTCTATATAGCGGCCGAAAGGAAAGCAGGCAACGGGGAAGATCTAGAAATCTTTGTCAGTGCCTCCATCGGCATCGCTATGTATCCAGATGATGGCCAAGATGAACAGACCCTGCTGAAAAATGCCGACACGGCGCTGCACAATGCAAAAGACAGTGGCAAAAACCAGTATCAATTTTACAATGATTTAATGTCCGTCACCGGCAAAGCCCATTTAGAACTCGAAACCGAGCTGCGCAGAGCCATCGAACATAACCAGCTCGAGCTTTATTATCAGCCCCAGGTATCAGCAAGCAGTGGCGAAGTCACTGGTGTTGAGGCCCTGGTACGCTGGCACCACCCTCAGCGCGGCATGGTATCGCCAGCAGAGTTCATTCCCCTGGCCGAAGAAAGCGGCCTTATTCTACCCATGAGCGACTGGATAATGACTCAGGCCTGTCAGCAGGCAAAAGCGTGGTCCGACGACGGCCTGCCACCGTTTATGGTGTCGATCAATCTTAGCGGGATACAATTTCGGCAGAGCAATTTCGAACAGATTGTCGAACAAATATTTATACACACGGGTGTCGATCCAACCCGCATTGGTTTAGAGCTGACCGAAAGTGTCGTCATGGGCGATGCTCAAAACACCATCGCTACGCTCAATGCACTGAAAGAACTTGGCGTCAAGCTCTCTATAGATGACTTCGGCACCGGTTATTCATCACTCAGCTACCTGCAGAAATTCCCTCTCGACACCCTCAAAGTTGACCGTTCTTTCATCAAAGACATTGGTGAAAACAGCGATGACACGGCCATTACTGAAGCGATTATTGCCATGGGCCACAGCCTCGGTTTAGAGATTATCGCCGAAGGTGTGGAAACCCAGGCTCAACTCGATTTTCTACGGGCGCGATCCTGTGAGATAATTCAGGGCTTCTTTTTTAGCCGCCCACTACCCGCCAGTGAAATACCCGCATTTGTCAGCGCACACCGTCAACACTCCTCTCATCTAAATACTCCCGCCAAAAATGGCGCCCAGGACTTATTCGAAAATGAAAACAAACCCACAAGCTCAGCTTGATGGACCGATACTCAATAAGCTCAAGGATGATGCTCTACTCAAAAAAGAAAGCCTACAACGCTGGGGCCAAAGCGCCCTACTAAATAGCCTGATGATAAGTAGCCTGGCGGTCGTCGCAACGGCCAATAGTGCCAGCGCGAACACCCTCGAACAGCTGAAAGGCTTCAGCCTCAGCCAGCTTGCCGACCTCGAAGTCAGCATCGCAGGTAAAGCCCCACAAAAAACCCGCGAAGTTGCCGCCGCGATTTCCGTGCTTACCCAGGAGGATATCCGCCGCTCAGGTGCGAGCACTATCCCCGACCTGCTCCGTCTGGTGCCCGGCCTGCAGGTAGCCCGTATAGACGCCCATAACTGGGTGGTCTCGAGTCGTGGTTTTGGTGATCGAGTAACCAATAAATTATTAGTCATGATCGACGGGCGCAGTATTTACAGCCATGTGTTCTCTGGTGTTTTCTGGGATCAGCACGACGTAGTGCTCGAAGATATTGAGCGCATTGAAGTCATTCGTGGCCCCGGGGCCTCCGTTTGGGGCGCCAATGCCGTCAACGGCGTGATCAACATCATCACCCGCAGCGCTCTGGACACCCAGGGTACCACCGCTGTTACTGCAACAGCCGGAAACGAGGGCGGCTATACCAGCCTGCGCACTAGCGGTGCCCTCGGGGAAGATGGCGCCTATCGCGCCTATGGTAAATATCGCAATCAGGATGACGCCGTCTTTGCAGATGGCTCAAGGGCTGCCGATGGCTGGGATGACTGGCGCACCGGCTTTCGCATGGACTGGCGTGGGGACAATGACACCCACGTCACCCTGCAAGGGGATCTACACCGTGGCGACTTCTCTGAGCGTATCCGCGTGCTCGACTTCGCGCCACCTTTCTCTGTGCCCAGAAATGATAATATCGATGCCTGGGGGCACAACCTTCTCGCTCGCTGGTCAACCACCCTAAGCGACGGTGGGCACAGTGAATTGCAGGCCTATTACGACAAACAACAGCGCGACCAGTGGACCTTGGAAGAAAGTACGTCTACCTACGATATCAACTACAACTATCGGTTTCCCCATCTCGGCACCCATCGCTTAATCACGGGTGCAGGCTATCGCTATATTGACAACTCATTGCCCACTGGCGATTTATCCATTGGCCAGGTACGGATTTTCACCCCTGAACACCGCGATGACGAATTGTTCAGTTTTTTTGTTCAGGACGAAGTCGAACTACTCAGCGATACTCTCTGGCTAACCCTTGGAGTCAAGCTTGAAGAAAATGACTACAGCGGTTTTGAATACCAGCCTAATCTCCGTTTACGCTGGGCATTTAACGAGGGGCATATGCTCTGGGCAGCTGTTTCCAGAGCCGTGCGCACCCCCTCACGGGCAGAACATGACGGCTTTATGGCCCTGGATATTATTAACACAGGCCCACCACCCGTGGCCCTGGTATTAACGGGAAACACTGACCTTGACAGTGAAGAGCTTATCGCCTGGGAGCTTGGTTACCGCTTCACCGGCAGTGACACATTCAGCGTCGATCTCAATCTGTTCTTTAACGATTACGACGACTTGAGATCAGCTGAAAGCCTTGGCATCGTACCTGCACCACCCGTCGCACCGCCAGCATTGGGCTTATTAATAGCCACCACCAATGGCCTGTATGCCGAATCCTATGGCCTGGAAACAAGCCTTTCCTGGCAGCCCTCCGATCAATGGCAGGTAAACCTGAGCTACACTTACCTAGACATACAAATGCACAAAAGATCTTTTAGCAGCGATTTTTTTGCAAACAGTAGTGAAGGTTTAAGCCCAGAAAATCAGCTGACGATTGGCAGTTATTACAAGCTTAAAAACAATCTGCAACTCAACCTGACCGGCAGATATGTCGACGAGCTACCCACCAATAATACCGACGCCTATTTTGCACTCGATGCCAACCTGCAATGGCAGTTTAAACCGGGGCTTTCTTTATCTTTAATTGGGCGCAACTTACTCGACCCAGAACACCGAGAAACCAGTGATACCTTTTTATCCACTGAGGAAACACTGGTGCAAAGGGAACTTTACCTCAAGCTCGACTGGCAATTGTAGATAATGGCCATAAAAGGATTTATAAAGCTTAAAGCTGCCGCTTTTAAGCATAGGTTCTCTGTCAAAGAGCCCATCCAAAAGCGACAACGTTTGTGGATTTTCTTGCTACTCTGCATGGCGACACCAAGCTGCTTTGCAGCCAGTTTTAGCGACCATCAAATCAAGGCTGCTTTTATCTTCAACTTCGCCAACTTTGTTCGCTGGCCCAAAGAGGCCTTTGCTGGAGATGGCTCGCCCTTTGTAATTTGCGCCAGTAATGCCCAATCTCCCACCATCAAAACACTGGCTGAAGTCGTCGAAGATGAAAGTATTAACAGCCATAAATTGATCGTTAAAGCGCCTTTCGACCCGACAGAACTTAGCGACTGTCATATTTTATTTTTAGAAAAAGCCGATATCGCCGACTATCAAACTCAACTCGCTAAACTGTCTACCGGCAAGCTATTAACCGTTAGCGATACCCGCAATTTTGTCGACAAGGGTGGTCTTATTCAACTCACCCTAAATAAAGCGAGGATACAGCCAACGATCAACACCATCCAGGTCGAGCGCTCACAGTTAAAAGTTAGCTCTACATTACTGCGCCTGGCCAATATTTACCGCAGCCCTGCTGAGGGGGACAAGTGATGGCTTACTTAAAGAATCTGTCTATCGCACAGAAAATTATTGCCATTGTTATGTTCATCAGCCTCGGCGTACTCCTCAGCCTGGCCATCATCTTTGGCTACTTTTCATTGCAGACAAACCAGCAAAATTTCTCCGATTCACTGGTTGTGCTCAGCAAAACCATCGGCGTCAACGCAAGGGCGGCAATCGTCTTCAAAGACCCCGACACAGGCGTAGAAATACTCAAGGCACTGGAGGCTAATAGCGATATTGCCTCCGCACAACTATACGATAATAGCGGTAATCTTTTTGCCAGTTATTTAAGCCCAGCACTTACTAATCGAGTATTGCTAGAAGAAATTTCCGATGGTTTTTCGAGACAAGAAATATTGCCAGGCAATACCGTAAGTAGCTTTAGGACAGGCCATATTAATGTCGTACAACCCCTTAATGTCGGTGAAAAAACCGTCGGTTATATTGCTATACAAGGTAATCTTTCTGCTATCTATCAAGATTTCAAGGAAGAACTAGTTTTGATGGGCCTGTTATATTTAGGGGCTGTTCTTGTTACATATTTACTGGCCAGACGCCTGCAAAGGATTATCGCCGCTCCGATTGAAGAGCTGGCAGAAACAATGCAAAGTGTTTCTGCACAAAATAATTATACCCTACGCCTGAAAAATCCTGGCAACGATGAACTGGGCAGCCTCTTCAACAGCTTCAATCAGATGCTCGAACAAATCCAGGGTCGCGATCAAGGGATTAAAGATGCAAGAAATACTGCGCAGGCCGCCAATAAATCAAAAACCGAATTTCTTGCTAACATGAGCCATGAAATTCGCACACCCATGAATGGTGTGCTCGGCATGGCCGAATTACTGGACAACACCCCGCTCAACACCCAACAAAAGAAATACATTCAAACCATACGCCGCTCTGGCGAGACCCTGCTCAGTGTTATCAACGACATTCTAGACTTCTCTAAAGTGGAGGCCGGCGAGCTAAGCCTTGAAGAGGAACCCTTCGAGCTAGAACTGTTAATTTCCCATGTGCTCGAATTATTTCAGGATTTAGCGGATCGCAAACAGCTTGTGTTAAAAGCCGAGCTGCCGCCATCTCTACCCGCCGACTACATCGGCGATTCAATGCGCCTGACCCAAATCCTGATGAACCTGGTGGCTAATGCCATTAAATTTACCAGCCACGGGCAAGTCATTCTCACGGTTTCACTGGTGGAAGAAAGCAGCAATAACGCCTGGCTATGTTTTAGTGTTAATGACAGCGGTATCGGTATTGCAAAGGATAAAGTGGCCAGTATTTTTGAAGCCTTTCAGCAGGCCGATGGCTCCATCTCCCGCCAGTATGGGGGAACGGGGCTAGGCCTGGCGATCTCCAGCCAATTAATCAAGCTCTTTGGCGGCGAGCTAAACGTAGAAAGTAAACTCGGTCTAGGCAGTACTTTTTCTTTCACTATCCCCTTGGGAAAAAGTAAAATCATTACACCGCCCACCCAGGGCGAACAGGCTGCCGAGCCGGATCAACCCCAACCCACCATGGATCTTGAAGTTTTGAACAACGATGTTTTGAATGACACTGTCATCGACCCAACAAATGGCAAAATTTTGGTTGCCGAAGACAATCCCGTCAACCAAATGCTGGCCTGCGATATGCTTGAACAAATTGGCTATGACACCGATGTCGCCAACGACGGTCAGCAAGCCTTTGATGCCGCATCGAAACAGCGCTACAGCTTAATCATGATGGACATACAAATGCCCCAGGTGGATGGCCTTGAGGCCACAGCGCTAATCCGGGAACACGAGGAAACCCTGCCCTACCGCACACCCATTGCCGCAGTCACCGCCAACGCGATGGCAGGTGATAAAGAGCGCTTTTTAGCCTCCGGAATGGATGACTACCTGAGTAAACCCTTCGGCCTGCAAAGTCTGGCCGATCTCGTCGGTCGCTGGGTAAAGCCAGCGGACTCTGATGCAGATACGCCAACAAATACGCAACCCCCCGTCGAAGGAGCTCTCGATGCCACAAGCCTGAAAAACCTGAGCGACTATTACTGCGGCGCTAAATGGCCGCGCTTTCAACAATTAATCGCCGCCTACAAAGAAAGCGCCGATACGCAAATTATCCGCTTAAAGCAGGCTGTCGCAGATGCCGATGCCGATGCTATTCGCCAGGCCGCTCACAGCCTGAAGTCATCGAGTGGCAATCTCGCAGCACTGAAACTAGCGCAATCTTGCGCCCTAATGGAGGCCGAAGCACGGGCCGATAATACCCAGTCTGCCAGTCAGTATCTACAGCAGGTTTTGACAGAATACGAAGAGGCCTGTAGTGCTTTAAACCAGCTCGATTACAGTTAAAAGCACAAATTCCCGGTAAAAAAACCCCGCGTTTAATGTTACTTAAACGCGGGGTTTTTAACGCCAGTATTAAATCACCACTCAACCACCGTGGTGCCTACATTGCCAAAGCCGTGCATCGATTCAATGACATCGGCCGCCTGGTCGACGGGAATAACACTGGTCACCATTTCTCCGGGGGTTAATTTACCGGATTCAACCATATTCAGCATCGCCGGAAAGCGCCGTGGCTGCATGCCGATGGTGCCAATAAATTCCAGCTCGCGGGCAACCATAATATCAACCGGCAAAGAGACAAAGCCCTTTTCCGCCTGCGTGGTTAAACCAATTTGCAGATGGCGACCGCGGGAGCGCAGGCTCATTAGCGAGTTCATGCAGGTCACGGCAATACCCAGAGCATCCACCGAAATGTGGGCGCCGCCACCGGTCAACGCGACCACTTGCTCGGGTGCATCGCCGTTTGAGGCATTGACGGTATGCACGGCGCCCATTTTTCGGGCAATTTCTAAATTTTTATCGTTAATATCAACGGCAATCACATTCGCGCCGAGGGCGGTGGCAATTTGCGTGGCCGCCAGACCAATACCGCCGCAACCGTGTATCGCCACCCAATCGCCGGCACCGACTTTAGCCTGATCGACAATGCCGTGAAAAGAGGTCATAAAGCGGCAGCCCATACTCGCAGCTTCGACAAAACCAATTGATTCGGGCAGCTCCACCAGGTTTAAGTCGGCGCGGGCAACCAGCGCGTATTCACCGTAACCACCCGAACAGCCAAAGCCCGCGAGGTCGGCATTGAGGCAGACATTCTGCTGCCCAGCATGGCAAAAGGAACAATTGCCACAGCCAAATATAAAGGGACAGATCACCCGGTCGCCAACTTTGTAGTTCTTCACATTGGCGCCGACTTCTTCAACGATGCCACAAAATTCGTGGCCGATTACCGCGGGCAATTCTGGTTGCAGACCAATCCACTCCCAGTCACCATCGCAAACGTGGCAGTCACTGCGACAGATGCCATTGGCGGCTACTTTAATAATCGCATCTTCCGGCCCACACTTTGGATCCGGCCAGTTATTATGGATTTTCATTGGGGTTCTAAAGGCTTCGAGTACTGCTGCTTTCATGGCAAGGCTCCTTGCGTTGAAGTCCAAGTAAATACTCGGACAATTATTATTAGAGCCAGACTATTTTTTGTCGGTAGCTGTGTCAAGCTTTAAAGCCTTGAGCCCAGGCAACCGCAAGATACCCTCTGCGGCTCTTTTTTAATGGGAGCCCAACATTGCCTCACGATCGCGAATACCCATTAAATACAGCACTCCGTCGAGGCCGATATTTGAAATCGCCTGTTTGGCGTTGGCTCTGACCACCGGCTTCGCCCGAAAGGCGATGCCCAGACCAGCGATACCCAGCATCGGCAAATCATTGGCACCATCACCCACGGCAACCGTTTGTTCGAGGCAGATACCCTCTTCTTTCGCTAACTGCCGCAATAGCTCGGCCTTGCGCGGACCATCGACAATCTGTCCGCTCACCTCACCACTGACCACGCCGTCTTGTATATCCAGCTCATTGGCGAACATATAATCGATGCCCAGTCGCTGGCGAATACCCTCGGCAAAATAGGTGAAGCCGCCCGATAAAATAGCGGTTTTATAGCCCAGTGATTTCAATGTGCTCATTAAATATTCAGCACCCTCGGTTAACTGCAGACGCGCCTGCACGGTATCGAGCACACTGGCTTCAAGGCCCTTCAACAGCGCCACGCGCTCTTTAAAGCTGGTTTGAAAATCGATTTCACCGGCCATCGCCCGTGCGGTAATACTCGACACCGCTTCGCCGACACCCGCCTCGATGGCCAGTTCGTCGATCACCTCGGCTTCGATCAAGGTTGAATCCATATCGAAAACCACCAGCCGACGGTGACGGCGAAAAACGCTGTCCTCCTGATAGGCGATGTCAACATTCAACTGGCCCGACAGTTCGAGCAGCGATTTGCGGTACTCGGCAATATCGCAACCCTCGCCACGAATGGAAAACTCGACGCAGGCTTTACTTTTTTCATCCACTCGGTCGAGCTCGACCCGGCCAGAGAGGCGTAAAATACTGTCGATATTCAAACCCTGCTCAGCGCTGACCTGGGTGATGCGGGCAATTTGCTCGGCACTAATATAGCGCGCCAGCAGGGTGACAATGTGCTGGGGCTTGCCTTGCTGGGCCACCCACTCGGCATAGCTGGCTTCGCTGACCGGTTCAAAGCGCACCTGCATTTGGAGATCGTGGAGTTTGAACAGCACATCTTTCAGTACCGGCGACGATTCGCGATGGGCCGGCACCTGCGCCAACACGCCGAGGCTAAGATTGTTGTGAATCACCGACTGGCCAATATCGAGAACATTCACCTCGTACTCAGCCAGGACACTGGCCACGGCACTGGTAACACCGGGTTTATCTTCGCCGGAGACAATAATCAGTAAAATTTCTTTCACAGAACAACAACCTTTTAAATGTGTTTACAGCTATTTGCGTGGGGATTTTCACTACCGCGATACATTGCCCGCGACTTATAAAAACTTAAATAATTTACTCAGCACTATAAATCCCTCGCGCAGGCATTATAATTGAGCTATCGAAAAGATAGAACGCAGAATGGACAGTCTAAGCGAACATTTAAATAAAATCGGCATACAGAAGAAGTTATCCCTCTTTGCCGCACTGCTCACCCTGCTCTACTGCCTGCTCATCCTGCCACTGCTTTATTTCCAGCTTACCTCACTGGCTGAGTCGCAAGTGCAGCTCTTCGGCCAAACCCTCAGCCGCCAACTACTCGGTCAAGTTCGCCAGCCCCTGCTCAATGAAGACGCCGTGAGCCTACAGGTAGTGCTCGATAACCTGGTTGCCCACACACCGATGGTCAAACAGGCCGCCGTCTTTAAGCCCGACAGCAGCCTCTTTGCCGAGAGCCTTGAACCCTCGGCCACTGCAAACCCGTCCGACAGAGCGCTTTTTAAACAGCGCCTGAACTTAAGCAATGCCGCGACATGGCAGGTGCAGCTCGCCCTCGACCCCAGTGGCATACGGCAAAAACTGCTGGCTGTTTTCTGGTCTGTCAGTGCTCTCGGCTTATTGCTCTGCGCCTTGCTACTGTACTGGGCACAGCGTTTGGGCAAGGACATCAGTACGCGCTTACAAAATCTTAGCGCCTGCCTGCCCGGTGAAGCGTCGAGCAGCGACGATGATGAAATAAGCCTACTCGAAAAGCGTATCGAACCCTTGCTACTCAAGCCGGCAACACCTGCCAGTGTTCCCATAGAAGCTGGCCCACGGCCCGAATCCTGCTGCCTGGCGATTCGCTGCACCAACCTGCCCCAGCTGCAAGCCCACCTCAGCCAGGACAATTTACAGCGAGTGCTGCAACGCTTTGACGATATTATCGCCGCCACCCTTGAACTGTTTAAGGCTGAGCGCCTGAGCGGTGCGCGCAACTGCGTTTATTTACGTTTTGTCGCAGCGTCTGGCGACAGTGATTTTCTACTGCGCGCCATTAGCTGCCACCTGGCGCTGGTCGAGCTACAGCGCGAGCAAGCCTCTGACGAAGGTGCCGGCTTAATTCTCAGTAGCGCCCTGGGTATCGATACAATGCACAAGGCCGAGGCGTCAAACGGCAACTGTCTGTTTATTGAAGACTCGCTCGCCGAGGCAGCATTCGAGCAACTCGCCGCTACCAGCCTGCTCGCCGATCCCTGGCAACTACTCGCCAGTGAAGCGGTAAAAACAAAAATACCCGCCGCAGCAGGTATCTTTTTTGAAGCGCTGGCCGGCGCCAGTTCGCATGACAGCCGTGCCAGCGAGTCATTCTTATTTGCCGATTTAGGCGGCGAGCAACAAGCCTTGTTTGAACGCCAGCTCGCCTACCTGCGCAATCGACTCAGTGAAAATGATCAGCCCCACTGGCAACATTCAGCAGCGGCCAATCCACTGATTAATGTCGTGGCTTCTTAACGCGGCTGCATTCTGATCGCACCGTCGAGACGAATAGTTTCACCATTCAGATAACCATTCTCAACCATGTGGCGCACTAAACGACCGTATTCATTGGGCTCACCCAGACGGCTGGGGTTGGGCACAGTGGCGGCCAGTGAATCCTGTACTTTCTGTGGCATGCCGCGCAACAGCGGTGTGCCCATAATACCCGGCGCAACCGTGTTCACACGAATACCCACTTTCGCCAAATCACGCGCCATCGGCAGCGTCATACCGACGATGCCGCCTTTACTGGCAGAGTAAGCGCACTGACCTACCTGGCCTTCATAGGCAGCGACAGATGCGGTGTGGATAATCACGCCGCGCTCGCCGTCGACCAGCTCATTTTTGGCCATGGCCGCAGCGGCACAACGGGCGACGTTAAAGCTGCCAGTGAGGTTAATGCCGATCAGCTTGGAAAAATCTTCCAGCGGCATGGGGTTGTTGTCGCGGTCGATAATTTTCTTCGCGGGACCAATGCCAGCGCAGTTAACCAGCACATCAATGCGGCCAAATTTTTCGAGCACGGCGGCGACGGCGGCTTCTACTGATTCAGCAGAGGCGACATCGACCGACCAAAAACCGGCGACGTCTGCGCCCAGTGCTGTAACGGCCTCAGCACCCAACTCGGCATTGAGGTCAAAAATAGCAATCTTGGCACCGCCCGCTGCCAGTACATCTGTTGTCGCACGGCCCAGGCCGGAAGCGCCTCCGGTAACAATGGCAACTTTATTGTTTAAATCCACAATTTTTCTCCTTTCTTCAATGGCAGTCTTGGCGACTGGTTAAGGCAGGCAACACCACAATATGTCGCTGCTGGTAATCTTGCTTTCAGCTGAAAACCTATGCGATCAGTCGCAGGGCCCAAGCTCTTCTATCATTGCATCGCGCATTTTAAATTTCATTATTTTACCGGTCACTGTCATCGGGTAGTCTTCCACAAAGCGAATATAGTACGGCACTTTAAAATGGGTAATTTTATTTTTGCAGTAGGCCCGCACATCGTCTTCGCTGAGGGTTTCGCCCTCGTGACACTTAATCCAGGCGCAGACCTGCTCACCCAAACGCACGTCGGGCACACCCACCACCTGCACTTCCTGAATTTTATCGTGGGTGTAGAGAAACTCCTCGACTTCACGGGGGTAAATATTTTCACCGCCGCGAATAATCATATCTTTAATACGCCCGGTAACGCGCACATAACCCTCGCCATCCATAATGCCGATGTCGCCGGAATGCAGCCAACCGCCCTGGTCGATAGTCTCGCGGGTCTTTTCCTCGTCGTCCCAATAACCGCGCATCACGGCGTAGCCTCGGGTACAGATTTCGCCTTTCTCACCAATCGCCAGCACCCGGTTATTGTCATCGACAATTTTTGTCTCTAAATGTGGGCAGGGCTTACCGACCGTGCCGACGCGCTTGTCGAGGGGGTCATCGGGTTCCGTGGCATGGCTCACCGGGCTCAGCTCAGTTTGCCCGTAGGCGATGAGTATTTGCTGCATATGCATTTTGCCGATGACCTGCTTCATCACCGACTCCGGGCAGGGAGCGCCCGCCATAATACCCGTGCGCAGGCTCGACAAGTCAAAGCTGTCAAACTCGGGGTGGTCGAGTTCGGCAATAAACATCGTCGGCACGCCGTGCAGAGCGGTGCATTTTTCTTCCGCCACCGTTTTTAATACGCTCAAAGGCTCAAAGGCCTCACCGGGGAAGACCGCCGTCGCGCCGTGACAGATACAGCCCAGATTGCCAATCACCATGCCAAAGCAGTGGTATAAAGGCACGGGGATACACACCTTGTCGTGATGCGTTAGCCGCATCACATCGCCATTGACCTTGCCGTTATTGAGCACGTTGCAGTGGGTCAGGGTCGCGCCCTTGGGGTTGCCCGTGGTGCCACTGGTAAATTGAATATTAATGGCGTCGTCCGGCATTAACAGCCCTTTCAACTCGCCCAGACGAGTGTGCTCCGGCTCGCCGCCCATGGCGCACACTTCGTCGAAGTTATACATGCCCGGCGTTTGGGCCTCACCCATACGGATAACGGTTTCGAGTTGGGGGAATTTTGCCGAGCGCAATTGCCCCGGCTCGCAGTCTGCCAACTCTGGTGCCAGCTCGCACAACATATCGAGATAGCGACTGCTCTTAAACGCCTCCGCAGAAATAATCGCCCGACAGCCGACTTTATTCAGTGCGTACTCCAGCTCATACAGACGATAGGCCGGATTGATGCAAACCAAAATGGCGCCAATTTTTGCAGTGGCAAACTGGGTCAAGCACCACTCGTAGCAGTTCGGTGCCCAAATGCCGACTCGATCACCCGGTGCGATACCCAGAGCCAACAGGCCTGTCGCCAAACGCTCCACTTCGTGCTGGTACTCGCTATAGCTCCAGCGAATATTCTGGTGGGCCACCACCAGCGCTTCATTATCGGGGAAGCGTTCGACCGCCAGGTCAAACTGATTGCCGATGGTGTCGTATACCAGCGGCTCGGTAGCCGCCCCGCACATATAACTTTTTTCCAGTTTCATTCCGTCTCCGACCAGTGGCCATAGCAATTATTTTGTCACTCAACGAGGCTCAAGGTGGCGCAATTTAGCAAGACACAAGGTCGCTGGCAAACAGCGAAAGGTCTTGAGGAGTTCAGACTAAAAAGCGCGCTCATTTGAAATTGCAGTTTACGTTAACGTAAGTTATATTTCAGCCCCGCAAAGGCTGATAGCAATGGTTTTAGCAACGATGCTTAAAGAAAAGACCACTTACAGTATTTCTGAGCTGGCGCAGGAGTTCGATGTCACCACACGAACCATTCGCCACTACGAAGACATGCAGCTATTACTCCCCGCTCGACAGGGGCAAAAGCGCATTTACAGCCTTGCCGACCGCACCAAGTTGAAGTTGATCGTGCGCGGCAAGCGCATCGGCCTCTCACTGCAGGAGAGCGGCGAACTGCTGAATATGTACGAACCCGGCCAGAGTAATGTCGACCAGCTTGAGCGCACCCTCGAATATATAGGCACGTCTCGACAAAAGCTGTCCCAGCAACTACGTGATATCAGCACCATGCTAGACGACCTTGACGAGGCCGAGGCCGGCTGCAAGGTCGAACTTAAAGCCCTTCACGATATTGCCGACCAACACAGTCACTAACAAACACACCCGTCACCGCCAAGGAAACACCGCCATGAACGCTCCCTTTAAAAGTATGAATTTTGACCTCGGCCAGGACGTCGATATGCTGCGCGACGCGGTGTATCAGTTTGCCCAGGGCGAGATCGCCCCCCGCGCCGAGCAAATTGACATCGACAACAATTTCCCCGCCGAGCTGTGGCGCCAATTTGGCGAGATGGGTTTGCTGGGCATGACCGTCGCCGAGGAATACGGCGGCACGAATATGGGCTATCTGGCCCACGTGGTGGCGATGGAAGAAATCTCTCGGGCATCAGCCGCAGTGGGTTTGTCTTACGGTGCTCACTCCAATCTCTGTGTTAACCAGATTCACAAGAATGGCACTCACGAACAAAAACTCAAATACCTGCCCAAGCTTTGTTCCGGTGAGCACGTCGGCGCACTGGCGATGAGTGAACCGGGCGCTGGCTCCGATGTGGTGAGCATGAAGCTGAAAGCCGAAAAGAAAGGCGATCGCTATATTCTCAACGGCAACAAGTTCTGGATCACCAACGGTCCCGACGCCGACACCTATGTGATTTACGCCAAAACCGAACCCACTAAAGGCTCGAAAGGCATCACTGCTTTTATCGTCGAGCGCGACTTCCCCGGCTTTAGCCGCGCACAGAAACTCGACAAACTCGGCATGCGCGGCTCCAACACCGGCGAGCTGGTATTTGTCGATTGCGAAGTGCCCGCCGAAAACATCCTCGGCAAGGAAAACCAGGGCGTTAAAGTTTTAATGTCCGGCCTCGATTTTGAGCGCACTGTGCTCTCCGGTGGCCCGGTTGGTTTAATGCAGGCCTGCATGGACATCGTCATTCCCTACTACCACGACCGCAAACAATTCGACCAGCCGATTGGTGAATTCCAGTTAATGCAGGGTAAATTGGCTGATATGTATGTTGACCTCAACACCTCTCGCGCTTACCTTTACGCGGTGGCCAAGGCCTGTGATCGCGGTGAAGATTCCCGCAAAGACGCCGCCGCCGTGATTTTGTACACCGCCGAAAAAGCCACGCAAATGGCTTTGCAGGCAATACAGGCCCTCGGTGGCAATGGCTACATAAATGAGTACCCCACTGGCCGCCTGTTGCGCGATGCCAAGCTCTATGAAATTGGCGCGGGCACCTCGGAAATCCGCCGCATGCTGGTCGGTCGAGAGCTGTTTAACGAATCGAAGTAGCTGGCTAATAAATAAAAGTGACTTATTAACAAATTTAAATAAGCTACTGATAAATATAGAATAACAAGGGAATTATTATGAGTTACCAATCCGTATTAAAAGCCGGTCTTTACGAAGGTAAAACCATCTTGGTCACCGGCGCCGGCAGTGGCTTTGGCCGCTGTATCGCCCACGAGCTGGCGTCGCTGGGTGCCAAAGTATTAATGATGGGCCGCACCGAAGAAAAGCTGCTGACCGTCAAAGCTGAAATCGAGGGCGACAACCCCGGTGCCAGCGTTGATTACGGCTGCGCCGATATTCGCGATGCCGACGCTGTCGAAATCGTTATCGACAAATTCATCGCCGACCACGGCCCTATCTACGGCCTGGTCAATAATGCTGGCGGCCAGTTCCCCGCCGACCTCGAAAACATCACGCCCAATGGCTTCCTCGCCGTAGTGCGCACCAACTTGCTCGGCGGTTTTATTGTCTCCAAGGCGGTGTTTTTGAAGTCGATGAAAGAACACGGCGGTGCCATCGTGAACATCACTGCCGACAACTTCGGCGGCATGCCACGCATGGCTCACTCCGGTGCCGCCCGCGCGGGCATGGAAAACCTCACCCAAACTGCCGCCGTTGAATGGGCCTACGCCGGTGTGCGCCTCAATGCTGTGGCACCGGGCTACCTCGCCTCCTCCGGGCTCGATACTTACGAAGACCCTGAAATGCTCGAATGCATACCCACCTTTCCCGACTCCGTGCCGCTCAATCGCGTCGGCACCGAATCAGAAGTCAGCTCTGCGGTGTGCTTTTTACTCAGCGAAGGTGCTAGTTACATTAATGGCGTCACGCTAAAAGTCGATGGCGGCAGCTCGCTGTGTTTAAGCTCGCCCCTGGGTCGCAAAATCAAACGCGCCCAGCGCAACAACGAAGCCTACGACGGCTTCCACCGTGCGACCTTCCCTAAAATCTTACAGAAATAGTCTGAGAGAACAATTTCCATGGCCGTCATAAAGACCAAAATCAATACCCGCACCGCCGACTTCGCCGACAACGCCGCGCAAATGCAAAGCATTGTCGATGACTTGAACGAAAAAATTGCCCAGCTCAGTCTCGGTGGCAACCAGAAATCCCGCGACCGCCACGAGGGGCGCGGTAAATTGCTGCCCCGCGACCGGCTCAAACACCTGCTCGACCCCGGCAGCCCCTTTCTGGAATTCTCCCAGTTTGCCGCCTGGGAATGCTACGACGACTATGTGCCCGGCGCGAGTTTAATCACCGGCATTGGCCGCGTCGCCGGACAGGAGTGCTTAATTGTCGTCAATGACCCCACCGTTAAAGGTGGCACTTACTACCCGCTGACCGTCACCAAACAGGTGCGCGCCCAGACCATCGCCGACGAGAACAACCTGCCCTGTATTTATCTGGTCGACTCCGGCGGCGCCTTCCTGCCGATGCAGGCAGAAATATTCCCCGACCGCCTGCACTTTGGCCGCAGCTTTTTTAACGAAGCGATCATGTCATCGAAGGGCATTCCACAAATCGCCGTGGTTATGGGCTCGTGCACGGCGGGCGGCGCCTACATGCCCGCCATGGCCGACGAGTCGATTATCGTTAAAGAGCAGGGCACCATCTTTCTCGGTGGCCCACCACTGGTGAAAGCAGCGACGGGCGAAATCGTCAGCGCCGAAGAGCTCGGTGGTGCCGACGTGCACTGTCGCACCTCGGGCGTGACCGACCACTACGCGCAAAATGACCACCACGCCCTGCAGCTGGCCCGACAATCGGTGGCCCGGCTGAATCGTGTCAAACCCCAGCAGCTCGACGTCAAAGAATCCGTCGAACCGCTGTATGAGGCCAAAGAAATTTACGGCGTGGTGCCCAAAGACACCAAAAAACCCTACGACGTGCGCGAGATCATCGCCCGCGTGGTCGACGGTTCAGAATTCGACGAGTTTAAAGCCCTCTACGGCGCTACGCTGGTTTGTGGTTTCGCCCGTATTCACGGCTACCCGGTGGGCATACTCGGCAACAACGGCATTCTATTTGGCGAGTCGGCACAAAAAGGCGCGCACTTTATCGAGCTCTGCGCCCAGCGCAAAATCCCCCTCATCTTCCTGCAAAATATCACCGGCTTTATGGTCGGCAAGCAATACGAAGCTGCGGGCATTGCCAAGCACGGCGCCAAGTTGGTCACCGCCGTGGCCTGTGCCAAGGTGCCTAAATTCACCATTATTATCGGCGGCTCATTCGGCGCGGGTAACTACGGCATGTGCGGGCGCTCCTACGATCCGCGCTTCCTGTTTATGTGGCCCAATGCGCGCATCTCGGTAATGGGTGGCGAGCAGGCTGGCGGCGTACTGGCCAGCGTCAAACGCGACCAAATTGAAGGCAGAGGCGAAAGCTGGAGCGCCGAAGAAGAGGCTACGTTTAAGCAGCCGGTGATCGATCTTTACGAGAAACAGGGCCACCCCTACTTTGCCTCGGCACGGGTTTGGGACGACGGCATTATCGACCCCGCCGACACCCGCACCGTGCTCGGCCTGTGTATTTCGGCCAGCCTCAACAAAGAGATCGAAGACACCAAGTTCGGCGTCTTTAGAATGTAGTTTTATCATCCTCTTTATAACGAGATATAAAACAATTAGTTAGCAACATAACTTAATGTAGAAACAAATAATGACTAGTGTGCAAAAGCGCATTGGGTCACGAGGAAGAAGACTATGTTCGACAAAATTCTGATTGCCAATCGCGGCGAAATCGCCTGCCGGGTCATCCGCACCGCCCGCAAACTGGGTATTCGCACCGTCGCGGTTTACTCCGACGCCGATGCCAACGCACTGCACGTCAGCATGGCGGATGAGGCCGTGCATATCGGTGGCTCGCCATCGAAAGAATCCTACCTGCTGGCCGATCGTGTGCTCGACGCCGCGAAGCTTACCGGCGCCCAGGCTGTTCACCCCGGCTACGGCTTTCTGTCTGAAAACGCCGCCTTTAGTGAAGCCTGCAAAAGTAATGACATTGTCTTTATCGGCCCTCCGGTTGGCGCGATTGAGTCCATGGGCTCAAAGTCTGCCGCCAAGCAAATCATGGAAAAAGCCGGTGTGCCCCTGGTGCCCGGCTATCACGGTGACGACCAAAGCCCGGCGATATTGAAACAGCACGCCGATGCCATGGGCTACCCGGTACTGCTCAAAGCCACCGCCGGTGGTGGCGGCAAGGGCATGCGCGAAGTGTGGAAAAGCGAGGACTTTGACGAGGCACTCGAAGCCGCCAAGCGTGAGTCCCTGTCGAGCTTTGGCGATGACCGCATGCTGGTTGAAAAATACCTCACCCAGCCCCGCCACGTTGAAATACAGGTGTTTTGCGACCAGGCCGGCAATGGCGTCTACCTGTTTGAGCGCGACTGCTCGGTGCAGCGCCGCCATCAAAAAGTGATTGAAGAAGCCCCGGCACCGGGCATGAACCCCATGGTGCGCGCTGCCATGGGCGATGCTGCCCTGCTCGCCGCCAAAGCCATTAACTACGAAGGCGCTGGCACCGTTGAGTTCTTGCTCGACAAAGACGACACCTTCTTCTTTATGGAAATGAACACCCGTCTGCAGGTCGAGCACCCGGTGACCGAGATGATTACCGGGCAAGATTTGGTCGAGTGGCAGTTGCGTGTCGCCGCCGGGCAGGACTTGCCATTAACCCAAGAGCAACTGCAAATAAACGGTCACTCCTTCGAAGCACGCATTTACGCCGAAGACCCGGACAACGACTTTTTGCCCGTTACCGGCACTCTTTCTTACCTGCAGCCACCCGAAGAAAGCCCCCATGTGCGGGTCGACACCGGCGTCTTGCAGGGCGACGAGGTGAGTGTTTTTTACGACCCGATGATCGCCAAGCTGATTGTCTGGGACGAAAACCGCGACCGCGCCCTCTCGCGGCTGGCCGAGGCCTTGAGCCAATACCGTATCAGCGGCATGACCACCAATGTCGAGTTCCTCTACAACCTGGCCACTGCCGAGCCCTTCCGCAAAGCTGATCTCGACACTGGCTTTATCGAAAAGCACCGCGAGCTGATCTTCCACAAAAAGGCAGAGGAAGTTGAGCGCTATGTACCGCTGGCCACCCTCTATTTGATTCTCAAACGCAATCAGGATGCCGCCGCCCTCGCCTCCCAAAGCGCCGATCCCCACTCGCCCTGGCACGCCACCAACGGCTGGCGCAGCGGCAGCGCCAACGTGCACGACTACCCCCTGCTGATTAACGGTGAAGAAGTGACCGTGCTCGCCGAGCAAATTGATGCCAGCCGCTTTAGCCTGACCACCAGGGGCAGCGCTAGCGAGGTGTCCATTCAACTCAGCGGCAGCCTCAATGGTAGCGGGCTGCACGCCGATATCGACGGCCACCGCGTGCATGCCAGCGTAGTTGCCCACGACGGTATTTACAGCCTCTTTACGCAAGATGCCGCCGTGCAATTCAGTGTGATTGAGCCCGACTGTGGCGATCTTGACGACGAAGCCGCCGCCGGCTTTACCGCGCCCATGACCGGCACCATCGTCGCCCTGCCCGTCGAGGCCGGCACCCCGGTGAAGAAAGATCAGGCCATCGTCATTATGGAAGCGATGAAAATGGAGCACACCATTCGCGCCCCCGCCGATGGCACCGTGGTGGAGTTTTACTGCCAGCCCGGTGACCTGGTGGACGGCGGTGCCGAGCTGGTGAATTTCGAAGCTGCCAAGAGCGAGTCAAAGGCCGATAGCGAGTAACAGGAGAGCAAGAATGGGCCTACCAAAGAGCGTTAAAATTTTTGAGGTAGGCCCCCGCGACGGCCTGCAAAATGAACCCGCGCCGGTCGATACCGAAAGCAAAGTTGCCCTCATCGAAATGCTCGCCGATGCCGGTGTGCAGGCCATTGAAAGCGGCAGCTTTGTCAGCCCCAAATGGGTACCGCAAATGGCCGGCAGCGAGGCAGTGTTCGGCACCTTAAATCGCCAGCCCGGTGTCACCTACTCCGCACTCACGCCCAACATGCGCGGCCTGGAGCGGGCGATATCGGCCAAGGTGTCGGAAGTCGCCGTCTTTATTGCCGCCAGCGAAGCCTTCAGCCAAAAAAACACCAACTGCTCAATAGATGAAGGATTGGCCCGCGCCGCAGAACTCACACAAGTCGCACGGGCTGAGGGCCTTGCCGTGCGCGGCTATATATCGGTAGTCGCCGGTTGCCCCTACCAGGGCGAGGTCAAACCGTCCGCCCTCGCACCACTCGCCAAAGCCCTGCTCGACATGGGTTGCTACGAGGTATCACTCGGTGACTCCACAGGCGTCGCCACACCCGGACAAATCAACAATATTATCGACAGCGTCGCCACTGCCATCCCCATCGAGAAAATTGCCATCCACCTGCACAACACCTACGGCCAGGCGCTGGCCAATATGTACGCGGCACTGCAAATGGGCGTGGCTGTTGTAGATAGCTCCGTCGCTGGGCTGGGTGGCTGCCCTTATGCACCCGGTGCGACGGGTAATGTGGCGACAGAAGATGTGATTTATATGCTTAATGGGCTGGGTATAAGGCATGGTATTGATTTGGGGAAATTGGTGCAGGCTGGGGAATTTATTACGCAGAAGTTGGGGCGGAGGAATGATTCTGGGGCGGCTCGGGCGTTGTTGGCTAAGGGTGCGGTAGGTTAAGATCTGTTAGTTTTTACTTCGACGAGAGTAGAAAAAACACGGTAGTGTTCATAATTCTGTGTCATTTCTTTAAACTAAGAAAAAGAGATGACTATGACTACACCCACATTCGATATGGAATCTGCCCTCAAGGCACTACGTGAAGGTAAAGATCTTACCGGCAAAGACGGCATCCTTACCCCTCTGATCAAGCAACTCACCGAAGCCGC
>JAGPUW010000011.1 GCA_018069465.1 Gammaproteobacteria bacterium | reverse complement strand
AGTTCGCGCCAGAGTAGAGCATGTTTTTGGTTCAATCAGTAACGAGCAAGGAGGGCTTTATTTTCAGGTGATCGGCTTGGCCCGCACCAGGGTAAAAGTTGGCATGATGAATGTTGTTTATAATATGAGACGATTTGTAAGTTTACACAAGATGAATCTCTCAAAGTCTTGAGGGCAGTCAATCTTATGCGCTAAGGGTAAATGACGCGATTTATATCGGCAAAATATGTGTTGATAATTATTCGTAATGACAATAAGTCGTATTAGGGAAAGAAAAAAGGTAGGGCTTAGTAAAAATTAGTCAAAAAGCTGCATTTTTAGAGGTGCCCAGTAGTGGCTTTTCTTGGGAAACCCGCAGGCAAGTATTTGCCCTGAATATCAACTAATAGGTTTTGGCCTATTATTACTGTGGTATAGCAGTAATACAGAACTCAACACCACTATTAACAACCACCTGAGAAATGACCTCTTACTTTATCCCTAAAAAGTGAACCAAACATTTGGTGATTACTATTTTCATGGCGAAGCCGTCCAGCGATAACACAAGGGGATATTGCTAATTTCTTAGCAAATAAGCGCACCGATTTTGAATCACATCCAGCAATTCGCTCCCAATAACATTTATCCACCAGCGCTTCTTGGGCTAACTCATCAGCCTCTTGCTCTAACTGATCTCCACCTACAGCATCTAAGTCATCAATATACCAAGCTTCTGCACCATCAAGGTGTAGGGCAATATGAGCTAACTCATGCATTAGTGAAAACCAAAAATTATCTAACCTATCGTGACGAAGGGTTAACGCCACAACCGGGCTACCCGTCCCACCCAAACAAACCGCCCCATCAAGATATGTTCTTGGCAAATGTGGCTCTATGATTAAATGGATACCACTCTGATTCAAATATTCTTTCGCCAATGAAGGCCCTTGGTCAGACCACGACAACTGAGCCAACTGGCGCATCCAGGAGAGGTCGACCGTGCCTTTTTCATATTGACTCGGCAATATCTCTTCTTGTGCTTTTTGCAACACTCGTATTTGCCATGCCCAAAGAGAATAGTCATTCATGACTTTATCGCCGGAACGAAGATGAGCGCTTGTTCTTAATAATGCAGGCTCTAAAGAAAACCCACTGGGCACACTAGAAATAAAGCGACTCAATTGCTCTGCAGCATATTCCTTTAGTTCCTGTAGAGAGTCGCCGAACCCGTCAAAGTAACCACGCTTACGCATTTCTGCCAGGGGGAAGGCATGCCAATCAACTTTATTTTCGCGAGCTCGTTGTTGAGAGGGTTCTTTAATTAACACTTCTACAGACAGGCCTAACCCTGCACTTAATTTTCTAATCATATTCAAACTTAAAGAACGAGTGCCATTTAACACCTCTGTCACCTTGGGGGCAGAACCAATAAACGGCACAAGATCTTTCTTTTTAAGTCCTTCTTGATCCATACGAAACAAAATCGCATCAATAGGGTCAGGAAATTCTATTGGAAAACTATCTTGCTCGTACCGCTCAATAAGAAGCCCTAACACATCAATTTCATCGGCGTCACAGGTATCTTGTGCTGGCTCAGAATCCATAAGACTCATTAAGCGAATCATGGCCTGCTCATGTTCTTTATCTGATTTAATGACTTTAATATGGCTCATAATTTCACCGTTCAAAATTTCTTTTTGTCGTACTCCGCGTGGGTTCCTACCCACTCAACAACCACAATGCCATTTTGATATCGCACTTTTACTACCAAGCGATAATGGTTTCCCTTAATGTTGAAAATAACACGATTTTTAGACAGGAAGTCTGCGCTTCGGTATCGGCTCTTTATATCTTGAGGTGTTTTCCAACCAGCTCCCAATACTTCTGAAAACCACGCATCCAAGGCCTTCTTGGCGCTAGCGTGCTGTTGACTGAATTCGCTTAACTTGTTTCTTCCCAAGACCTTCATTAACGAACCAAAGTTCCCTTTAAGGGAATTATAACAAGGAACCCCTTAAAGGGAACTAAAAAGATAGAAGAGTGGCAGTTTTTAACAGGAAATGTCCTCAAACCAGTATCGATACCACAGAGCCATCCCTCTCACACAACAGCTATATGATGAAAACAGCCCACGCCCTACAGTAAAACTTTCGATAATTAAAACAAAACCCGACAGCGAATCGTGCCTTCAATCGCCTTCAGCTCTTTCAAGGCCTGGTCGCTGTAACCGGCGGCGACATCAATCACCACATAACCAATTTGTTCATTAGTTTGCAGGTATTGGCCGGTGATATTGACATCACTGGCGGAGAAGATCTGGTTAATGGCACCCATCACCCCGGGCACATTGCGGTGCACGTGGAGCAGTCGCTGGGAGCCTTCGTGGGATGGCAGGGCCACTAGAGGGAAGTTGACCGAGCCCAGCGTGGTGCCGTTATCGCTGTAGCGGATAAGTTTTTCGGCCACTTCGCCGCCAATATTTTCCTGTGCCTCTTCGGTTGAGCCACCGACATGGGGGGTCAAAATAACGTTATCAAATTCACGCAGCGGGGAGAGAAACTCTTCCTGATTGGTGCCCGGCTCGCTGGGGAAAACATCGACTGCGGCACCGGCGAGCTTCTTCTCAAACAAAACCTCGCACAGGGCGTCGATGTCGATCACCTGCCCACGGGCCGCATTGATCAGCACCGCGCCGGGCTTCATTGCGGCCAGGCGCTCGCTATTCATCATATTGCGCGTGGCTTTCGTATCGGGCACATGCAAAGAGACCATATCGGCACAGCCGAGCAGATCATCGAGCTCGGCGATTTGCTCAGCATTGCCCAGAGGCAGGCGGGTGACGACGTCGTAAAACTTCACTTTCATGCCCAGCGATTCGGCCAGCACGCTAACCTGGCTACCGATATTGCCGTAGCCGACAATGCCCAGAGTTTTGCCGCGCACCTCGAAGGAGCCGGTGGCGGATTTCTGCCACACGCCGCGATGGGCCTTGGCGTTTTTCTCGGGGATGCCGCGCATCAACAGTATCGCTTCGGCGATCACCAGCTCGGCAACACTGCGGGTGTTGGAGTAGGGGGCGTTAAACACCACCGCGCCGCGCTCGGTAGCAGCCTTGAGGTCGACCTGATTGGTGCCAATGCAAAAGCAGCCAATGGCCATCAGCTTGTTGGCACTGGCCAGCACCTCGGCGGTGAGCTGGGTGCGGGAGCGGATGCCGACAAAGTGGGCGTCGCTAATTTTGCTCTTCAATTCAGCGTCGGGCAGCGCACCCTTAATGTATTCGATATTGCTGTAGCCCGAGGCATTGAGGGAGTCGACCGCCGAGGGATGTACGCCTTCGAGCAGGAGAATTCGAATTTTCGATTTATCGAGAGAGACAGAAGCCACAACACACCTCGGAGGCAAAAAATGGGGGCGACATGGTAACATGAGCGACAGCCTTCATGGCCCCCTGGCTCGCCACTCAACGTCTACAGAGTTCGATATCAATGGATAAAAACACCTTGCAGCAACTCCAGGCCATCGTCGGAGAGGCACGGGTTCTTTGCGACGCCGACAGCCTGCAAAACTACGGTCTCGACCGCACAACTGTTTGGACAGCAGCCCCCTGCGCCATTGTCCTTCCGGGCAGCATCGAAGAAGTACAGGCCATTGTGCGACTAGCGGCCAGCGAAGATCTGGCCATTGTGCCCTCGGGCGGGCGCACCGGCTTAAGTGGCGGCGCGGTAGCCCGGTCCGGCGAGCTGGTGCTGGCCCTCGACCGCATGAATAAGGTCATCGACTTTAACGCCGTCGACCGCAGCCTTACCTGCCAGGCGGGCATCATCACCCAGCAACTGCAGGAATACGCGGCGCAGCAGGGCTTATTCTATCCGGTGGATTTTGCCGCCACAGGCTCTAGCCAAATCGGCGGCAACATCGCCACCAACGCCGGCGGTATTAACGTGATTCGCTACGGCATGACACGCGACTGGGTGCTCGGCCTGAAGGTGGTGACCGGCAATGGCGACATTCTCGAACTCAATCGCGGGCTGTTGAAAAACAACACCGGTTACGACTTCCGACATTTATTTATCGGCTCAGAAGGCACACTGGGGATTATCTGCGAGGCCACTTTGCGCCTCGCTCCGCCACCGCAAGAGCGCGCCGTATTGGTACTGGGGGTGAGCGACTTCCCCGCCATTATGGATGTACTGAAAACCTACAGCGGCGCATTAACGCTCAACGCCTTCGAGTTTTTCTCCGACCTCGCTCTCGAAAAAGTGCTGGCCCACCAGCCGCTCAGCCCGCCTTTTACTGCGCGTACACCCTACTACGCCCTGCTGGAAATTGAACAGAGTCACCCCGACAGCCTCGACACGGCCATGAGCTTGTTTGAACATTGCGTAGAACAGGGCTGGGTGCTCGACGGCGTGGTCAGTCAAAATCAAACCCAGGCCAAAAACCTGTGGCGACTGCGCGAAGATATCTCCGAAACCCTGTCGTTCTCAAAGCCCTATAAAAATGACATCGCCGTTACCATTTCAAAAATGCCCGACTTTATTCTTGCTGTCGACCAGCTTACCCAACAGCACTACCCCGACTTTGAAGTGGTCTGGTTCGGGCATATCGGCGACGGCAACCTGCACTTGAACATCCTCAAGCCCGATGCCTTGAGTGTTGAAGACTTTAACCAGCAGTGCAATGCCGTCAGCGTCGCCGTCGCCGAACTGGTGCAAAGCTTTGGCGGCAGCATCTCCGCCGAACACGGCATCGGCCTCTTGAAAAAACCCTATTTAAGCTATACCCGCAGCGACACCGAGATCGCACTGATGCAAGAGATGAAACGCTTGTTCGACCCCCAGGGCATCCTCAACCCCGGCAAGCTAATTTAATCAACAATGGCGACCTACCCATGAGCTATCAACACCAGTTTATCAACGCACTCTCTGCCAAAATAAGCTCAAGCAAGGTAAGCCCCTGCAAGCTCCCCCCCGGTAAAGTGGTTTGCGTCGGGCTTAACTACGCCGCTCACGTCGCCGAAATGAAGAGTAAAAATATCGGCGAGCCATTACTCTTTATTAAACCTGCCAGCGCATTGACCCCAATACAGAAGCCGATACGCATACCCGAAGGACGAGGCGCCTGCCACTTTGAAAGCGAGATGGCCCTGCTGATTGGCCAGCCCCTGAAAAACTGTAAAGAAGAAGAGGTCATTAAAGCTATAGCCGGCGTCGGCATCGCCCTCGACCTAACCCTGCGCGACCTGCAAAAACAATTAAAAGCAGCGGGCCAACCCTGGGAAAAAGCCAAGGGCTGGGACGGCGCCTGCCCCCTATCGCCCTTTGTTAAAACTGAAGCAGTAGCAGACCTGCAAGATGTGGATATTAAACTCTGGCAAAACGGTGAGTTAAAGCAGGATGGTAATACCCGGCAAATGCTGACTCAGGTAGTGCCACTGATCAGCTACATCACCCAGTTTTTCAGCTTGCAGCCTGGGGATGTTGTGCTTACCGGCACACCCGAGGGCGTCGGCCCTTTAGCGGTAGGCGATGAGCTGAGACTTCAGTTGGGCGAGCTGTTAAATATTGATGCGGGGCAGGTTGAGTCCTGGTGATTTAACAAGCGATCAAACCAAACCGCCTGCCAAACAATAGGTAGGGCCTTCTCTTCCGCTTTTTCTGGCCTCAAATCAGAACGTCATGTGTAAGCAGTAATGAGAGGTTCTTTTGGCCCGAGGGCTGAAAGCTACGGACAATATCCATCAAATAACGAGACAGACTGCCATCTCTTATTCCAAAAATAAGCTAAGCTGTGCCCTGTAATAAATAATAATTAGAAAGGACTCTATCACTCTGCTACGTACAAGGCCTTGTTTATACAGGGGTCCGACTACAATTTTTGGTGATATAAATGAATGCACAGAACACAGTCTCACTTTTGTTAGAAACGATAGTGGATGATGAAACTAGCAGCATATCGTTGCGCGTTAATTTCCTCCTCAGTGAGCTAAGCAAGCAGCCAGTCATTAATAAAGACACTATTGTTGGCCTTTTAGAGCAGCGTGGTTTTTCTCAATACCAACAATGTGATGAGGAAATAACGACGATTGTTAATGACTTGAAACAAAAGCTAGAAAAGTTGAACGCCAGCTCTGATCTTGCTAATGAAAAGTTTGAAACCCCAGTCATAGCAATGGCCGTCGATGCAAAAACAGAAGTGATTATTGCAGATGATAACTCGGAGGCTTCCATTTCACTTACCCCCGCCAAAGGAGGGAAGGACCTCGGTTTGACAGGGCTAAAATCAGCCCTAGCAGAAGCAGGTGTAACATTTGGTATAGAGGATCAATTGATTTTAGACCTGTTGCAGCGTGCCAGGGAAAGTAAAACGGGAGAAGATATTAAAGCGTCCGTTGCTAGCGCAAGGCAAGCGGTTGCCGGGAATGATACTCAGTTTATTCCCCTGGTTGATACCGCGAATGAGCGAATTTTAAAACCGCAATTACGCGCCGATGGCACGATTGATATGCGAGAGCTGGGTAACCTGCCGATAGTTGAAGCTGGTCAAATAATTATGCGGAAAGAAATCTTTACGCTGGGCGAGCCGGGAATGGACGTTCGGGGGAATTCCATTGCAGCTGATCCAGGTGAAGATTTTCATTATGACGAAGCACCCGGTAGCAGGATTAATCCAGAAAACTCTTTGGAATTACTAGCGGAGATTAGCGGCCAGCCTAACCTTGTTCCCAATGGTATGAAAGTTGATAACGTTATCAAGGTAAAGGCTGTCGATTTGTCTACGGGCAATCTCAATATCGACGCTAATTTATTGGTTGAAGGCGATATTACAGAGGGAATGAAGGTTAAATGTACCGGTGATATTACAGTGGGAGGGCTGATTGAATCGGCCGATGTAGAAGCGGAGGGCAGTGTTTTTGTGGGTCAGGGAATAGTTGGCCATGTTACCCATGATGAGCATGGCGCGGAAGAGAATTTAACGAATATTGTTCGCGCTGGAAATAGTATTAACGCACTTTTTGCTAGTTATTCTCAGCTACAGGCCGGTGAGCTGATTCACGTTGACGAACAAATGCTGCATTGTGATGCTACCAGTCAAAATAGTATAAGTGTAGGTAGTAAAAAGGTGGGTCGCGGACAAATTACCGGAGGAATTACCCGGGCTGTAAAAGTCATTGAAACAGACCTTGTCGGCTCTTCTTCAGGAGTCTTGACACGATTCGATCTTAGCGGCCCCTACCAGCAACAAATGCAATCCATTGTTGAAATTAAGCATCAAATTAATGAAAAATATAAGCAGGCTAATTCATTGAGTGGAAGTTTGAAAAAACTTGAAAACCAGAACCTTAGCGGTGATGGGCAGTTGCAAATGAAAAAAATTAAAAATACGATCGCTCAATTTAAAAAAACAATAACTCAGCTAGAGTCAACGCAGACAAGCATGCGTGAGGCAATGGAGATAGCACTTCGCGAGGTGCAATTACGTGTCAAACGACGGGTGTATTTGCCCCTTGAAGTTCAAATTGGCGCTCATAAGTTTAAATCAAAACGTGAAATGGAATCGGGGATTATTTCTTTAGTTGATGACGATGTTTGCTTTCAGCCGGGACATTTAGGTAGTTCTGATTGATGTCTGCAACGAGCGAATAGACATACCAGCCACTACCCATCTTTTATCTCCTCTATCGGTAATCCCCCCACTTTTAACTGATGCAAAAAGTAGCACTTAAGCGGCCATTAATGGCGGTCTTCCACTGTTAGCATTATATAGTCACCCATTGAAACGCTAGGATTTTTGCAAATGCCCCTGGCGAATCAAGCCCTCTACGGCAGCCAGTAAAGTCTCACGCACCGGGCGAAACTCCATACCCAGTTCAGCACAAATTTTCGCATTGCTAATACGCATCGTCTTGCCGAGGTGGGAGCGGATAAAATCACCAGCTCCACTGGGCTGGGTGTAGGAGAGCAACTTAACAAAGCTACTGATCCAACCTGCCCTCATATCGTGCCGTGGTAAGCGGTAATTACTGTAACCCGCTGCTCGTAGAAAATCGACAATCTCGCCCATGGTCATGGCTTCGCTAAAACAAATATAACGGCCTTCGGCATCGTCTTTATCCAGCGCCAGAACGTGAGCCCGAGCCACATCGCAAACGTCAACCATGCAAAAATTTAAGGCCATAATTCCCGGATAAGTACCACTGAGCAAATCGCAGATCACTTGATTGCTGCTGTTTAAGCCGGGGCCCAGGGCTTCACCAATAACCATGCAGGGATTTAAAGCCACTAAATCAAAACTTCTCTCACCCTCGCGCATAAAGTTCCAGGCGGCTTGCTCTGCCAGCGCCTTTGAAAAAAAGTAGGCATTGCGCGACAGGGAAGATTGACTGTTCCAGTCGCTTTCGGTAAAAACGTGCTCGCTGTCGGGTTCATCGGTTATTGCCGCCAGCGATGAGGTCAACACGACGCGCTTTACGCTGGAGCTTTTGGCACAGGCCCGCAGTACGTCGAGGGTGCCATTAAGGGCGGGGTCGACCAAATCTTGTTGTGGATTTTTGGTCTCGAGCAGGTAGGGGCTGGCCGCGTGAATCACATAATCGCAGCCGGCAATAGCGCTGTCGAATGACCCGGGCTGGGTGAGATCGCCCGCCACCAACGCCAGCCTTTCAGCCGCACCGGGCAATTGCCCGAGGTAGGCGTAGCCGCTGTCATCGACCTCACCTCGCACCGTACCCCGCACGCTGAAACCGCAGGCCAGCAATTCGCGTATGGTTTGCCCGGCAATAAAGCCCGAGGCACCGGTGACACAGACAGTCGTTTGAATCGACACAGCAGCCCTCCGTTTAGCTCAGCTTAATCTTCTTGTACTGCCGGTGCCGGATTGGGGCGGCCAACCATCAGCGACCCGGGGATGGCGTCGATTAAGTCTTCGACACTAAAGAGCCCATCATTATCCGTTTTCAGCAGGGCCTTTTCTTCAACCGGCTCGCAGTACACCGACACGCGACCGCGCTCGACATGGAAGATTTGCCCATTCACATCGGCCGCCGCTGCGGTGCCGAGATAGGCAACCATGGGTGCGACAAACTCCGGCCCCGGCATCGCCATTAACGAGTCGTAGCGATCTTGCGTAATCAAGCCGGCGTCGAGGCGTTTTTGCATGCCGTCGATGACGCCCTGGTCGAGGGTCATGCGGGTAGCGGCAATCGGGCAAATGGCATTAGCGGTGACCCCGTAGCGACCCAGCTCCCGTGCCAGTGAGCGGGTGAAGCTGACAATGCCACCCTTGGCGGCGGCATAGTTTGACTGGCCGACACTGCCGCGCCAGGCATCCGATGCGAAGTTGACGATGCGGCCAAAGCGTTGCCCGCGCATCACTTTCGAGGCGTGGTGGCACATGTTGTAGTGGCCTTTTAAATGCACACGAATCACTGTGTCCCAATCATCTTCGCTCAAATTCCAGATCATCCGCTCGCGCAATACACCGGCACAGTTAACGACCATGTCGACCGAGCCAAAGCTATCAACACATGTGCCGATGATGCCCGCCGCCGCTTCGTAGTCATCGACCGGTGCCAGGGCGGAAACGGCCTCGCCACCCGCGGCTACAATCTCTGTGACCACCTGATTGGCGGGGGCGTCTTCACCACCTCTGCCACCGCGGTCGGCACCGGGGTCGGCGACGACGACTCGCGCACCCTGCTGGGCCAGCACCAAAGCGATCTCGCGACCAATGCCACGACCGCCACCGGTGACGATGGCTGACTTTCCTTCTAAATTCATTGTGCTGTTGCTGCTAACGCTACTCACAAGTACCTCTCATGGGGATTTGAAATCAATAAAATTGACGCTTAAGGATTGGCGCTCCCACACGAGGCGGGAGCACACCGGAACTGTTGAGTCTCGAGTGTAGAGTAGCCACACAGGGGCATGCAAGGCGTGGCATTGTCCGGCGGGGTTTTGGCTGAATCAGCAGCAATTACCCTGCTGCATGGGGGGACATTTGACCGTGCCATAGGAGCAAAAAACACAGCAATCGCCGGGCAAAGGAGAGAGTAATTCCTGGCAAGCCGTGCAGGGGTAAAACCACTGACAGGCATTGGTGGGCATAGTTTCTGTTTGCTGATGACCGCAAGCGGGACAGCTTAGGGTGGACTGCAATTCAATAGGCTTATTCATAATGGCTTACCCCAGATGCGAGCTGATGGTTTAAGCGGCGTTTTCTAGCCCTCGCTCTCAGCCATGGCCCGTTCGAGAGATTGATGGAAATAAGCCAGGGCGGGTTCATTTTGGCCAATCAATATTTCCTCCATGGCGCCACTCATATAATTCCTCTCCATTTCCTGCTGGATAACAATATCCTCGCCATCGACAGTGCGAATCGCCAAATCAATATTTTTATCCCAATACTTTTTGGCTTTATCGCTGGTCACCGGCTCCGGCACATAGCAGTCAAAATAAATCACGCACTGGTCAACGCGATTATTGACCGGGAAAATGCGCCAGGTTTCGACGTGATCAGCCTGCATGGTGAATATAGTATTGGGGAAAAGCTGGTAGGAAATGGCCGTGTGCTTAATAAAGTCCCACTCGGCCTCGGGTTTGTCGCGCAGGCTTTCGATGCTTTTGCGCATCACCGCCATCCAGTGGTGCAAGCCGTGGCCCTCAAACAGGCAGAGGTTGCCGAAGAAAATGGGCGCCACCGTATCTTTGTGCAGAGCGGCGAAGTGATAGGGCTCTAGAAAGGTATCAATTGGCATCTTCCAGTTAATATCCCGGTGTAAAACTCGCCGTTGGTAGTGCACATAATTTTGCAGGTCATAACCTGCAAGTTCACCCTGCATGGTGTCGAGATGCTGGTCGAGGTCAATTTTTGCCGCCGGGTCGGGCTGCACCCATATCATGCCGTGCCTCTCTACCAGAGGCAGCGGCATCAGCCCGTGGTTCTGGGGCTCAACACCGGGGAAGTTGCGCTGGTCGGGGATGACTTTTAAATCTCCAGCGCGGCCGTAGGTCCAGGCGTGATAGCGACAGGTGAAATTAGCGGCCCGCCCACAGCCTTGGGCCACCGGGGCACCCCGATGGCTGCACATATTAATAAAGGCTCTGGCCACGCCGTCATCACCGCGCACCAGCAACATCGGCAATGTGCTGTGTTCCATGGTCAGATAATCGCCGGGCTCGGCAATGACCCCAGACAGACCCATAAACAGAGGATAGTTTTTGAAAATACTGGCCAACTCACGATCCAGCCACGGCTTGTCGGTGTAAGCCGCTACAGGGGCACGCTTGACGCCGGGAGTAGTCGCCGTCTGGCCACTATCAATATATTGAAAAGCCTTTTTGATACGCGCTATCTGAGTTGCCTGATCCATGTTCTTCTCCTTATATTTATTGACTCGCGCTGGCGAGTTGCCACCTACTTTATTATCAACTTATTGGTTTGCAAAGGTATTTGATCTAAGCCAAGAGGAATATAGATAAACTGGTGACACAAAATCGCTATCGAAGCCGCTCAGGACTTGCGCCCATAACACCTTGTTTTATCCTGTTTTGTGACTCGCTTTTATTTTAAACCTCAAGTTAGCCAGTAGAATCGCCGACATTGAAAACACTATTTGTCAATGTCCTATCAAGGCACTTTTTAGCAAACTTCAAGGAAGATCTCATGGCAATATTATCGATGAAAAAACATTCTGCCGTTTCTAAAGAGCCCAGCCCCGAAGCCGACACCCCCTCAATCGACGGCGCCCTTAATGAAGCAACAGCGGCACTCCCAGCCTTTAGCAATGCGGATATCGATCTTTTGAAACAGCTGGCAGGTGGTGACTTTAGCCAGCCACTCAGTCCTTCGGACTCGACCGCTGGCGTACTCCTTGAAAGCATCCGCCAGCTAATGGGCAGCACTGTCGGCAAATCAAAAGCGCTGGTCACAGAGCTTAATCAGCAAGCCGGCACACTCAGTAATTATTGTAGTGAAGGCGTTGCCGCGGCCACCAAAGATATAAGCTCGGAACTTACCGATGCAAGAGAGACCAGAAATCGCCTCACAGCCGTCGCCGCTGCTGCAGAGCAAATCACTGTTAATGTCAGTGCCATCGCCGACAATGCTGCGACGACCCAAACCGGTGTCGATACTATCAGTAACACCACTGGAGAACTCACAACAGCGGCCCAGGAAATTGCCAAAAATACCGAAATAGCGCGAACCATTACCGCCAAAGCCGTGGCCGATACTGAGTCAGCCGCCAGCCAATTTGATCAACTTAAAGACGCTGCGGATGAGATTAGCAAGGTCACCAATACCATTAGCGAAGTTTCAGACCAAACCAAACTACTGGCACTCAATGCCACTATTGAGGCAGCCCGCGCTGGTGAAGCGGGTCTGGGTTTTGCCGTGGTCGCCAGTGAGGTAAAAGAGCTCGCATCGCAAACGCATTTAGCCAATACGGATATAAAAAATAAGATCGACATTATTCAGTCCGCTGTCAATACGACCCTTAGCTCCATGAAAAGCCTTACCGAGGTCATCACTGAAGTTAACGCCGTTGTCGCCACCATCGCCGCTGCCGCCGAGGAGCAATCGCTCGCCACTGAAACCATATCGAGCACATTGCAGGGCACCACCGATGAAATTGGCACTATGAACACTAATGTGGCAGAAAGCTCCCTGGCCATTAATGAAATGAATGAGAATCTGGCATCCTCTGTCACCATGGCTACCAACATGATTGGTTTTATGGAAGACATGGCTAACGATAATGAGGCCATGCTGGCCTGTGCCACGACTAATTTTGCCGAGATAGTGACGCTTCAATCTCGCGGGGAGGACATCGCCCACCTTTACAACACTTACACTCTGGACAGTAAATTCGAACAAGTCGACACCTCCGAGAAAGGCATCTTCCGCTTTGGCCCTCAGTGGAGTGTATTAGTCGATGCGATGGATGAAGAACATGCCAAAATTTTCAACTACTGTAATGATATTCATCTCAAAGTAAAAAATGGCGCCAAACAGGAAGAGGCTCTACCTATATTAAAAGACCTCGCTGATTTCACCACACACCACTTCAGCGAAGAGGAGCGAATGATGAAAGCCCACGCCTACCCAGAATTTGATAGTCAAAAAATGGCACATACCGCCCTGCTTGCCAATGTGGCTGACACTATCCACAATATTGAAAACGGCGTGCAGGTCAATATGGTTTCGGTGATTGTTTTTCTTACGGAGTGGCTTAAAGGCCACATACTTGGCGAAGACATTAAATACGGTAAATACTTTAAAGAACAGGGCATCGAGGTTTAATCGACATTTGTCACGGCGCTACTGATTTAAAGCCACCACGCCAACACCAACGGCTTTAAATCAGTATTTCTAAAACGAGTCAGGCATTTATTAGTAAAATAAGTTCACTGTAGTTGCAGCCACTCCACTTCACACTCCCCCAACTCCGCTGCTATATAAGCGGAGTCACCCGTAATCGTAATAGACAGATCCATGGTGCGTTGTAGCAAAGCGGCCAGGGCCTCTATCTTTTGCCATTCAAACTGATAAACCTCTACCGCTAGCTTGTTAAATTGATCTCCCACCTGAGTCCACCAGGCATTCGACTTAGAATTAAAACTGTACACTTTGAGTGTTTGCGCTAAGCGGCTAGCCTTTTTTATTCTATCAAAAGCGGGTTCGCCCACATCTATCCATAAAGCCAGCTGCCCGCCGAGGGTGTGCGCCCAAATATCTGGCCCATCAATTGCACTGAGCCCCGGGGTAAACGCGAGTTGCTCCTGGGCATTAAGACAAAAGGCAAGTACTCGCACCATCATCCGCTCGGGCGTTTCTGAAGGGTGCAGAGCGACGGTTAAATTAAGGCTGTCATAATAATCGCGATTTAAATCAGATAATGAAATTTTAAATTTATAAATGGTTGGCTTTAATGCCACAAATACCCCCAGGTATCTTAGTTTATTCGTTGCGCCATATCGGCTCACGTTTTTCTATAAAAGCATCAATACCTTCTTGAGCATCTTTGGCCATCATATTTTCAACCATCACCTGGCCACAATAATCGTAGGCGTCGATCAAACTTTTATCCAGCTGACGATAAAAAGCGCGCTTGCCTATTTTCAAAGTCAGTGCTGATTTACTGGCAATCTTTAATGCCACGGCATCCACCCTTTGCTCAAGCTCATCGGCTGCGGCGAGATAATTAACAAAACCCATTTCATGGGCTCGTTGAGCGGAAATAAAATCACCGAGCAGGAGCATCTCCATGGCATGTTTAGGTGACACATTGCGCGACAAAGCCACCATCGGTGTTGAGCAAAACAAACCCAGATTAACCCCCGGCGTTGCAAAGCGGGTATTTTCCTCTGCAACAGCCAGGTCGCAACTGGCAACTAGCTGGCAGCCCGCCGCTGTCGCCACACCATGCACTTTCGCAATAACGGGTTTTGGCGACTGGACAATGGACAACATTAAGGTCGCGCAGGTGCTAAAGGTCAGCTGCTGAAATTCTTTATCCGAATTAGCGCGCAGTTCAGCCAGGTCATGGCCCGCGCAAAAGCCCTTACCGGCGCCCGACAAAATAATAACTTTCACTCCATCATCGGCCGATAATAGCTTGAAGGCACCGATCAAAGACTGCATACAAGCGAGAGACAGAGCGTTATAAGCACCGGGACGATTAATGGTAATGCGGCCAATGCCCTGCTTGTCTTTATGGGTGATAACGCTATTGGAAATTTCTATACCCTGAGTCAAAATGTATACCTCTGAGTCAACATTAACTCGCTACCGAAAACAGAGCTTTCTCTTACACCCGAATTAATTCAACTATGCCCGAATTAATTCAACGACGGGAATGACCCGCTCGGTGCGCGCCTGATACGTTGAAAACACCGGCAAATTATCACAGACAGTTTGAAATAACCGCTCGCGGTCTTGACCCTCGGTGACCACGGCCCGAGCCGAAAAAGTCTCGCCGTCCTTCTCAATAACAACATTGGGGTATTTAAGCAGGTTGTGGAACCATGGCGGATTCCTCGGGGAGCCGCCCATTGAGGCGATAATAATAAGGCGGCCATCTATTTCCTGACAGGCCAGGGGCAAGGTTCTTTTTTTACCGCTCTTAGCACCTGTTGTGGTGATGATCAGGGCCGGCACACCCGCCAGCTCACCCTGTAGCTGGCCTTTGTTTTCACGTAGCCCGGCCATCACCGCGTCGTTAACACGCTGGGTGTGTGAGCTGTCCATTTTCCACTTGCTTGAGCCCGGCCCATCGCTGGCGCTAATTTCCAAGGCCAGTTTTTCAATATCGGCAAAGCCTGGTGTTGAGTCTGTATCGGTCATTTCAACGTCTCCTGATTTAAGAACTGCCACCATGCGATAGCAGGATTAGTAGCGCTCTCCCTCAGCGGTGGGCAACTTGGCGCGAATATCCGCCAATTCTGCCGCGCTAAAACTAACCGCTAAAGCCGCCAGGTTTTCTTTCAGTCGCGATAATTTACGGGTGCCGGGAATAGGGAAAATAGTCTGCCCCTGATTCAGCACCCAGGCCAGTGCCACCTGCGCTGAAGTAATGCCTTTGTCCTGAGCAATAGCTTCGACCAGGGCGAGGAATTTTTTATTTTTCTCTAAAGCCTCTTCCTGAAAGCGCGGACTGGCAAGACGAAAGTCACTAGCCTCTAAACTTTCTCGAGATTGAATCGCCCCGGTTAAAAAACCTCGGCCCAGAGGGCTGTAAGGCACAAACCCGATATCGAGCTGGCGACAGGTGCCAAGAATATCGGCCTCGACATCGCGACTCCACATCGAGTACTCCGTTTGCAGGGCGGTGATGGTGGCGACTTTACTGGCGCGCTGCAATTCTTCCGAGCTAGCTTCACTGAGGCCGATATAGCGTACCTTGCCAGCGTCGACCAGGGCTTGCATCGCGCCGACGGTATCTTCAATCGGCACGTTGGGGTCAATGCGATGGGCGTAGTAGAGGTCGATAACATCGGTGTTGAGCCTTTTTAAGCTGGCCTCGCAGGCGGTCTTTATATAGGCCGGACTACAGTCGAGCCCCTTCCAGCCACCGTCAGCATCGCGCAAAAATCCGAACTTGGTGGCCAGCACCACCTTGTCCCACTTACCCTTAAACGCGCGGCCAATTAAGGCTTCGTTATGGCCACTGCCGTACATATCAGCGGTATCAAAAAAATTAACGCCGAGATCAAGGGCGCCGTGCAGGGTCGCGATGGACTCCTGCTCGTCACTGCTGCCATAAAATTCTGACATCCCCATGCAGCCGAGGCCGAGTCGGGAAATATGCAAATCGCTCTTGCCCAATTGAAATCTATCCATGGTTTTCTTCCTTTTATGACTTAAGTCTTTATTGCAAAGTTATTCATGCGCCAGCAAAGTTCGGGTCAACCGGAGCACCGGGTAGGTCGGTTTCAAAATAGCGGCTAATAATATGGGTATCGGCTTCAAAAGCCATTTCGGGGAATTCCCCGGTATAGGGAAACCAGGCGACCTCTTCCATGCCGTCGGCCGCTTGCAACTCACCGCCGACAGCTTCAGCCAGCAACACAGTTACCAAGGAATGAATATTCGGTGAAAGATAATTAGTGACAACGCTAATAATCGACTGCACGCGAATATCCAGCGTGGTTTCTTCTTTCACCTCACGCACGGCAGCGCTGAGATAGTCTTCGTGAAATTCTACATAGCCACAGGGCAGGCACCACTGCCCGTGCCCGAGGCTTTTGGAGATGCGCTTGCCCAGTACAAAGTGGCCATCTTTAACAATTAACACGGCGATGGCGGGCTGAGGATTTTTGTACTGCACCGCGTGGCAGGCCGTGCAGGAGGCGCGAATGCCTCCCTCGACGATCTCTGTTTTGCAGAGCGAACCGCATTGGACACAATAGCGCTGGCGCTGGGCATCCTCCTCAGCGGTGATTGGCGGCTGGTAAGCCCTGAAAACTTGTTGCGGCTGCATAGTGATGCTGTTCTGCAATTTGTTATTATTTGTACACAGCCTAGCAGCCTTGGCCAATGAGATCACCTCTTCTAACGAGGCCTCTTTTTCCTCCGGCTTATTTTCACACTGAGTGGCCTGTCGCCCACAGAGCCCGAAGGAAACAACCTATGAAACACGCCGACCTGCGCGACTTTATCGCCTTTCTTGAAAAGCGCGGTGAACTCAAGCGCATCACAGCCGAAGTCGATCCGAACCTTGAAATGACGGAAATTTGCGACCGGGTATTAAAAGCCGGTGGCCCAGCGCTGCTGTTTGAGAATCCCAAAGGCTACGATATTCCAGTGTTGGCCAACCTCTTCGGCACCCCCGAGCGCGTCGCCCTCGGCATGGGGCAGGAGAAGGTCGAGTCATTGCGCGAAGTCGGCAAGCTGCTCGCCTTCCTCAAAGAGCCCGAGCCACCGAAAGGCATTAAAGACCTGTGGGATAAGCGTGAATCCTTCAAGCCCGTGCTCAACATGGCGGTAAATGTGGTCAAAAAGGCACCCTGCCAGGCGATAGTGCTCGAAGGCGATGAAGTCGATTTAAGCAAACTGCCGATACAAACCTGCTGGCCTGAAGATGCCGGGCCGCTCATTACCTGGCCCTTAGTGGTCACTCGCGGGCCGGAGAAAGAGCGGCAGAACCTCGGCATTTATCGCATGCAGGTGATCGGTAAAAATCGCGTCATTATGCGCTGGCTGGCCCAGCGCGGCGGGGCGCTGGATTTTCGCGAGTGGCAGGCCGCTCACCCCGGCAAGCCCTTTCCCATTGCCGTAGCGCTGGGCGCCGACCCGGCGACTATCCTCGGCGCGGTAACGCCGGTGCCCGACAGCCTCTCAGAATACGCCTTTGCCGGGCTGCTGCGCGGTGAGAAAACCGCCGTTACCCCCTGCATCGGCAGCAAGCTACAAGTGCCCGCCAGCGCCGAGTTTATTCTGGAGGGCCACATCGCCCCCGATGACGAGGCCGACGAAGGCCCCTTCGGCGATCACACCGGCTACTACAACGAGGTCGAGCGCTTCCCAGTGATGACCATCGACCGCATCACCCACCGCAAAGACCCCATCTATCACAGCACCTACACCGGCCGCCCGCCCGATGAGCCCGCCATTCTCGGTGTCGCTCTCAACGAAGTGTTCGTACCCCTACTGCAAAAGCAATTCCCCGAAATTGTCGACTTCTATTTACCGCCCGAAGGCTGCTCCTATCGCTTCGCCGTCGTCACCATGAAAAAGCAATACCCCGGCCACGCCAAGCGCGTGATGATGGGCGTGTGGTCATTCTTGCGGCAATTTATGTACACCAAATTTATCGTCGTTACCGACGACGATATCGACGCCCGCAACTGGGAAGACGTGATCTGGGCCATGACCACCCGCATGGACCCGGCGCGAGATACAGTGACCATAGAAAACACCCCCATCGACTATCTCGACTTTGCCTCGCCGGTTTCCGGCCTCGGCTCAAAGATGGGTTTTGATGCGACGAATAAATGGCCGGCGGAAACGCAAAGGGAGTGGGGCAAGCCGATTACGATGACGGATGATGTTAAAGGCAGGGTAGATGACATATTGGCGGGGCTGGATTTGTAGGGGTGTAAGTGAGGGCTTAAATATAAAGGTGCCTACGCTTTGAACTTGATAAACTATGCCCAATACGCGAGAGCTTACCTTCTATCGTAGCAGCTCGATTATCTCTTTGGTTTTGCGTTATCTTAAAAACAAACCCCAAACTGATATTTAGTGGCTATACGGAATCTGTCTAATTACCTAACATCCCGTTCTGTGTAGTTAACTTTTATGTGATATTCACCGATGATAAGTAGTACTGATAAATGAATTTTATTATCCTTCCAAGAGGTACGAAAACTCCCCAATCCGGGTTAAATACTGCTTACCTAACGGTAGATCACTGGAACGATTTCTCGTTCGTAACCATGTTTTATTTGGAACTACATGACGAAAAAGGTGTTCTGCATGATCTGGGTAATGTGAAGATTGGTTTTAAAGGTCAAACTATCGAACAATCAACTCACACCTTACTAGGTAACTCCTTCCAACAGTTACCTGATGGTTATTTCTCTGTTGGGCAAGATGTCGACTATTATCGTAAAATATCATCGCTGCTAGAACCGTTAAAAAATAATTTACTAACGGCACTAAAAGATATCGTTTTAGTTTCAGGGCTGATTGAAGTTGCTCAAGAGGAGGAAGTTTTTCGAACCGCCTTGCTAAGAGATGTCAGTTTATCAGTTGTCAAAGGACAGTTTCCTCGGGTGTTGGCTGGCCGCCCTCCGCTAACAAATTTTGAGTTCAAATTTTCCAGACCCGAGTCAGATAAGATGTCTGGTATTGAATTGAAGTTTAAGGTAGAGATTGAATCTAAACCAAGTACCAATATTCATGCAGTTATCGGTCGAAATGGTGTAGGCAAGACAACACTTCTTAATGGAATGATTGAAGCTATTACTAGCAAGGGGCATTCTACAGCGAAGTTTTATGACGTCGAAGGTTGGAAAGAAAATCCTATCGCCAACGATTATTTCAGTAGTTTGGTTTCCGTCTCATTTAGTGCCTTCGACCCTTTTGAACCTCCCATAGAGCAACCGGACCCCTCGCAAGGTACTTGTTATTTCTACATAGGATTGAAGAAGGAAGGTGACGCTCTCAAAGGTCTTAATGATATTCACCAAGAATTTCTGCAAGCTTTAAAGTCATGCTTTAATCAGATACCTAAGCGAGATAGATGGTTAAGAGCAATAGAGACTTTGGAATCAGATGAAAACTTTGAGAGCATGGGGTTGAAATGCCTTTCTCAATTCTCCGGTAAGGAGCTAGCAACCAAAGCTCTAAAGACTATTAAGCGAATGAGCTCGGGGCATGCTGTAGTACTTTTAACTATCACTCGATTAGTCGCAACTGTTGAAGAAAAAACTTTAGTCCTTATTGACGAACCTGAAAGCCACCTCCACCCACCGTTGCTATCCGCTTTTGTTCGCGCTTTGTCTGAATTACTTCATGATAGGAACGGTGTATCTATTATAGCCACGCACTCTCCTGTCGTACTGCAAGAAGTTCCCAAGTCTAGTGCATGGAAAATCAATCGAGTTGGCTTAGCGACTGAGCCTTGTAGACCCAATATCGAGACATTCGGTGAAAATGTTGGCGTATTAACAAGAGAAGTGTTTGGTCTTGAGGTGGTCAAGTCAGGGTTTCACGATTTGCTTGTAAAGTCAGTTGAAAGTGGAAGTTCTTACCAAGAGATAGTGAATGAATATAACGACCAGCTTGGTTTAGAAGCGCGAGCTCTGCTGATGGCACTGGTTACACATCGAGATAGAGGCATAGGTTGATGTTAAAACTTAATCAGCCAGCTTATTCTTATGCGCAGACTATGGACAGTTGTCGAGATGGAATTACCGGTAACGTCAACTTGGTGCAAAAACTGGACATCGAGATTGGACTATTGCAAGTCAGTGCTGATGGATATGTTGCATCAGCGCCTCAAGGAGAGCTGTATACATTACAGTCGACACCTAATCACCGTAACTGTGATCCGATTGTCATCGGCTCGCTAAAAAAGTCTGAACTACTAAAACTATATAGCACGTACTTTGTTAAATCTGGTAAGCCCGGGCGCAGAATTTACAATTCCTTGATGGCTGCTGCTAATGAACAGTGTCCCTTTTGTGGTGGCATTGGACGACCAAGAAATTTGGATCATTATCTTCCTAAAGCACACTATCCTCAATTTTCTGTATTGCCGCTAAACTTGGTGCCTTCGTGCAGAGACTGCAACATGGATGGAAAAGGAGAAAACTTCGCTGCTAATGAAGAAGAACAAGTTCTTCATCCATATCTAGATAATGATCGTTACTTCAATGAGCAATGGGTATTTGCTCGATACATTGCTGGAATCGGTGCTGAACCAGGAGTGATTGAATATTTTGTCAGACCTCCGGAACATTGGGATGTTTCCCAAAAGAAACGAGTAGAAAAACACTTTAATGACTTTGATTTGGACTTGAGATTCTCAAAAGAGGCAGGCCCAAGGCTTATTACATGCTTAGCGCAAATTCAAGAATTGACTCGAATTCCATTAGAGCTGGAGGTGGCTAAAAGAACCATTTTGCAGCCTGCTATTGAGTCTGCTAGTTTCCTAAACCACTGGGAAAGAGTAATGTGTTTGGCACTAATGAATGAGCTGGTTTGAACAATAAGCCCACAGACACCATCTTTTAGGACACCCACCTTTAATATCCAAAAAGCGAAAACCAAGGGGTCAGCCAGCTTGATTTACGTGTAGCGCACAAAAACGGGGTCACGTCTTTCCTCATCACATGCGCGCCATAGCATAATAAATAAACCCGGCCTGATTTTCTAAAAGCTCAGACTCTGGCACCTCCACTATTTCCTCGAAGTACACCTTTGCTTCTGCTGAGGGTGATATTCCACCAGAAAGCTTCAGACTTATTGCGTGCCTCAAATTGTCGAGAGTTTTCATCTCTGCCTCTGCGGGGCTACCAGCTAGAATAAAACGAGTTGTGTAGAAACCTGCTAGCTTGTCTAGCTCCATGAGCACCCAGGAAAACTCTCACCTGCTACGAAGCATTTATACCACTCCATATTTTGCCCTTAACGGGTCATCACTAAGCAGGTTTTGGCCGTGTGTAGATGATGCGCGGCATCGTAGTAGAGGCAGAAATTCTGCTTCAGTGGGTTGTTAGGCAGGGGCGCGATACACACACTACCGGTATCTAGTGAAGGGACTTAGTGACAATCCCTTCACTAGATATAATCAGTAATTCAATCTATTCGTCGTTATAAACCGCTGGGCGTTTCTCCATAAAGGCTTTGCCACCTTCTTCCAAAAACGGGCTTATGCACAGCACCTGGCCGCGATCTTCCATGGCGGCTACTACTTCCAGCCCGCCTGCATCCTGTGAAAAATTCAGCCCTTCTTTGGTCATGCGCAGGCCCATGGGTGACATGGCGAGCATTTCTGAGGCGAGGCTTTGGCCGGCGGCTTCGAGGTCTTCGGATTCAACGACTTCGGAAACCAGGCCGATGCGCAGGGCTTTTTTGGCGTTAACAAAGCGGCCACTCATCATCATTTCAGCGGCGTTTGAGGTGCCGACGCAGCGGGGCAAAAAGTAGCTGATGCCGATGTCGCAGCCGGTGAGGCCGATTTTGGCCATGGCAACGTTCATGCGCGCGCCTTCTTCGGCGTAGCGCACATCACAGGCGAGGGCGAAAGCGAAACCGCCACCGGTGGCTGCACCCTGCATTAAGCCGATAATGGGCTGGGGACAGCGGCGCATGCGCATGATGATTTCTGAAATCAAACGCTGGCCGCGCATGTCGGCGGGATTGCTGGCGCCGAAGTGGCCGGCGTCGTTGAGGTCGAGGCCGGAGCAAAAATGTTTGCCTGCGCCACGCAGTACCACCACGCGCACTTCATGCTTGAAGTAGAGCTTGCCAAAATAATCGAGCAGCTCTTCTGTCATAACCTGGTCGATGGCGTTGAAGGCGTCGGGGCGGTTGAGGGTCAACCAGTCGGCGCCGTCTTTGTGTTCGATAGCGAGTGTTTGGTAGTTTGTTTCAGTGGCGGTTGTCATTTTATTCTCCGGTGAATGTGTAAAACATGGGCAGTCGTTGACGCCATAGATGAAGCACCCATCGCGCCCCGGCAATTCATCGGGACAGCTTTCTGGAGGTTCTGTCCAGGCGGGGCTCGCACGATGGTACTACAGCACTGCGGCGACGCCACTCATTAACCCGCTCAACAGCCCCCAGCAGACCCGCCCTTATTTCAGGCAGTGGTGGTGTTTTATCGCCAGGCCTTGACTTTAAGCGCTCCCTTTGGCATTCAACAAGGGTGTTCTTCACGGGCTTCTGGCGCCATAATTCCCGCCCCTATAAAGGATGGCTCTATGCGCCGCTTTTCCCGCTGGTTATTGTTGTTTGCTTTGTCGGCACCCGGCATCGCCCATGCGCAGGAGCTTCACGACGAGGTGCCTCTCCCCTGGACCTTTAATGTCTATTTCGAAAACGATCTGTTCGGCGAAACTGACCAAAATTACACCAATGGCGTGCGTATGTCCTGGGTATCACCGGATACTGACAAGCTCACCAGTGAACCCTTGTACCCCGATTGGTTGCAGGACTTAAATCGGCAATTGCGCTTTTTTAATCGCAGCGATGACCTGCTGGAACACAATGTCGTGCTCAGCCTTGGGCAGCTGATGTACACGCCTTCATCGACAGAGCGTTACGATCTAGTCGTCAATGAACGCCCCTATGCGGGCTATCTTTACGGCGGCATTGCCTACCACACGCGCAGCGATGACCAGCTGGATATTGTCGAACTCAATATCGGCATGGTCGGCCCGGCGGCGCTGGGCCATGAAACCCAGGATTTTATTCACGACCTGCGCGGCTTTGAAAAGTACAATGGCTGGGACAAGCAACTGCGCAACGAACTCGGCCTACAATTGATTTACGAACATAAAGAAAGAATCTTCAAGGGCACAGTGATCGGTACTTTGAGCCATGACTTTATCGCTCACGGCGGCGCCAGCCTCGGCAACGTCGCCACCTACCTCAATTTTGGCGGTGAGTACCGCATCGGCTGGCAGCTGCCCGATGACTTTGGCACCTCTGCCGTGCGCACCGGTGGTGATAACTCCACCCCCGGACGCCACGACTTTCGCCGCCTTTCACCCAATGGACTTTTTCACGGGCTGCACGCCTTTTTCTCCATGGATGGCCGGCTGGTGGCACGGGATATTTTCCTCGATGGCAATACCTTTCGCGATAGCCACAGTGTCGACAAAGAAAGCGCCGTCGCCGATTTTTCTTTGGGCTTTAGCTTTCTCACCGGGCGCTGGAAAGTGTCCTTCGCCCACGTGTTCCGCACCCGCGAGTTCAAGCGCCAGCCCCACCACCACAAATACGGCTCAATGAGCCTGTCCTACAGCTTGTAAGGCATGACGAAACTTAAGCCCATTGCCCGGCACCGCGAAGCCCATTGGCAAAGCTATCGCCGCTTGCCCGCCTATATTGTGCCCGCGCGCTGGCGGCACTGGCTGCTCGATCGCGGCTCGCTCACCCAGCGTTTGCTCGCCGCCAGCGCTGGCCAGTTTCGGGTGCGGGTACTGAGCCAAACTATCGCCAAACCCCGGCGCACCGAGGCGCAGGCTCTTGGCATCCCCAGCCAGCACCTGGCCGTGGTGCGCGAAGTGGTGCTCTATGGTAATGACCAGCCCTGGGTTTACGCGCGCAGTATCTTGCCGCTGAGCAGTTTGACCGGGCGGCTGGCACGGCTGCGCAAGCTCGATGAGCGTCCCCTGGGTGCGATACTCTTTGCCGACCCGTCCATGCGCCGTGGCAAATTAGAGCTGGCCCGCGTTTTGCCCGCCAGGGTGGCTTTGCCGCCGCAATTGGGTATCTTTGACACACCGCTATGGGGTCGGCGTTCGGTGTTTTATATTGCCGACAAACCCCTGCTGGTGAGCGAGATATTTCTGCCCACCTTCAGCCCCGCCAACACTGTCCCCAACGACTTATCAGGCCATCATTGACTATGCTCAGCCCCGCACCCAGAACCCGCGCCTTTCTCGAACTGATGCGTTTCAACAAGCCGGTCGGCACACTGCTGTTGCTGTGGCCCACCCTCTGGGCACTGTGGATTGCGGCGGACGGTTTGCCCTCTATCGCGGTACTGATTATTTTCGTACTCGGCGTGATTGTGATGCGCGCCGCCGGTTGTGTGATTAACGATTACGCCGATCGCAAGCTCGATGGCGCTGTTACCCGCACCCGCAACCGGCCTCTGGTCGATGGCCGCATCAACCCCCAGGAGGCCCTCATCCTCTTTGGCGGCCTGTGTTTTTGTGCCTTTTTTCTGGTGCTAATGACCAACCGGCTGACCATCGCGCTGTCTTTCGGCGGCGTCGCCATCGCCACTATCTACCCCTTCGTCAAACGCTACAGCCACTTGCCCCAGGTAGTGCTCGGCGCGGCCTGGGCCTGGAGCATCCCCATGGCCTACGCCGCTCAGACCGGCACCCTGGTCAAAGAAATTTGGGTGCTGTATTTCGCCGTGGTGCTGTGGACGGTGGCCTTCGATACGTTCTATGCCATGGTTGACCGCAAAGATGATTTAAAGATCGGCATTAAATCCACCGCCATTTTGTTTGGTGATCTCGACCTGTTTTTAATCGGCGTGCTCCAGGCCCTCACCGTGCTCGGCTTGGTGGTGACGGGCGATGCCTTCAAGCTGGGCACTATTTATTTTGGCGGCGTGTTTGCGGTCGCCCTGCTATTTATCTATCAGCAGATTATTGCCCGCCACCGCCAGCCCGAGGCCTGCTTTAAAGCCTTCCGCAATAACCAGTGGGTCGGGCTGACGCTTTTCATCGCCATTATAATCGACCGTTTTAGCGCCTAAACAGGCAAGTAGAAGTGGCCAATGTCATATAGTTGTCACGCTGTGGTCATCTAATAAGCCCAAATCAACAAGAGTAAGCAGACATGGCAGAATCTACCGTTTTGATCGTCGACGATGAAAGCGCGATCAGGGATATGGTCACCGTAGCACTGGAAGTGGCAGGCTATCGTTGCCTGCAAGCCGAAAACGCGCGCAACGCTCACGCCCTGATTATCGACGAAAACCCCGACCTGGTATTGCTCGACTGGATGATGCCAGAGACCAGCGGCCTCGAATTGCTGCGCCGCCTGCGCCGCGATGAACTGACCGCCAAACTGCCGGTGATTATGCTCACCGCCAAGGCAGAAGAGGACAATATGATTCAGGGCCTCGACTCCGGGGCCGACGATTACATGAGCAAGCCCTTTTCACCCCGCGAACTGATCGCCCGTATCAAAAGCACTCTGCGGCGTCAGGACGCGCAAATTCAAGAAGAACCCATTCAGGTCGAAGGCCTGCTGTTTGACCCCATTAGTCACCACGTCAGCATCAACGGCAAAGCACTGGCCATGGGGCCGACGGAATTCCGCCTCTTGAGTTTCTTTCTCAGCCATCAGGACAGAGTTTATTCCCGCGACCAGATCCTCGACCACGTGTGGGGCGGCAATGTTTATATGGACGAACGCACGGTAGACGTGCATATTCGCCGCCTGCGCAAAGCGCTGAGTATTGATGAGCACGATCGTTTTATCCAAACCGTGCGCGGCGCTGGCTATCGCTTTTCGCAAAAACTGGTGGCCGACTAACTTTTAACCACAGATTAGGGAAGATTACAGCGTGCAACAAGGGTTACGAGTCGAGCTACAACGCATTATTCTACTGGCCCTGGCACTGGCCATTGCCGGGTTTTTTAATGGCTATCAAACCCTGACGATGCTGCTTGGCGGCGGCCTGTACATGGCCTGGACCCTGCTTAAAATTTTCCGCCTCTATTCCTGGCTCAATGCGGGGGGCCTGGGCGCCCCCCCCGACGCCACTGGCGTGTGGGGTGATATTTCCGATCAGCTCTACCGCCTGCAAAAGCGCAATACCCGCGCCAGGAGCGACCTTCGCGCCCTGGTCAAGCGAGTGCGGAAAATTACTGCCGCCCTCGATGAGGGGCTGATTATTCTCGATGAAGAGCGCACTGTCGACTGGTGGAACCCGGCGGCCAGCCGCTTGCTGGGCCTGCGTAGCGAAGACTTACACCAGCCCATTACCAACCTGCTACGCGCCCCCACCTTTGTACAATTTATACAGTGCGGCGACTTTGAATACCCCCTGGAGTTATCCGCACCCAACGAGCCCCAGCGCCTGCTGCAATTTTCAGCGCGGGTATTTGGTGACAATGAAATTGCCCTGGTGATTATGGATATCACTCGCCTGCGGCAACTGGAAGAGATGCGCAAAGAGTTTGTCGGCAATATTTCCCACGAACTACGCACCCCCCTGACCGTACTCACCGGCTATATCGAAACCCTGCTCGATCAAGATATGCAAGAACTGCCCGCCGCCTGGCCCAAGGCGCTGCGGCAAATGAGTCAGCAAACCGAGCGCATGAACCTGCTCGCCGAAGACCTGGTAATGTTGTCCCGCCTCGAAACCACAACCCTGCCGCTCAAGGTGCCGGTCAATCTCGAGCAGCTCTTTGAACCCATTATCGACAATGCTCGCGCCTTGAGTGGCGACAAACACAATATTCAATTCAGCGCTTGCCACCAGCCCCTGCTCGAAGGCGATGCCAAAGAGCTGCACAGCGCGCTATCAAATCTGGTCTACAATGCCGTCAAGCACAACCCCCAGGGCTGCGATATTGACATTGCCATTAAGCGTGATGCCAATGCCCTCAGCGTCAGTGTTAGCGATACCGGGCTGGGTATTGACCCCATACATATACCCCGCCTAACCGAACGTTTTTATCGCGCCGACAGTAGCCGAGCCACACAATCCGGCGGCACGGGTTTGGGATTGGCCATCGTCAAGCACGTGCTGCTGCGCCATAACGGCGAACTGACGATTAAAAGCACCCTCGGCAAAGGGGCGACATTTACCTGTCGATTTGCTCAGTCTTAAAGATAAGGCTATCGTCACGGCCATGAGTAACTACCCCTTTCTAAATCCCGCCTTTCTCAACAGCCTTGAAAACAGCGGCAGCGTTGGCGCCGATAGCGGCTGGCTGCCCGCCCACCTAACGCTTGATGACACCACTGGCAACACGGCTTTTATGCCCACCTATGTGAAGACTCACTCCTGGGGGGAGTACGTGTTTGACTGGGCCTGGGCCGATGCCTACCAGCGCAACGGTCTCAACTATTATCCCAAACTGGTATCGGCCATACCCTTTTCCCCGGCCACCGGCCCACGGGTTGTGTTCACCGGGGAGGGCGATCACCAGCAACACTGTCAGACTTTATTCGCACAAATACGCGAACTTGCCGATGCCGAACAGGCCCATAGCTGGCATTTGCTGTTTCCCGATGCCCAAACCCTGGACTGGTTCAAGCACCCAGAATTGATGCTACGCACCGGCGTGCAATACCACTGGCTGAATCGTGGCTATGAAAATTTCGAGCACTTCCTCTCTACCTTTGCCTCGCGCAAACGCAAAATGGTCAAGCGCGAACGGCGCCGCGTTGGCGAGCAGGGCATTGCGGTGGAGGTACTGCCGGGCAGCGCTATCGACGCCACGCTGTGGCAATTTTTCTATCAGCTTTACCAATCCACCTATCGCAAACGCAATGGCAGCGGCGGCTACCTGAGCGAGGCCTTTTTCCTGCAACTGGGGGAGTCCATGGCCGCCAATATCGCCATGGCCGTGGCCCGCAAAGATGGCCAGCCCATCGCCTGCGCCCTGTATTTTCACGGTGGTGACACCCTGTATGGGCGCTACTGGGGTTGCGTCGCCGAGTACGATTATCTGCATTTTGAGCTTTGTTATTATCAGGGCATCGAGTATGCGATAGAGCAGGGTTTACAGCGCTTCGATGCCGGTGCCCAGGGCGAGCACAAAATTGTCCGTGGCTTTGAGCCTGTTGAGACCCATTCCCTGCACTGGATTCGCCACCCCGGATTTGCCGCCGCCATCGCCGATTTTCTCGATCGGGAAACGCCGGAAATCAAACGCTATATTGAGCAGGCCAGAACTGGCCTACCGTATAAACAAGAAACTGCAGAGTCACCCTGACACCCTGTAACAAGCCTCACCGTCTACGCTTTTCGCCACACCAGTAGACGGTTATTGGCGGGCATCGCATTGTCTTCCAGCAGGCTCATGCCCGCCTCGCTCGCCAGTTTATTCACCGCCTCGAAATCCCGAATGCCCTGCTGAGCGCCGCGCTGTTGCAACCACTGATCAAAGCTAGCATTGCTCGGCGAGGTAAACTGCCCGCCGTAATTGAAGGGCCCGTAAATCGCCAGCGTGCCGCCAGCACTCAGCACCTCAGCCAGATGGCGAAACATATTCACCACACTGACCCAGGCCATAATGTGGCAGGTGTTGGCACTGAACACCGCGTCTACGTTAGCAAGGGGCCACTGAGGCATATCGACATTTAACAGCAGGGGTCGGCGCAGGTTCGCGGCGCACGCGTCATCAAGCCAGGCATTGATGCCCGGGTGATATTCCGCCTGATCACTGGTCTGCCAAACGAGGTGGGGCAGGCGCGGCGCAAAATAGCTGGCGTGTTGGCCTGTGCCACTGCCAATTTCCAGCACTTGCTCACTGCCGGCAAACACGCTTTCGAGAATGGAAAAAATGGCCTGCTGGTTATTTTCGCAAGCCTGGGAAAAGGGTTTTTCTGTCATGATCGACTCCGGCGCGAGCAAGCAGCGCTAAGTAGCGGCCTGCTCGCGGGTAAACACCCACTCACTGGCAGAGGACATGGCCGGGTTATAAACGTAACCCGCGCTGTCGAAATTCTTAATTTGCTCCACATCCGTCAGCCGCTTGCGAATAATGTAGGCGACCATCAGGCCCCGCGCTTTTTTTGCGTAGAAGCTGATAATTTTATACTTATCGCCCTTCCAGCCTTTAAACACCGGGGTGATGATTTCTGCGCCCAATTTTTTTGTTTGTACCGATTTAAAGTATTCATTGGAAGCCAAATTGACGAGCACCGGCAGTTTTTCATCGGCCTGTAAGTGGTTCAGCTGATCGGTAATTTTGCCGCCCCAAAACTGATACAGATCTTTGCCGCGATCATTGCCCAAACGGGTACCCATTTCCAGCCGGTAGGGCTGCATTAAATCCAGCGGGCGCAGCAGGCCGTAGAGGCCGGAGAGAATACGCAGGTGACTCTGAGCCCACTGCAAGTCAGCCACCGACATGGACTGAGCATCGAGCCCGGTATAAACATCGCCCTTAAAAGCCAACAAAGCCTGCTTCGCGTTGTCGGGGGTAAAGTGTTTATCCCAGCTCAGGTAGCGATCAAAATTGAGGGCACCCAGCTTATCGCTGATCTTCATCAGCTCCGACACTTTGTGGGGGGACAGCGCCCGCAACTGCTCGATAAGCTCGGCAGAGTCATCGAGAAAGTCGGGGGTGGAGTGCTCGCTGGTCGTCGGCTGTGTTTCAAAATCCAGTGTTTTAGCCGGAGAAATCACCATTAACATCGCAGTATCCTTAAACTAATTTGTGCCTGTCGTGCCATTATAAGCTGCCCCGCGTGAAGAGGAATAGAGTGTGCCCCGTAAACGACTGATCAGCCTGACTATTGCCCTGTTACTGACACTCGGCTGTACGGTAAACCCGGTCACTGGCGAACGCCAGCTCTCATTAGTCTCCGCCGAGCAGGAGGTCAGCATTGGCCGCCAGCAGTACTTACCCGCCCAGCAAGCACAGGGCGGACGCTACTACCTCGACCCGGAAATACAATTTTACGTGGCCAGCATCGGCAAAAAGCTCGCCGCCGTCAGCGATCGACCCAACTTACCCTACGAGTTTGTGGTGCTGAATAATTCGGTGCCCAACGCCTGGGCATTGCCGGGCGGCAAAATCGCCATCAACCGTGGTCTGTTGATGCACTTAGAGGATGAGTCGGAACTCGCCGCCGTGCTGTCCCACGAAATTGTCCACGCCGCCGCCCGCCACAGTGCGGCGCAAATGACCCGCGGCACGCTCATCAATATCGGTGCCCAGGCACTGGGGGCCGCCTCGCAAAACAATGGCTTCGGCGAGCTGGGCGGTATGGCTGCACAATTGAGCAGCGCCGCGTGGATGGCCAGTTATGGTCGGGGTGCCGAGCTCGAATCCGATGCCTACGGTATGGAATATATGGTGCGCGCGGGCTACGACCCCCGCGGTGCGGTGAAACTACAGGAGACCTTCGTCAAGCTCTCCGAAGGCCGTCAAAGTGACTTTTTATCCGCCTTATTTGCCAGCCACCCACCCTCTCAAGCCCGTGTTGCGGCCAACAAAGAGAAAGTGAAGACTTACCCCCCCGGCGGTATTACCAACCGAGCACGGTTCCAGAAAAAGATCGCCCGCCTGCTTAAAGACCAGCCAGCCTACAAAGCGCAGACCGAGGCGATGAAGGCACTGGCTAATAAGAAACCACAACAGGCTCTGCAATATCTCGATAGTGCCGTCGCACAGCAAAGCGGAGAAGGGCAGTTCTGGGAGCTGCGCGGCCACGCCTGGGTGATGCTCGACAAGCCCACTAATGCCGACAAAGCCTACTCCACGGCCATCGCCAAAAACCCTGATTATTTCAGTCATTATCTCGCCCGTGGGGTGTTGCGCTTCAAGCGGGGCCAGAAAATAGCCGCCGCTAAAGACCTCGATAAAAGCCAGAATTTGCTGCCGACACCGGTGGCCAGCCTTTACCTGGGCGATATTTCCAGGGCCGGGGGTGACGAAAAAACCGCCCTTACTTTTTATCGTGAGGCCGCCCAAACCCAGGGGGAGATCGGCCAGGAGGCGCGAGATAAACTGGCCATTATCGAAATGAGCCGCGCCCCCAATCGCTATATTCTCAATCGACTGAGCCTCAGTAGCGATGGTTATTTGCTGGTCTCGGTCTACAACAAAAGCAATATCCCCACCACAGGCGTTGTTGTGCAGGTGACAGAAATGACCAGTACCTATGTCACCGGCCCCTCGATGCAGATCGCTATTGGCGCTTTGTCCGCCAATACGCAAAAGACTGTCGCCACCCGCATCGGCCCCATCGAGGGTGAAGCTGCGCTGAACCGCTACCGCGCCCTGGTGATTGCGGCACAAGCTGTCGCGCCCTGACACAAGCGCTAGATGGCTAGCCCGGCCTTACCTACGCACCATTAATTACCCGGCGGCATTGATGGAGCGCAATTAAGGCTTATCCAGTTCTTAAGGCGGGCTTCGTTTTACGGTAGCATGAAAACCACATATTTCTAATGCTGGTAGTAGCCACTCCATTTTACAGCCTGGTGACTGCCGGATTTTTGATCATTTATCAATCATCTATCAGAGGTGTAAACATGAAGTTTGCCTATTTCACGGAGCGACCCTATCGCCATATTGATGAGGATATCGTTCTAAAAAACAAAGCGTTTTTCGGTGTTTCCAACAAGTATTACGACCGCAAAAAAGGTGCCGACGACTACAATCAGTTTATCGACGAATACTGCTACGCCGAAGAAGTCGGTTTCGACGGCGTCGCCCTCAACGAGCACCACGGCAACCCCTACTGCATGGGTAATGTCATTACCACCGAGGCGGCGGTACTCGCCCGAGTGACGAGCAAAGCCAAAATCATCCTCGTTGGCAGCCCCCTGCCCGTGGTCAAGAACCCGCTGCGTGTCGCCGAGGAGCTGGCCACTATTGATACCATCTCCCGTGGCCGTCTGGTTTCTGGCTGGGTGCGCGGCGCCGGTAGTGAGCAGTTTTTTAACAATGCCAACCCCGCCTATAACCGCGAAATGTTCAATGAGGCCCACCAGTTTATTCTCGACTGCTGGACCAAAGAGGGCCCCTGGCGCTACGAGGGCAAGCACTTCCACTATCGCCATGTGAACCCCTGGGTGAAGCCCTATCAAAAAATGCCCCAGCAGTGGATTCCCGGCGTGCTATCCCCCGAAACCGTGCAGTGGGCGGCGCGCAAACGCTACCCCTATCTCGGCCTCGGTTCCGCCCTGGGTTCTACCTGTGATTTGTGGGATCTCTACGCCGACACCGCCGCCGAAGAGGGTTATCAGGCCGGGCCGGAGAACTTTGGTTATTTGGTGCCGCTATTTGTTGCCGATACCGAAGAAAAGGCGCAGGAGATTGGTCGCGGCTATTCCTTTGGCGGCGGTCAGAACGGCTTTAGTCGCCCCGAGTTCACCCTGCCCCCCGGCTATAATTCCAAGGGCGCAATTCGCGCTATGGCACAAGCCACTCCCGGTGGCTCCTGGTTGGGTATCAGCAAAGAAAAGCTCGATGCCTCGCGCAGTGGCAAGTGGCGCGATGAGAGCATGGATGTGGTGAAAGAAAAACTGCGCTCCTCTTATCAACGCGCCCAGGCCAACCTGCAAATTATCGTCGGCACGCCCGAGCAGGTTATCCCCAAGCTGAAAACCATTATGCGGGTGATTCGCCCCGGCTCATTAACGGCCTTTAATGTGCAAGGTGTCTGTAGCGATGAAGATCGCAACCGCTGCATTGAACTGCTCGGCAAAGAGGTACTGCCCGTATTGCGTGAATACGCCGAGAGCATTGGTTTAACCGACTCCTTCGAGCGCGAACCAGGTTCGGTGAAACTGGCGCCGGGCACCAAGCGTGCACCCGTCGTCGATCGCAGCGGCCTGGAAGGTCTGGGTATAAAATAGGCCACACAAGCCACCAACAAAAAGGCCGAACTTCTAGAAGAAGCTCGGCCTTTTTACGTTCTGGGGTCTGTCTGCCTTAGGGAGAGTTAAACCTCTTCACTGGGGCGAAAGAAAGGTAGAAAACCGCCGCCTTCAAGGGGCTCAAACACCACCTCAACCGGCAGGCCGATTTTCAGCTCACGGTAGTCGAGACCACGTAAACCAGCCGTAATACGCACGCCCTCTTCCATATCCACTACCAGTACCGCGTAGGGGAAGTCTTTTTCAAAGTGGGCCGACATGGGCATATGGCAGACCGTCCACGTATAAATAGTGCCGCGCCCATGAGATTCACGCCAACCCCAGTTCGGTGAGCCACACTTTGCACACATGAAACGGGGGATATGCCGCCAGGTTTCGCAGTCAACACAGCACTGGAAGCTGAGAATTTTGTTAGCGCAATGCTCCCAAAACTGTTCATCGAGATAGTTGGTCGGCCGTGGTGCCGGGTTTGGAATAAACTGTGTATCTGTCATCGTCTTAGTTCCTCAATATCACCAGGCTGCCATCACCAAAATCACCCCAGCCTGTCACCAGACCGAGCTCCGCATCTTTCACTTGCACTTCACCGCCGTCACCGCGCAGTTGGCGAGTTGCCTCGACCACGTGGTTCAAGCCCCAAACGTGGGCCTGGGAGTGCAAACCACCGTGGGTATTCATGGGGTATTTACCATCAATTTCCAAGGTGCCATCTTTAACGAATTCACCGACGGCCCCCTGTTCGCAGAAACCCAGAGCTTCTAACTGCAAGAGCACGACGTAGGTAAAGCAGTCGTAAATTTGCAGGAAGTCCATATCCGTCGGCTTCAAACCCGCCATGGCAAAGGCCTTAGGTGCTGAGTTGGACAAGCCGATGTGGAACATGTCGGGGCGGTTGGCAATGTCGTCTGCGGGGTAGGGGTGGCCCTCGGCCGCCGCCATAATGTAGGCCGGCTTGTGGCGCAAATCTTTGGCCTGATCGGCGCGGCTGACAACAACGGTACAGGCGCCGTCGGTTTCAAGACAGCAGTCAAACAGGCGGAAGGGTTCGGAAATCCAGCGTGAATTCAGGTAGCCCTCCATGTCCAGTTCCTGGCCTCGGGTCGTCGCCTTGTCATTAAACTGTGCATGACGACGGCAGGCGAGTGCCACCGCACCCATGGCCTCATGGCTAACGCCGAAGGTTTGCATATGGCGCATGGCGATCCAGGCGTACATTTGCACCGGCGAGGCACTACCGTAGGGGAAGTAGTAATTCTGCAGAGTGCGCTCCAGCGCCGGAATTGAAATCTGCTCTGGAAACTTGGCGTTGGGTTTGGGTCGCAGAGCGGATGAACCGTTCCAGCCGACGGTGACCACGATGTTATTGGCAACACCCGCGGCAATGGCCATGGCGGCCGTTTGCAAGGCGGTGACCGGGCTGGCGCCGCCCATGTTAATGGAGGCGCTGTAGCGCAGGTCTTCGATACCCAGGTTGGCGGCTATTTCTTCCGCAGTAATCATCACCGGTGGCAAAATGATGCCATCAATATCGCTGTTCTTCAGACCGGCATCGGCAATCGCGATGCGGGTTGACTCCAGTATCATTTCCGCCGAGGGACGCAGTGCCCCCCGGGTATAGTCGGTTTCACCAATACCGGTGATCGCGGCTTTGTCTCTAAAATCGAGTGAGTATTCAGACATGCTCTTTCCTCAAGCTGGTAGAGAATTTACGTCTATTACAGGCAACTCATTAAACGAGCTGCCAGGTAGCAAACAGGGCTGTTCACCGACAATAACTGAACGCGCCATTGTCCATACAATCCGGCCGCAATAAGACCATATTTACCATTTTGGGTCAATTGATTGACATTCTTTAAGTGGCTTAAAAGCCGATCTCCAAAGCCTCACACAAGAAGCGCATCAAGGGCTCACCAGCACGAAAAACTTTCACCACCTGCCGGGTAAAATCCTCATTCTCAAGCGCGGCATCATCCAGGGTCTTGATGACAATAAAGTCCTTGCGCTTCAAACTGTCAATTAAAGGATGATCACCACTGTAGCCCCGCGGCGGCCGCTTTAATGAATCGCCACCCCATGCCAGCTGTCGCTTGAAGGAGGGCTTATCAACAATGGCCCGCCAGGCCTCGGGCTTATCGACAATGCGCTGGCGAATTTTCGCCAGCGAGGATGCATCCGGCCGCCAGCAACCGACGCCCAAAAACACCTCATTGCGCTGGATGTGCAGGTAGTAACCCGGGGCGTGAATATCTTTGCCACGACGGTGGCGAAACTGAATGCCGAGATTTGTTTTATAGGGCGTTTTGTCTTTGCTAAAGCGGGTATCGCGATAAACCCGCATCAGCGACCCACCGCTGCGTTTGGGGATGGCCTCAAAATAAGGCGAGAGTTTCTCTATTTTGCACGCCATGTGTTCGACAAAACTCAGCGCCGGTGACAGCACAGCATCTTCGTAACGCTGCTTATTTTCGCCAAACCAGAGGCGATTATTATTCACCGTCAATTCATCGAGAAAAGAAAGCAGTTGCGGGGAAAAGCCCTTAAAGTCACTCATAGGACACGATAAATTTACTCGGGTAAAGCGGCCAGGTTAAGAACCTTGCCAAGACGACGGGTCAGCTCTGAGTCGAGAGGCTTTTGATTATTCGACCTGAGAATAGCCACACCCGAATAGGATTCTATGCGCTGTAGCAGATGGGAGCTTGCACTATTCGCGTAGCGATCATGGCTGTCATTTACCGCACTGCGCTTGCCAAATAAAGCATCGGCCTCATCGAAAAATAATACCGCCCCCTGTCTTTCGGCCTCATTAAAAAACGCCGTGAGGTTTTTCTCCGTCTCACCAATATACTTATCGCTAAGCTGATGCAGGTCGACCTTATAGAGAGGCGCATTGAGTTCACTGGCCAGAACCTGTGCCGCCAGCGTCGCTGTTTCTATATTGGCCGTACTGAGCAGGGTTTGCTTAGTGGCTCTGGATTTTGTCTTGCCCACAACTGTCTTGGCAAACTTGCGTACCGCTTGTTGATCGGCTGCGGCCAAGGCCTGAGCTTGACCGCTGACAGTGGTTTTGAGCTGCTCGGCAAAGGGGGCGAGAGCAAATGAACCTGCACGCTTATTTTTTTTATTCACCACTATCGACACCACTGGCCATCAATTTCTCGATTCAGTATAGGTGCTTTCTCTTCAAATAGCCTTAGTGACACCCCGCCCGAGGATGAGCCATCACCGCTGTCAATTCAGCTCGGAGAATTAAAATAGGGGTCGACTTCATCCATATGTCCGTGACGAACATCCTTACCTTCGACCAGGTAAATTACATGCTCACAGATATTTTTAGAGTGATCGCCAATGCGCTCCAGCGCGCGCAATACCCAAAGAACATTCATAACCCGGGTAATACTGCGTGGATCTTCCATCATATAGGTGATCATTTCACGCAGTGCCGATTTATAATCCGCATCAATTTGCTTATCCCTTTTCATGGTCGCAATCGCCGCAGCAGTATCGAAACGCATAAAAGCATTGAGGGCATCGTTAAGCATACTGCGCACATCGTTGGAGATATGGCGGATTTCGCTATAGCCCCGGGGAGAGGCACCGTCCACAGCCAGTTTAATCGCCATTTTGGCAATTTTTTGTGCCTCGTCACCGATGCGTTCCAGGTCGCGAATACAGCGTGTCACCACCATCACCAGGCGTAGATCTGTGGCCGTGGGCTGACGGCGGGCAATTAAGGTGACGCAATTTTCATCGATGGTCACTTCCATTTCATCGATTTGCTCTTCTACCCGCATAACCCGCTCAGCAATATAGCTGTCGGCGTTTTCCAGCGCTTTAATCGCCTCAGCTAATTGCTTTTCCACCATGCCACCCATTTCGAGCATCTGGCTTTTAACGTTTTCGAGGTCTTCATTAAACTTCTGGGATATATGTTGGTCGAGCTTTAATTTATCCATGACATTCTCTTTTACTAGAGGGCCTTTACTAGAGGCCCTTAACCAGGGTTCGGGTACAGAGGCTCCCGTTTAACCAAAGCGCCCGGTAATATAGGCTTCGGTGAGTTTGTGCTCCGGTGTCGTAAACACTTTCTCGGTTTCATTCACTTCCACCAGTTTACCCAAGTGGAAATAAGCGGTACGGTGGGAGACGCGTGCAGCCTGCTGCATCGAATGGGTAACAATAACAATCGTGTAGTTTTCTGCCAACTCGGCGATCAACTCTTCAATGCGCGCAGTGGCGATAGGATCGAGAGCAGAGCAGGGCTCATCCATTAAAATCACTTCTGGGCTAATAGAAATGGCACGGGCAATGCACAGGCGTTGCTGCTGTCCACCCGACAAGCCGGTGCCCGGTTGTTGCAGGCGGTCTTTTACCTCGGCCCACAGGCCAGCACGTTTCAGGCTATTTTCTACAATTTCATCCAACTCGACCCGGCTACCTGCAAGGCCATGAATTTTGGGCCCGTAGGCGACATTGTCAAAAATACTTTTCGGGAAGGGGTTAGGTTTTTGAAACACCATACCCACGCGAGCGCGCAACTCCACCACGTCCATTTTCGAACCGTAGATATTATCTTCTTCGAGCAAAAATTCGCCACTCACGCGACAGCCGTCGACCGTGTCATTCATGCGGTTAATGGTGCGTAAAAATGTCGATTTACCACAGCCTGAAGGGCCGATCATGGCAATCACTTCATGCTTGCCAATATCGAGATCAATATTGAAAATAGCCTGCTTGTCGCCATAAAAAACACTGGCATTACGCGCGCGTATTTTTGGATCATCGACTAAAGGGAAGCCGACAGTGTCCTCAACGACGGTTTGCTCTGGGGCCGAATCAAAACTATTTTCTTCCGAAGCGGTGGCTGTTAAATTCATGGTTAGGGCACTCATCTTTTAACTCTCATATTTCAGTCGACATTTAACGCGATTGAACGAATAACGCTTTGCGCTTTACTACCAACGTCTTTCCAAACGCTTACGCAAAATGACCGCGAAAGTATTCATGGTAATTAAAAAGGCTAACAAGACCATAATAGCTGCCGATGTTTTTTCGACAAAGGCTCTTTCTGGACTATCGGCCCAGAGGAATATTTGCACGGGCAATACAGTGGCTGGGTCGGTGAAGCCACCGGGCACATCGACAATAAAAGCCACCATGCCAATCATCAGTAGTGGCGCCGTTTCACCCAGCGCCTGTGCCATGCCAATAATAGTACCGGTCAACATACCTGGTAACGCTAGCGGTAACACATGGTGAAGCACCACCTGCACTGGCGAGGCACCAATGCCGATACCGGCTTCGCGGATCGACGGTGGCACCGCTTTAATCGCGGCGCGACTGGAAATAATAATGGTCGGCAACGTCATTACCGCTAGTACCAGGCCACCAATCACTGGCACGGAGCGGGGCACGTGGAAGAAATTAATAAATATCGCCAGACCCAGCAGGCCAAAAATAATGGAGGGCACGGCCGCTAAATTATTAATATTAACCTCGATAAAATCTGTCCAGCGATTTTTTGGGGCAAACTCTTCAAGATAAACGGCTGCGGCAACGCCAATCGGAAAGGACAAGGCGAGGGTAATAAACAGGGTAAACAATGAGCCGACAATGGCGCCGCCTATACCGGCCTGCTCTGGCTCCCGCGAATCGCCATTGGAGAAAAACTGGCTATTGAAGCGTAGCTCTATCTGCCCAGCATCAATCAGAGACTGTACCCACTGCTGTTGTTTCTCAGAGGTGCGACCAACAAAGGCGCCGTCTGAACTATTTAAACTTTTAAAATAGGTATCGATATCGTCGTCAGCCAGTACCCAGCGCTTTTCGGACTGGCCCAGTAAAGCAGGTGCGGTTTTTAAGCGATCGGTGAGATCATACTCAGCACTGTTGCTGACCAGCCGGTAGAGCTGGCGTTTGTCTTTGCGCCCGGAAACATCGCTAAAGCGTGTGCGTAAACTCTTTTTCACCAGCCCTGAAAAATCTGCCAGCGCCAATTGTTGTGCATCGTTAATATCACTGATGCCGAGAATATCGGCGTCGTAATCGACACTGAGCTGAATATAGGTCTGGCGAAATGCCCCGTGACCTTTGCCAATAATGTCGACAAAGAGGGTGGCAACACACAGTAGGCCGAAAAGAATCGCAACTACGCCATAGAGGCGAAAGCGTTTTTCAGCGCGATAGCGCTTGGCCAGTGTTTGCCTGATTCGCTCGGTTGTGGCATTTGGCTTCGATGATTTACTCATACTGCTCTCGATATTTTTTCACTACTCGCAGGGCGATATAGTTTAGGCCCAGGGTCACCAGAAATAGCATCAAACCCAGGGCAAAAGCCGATAAGGTTTTAGCGCTGTCAAACTCCTGATCACCCACCAACAAAGTCACGATTTGCACCGTCACTGTCGTCACGGTGTCTAAGGGGTTGACGGTGAGATTGGCCGCCAGGCCCGCCGCCATGACCACAATCATAGTTTCACCAATGGCTCGCGATACCGCCAACAAGACGCCACCGACGATACCCGGTAGCGCGGCGGGAATAATGACCTGCTTGATGGTCTCGGAATGGGTGGCACCAAGCGCCAGCGAACCGTCGCGCATGGTTTGCGGTACGGCATTAATCACGTCATCGGCCAGCGATGAGATAAAGGGAATAATCATAATGCCCATCACCAGACCCGCAGCAAGGGCGCTTTCAGAGGTTACCGACAAACCCATACTGGTGCCGGTATCTCTAATTAACGGAGCAACGGTCAAGGCCGCAAAATAACCATAAACGACCGTCGGCACACCGGCAAGAATTTCCAGCGCGGGTTTAACAAAGCTGCGCACTTTTGACCCGGCATACTCCGCCAGATAAATAGCCGACATTAAACCGGCTGGCACCGCCACGGTCATGGCGATAAATGAAATCAACATTGTGCCCAGAAATAGCGGTACCGCACCAAAGCTGCCCGAGCCACCCACCTGGTCGGGGCGAATCGCGGTTTGCGGACTCCACTCCAGGCCAAATAAAAACTCGGATATGGGCACTTGCTGAAAAAAGCGCACCGATTCAAAGATCACCGAAAGCAGAATACCCAGGGTGGTAAAAATTGCCAGGCTGGCACAGAGCAGTAAAAAGCCTTTAAATATTTTCTCGACCTGCTGTCGCGCACGCAGCTGGGCCGACATTCTCCACCAGCCCCAAAAACCACCGCCCCCAGCCACTAACATCGCCAGCCCCGTCAATAAACGCTGGCTCATATCGCGCAGATAACCCAGTGCGGCGGCGGCATCAAGTAGTGCCGGTTTCACACCTTCGGATGACAATGCACCGCTGGCCAGGTTTTCAATCTTGTTCATCAACAGATTGTATTCAGCAATAGAGGTCGGGCGAATCTCGTCGGGTATTCCCGACAACAGCATTTTACTAATGATGGTCTCTTCAAATGCCAGGCAGACGAAGAGCAATAAAACGGAGGGTAGGCCACACCACAGTGCGACACGCATGCCATAGTATGTTGGCAGAGAATGTAAGTTGCTTACGCCACCTAACTGGCGGGCAAAACCCCGGGAACGCTGGTAGCCAAAGAAATAGGCCAGCGCAGACATTACCAGCAGGGCTATGATCAGGTTTGATGTTTGCATATTAAAAAGCCAGATCCCTTACAAAATGTGTACCTTGGTTTACATCAGAAAAAAACGGCCTGATTAAATCAGGCCGTGGCAGAATAATACCAAAGGGGTTGTTCGTCTATTACTACAATAATTACAAGCCTTCACCAGACATTGATTTGAGGGCTTTAATGTCAGCGCCACTAGCGCGTCGTACGTCAGCACTCAGTGGAATCATGCCTTTTTCAGTCAGGTAGCCTTCACCACCCCAGGCTTTTTCACTGGTGAATTCAGCCAGATAACCTTCGATACCCGGTACCACGCCAACGTGAGCTTTCTTCACGTAGAAGTACAAAGGGCGAGAGATTGGGTAAGACTTATCGGCGATAGTATCGAACGTTGGCGCGTTGCCTTCGATCAGCGAACCCTGAACTTTATCGGCGTTCTGGTCGAGGAAGCTAAAGCCAAATACGCCGAGGGCGTTGGGGTTGGCGTCGAGCTTTTGTACGATAAGGTTGTCGTTTTCACCGGCTTCAATGTAGTGGCCATCTTCACGAATGGTGTGGCAAAGCGCTTTATAGGCTCTTTTGTCCTGCTTTTTCATGGCCTTGATCCACGTGATCTTCTTGCAACCACCTTCCAGAGCCAACTCGGCAAAAGCGTCGCGGGTACCCGACGTTGGGGGTGGGCCCAGCACTTCAATTTTGACATTGGGCAGGGTTGGATTGACTTCTTTCCAGGTCTTGTAGGGGTTGGCGACCAGAGTTTGCGCTGTCGTGAATTCATCCTGCATGCTTTTCGGTGCGGGAACATTTTTGGCCAGTGCCAGGAAAATATCTTTGCGCGTTAAGCTAATTTGCTTAGTTTTAACCGAGTTGGCGAGGACGATGCCGTCAAAGCCAATCAGTACTTCAACGATATCGGTAACGCCGGCTTTCTGACATTTTTCAAATTCAGACTTCTTCATGCGGCGCGAGGCATTGGTAATATCGGGATGGCCGGTACCAACACCGGAACAAAACAGCTTCATGCCGCCGCCGGAACCTGTTGATTCAATCTTGGGTGTAGGGTTTGGCGTGGTTTTGCCAAAGCGCTCAGCCACAACGGTAGCGAAAGGATAGACCGTTGATGAGCCAACGATGCTGATATAATCTCGCGAAGCTGAAACAGCCTGCGTGCTGGCCAGAGTCATGGCAATGCCACAGCCAATGGCTGCAACTTTTAAGTGTGAGGCTGATTTAGATAGTGTTTTCATGTTTGTCTCCTGCGACGTTTCCATCAATGATGGTGCTAGTACGCGCATCCTAATGAGGGCAGGTGACAAGACTATGTACAAAATATGACAGCTTTGTGACAAGCACAAGCCTGCTCGGGCTTATCAATGCCCCAAGGCCTTCATTTTCGCTCCCATTAATAGGCCGACCTAACAAGCCCAAACAACCTCAACTGGTTTACCCATGACTGCCGCTAACGCCACAAGCCCTGCCATCTCCACCATTGATACCTTTACTGAATTCTGCGGCAAACTCACTGCCTGGGCGACACTGGCGGTGATGCTCTGCACCTGCTTTGTGGTCGTGGCGCGCTATTTTTTCGGCTCAGGTTCCATCGCCCTGCAGGAGACGGTGATTTATCTCCACGCCTTTGCCTTTATGCTCGGCACCGCTTTTACCCTGAAACGCGGCGGCCATGTACGGGTCGATATTTTTTACCGAAATTTCTCACCACGCCAGCGCGCACTGGTCGACACCTGCGGCGCGGTGTTTTTTCTGCTGCCCACCTGTGCTTTGATTTTCTGGCTGAGCTTTGATTACGTGCGCAATAGCTGGGCTATTTATGAGCGCTCGGCTGAGTCCGCTGGTCTACCCTGGGTCTACCTGCTCAAGACACTGCTATTAATAATGCCAAGCTTGCTACTGCTACAGGGTATTGGCGAGTTTCTTAAGTCCTTGCGCACTCTGCGCGACCCTGCCAACAGCCCTCTGACAGCGACTAAATAATCACCATGATCGAACTACTCCCCCTGTTTATGTTTCTCGTCGTCTGTGTGGTGATATTGCTCGGCTATCCGGTAGCGTTTTCACTGGCCGGCACCGCCCTGCTGTTTGCCGCCTTTGGTAGCGCCATTGGTCATTTCGATATGGCCTTTCTGCAAGCCCTGCCGAATAGGCTCTACGGCACCATGATTAATCAAACACTGGTCGCCATTCCGCTGTTTATTTTAATGGGCATCATGCTGGAGAAATCCCGGCTGGCCGAAGATCTGCTGAATAATATGGCGCGGCTATTTGGTCGGGTTCGCGGTGGACTGGGTATTTCTGTGGTGATGGTCGGTGCCTTGCTCGCCGCCAGTACCGGCATCGTCGGTGCCACGGTCGTCACCATGGGCTTAATGTCCCTGCCCACCATGCTCAAGCGGGGCTACAACCCAGCCTTTGCCGCCGGCACCATTTGCGCCACCGGCACCCTCGGGCAGATTATCCCACCCTCCATTGCCCTGGTTTTACTGGGTGATATTCTTTCCACCGCCTACGCCCAGGCGCAGTTGAGCATGGGTATATTTGCCCCCAAAACCGTTTCCGTCGGCGACCTCTTTATGGGAGCGGTGATACCCGGGCTAATTCTGGTCGGCTGTTACTGCACCTATATATACTTCTACGCCCGCCTGCGACCCGACGACGCACCCGCCGGTGATAAACAGGAAGCCGTCAGCACTGGCGCATTATTGTTGAGCCTGGCACCACCGATGCTGCTGATCATTTCCGTGCTCGGCTCCATCCTCAGTGGCATAGCCACCCCGACAGAAGCCGCAGGCGTTGGTGCCTTTGGCGCCACCTTACTCGCGCTGTCACGACGCCAGCTGTCATGGCAACGCCTGCAACAGGTGCTTGAGGGTACAGTTGAAGTCAGCGCCATGGTGTTTATGATTTTGATCGGTGCGGCGATATTTTCACTGGTGTTTCGCGGTTTTGGTGGCGAAGAACTAGTGACATCAATGTTTGCCAATATTCCCGGCGGCGCGATGGGCGCAACACTCGCCGTGATGCTCACCATTTTTGTACTCGGCTTTATTCTCGACTTTATCGAGATAACCTTTGTGGTGGTGCCCATCGTCGGCCCAGCACTACTGGCCATGGGCGTCGACCCCATCTGGCTGGGTATTATGATTGCTGTTAATTTACAGACTTCATTCTTAACACCGCCCTTTGGTTTCGCCCTGTTTTATCTGCGTGGCGTGGCCCCAAAAGAAGTACTGACCAGTGATATTTACCGTGGCGTGATGCCCTATATCGGCATACAACTGGCCGTGCTACTGCTGCTCGCCCTATGGCCCGCTCTGGTGACCTGGCTGCCGGGACAACTGTATTAGCACCTTCGCTACGTTAATAGCCCGCATAAAAACAACAGTTATTGTTTAAACTGCGCATGGCAGGCCACGCAATAAGTCATCGTTTTACCCAGCGCTGCCAGGGAGTCTTCGGTATTGCCTTTTGCCAGCACTACTCCCAGCTCATCAGCACTTTTATGAAAACCAAGTCCTAACTCTTTAAATGTCTCACTCTCAAAACTATTGCACATGGCTGCCATTTCTTCTGTCAGGCCCAGTTTCTGATGAGCAGTATTCGATGCCTGAGCGAAGTTACCAGAGCTGAGTTGTACAATAATGTCCTGTATCGCAGCCAGGTGAGCGCGCATATTTTTTAGTTGATGCTGCTTCATCGCGGGTGATAGGTTCAATGACGTTCTATCATCAGCGGCCATATGGCCATGATGCATATTGTGTTTCTTTTCTACCTCTGTTGCCTGAACCAGGCCCGCCACTAATAACAAACTTACCGCGAGTATTGTTGCCTTCATTTTCGTCACCCTTTTATTGCCAGATTCTTAATACTAAGTTAACCCCTTCATTCAAACCCAATACACGCGCAGCGCAATTGATAAATAGCAATTTTGATAAATAAAAGACGCTGAAATATTGTCACAGGGCTTAAGCCAGGTTTCTCAAAGCAAAAAAAAACCCGGTAGCCCGGGGGTTTTATAAATAGCCGCTTACTTAATCATGCCGCTATAGACAATCTTGACCCAGACATCACTGGGTAGAAAGCCATCGCCCCATTCTTTATCGAGCTTCGCCAGCGGTTTGGCGGCGACAACCTCCGCCTCGGTTTTACCACCATCAATCAGCGCCTGAATATTAGCCTGTGCCTGAGCCAACATATTGCGGAAAGCGAGTAAGTCTGCTTTGTTCGCCAGTGGGCCGTGGCCAGGCATGATTTTAGTGTTGTCATTGGCCAGTGCTAGCACAACATCGCAGGCGGCGATCATGCCCGCGATACCACCGCCGGAGTCCACGTCGATAAAGGGGTAGAAGCCGTTGAAGAAAGTGTCGCCAGCGTGGATAACATTGGCCCCGGTGAAGTGAACAATAGCATCACCATCGGTATGGGCATTAGCGACGTGTACCAGACGGATATCGTCGCCGTTTAAGTGGAGGCTCATTTCGCGCTGAAAGGTCACTACCGGCAGTGCTTCTTTGGGCGAGGGTGGCTTGTGCATATTGAACAACTTGATCGATTTCTCGACTTTTAAGCTGTCGCGCACATTTTCATGGGCGACGATAATGGCACCCTGTTTGCCAAAATTCTCATTGCCACCGGCGTGGTCGCCGTGCCAGTGGGTGTTAACGAGGAATTTTGGCACATCGCCCGATAGCTCTTTTATAGCGGCGCTGATTTTGGCGGACATTTGCGCGTACTGGTCGTCGATGGCGAAGGTGCCATCCTCGCCGATGGAGACGCCGATATTACCGCCTTCCCCCATCAGCATATAAATGCCCTCGCTGACGGGTATCGCCTTCACTTCTACACTGTCCCAGTGGTCGTTGGCTTGTACGCTTGCCGCGAATGCCAGGGGCAGTAAACATGCGCCGAGGGCGTTTTTCAGTAATTTCATGGTATTTCCTTGTTGATGCTGGTTATCGGACAAAAATAGCACGTTTATTTTTCTGCTTTTATCGTATCAACTTTTCTCAAACGATATAATCGCCGTCTTATTTTTAATGGAGTAAAGCTGTGACGACGCCGGCACCGGATGTATCAACGTTTCAAGGCTTGATTTTAGCCCTTCAGCAATATTGGGCTGAACACGGCTGCGTCATTTTACAGCCCCTCGACATGGAAGTCGGCGCGGGCACCTTTCACCCCGCCACGTTTCTGCGCGCCATTGGCCCCGAGAGTTGGAATAGCGCCTATGTGCAACCCTGCCGCCGCCCCACCGATGGCCGTTTTGGCGAGAACCCCAATCGCCTGCAACACTATTATCAGTTTCAGGTGATTCTAAAACCCTCGCCCGGCAATATTCAGGATCTCTACCTGCAGTCGCTGGACTTTTTGGGCATCAACTCTGCGGTTCACGATATTCGCTTTGTTGAAGACAACTGGGAGTCGCCATCGCTCGGTGCCTGGGGGCTTGGCTGGGAAGTCTGGCTCAATGGCATGGAGGTGACGCAATTCACCTACTTCCAGCAAGTGGGCGGGCTGGAGTGTTATCCAGTCAGTGGCGAAATCACTTACGGGCTCGAACGCATTGCCATGTATCTGCAGGGCGTCGATAGTATTTACGACCTGGTGTGGACCAAAAGCCCCGATGGCCGCATCGTCACCTACGGCGATGTGTTCCATCAAAATGAAGTGGAGATGTCCCACTACAACTTCGAGCACGCCAATACGGATTTTCTCTTCAGCAGCTTTGATACCTATGAAAAAGAAAGCCAGCTTTTGATTGAGCAAAAACTCCCCCTGCCCGCCTACGAGATGGTGATGAAGGCATCTCACGCTTTCAACTTGCTCGACGCCCGGCACGCTATTTCGGTCACCGAACGCCAGCGCTTTATTCTGCGTATTCGCGCACTGGCACGCGCTGTTGCCGAAACCTATTTCGCTTCACGGCTGGCACTGGGCTTTCCTATGGCCCCGGCTGATCTGGCCCACGAAGTTATTCAACAGGCTGGGGAGAAAAACAAATGAAGAAGGATTTTCTGGTCGAAATCGGCACCGAAGAGCTGCCACCCAAATCACTGAAAACATTAATGTCGGCTTTTACCCTCGGTATTGAAGCCGGGTTAAATAAAGCCAAGCTACAGCACGCCGCTATTAGAGGCTATGCCACGCCCAGGCGCCTGGCGGTATTGGTTTCTGCTCTCGACCCACAGCAGGCCGATATTAAAACCGAGCGCCTCGGCCCCGCCGTCGCCGCGGCATTTGATAGCGATGGTAAGCCAACACCCCCCGCACTGGGTTTTGCCAAAGGTTGCGGGCTAAAGGTGGAAGAGCTCGAACAAACAGATACTGACAAAGGCCCACGGCTGGTTTTTCGTCGCGTAGAAGAAGGTCTGACCAGTGAAGCATTGCTGCCAGACATCGTCAGCCATGCGCTCAAAGACCTGCCCATTGCCCGGCGCATGCGCTGGGGTGCCAGCCGCATAGAATTCGTGCGCCCGGTGCATTGGGTCGTCATGCTCTTCGGTAAAGAGGTGGTGCCCGGCTCTATTATGGGGCTGACCTCTGGCCGCACAACAAGGGGCCATCGCTTTCACTGCAACAATGAAGTGAGCATCCCCGCTCCCGCCGACTATGCCAACACCTTGCGCCAGGCCTTTGTTATCGCCGATTTCATTGAACGGCGCTCGCTCATTGAAGACGGGGTCAACCAACTCGCCCGCAATGCCAATGGCAATGCCGTTATTGAAAGTGGCTTGCTCGATGAAGTTACCGCGCTGAATGAGTGGCCGGTGCCCCTGCTGGGTCGCTTCGACGAGCACTTTTTGGAGGTGCCGGCCGAGGCCTTGATCTCTTCAATGAAGGAACACCAAAAATACTTTCATGTTGTCGACGGCAGCGACCAGCTCTTACCGCTGTTTATTACCGTCGCCAATATCGATAGTCGCGATCCCAGTAAAGTCATCGCCGGTAATGAAAAAGTTATTCGACCGCGTTTATCCGATGCTGCCTTTTTCTATAAAACGGATAAAAACACCACACTGGAACAACGCTGTGAAGTGCTAAAGAACGTCGTATTCCAGGCAAAACTTGGCTCCGTTCACGACAAGTCGCAGCGGGTTGCCGCGCTGGCTGAATATTTGGCACCCACCATTGGCGCCGATCCCAGGCTGGCCCACCGTGCTGCCATTTTGAGTAAGGCCGATCTGGTCACGGAGATGGTGCAGGAGTTTGCCGATTTGCAGGGCACGATGGGCCGTTACTACGCCCAGCACGATGGCGAAGATGAGGCTGTTGCCAGCGCACTCTTCGAGCAATATTTGCCACGCTTTGCCGGGGATAAGGTCGCCAGCTCCAGCGTTGGCGCGACACTCGCCATCGCCGACCGCCTTGACACACTGGTCGGTATTTTTGGCATCAAGCAAGCACCCACCGGGTCAAAAGACCCCTTCGCCCTGCGCCGCGCCAGCCTCGCCGTATTGCGGACACTGGTTGAGCAGGGTGTCGATCTCGATCTTAAGCTCGCGCTGGATAAGGCTTTAAGCCTCCACGGCAACTTGACGCTCGCTGGAGAAGAAACATCGAAGCAAGTACTCACTTACATGCTGGAGCGTTTTCGGTCATGGTACGAGGAAGACAGGATTCGGCCCGAGGTTTTCTTTGCGGTGATGGCGAAGTCACCCACCCGACCCCTCGATATTCATCGGCGCGTACAGGCAGTAAACGATTTTAGCCAGCTGCCCGAGGCCCGCAATCTGGCCAGTGCCAACAAGCGCGTATCGAATATTCTCAGTAAACAAGGCACTGAAATTGGCAGCGCTGTCGATGCCAGCTTGCTGCAGGAAGCCGCTGAGAAAGCCCTCGCGGAGAACCTTTCAGAACTCAGCGATACACTCCAGCCCCTTATTGCAGATAAGGATTACCGCCAAATTTTGCAGCAACTGGCTCAGCTACAACAACCCGTCGATGACTTTTTTGATCAGGTAATGGTGATGGCCGACGACCTCGCCCTGCGTCAAAATCGTCTGGCGATACTGTCACAACTACGCGCCTTGTTTCTCGAAGTGGCGGATGTTTCCCTGCTCGCGAGCACTAAATAAACCGGCGGAGCTAAACAGTTAACTCATGACACTCATCATTCTCGACCGCGACGGTGTTATTAACCAGGACTCTGACGACTATATAAAGTCGGCGCAGGAGTGGCAGCCGATACCCGGCAGCATAGATGCTATCGCTCGACTTTGTCGTGCCGGATATCGTGTTGCTGTGGCTACTAACCAGTCGGGTCTGGGGCGGGGGCTTTTTGATCTCGATGATCTGGAGGCCATACACGACAAAATGCGTGAGCTTGTCGAAAGTGCTGGCGGACATATCGCGGGCATCTATTATTGCCCCCATTTGCCGGCGGCTGGCTGCAATTGTCGCAAACCGGCACCCGGGCTGCTCGATGCCATTGCCGAGGATTTTTCTACACCCCTCACCAATGTAGTGTTTATCGGCGATAGCCTAAAAGATCTGCAGGCAGGCGTCGCACGCCGATGTCGACCGATTCTACTGCGCACCGGCAAAGGTGCGGCTTACGAAAAACAGCTCGCTGATGAAACGAATGTACTGATCAGAAGCGCCCAGGTTTATGACGACCTATCCAGTGCTGTCGATAGCTTATTAGAAGAAAGGAATTAAGGCTTTGAACTTTGTTTATGCACTGCGCTCAATCGCTTTTTATTGTGGCTACGTGCCAACAGTTATCACCTTCTCTTTACTCGGCTGCACCCTCGGCCTGGTTATCCCCTACCGACCTCGGCAAACGTTTATTACTACCGCCAATGCGATTGTTCTTTGGTGGCTAAAGCTTACCTGTGGCATTAAGGTCAATGTAGAAGGCTTGGATAATATCCCCGACAAGCCTTTTGTTGCTTTGAGCAAACACCAGTCGGGTTGGGAGACTTTCTATTTGCAGAGAACCCTGCGCCCGGTCAGCACCATCCTTAAAAAAGAACTGCTTAAAGTGCCTTTTTTTGGCTGGGGTCTAGCCATGACTCGGCCGATTGCCATCGACCGCTCAAACCCCAAACAAGCACTGCGTGAAGTGCTAAGCCAGGGTCAACAACGCCTTGAAGAGGGCAATAATATTTTGGTTTTCCCCGAGGGCACCCGTATCGAACACGGACAGGTGGGTAATTACTCCCGCAGCGGAACCTCACTGGCTATCAAGAGCGGCGTACCTATTTTACCGATCGCCCACAACGCTGGCAGCTGCTGGCCGGCTCACCGCTTTGTTAAAACGCCGGGAACCATCCACGTGATTATTGGTAAGCCCATAGATGGTACTGGGCGCAAGAGTAAAGAGCTGACCGAGGAAGTTAAGGCGTGGATAGAAACGACGATAGCGAGCCTATAACTCACTATTGATTAGCACTGGGCTGTTGCCAAACGCTGATAGCATGGCGAACTAGAAACCCATAAAAATCTTCAAGTAATAATATACCTTCACTGCAACAGCGTTAATACTCCTGCAATGAAGGCACGTTTTTTCAGCAACTTTGGGGCTTTTAGTGGCCCTCAGATAGGGTTAGCGAGCACTTACTTCCCCTAAAGAATCTATATATCGAGATTAACAACAGCTAGCGCATTAGTTTCGATAAACTCGCGTCGCGGTTCAACCTGATCGCCCATCAGGGTATTAAACATCTGATCGGCCGATATCGCATCCTCAATGGTAACTCGCAACATTCGACGCGTCTCCGGGTTCATGGTGGTATCCCACAACTGCTCAGGGTTCATTTCACCCAGCCCCTTATAGCGCTGGATGCTGTAACCCCGGCGCGACTCTTTCATTAACCAGTTAACGACCTGCTCGAAGTCATCAACCAGAAGGGTTCTCTCACCACGTTTGATATAGGCGCCATCCTCCAGCAAGCCTTGCAAGCGTTGACCCAGCCCGGTAATCGCCCTGTACTCACCTGAAGTAAAAAAGTCATTACTGAAAATAAATTCGTTGCTGACACCGTGGACCTCAACCGTCACCTTGGGTAAGTAAAGAGCTCTCTCGGGATCACGGGTATATTCAACAGTGTATTTGGTGCTCGCATTCGCTCTCTCATTAAGTACGAGAGACAAGGATTGACACCAGTTATCGACAGTACTTTCCTGCAGCAAACTGTCATGATCGAGGGTGCCAAGATAGATCATTTCTTTCAGAATCAAAGGTGGCCATGAGCGAGCGAGGCGCTCGATACGAGCCATCACCAGACGATAACTCTGTAGTAATGATTGCAGGGCTTCACCCGAAACACCGGGGGCATCAGCATTGACGTGTAAGCTGGATTTATCCAGTGCAGCCTGAGTTAAGAACTCAGTCAGCGCATCATCATCCTTCAGGTATTGTTCCTGCTTGCCTTTGCTAATTTTATAGAGCGGCGGCTGGGCAATACACACGTGGCCCCGTTCAATTAACTCGCGCATTTGCCGAAAGAAAAAGGTCAGTAATAAGGTGCGAATGTGAGAACCATCTACATCGGCATCGGTCATGATGACAATGGTGTGATAACGCAGCTTGTCGGGATTAAACTCCTGAGAACCGATACCACAACCCAGTGCCGTAATTAAGGTGCCAACTTCGACACTGGACAACATCTTGTCAAAGCGTGCCTTTTCTACGTTGAGGATCTTACCTTTCAGGGGCAAAATTGCCTGGGTTCGGCGATCGCGGCCCTGTTTGGCAGAGCCACCGGCCGAATCACCCTCCACCAGGTAGAGTTCTGAAAGCGCCGGATCTTTTTCTCGACAATCGGCGAGCTTGCCGGGTAAGCCGGCAATATCGAGGGCACCCTTACGACGAGTCATTTCCCGCGCTTTTCGCGCTGCTTCTCGCGCACGCGCCGCATCCACCATCTTACCGATAATGGCTTTTGCTTCTTGTGGGTTCTCCATTAAATAGTCAGCTAGGGCTTTCGAAATCTCCTGCTCTACCGCTGCTTTTACTTCAGAACTAACTAACTTGTCTTTAGTCTGTGAGGAGAACTTGGGGTCGGGCACTTTGACGGAAATAATACCCGTAAGGCCCTCTCTCGCATCGTCGCCAGTGGTTGCTATCTTGTTGTTTTTGTTAGAATTACTTTCTTTCTCAATATAATTATTGAGCGATCGGGTGAGCGCACCCCGAAAACCCGCTAGGTGAGTACCACCATCACGTTGCGGAATATTGTTGGTATAGCAGAAGATATTTTCCTGAAAACCATCATTCCACTGTAGTGCAGCCTCGACACCAATACCATCTTCACGCTGTACATCAATGTGTATCACCTGATTAATCGGGCTTTTGTTGGTATTAAGGTACTCAACAAAAGCACTCAGCCCCCCGTCATACTGGAAGACGTCTTGCTTATCGCTACGCTCATCACTGAGTACGATACGCACTCCTGAGTTCAAAAAAGACAGCTCTCTCAAGCGTTTAGCAAGAATTTCATAGTGAAAACTAATATTGTTGAAGGTTTCTGGCGATGGCCAAAAACGCGCATGGGTTCCCGACTCAGTGGTTTCACCCGTCGCCGCAATCGGTGCCTCTGGCACCCCGTGAATATAGGTTTGCTCAAAGATTTCACCATGCCTGCGAATAGTCAGCAGTAAGCGCTCTGACAAGGCATTAACAACTGAAACACCTACGCCGTGCAAACCACCGGACACTTTATAGGTATTATCATCAAACTTACCGCCTGCATGGAGCACGGTCATAATCACTTCTGCTGCTGATACGCCTTCTTCCTCATGGAGATCGACAGGTATACCGCGCCCATTATCCGATACAGAAACCGATTCATCAGTGTGTATTTTTACACTTATTTCATCACAGTGGCCCGCAAGAGCTTCATCGATCGAATTATCAACCAGCTCGAAAACCATGTGGTGCAGGCCCGTGCCGTCATCAGTATCGCCAATATACATACCCGGGCGCTTTCTAACTGCATCCAGGCCTTTTAATACTTTAATACTGGACGAATCATAGTCTTGTTCTGAGCTCATTGAGCTTCCCCTTTCAAATCTAAAGCATTTAGCGAGTTAACTGTGCCGTGTTCCACGTGAAACACGGCACAGTCTTTAATTTTTTCGTTCTCTAGTACCTTTATCAAAGGCACATAATCTGTGCCTGTAATAAAAACTTGAGCCTTGGCACTTGCCAACACCTTTAGTAGTCGTAGCAAATAGTCGTTATCCAGCTCCGAAACAAGATCATCAAACAGGTAGATACACTGCTTTTCTTTTGCTTCTCTGAACATTTGTCCTTGCCCAACGATCAGGGCTGCAACGAGTGCTTTTGTTTGCCCTCGAGAAAGCACCTCCCCCGCGTCACGCCCATCAACAAGAATCTTGATATCAGCACGGTGTGGGCCAACACTTGTTGTATTCCGTCTTATATCCCGTTCAATATTTTCAGCGAGTAGTGATTCAAGTGATCGATTATCATCCCAGCCCTGGTAGAAACTTAGGGAAACCCCCTTTACCGATGTTAATTTATCAATAAGCTCATGAAACACAGGTTCTATGCGCTTGAAATAGCCACGCCTCATTTCAGTTAAGTGCTTTGACAATCGAATAAAGCTATCATCCCAGCTGACAAGTTCTTGCTCTGCTATTTTATCATGTCGCAAAAGTTTGTTCCGCTGTTGCAAGCTTCGCTGAAACTGTGCCCAAACAGACTGAAACTGCTGTTCCACGTGGAACACTCCCCAGTCAAGAAAACGACGCCGACCACCAGGCCCACCCTCTACTAGCAAAAAACTTTCGCTATTCATCAATAGAAGGGGGACAGCATCAGCTAAAGACGAAGAAGTTGTCACTCTTCGGCCATCAACTTTGAACTGAAAAGAACCCGTAGCCTCTCTGGTAACGCCAACCGTGTACGCTACAGCCGCCTGCCCTGTGCTATTTGCAGCGCCGAAAACAGTACATTCACGAGCCTTATGGTTTATCAGTGTTTTAGTATGGCGAGAGCGAAATGTACGGCCTCGCCCTAACAAATAAATGGCTTCGAGAATGCTAGTTTTGCCACTGCCATTGGCGCCATAGAAAACATTGATGCCATCTATGGGTGAAAAAGAGGCACTACTTATATTTCTTATGCCGTGTACATCAAGCCGGGTTAAATACACAAAGTAATGCTGCGAAAGGCCTTACAGACGCATAGGCATAATGACATAAGATGCAGCTTCATCAGCAGGATCCTGAATAAGGGCGCTGCTATTGGCATCGGACAAGATAAACACTACCTCCTCCCCCGCCAAAGTATTTAGTACATCGAGTATGTAATTAACATTAAATCCGACTTCAAGCTCAGGACCCGTATAGCTGACAGTTACTTCTTCCTGAGCTTCTTCCTGTTCTGGATTGTTAGCAATAATATTGAGCAGGTTATCGTTGAGTAAGAGGCGAACACCGCGATACTTTTCATTGGACAAAATAGCAGCGCGACTAAAGGCCTGGCGTAGACCATCGCGATCACCGCGAATCACCAGACTACCCCCTTTCGGCAAAACCTTATCGTAATCAGGATAGGCGCCATCAACCAGTTTTGAAGTAAAATGAAAGTCCGAACCGCGAACACGCAAGTGAGCATCACCAAGAGATATTGTAATCTCGCCTTCATCCACCAAAAGTCGTGACAACTCAACAACGCCCTTGCGGGGTAATATTGCCTGCACTGGATTACTGGCGGTTTCACCCGGTAACTCAATTGAGCTGATAGCAAGGCGATGCCCATCTGTGGCGACGCCGTTTAACTTTGAGCCACTCACTTCCCACAACATACCATTGAGGTAGTAGCGCACATCCTGGTGAGCCATAGCAAAAGATGTGCTATCGATGAGGTGTTTTAAATTTTTTGCGGGTAGGGAAAATTCGAAATTTTCAGCGCCATCTTCGACATTTGGAAATTCTTCCGCGGGAAGAGTCGAAAGGGTAAAACGGCTTCGCCCACTGGTAATAACGACACGACCCTTATCGTTAGTGCTAAATTTGATATCGACACCATCGGGCAAGGAGCGGCAAATATCGAGTAACTTTCTCGCCGGAACCGTTATCTCGCCACTGAGTTCTGCACCCGTCTCCGATGCCGCTCTACTGACGATTTCTACCTCGAGGTCTGTTCCCGTTAATGCCAGCTCACCATCTTTCAAGCTAATTAAGACATTGGCTAATATAGGCAGCGTTTGCCTGCGCTCGACGACACCAACAACCATTTGCAATTGCTTAACAAACGTTTCTTTACTAACACTAAACTTCATACTTTGCTCTCTCTAAAACATCGACAGTAAGTGCTTACTTACTTCTTAGCTGGTCAATAACCGGGTTAATAATTTTAAGTCTTCACGCATTTCGGTACTACTATCTTGCAGTTCCTTCACTTTTCGGCAGGCGTGTAAAACCGTTGTATGATCCCTTCCCCCAAAAGCTTCACCAATCTCAGGCAAACTATGATTGGTCAGCTTTTTAGCCATGGCCATAGCAACTTGCCGTGGTCGCGCAACCGAGCGAGTGCGTCGCTTCGAAAGCATATCGGACATTTTAATTTTGTAATGTTCTGCCACGGTGCGCTGAATATTATCGATACTTACCAGGCGATCTTGCAGGGCCAATAAATCCTTCAATGAATCACGCACCATAGGCACGTCGATGGCTCTCCCAGTGAAGTGAGCACTTGCTATCACTCGCTTTAGTGCACCCTCTAACTCTCTGACATTAGAACTAATGCGCTGAGCAATAAAGAAGGCCGCATCGTGGGGTAGATCGACATGTAAACCCAGTGCCTTCTCTATCAGGATAGCCACTCGGGTCTCTAGCTCGGGAGGTTCTACCGCGACTGTCAAACCCCAGCCAAAGCGAGATTTAAGCCTTTCCTCCAGACCATTAATTTCTTTGGGGTAGCGATCGCAAGTCAGGATCATTTGATGATCACCTTCAAGCAGGGCATTAAAGGTATGGAAGAACTCTTCCTGAGAGCGCTCCTTGCCCGCGAAAAATTGAATATCATCAATTAACAAAGCATCCACAGAGCGATAAAAGCGTTTGAAGTCATTAATGGCATTGAGCTGCAGCGCCTTGACCATATCGGCAACAAAACGCTCCGAGTGCAAATAGACAATTTTAGCATCGGGCTTTCTGGCTTTTAAGGCATTGCCCACAGCATGCATAAGGTGGGTTTTACCGAGACCCACACCACCGTAAATAAATAGCGGGTTATAAGATCCGCCGGGGTTTTCGGCTATTTGCCGGGCCGCTGCCAAAGCCAGCTGATTTGACTTGCCTTCAATGAAGGTATCGAAACGAAAATAATTATTGAGGCTATCGGGATGGCCAATAACTTTATTGGCACGATTGTTTGGTATTGCGGTGGGCCGCGCTGTAATCTCTTTTGCTTTCGGTGCTGCAACGATACTTGCCTTATGGCTTATCAACTGCTGAGCGCCAGGCGCTACAGGATGCAAAGCTGCGGGATTGAGCTGAATACCAGACTCCGCCATCAGCGGCTGCGGGATTGCTGACGCTGGGGCTACAAAGCCTGGGGCTTTTGTGTTGACCCCTACTTCTACAGGCATACTTTCACTACCTGCTTCAGAGGCAAGCTCATTAATTCGATCGAGGAACTTATCGACGACCCAATCCTTAACAAAGCGGTTGGGTGCTATCAGACGAACTGTTTGATCAGCTGAAAGACTGTCAATTTGCAGCGGCTTAATCCAGGTGTTGAATTGCTGTGCGGGTAATTCTGCTTGCAGATGCCCCAAACAATGCTGCCAAATTACCTCAGCCAAGCCATTTCTCCACTGGTTATGAAAAGTGAATTACTATTGTCAATTTGTACTTATTTTTGCCTACTTGCCCAAAAATATTATTATTCTTTAATAAGCGACAGCTAGTCTAAGAGTTATGGTCGAAGTTATCCACATATTTCTAACAATTTTTTTAGACTCGAACAAATATAATAACTTAAAAAAATCAATAGCTTACAAACAATACCCTGCAAATAAAAATTGTTCTTATCTGCGCCAATGAAGAGATTATACAAGGGGTCTGTGGATAAGCTGTGGGTATTTTATGGGTAAGGCCTTAACTTCCGTCTTTGTGTCGCTAACGGCGTATTTCTTCATTTCAAGCTGTAAACCGAGGCTTTTTTGAACAAGAATGTCAGAAGCTTATTTTCCGATACAGAAGCTAGAGAAAATTTCGCCGAGCAGGTCGTCACTCGTATAATCGCCAGTAATAGTGCCCAGCATTTGCTGGGCCTGCTTCAGATCTTCTGCAATTAGTTCACCTGCCCCAGCACCCAGCAATTGTTTCAGAGCCTGAGCAATACTAGCCTGCGTTTCATTCAATGCGCTGATGTGGCGCCTGCGTGCAGAAAAAAGCCCTTCTCCTGCACTCACATAGCCAGCGCATTTTTTGAGATGCTGCTTAAGCTCATCCAGACCCGAACCTGTCCTGGCTGAAATTTCAATTACCGGGTGTTTGCTTTGCTGGGCCTGAAAACTGGAATAACCAGGCGTATCCGTCTTATTCAGTACAAAAGTTAAATTTTCAGCCTGTCTAAAATAGGCTTCGGCCTGGGGAAAAGTATTATCGGCCGAGAGATCAAAATCCATTGATGCGTCGACTAAAAATAAGATTTGGTCGGCTCGCTTAATCTCATCTTCAGCCCGCTCAATACCCTTGCGCTCAACCACATCTTCCGTCGCACGTAACCCAGCAGTATCAATAATGTGCAAGGGCATACCGTCAATGATAATTTGTTCACGCAGTACATCTCGAGTGGTGCCCGGCACTTCGGTAACAATAGCGCTATCGAGCCCAGACAAGGCATTGAGCAAACTGGATTTACCCGCATTGGGTTTGCCGGCGATAACAACCGATATACCCTCTCTCAATAAAGCGCCCTGGGAGACACTCGCCAGCAGTTCTTGCAGGGTATTATTAAGACCCAACAAACCAGCCTCGACTTTTCCGTCGGATAAAAAATCAATCTCTTCTTCGGGAAAATCGATCGCCGCTTCGACGTAAACACGCAGTTCGATAAGCTGCTCAAGAACCTGTGTTACCCGCCGTGAAAATTGACCCTGCAATGTTTTGATAGCACCACGAGCTGCCTGTTCGCTACCGGCATCGATTAAATCAGCGACGGCTTCGACCTGGGTCAAATCCATTTTTCCATTGAGAAAGGCCCGCTCAGAAAACTCACCGGGGCGTGCTTGACGGGCGCCGAGTTCAATCGCGCGACGCAGTAGGCAGTCCATGACTACCGGGCCACCGTGCCCTTGAAGCTCGAGCACATGTTCACCGGTATAAGAGTCTGGCGCGGGGAAGTAGAGGACGATCCCCCAGTCCATCGCCTCGCGATCAGCAGCGAGGAAAGGCTGATAATGGGCGTAACGAGGTGTTGGTATAAAACCCAGCAAGCCATCAAAAAAGTGCTCTAGATTAGAACCCGACAAGCGAACAATGCCGACCCCACCTCGCCCGGGTGGGGTAATCAGTGCTGCTATAACATCGCTACTATTAACAAGCATAGGCTAAAGGCTTAATCGCCTGCTTAGGCGCTAATGATTACTCACGTATTATTTTTCGCGTGATGGTCCACTGTTGAACAATCGACAATATACTGTTGACCGTCCAGTAGAGCACCAAACCGGCAGGGAAAAACATAAAGAAGAAACTAAAGGCCACGGGCATTAAGCGCATGACTTTTGCTTGAATGGGGTCGGGCGGCGCGGGCTGCAAAGTTTGCAGTACAAACATGCTAATACCGTTAAGTACCGGCAGCACATAATAAGGATCTTTTTGTGAAAGGTCTGTAAGCCAAAAAATAAAGGGGCTGTGGCGTAACTCAACACTTTCATTGAGCACCCAGTACAGCGCAATAAACACCGGCATTTGAATCAGCATGGGTAGACAGCCGCCCATGGGATTGACCTTTTCTTTCTTGTAGAAGGCCATCATCTCCTGAGACATTTTTTGCCGATCATCCCCATAGAGCTCTTTTAAGCGCGCCATCTCCGGTTGCAATTTACGCATTCTGGCCATCGATTTATAGCTGGCCGCGGAAAGCGGGAAGAACAGCAATTTAACCAAAAAGGTGAGGAAGATAATTGACCAGCCCCAGTTACCGACTAAACCATGGAACATGGTCAAACCGTAGAACAGGGGTTTTGCCACCCACCAGAGCCAGCCATAATCGATGGTTAAGTCAAGATAGGGCGACAGTTCTTCCAGTAGATACTGGTCTTTAGGGCCGACATAAAAAGCCGCTCGCAACTCACCAGAATCGCCAGGTGCAACCTCTACCGCGGCGCTGGTGAAGCCCATAGTATAGAGATCCTTACTTCCCAATTTTCGCAGTTGATAGCTGTTAGTTTGGGTCTGATCAGGCACCCAGGCACTGATAAAATAGTGCTGAACCATTGCCACCCAGCCACCGAGTTTTTCAGTTTTGAAGGCACCCTCTTCCATGTCCGAAAAATCGAGCTTCTTGTACTTTTCTTCGTCCGTAGTGAGCGCAGCACCTAAGTAGGTATTCGGTGCCATGCTGTTGCCCACGACCGGGTTGTAGGAATCACGCTGGATCTGGCCAAATAAATGCGCCTGCCACACCTCACTACTGTGGTTATCAACAAGATAGGCAACATCAATAAGATAATCATTGCGTTTAAACGTGAAGCGCTTGGTCAGTGAGGCACCATCCTGCTTAAGCAACAAATCAACAACAACTGTTTCATCACCTTCTAACAACTCGTAGTGAGCTTGAGAAACCGAAAAGCGCGGTCTACCCGCTGCGGTATCAGTACCATTTTGACCAATCAAACCACTTTGCGCGATATAGGTTTGGTTTTGGGTGCGATTGAGCATCACAAAAGGTTCTGCACCCGGCTCCTGAGAAACTGGATGTTGAGGCAGGGTAACACGGACAATATCGCCCCCAAGGGTATCAATTGTCACTTGCAAGACATCGCTGACAACGGTCACTAAGCGCGCATTTTCAATATTTGGAGTATCTTCAGTTGTAACGTGATCAGCTCGTTGAAGCAGCTCTGGAATAGCCGAAACACCGCTTTGTTGAATTTCCGGCGCTAAGGCTTCAACTTCCGGCAAAGGCGGAATTAATACGGATTCATTGCTGGTTTCAACAATAACCGGGGCATGCTCTTCCTGATATTCATTCCAACGGATAAATAATAGTCCGAACACGACGACTATCGCTGCGATCAAAGCACTGCGCTGCCAATCCATTACTAATTAGGCTCCGGGTTTTGTTGACGGGGGGTTTTTAAACAAGTATCGGGTACTGGGTCGAGCCCACCCGAGTGGAAAGGCTGACATTTACAAATTCGTTTAACAGCAAGAAAACTGCCGCACAGGCAACCGTGTTGCTTCAAGGCCTGTATCGTATATTCAGAGCAAGTGGGGTAAAAACGACAATTATTACCCAGTAAAGGGCTTAGCAGATATTGGTAAAGCTTGATAAGAAAGACCATCGATTTTGCAATCATGTCTTCTACACCTTGCTAATTTGACGAGATAATTTCCGCCAGGAGTCTAGCAACAGTTTTTGTTGCACGGCAGGCTCAAGCCTGTCCAGTCCCCTGCGCGCCAAAAATATAATATCGATGCTGGAAAGGCTTTGCTGATTGAGACGGAAGCTATCCCGCACCACCCGCTTTATACGATTGCGTCCAACCGCTAAACGAACGTTCTTTTTCGCCACTATCAGACCCAGACGAGCCTCTTTTAAGCCATTTGGCCGGGCTAACAGAAGCAGGTTTCGATGCGAAACACGATACGGCGAATGATCGAATACCGCCTTGTAAGCCGCCTTTGTTAGTAGGCGCTTACTCCTGCCAAATCCCAAGTTGGGCATGGCAGCCCCCTAACGACCCCTGTATCAGGCAGCCAGACGTTTACGACCGCGGGCACGGCGACGATTGATCAACGAACGTCCATTTTTGGTTGCCATACGCGAACGAAAACCGTGGGTTCTTTTACGCTTGAGGACACTGGGTTGAAATGTTCTTTTCATAGCTATTAATCCGTTTCCCCGGGTTGTCAGCAACAACTAACAACAGTACTACCGGTTCTGAATGTGTTTAAGGGTCGGCGATTCTATAGAAAAACCCTTTCTGTAGCAACGGTTTAAATAGAAATTGAACAAGTCAATCAATAAGCTTGTCGATTGACTAAAAAGGGGGACAACCCCGAGGATAAGAGTTGTGTAAAAGGAGGGTAAGCTGGGGATAGTTTTGTGGGTAAGTGACTGTATAAAAACCCTGTTGATAAGCCGCTATTTTACAAACAGCTTACTAAGAAGCATTCTTCACACTAAGCACCGCTTATACCACAACTATTACAGGCTCCAAAGCTAGCCCTCAGTAGGTCTTAAGCACTTAACCACAGCTCAAGGCCCCCCTAATAATAATAACAATATCTATATTACTTATTAAGAGTATAGATAATAAGATAGTTATTAAAATAGTATTGGAGTGGACTCTTTCAGTGTATCCACTGATTTACCTCGATCGACTTGACGATGCTTTGGTGACGGCTTTTATCTTGCTATGATGGCCGGTCACCTGCCCTTTCGCTTAAAGCTCGTATTAGAAACCTATGTCCCAAACTCAATTATTTGATGTTATTGTTATTGGCGGTGGTCACGCAGGCACTGAGGCCTGCCTGGCAGCAGCGCGTATGGGCTGCAAGACCTTATTGATCAGCCATAATATTGAAACCCTCGGCCAGATGTCCTGCAACCCCGCGATTGGCGGCATCGGCAAAAGCCACCTGGTGAGGGAGGTTGATGCCTTGGGCGGCGCCATGGCCCAGGCGTCAGATAAAGCGGGTATACAATTCCGTATCCTCAATGCGCGCAAAGGCCCCGCAGTGAGAGCGACTCGGGTGCAAGCGGATAGGGCTCTGTACAAAGCCGCCGTGCGCTATACCCTTGAGAATCAGCAGAACTTATTCATCTTTCAGCAGGCGGTGAATGATTTAATCACCGAGGGCGACAAAGTTACCGGTGTGCTGACAGAGTCGGGTCTCAAGTTTTTCGCGCCATCCATCGTTTTAACAACGGGAACTTTTCTGGCCGGTAAAATCCACGTTGGCATGGAAAATCACCCCGGTGGACGGGCAGGCGAGCCACCGTCGATAGATCTGGCCCAGCGCCTGAGAGAAATGCCCTTTCGGGTCGATCGTTTAAAAACCGGTACACCACCGAGGGTTGATGCCCGCACAGTTGATTTTTCTGACCTGCAAGAGCAGTGGGGTGACGAACCTCGGCCGCTAATGTCTTTCCTGGGCAAGCGCAGCGAGCATCCGCAACAGGTGTGCTGCTGGATTACCCACACCAATGAAAAAACCCACGATATTATCCGTGGAGGCATGGATCGATCGCCCCTGTACACCGGTGTGATTGATGGTGTTGGGCCGCGTTATTGCCCATCGATTGAAGATAAAATCGTGCGCTTTGCCGACAAATCCAGCCACCAGATTTTTATTGAACCGGAAGGCTTGAGTACCTACGAGCTCTACCCCAATGGTATTTCGACTAGCCTCCCCTACGACATCCAGCTCGATCTGCTGCACTCGATCAAAGGTTTCGAAAATGCTCATATAACACGCCCCGGTTACGCCATTGAGTACGATTTCTTCAACCCTCAGGATCTCCAGTACTCGCTGGAAACCCGCTGCCTGAAGGGTTTGTTTTTTGCCGGTCAAATAAATGGCACTACCGGTTATGAAGAGGCCGCAGCTCAGGGTCTACTGGCGGGCATTAACGCCGCCCTGCGGGTCAAAGGTGCGGAGGCCTGGTGCCCGCGCCGCGATGAGGCCTACCTGGGCGTGCTGGTCGACGACCTGATTACTATGGGCACCCGCGAGCCCTACCGCATGTTTACCAGCCGTGCTGAATATCGGCTCTTACTACGCGAAGATAACGCCGATGAGCGCTTAACAGAAAAAGGCCGTGAACTGGGTTTGGTGGATGAAAAGCGCTGGCGCCATTTCAGTGAAAAACGCGAGGCGATAGCGCGTGAAAATACCCGGCTGGCGAGCACCTGGGTTCAACCTGGCAGCGCCGAGGCTATTGCTCTTGAAGCTCACGTTGATAAGCCCTTAAGCCATGAATACAATCTGGCGGAATTGATGAAACGCCCGGAGTTGGACTATCAAAAAATAGCGGCTTTATACGCTGGTAGTGACGCGCCCGAGGTTGACCCGCAAGTGGCACAGCAAATTGAAATAACAGCAAAATACAGTGGTTATATTGATCGCCAGCGCGATGACATCGAACGCCTACGTCGCCATGAAAATACACTTATCCCCGAAGACTTCGACTACTCGCAAGTGAAGGGTTTATCCAATGAGGTCAAGCAGAAGCTCGGCGAAGCCAGGCCCGCCACTTTGGCACGAGCGGCTCGCACCCAGGGTGTTACTCCGGCGGCGGTGTCTCTGTTGCTCATTTATTTAAAAAAGAGGGCCGTAGTGGCTGAACATTTTGCCTAGTCCGTCGCGAGAGGTTTCGCTCGCCCAATTAGATAGCGCCCTGCAAGAGGGTATCGCTGCTCAAGGTTTGCAGGTTGAAGACCAGGCGCGGGCGGCCATGTTGCAATATATTGGTTTGCTGCAGCGCTGGAATAAAGCCTATAACCTGACCTCAATTAAAGACCCTCTGCAAATGCTTAGCTATCACTTGCTCGATAGCCTCAGTATTGGCCCCTACCTGCAAGGGCGATCTTTTATCGATGTTGGCACGGGTGCCGGTTTGCCCGGTATTCCACTGGCCATTACTCACCAGGATAAAACCTTCAGTTTGCTCGATAGCAACGGCAAGAAAGTACGCTTTTTATTCCAGATAAAGACCGCCTTGAAATTAGGCAACGTCAAAGAATGGCAGGGGCGGGTTGAGCAATATAAACCTGAACAGCCCTATGATGGTGTTATTAGCCGAGCTTTCGCCTCTTTGACAGATATGATTGAAGGCAGTGAGCACTTGCTTACACCAGGAGGCTGCTTTTACGCCATGAAGGGCCGCTACCCCGATAAAGAGTTGAGTGAGCTACCGAAAGGCTATAAGGTCGAGCAGGCTATTGAGTTAGACGTGCCCACACTGGATCAGCAACGCCACCTAATCATCATCAAAAAATCATAAAGGTTCAGTCTTGACTCCCACCTATGCGATAGCCAATCAGAAAGGCGGTGTTGGTAAAACCACGACAAGTATTAATCTTGCCGCTGCTTTGGCCCATCTTGGGAAAAAAGTGCTACTGGTCGATCTCGACCCCCAGGGTAATACCACCACCGGTAGTGGGGTCGAAAAGGATCAACTACAAAACACAATTTATAATGTACTGACAGGGCGTTGTAGTGCGGATGAGGCAATTATTCCCTGCCTCGAAGCCGCTTATGATTTGATACCTGCCAATGGTGATTTAACCGCGGCAGAAGTTGAATTAATGCAAATCTCAGGCAGAGAAAAACGCCTGCGCAATGCTTTTCTAAGCCTGGGTGATCGCTATGATTTTATCATTATCGACTGCCCGCCAGCCTTGAGTATGTTGACGATTAATGCACTCGTTGCCAGCAATAACGTCATTATTCCGATGCAGTGTGAATACTACGCCTTGGAGGGTTTGTCAGCCCTGGTCAACACCATTGCCAAAGTGGGTAAATTACTGAACCCGGCTTTACGGGTTGAGGGTATTTTGCGCACCATGTACGACCCGAGAAACAGCTTAACCAAAGATGTCTCCAACCAGCTACACAGCCATTTTGGTGACCGGGTTTATCAGTCGGTAATACCGAGAAATGTACGTTTGGCGGAAGCGCCGAGTTACGGCCAGCCCATACTGCAATACGACCGCAGTTCAAAAGGGTCCGCAGCCTATTTAGGAATGGCCAGTGAATTACTCCGTCGCAGCTCACGCAGGGCTGAAAAAGGACGCCCACAGCAAAACAATGGATAGATTATGAGCGGCAAGAAAAAAGGGCTGGGTAAAGGTCTCGATGCATTATTGGGTGGAGAGATGGGCGCCCCCCTTGAACAACAAGGGTTCGAGAGTCCTTCGCAGCAGGATAAGGTCCATGGTTTGAAGGAGCTACCGGTTGAATTCCTACAACGGGGTCAGTATCAACCGCGTAAAGATATGAATCCTGCAGCACTGGATGAACTGGCAGAATCGATACGCCGCCAGGGCATTATGCAGCCAATAATGGTTCGGCCATTAGCAAAAGACAGCTATGAGATCGTCGCCGGTGAACGTCGTTGGCGCGCCGCGCAGTTGGCGGGCTTGGACACGGTGCCAGCCATTGTTAAATCAATTACTGATGAAGACGCCATTGCCCTGGCGTTAATTGAAAATATTCAACGTGAAGACCTCAATGCAATGGAAGAGGCGCTTGCCCTGACTCGCCTGCAGGAGGAGTTTGGCTACAGCCAAAAAGAAGTTGCTGAAGCCGTGGGTAAGCCGCGCTCGACTGTGGCCAATTTAATGCGTCTCACCGCACTGCAGCCAGAAGTAGCCTTACTACTGGAGCGAGGCGATATCGATATGGGACACGGCCGTGCACTATTGGCGCTGCAGGGTTCGAATCAGCTAGAAGTGGCCAGAATCGTTGTCGGCAAGGATTTATCGGTGCGCCAGACCGAAGCTCTGGTTCGCCAATGGCAGAATAAAGTGCAGACAGCTGCGCCTATCGCGGCGAAAAACACTGACATACAACGCCTTGAACAAAAGCTATCTGAGCAACTCGGTGCAGGTGTGGCAATTAAGCATAGCAATGGTGGCAAGGGGAAAATGGTTATTAGCTACAACAGTCTTGATGAGTTGGACGGCATATTGACTCATATCAAGTAAGCAGTGCAGTTTGTGAGTGAGTCACAGGTTTAGCTAAATAATTAAGCATCTTATCGGTTGCTTGCGTACAACATCGTGATTATAATGCGCGCCCAAAGTGACGTAGCGTGGCAATCGCAAGTTGATTGTTGTGGAATAAAACGCAATTTTGGTTCTCAGCAGAGCCGCAGTGCGGTCTTAATGAGGGAGCAACCTGCTAGTGAATAGCAGTGAGAAAGACGGTAGCGGTATCAAGCTAGCATTCAGATTTATATTAGTGCAGTTGGTTATTTGTCTGTTAATTGTGGTTTGCACATTTATTGTGTTTGACCGCAGGATGGCAGAGGCCGCATTAGTGGGATGCATGATCAATGTAGTAGCCAGTGGCTATTTCGCCGTTGTCTCGCTCAAGTTACCGAAAAATGCAAGTCCCGGCATGATCCTCGCCAGGTTTTATGTGGGTGAAGTAGGGAAGTTTGTCATTGTTGCCGTTTGTTTTGGCTGGGTCTTTAAATACCTCCCTGAGCTAATAAAAGGGCGACAGGCAATCATGTTATTTGTGGCTTTCTTAATAGCGCAGCTCGCCTTTGTCGTGGCGCCGCTAGTTTTTGAGAAAGACTTTAATTAAAAGTGGAAGATCGAGAGCAATAGATGTCCAGTGAAACAATAACCTCACGGGAATATATAACCCACCACCTGACCAACCTGACCTACGGCCAGCACGCCGATGGTACCTGGGGTCTTGCGCACAGTGGTGAAGAAGCCGCGCAAATGGGCTTTTGGGCGCTTAATGTTGATACTTTTGGTGTTTCGTTGGCCCTCGGCATGATTTTTATGTTCGTTTTTCACCGCGTCGCCAAGCGTGTGACAACGGGCGTTCCCGGCGGTATGCAAAACCTCGTCGAAATGGTTGTAGATTTTGTCGATGACAATGTAAAAGGCATGTTTCATCACCAGAGTAAGGTGATAGCGCCAATGGCATTAACAATATTTGTCTGGGTTTTGATGATGAATATTATGGATTTGGTACCTATCGACTTCTTGCCAGAACTCGGCAAAGTCTTCGGCCTGCATTTCCTCAAGGTTGTTCCCTCCACAGACGTCAATATCACCATGGGTCTGGCCCTCAGTGTTTTCTGTGTGGTGATCTTCTTTAGTATTAAGCAAAAGGGTTTAGGTGGTTTTGCAGCCGAGCTGGCTTTCCACCCCTTTGGCAAATTTGGTTTGCCAATTAATCTCTTTTTAGAAATCGTAAACCTGCTGGCAAAACCAATTTCATTGGGTTTACGATTGTTTGGCAACCTCTATGCGGGCGAGATGATCTTCATCCTTATCGCATTGCTGCCTTTCTGGATCCAATGGGCACTTTCAGTACCCTGGGCCATATTCCATATCTTAATTATCGTACTCCAGGCCTTTATATTCATGGTACTTACCATCGTCTATATGGCTATGGCGTTTGATGATCACTAAGATAAACCTTAATTCAATACTACTTTAAGTTTAGAGACACAACGGGAGCAACAATGGAAACTTCATTAATCTACCTTGCAGGCGCAATCATGATGGGTCTGGGTGCTGTTGGCGCGGCAATCGGCGTTGGTATTCTGGGCAGTAAATTCCTGGAAGGTGGTGCTCGCCAGCCAGAACTCGTACCGATGTTACGTGCACAGTTCTTTATTGTTATGGGCCTGGTTGATGCTGTACCTATGATCTCTGTTGGTATCTGCTTGTACCTCCTGTTTGTTGTAGCACCCGGTTAAGTTAATACCATTAAACAGTTATCTATAAACCTGAAGGGGTGTTGATGTGAATATCAATGCAACGATTCTAGGCCAGGTTATTTCATTTGCCATCTTTGTATGGTTCTGCATGAAGTTTGTCTGGCCAGCACTAATTGGTGCAATGGAAGAGCGCAAGAAAACAATTGCCGATGGTCTCGAAGCAGCTGATCGTGCAGTACGCGATCTTGAGCTTGCCCAGAACAAAGCGGTAGACCAGCTGAAAGAAGCGAAGCAGGAAGCGGCAGTAATTATCGACGACGCTAAAAAGCGTGCCAGTACGATTATTGACGAATCGAAAGATAAGGCTCGCGAAGAAGGTGATCGGCTTATCGTTTCTGCCCAGGCTGAAATTGAGCAGGAAAGCAATAAAGCACGAGAAGTGCTACGCACCCAGGTTGCCGCGTTGGCAATTGCCGGCGCAGAGAAAATTCTCGAGCGATCTATTAGCGAAGCAGATAATCGCGACATCGTTGACGGCCTTGCCGCGCAACTCTAGGGGTAACCAATGGCTGAACTAAGTACATTAGCTCGCCCCTATGCTAAGGCTGCTTTCGAGTATGCCAATGAGAAAGGCGCGGTGGATCAATGGGCGGGAATGTTAAGCCTGTTGGCCAGTCTGTCAGAGTTTGATGCGGTAGCTGATTTGATCAGTGCGCCGGATGAAACGCCTGCAGATAAAACCGAAAAATTAATCGCTATTTGTGGTGATGAATTAAACGATCAGGGCGCTAACTTCTTAAGGAATGTAGCGGACAACCGGCGTTTACCTCTACTGCCAGAAATAAAGATTCAATTTAATGCCTTCCAGGCAGAACAAGATAAAACGCTGGATGTCGATGTTGTCGCCGCACGTGCGATGGATCAAGCCCAGCAAGACCGTTTGGCCGCCGCTTTACAGCAGCGTTTACAACGGACGATCAATATTAAAGTCTCTGTAGACGCCACCCTTATTGGTGGTGCGGTTATCCGCGCAGGGGACACAATCATCGACGGGTCAGTAAGTGGTCGTTTGGCCAGACTCGCCGAAGCAATTAATCAGTAGGGTTGAGGAATAGAGAATGCAACAGCTGAAACCATCTGAAATCAGCGAGATTATTAAACAACGTATCGACAGCCTCGATATTAAAACTGAGGCCCGAAACGAAGGTACTATCGTATCTGTTTCTGACGGTATTGTTCGTATTCACGGTCTTGCCGACGTGATGTACGGTGAAATGGTTGAGTTTGACGGCGGCCTCTACGGTATGGCCCTCAACCTTGAGCGCGACTCTGTCGGCGCTGTGGTACTGGGCGACTACCAGTCACTGGCTGAAGGGCAAAAAGCGCGTTGTACCGGCCGTATTCTCGAAGTGCCAATTGGCCCCGAGTTACTGGGTCGCGTTGTCGACGCACTGGGTAACCCCATTGACGGTAAAGGCCCGATTGACGCCAAACTCACCGATGCCGTTGAAAAAGTGGCGCCGGGTGTTATTGAGCGTCAGTCAGTTGACGAGCCTGTGCAAACTGGCTTGAAAGCGATCGATGCCATGGTTCCTGTTGGTCGTGGCCAGCGCGAGCTGATCATTGGTGATCGTCAGATTGGTAAGACAGCGATCGCAATTGATGCCATCATCAACCAGAAAAACACCGGCGTGAAATGTGTTTATGTGGCTATCGGTCAGAAAAGCTCAACGGTAGCGAACATCGTTCGCAAGCTCGAAGAGCACGGCGCGATGGGGCACACAGTGGTTGTTGCGGCGACTGCTTCCGACCCTGCGTCAATGCAGTTTTTGGCACCCTACTCGGGTTGCACCATGGGCGAGTACTATCGCGACCGCGGTGAAGACGCACTGATTGTTTATGATGATCTGACCAAGCAAGCCTGGGCCTATCGTCAAATCTCCTTGTTGCTGCGTCGTCCTCCAGGACGTGAAGCCTACCCAGGTGATGTTTTCTATCTACACTCCCGGCTGCTGGAGCGCTCTTCGCGGGTCAATGCTGACTACGTAGAGAAGTTCACCAAGGGTGAAGTGAAAGGTAAAACCGGTTCATTAACAGCTCTGCCTATTATTGAAACACAGGCTGGTGACGTATCTGCATTCGTACCCACCAACGTGATTTCGATTACCGATGGTCAGATCTTTGTTGAAACTGATTTGTTCAACTCGGGTATTCGCCCGGCGATGAACGCAGGTTTGTCCGTATCGCGAGTGGGCGGTGCTGCACAAACGAAAATTATTAAGAAGTTAGGCGGTGGTATTCGTCTGGCACTGGCGCAATATCGTGAATTGGCGGCATTTTCTCAGTTTGCTTCCGACCTCGATGATGCGACACGTGAGCAGCTCGAGCACGGTCAGCGTGTAACTGAATTGATGAAGCAAGGCCAGTATTCTCCTTTGAGTGTGGCGGAGATGGGTATTTCTCTCTTTGCTGCAAACGAAGGTTACTTGAAGCCAGTACCGGTCAACAAGGTCGTTGATTTTGAAGCCGCACTGCTGTCTTACATGCGTTCAGATCACGGTGATTTGCTAGATAAAGTCAATGAATCAGGCGCTTGGGATAAGGATATTCAAGCTTCGTATAAAGCTGCTCTGGATAAGTTTTCTGCCAGCCAAAGCTGGTAAGACTCTTTTTTTACACAGCGGGTTTAGCGACGATCGGATTAATAGATTATGGCAGTCGGTAAAGAAGTAAAAACCAAGATCAACAGCGTAAAAAGTACGCAGAAGATCACCAGCGCTATGGAAATGGTCGCGGCCAGTAAAATGCGCCGTGCCCAGCAACGCATGTCACTGGGTAAGCCCTACGCACAACGCATTCGCGCAGTCGTTGGCCATCTAGCTAATGCTGCGCCCGAGTACCGCCACCAGTATTTGACTGAGCGGGAAATTAAGCGCGTTGGTTATATCCTGGTCTCAACAGACCGTGGTTTGTGCGGCGGTCTTAATACCAATTTATTTAAGGCCCAGCTCAAATCAATGCAGCAGTGGAGCGAGAAAGGCGTCGCAGTTGATGTCTGCACTATTGGTAATAAAGCGGCTACCTTTTTTGGTAGCGTCGGCGCCAATATCACCGCGATTGTCAAAGACATGGGTGACCAGCCCGCTGCTGGCGAGTTGATTGGCAGTGTCAAAGTGATGCTCGATGCTTTTGACGAAGGCAAGATAGACCGCCTCTACCTGGTCGCCAACCGCTTTGTTAACACCATGACTCAAGATCCAACGGTTGAGCAGATATTGCCTTTAGAGGCAGCCGAAGATGATAAGTTGAAACATCATTGGGATTATATTTACGAGCCAGATGCCAAAGAATTGCTCAGCGGCCTACTGGTGCGTTATATCGAGTCACAGGTTTACCAGGCCGTTGTCGAAAACAAGGCCTGTGAGCAAGCTGCTCGAATGATAGCCATGAAGAGTGCTACCGATAATGCTGGCGACCTGATCGACGAGCTTGAATTGCTTTATAACAAAGCGAGACAAGGGGCGATTACTCAGGAATTGTCAGAAATTGTTAGTGGTGCAGCTGCAGTTTAAAGCGCGAGATATAACTCGGCTTTACTGTTTTTAAACGAAACAAATTATCAGACTTAACGCCAAGGCGAAGAGGAAGTGTAAATGAGTAGCGGACAGATCGTTCAAATTATTGGTGCTGTAATCGATGTTGAGTTTTCACGTGATCAGGTGCCGAACATATACGATGCGCTAATAGTAGAAGGTCAGGATTTGACCCTCGAAGTACAGCAGCAGCTGGGTGACGGCGTTGTACGCACCATTGCCATGGGTTCCTCAGAAGGGATTAGCCGTGGTCTGCAAGTGGCAAACACTGGCGCACCGATTTCGGTTCCCGTCGGTCAGGGCACACTGGGTCGCATTATGGATGTACTCGGTAACCCGATTGATGAAGCGGGCCCTATCGATACTGAAACCTTCCTGCCTATTCACCGTAGTCCACCCGACTACGCTGACCAGTCTTCAGCCGTTGAGCTGTTTGAAACAGGCATTAAAGTTATCGACCTGATCATGCCTATCGCCAAGGGCGGCAAGATCGGTCTCTTTGGTGGAGCCGGTGTTGGTAAAACCGTAACACTGATGGAGCTGATTCGTAACATCGCCGTTGAGCACTCGGGCTTCTCCGTATTCGCCGGTGTTGGTGAGCGTACTCGTGAAGGTAATGACTTCTACCACGAGATGAAAGAATCTAACGTTCTGGATAAGGTTGCCCTGGTTTATGGCCAGATGAATGAGCCTCCCGGAAACCGTTTGCGCGTTGCACTGACTGGTTTGACCATGGCGGAAAACTTCCGTGATGAAGGCCGTGACGTACTGATGTTCGTTGACAACATCTACCGCTACACACTCGCGGGCACCGAAGTATCTGCACTGCTGGGTCGTATGCCTTCAGCGGTAGGTTATCAGCCCACACTGGCTGAGGAGATGGGTGTTCTTCAGGAGCGTATTACATCGACTAAAACTGGTTCTATTACCTCCTTCCAGGCGGTTTATGTACCTGCGGATGACTTGACCGACCCATCGCCCGCAACGACCTTTGCCCACCTCGATGCGACTCTCGTACTGTCGCGTCAAATTGCTGAGCTGGGCATTTACCCGGCAGTTGATCCACTCGATTCAACCTCACGTTTGCTCGATCCCTTGGTTATTGGCCAGGAGCACTACGATGTAGCACGAGCCGTACAGTCTGTACTGCAGCGCTATAAGGAACTGCGCGATATTATCGCCATCCTCGGTATGGACGAACTGTCTGAAGAAGATAAGCTGATCGTAGCTCGAGCGCGTAAGATTCAGCGCTTCTTGTCACAGCCCTTCTTCGTTGCTGAAATCTTTACTGGCAGCTCTGGTAAATACGTGCCTATGAAAGAGACCATCAGCAGCTTCCAGGGCATTCTCAACGGTGAATATGACGACCTGCCAGAGCAGGCCTTCTACATGGTTGGTTCAATCGAAGAAGCTGTTGAACAGGCGAAAAACCTTTAATCTGGCGCTTAATCGCTAAAGCAAAGAGTACTTTTTATGTCTATACCCGTACATTGCGATATCGTTAGTGCCGAGGAAGCGATCTTCTCCGGAATGGTGGAGATGGTCGTTGCTGCTGGTACACTGGGTGAGCTGGGTATAGCTTATGGCCACGCACCTTTGCTCACCGGTTTGTTACCCGGCCCGGTTCGTCTTATTAAGACCGGTTCCGAGGATGAGGTTCTTTATCTCTCCGGCGGTTACCTTGAAGTACAGCCCGGCATCATTTCTATTCTTGCCGATACGGCTGTTCGTGCTAATGACATCGATGAGGCTGCAGCACTAGAAGCACAAAAGCAGGCCGAACATGATATGAAAAACCAGAGTGGAGAAATTGACTACTCTGTGGCTGCCTCTCGTCTTGCCGAGGCAACTGCCCAGCTACGCACTATTTCAGAATTGCGTCGCAGAGCGGGCTCTGTTCGTTAATAGTGTCGCCATGTTTTACAGTAAGGCAGCTACGGCTGCCTTTTTTGTGCGCGTTCATTAGAGCATTACAATAAGTCGCCATCTGTCACCAAAACTTCAAACAGCACTTGTTAAAATAATTGACTACTTGGTGACATAACAGGGAGAAAGATAACGATGTTGCTCGATGTACTGGTATTAGCGGCGGGTAAAGGTACGCGTATGCGCTCTGAACTGCCTAAAGTCTTACACCCGCTCGCGGGTAAGCCCCTGCTGGCTCATGTCTTTAGTTCTGTTGAAGGATTAGACGGTGCGGCAATTAATGTCATCGTCGGTCATGGCAAAGAACAAATTCAAGCGACCTTTGCTGGTCAGCCGCTCAACTGGATTGAACAAACATCACAATTGGGTACAGCCCACGCTGTACTGCAAGCCATCCCGGCTTTAAGGGATGAGGCCAAGGTGCTTATCGTCTACGGCGATGTACCCTTGATCGAAAGCAGCACCCTCGAAAAAATGCTCGCCGGGGTTGACCGCGACGCCATGGCATTGCTGACCGTTACACTGCCCGACCCAAGCGGTTACGGCAGGATTTTGCGCAACCCAACAGGTGATGTCATCGGCATTGTCGAACAAAAAGATGCCGCTCCCGAGCAGTTGCAAATAAGCGAAGTCAACACCGGCGTGATGGCGATGACAGCGGCTGATTTGAAAACCTGGTTGCCGCAGATCGACAATAATAATGCCCAGCAAGAATACTATTTAACGGATGTGATTAGCTTGGCTCGGGCGGCTGGTCGACGTATTAATACCTACCAACCTGCAGCGCAGGAAGAAGTAGAAGGCGTCAATAGCCGTGCGCAACTGGTCGCTTTAGAGCGCTACTATCAACGGCAAAAGGCTAATAGCTTACTGGATTGTGGTGTCACCATTATTGACCCCACCCGCTTTGATTGTCGGGGTGAGTTAGTCACAGGTGAGGATGTGGTGATCGATATTAACTGCATTTTTGAAGGCACGAATAGCATCGGCAATCAGGTCAGTATCGGTCCCAGCTGTGTTATTAAAGATGCCATTATTGGCGACAGAGTCATTATCAAAGCCAACACAGTTATCGAAGGCCCTGTTACCCTCGAAGCGGATGTACAGGTTGGACCATTTGCTCGCCTGCGCCCCCATACGGTGTTGGCTGAAGGTGCTAAAGTCGGTAACTTTGTTGAAACCAAAAAAGCCCAAATCGGCCCCGGTAGTAAAATTAGCCACCTCAGTTATGTCGGTGATGCCGTGCTCGGTAGTGAGGTCAATGTTGGCGCAGGCACCATCACCTGCAATTATGACGGTGTTAACAAGCACCTCACCGAAATTGATGATGGTGCCTTTATAGGCTCCAATACATCATTGGTGGCACCGGTTGTTGTGGGTAAGAATGCCACCGTTGGCGCGGGTTCAACGATTAGTCGCGATGTGCCCGATGACAGTCTGGCCATTGCCCGCGGCAAACAAAGAACGATCGACACCTGGAAGCGACCCGAAAAAAACTAAAGGAATAAACTATGTGCGGAATAGTTGGTGCTGCTGCGCAACGCAATGTCACAGGTATTTTACTCGAGGGCTTAAAGCGCCTTGAATACCGGGGTTACGACTCCGCAGGTATCGCTGTACTCGATGCAACAAATGAAATTTGCCTGCAGAAAAACGCGGGCAAGGTGATGGCATTGGAGCAGGGTTTACGCGATAAACCCCTGCAGGGTCACCTCGGCATAGCCCACACCCGCTGGGCCACTCACGGCCTGCCAAACGATGTCAATTCTCACCCTCATAGCTCAGACCATATTGCCGTCGTACACAACGGCATTATTGAAAATCACGAGGCGCTACGCAAAGAACTGCAAGCTGCGGGTTATACCTTTGTGTCGGCGACCGATACCGAAGTCGTCGCCCACCTGGTTCACTTTTACAGAGCTTCTTCATCCTCACTCTTGCAGGCCGTGCAGCAAACTCTGGCCAGGCTTGACGGCGCTTATGCTCTGGCTGTCATGTCAGCGCACGAACCCAAAATTTTAATTGGTGCCCGCAAGGGTAGCCCCCTGGTACTCGGTGTCGGCATCGAAGAAAACTTCCTCGCCTCCGACCCACTGGCACTGCGTCAGGTTACCGACCGCTTTATCTTTCTTGGTGAAGGCGATCTGGTCGAGTTGTCGGCCGAGCACTTTCAGGTTATGGATATTGCCGGCCAGCCACTTGAGCGTGAAATCGTGCAAATCGACCACGGCTCTGACCAAAATGATAAAGGCGGTTTCCGCCACTACATGCTGAAGGAAATTTACCAGCAGCCCGAGGTGCTGGCCGCTACCCTGCAGGGTAGAATCAGCGACAAGCACGTCCTTACCGAAGCCTTCGGTGCCGATGCTGTAACACTACTCAAGCAAGTTGAAAACGTACACATCATTGCCTGTGGCACCAGTTATCACTCGGGTTTAGTGGCGCGCTACTGGCTGGAGGAATGGGCCGGTATTCCCTGCCAGGTCGAAGTTGCCAGCGAATACCGCTATCGCAAAGTTGTTGTTCCAGCCAACACTCTGTTCGTCAGTATTTCCCAGTCGGGCGAAACAGCCGATACCTTGGCCGCCCTGCAGTCGACAAAAGAAGCTGGCTACCTCGGTACATTGGTGGTCTGCAATGTTGCCAACAGCTCGCTGGTGCGCGAATCCGACCTCGCCGTGATGACCCTAGCCGGGCCAGAAATCGGCGTTGCCTCCACGAAAGCCTTCACCACCCAACTGGTGGCACTACAACTGTTGTCGATTTCACTGGCGCGCTATCGCGGTGGTATCGACGAGGCCAAAGAGCGGGAACTGGTCGCCGCCCTACACAAGCTGCCCGCGCTCAGCCGCGAAATACTCAAGCTCGATAAAGAAATTGAAAGGACTTTCCAAAGCTTTGCCGACAAGCAAAACGCCCTCTTCCTCGGCCGTGGCGTGCAATACCCCATCGCCCTCGAAGGCGCTTTAAAACTGAAAGAAATTTCTTATATTCACGCCGAGGCCTACCCCTCCGGTGAACTCAAACACGGCCCGCTGGCTTTGGTCGATGCCGATATGCCTGTGGTTGCCGTCGCGCCCAATAATGAATTGCTGGAAAAATTAAAATCCAACCTCCACGAAGTGCAAGCTCGCGGCGGCCAGCTCTTTGTGTTTGCCGATAAAGCTGCGGGCTTTCACGACCAGGAAGGCGTCACCGTCGTCAACCTGCCCCATGTGCCCCCCAGTCTTGAAGCGATTATCTACACCCTGCCCCTGCAATTACTGTCCTACCACGTGGCGGTATTAAAAGGCACCGATGTTGACCAGCCAAGAAATTTGGCCAAGTCGGTGACTGTCGAATAAAAAGATAAGATGCGCTGCACCAGCCTTAGATTGAAAGCCTTGGTAGCAGCGCTTCTTTCCTCAAGCTATAGCAGAAAGATCGAGTTGCGGGCTTTAATCGAGTCTTGACCCTGTTTTCCGTTTCTGTTTTTCCACCCCGTTTTTCCGATTTGAGTCTTTAGCCGAAGCCTTACTAATAATCTGGCCTCTAAATCTTGCCGTGTAACAAAACCTTCTCTGCCCTGTAACACAGGCACAGAACAAAACTAAGTACAATTCCGACTGTTCCACGGAGTCGTTGAACGGCTAAGCTATCGCCAGATTGGCTCTTCCCGACGCACTAAAGGAATTCAGTTTGCACTTTAAATTGGTAAGTTCGGGAAACAGTGAGTCTTAATAAAGGCGCGCCACACTATTAATCCTATTACTCCCCGATGTATTTTTCCCTAGCCCAAAGGAGATAAATTGAGATGAATAGAAGTGTCCTCGTACACCTGGCCAATTGCTCGTTAGCATCCGCGACACTGACTTTTTATCACCCTCGGTTAGCGGTTTTGGGGCCAGCTATGGTGGTACTACCGACGGGGCAATAGATCTTTCATTTATATACGATGAAAATAACGGTGCCACAGGTGGCCAAACATTTGCGAGCGGTGATCATGATTCCTCTGTGAGCGGTACTACCGCCTTCTCTAATGAGGTTTTCGCCGACCTGCCCACATTATCAAGGCCATTTGCTTTGGAGATCCGAGCTACCATCAACCATCAAGACGGTACTAACCTGAGCAGTTTTGATGCTGCGATTGCGCCCGTGCCACTGCCTGCATCTGCCTGGCTGTTTGGGTCGATCGCTGCGAGCTGCTGGGTGGGACGTAAGAAATTGGCCAGAAGGGCCTAATCAAGCGACTTAATAGTAGCTGTTGCGCGGCGGCTTAATATATAGCTGCAAAGGGCATGCTCTCTTTGTAGCGAGAAAGATATTAACTACCCCGAGCCATGAGAAAAGTTCAGGCACCTCGACCAGTATAAAAATGCCGCTACGGTCCCTGGATACTTAGCGTTTAATCGAGTCTGAACCCCCCTGTTTTACACTTAAAAGCCGCTGAAATGATGATGAATGGCCACTTTTGTCAATTTGGCTAAGGTGCGCTGCACGCGGATAATTTTAAAGCTGCACTCGAAAACTTTCTATGCGTCCGTCTTGTGAAAACTAATAATTAAAGCCAGGGCTGAGGTGTTAAAAAAGGTTTTACGAATGAAATTGGTGTGGCTTTAATGTGGATGGCAACTGATATGGTCAGCGAATTAAGCAAAGGTGCCTTAATGCCTTACACCTTGTTGTAAAATAACCGGCCAGAATTCACGTGTAGATTGTCAATATGCAGCCTCAGGCCGATCCCTTTATTGTTCCTTTGTGCACTGAGCAGATAGAGATTGTCTATCGAGACGAGTCTTTCTTATTAATTGACAAGCCACCGGGCTTGCTCAGCTTGTCAGGCAAGCATCCCCTTAATAAAGATTCTGTACACTGGCGTCTGGTGCAGGATTTCCCCACGGCAACGCTGGCTCACCGGCTTGATTTTGGCACGTCTGGTTTGATGATTGTGGCATTAAATAAAGTGGTGAATGCCGATATCACTCGGCAATTTCAACAGCGCAGTGTCGCCAAAAGCTATATGGCCCTATTGCACGGGCACCTGCGTGAGACGAGTGGGCTTATTGATTTCCCCATCGCAAAAAACCGGGAGCACTTTCCCCTGCAGAAAATTTGCCATGAGACGGGCAAAGCAGCTCTTAGCCATTATCGGGTTGTTGAGTATCTTGATGAACCCTTTGCCACGCGCGTGATTTTTACTCCGGCCACCGGGCGCACCCATCAATTGCGCATTCACAGTCGTGAGATTGGCCACCCCATTTTGGGTTGCGACCTCTACGCTAGTGATGAGGCTTTTATGTTGGCCTCACGTTTAATGCTACACGCCGAAAGGATAGAATTTGATCACCCGGTGAGCGGTGAAAGGTTTAAGGGCTTTTGCCCCAGCCCTTTTTAAGGCGATAGCTGAAACAGGGCGCAGACTCTCTCATGCAGGTGGCAAGGCCGGTCAACAAATAAGCAATAAAAATACCCGCTACAATAAATAACGAGGGAACAATGCCAGATACTGAAATACAACAGGGCTTGGCCGATCAAAAAAGCCAGTTTACTTTGCTCAAATCGCGGCGCTTTTTGCCGTTTTTTTTGACCCAGTTTTTTGGTGCCCTCAATGACAACTTCTTTAAAAACGCCCTGCTGGTAATTTTGGTCAGCAGCGGTGTGGCCGCCAATGGCACAGAGACCAACGCCCTGGTCAATATGGCGGCGGGCCTGTTTATTATTCCCTTCTTTCTTTTTTCAGCTCTCGCCGGGCAATTGGCCGATAAATACGAAAAGTCACTGATTATTCGCCGTATCAAACTGGCGGAAATTTTTATTATGGGCGCTGGCTTTGCATCGCTGTGGTACAACGAAACTTGGCTAATGATGCTAGTGCTGTTTGCCATGGGCACCCAGTCGGCATTTTTTGGGCCGGTGAAATACGCCATTATTCCCCAGCATTTGCGCCGCGCAGAGCTAATTGGTGGCAATGCGCAAATTGAAATGGGTACCTTTGTGGCGATATTGATCGGCACCATTGCCGGTAGTTTATTGGCGGGCCTTGAGCAGCCCGCCCCGCTGGTGGGTGTGATTGTGCTCGCGGTCGCCTTTGCGGGCTGGTTCAGCAGCCGTCAGGTGCCGGTGGCGGAGGCCAAAGCGCCGACACTGCGCATTGATTACAACCCCCTGCGCGAGGGCCGCAAGCTCTATCAACTGGCCAGTGAAAAGCACGCCGTGCTACTGGCGATTATGGGCATCTCCTGGTTTTGGTTGATTGGTGCCAGTTACCTCACCCAGATACCGAATTTTTCGGTGACCACCCTGCACGGTGAGCCGAGTTTAATCGCCCTTTTACTCAGCGCCTTTACCGTCGGCATCGCCATTGGCTCGCTACTGTGTGAGCGTATGAGTGGCCATAAAATTGAAATTGGTCTGGTGCCCTTTGGGGCGCTGGGCATTAGCGTATTCGGCATTGACCTGTTTTTTGCGGGGCTGGGTTATGGGGGTACTGAGGCGGTGGGTGCTATGGGCTTTTTCGCCCAGCCCGGCGCTATGCGTATCTTGTTCGACCTGGCCCTGATCGGTTTGTTTGGTGGCTTCTATATTGTGCCCCTTTACGCCATGGTGCAGATGCGCTCGCAGGAGAGTACGCGGGCGCGGATTATTGCCTTTAACAATATTCTCAACGCGTTTTTTATGGTGATCTCCAGCCTGCTGGGCATTTTCTTTTTGGGCGTGGTCGATATCGGCATCCCCACTTTTTATCTGCTTATTGCCGTCATGAATATCGCCGTGGGTGTCTTCATTTTTTATCAGGTGCCCGAGTTCACCATGCGCTTTATGATCTGGCTGTTGAGCCACAGCCTGTACCGGGTGAGTCACAAAGGGCTGGAGAATATTCCCGACAAAGGCGCGGCGCTGATTGCCAGCAACCACGTTAGCTATGTCGATGCCCTGCTTATCGCCGGTGCGGTGCGCAGGCCCATTCGCTTTATTATGTATAAACCGATTTTTGAGATTCCCGTGCTTAACTTTATATTTCGCACCGGTGGGGCGATTCCCATTTGCTCACCGAAGGAAGATGAAGCGGTGTATAAGGCGGCGCTGGAGTCGATTGCCGCCGGGCTTGAGAACGGCGACCTGCTGTGTATTTTCCCCGAGGGCAAGTTGACCCAGGATGGCGACATGAACGAATTTCGGGCCGGTATTGAGCGCATTATTGCACGTACCCCGGCGCCGGTTATTCCCCTCGCCCTGCAGGGTTTGTGGGGTGGCTTCTTTAGCCACAGTGGCCCCGGTGTCTTTAAAACGCCCTTCCACCGCGTGTGGAGCCGCATTGCCATTATTGGGGGCCAGCCCGTCGCCCCCGCCGAACTATCGGCCCCGGCCCTGCGCGAACAAATTGTGGCAATGCGCGGTGAGCGCAGGTAAGTTGGTCGGCATTAATAAAAATGCCTCACGAAAATTTCTGGAAAATAATATGACCCTGTCGAGCAAAATCTTATTGGCCATGGTGCTGGGTGTGGCACTGGGCGCTATTCTCAATACCATGTCGGCGGCGGAGGGCAGCTTTGTCGCCAATCTCACGGCCTGGCTGGTGAACTCGGTATTTGATGTGGTCGGTAAGATTTTTATCGCCTCCCTAAAGCTACTGGTAGTGCCCCTGGTCTTTGTCTCGCTGGTCTGTGGCTCCTCCGCCATGGGTGCCAATGCCCGCATGGGTCGCATGGCGGGTAAAACCCTGGGCTTATATATGCTCACCACCGCCATCGCCGTTACCCTCGCCCTGCTCTTTGCCAACCTGATTAATCCGGGCCTGGGTATCGATATGAGCTCGGCGGCGACCTACACGCCCAAAGATCCGCCCTCGGTTAAAGAGGTGCTGATTAATATATTTCCCACCAATCCCGTGAAGGCCATGGCCGAGGGCAATATGTTGCAGGTGATTGTCTTCGCTATTTTGATGGGCGTTGCGGTCAGCCACAGCGGTGATAAGGGCAAAGAAGTGTTGGCCTTTTTCGAGAGCTTTAACGAGGTGGTGATGACCATGGTCTCACTGCTGATGCACCTCGCCCCCTACGGTGTTTTCTGTTTGCTGGCCAAGTTGTTTAGTGAGCTGGGCCTGTCGGCCATTATCGATTTGGCGAAGTACTTTTTTACCGTGGCCTTGGTACTGTTGCTCCATGGCCTCGGCGTCTACACCACGATGTTTAAGTTGCTGACTCGCCTCAGCCCCTGGGTGCTGCTGAAGAATGTTCGCCCGGCGATGTTGTTTGCCTTCAGCACCTCATCGAGCAGCGCCACCATGCCGGTGACCATGAATGTCGCCGAAAAGCGCCTCGGTATCGATAACGCTATCGCCTCTTTTACCGTGCCTCTCGGTGCCACTATTAATATGGACGGCACGGCGATTATGCAGGGTGTGGCCACGGTGTTTATCGCCCAGGCCTTTAACATCGACATTGGCCTCGGTGGCTATGTGGCCGTGGTGTTGACCGCGACGCTGGCTTCCATCGGCACCGCCGGCGTGCCCGGTGTGGGCCTGATTACGCTGGCGCTGGTGCTGCAACAAGTCGGCCTGCCAGTTGAGGGGATCGCCTTGATTATCGGCGTCGATCGCCTGCTCGATATGATGCGCACGGCGGTCAACGTCACCGGCGATTGCATGGTGTCGAGTGTTGTCGCCCACAGTGAAGGCTTGTTCGATGAGGCCGTGTTTTACGAAACCTCTGACCGTGATGAATATGAGGAGCTTGAATCATAGGCCCTATACCCTGCTCGTTAACAAAGTGAATGCTGCTTTGAAGCGCAATAAATCATTGGCTCTCTGCCGGAAATAGTTGCCGCCGCCGTTGTTGTGTACAAGCAGTTTGGGGATATGGCCGCGCAGCAAGTCCTCGCCATGACCAGCGACCAGTAGAAGGAGAAAGCCATCTTTCATGACCGTGAGCTGGCGCTGGCCTGGCTGCAAGACAAAGTGGCGAACATCCCCTAGCAGCAATCAGTCTGGCTTGAGTAGGCGACAATACTGCCCTGTTGGTTGGTTTCGATAGTGCAGCAGTCGAGCAAGAGCTGTTTGAGTTTGTCTTCCTCCCCCCCGCGCTGTACACGTGACTTCATCCCCGATACTGACAAACCCAGGCTCGCGCCGACCGACATAGGCCTTGAGTTGTCGCTCGAAATGTCGCCATTCGCTGTCGGCAATCGTCACGATATAAGCCATAGGTCTTGCTGGGCCTAGAACAATAAAATGACTTGTTTCTGTCAAATTATCTTCATGATTACGTCACATCGTAGCGGTAAATTTGCCTTGCTCCCAACACGCCGATAGGCGGGGAGCGATTAATACCAGCCCCTACTTTGGAGAGAGTTCTCGTGAAAAAAACCTTTAAATTAACGGCCATAGCGGCAGTTATCGCTGCTACATCGTCCACTCTGGTGGTGGCCAACGATTCACAAACTGGCCCCTTTGGCTTTAGCCCAATTGCCGGATCTGCTAATGCCGCAGACTGGAACCCCGAAGCGCCATGGATCATTCCCGAAGGATTTAGTCAGTCCATCGTGTCTGACGAAAGTGACCTGAATATTTACGGTGGCGGTCATGACGACTGGCACGATATGAATACCGTTAACGAGACGGGTCGCATGGCGGGCCGCTACTTGTACCGCACCCACGAAGTACGCAACCATCCCGAGGGTGGTGCCGTATCCGTGGTTGATCTGAAAACCGGTGAGTCCTCAATCCTCACTCAAGACCTTAGCTACAACGCCCTCGACGGCATCCGCTGGACGCCCTGGGGCACCCTTTTGTTTGCCGAGGAAACCGCTGGCGGCCGTTTGTTCGAAATCGTTCTGGACAAGAAAGACTTAACTCAGGGCAGCGTTTACGACCGCCCAGCCGTTGGCCGTTTAGCCCACGAAGGTATCGCCGTTGACGCCGAAGGTGCTGTCTATATGGTGGATGAGTGGCGTGGATTGAGCAGCGGCTGCTCTATTGACGGTGAAACAGTTAAGCCTTGTGGTGGTGGCATCTATAAGTTTGTCCCCGAAGTGGCCGGCGATCTAAGCAGTGGTTCACTCTATGTGCTGGGCGTATTCGACACACCTGAGGGCGAGTACAACACTGGGCAGGGCGAGTGGCTCGGCCCCGTAGATCCGCTGACTGCCCGAGAGTCCGGTACCGCAGCCGGTGGTGCAAGCTACCAGCGCCCTGAAGATCTGGAAGTTATTGACGGCACACTTTACGTCGCCGTTACCGAAGGTCCCCGCAATGACGAGGGTGATGAGTATTTTGAAGGCCGAGTGCTAGCGATTAATCTCAATTCATTGCAGGTGTCTAACTTCATTAAGCCGGGCATCAATGCACCCATTGAAATGGGTAAGCCGGGCGATGACGGTTTTCAGACAGGCATGGATAGCGTCGATAATCTGGGCACCACCCCGGATGGTAAGTTGATGATCGTTGAAGACAACAAGCCCTCGGATATCTGGATTGCCGATAAGGATCACAACGGTGATGGCATGGCCGACAACGTTTGGTTATTCGGTTCGCTGAGCGATCCCGGTGCCGAGGGAACAGGCATTTATTTCGGTAAAGACCCCAAGACCCTGTTTGTGAATATTCAACATTCAGCGGCCGAAGATGGCGATGCAACCTGGGCGATTACCAAGGACTAAGATCTTGTTGATGACCTCGTGGTAGTGATCCCGCTACCTATAAAAAAGCCGCGATAATGTTCGCGGCTTTTTTTTAAGCAAAACTTCACCTGGCTTTGAAACGTGTAGAAATGACATTAAACAGAATCGCTGAAAGTGGTTTCAGCACCAACTCGCCTCTTGTTGCGGGTTTTTCGCCAGCTCCTCAATATTGGCGTGCAGTACCCGGTAGCCAACATTGCCGTATAAAACCTGCCGGCCACCGTCGATGACGTAAGAGGGACTGCCTTTAATGGTTTGCAGTTTGCAAATTTGGTAGTCATTCATCAGCGCGGCAATGGCAGAGCCATTGTTAATACAGCTTTGTAAAAGCTCAGGGTTTAGACCTTTGCTAGCAAGCAGCTCATAGAGCACATCGAGCTTGCCAATATCGACGGCATCGACAAAGAAAGCTTCGCGCAGCATTAGCGCGCAGTCGATACTGGTTTGCCTGTCGTAGACAAGCTCAACGGCTTTTAATATTAGATGGGCATTGGCAGAGGTGGTGGGCCTAACCTGGGTCCATATTCTTGCGTTAATGGCGGCGTGTTCGTAGTCATTGGCGGAATTCTGCACATGCTGGGCGAAGCCCTCATAGCCACCTTTTTGCTGCCACAGGCCAGCCATTTTGGCCTGGGTGTCACCAAAGATATCGACATAGCGGTAGCGAAACTCAAGGTCATCACCGAAGGATTGCTTAAGCTCATCGATACGACGCTGGGCTATCCACGCCCAAACACAGAGAACATCGCTGTAATAGTCTATAACTAAAGGGCTATTCATAGTTTTCCTGTTGTCAGTGGGGCTCGATTGAGGGCTATGGCGCATGGCCCTAGTCTATGATTTTAGGCCGCAAAGCAACAGTCTATACTGCTGCATACCCGATAAATTAATGGAGGTTTTCCCGATGAATGTTTGGCCCAAAACACTACTCCTGTCGATAGCAATGGCCCACGGCAGCGGCGTATTGGCCGACACCCCCAGGGAGGGCTTTGCCAACTTTACGCCCATCGCCGCATCGGCCAGCTGTAATAACTGGGACCCGGCGGCACCGTGGGTTATTCCCGAGGGTTTTCGCCAGTCGCTAGTCTCCGATGAAAGTGCACTGAATATTTATCCCGATGGCGTCAGCGACTGGTACGACATGAATACGGTGAATGAAAGCGGGCCAATGGCCGGGCGCTATTTATATCGCACCCACGAAGTGCGCTGCGGTGCAGTGTGGGCGGTGTTCCCCCTTTGCAGTCGCTATCCGGGTGGCGCGGTGTCGGTGGTCGATCTGCAAACGGGGGTGGCGAGTATTCTGGTTCAAGACCCCAGTTATCAGGCGCTGGACGGCATCCGCTGGACCCCCTGGGGGACTTTGCTCGTAGTGGAGGAAACCGAGGGTGGCCGCTTACTGGAAATTAGCCTCGATGCCGAGACACTCACCAAAGGCCATGCCATCGACCGCCCAGCGGCGGGCCGGCTGGCCCATGAGGGTGTTGCCGTGGGCGGCGATGGCGCGGTCTATATGGTGGATGAACACCGTGGTTTGACCGAGAAATGCGCCGATGGCTCTCTGCCTTGCGGCGGCGGTATTTATCGTTTTGTGCCCGACAAGTGGGGCGATCTGAGCAGCGGTCAACTCTTTGTGCTGGCGGTTGCCGGGGGTGAATACAACACCGGGCAGGGGCGCTGGCTGGGGCCGATTGATCCGGCCAATGCGCGCCAGGCGGGGTCTAAAATCGGTGGTGCGAGTTACCAACGCCCGGAAGATCTGCAGATTATTGGCGAGGTGCTCTATGCCGCCATTACCGAGGGGCCGCCGGGGGAAAATGGCAAGGAAGTGTTTGAAGGTCGCGTATTGGCGATTCATCTAAAGACCCTGGCGGTGAGCACCTTTATTCAACCGGGCCTCAATGCGCCCATTGAAATAGGCCAGCCGGGTGACAAAAACTTTCAGACCGGGCTGGATAATGTCGACAATCTCGCCGCCACACCCGACGGGCATTTAGTGCTTATTGAAGACAATAAGCCCTCGGATATTTGGCTGGCTGACAAAGATAACAATGGTGACGGCCGAGCCGACGGGCTGCACTTGTTTGCCTCGTTGACCGACCCCGGTGCCGAGGGCAGCGGCATCTACTTTGGCAAAGACCCCAACACCCTGTTGGTGAATATTCAGCATTCAGCGCGCCAGGATGGCGATGGCACCTGGGCCATCACCCGCGACACTGGCACTGGCGATAAATAAGGTGCGGGGCACAGAATAGTCAAGTCGGGATATAAAAAAACCGCAGCTCAGGGCTGCGGTTTTTGTTGGCGCTCAAGTTGACTGATTATGGAGTCTCAGCTGCTAAAGGCACCCTTGAGAATAAAGAAGAAGACAATCGACAGGCCCGCACCGGCTGGCAAGGTCACCAGCCAGGACATAAAGATAGTACCCACCACGCGCAGATTGATGGCGGCGATACCGCGGGCAAAGCCGACACCGAGCACCGCGCCAACCAGAGTGTGCGTGGTGGAGATGGGCAGTCCGGAGGCCGAGGCCAGCACCACGGTTGCGGCGGCACCCAGCTCGGCGGCAAAGCCACGGCTCGGTGTCAGTACCGTAATCTTCTGGCCGATAGTGGCCATCACCTTAAAGCCGTAGGTCGCCAGGCCGAGAATAATACCGGCGCCGCCGAGTAATAAAATCCAGCTCGGCATGGCCGTTTTGGCCGCCACCGTACCGCTCTTCACAATGCCGACAATGGCCGCCAGTGGGCCGACCGCATTGGCGACATCGTTGGAGCCGTGGGCAAAGGCCATGCTGCAGGCGGTGAAAACCATCAATACCGCGAACACCCGCTCGACACTGGCAAAGCGATCCTCGGCATCGCGCTCTGGGTCTTCCTTAATGCGGCTCAGGAAGTAAGTGCCAATCAGGGTGACGATCAGACCTGCACCTGTGGCATAGAGGGCGCATTCGCCAAAGCCCATGCTCACGCCTTGATCTTTGAAGACATGCTTTAGGCCTTTCAGCATGGTCACCATGGCCATTAAAAAGCCAACAGCGAACATGTAAAAAGGGATAAAACGTTTGGCGCGGACGAAGGGGTCGCTGTGGTTGAGGATGAGCACTTGCACACTTTTGAACAGGGCATAGGACATGGCCCCGGCCAGCACCGGCGATACCACCCAGCTGGCGACAATCTTGCCGACTTTCGGCCAGTGCACGGCATCGAACGAAATACCCACGGCGGCAAAGCCGACAATGGCGCCGACAATGGTGTGGGTGGTGGACACCGGCCAACCCTTAATACTGGCGATCAGTAGCCAGGTGCCCGCCGCCAGTAGTGCCGCGAGCATGCCGAACACCAGTAACTCCGGTTGGTCGGCGATGGAGGCGGTATCAATAATGCCCTTGCGAATGGTGGCGGTAACTTCACCACCGGCCAGGTAGGCACCGAGAAACTCGAACAGCATGGCGATTAAAATTGCCTGCTTGACCGTCAGGGCGCGGGAGCCGACCGAGGTGCCCATGGCGTTGGCGACATCGTTGGCACCAATGCCCCAGGCCATAAAAAAACCAAAAACGCAGGCAAGTGTAAGGAGCAAATATCCGTGTTCGGCAATAATTGTCATAGGGCTAATCAGTCAATAGATGAAGGAGTGAGGAAGGTCGGCGTAAAATTCCGCGTTTAACGGGCTAGCAGCAACTGCAATCTGGCGCCAACACGCTCGGCGTTGTCGGCCATTTCGCCCACGGTTTCGATGATTTTGTAGAGAAACATCACATCGACGGGGGGCAGACTGGCTTCCTGTGCAAAAAGCTTTTTACGGAGATCCTGCTCCAGCTGGTCATTTTCGTGTTCGAGCTTATCGAGAGCTTCGATAAGGGTGGAGATAAAGGTCATTTCGCGCTCACCAAAGCCGGTTTCGAGCAGTTCGTCGAGCTCGTTAATGGCGACAAAAGCCTGCTCAGTTGCAGCGATAGCGGTTTTCAAAAAGGCCATGCCACCGTCTTGCAGCGACTCGGGGATAACCATATTGCGACCCAGCATTAAGCCGGCAATATCGCGCGCGCCATTGGCGATGCGATCCTGAGTGGTCACCAGATCGAGCAGGTCGGTGCGTGGCATCGGCATAAACAAACTTTTCGGCAAGTGCAGGCGAATCTGTTTTTTCAGTTCGTCAGCCTGGCGTTCACTGGCGCAAATTTCATCGTAAACCTTGCTCGCCAGTGTCCAGTCGCCGTTGTTAGAGGCATTGAAAAAGCCTTCCAGCAAACTCACGCAGCGCACCACTTCGCCCATATGCTGCTGCATGGGCTTAATTGGCGAACGGCCAAGAATTTTATAAAGCGGATTGTTAATGGCCATAGATTTCCTCTCGCACACTGGTCTTGCGCATCGACTTACCATCAGCCCGATTCGGAGTGGGCAGGCTGGCTTGGGGTATTACTCCATACTCATGCCGGGGATTGTAATATTTCTGCCACAATTTCCCTAGCAGAAAAATAAGCATTAGCGTGCGGACAGTATTAGCGGGCAGACGATGCCGTTGCCATCGGCGCTCACCGCCTCGGCCTTCGCGTTTAACTGTAGTCGCTCAAGGGGCAGAGCCCGTTTGTTTTCTGCGCTGACACTCAAGTAGCTATAAACGGCGGTGCCGCGTTGGGTCGCCAGCTGGCTCAGCTCACCGACACCAAGCACCTGCTGGCCGATAAGCGCCGTCTGTATTTGCGCATCGATCAGTGCCTCACTAGCCGCAGCAAGCGCCGAGGCCTCACCACCGTCTGTGCCCTGCTGAATAAGTGACTGCTTACTTTGCGTTTCTAGCTGGGTGAGTTTTATTGGACCAAAAGCCTCGACATACATTTTTTTCAGCCGTTTACTTTGGTAGCTAAGGGGGGCGACAGCGCTTTCGTCAGCGCCAGAGGCAAGCCGATAAGCCCGGTTAAAATGCTGTGTTTGTAGCGCCAGGGTGTCGGCCTCGGGCTGGTAGCAGGCAGAAATTGCCAGTGCTAATTCGGGCTTTTGCAGCAAGCCCTCGACCAGCCTGTCGAGTTCTTGCCGCTCGATAGCGGAGAGTTCGCTGGAGCCGGGGCTAAAGACCACGCTTTCAAGACCGCTGCTATCGCCACCTTCAAAAAGGCCGCCAATCATGGTGAAGGGGCTGGCGGCGACTTTTATTAGCAAGTTGGTAAAGGCCTTCCAGACGATGCCGCCAATTTTCACCTGAGGATTATTAAGGTCGCCCGCAACGGGTAGGTCGAGATCGATATTGCCATTGATATCTTTCATCAGCGCGACGGCCAACTTCAACGGCAGGCTCACCGCATCGGGGCTGTCTACCGCCTCACCCAGGGTTAAGTGTTCGAGCAGCAGGTGGTTGTCGCCGAGCATTTGCCCCTGCTTGATGCGGTAATCCACATTTAAAGAAAGCGTACCCGCGTCAATGGCGTAGCCGGCAAATTTGCCGGAGTAAGAGCTGGCGCTGGTGATATCGACATTGCTCAAGTCGACCTTCACGGCACTGAAGGTTCGGGGCGCACTGAGCTGACTGGCAGCGCTTATTTTCGCGGTGCCGTATTGATCAATTTTGCCATCGAGAGTTAGCTCAGTGGCTGTGCTTGAGACGCTTGATATATCCGTGGCCTGCCCCTGGAGGTCGTGAATGTGAGTGGCAAAGTTGAGGGGCAGATTGAAATCTTTGTAGTCCATGCTGCCATCAAGCAGCGTAAATTTAGCAATAGTGATGGGCATGCTACTGGCGTTTTCCGGGTTATTTTCTTGCTCATCGCCTGCTGGTTTAGCGGTGCTTACCAACATACGCAACAGCCTTGTGTCACCGTTGTCAAAGATCACCGAGTCAAAATAGGGCCGCACTAATTCAACACTGGCAATATTCAAGCGGGCTGGTTGCAGCTGCAAATTGAGGTCTTTGATGGCAAGGTTTTGCCAGTGGAGCCAGCTTTCCTGATCGGCGAGGTCAAAGGTGTCGAGCTGTTTAATATCGATATCACCACGCAGTGCGAGTGTTTTACTGTTCTCGTTTTGGTAGTCGAGTTGCAGGTCGGCATCGACACTGCCACTGGTCATATTGAGCAGAATGGTGTCATGTAAATAGCTGTTAATCGGCGGCAGTGGCAGCTCGCGCAGGCCAATAGCGAGTGTCGCCATGGGGGGCATGGCGCCGACTTTACCGGCGATAGTGGTACTACCCGTGGCATTGATATTGAGCTGGGCTTGCAGGTCGAACTCGGCGCCGGGCTCAAGGGTAAAGGGGCTGAGGCTTATCTCGACAAGCTCGATTGATTGGCGGGCTGGCTCGCGAAGGGAGCGGTCGTCAAAGTTCAGCTGCAGGGCTTTTAACTGCACTTGTTCAAGGCGCAGCTGCAAGGGCTGAGATTCTATTGGCTTGGCGTGTTCTGGGGCTACGTGTGCGGGACTCGGCTCGGCTTGAGTATCTGAGCTTTTAATCAGCTGGGTGTAATTAAAAATCTTATCGGCTGTGAGCCAGCTATGCACAAGGCCACTGTCGACCACTAGCGACTGGGCCAGCATCTTTTGCTCTGGCCATGCAAAGCTAGCTTTATTGAGGGTAATACTGCTCAGGGTGAGGAGGGGTTCGATGGGGGCAAGCGTTTCGAGCTGTAACTGCTGCACAGCGATGCCAATATTGCTCGCCTGCAGGGCCAGGCTTTGTGCGGGGCCACTTTTATCCAGTGCAAAATCGCTGTCGATGGACAGGGTGCCCTGCTTAACGCTAAACAGCAGCATCTCCTGCAAGTAGTCAGCGCCACGGCTGAGGGCGATATTGTTGAGGGCGATATGTCCGCTGAGGGCCAGGGGATCAACTTGCAGGGCACCGTTAAATTCCAGGGTCTCAGCCGCGCTGAATTTGGCGTCAAAGCTGAATTGTCCGCCGTCCTCCGGCAAGGTGCTGAAATGGGCAATGTTAAAATTTAGCGGGTTGAGGTCGAGCGTAAAAGGTTCGGCTCGATCGAGTTGCTTAAAGTGCACACGGCTTTGCTTGATGGCAATGTTTTGTAGAATCAAACGGGGCAATGCCGTGGCTGATGCTGTTTCAACTGGAGCTACTTCGGGTGGCGCTGCCACTGCGTCGCTCGGGGGCGGCACAAGGCGGTTCAGGTTGAGTTTACCCGCGCTGTCGATTTCAGCAAAAACTTCAAGCTCGCTGAGGCTGATATCACTGAACTGCCAGGCCCTTTTAAACAGGCCAAAACTGTCAAAGTCGACCACCAGTTCGCCGAGCGAGAGCAGGGGTGCTTGCTCGGGCGTTACCAGCTGTAGATTGTGCAGGCGTAAACGCAATAAAAAGGGATTAAAGCTGGCGACTTCAAGGCTGGCTTGTTGGCGAAGAATGCCATCGACATATTTGATGAGCTGGGTTTTTAGCACATAGGGCAGCAGCACAAAGCCAGCGAGGCTGTAGCTGAGAAAGCCGATAAGCAGCCATAAACGGTAGCTCTTTAGGGGTTTGTCACCAAAAATTTGTTGCATCGTTGTCCTTAATAATCGCTGGCGCTAGTGATTGTCCGATTTTAATAGATCGCGCTAGGAGTCTGTCGGGCTCCTAGACCTGACCGTAACTTTCCCGTTCACCCAGCCAGCGACGAATCAAGGGTGCCACCAGTTCGGGGTGGTGAGCGATGATGTCCTGGGCGCGGATTTTCACTGCGTCGAGTAAATGTGCATCGCGCTGTAAGTCGGCGATACGCAAGTCTACATCGCCGGTTTGCCGGGTGCCCAGCACTTCGCCGGGGCCGCGCAGTTCGAGGTCTTTTTCAGCGATTATAAAGCCGTCGTTGGTCTGGCGCATAATTGTAATACGCTCTTTGGCCTGCCGCGAGAGGGGGGTGGCGTAGAGCAGCACACAGTGGCTGGCGACGCTGCCCCGCCCCACTCGCCCGCGCAATTGATGCAGCTGGGCGAGGCCGAGGCGCTCGGGGTTTTCAATCACCATTAAGCTGGCATTGGGCACATCGACACCGACTTCAATCACCGTGGTGGCGACCAGTAAGTTGAGTTTTCCCGCTTTAAAATCGCTCATCACACTGGCTTTCAGGGCGGGCTTCATACGCCCGTGCACTAGACCGATCTCTAGCTCGGGCAGCATCAGCGCTAGCTCTTCGGCGCTGACCTCGGCGGCCTGGGCCTCGAGGGTTTCAGATTCTTCAATCAGGGTGCACACCCAGTAGGCCTGCTGCCCCTGCTGGCAAGCGTCGCGAATGCGGGCGATGACTTCGAGGCGGCGCTGGTCGTCAATGGCGACGGTGTTGACCGGGGTGCGGCCGGGGGGCAGCTCGTCGATCACCGAAACATCGAGATCGGCGTAGGCGCTCATCGCCAACGTGCGGGGGATGGGGGTGGCGGTCATAATCAGCTGGTGGGTGGTGAGCTTATCGTGTCGTCCCTTCTCCTTTAATGCGAGCCGCTGGTGAACGCCAAAACGGTGTTGCTCGTCGATAATGGTGAGCCCGAGATTGTGGAACTCAACCTGATCCTGAAACAGCGCGTGGGTGCCCACCACCAACGCCGCGCTGCCATCGGCAATGGCTTTGAGTTGGTAGTCTCGCGCCTTGCCTTTTATCTTGCCGCTGAGCCAGCCGACGCGAATATTCAGCGGCGCAAACCAGGCTTCAAAGTTTTGCCGGTGTTGTTCGGCAAGAATTTCGGTGGGCGCCATAATCGCCGCCTGATAACCGCTGCCTATGGCCTGCAATGCGGCAAGAGCGGCCACCACCGTTTTGCCGGAGCCAACATCGCCCTGCAACAACCGCAGCATCGGCACTGGCTGGCTGATGTCTGCGGCCACCTCGGCGCTAACTCGCTGCTGGGCGGCGGTCAGCGCAAAGGGTAAGACCTTGAGAAACTGCGCTGTCAGCGCCTCGTCTTGCGCTAATGCTGGTGCGCCCTGCTGGCGAATGGTTTGGCGCAGGCGCTGCATGCTCAAGTGGTGGGCGAGCAGCTCTTCAAATGCCAGGCGTTGCTGGGCGGGGTGCTCACCGGTGGCAAGTTGTGCGACGGGGGCATTCGCCGGGGGCCGATGGAGGAAGCGCAAGGCATCGATCAGGCTATCTTGCTGGGCTTGGTTAGCCTGGGTCTGGGGCAGTAATTCGCTAAGATTATCGGCATTCAGCAGCGCCAACGACTGCTCAGTGATGCTGCGCAGGCGGTTTTGGGTAATACCATCGGCGGCGGGATAGACCGGGGTGAGATGCTGGGCGAGGGGCTCGGGCTGCTTGCCATCGAGTATCTGATATTCCGGGTGATAGAGCTCCAGCCCGGCACTGCCACGCCTGACCTCGCCATAGCAGCGCATCGTCGCACCCACGCGCATGGTGTGGCGTTGGGCAGCGGCGAAGTGGAAAAACCGCAGGGTGATCAGCCCGGTCTTGTCTTGCACCTTGCAGATCAAACTGCGGCGCCGGCCCATAACAATATCGCAGCCGCGTATTTCGCCCTCAACCACCGCCTCGGTATTGGGCTGCAGGCTGCCAATGGGGCTGATGCGGGTGCGATCCATATAGCGCAGCGGCAAATGGAAGAGGATGTCCTGCACAGTGGCGATGCCCAGACGGGCCAACTTATCGCGCATTTGGGTGCCGATGCCGCGCAGGTCAGTTACCGGGCTTTGGTCAAGATTGCTCATAGGCAATAGTGTATGGCCTATAAGTACGGGGGTATAGCGCGAAGCGAGTGGGGAAAGCAGGTGATCATCGACAAACCCTTGTTAGCGAGGACTCACTGACAAGGGTTTATCCGGGGGAAGCGCCGGGCTTGATTAAGAAGGATACATGTCGAGTATCAGCTGACAGGAGTAACTGGCAGGATCTTTATTACAGGTAATCACAATCGCGGAATGGCAGGTTTGTAGCGCACCCTCATCGAGGAATTTCATAATATCGGCGGGTGTATCGGGATTGTCTGCCCTCAGTTCCTTGCGCGTGGTGTGCACACAATTTTCGTAGCCCTGTTGAATATCGGGGTTACTGGAAACGTTGTCGAGCGCAATTGCGGTGGTGTCAGATGTCTGCGACTCACCACAGCCAACAATTAAACTAAAGGTAATAATAAAAACGTACTTGTTCATTAATTTCATCCTGGAAATGGTTTGGAAAGTGATGATGGGCGATATAAGTGTCAAGCGCATGCAGCAGTGGGCTACACGGATCACCGCTAGTGGTGCAAAATTTTAACCACTATGACTGCCAAAAAACGGTAGTGCTTGGCAACTAGGTCTATGCTGTTAACAGTTGCATGTATTCAGCGTCAGCGAGTGACTTGCTTGAAGACAGGATCAATAATACTGTGGCCATCAATAACAATAAGCTGAGAGTGTCGCTATGCCAAAGTCCATAGAAGTGCGGGAATACATGCGTGTACCCCATACCGTCAAACAAAACATCACCGTATCTGCGGCATCGCAGGTCATCTTAAAGCATCGCTTGTCAGGCATTTTAGTGGTCGATGAGGATGAGCAACTGGTGGGCATGTTGTCCGAACTCGACTGCATGCGAGCGATAGTCAGCGCGGTGTACAACGGCAATACCCCCGGTGCCGAAATGGTTGAACATGTGATGACCAAAGATGTGGCCGTTAACCACCCCGGAGAGGACATTCTTACCGTTGCCGCGCAAATGCTCAGCAGCAAACATCGACGGCGGCCGCTGATAGAAAACGGTAAGCTGGTTGGGCAAATCAGTTGCCGCCAGCTATTGTCGGCCATTAAAGATTTTGGTGGCCAATAGCACTACCTTCGACAAGACCCATTAAATAATTTTAATACTAAGAGGCAATATGAATGACTGATTTATACGAACTCAGTATCGACACTTATAAAAGAGTATTGGCATCGACCATTGACGTAATGGAAAAAGGCGCTACCTATTTTAATGAACAGGGCTTAGATCTTGCCGACCTTGTCAATATGCAACTCGCCCCCGATATGAGGGCCTTTCCCTTCCAGGTGAGCTTGGTGCGACATCAGTCTTTGGGTGCGGCAAAAGGGATTGTCGCCGGCGAGTTCTCACCACCACCAGAAATCCCCGAACTGGACTACCGGGGCCTGATTAACCTGCTTTCTGAGGCGCTTGTGGAAGTCAATAATATCAAGGCGGAGACCATTAACGGGGTGGCGGGTAAAGCCATGTATTTCAGAAAGGGTGATTTTGAACTGCCCTTCACCACAGAAAATTTTATTCTTTCTTTCTCGCTACCCAATCTTTATTTTCATGCCGCCACCATTTACGACATGCTGAGAATCAAGGGCGTGCCACTGGGTAAAATGGACTATATGGGGAAAATGAAAGTCGGCTTGCCGGGGGCATAAGCAGCGAGCAAAGTCCGTAACAAATAAGTTTTTAATTAACGCCGCCTTTGTCGAGGTGGCGTTTTTTTATAGTCGTAGAAATATTTTCTTCGACAGCTACACCCAGTTGCCGAGCAAGACTACTTGCCGTGCGTTCAACTTGCTGGCGACTAAATCGCTCCCCCAGCCGCAGCGCCGCACCACTTTTTAGTTTTAAGCCAAGATTAAAAAACTGATAATGTTTATTGCCGACGGACATGGAGCCACGGCTCTCGGTGGTGACGGCGGCTATCTCATCATAATTCAGCGCGAGGACTCTGCCGCCAAATAAGCTTTTAAAGCGCAATTCGAGCAGGGGTTTGGCGAGGGTAAGATAATAATGGCGAAAGCGTGCGAGAACAGAAAAAGCCAATATAGCGAGGCCAATAAAAGAAAATAAGGCGCCAAAGCCGAACACGAATGTTTCGTTTTGCTGGTGGCCAATAAAATAGGCCAGGCAAATACCAAGGCCAAAAAATATTAAACCAATAATAAGCCCGGAGACAAAGCCCTTGTTTTTGTGATCGCCGACAATGGCCTGTTCCCGCCCCGCAGTATTGGCAAACAGGGCATCGGCACTGTTGGTAGCGCTGGTCAATGATTTGAGATTGAGACGAAAGGATGAGCGGGCCCTTGCCTCAGTTGGGAACACCGGGACTTCTATCTGACGTATCAGATCGACGCCCGCTAGCTCGGCATTAACGCCCAGTGTCCAGGTGTGATAACTGTTAGTGGTGCAACTGGATTGGGGAAAGTTGGCGGGCACTGCAAATAAAAACTGTACGCTCGTAGAGCGGCTGCTCTGCTGGGGTTCGAACAGATCATGGTGTTGCCAGACAATATTTTGGCTGGAATTTTTGCCATGGCTAGAGTGGTGAACACAGTCGAGAGAAACCTTAACGGGGGTGCCCGCTGGCAGTGGCGTGGGGAGGTGTATGGTGCCAGCCACATCACCACCAATGGCACCGGGGTAGGGTTCAAGTGTTATTGTCATTTGGCCAAAGCGCCGCCAATCCATCGTTTTATGGATAGCTAAGCCAAACAGATATAAACCCACCAGCGGGAAAGCCAGAACTATCCAAATTAGCTGATTGCCCTTGCTGAGTTCATCGCTAAAGGCAAATAGCGCGGGGGTGGTAATTAAATTCCAGAAAATTGCAAAACCCCAGATGAGCCCGCCGGTGAGGGCGAAGCTATCTTGCAGTGACTCTGAAGCCCACTTCTTGCGTCCCAGCCAGGGTGTGTCGCTGTCGAGCAAGTCAGCATCGTCAACGGGCTTTTTAAGCCCCCAGTAGACCAGGCCACCACCGAGCAGGCTAAAGACAAGGCCAACAATACCTTCCGCAATAATGGCTTCGAACTCATCGCCGCTGAGGCCCTGGCTAGAAAACAGCCGGGGTAAGTTGGGAATAGCTTTGAAAAACAACAGCCCCAGCCCGGGCAATAAAAAGAAGGCCCCAAAAATAGCGAGGAAAATACTGGTATTGCGCGCTTTCTGTTTGTGGCTGACGGGCATTGTGAGCACCTGAGAATATTTGCTGCCAACGATAGTGGCTGTGCTCGATAGATGGTGTGCCCTGTGCCGCAGAATATGCAGGGTGACAATAATAAATTCGAAATGAAATGCTTTGGTAGAGTCATTTACTCGGGCCCTTATAAGTAAGGGCCCGAGTAAATGCTTAAATAAGTGAGTTTACTGCGCGACGTAACCGCCATCGACCGGCATGCAGTGGCCGGTAACGAATGAGGCTTTGTCGGAACACAGCCAGGCGACGGCGTGGCCAATTTCGCTGGGCTGGCCCATGCGGCCAATGGGTTCGGCGGCAATCAGGGCATCGATCATTTTGGAATCGGAACCGGCCTGAGCGACCATCGGTGTTTCGATAACGCCGGGGCAGACAGAGTTAACGCGAATATTTTTCTTGGCAAATTCAATCGCGGCAGATTTAGTGAGGCCATTCACGCCGTGTTTGGCCGCGCCATAGGCGGGAGCGTAAGCGGCGGCAACCAGCCCGGCAATGGAGGCCGTGCTGACAATAGCGCCGCCGGTGCCCTGCTCGAGAAATTGTTGAATTTGCTGTTTCATGCACAGCCAGACGCCCTTCAAATTAACAGCGATATTGAGGTCGAAATTATCTTCGGTGCACATCACTGTATTGGCCATTTTGCCGGACACACCAGCGTTATTAAAGGCGCAGTCGAGTTGCCCGTAATTCCTTACGCAAGCCTTTACCATCGCTTCGACACTGGCGGAATCGGTGACATCACAGCGCACAAAAATGGCCTCGCCACCGGCTTGTGTAATTAAGTTAACCGTTTCTTCACCGCCCTTTTCGTTAACATCACAGACCACGACTTTGGCGCCCTCGTCCGCAAAAATGATACTGGTGGCACGACCAATGCCTGAACCTGCGCCGGTAATTAAACCGACTTTACCTTCAAGAATGCCTGACATAGTTATCTTCCTTTTTTATTTAAAGAGTGGGTGAATCATTATTAAATTTATTGATTATTTTCTTTCTCTAAAGCGAAGACCCAAATTACGCCGCCCTGGGGCACGTACGTTGTCGTGCCTTTGCTGAGGTTTAACAGGGCTTGTTCGCGTTCGGCGTCGACACCGTAACCCGACTGTACGGCGATATATTGCACGCCATCGATTTCATAACTAACGGGTACGCCGATCACCCCGGAATTGGTGCGTTGCTGCCAAAGCAGTTTTCCGCTACGGGCATTGTAGGCTCTAAAATAGCGGTCGTTAGTACCACCGGCAAAAACCAGATCGCCAGCGGTGGCTAATATTGGCCCCCAGTTATGGCTTTTAAATTTCACCGACCAGGCTTTTTCGGCGGTGTCGACATTCCAGGCCTGTAGCTCGCCAATATAATCTTTGGCATCTTCGTGCAGTACTACTTCAAATTCTTCCAGCGCGGCGCCAAGATATAATTGTCCCTCGCGGTACTCGGCTTCCTGGCCTTTTAATTTGCCGCAAACATTGTCGTTAGCGGGAATATATAAAAGCCGAGTTTGCGGATTAAAGGCCGCTGGAGGCCAGTCTTTGCCACCCCATGAAGAGGGGCAGAAAGTGGTGACTTTACCGGTTGCCGGTTTGCGCTCAAGATTGTATTCGGGGCGCCCAGTGACGGGGTCAATACTTTTAAAGACATCCTGTTTAACGTAGGGCTTGGCATCGACAAAATTAATCTTTTCTTTGCCGCGCTCTAAAAACCACAGATAGCCATTGCGACCAGGGTGGACTAAACCCTTCACTGTTTTTCCATTGCGTTGAAAGTCCAGCAGCAGCGGGGCAGACACTTCATCCCAGTCCCATGAGTCATTCCAGTGGTACTGGTGGTGGCCGCGCAGCTTGCCGCTATCGACATCGAGGGCGATGACCGATGTCGCATAGAGGTTGTCGCCGGGGCGAGCATCACCCATCCATGGCCCGCCGTTGCCAGTGCCCCAGTAGGTGGTTTTGCTTGCCGGGTCGTAGGAGCCGGTGATCCACACCGGTACGCCGCCGGTTTTCCAGGTGTCACCGGGCCAGCTTTCACTACCGGGTTCGCCGGGGGCGGGAATGGTGTAGGTCTTCCACGCGGGCTTGCCGGTCTTTGCATCGAAGGCGGCAATAAAACCGCGTATGCCGAATTCCCCACCGGAAACGCCGACCATAATTTTACCGCTGGCAGCCAGTGGTGCCATGGTCATGTAGTAGCCGGAGGCGTAGTCTTCGACCTCCTGCTCCCATTCGACCTTGCCCGTGCGTGCATTGAGCGCGACTAAATAGGCATCGGCGGTGGCCATGTAAACGTAGTCACCGTGCAGGGCGACCCCGCGATTGGTGGGGTGCATTTGCACCTGGTCTTCGGGCAGTTCACGCTCGTAACGCCACAGTAGTTCACCATTGCGAGCGTCGAGGGCGAGCAAATGATTGTGGGGCGTGGTGACAAACATATAGCCGTCGTTGACCACCGGCGGTGCCTGGTGGGCTTCACGCATACCGGTTGAAAAGGTCCAGCTGGGCTTTAGCTGGTGAACATTTTTAGCGTTGATCTGATCGAGGGGGCTGTAGCCCTGTGAGTCATACGTGCCGCGATACATTAGCCAGTTGCGGGCTTCGGGCTTGGTGAGGCGCTGCTCTGTCACCGGGCTATAAGTGGGCCGGTCTTTTAATAAAGTACCCGACTTAAGGTTGGAGGCGTTGTTATTAAATAGGTCATCTGCCTGCATGGCGCTCGTCAATGACAGGGCCAGTATTAATAAGCCCAGCTTTATTGGGTGCTTACGTCGATTCATTGTTGATTCCTTTATTTTTATTCTGCTGACAGCGCTGGGGCAGCTGCCACCTAATATTTATTGACCTTGAAACCCACCTTTCTAGAAAAAGCGCCGGCAACGGTCAGCTCGCCACTATTAATACTCAGGGGCAGCATGGCCAGAGGTTTTGGTGCCGGGCCCATCAGCACTTTAGCCGCGTTGCCAGCCGCGTATTGGGAGCCGTGGCAGGGGCAGCTCATCTGCTGCGTGGCGGGATCCCAGCCCTCGACGGTGCAACCGGTGTGGGTGCACACGGCGGAGTAGGCGACCAGACCATTGGCTGCGTATTTATCCATCGTGGGCGGTAGTGTCTGTGGATCGAGGCGTACCAGCAGCAGGGCGTTGAGCCGCGAGCGATCGCGAATAACATTACTGGCCAGCTGTTTGGGATAGGCCTCTATGGGTTTGGCATTGAGAGTAAGGTCGCCGGGGCTGATTATTTCGCCCTGGCGCTCGCCATAGGCAAACACCAGATGATCGCCTGCCTGAGGGCGCATTTTGCCGGGCTTGCGAGCAGCAAAAACAGTGAGTGGCGACCACGCGGCACCGAGCAGGCCCAGCTTTAGTGCGCGCCGTCGACCACGATGAGTGGGCGCATTAGCGCGGCAGGGGCAGCCGGGGTTGGCTGCTGATGACTCGGTCGGACAGTTGCGCGCTTTAGTTTTCATGGTGGCAAGCGCAATTTTTTGATGGCATGTGCATAGAGCCTCAGTTGATAATCAGCTTATGCTCACACAAATAAATGCTCACAACAATAGCCCGAAAGCCGGCAAACGTTCGGCCACTGAGCAGGGCCATTTGATTTTGCCGAATAAAAAGGTGGGCCGATACGCGATGGCACTGGCCAGGTATTTACCGCTGACGCTGTTATTGCCGCTCATTTTTATTGGCGAGGTGTCGCTAGCGAATGAATTGCCAATCAATCAAGCCGGTGCTGATAAAGAACTGGTGATTGAAGAGGTAGTGATTAAGGGCAGTCGCACAGGGCAGAAGGCATCGCAGTGGTTGGGCTCCGTTTATAGCCTTACTGAAAGTGAACTGCAGCTCGTCAGGCATCGACACATAACGGAAGCGCTGGTGAGAGCGCCCGGTGTCTGGATTAGTCGTGGCAATGGGCAGGAACATCTCACGGCACTGCGCTCCCCAGTGCTGACCGGCGCCGGGGCCTGTGGTGCCTTTGTTATGGCGGAAGATAATATCCCCCTGCGTGCCGCCGGGTTTTGCAATGTGAACCAATTACTTGAAGCCACCAGCGAGCTGGCAGCAGGCATAGAAGTACTGCCCGGGCCGCAGTCTGTACTCTATGGCAGCAACGCCCTGCACGGGGTGATCAATATTCTCAGCCCCCCTTTGTATGGTGGCCGTAGCAGCAGCCGCATGGCTCTTGAAACCGGCAGTCACGACTATTATCGCAGCCAGTTCGTTCATCGCACCGGCAATAGCTACCTCGGCTTCGATGGCACGCGAGACGGAGGATATAAGGACGATGCCGGCTTCGATCAGCAAAAAGCCAAGCTGCGCTATGGCGCGAGCCTCGGTAAGGTAGACATTATTAGCAGCGCAGCATTCACCAACTTGAATCAGGAAACAGCGGGCTTTGTACGAGGTGATGATGCTTATAAAGACAGTGACAGGCAGCGCGAAAACCCCAACCCGGAAGCCTATCGGGATGTTCGCTCGCAACGTTGGAACACGCGTTTTGAGGTCACGGTGGATGCCGCAACTCAGTGGACCTTTACGCCCTATGTGCGAAATACAGAAATGGAATTTCTGATGCACTTTGTGCCCTGGCAGCCGCTGGAAAAAAATAGCCACTACAGCCTTGGCTGGCAAAGTGGATTAAAGCAGCGCTTGAATCAATCTTTAGTGCTTAACCTGGGGCTGGATGGCGAATACACTCGGGGCGAGTTGCAGGAAACGCAGAGCCAATCTTTTAGCCCCGCTATTCCCTCGGGCACCCACTATGACTACCGGGTGGCGGCGCAAGTGGTATCGCCTTTTGCCGCGCTAAGCTGGCAGTTAAATAGCGCGACGACAATATCGGCGGGCCTGCGTTACGAATGGTTGCACTATGACTACGATAATAAAGCCCCCGGTGAATCGCCCTGTGCGGGGGGTATTGATTGTCGCTTTATTCGCCCCGAGGACGGTACAGACAGTTACAACAATGCCTCGTGGCAGTTTGGCGCAGTGCATAAAATTTATCCGCGCCACAGTGTCTTTATGAATTACGCGCGCGCCTATCGGGCGCCACAAACAACAGAGCTTTACCGCTTGCAAAATGGCCAGGAGGATGTTGATTTGGATGCTGAAACGCTGGATAGCATTGAGCTAGGCCTGCGCGGTGAATCGGAAAACTGGCAATACAGTATTGCTGCGTATTTAATGAAAAAAGACGAGGTTATTTTTCAGAACAGCCAGCGCCACAATATTAGTGGCGCCAGCACCTTGCACAAAGGTCTTGAGGTAGCGGCGAGCTGGACGCCGACTCGCGACTGGTATTTACAATTAAATGGCAGTTATGCCCGCCATACCTACGACAGCAATATTGCCATTAGCGCGGTAAATATTGACGGCAATGAAATAGACACTGCGCCCCGCTACACGGGTAGTGCGCAGCTGGGTCACTATTTTTTTGGCCACAGCCTGGTCGAGTTAGAGTGGCTATATTTGGGCTCCTATTACACGGATCCTGAAAATCAGCACAGCTATCCCGGCCATCAATTAGTGAATATGCGTGTCAACTGGGAAGTTAGCAGGGAGTGGAAACTGGCACTGCGTGTCCACAATGTGGCCGATGAAAATTATGCAGATAGAGCCGATTACGGTTTTGGCCAGGAGCGATATTTTATCGGTGAGCCGCGCACGGCCTTTATTGAAATTTCCCGAGAAATGTAGAAAGCTGTCTTCACAATTACTTTTATAATAAGGATATTATTAATGAAAAATAGCGCCTTTAAGTTTTACGTCTTGCTCGTTTGTTTTACCGCATTAATGTGCGGCACGGTTACCCTCGGTCTCGGGTTATATAACCTTGTCAGCGTTATCAATCCCGATTTGACGATTAATAACGCTGTGTACAAAAGCCATAAAAACACCGCATCATTTCGACAATTCACACAAATGTCGGAGGGGCGATATCCACAGGCACTATTTGTAGGTTCTCCGGCAGGTATGCCCATGCCTTTTGTTGGCCCACATGGTTTGCCTTCTGCTGGTGCCGGCGACCCGGTAAAGATAAAGAAATTAAGCAATGAGCAGGTCGAAGCCCTGCGCCTAAAGAGCCTCAACTCAGCGCTTGACGACCACCAGCGCGCGGCCCTACAAAACCTGATTCGCCAAGGTATTGTTTTTTGTATTGCCCTGGTTTTATTTTCGGTGCATTGGCGAATGGCCCGCCGCTATAACATCAATAATGCTTTGAGTTTGCAATGACAGCACAAAATATCTTTACCCTAATCCCTGACGAACTAGAACAGGAGCTAGTCGAACAACTGATCGACAATAAAAGCATTCGCATTCAACGAATCGTTTCCAAGGGCCATACCAGCCCTACTTCTGGCTGGTATGATCAGCAAAGAAATGAATGGGTGATGGTGATTAAAGGCGCGGCTATTCTTATCTTTGAGGACGATGACGAACTGCGATTGAATACCGGTGATTATGTGAACATACCCGCCCATAAAAAACATCGAGTGAGCTGGACAGATCCAGAAAGCGAAACAGTTTGGCTGGCAGTGCACTATCCACCATAAGCACAAAAGCGACTGAACTGGCAGGCAATACCAAACAAAGTTTATTGAGAGCTGCTAATGAAAAAATTAAAGAATGAAAAAGAGTTGGTCAAAAAGGCGATTACAGAAGGCATGAAATATGCCGAGAGTCGCGGTGTTGTTGAATTTGAAGCCACTGATTCCGCGAATGAAAAAATTGAATATATTTATCGCCTGTTGGTTCACGACAATGTCATTCAGCCTATTCCAGAAGACGCGATCTCTCAACAAAGCATGAAACATAAAATTGCGATTTGGGCTTCGAAAATAAAATAAGCGTTCAACCTTAGGATTCATCAGCAATGCAAAAGCAAGAGTGGAATGCACCAGAATATAGTGAGCACGCAGCATTTGTTTCCTCCATGGCGGGTGGCGTGTTGGCCTTGCTTAATCCTCAACCAGGAGAACATATTCTCGACCTCGGCTGTGGCGATGGAGAATTAGCCCTTACTATCCAGCAGCAGGGTTGCACGGTTGTTGGCATTGACGCCAGTGCCAGCATGGTTGAGTCGGCAAAAGCTCGTGGTATTAATGCCCAGCTAGTTGACGGCCACGCGCTTGATTTTCACAATGAATTTGATGCCGTGTTTAGCAACGCCGCCTTACATTGGTTAACAGAGCCTGAAAAAGTGATTAAAGGCGTGCACGGGGCCTTAAAAAATAATGGCCGGTTCGTCGCAGAGATGGGCGGCGATGGCAATATTGCCGCGCTATTAAAGGCGATGGCTGAGGTGTTCGAAGAGAACCCCAGCTTTGGAACGTTCAAACACCCCTGGTACTTCCCTACTGTTGATGGCTATAAAAATCGACTGGAAAAAGCAGGTTTTATGCTTGAGGCTATTGAGCTGATACCGCGACCCACACCCTTGGAAAGCGGTCTCGAAAAATGGCTAGAAATATTTGCCGATAGTATTTCAAGCCAATTAAATAAGCAGCAAAAGCCCCAGTTTTTTAGTGCAGTAAAAGAAAAACTGAGCCCCGTTCTTTACAGCGAGAAAGACGGTTGGGTTGCCGATTACGTCAGGCTCAGGTTTGCAGCAATAAAACAATAATATCCCCCCTACTCTTTCCAATAATGAAAATGCTATTTCAGAAAACTGCTGCGGTATTTATTACCATAGTGCTTTCCAGTATTGCCATGCCGGCGACTTCAATTAATGACGAGGAGAAGCGCCAAAATGACAGCAATAAGCCGCTTCCAAAAGAGAGGCCCGTGAGCACTATTGATGCTAAGGATGGTAGTAAATTGCTAGTGATTTATTATTCGCGCTCGGGCAATACCGAATTACTGGCAAAGGAATTTGCTCGCTACTACCAGGCCCCACTGGTGCACCTCGAAGCTAACGATTACCGAATCGGCGTTAGCGGCTTGTTCAATGCCCTGTTAGATTCACGAGATAAACACGCGGTAATTACCCCTGAAAAAATTGACCTTTCCCAATGCAACACCCTTTTTATTGGTTCACCCATCTGGAGCTACAGTCCTGCCCCACCCGTTTGGCAATTTATTGAAAGCAATCAATTAACGGATAAAAATATTGTGCTGTTTACGACCTACAACAGCAGCTTTAAGCAAGAATATATTGATGAATTTAAAGGTAGAGTGGAAGCACAGGGCGGAAATTTTGTGCGCCATATTCACGTCAGGCGGGGGCGGATGATGGGGCAGATAAGTGATGCGGTTTTATTGAAAAAGGGGATAGAACAGCTCATAGATTTACAGCTTTATTAAAGAAATTTCTAAATACTAATAATAAATAAATTCTTTAAGACAGCCTTCAACAATAGGCAATAAAACAGATTTTGCCGATTTGACACGATCTTCAATATCGCTAGTCACAGGAGCTTCGTGGAATACTTGCCCTCTAACACCATAAATACACTTTACGGCCAGATCGATTTTCTCAATGCTTTCCGCCGAACCCTCGTAAAGGCTTTTCCCTAGTTTTTCGCTATAATTAGTATTTCTACTATTTGAAAAAATATCTAGAGTCGCAAGATGGCGGATGTCCTTGTCAGTTCCTTTTACTATGCCATTAGCAATTTCAGCACTTATTAATTTTTCAATTGCATAGGTAAATTTAGTTAAATCATTGTTATCTCTGTCCTTATAAAGACTCCAGAAAAGCGAATAAAGCCCATTAAATGCTATCCAGGCTAGAATAAAGCTTTGTATTATATCCTGCTCAGCATGGCTTCTTTCAAGCCAATCGGCGATTCGTAATAGCTCGTCTTGTTGATGTCTATGGTTTTTTTTAAAGCCCGAGTCCCAAAAAAATTGGCTCTCTCTAATACTGCCCCCTCCATCTATAAAGGGCAATGGAATAATCCAGGCCTGTTCAATAGTTCTGCGCAGTTTTGCTCCGGCTTCAATTAAAGCCGATCTATTGGTTAACTCGGGACTCCCTTCCAGCTCGACAGAAATTGGAGAAAAATTCCTTTGGTATATCATTTGTTTAAGTAGAATCTCCCGGATTTTTTTGGCGTCTAGTCTGGCTAGAGTTTGCTCCGCGTACTCTTGGGCACTATTACGATTCGGATGTATCTCGTCATAAGCTGAAGTTTGGTATTCGCGCTCAACAACCGTCGTGCCGTTTTTCAGCAGCTCAAATTGGTAGTCGCCAAAGGTTTCAGATACGGCCAGGCTTGGTTTGACCATAAATCTGGCGCGCCACTTTAGCTCTTGCATATCGTCGTAGCCTCGTAGAAGAATAATCGAGTATGCCAATTAAATGGGCTGTTGTTATGGAAATTTCGAGTTAAAAAAACCGGCTCTAGTTGATCCGGTTTTTTATGCTGAGGCTTACAAGCTTAGCTAAGCCAGCTTGCCAATAGCACTTATCGTTGCCGCCGTTTGTTCGACCATCACCATATGCCCGGCTTCGGGAATAGTGACCAGCTCACTACCGGCAATCGCCTGCTTAAAGGCCTGCGCATAGGGTATGCCGACCAATTTATCCGACTCACCCCAAACCAAAACCGTTTTGGCTTTCACCCGGTACAGACGTTCACTTAAGCCCCGCTCTGGAATGGGGAAAAGAATTTTGCCTGCCATACCCAGCTGCCGGGCATTTTGAATCAAAAACGCAGTGAGAAAGGTAGGGTCAGAAAAGTCGGCGCCGGCCGTCATCATCGCTGCACCAGCGACCGGGTCATGAAACATCAACTCCGGCAGTTCGTAGGGCATGGTGGCGAAGATATCGGGAATGGGGTAGTCATCCAGCCACAGGCCTGCGGAAGAAATCAGGCAGAGCTTGTCGATATCATTGGGCACTATGGCGGCCATTTCAGAGGCGATCATGCCGCCCATGGAGTGGCCGACAACAATCGGCTTATCGAGGCCGAGGCCCATCATTACGTCCAGGGTGTGCAGAGTAAAGTCGAGCATGGTGCGTATGCAGGTGCTTTCCTCTGACTCGCCAAAGCCGGGTAAGAGCGGTGCGTAAACGTGGTATTTATCAGCCAGCGCCAGCAGGAAAGGGTTGCTGGCATCGATGCCGCCAGCGCCGTGCAAAAATAGCAGGTCGGGGCCGGAGCCACCTTCAATCAAATGAATGTCGGCTCGCGGTGCTTTAAAAGTCCGTAGTTCCATGATTAAGCCCCCCCGGTTGTCGGCTTGCGTTCAGAGACAGGCCCCGGTGTGGCACGTTTTTCCAGCGGTGTGGGCCAAAAGCGAGTGTCGTCGGCGTAGTCGGGCCACATATTGCGCAGCTTGGGCATGACTTTTTCGGCGAACAGTTGGGTCGAGTACCGGGTTTTGTCCATCGGCATATCGCCGACGTGCATGAGGCAGAAAATATTGCCGACATTGAGGCCTTTAATCAGATCCTCCATGCGCTCGCGCACGGTGTCGGGGCTACCGGCAATGACATAACCTTCATCAACCAACTGTTTCCAGGGCATGTGCGCTGCCTCGCCGAGGTCGGGGCTGAACTGCGAAAGCGCGCCAGCCTTAATGGTTTTAATGGTGCGATAGCCCGGTGCATCGGCAAAGCCGGGGGCGACGTGCAGGCAGCGGTTGAAGAAGTAGTTAACGTGATCTTTGTACAGGCGCTCGGCCTCGGCATCGGTTTCGGCGACGCAAATAGTCTGGGCGAAACCGGCTCGATAGGGCGACTCATCGGGCTCATTGCGCTCGGTGAGCCTATCCCAATAACCCTGCAACAAAGCCTTGGCGCGGATATAGCCGGAGAAACTGAGGTAGGAATAGGAGTAGGTATTGTCGAGACAGAAGTCGTAGGTTTCGACCGAGCCACCACCGGGCACATGAATGGGCGGCGGGTTTTGAATGGGCTTGGGCCAGGTGTTTACATAGCGCAGCTTGGTGTAGCGACCGTTCCAGGCGAAGGGCTCGGGGTCGGACCAGGCGCGCTTGATTAAATCGTGGGCTTCTTGATAGCGCTCGCGGCTCAGGGCCGGAATATCGCCGTAGCAATAGTTGATATCCATCGACGAACCGACCGGGAAACCCGCCACTAAACGGCCGCCGGTAATCACGTCGAGCATGGCGAATTCTTCAGCCACGCGGGTCGGTGGGTTGTACAAACCCAGTGAATTGCCGAGCACGACAATGGCGGCATTTTGTGCGCGCCGCGAAATAGCTGCCGCAATGATATTCGGTGAGGGCATTAAGCCGTAGGCATTTTGGTGGTGCTCGTTGACGCCGATGCCGTCAAAACCGAGCGAGTCGGCGTATTCGAGCATATCCATGTAGTCGTTATAGACGTCGTGACCCTTCACCGGGTCATAGAGTTTTGAGTCGATATCGACCCACACCGACTTGTTTTTTTGGCGAAAATCCGCTGGCAAATGGGGCCAGGGCATTAGATTAAACCAGGTGAATTTCATGGGTGTTCCCCGCTTATAAAATTATTATTAGTATGGCCGGGTACGTCGTTATTCTTTAAACAGCCCGGCGTGGCGAATCATCATACAGGGCGAATAAGCGTCAATCTATTGTCATAAATACGGGTTTGTGACCGCCGGGGTACTGAGCCTGCTAAAGGCTCAAGCACTGGCGCAGCGGCGATCAGCACAGGTCTCAGGAACAGCTATTAGTGACAGGTATTAGTGACAGCTATTAGGGACAGCTATTAGGGACAGCTATCCGGGGTGCAGGCGGGTGCTGCTTCACTATCAGTTTGTGCTGCCAGCCGGTCAATGGCACTGAGAAAGACCTCGGGCTGCTGGCCGCCGCTGAGTATAAATTTGCCATCGAGGCTGAACGAGGGCACGCCGCTAACGCCTTGCTGGCGGGCGAAGTTGATCTGTTTTTCAATCTTGTCGAGGTCTTCATCGCTATTTAAGTAAGTGTTTACTTCGGCGCTATCCAGACCAACGTCAGCGGCGATGGCGCAAAGCTCATCAATACTGCCAACATCGCGAATGTCGCAGAAATAGGCATTAAACAGCGCTTCGCTGAGTTTATTCTGCACATCCAGTCCGCCATTTTGAAAGGCGAAGTCGAGCAAGCGGTGAGCCTTTAAGGTATTGGCACCGCGCTCAATACCGCTGAGATTAAATTCAATACCTGAGGCCCTGCCGACCTGGGTAATCTGTGCGAACATCATTTCAATGCGCGCTTCGCCGTATTTACTTTCTATACTTTGACGGTAGTTATAGCCCTCCAGCGGCGCTTCGGGGTGCAGCTGGTAGGGAAACCACTGCACCTCAAAATCGATGTCGGGGCGCTGGGCCATGGCCGCTTCAAGGTTCTTTTTGCCGATGTAACACCAGGGGCAAACCACGTCGGAAATGATGTCAATTTTCATAGCGCTAACCTGTATGCAATCAATCTTGAGTGAAAATAAAAGTCCTGCAAGCGTGTTACAGGATGACATAGTTGTCCCCGTTTTGTTAAATGGGCCAACAAAACGCGATCTGCCATCATGCGGCTCGCTAACAACGATGATCAATAAAAATCACAGAGAAGGTGAAGCTACATGGCAACCTTAAAGGGCATCGCCTATCGCCTTAAATCCAAGGGTGAAATGCACATCACTTCGGCGGTTGACGTGACCCCCGAGCGCGGTGTGAAAGACGACTATCGCGGCAAACCCCACGCCCGACAGGTCACGGTACTCAGTGTTGAAGACTGGCAGCGGGCCTGCGCAGAACTCGGTGCCGATTTACACTGGACCACCCGCCGCGCCAATTTGTTGGTCGAGGGCATTAGCTTTAGCCCGGCCTCGGTTGGCGACATTATTCAAATTGGCGGCTTGCGCATGCAGATCACCCGCGAGACAGATCCCTGCCCGCGCATGGAAGATGCCCGAGCGGGCTTAATGAAAGCGCTGACGCCCGACTGGCGCGGCGGTGCCTGTTGTCGGGTACTCAGTGCTGGTGATATTGCCATTGGTGATACCGTTGAGGTAATTGCCGCAATCTAAAGAGCTACCTGGCTGGAGTTCCGAAAACGGCTAGTGCGGCCCTAAAGTCCAGCTACACTACGGCCATGAATCACGCTTCAGCTCCGCTCAATAAAGCCATTTGCCGCAAGGCGCGTTTAAGTCGCGATGCCCGCTTCGATGGCCTGTTTTATACTGGCGTATTAACCACCGGCATTTTCTGTCGCCCGATTTGCCCGGCCACCCCGCCGAAAGAAACAAACGTCAACTACTACCCTACGGCAAGTAGCGCCGCTCAGGCCGGTTTGCGCCCCTGCTTGCGTTGTCGGCCTGAATCAGCCCCCGGCTCACCCGCCTGGCAGGGTGTACAAACCACCCTAAGCCGTGCGGTAAAGTTGATTGATCAGGGCGAATGGCGAGGACAATCTTTAGCGCAATTTGCCGCTCGCCTCGGTGTCAGCGACCGCTATTTGCGTAAACTGTTTACCGAACAAATGGGCATTTCTCCTCTCAAATATGCCAACTTCACACGCACCCTGTTCGCCAAGCAGCTATTACAACAAAGCAACTTGCCGGTGACAGAAGTCGCGGCGATGGCGGGCTTTGGCAGCACGCGGCGCTTTAATACCGTGTTTGCCGAGTTGCTCGGTTTAAACCCACGGCTATTGCGTAGAACTCAAGCATACGAAGCCGCAGCAGGCAATACTTTGAGTGTTTCACTGAGTTATCGGCCACCGTATAACTGGGTGGCGGTGCGCGAGTTTTATCGACTGCGCCAAATCCCCGGCCTCGAAGCCCTTGGCGATACCAGCTACAGCCGCAGTTTTCGCTATCAACAATGCGAGGGCGTATTTACCGCTACCCACCTGCCCGACAAAAACAGCTTTCGCGTGGACTTGGCGCTAAGCCATCCCGAGCACAGCCTGGCGGTTATCCAGCGTATCCGCCGCTTGCTAGACCTCGATGCGGATGCGGGGGCAATAGCGAGTCACCTCGCCAACAATCCACTTTTCGCCGATTTAAATAGCACAGGAATAAGACTGCCCGGCATGTGGTCGGCGTTTGAGGCCGGGGTGAGGGCGATTCTCGGCCAGCAGGTGTCAGTCAAAGCGGCGCAAAATCTGGTCACCCGTTTGGTTACAGAGCTAGGCAAGCCGCTACCTGCCAATGAAACAGCTAATGGAGCAACTAATGAAACAACTAATGAAACAACTAATGAAACAACAAGCAAAATTCCGACCCTGCTGTTTCCCGAGCCAGAGGCCGTCGCCGCGTCCAACCTTGAATTCCTCGCCATGCCGAACAAGCGCCGTCAGGCCTTGCGCCTGCTCGCCGAGCATTTATTAAATCAAGGTAGGGATGAAAATAGGAGCGCAAATGTAGCCGCCGGGATTAACAATAAAGCGCAGGAAGCAAGCGGGTGTGTTGACAGCCTTTATCAAGATTGGCTGGCCATCCCCGGTATTGGCCCGTGGACAGTACAATACACCGCCTTTCGCATGGGCCACCCCGATATTTTTCTGGCTGGCGACCTCGGGGTAAAAAGCGCCTTGAAAAAAATGGGTGATGGCAGCGAACAAGCGCTAATTGTCGATGCCGAAACCATCAGCCCCTGGGGCAGCTACGCCACGCTGCTGTTATGGCAAACGCTGTCGGGCGCGGCAACTAAAAAACCGCGCTGTAAAACATTGAGCAAGCCGGAGTCGAGTAACACTATGCCGAACACAGAAGAGCAAAGCCAAATAGCCTATGCCAGCTTAAATAGCCCCATTGGCCGATTGACGATTCTGGCAGATGATAAGGGCATTACCGAAATTCGCTTCCCCAATAATAGCCACGTCTTGCCTTCATCACCCTCAAGCACTGGGCAAGCCAGCGAATATGTAGAGCGGGCAATCGACCAATTACAGGCCTATTTTGACGGGCACTTAAAAGACTTTGACCTGCCTTTGAGTCTGGGGGGCACAGACTTTCAACAAGGCGTTTGGGCGCAATTGCAAACAGTACGCTATGGCACTACCGCCAGCTACGGACAGATCGCCGCTGCCATCAACAAACCCAAAGCCGCACGGGCGGTGGGTATGGCCAACAATAAAAACCGCATCCCGATAGTAATACCCTGCCACCGTATTATCGGCAGTAATGGCTCACTTACCGGTTTTGCCGGTGGGCTGGATACCAAGCGTTGGTTACTTGCGCATGAAGCCAGCGCTTCGGGTCGCGCTCTCTAATCACACCGCCAAAAGTCGCCAAACCTTTTGACAGCGTGACTTCAGCCTTGTTTGATAGTGTTTTATACGCGCATTTCCTGGGGTTCGTAGCGATCAATAATCGACTTCACTAGCCCACTGCGCACAATATCCTCGTATTCAAAATGGTGGACATAAACGCCAGACAGCCCCGTTAGTTTATCGACAGCATCGCTCAAACCGTTAGACCCACGAATATCACTTTGGCGAATATCACCGTTGATCACCACTTTGCAGTCTTCCCCAATGCGGGTCAGAAACATCTTCATTTGAGCGGTTGAGGTGTTTTGCGCTTCATCGAGAATCACGAAGGTATTTTCACTGAAGGTTTTACCGCGCATAAATGCCAGTGGTGCGGCGACAATGCGACCGTGGCGGATACAGTAGTTCACCGTACCTGCGCCGAGCCTCTCATTGAGGATGTCGCGAAAGGCATCGATATAAACCGCAAATTTCTCATCGAGCGAACCCGGTAAAAACCCCAGCTGCTCGCCCGCTTCAACGGCTGGGCGGGTGAGAATAATGCGCTCGATTTTCCCCGACTCCAGCGCCTCGGCGGCAAGGGCTCCCGCACAATAGCTTTTGCCCGTACCGGCAGGGCCAAGGCCCAAAGTGAGGCAGTGCTGTCGAATGGCTTTGATATAACGTTCTTGTGCGGGGGTTTTAGCGTGAAGAGGCAGGTTGGAGCGGCGGGTAGAGTGGGCCTGGTGGAGGCCTTGATTTTGCGCGTTAATTTCAACAACGGTATCGTCGGGTTGCTTGCGCCTTTTTCTGGAGGTCGACGGTTCCGAGTATTGATGCTCGGTGTCGTTGGCTTTTCGTTTTTGTTTTCGCTTTGCACTAGTGCGTCTGGTCATAGGGCGAATATCCTCTGTTTTCAAAGTGATTTACGAAGCTTATGTGGCGTAAAGTTTTGTGAAATAACAGGCTGTACGGGTGTGACTACCTCCTTAACATGGCGTGAATTGCTGATTTTTAAGCAGCGGCTTAAGCAAGATATTGCTTTGCGCGTGTGCTCGATACTATCAATTGTATAACCCATCCACACGTCTTTTTTATGACAAGGGATATACGCTAGTGCCCAGTCGCCGGACACCGCAGGCGGGCCCGATTGCCGATTGATAAACCAGAACAGGATTATGCGATGTGTTGAGCCCCGCCTGATTTCACACGGATTGTAGAGTTTTAGCGTCATTGACCCAGCAGGCCCAGTAACTCTCCAGGCGATGAATGTGGGCCTTCGGTTTTTCGGCATAGAGACGGCCACCCAATGCCAGAGCCTTTGAGCGCAGCTGGTGATGTCGCTGAGCGAGCAGCTTCCGCAATTGTCCAACTTCACCTCGGCTGCCAAAGTGCTTTGGCGCTTGCTCAATTTGTGCTTCCAAGACGCTGAGGTCATGGTCATCGCCCAACAAATCGGCGAGCATTTTTAAGGCTTGCGTTCGATTCTCTAATTCGCCGGGCCAGGCCGCGGACAGGAGCTGGGTATGATACAAGTGCGTTTTTATCCACTTGCGCCAGGTATGGAAATTTGCGCTCTGCGGGTTCGCGTGGCATTTGCGACAGTGAGAGCGGGCCGCTCGATAGCTAGTGAGTAAACCCTCATGGAATAAAGCAAAACCCTTATCCTGCAGAGGCCAATCCTGAACGCGGCTTTGCGCGACCAGCAGCGCTTTAGCCATGGCGGCCAGCTCTTTGCCCAACTGCGGATGCTCGGCCAAGACAACATCCAATCTGGCATCAAGCTTGCGATGCAGGGCGGGGAAGGGATCGTGGTCGAGCTGTTTGGCAAAAAAAGCACTGAGTTTATCGCAAGTTTCAAGCATCGCTTTAGCATCGCGAAGTGTGGCAAGGCTTCGAGCTTGCTCCCGAAACCAGCTATTTTCACTGTCGAAGTTTACGCCTGGCTCAGCACGCAGCAGGCGCAGCACAGCGCGAATTTCTTTAAAATGCTTGCGAGTCTCGTGAATAGCCTCGTGCAGACCTTTCGATTTATGTTTACGCTTTTGTGTGAGTTGTACAGCAGCATCGCTCATGCACTCGCACACAATCTGCTTTATTTTGTCGTTAGTATGACGGGGCGAGTCGAGGCGGTAAGGCATGATAAGAGCACCTTCACTGATACTTGCGAACAGGGTGTGGGTGCGCATTTTCAAGCACTGGACGTAAGTTAGCAAATAAGTAATAAGAGCTACTCAAATTCACCCACAAACCAGCGTCGATTATTTTTTTGCACAACACTTCCCTTTCAAGCCATGGTCAGTGCTAGGCTAGGCTCAAAGTCATAACAAGCTGATTTCAGGAGACGACTATAATGAACATTGCACTCAATAAAATAACAACAATATTATTCCCTTTAGCGATGGTGTTTTGCCTGAGTACCCATGCAGCTCAAATACCCGACCCAGCGGCATCCCAAAAGCAAGCGATTGGCCACATGCACCACAAGCTTCACGGTGAGCAGGCGACTTTTAAAGCCAAAGAAGCTCAGGCATTAAAAGAACTTAACGAAATGGCTATACACGAAGGTGTAAAGCTTGAAGACGTAAATGCCAAAATTGATGAATTAATGGCTGCGAAGACGCATATTATGCGCCTGCGCTATGCCCACCTAATTGAAATGCGGACCATACTGAGCGACGAACAAAAGCCTGGCTACGATAAAGCACTGCTTGAACGTTCGGCGGTGAAATAAGCGCTAATAAGATTTAGCTCAAGTTAAGGGCTTGAGCTACTGACTCGATGAACTAGCGGGTTTTTTACGTCGCGGTTTTGCCGCTGCTCTTTTTTTACCTGATTTTCTGTACGCGGGCTTACTCGCCGGCACCCCCTTTAAGGCCAGCGGCAAAGTGCCACAGCTTTCCTTCACCAGGCTGTGCAGTGTTGGGATTAAGCCACCCATAAAGTCACTATATGACGCTCGCTCTTCAACAATGGCATTTAATATCGACTCCCAGCGCGCCGTCATATCGGGCAAGGTTGTGGACTCAGGCAAGCTGTTGATCAAGCCGCGACCGGCATCCGTGGCGCGAATTTGCTTGCCCTCACGCCTTAAAAAATTGCGCCTGAATAATAGCTCGATAATACCTGCTCGTGTCGCCTCGGTACCCAACCCGTCGGTATCTTTTAAAATCTTGCGCACTTCATTGTCGTGGACGAAACGCGCTATACCCGTCATTGCCGCGAGCAGTGTGGCATCGGTAAAATGACTGGGCGCCTGTGTATGTTTCTCGACACACTCGCCTTTTAGGCAATGTAAAACATCGCCTTTTTTCAGGGCTGGCAAGCATTGCTGAGCATCTTTACTCGGTTTGACATCAGCGCGAGTTTTTTTTGCGGGGAGTAAAGCCTTCCAGCCGAGTTCTTTTACAACGGTTGCCTGGGCGCGAAAACAGCCGCCAGCAATAACAATATCGATGACTGTTTTAGTAAAGGTGTGGGGCGGATAAAACTGCAATATATACTGGCGGGCGATCAGGCCATAAAGCTTGGTTTCCTGAGCACTTAAGCGCTCGGCCTGCATTTTTTTAGCGGTGGGAATAATGGCATGGTGGGCCTTCACTTTGGCGTCATTCCAGGCCTTACTTTTCAAGCCGGTATCCGCCCCGGCAACAGCGTCCTGTAGCTCGCTCGCCACCTGAGTAATCGCCGACAGAACACTCTGCGCCTGGCCATAATGCTCAAGGGGTAAATAGCGGCTGTCAGAGCGGGGGTAGGTAATCAGCTTGTGTCGCTCGTACAAAGCCTGACAGCTATCGAGCACCTGCTGTGCACTCATGGAAAACGCTTTTCCGGCATCGATCTGCAAGGCCGACAAGCTATAAGGCAGTGGCGGAGCCTGGCGGCCGGGGGTATTTTTAACGGACTTCACCTCCCCAGGCTGGCCACTAATCCGCCGCACTACATTCTCCGCCAGGGCGCGAGATAAGACCCGACCCTCGTCGTCCATCTGTGGCTGACAGGCCTCACTGGCTTGCCATTTCGCATAAAAGGCCGAGCCTAATGGCTGTGCCTCACACCCCTCCTGCAAATGCGCCAGCACCTCATAGAAAGGTTTTGACACAAAGTTGTCGATATCATGATCACGCCTCACCACCAAGCCCAACAGGGGGGTTTGCACCCGTCCCACCGATAAAACCCCGGTGTAACCCACCTTGCGGCCCTGTAGCGTAGAGGCGCGGGTGAGGTTAATACCGTATAACCAATCGGCTCTAGAGCGCGCCAGCGCCGAGGTCGACAAGGGTATGAATTCACGATTACTGCGTAAACTGGCTAATGCGCGACGCACCGCCGCTGGATTAAGGTCGCTGATTAATAAGCGCTGCATCGCCGCTTTTTTAGTGGCGCTGACGCCGAGATAGTTAACCACCTCGTCGACCAACAACTGCCCCTCGCGATCCGGGTCGCCCGCATGAACTATCTGCACGGCCTGCTTAAGCAGCTTGCGCAATACTGTCAGCTGTTTACGCGTAGCGGTTTTAGGTGCCAACTGCCACTGCTCCGGCACAATGGGCAAGTCATGCTCTGTCCATTTTTTGTATTGCGGCTTGTAAACGTCGGGCTCGACCTGTTCGAGCAAGTGGCCAATACACCAACTCACGCAATCGCCATCCCCCACCCAAATGCAGCCTTCATCACGGCGGTGGGGCTTGGGCAGCACATCGGCAATAGCCCGACCCAGGCTAGGTTTTTCAGCGATATAGAGTTTCACGCAGCACCATAATACTGTTTACTTATACAGTTATAGTAATTGATCGTGCAGATGATGGCCAGTGGCTATCATTGGCGTGGCAACTCCGCTGTAGCGTTATGTTGGGCCTAAATTCCCTGCGGTAAATATCGTTCGTGACTGTGTGCTTTTTCAACGCGACACTTAGCGCTTGGCTAGACAGATATTAAGACGGGTGATCTTGTTAAGTTGTTGGAGGGTAGTGTTCATAATTCTGTGTCATTTCTTTAAACTAAGAAAAAGAGATGACTATGACTACACCCACATTCGATATGGAATCTGCCCTCAAGGCACTACGTGAAGGTAAAGATCTTACCGGCAAAGACGGCATCCTTACC
>JAGPUW010000045.1 GCA_018069465.1 Gammaproteobacteria bacterium | reverse complement strand
TTATAACTACAACAACAGCCCCCTTTTTACGGATAAAGAACGGGTCGCGCTGGATTATGCCCTGGCCGCCGCCTCAGTCCCCAATGACGTTACGGACGAATTATATCAACACCTAAGCTCGCATTGGAGTGACGAAGAGATCGTTGAAATGCTAGGTGTAATTGGCATGTTTGGTTTTTAACCGCTGGAACGACTCAATGGCTACGCCGCTCGAAGAAGAACCCTTAGCAGCCGCAGAACATTTAATCGCCGACAAAGGTTGGAGTGTCGGTAAGCACACATAATAACGACCTTTCTCCCAGCTAATTACAAATCGATAAGGTTTTTTGCTAATTCGTCTACCGCTGAAAAAAATGGTGAATGGCTGGTATTCATCGAAATAACTCGTTCAACGGTTGTTTCGGAATACATACGTTTTTGCAATGCCGGCAGAATAGCCCGATCTTGTAAGCATTCAATATAAACGCGAGGAATACGGTCAAAATTTTCTGCCGTATAGCGCACCGGAGTTACGATGCCCGCAGTGGGTTCCGGACGCGTTAATACCTTTGCCTTCGCGATATCTTGCGCAGAGCAATCGTGATAAAAAGTGGCCTCTAAACCGGATTCATTAAAATAAACGACCATTTTATCTTCCGACAACGCTTTGTTTTGCTCGAGCAAGCTACCGCTAATGTCGTCGCCATAACCGAGCCGTGCGACGCCGTTAGGTAAAAGAAAAGCACTCAAATAGACCAGTTTTTTAATCCGCGTCGGACATTGTTCTGCGGCCTGGGTTATAGATACGCCACCCAAACTGTGGCCGACTAAAATAACCGGATCAGTTTGTTGATTAATGACCTCACAGACCCTGTTAGCATAAGACTGTAGAGTCGCCTCGCTAATGGGCGTAAAATCTTGCCCGTGTGCCGGTAGGTCGGGTGCAATAACGGTATGCCCCTGGTCTTGCAAGAGAGGCACTAGTTTGTCCCAACACCAGGCGCCGTGCCACGCACCATGAATAAGAACGTATGTGCTCAATAGTTAGTCCTCTCGTTTAACATGTTGCGCGTCTGTCGGGCGAAACCTTAGCAATGTCTTGTTGCAAATCTAGAACTCATTAAATGACTCGCTATGCATTCAACAGGGCTCAAGATACTCGTTCAGAGTCTCGATCAAATCATTTAATTTGTACGGCTTAGTCAGGCTACTGTTAACACCTGCTTCATAACAGGTCTCTAGATGTTCCTGTTGGATATCGGCGGTAACGACCACTATCGGGGTCGAGTGGTTTTTAGACTTATTTTCAGTTTCACGTATTTTCCTGGTGGCGGTGATGCCGTCCATGATCGGCATATGCCAATCCATCAGAATTAAGTCTACCGTTTCGTGACTAAGGTGATCAAGAGCATCTTGGCCGTTACTGGCTATGCTCACCTGCAAACCCAAAACTTCGAGCATCGTCTTGCCTATAAGCTGGTTGACCTCGTTGTCTTCGACGAGCAAAACGTGCCCGCTAAATTTTGGTGTCTGTTGAGCAGGCGCTTGTATATCACCGCCAATATTTGCTGCGCTCAACATCGCATGTGTCAATTCATCGGGAATTATGGGTTTAAGAATGACCGCATCATAGGTATTAACTGGCGGTTCGTCTGTTGAATGACTCAGTGCGTTAGCTAAAAGAATACACCGAATGCCCGATTTTTTAGCGTTCGAAATTGATTCTGCGAAAGACTCAACGGCGGGTTCGTCAATAAGTAACGTTTTATTGGAGCAATTGGATTCAATAAGTTGCGCTAAAGAGTCGACAGGCTTCCAACCCAGAGCCGACGCATAACTTGTAAGCACGCGCTTTAGATGAGTATCTTTGGATAAAATAGATGCCTCTCCAGGGAGTATGCCGGGATCTTTATGTTGCGAGTTTTTTTCGTATTCGAGCCGCATTTTACAACGGAATATACTGCCCTTACCCTCTGTGCTTTCGAGTCCAATACCCCCCCCCCCATCATATGGGCTAGTTGTTGGCTGATGGCCAAACCTAGCCCAGTTCCAGCAAAGCGCCTTGTGGTTCCAGATTCAAGCTGAACAAATGGCGTGAAAACTTTAGCTAAAGCATCTTTTGATATGCCTATACCAGTGTCTTCTATTTCCCAGTAAAGATTAATATGGTTGTCATCTTCGAGTTCATGATGAAGCCTTAACGTGACAGTGCCTGTTTCAGTAAATTTAAACGCATTATTCAACAAGTTGGTCAAAATTTGACAAATACGAAGGCGGTCACCGTGCAACTCCGAAGGAGTTAAGGGGTCTATTTTAAAAACCAGGGCCAGATTGCTGCCATCGGATTTGGTTTGAGCTATTGCGCGGCAGTTGCGTAACAGGTCATAGAGGGAGAATGTTTTTACTGTTAATTCCAACTGACGGGCTTCTATTTTAGAAAAGTCCAACACGACGTTAATAAGCTCAAGAAGGTGATTTCCAGAGGTTTGGATGGTGTGCAGCCACTTCACCGTAGATTCATTGGGGCAATCGTTCAGTAAAAGCTCCGTGCTACCTATAATGCCATTTAAGGGCGTTCTTATTTCATGACTCATATTGGCTAAAAATTCGCTCTTCGCCGCATTCGATGCATTGGCCATAGCGGCGGATTTAAGCGCTTTTTTCTCTGCTGCTTTTCTCAGTTTCACTTCGTCTAACAGTTGTTGTTGCTTTTCTTCAAGTTGCTGGGTGCGCTGTTGAACTCGTTGCTCTAGGTTCAGCACAAAGGCATTTAAACTTTTTCCCAATGTTTCAATTTCAAAAATTTTGCTATTTTTCACTTCAAAGTGCTGGTTGTTCTTGAGCGCAAAATCCGCTGAATTTACCAGTACCCTTAAGGGTTTAACAATTAGATGTGATAGCCAACGCCATAAGGCGAAAACAATAAGCCCCAAGCCAAGAAATGCCAACAAAGCAATCAGGATGAAGTTTTGCCGCTGTTTTTCAATTAATGCGGAGTTTTCGGTGGCCGCAGCTTTCAGCTGAGCACCTAATAATTCAAGATACTGAACCATCTTTGGAGATGTGGCGTCCCACTGGGCAACCGAGTGTTCAAATAATGGCCGATTTTGTTCTAAAGATAAACCCTGAAATGCATCCAGATTTTTTTGATTGCCGTCGAGTTGATTTAAAATACTGTCCACTGTTTTAGTAAATGGCTCGCCTAACGGCGATTGTCGAATATTTTGCGCCAGTTCGATACACTGCAGTGCCTGTTGTTTTGTACCATGCACTAGAAAGGTTTGGCCGCTGCCATAGATAAGGTCATTGTTCAAAAGCCAGGCTTTCACAGACTCTTGCAGCAAACGAAAATCCAGTAAAATGAGTGAGTCCTTACCTTTGTTTTGGTGGGCGCTGTCAATGCGATTCCATGAAAATGCAGTAGCTGCGGCCAGCAGTAAAAGGCCTGTACAAATAGCCAGTGTTTGAATGCCTATGGCTCGGCTTATCTTCATTGCTTGCTATCTGAAACGGATTGTAGCTCGGTAACCGTGTCTGGCCATGAGCCTTTAGTCACGGCAATGGTTTTAATCGCAGACTTAATGATTGAGCCTGCTAAATAAAGCTCTGAATCATTCAGTTCCAGCAAGCCGTGCTTTAAAGCAGTTTTATTTTCGTCAAGCAAGTTGGCGAGTTCTCTCTCTCCTTTACCTTGTAATAGCGATTTGATGTTCTTTTCTATAACGGTTTTGCAGCTATCTCCCCGGCAACGTTGAAATTTGAAGTCAACTACCTTCATTTGGCGGTCCAGTGCCCAGACTATTTCCATTAAGCCCCAAACGCCCATTTCAGAACGAACGTGGACGATACCCAGTGGCATAACCTTCTGTACGGGAACGTATATCGTGTGCTCACCTAATTCATTATGGTGCAGGGTAAATGGAAGTTTTTCATTGAGGCTCTGGCGAGCGAGCGCATCTACCTTGCGAACCACGGAGCGATAACTCGTTGCAGAGGGGAACATGGCATAAATTTGGTGCGAGGGGTCGCGAAGCGCGCAATAAGGGGCGGCCGCGAATGAGTTTGCAGAGAAAATCAGAGCGATAAAGAGAAGCTTAGTTAGTAAATAATTTTTTCTGTGTATGAATAGTGTCATTATTCAACGCCTAAAAACGATAGCGGATTTGCGCCGCAAAAATATTGCTTTCTAATGATGCGCTGGGTCTTTCCAGGTCGTGAGAGAGCTGAGCACTAAGGTCCCAACGTTTTGTTAAATCCCACTTGGCGCCTATCTTAAGCGCCGAGTTTTTATTGTTGCCAGTCGCCGTATCTCGTGAGATATCCACATACTGCAAGTAGGCTAGCCACAGGGCATCGGCGCTGTTTAGGTTGAATTCTAACAGACTGCTTTTTACCTCTTCGCCAGCATCTTCACCAAATGAATGCTCGACCAAAATGCCAAATTTCCCGATATACCACTGAGCGTCTATACCGAGACGATCTCTCTCAACAACCGAATTTAGCGCCGTTGGGGAATAAATATCACCCGTCATGGCGGACAGGCCGACGATAAAATTTCGATTATTATGGGTTCCAATACGGCCCGCATAAATATAAGGATCCCCTTTGGTGCTCCATTCATTATCTGTGCCGCGAGAAGCAGATATTTCATACTCAACAAGAGGTAAGCTGCCATTGACGCTAACGCCCCAATCAGCCTTTAGCCCGATGTTTGGGCCGTGAATATAGTCCCGTAAGGTACCATTGGTGTTAATCACCTGCTCCAGGCCGAAGGGAATTTCGAAATGGCCAACGCGGAGGTTGAGCGCGTCGCGTGGTAGAACCTTGTAATTAAAATTAAAAATTCGATAAACAAATTCCCAGTCGTCATCATCATCAAAAAAGGGCGGGTGGCTCTGCAAATTGTTGATACGAGTCAAATAGCCTTGCAGCAATAAGGTGCCAATGTCTCCGCTACGCGTGGAAAACACCTTGTGCATATCAAATCCAAGGGCTTCGACATGAGAAAATTGATTGGTTTCAGTGTTATAGATACCGCGAGCGCTCAAATCGACCGCAAAACGCAGGTTATTTTGCAAGGCGTTGGGCAGCATATCCTTGCTATCTGGAATGCTGGCCTCTATTTGGCTAAAAACGATAGCGCAAGCGATTGAAACTATTTTGATGGTCCATTTTTTCACGTTCTATCCTGGCGCAAATGTCACGATGTAATCCCTTTACTGAAACTATAGTACAGATAAAATAATCCTTTCAATATTTTGTAAGAGATTGAGACATATAGAATACTTTAGGTGAATTTTATATTTTTCCATAAAGTTATTGCATTAAAACTGAAAAATACAGCGTCTGTTTGGCGTGGGCTATGCGTTGAAAATCAACGAGATTGAGTGATTACTAGCCATAAATCATCTGCAGTCAGGACAGAAAGAGGATAAGTCGTCGTTATTTAACGGGAGCTTCGGCTTGTATCAAGTTATTAACAGAGTGTTAATATTAAGACACTAATAACGGAATTCTTATGTCAACTGCCACATCTTGATTGATACAAAATGTACTACGGCGAAAAACTAAACAGTATTACCCACCTGGTGGGTGCCGTCCTGGCTCTGCTCGGCTTTGGCGTACTGTTAACTATCGGCATTCAAGAAGGTGATCCCTTACTCATTATCAGCTTTATCATTTTTGGCCTG
>JAGPUW010000046.1 GCA_018069465.1 Gammaproteobacteria bacterium | reverse complement strand
ATCGGCTCCTGCATCGGCTCCTGCTCCTGCATCAGCTCCTGCATCGGCTCCTGCATCAGCTCCTGCATCAGCTCCTGCATCAGCTCCTGCATCGGCTCCTGCTCCTGCATCAGCTCCTGCATCGGCTCCTGCATCAGCTCCTGCATCAGCTCCTGCATCAGCTCCTGCATCAGCTCCTGCATCGGCATCGGCATCTTCTGCTCCTGCGGAAGCATCACCAGCCTCCGTTAGCTCAGAAACCACAAGCAAAGCACCGGCACAAAAATCAGACGAAACCGCAGCTAGAACAGCAACTAGACACCCACGACGTCGTCGTCGAACCAGAGAGAAACAACCAGAATCTGTTGCGACCGACGCAGATAAAGCGACAACTGAAACGGGCACGAACAGCAGTACAACAACTCAGACAGTGACTAACACTGAGAATAAAGAATAGGATCGGTTAAAACCATCTAACACAAAAAAGCCCAGTCTTAACTGGGCTTTTTTGTGTATATAAAATAAGTAAGTTAATGCCAGTCTAAATCACCGTAATTATCACTCATCATACGTTCTAAGGCTTTTTGTTCACGTAAATCTTCAATGCGACTACGGAAATTGGAACTTTTATTTGCAGTACTTGAGTTAATTTTATCGGTGTCCATACCATCAGCACTTTCGTTGCTGTTTGTTACGTTTAAGTTAGCGCCAATACGCTCATCATCGATTCTCATATGGTTTGCTCCACGCATATTAAGTTGAATATCCCATAAATTGGAACACCCGCCACCCCCTGTATTAATTATCATTTTTCGTGAATTATAGTTAAAAAAATCAAACATGATAGTTATTTATTTTCCTATTAACTATCAATACGTTAGATGCTATTTTTTAATAAACCCATACGTCAATAAAAAATAACTTGCATTTTTTTAATCTGATATTAAAATTCGCAGCTCAAATTTTGACAAGATCATTAATGATTGCATCCGGATAAGGTTGTTTTCAGTTTGTCTCATTTTGTAACCACCACTAACAACAGGCATTTATTTCTAAAGGAGACAAACAATGCAACTATCTACACCTATTGAGGTGGGAACGGAAGACCCTACCGTGGCAGAAGGCCGCTGGCATACAAATAACAAACTTATGCCCTCGGCCTTAACAGAACACACATTAGACGATGCTAAAGACCATTTCATTCAACGTAACGGAATTGAGTTTGCTGGCACACATTTGTTGCTTGATCTATTCGGTGCCTCGCACTTAAATGATATTGCCCGCATTGAACAAGCAATGCGTGATATCGTTACGGCCTGTGGCGCCACCTTATTACATATTCATTTACACCATTTTTCACCCAGTGGCGGTGTGTCTGGTGTGGCCGTGTTGGCTGAATCTCATATTAGCGTACACACCTGGCCTGAACGGGATTACGCCGCATTCGATGTCTTTATGTGTGGCGATGCCGAACCAGAAAACGCTGTCCCTGTGCTAAAGCGTGCCTTTTTCCCTCATCGTATCGAAGTATCTGAAGAATTGCGTGGTCGCGTTCAAGTATGAAAACCTATAACGAAACGCTATACGATGCTTACAGCCAAGAATTTGTTGTTGATAAAGTTTATTTTGAACAAAAGACCGATCATCAACACTTAATCATTTTTGATAATGCCAAATTTGGTCGAGTCATGGCGCTTGATGGCGTTATTCAAACGACTGAGGCCGACGAGTTCATCTACCATGAAATGCTGACCCACGTGCCGATGTTGACCCACGGTCATGTTAAACGCGTCCTTATTATTGGTGGCGGTGATGGTGGAATTTTACGCGAAGTATGTAAACATAAAGGCATCGAACACATCACCCAAGTTGAAATTGATCAACAAGTGATCGCCATGTGTAAAGAGTACTTACCAAAACACAGTGCGGGTGCATACGATGATCCTCGTGTTTCCATCGTTATTGATGATGGGGCAAATTTTGTCCGTCAGCACCAACAAACCTACGATCTAATTATTTCGGACAGTACCGACCCTATCGGCCCTGGCGACGCACTGTTTACCTCAGACTTTTACGCTGATTGCAAAACTTGTTTAAACGAGGGTGGTATTTTAGTCGCCCAAAACGGTGTTGCTTACATGCAATTAGACGAGGTCACTACCACGGCTAAGCGTTTACAGCCCTACTTTTCTGAACAAACATTTTATTGTGCAGCAATACCCACGTATATTGGTGGTGTGATGACTTTTGCTTGGGCTAGTGATAATAAAAAACTATTACACGTTTCCGTCGAGCAAATACAGCAACGCTTGCAATTAGCTAACATCAATTGCCGCTACTATAATGCAGCGATACATAAGGCAAGCTTTGCACTGCCACAATATATTATCAACGCCCTAGCAGAGGACTGCTAAATGACTATTTCAAATAGATTAAGCGTTAAAACCCCTGATCAGGCTGTCATTTATAACGATTTAGTTAGCCAACACGGATCACCCATTTTGGTACTCGATTGCGATAAAGTAACGGCTCAATACCGCGCCTTATCTGAGCAACTGCCTGGTGTTGATTTTTTCTATGCTATCAAATCATTGCCCCACCCTGCGGTTATTCGAACCTTATCGTCCTTAGGCTGTGGCTTCGATATCGCCACCAGCGGTGAAATTGAATTATTACAGACCCTCGGCACCGCTGTTCGGCACCGTGTTATCCATACCCATCCGATTAAACGTGATGCAGATATCCGTGATGCCCTGCGTTTTGGTTGCACCACCTTTATTGTTGATAACATCTGGGAGCTCGAAAAGTTTATCGCCTACCGTCACCGCGTGGGTTTACTCATTCGCGTTAGCTTCCCAAACCCTAATACTGATATAGACTTATCAAAAAAGTTTGGTTGTCGTGAAGAAGACGTGATGTTACTCGTGCAAAAAGCACAATCATTGGGGATTCACGTTAAAGGCTTGTCATTTCACGCTGGTTCACAATGCGCCTCATCGGCCAACCATGTACACGCGATCAAACAATGCACCAAGATCATGGATGAGATTTACCAACAATGCGGTAAATTATTGTCTATTCTTGATATTGGTGGCGGCTTTCCAGTGCAATACACCAAAACCGTTCAAACGATTCAGGAATTTTGCCCACCCATTCTTGAAGCCTTGCAACAACTACCTGATCACGTACAGGTACTGGCAGAACCCGGCCGTTTTTTATCTGCAACGTCCATGGAAGCCGTTTCTAGGGTAATGGGAAAAGCTCAACGAGGCGATATGACGTGGTATTACCTTGATGATGGTGTGTACGGTTCTTATTCCGGTCAAATTTTCGATCACGTAACCTACCCAATCAGTATTTTTAGTGACATCGACGAGCTAGAAACCGCTGTCATAGCAGGGCCAACCTGCGATAGCATTGATGTTATTGATGAAGGCTTGCAGATGCCGCCGTTGAGTATTGGTGATTTAGTTGTTGGCCACCAAATGGGGGCTTACACCTACGCAACGGCAACTAACTTCAACTTATTTGATAAAGCTTCTGTTGTGGTCATTAATGAAAACAACGTCAGCGCAGACAATATTGTGCTTTTTGCGCAAACTCAGTAAATCGTTTGCTAGTTAATGGTATAAAAAGCACTTAATATTGTTTTAAGTGCTTTTTTATTAACTATTGGAACCGTTTTGATACGCTTATCAGAAACTAACGCCCTCTTACCTCAGTGAAACAAACTAATTTATCTGCTGTCGTATTATCGGGTGGTCAATCGAGCCGTATCAAAGTCGCTGATAAGGGCTTAGTCGAACTGGCGGGCCAACCAATGATCCACTATGTTTTACACAACCTGCACCTTCATTTAACAGACATCAGCATCAGCACACACACTCCACAGACAACCTATCAACAATTTGGCTACCCACTGATCAACGACCAGTATAATGATTACCTTGGCCCGTTAGCAGGCATTCACGCAGCCTTAAGCCACGCAAAGACACAAAACGTCTTCATAGTGCCCTGTGATTGTCCTTTTTTAAACACACAGGTCATCAGTGAGCGTTTATCACACGCTCAACAGCAACATCAGGCTCGTCTTGTGGTTGCTCACGATGGGTATCATATTCAGCCAACCATCGCGCTAATTGACCGTGTTCTGTTGGACAGTTTAGAACAGTACATAAAGCGTGGTGGTCGTCGCTTAATGTTATGGTTTAAAGAAGAGCAAGCCCTGGAGGTCGATTTTTCTGATCACAAAGATATGTTTTTTAATATCAATACGCCCGGTGATATAGAACAGGCTGAAGTCTATTTAAACAGCCAATATAAGTAACAAACCTACAGGCACGTAACTTCCATCTCTCTTCGCACCAAAATAGTACGCACCATGCTTAATCAGCACTTTAATGGCGCAGCGCAGCATTTATCTCCCTAAGCTAACCTGTTATCTACTTGTTTATTATGTCTTTTAGCTAAGTGGCACGTGTCTTGCTAAATTGCTATTGAGGATTTTAAACGTACCTATTTTCCTCGACTGTAACGGCGCAGTGATACGACAACTTCCAAAATAAGGCAATGAAGCCAATTCGGGGTGTTGTTCCGTATTGGCTTTTTTATA
>JAGPUW010000001.1 GCA_018069465.1 Gammaproteobacteria bacterium | reverse complement strand
AAAGCATCTGAACGCTGGACACACCCTGTTCAGAATTGGAATTTAACCCTGTCACAATTGGCGATTCATTTTCCAGATCGCCTAAACAAATACATCAGCCTGTAAGCTGGTTAGGTTGACACAGAGTTTTGAACACCCTCCCCGTTACATCGTGGGTTGGCGGGTGCTCAAGCATATGCAAACGGATTTGATTTTAGATGCACTTGAACAGGCACTTTGGCTGAGAGGCAAACCAAAAGGCGTTATCCATCATAGTGATCGCGGCAGTCAATATCTGTCGATTCGCTACACTGATCGACTGGCAGAAGCAGGCTTTAACGCGTCTGTCGGCAGCGTTGGCGACTCCTACGACAACGCATTGGCGGAGACAATCAATGGTTTATACAAGGCCGAGGTTATTCATAAAGACGGTCCCTGGCGTGGTTTGGATGATGTGGAGCGGGCAACGCTGACTTGGGTTGACTGGTTTAATAACCGTCGGCTGCTGCGACCCATTGGCGATATCCCGCCTGCGGAATTTGAAATGATGTATCGTCAACAAATTGAGTCAAGCAATGTTGCCTGACTCAAATAAAACTGCCTCCGATAAAGCCGGGGCGATTCATATTTTTCGAATTCTTCTATTGTCTTAATAGTAGCTTTCACATCAGCCTTGGTAGGATCACCTCTTCCATGCGCAGCCATATTTCGAATTTTCCTAATTTTATCTATATTCATTCGCAAGTCGCCAGGAACATCAATTCCAAAACGTTTAAGCCTTCCAGCTTGCAGCTCCATTACAAATGGACGACGACGAAAATCCATGCCGACTTCTTGAGAAAATTCGTCTGTGCTCTTTTCAAAATACGACCAAGCTGAAAGCAATGCCCCCAAAGGATGGATCTTTGCTAATTCTTGAAGTTTTTCAAGTTCCTGATCGTTCTCTGGAGCACCAAGCTTAAACGCTACTAAATCAATTTCGTCTGCAAACTGAGAAATAATTTCGTCGTAGTCTTGTCCGTAATGCTCTTTTAAAACTGACTTAAAGAACTCTTGTGCAATATTTATGTAGAAGATACTAGTTAGCTCATTGGGTGAGCCAAATCGATGCTGAAGTGCATTGCGCTCATCAATTAGAAGCTCAATCTTATTCAAGTATGGCAGCGATACATTTTTTTCTTTAAGCGAACTCAAGCAGCCCTGAATTGTAATTGTCTCCTTTGCATTTTTATATATAGACTCACCGGAATCCAAAACCAGATCTTTCAAAATTAACTCGACAGCATTTGCTAGATGCAATATCAGTAGCTTTCTATCAAGCTCTTTTTTCCCATTGTAATGTGAAATCGAGTGCCCAAGCAGCTCCATTGCGCTTTGAAATAAAGGAGATTCTATCGCCATTCTAGTTCTCGTATAATTGTTATGCTAACTACTACCCATAAATTCACCAGAAAGATATTTATATTCTTTTAGGTGTAAATCAGCATATTCTTCCAAACGCTTTAAATTTGTTAGAAAAAATAACATCTGTTTATTTATAGGAGTTAAATCCTTTCCCCAGTTTTCATCATATAATAAATAGAACTGCTTAAATAATGGACATTCCTTAATACGCATTATTAATTTGATAAGCTCGCTATCAAGAAGGTGATTGTTGACCATTATTTCGTTTATAGAACGCTCTATTGATTCTTTTAGATGTTCAAACCAAGCTATCCAATCAGCTTTATCTCCATTCTCATAAGAAAGAGGAGCTATTTTTTCAAACCTATCAATTGAAGAAAACAATTCCCATAGCTCTTGCTCTTCCATGTATTTAAATCTGGCTTTTTTTACTTTAACCTGCATTAACGGTTGGATAAATAGATGGCCTGATGTAATTATGGAATGAACCTCATGCCCAGCGTATTCATTTATATTTTCCTTGTCTCTCTCACTTTTAATGTGAACAACTATAAAGTAAAAAATAAATGCTGAAATATAGGAAACGAATAATCTAGAAAAGAAATCTGCAACAACACTAGCATTTAGAAACAATGGGGGATAATTCCTTAACACCATTTCTATAATGAAATATGCAACAACAGAAAGCAGCAATAAATAACGCAAACTTTTCCGAACAGAAACAAAATATTTAGCTAGTTCACTCATAGTTTTTTTTCAGCAATCAAAGGGGTCAGTCTCGATCGATTCTCGTGCTTATCTCGACTCGCCCACTAATCCCAACTTAAGGCCCCACCCGCCTGATGCTCAATAACCCGTGAAAAATCCGGGGAGGTCTTTCAATATCGCAGCTGGTCGGCCTGTAATCTAAGCTGCAAACGCAGAAAAACCGTCTTCCATCTCTCGCTGACTGTGACCAATGCCGGGCTAGTTTTTCTGGGCTCTTGAGCTAAAACACAAGCTATAGGGCAGCAGCCTTCACAGGGCCAGGTAAAACCCCATTACCTCGAATGACTAATTAACACCTTCAATCAGCGCAATATCTTTTTTCAGCAGATCGTTAACCATCTGATTAAGGTCAACCCCTTTATTCCTGGCCTTTGCCGAAAAATAGCTGAGTACTTCGGCCTCAAGATAAACGGGTAGGCTTATTGTGGCATCGGGCTTGTAGAACTTGCCGCGTTCGCTTTTTGAAAAGTCGTATTCATCACGCATCGTGTTCACCCTTGGTGTTGTGCAATCTCGCGTTTGGTAGCGGGTCTGGCTGAGATCAGTCGGATTATTACTGTGTGGTGCGGGAAGTCGTGGTAAGTATGTGCTACTACCAGATAATACTCTCCGTTAACCTTGCCCAGTGTTACCCAGCGATCTTCATTGCTACTGGTGTTGTCCTCATCATAAAGTGTTAAGGCCATTGGATCCTGAAAAATTCCGGTGGCTTGCTCAAAAGTAACGCCGTGTTTCTCGGCGTTACTAGATGCCTTGGCTGGATCCCATTCAAAATTGTAAAGCATTTCAAATCACCTTTGCTGCGGCTCCCCTTTGACCTAATCCCAGCTCAACGCCCCACCAGTTTGATACTCAATAACTCGAGTCTCAAAAAAGTTTTTCTCCTTCCTTAAATCCATCATTTCCGACATCCACGGGAAGGGGTTCTGCGCGCCGGGGTATTGTTCGGCCAGGCCGAGCTGGTTCAAGCGGCGGTTGGCGATAAAGTGCAAATACTCTTCCATCATTGCGGCGTTCATGCCGAGTACGCCTCGGGGCATGGTGTCGCGGGCGTAGGCGACTTCCAGTTCGGTGCCTTCAATAATCATTTGAATGGCTTTCTGCTGGAAGGCATCCGTCCACAGGTGGGGGTTTTCCAGTTTGATCTGGTTGATGACGTCAACACCAAAATTGAGGTGCATGGATTCGTCGCGCAGGATGTATTGAAACTGCTCGGCGACGCCGGTCATTTTATTACGGCGGCCCATGGAGAGGATTTGGCTAAAGCCGCAGTAGAAGAAGATGCCTTCGGTAACGCAGCAAAAGGCGATGAGGTTGCTGAGCAATTCCTGGTCGGTCTCCGGGGTGCCGGTGTTGAAGGTGGGGTCGCAGAGTGCCTGGGTGTGCTTAATGGTCCAGGCTGCTTTTTTGGCGACGGCGGGGACTTCGCGGTACATGTTGAAGATTTCACCTTCGTCCATGCCTAATGATTCGACGCAGTACTGGTAGGCGTGGGTGTGAATGGCCTCTTCAAAGCTCTGGCGCAGCAGGTATTGGCGGCACTCGGGGTTGGTGATGAGGCGGTAGACGGCGAGTACCAGGTTGTTGGCAACCAGGGAGTCGGCGCTGGAGAAGTAGCCCAGCGAGCGCTCGACAATTAGCCGCTCGTCGGCGCTGAGGCCGTCTTCGCTTTTCCAGGTGGCGACGTCGGCGGTCATGTTGATCTCTTGCGGCATCCAGTGGTTGGCGCAGGCGTCGAGGTATTTCTGCCAGGCCCAGTCGTATTTAAAGGGCACCAGTTGGTTGAGGTCGGCGCGGCAGTTGATCATCGCTTTGTCGTCAACTTCAATGCGCGCGGCACCCATTTCCATCTCGGCGGCTGCAGCGGCAACGTCGAGAGTTTCTATGTTGGCTTTGGCGCGCTCAAGCAGGGACAAGCTGGGGTCGAGCTCGGGTTCTGCTACTGGTGTTGTCGATGCGTCAGTTTTCTGGGGTTCAAGCACTGGCGTCGGGGCTGGTGCTGCGACCTTGGCGGGGGCCTGCTCTTTATCCTTGATGATAGCTTGCTTCAAACTGGCGCTATCAGTCGGTGTTGGCGCGGGCTGCACCGGTGCGGCTGTTTTTAGGGCAGCCTGGCGTACGGGCTCAGGAATGTCCTGGGGCTTGAAGGTTTTGATCGGTGCGTCGCTGTTAAAGTCGTCCCAACTTAACATGGTGTTTCCTCGATAATTTTGTGGCTATGTTGCTAGCAATTTATAGTGTTGTAGTGTCGGCTGGCTTGCGCCAGCACGGGTAAACAATGCATCTTTCTGCTGGCTACTGGCAGGCTTCACAATCCGGGTCGTCCAGTGAGCAGGCTTCCGGGACAGGTGCTGGCCCCGCCTGGGCGACGGGTGCTGCGCCAGATGACACGGCGTTCAGCTGACCGGTTTGGATGGTCGACTTCTCGGTGGTGGTGGCGGCGAGCGAGCGCAGGTAGTAGGTGGTTTTTAAACCGCGATACCAGGCCATGCGATAGGTCATGTCGAGCTTTTTACCGTTGGCTTCGGCCAGATAGAGGTTGAGGCTTTGCGCCTGGTCGAGCCATTTCTGGCGGCGACTGGCGGCATCGACTATCCACTGGGGGCCGACTTCAAAGGCGGTGGCGTAAAGCGCTTTCAAGTCTTCGGGTATGCGCTCAATGGGCTGGGCTGAGCCGTCAAAATATTTCAGGTCGTTGGCCATCACTTCGTCCCACAGGCCGCGCTCTTTGAGATCGTGAATCAGGTAGGCGTTGACCACGGTGAACTCGCCCGACAGATTCGATTTAACGTAGAGGTTTTGATAGGTCGGCTCTATCGACTGGCTGACGCCGGTAATGTTGGCGATGGTGGCGGTCGGTGCAATGGCCATGACATTGGAGTTGCGCATGCCCTGGGTTTTGACGGTTTCACGCAGGGTGTCCCAGTCGAGGGTTTGGCTTTTGTCGACGTCGAGATACTGGCTGCCACGTTGCTGCTCAAGCAGGTCGAGGGAGTCGATGGGCAGTATGCCCTGGCTCCACAGGGAGCCGTCGAAGGTTTCATAACTGCCGCGTTCGGCGGCCAATTCGGAGCTGGCCTGAATGGCGTAGTAGCTGATGGCTTCCATCGAGCGGTCGGCAAATTCAACGGCGGCGTCGGAGGCGTAGGGCACTTTGAGTTGATAGAGGGCGTCTTGAAAGCCCATTAAACCGAGACCGACGGGGCGGTGGCGCATGTTCGATTTGCGCGCTGTCTCGACCGAGTAGTAGTTAATGTCGATGACGTTGTCGAGCATGCGTACGGCGGTGCGCACGGTGCGGCTCAGTTTGTCGGTGTCGAGCTCGCCGTTGTCGCCAATGTGCTGGGCGAGGTTGACGGAGCCGAGATTGCAGACGGCGATTTCTTCATTGGCCTTGGTGTTGAGGGTGATTTCAGTACACAGGTTGGAGGAGTGCACCACGCCGACGTGCTGCTGGGGTGAGCGGATGTTGCAGGGGTCTTTAAACGTCATCCACGGGTGGCCGGTTTCAAACAGCATACCGAGCATTTTGCGCCACAGGTCCTGGGCGCGCATGGTTTTGAACAGCCTGACTTCGTTTTTGGCGGCGAGGGCTTCGTATTCACAATAGCGCTGCTCGAAGGCGGCACCGTAGAGGTCGTGCAGGTCTGGGGTGTCGTTGGGCGAAAACAGTGTCCACTGGCCATCTTCAAACACGCGCTTCATGAAGAGGTCGGGAATCCAGTTCGCCGAGTTCATGTCGTGGGTGCGGCGGCGGTCGTCGCCGGTGTTTTTGCGCAGCTCGATAAACTCTTCGATATCGATGTGCCACGTTTCGAGATAGGCGCACACCGCGCCCTTGCGCTTGCCGCCCTGATTGACCGCAACAGCGGTGTCGTTGACGACTTTGAGGAAGGGTACAACGCCCTGAGATTTACCGTTGGTGCCTTTGATGTAAGCGCCGAGGCCGCGCACGGGTGTCCAGTCGTTGCCCAGGCCACCGGCCCATTTGGAGAGCATGGCGTTGTCTTGAATGGCGCCGTAAATGCCTTCGAGATCATCGGGTACGGTGGTCAGGTAGCAGCTCGACAATTGCGGGCGCAGGGTGCCGGCATTAAACAGGGTCGGCGTTGAACTCATGTAATCGAAAGACGAGAGCAGGTTGTAGAATTCGATGGCCTTGTCTTCACGGTGTTCTTCTTTGGCGGCGAGGCCCATGGCGACGCGCATAAAGAAGCACTGGGGCAGCTCAAAGCGGGTTTCGTCACTGTGAATAAAGTAGCGGTCGTACAAGGTTTGCAGACCTAGATAGGTGAACTGCAGGTCGCGGCTGGCATTGATGGCCCGACCCATTTTGTCGAGGTCGTAGCTGGCCATTTCTGGGGAGATCAGCTCCAACTCAATACCGGTGTGGATGTAGGCTTTGAGCGCGGCGGGGTAGAGGCCTTCCATTTCGTGCTGGGTAGCGGCAGTGGCCACTTTGAGAAAGCTCAGTGCCTCGCTGCGCAGGCCGTCCATTAACAGGCGGGCGGTGGCGTAGCTGTAGTTGGGCTCTTTCTCGACCAGGGTGCGGGCGGTGATCACCAGCGCGGTATTGACGTCGGCGATGGAGACGCCATCGTAAAGATTGCGCAAGGCCTCGCTGAGTATCTCGCCGACTTCAACGTCTTTAAGGCCGGCACAGGCTTCACTGACGACGGTGTGTGTGCGGGCCATGTCGAGAGGGCCATCGGTGCCATCGGGATAGGTGACGCGAATGCTGGGGCCGGTGTATTCGCTTTGCACAGAGGCCTGTGGCGCTGTGCTGGGCTCGGCGGCGCTGCGCTCCTGGGCGCGGAGTTCGCGGTAAATCACATAGGAGCGGGCGATCTTTTGCTCGCCGCTACGCATCAGTGCCAGTTCGACCTGATCCTGAATATCTTCAATATGCACAGTGCCGCCGGAGGGCATGCGGCGTTTAAAGGTTTCACTCACCTGATCGTTGAGGGCGTGCACAGTTTCGTGAATGCGACCCGATGCGGCGGCGGCGGCACCCTCGACAGCAAGAAAGGCCTTGGTGATGGCGACGATGATTTTCTCATCGGTATAGGGCACCACCGCACCATTGCGTTTGATCACCTTGAGTTGTCCGGGGGCCGTGGCCTGTACGGCGCTACTGGGGGCTTGTGGGGGTATGCCGACTGCTGACTGTTGTTCTTGTGTTGATGTATCCATTTGTTTTCACCTGCCCTATGAGCTTGTTTATAGACTGCGACTTAAAGGCCACAAATGTGGGGCCTGTCGCCTGACAATGATGGGCATCTTGTCGATGCGAATATGTGTTGAATATCTGTGGTCTGTGTGGGGCTTGATCCACAATTTTCTCTGCCTTTGAATGTTAATCCTTCGTTTTGCTCTTGGTTCTTAATGTGGGTCTAAGCCTTTAATTTAGAAGCAATACCTTGTGCCGTTTTTATTGTGTTGGATAGGGCTTTTTGGATAGGGCTTTAAAGTCGCTTTATGGCTTGTTCACCGATGGCTAAAAAAAGGTTTCTGGGCGCTTAGTTTTAAGTCCTGGCCGACTGTGTCAGCGCGTTTGGCTTTTACTAGATATAGTGTTCGCCCCAGAGGAGATACAAGATAGGGTTATTTTGGCATGAATGCAATACAAGATATGCTAATTGTTGATTTTTCATGAACAATGCCGTGGCTCTGGTTTCGCTATAAAGCTTGCTCAAATTGAGACCTAAGTCATATTGGCCTGAGAGTGATAGTGGGTACTTACGGGGCCAAAAATGACAGCTTTTTATTGTCACAATTTGGGGGTAGGGGGAGAGGCTTTTACGGGCTTTATTTTGTCAGTAAATATGGGTTTTCAGCAGACCGCTGGTCGCGCTGCTTGCGGATGCGCACTTGGGTCTTTGGATTCCCACTTGGATACGCCATTGCAGCGCGCCTGGATTGCTGTGCGGGCGCGCTCAATAGGGGTTTTTGAATGGCGCCTGGCGTTTAAGCCGATAGCTTGAGCAGGTGAAGCAACAAGGCCTTTTGGGCGTGCAGACGATTTTCCGCTTCGTCCCAAACCACGGAGATTTGCTCATCTTCCAGCAATTCGGCGCTCACCTCCATGCCGCGATAGGCGGGCAGGCAGTGCATAAACAGGGCATCGCTGGCGGCCAGTGACATCAACTCATGGTTGACCTGAAAGCCTTTGAACTGCTCGATGCGCTGCTGTTTTTCCTCTTCCTGACCCATGGAGGCCCAGGTGTCAGTCACCACCAGGTCGGCACCCGCGACGGCCTGTTGTGGGTCTTGGGTGATGCTGACGCGATCGGCGTGGCGCTGGCTCAGACCCGCGTCGGGTTCAAAGCCGCTGGGGCAGGCAATGCGCAGCTCAAAATCAAATTGTGCGGCGGCATTGATATAGGAGTGGCACATATTGTTGCCATCACCCACCCAGGCCACGGTTTTACCGGCAATATCGCCACGCTTCTCGACGTAGGTCTGCATATCGGCGAGCAGCTGGCAGGGGTGGTAGTCGTCAGTCAGGGCATTAATGACGGGGACTTTGGAATATTCGGCAAAGGTTTCTATCTTGCTGTGGGCAAAGGTGCGCACCATGACGATGTCGACCATGGAGGAGATCACTCGGGCGCTGTCTGCGACCGGCTCACCACGGCCGAGCTGGGTGTCGTTGGGGGACAAAAACAGGGCGCTGCCACCCAGTTGTGCCATGCCCGCCTCGAAGGAGACGCGGGTGCGGGTCGATGACTTTTCGAAAATCATCGCCAGCACCTTGCCCGACATCGGCTTTCCCGCCGTATTGTTGCGCAGCTGGTTTTTCAGGCTGATGGCACTGTCGATGATCTCTCTCAGTTCATCGGCGGGCAGGTCATTGAGGGTTAAAAAATGCTGAATTGTCATGGCGAATTCCCTTAGCGGCCAGTGAGGCGCTAAAAAGCCTTGATGAGAGGGACGAGTATGGCGACCAGTTGCTCTGCCTGCTGATCAGTGAAAATCAGTGGCGGCAAGAGGCGCACAACATTGGCGGCGGTGACATTAATGAGCAGACCCTGGTCGGCGGCACGGGCAACCAGTTCGGCACAGGGCTCGCTCAGCTCGATGCCAATCATCAAGCCGCTGCCGCGAATGTCTTTTACTTTGTCGCAGTCGGCGAGCGCTGTTTTAAACGCTTGCAGCAGCTGTGTGCCGAGTTCGCTGGCGCGCTGGGCCAGGTTGTCGCTCTCGATAGCGTTAATGGTGGCCAGAGCCGCCGCACAGGCGATGGGGTTGCCGCCAAAGGTCGAGCCGTGATTGCCGGGTTGCATCAGCTGAGCCGCCGGGCCGTGGGTCAGGCAGGCACCGATGGGTACGCCGTTGCCGAGGCCTTTGGCGATGGTCACCACGTCGGGCAGAATATTGTGCTGCTGGTAGTGAAAGTAGCTGCCGGTGCGGCCGTTGGCGGTCTGAATTTCATCCAGCATTAACAGCCAGCCTTTGGCGTCACACAGGGCGCGCAATTGTTGCAGGTAGTCGGGGGCGGGCAGGTTGACGCCGCCTTCACCCTGAATTGGCTCAACCAGCACTGCGACAATATTGGGGTTGTTTTCGCCGATGACCTGTAGTGCGTCAATATCGTTGAAGGGGGCGCGTGAAAAGCCCCTGACGAGTGGCTCGAAACCGGCGTGTACTTTGCGGTTACCCGTCGCCGTTAGCGTCGCGAGGGTGCGCCCGTGAAAGGCCTGATCGGTGACAATAATGGTCGGCAGCTCAATACCCTTGGCGTGACCGTGGAGGCGGGCAATTTTAATGGCCGCTTCGTTGGCCTCGGCACCGGAGTTGGAGAAGAACATATTGCTCATGCCCGACAGGGTGCTGAGCTTGTCGGCCAGCGCCTCCTGGGCGGGGATGTTGTAGAGATTTGAGCAGTGGACGAGGGTCGCGGCCTGAGCGGCAACTGCGGCTGCGACGCCGAGGTGGGCGTGGCCCAATCCGCAGACGGCAATACCGGCCAGGGCGTCGAGGTACTTTTTGCCCTGATCATCCCAGACGTAGGCACCCTCACCTTTAACCAGTGTCAGCGCCCGCTGTCCGTAAGTATTCATTAGTGCCTTGCTTGTCATGACAGATCCAGCCTTTCGCTTGTAGTTTACTTGTAGAGAGGGGGATTTCGTGGCTTAACAGTGGGGCCATTTTGCGCCCCGCTTTAAAAAAATAGGCGGCACTAAGCCGCCCGAAAAAAGCGAAGTATATTAATGGCGTTGACTGCCTTTGGCAATGGTTTTTGCTGCCTTTCTGCGACTAACTAAGGGCTAACTGTTTGCAGTGCGGGCGTTTCTTTTCTGTGAAAAAACGGGTAGAATAACCAACTGTTTTACTCGGTTATTACTTGAGGTGCTTTAAATGGACGTGCTGGATACTATCCGCGATCAAATCGAAACTAACCCCGTCATTGTTTACATGAAGGGTTCTCCCAACCAGCCACAGTGTGGCTTTTCAGCGCGTACTGTGCAGGCTTTGATGGCCTGTGGTGAGCGTTTTGCCTATGTGGATATACTGACTAACCCAGAGATTCGCAGCAAGCTACCGGAATATGCCAACTGGCCAACTTTCCCTCAGTTGTGGGTCGGTGGTGAGCTGGTAGGCGGTTGCGACATTATCACTGAGATGCATGAAAAGGGTGAGTTGCAGTCTCTGGTTAAAGAGGCGGCGCTGCCTGCTGATGAGAGCTAGCTTTTGAGCTAAGTGGCGAGCAATAAAAAAGCGGGCAATGCCCGCTTTTTTATTGCCTGGAATTCGCCCCAGGCATTGATCTCCTGGCGCCCGGTCAGGCTTTCCAACCGCCCAGTTCGCGCCAGCGATTAACGATGGTGCAAAATAGCTCTGCGGTGCGTTCGGCATCGTAGGCGGCGCTGTGGGCTTCTTTATTGCTAAAGGCGATGCCCGCCGCTTGACAGGCGCGGGCGAGTACCGTTTGCCCGTAGGCCAGACCGCCTAGCGTGGCGGTGTCAAAGCAGGAAAAAGGGTGGAAGGGGTTGCGCTTGATCTGACTGCGGGTGACGGCAGCATTGACAAAGCCGAGGTCAAAGTGGGCGTTGTGGGCGACGATGACTGCGCGGGTGCAGTGGTGTTCGCTGATGTTGTGGCGGATTTCCTGAAAGATATCTCGCAGCGCATCTTTCTCGCTCACCGCCTCGCGCTCGGGGTCGTCGGGATTGATCCCGGTAAACTCCAGTGCCGCATCGTCACAGATAGTTTGCGGGTGGGGGACAACATTGCGGGCGATGGTTTTATCGCGGACTAAGAGGCCCGAGCCATCCATCACCAGTGATACAGCGGCGATTTCTAGCAGCGCGTGTTTGCCGGATTCGAAGCCGCCGGTTTCGACGTCGATCACTACAGGCAGAAAACCACGAAAGCGCTCGGCAATAAATTCACCGCTAAAGTCATCCATAGAGCCGGCCGCTGACATGTTCATTTCACTGTCCATTTCATTCTCCATCGACGACAGCCCATTGCAGTGTTTCAGAGGCGTAGAAGGGCACCATGGGGTCTCCACCAAGTTGTGTGCTTGCAGGCAGCTGCCAGGGCGCGCGGCGCAAGCTTAAGGTCTTTTGATTGACGGGCAGGCCGTAAAAGGCCGGGCCGAAGAGGCTGGCAAAGCCCTCAAGTTTATCGAGGGCCTGCGCGCGCTCAAATACTTCGGCATAGAGCTCGATAGCCGCGTGGTGGGAATAGCAGCCAGCGCAGCCACAGGCACTTTCTTTTTTGTTTTGCGGATGGGGGGCGGAGTCGGTGCCGAGAAAAAATTTGGCGCTGCCGCTGGTGGCGGCATTAATTAAGGCCTGCTGGTGGTTTGAACGCTTGAGTATCGGCAGACAGTAATTGTGGGGCCGAATGCCGCCCGCGAGCAGATCGTTGCGATTACAGAGCAGGTGCTGAGGCGTGATGGTGGCGGCAATGTTGTCGCCACTGTTGCTCACAAAGGCCACGCCCTGTTCGGTGGTGATGTGTTCGAGGACGATTTTTAAGTCGGGAAACTGCAAGCAGAGCGGGATCAATATGCGTTCAATAAACATCGCTTCTCGATCAAAAATATCGATATGCGTGTCGGTGACTTCGCCGTGCAATAGCAGGGGCAAGCCAAGTTTCTGCATGCGCTCCAGCACCGGATAGACTTTCTTTATGTCGGTGACGCCGGAATCTGAATTGGTTGTGGCACCGGCTGGGTAGTATTTAACGGCGTGAATATTACCACTGGCGACAGCGCGGTCGATCTCATCGGCCGGGGTATTGTCCGTTAAATACAGCACCATCAGCGCTTGCCAGTCGCTAGCCTCGGGGCGAGCTGCAAGAATACGCTGGCGGTAGGCCTCGGCTTGCGCAGTAGTGATAACCGGCGGTGCGAGATTGGGCATGACAATGGCGCGGGCAAAGTGGCGCGCGGCATCGTTAACGGTGTCGCGCAGCGCGGGGCCATCACGCAAATGCAGGTGCCAGTCATCGGGCTGGATAATGGTCAGTCGGTCTATAGAGGAGGGCATTGGTCTGCTTGCTGGTGGAAGGTGATTGAGAGCGGCCATCCTACCGGAAAGCCTCGGCGCGGGACAGGCTTCTATTTACAGTGAGCGCTATCAAAAAAGCGGTGCAAGGTTTAGAATTTACGCTTGTAAAGCGCGTTTAAATATTTCCAGGAGATTGTTTGTGTCCGATATTAAAAAAGTGGTTTTGGCCTATTCCGGTGGTCTCGATACCTCGGTAATTGTCCGTTGGTTGCAGGAAACCTATCAATGTGAGGTGGTGACCTTTACCGCCGATATCGGCCAGGGTGAAGAGGTTGAACCAGCGCGGGCCAAGGCCAAGGCTCTGGGTATTGAAGAAATTTACATCGACGATTTGCGCGAAGAATTTGTCCGCGACTTTGTTTACCCGATGTTTCGCGCCAATACGATTTACGAGGGCGAGTACCTGTTGGGTACCTCTATTGCCCGGCCACTGATTGCCAAGCGCTTAATCGAGATCGCCAATGAAACTGGAGCCGATGCTATTTCCCACGGCGCCACCGGCAAGGGCAATGATCAGGTGCGCTTTGAACTCGGTGCCTACGCCTTAAAACCCGGTGTTCAAGTGATCGCACCCTGGCGGGAATGGGATTTAACCTCGCGGGATACGCTGATGGACTACTGTGCAAAGCACGATATTCCCGTTGATTTCGCCGGTGGTAAAAAGAAGTCGCCCTATTCGATGGACGCCAACCTGCTGCATATTTCTTACGAGGGCGGCGTTTTAGAAGAGCCCTGGGCAGAGGCGGAAGAATCCATGTGGCGCTGGAGTGTGTCGCCAGAGGCTGCACCCGACAAGCCGCTGTATATGGAATTAAGCTATGAAAAAGGGGACATTGTTGCCATCGACGGCAAGGCGATGACGCCAGCCGAAGTGCTGACCCTGCTCAATGAAGTGGGCGGTGCCAATGGTATTGGCCGCGCCGATATCGTCGAAAACCGCTATGTGGGTATGAAGGCGCGGGGATGTTATGAAACGCCGGGCGGCACCATTATGCTCAAGGCCCACCGGGCGATAGAGTCGATTACCCTCGACCGGGAAGTCGCGCACTTGAAAGATGAGCTTATGCCCCGTTATGCGAGCCTGATTTACAACGGTTACTGGTGGTCGCCGGAGCGCAAAATGCTGCAAACCATGATCGATGAATCCCAGCAATACGTAAACGGTGTGGTACGTCTGAAGCTTTATAAAGGTAATGTATCCGTCATCGGGCGCAAGTCGCAAGATAGTTTGTTTGATGAGCGCATTGCTACTTTTGATGATGATGCGGGTGCGTATAATCAACAAGATGCGGAAGGTTTTATTAAACTCAACGCTTTGCGGCTGCGCATTGCGGCGAATAAAAACCGTTAGTTATGTCAGGCATTTTTAAATATCATGATTGCTGCCCTTTGAGGGCAATCTTTAGTTGATATATGTCATGTTACAGCGGTGCCCAATAACTAATAATTGCGCCGCTTAACGTTTAGCTCTGGAAATTTTTCTCCTCTTTTCCTCACTAAGGAAATATAAAATGAGTGATGCTAGCATTGCGAATACGCCGCCCACATACAATATAAGGGTGGTCAAGCAGTTTGCTATCATGACCATTGTCTGGGGCATCGTCGGCATGTTGGTGGGGGTCATCCTCGCCGCCGAGATGATCTGGCCCGACCTGAATATGGGCATACCCTGGCTTCACTTTGGTCGCCTGCGCCCGCTGCACACCAACGCGGTGATTTTTGCCTTTGGTGGTTGCGCGCTGTTTTCTAGCTCGTACTACATCGTCCAAAAAACCTGTCAGGCAACACTGATTTTTCCACGACTGGCAGCGTTTACGTTTTGGGGTTGGCAATTAGTGATTGTCGCTGCGGCCATCACCCTGCCCATGGGCTTGACCACCAGTAAAGAATACGCCGAGCTGGAGTGGCCGATCGATATCTTGATCACCATCGTCTGGGTGTCTTATGCGGTGGTTTTTTTCGGCACGATTGCGAAGCGTCGCACTTCCCATATCTACGTCGCCAACTGGTTCTTTGGGGCCTTTATTCTCGCTGTCGCCATGCTGCATGTGGTCAATAGTGCCGCCATTCCGGTATCGATGTTTAAATCTTATTCCGTTTACGCTGGCACTATCGATGCCATGGTGCAGTGGTGGTACGGTCACAATGCGGTGGGTTTCTTTTTAACGGCGGGCTTCCTCGGCATGATGTACTACTTCGTGCCCAAGCAAGCGGGGCGGCCGGTGTACTCCTACCGACTCTCCATCGTGCATTTCTGGGCGCTGGTGGCGGTGTATATTTGGGCCGGCCCCCACCACTTACATTATTCCGCACTGCCGGATTGGGCGCAGAGCCTGGGCATGGTGATGTCATTGATTTTGCTGGCACCTTCCTGGGGCGGCATGATTAACGGCATTATGACGCTCTCGGGGGCCTGGGATAAATTGCGTACCGACCCCACCTTGCGCTTTCTTGTGGTGTCGCTTTCCTTCTACGGCATGTCGACTTTTGAAGGCCCGATGATGGCCATCAAAACGGTGAATGCCCTGTCACACAATACCGACTGGACTATCGGCCACGTGCACTCCGGCGCTCTGGGCTGGGTGGCGATGATCTCTATCGGCAGCATGTATCACTTAATTCCCGAGCTCTTTGAAAAACCAAAGATGTACAGCATTAAGTTGATCAACACCCATTTCTGGTTGGCAACCATGGGCACGGTGCTCTATATCGCCTCAATGTGGGTCAATGGCATCGCCCAGGGTTTGATGTGGCGGGCCTTTAATACCGACGGTACCTTGACGTACACCTTCGCCGAATCCATTGAAGCGAGCATGCCCGGTTACTACGTGCGCCTGTTGGGCGGCGGTATGTTTTTCCTCGGTATGCTGATCATGGCCTTTAATGTCTGGAAGACCTGCCGGGGGCCGGGAAATGCGGCACCAGTGGCTAGCCAACCAGTAACGGCAGGGTAGGGGGCACGACCATGAAACACGAAATAGTTGAGAAGAATGTCGGCTTATTGATTGTACTGACACTGGTGGCAATGAGTTTTGGTGGCCTGGCGCAAATTGTGCCGCTGTTTTTTATTGAGTCCACCACCACGCCGATTAAGGATTTGAAACCACTACCGGCTCTGGTGCTTGAGGGTCGCGATATTTACATTCGCGAGGGCTGCCACGTTTGTCACACCCAGATGGTGCGTCCCTTCCGCTCTGAAACCGAGCGCTACGGCCACTACACCGTCGCCGGTGAGCAGGTTTACGAACACCCCTTCCTGTGGGGCTCAAAGCGTACGGGTCCCGACCTGGCGCGAGTCGGTGCGCGCTACAGTGATGAGTGGCATCGCGCCCACCTCTACAACCCGCGAGATGTGGTGCCAATATCGAATATGCCGGGCTTTCCCTGGTTGTTCCAGAATGTGGTTAGCGGCAAGGATACGGCGGCCAAAATGCGCGCACTGCGTTTTGTCGGGGTGCCTTACACCGACGACGATATTGAAAACGCCGCCGCTGTGTTTGCCGCGGGCGATGTTAAAGAAGTTGATGCGCTGGTGGCTTATCTCCAGCAGCTGGGCACACTGATCAAACGCAAGCGCTAAGGCGCACGGGGGATTTATGGATCAGGGTACGTTAGAGGGTATTGGCACATTGCTGGCTATGCTGGCCTTTATCAGCGTTTGTGTGTGGGCTTATAGCAGTCGCAATAAAGCGCGTTTTGATGAGGCTGCACTGCTGCCATTTGCCGATGAGTTGCAAGCAGCGCAGCAGCAAGCGCTTGTCGATAACGCGGACACTGACGAAATAGCCCCGCAGGAAACAACGAATAAGGTTGGGAATGGCATATGAGCACGTTCTGGAGTCTGTGGATAATCGTCATCACCGTGCTCACTACGGCCGGTGTTTGTTGGGTGCTACTGGCCAACAGAAAGGTGACCGTCAAGGAAAAGCCCAAAGATGGCGAAGTCCCGAAGACTGGCCATGTCTACGATGGTATTGAAGAATACGACAACCCACTGCCCGGTTGGTGGTTCAACCTGTTTGTCGGGACGGTGGTGTTCTCTATTATTTATCTGCTGCTCTATCCGGGCCTGGGTAATTTTCCCGGCCTACTGGGCTGGACATCCGCTAGCCAATGGCAGGAGCAGGAGAAAAAAGCCGAAGACCGTTTCGAGGCGATTTACACAACCTTTGAAGGCCTGTCTATTGAAGAACTCGCCGTTAACCCTGAGGCCTTCAAAATTGGTCGTCGCCTGTTTGGTAATAACTGCGCCGTTTGCCACGGCAGTGACGGGCGCGGTAGTTACGGCTTTCCCAATTTAACCGACGATGACTGGTTGTACGGCGGCACGCCCGAGGCGATTGAGGCCTCAATCACCCATGGCCGCGGTGGCATGATGCCGGGCTGGGCAGCGGCGATCGGTGAAGAGGGCGTCAGTCAAGTCACTGAATACCTGTTCAAACTTGGTGAGAGCGAGCACGACGCCAGTCTTGCTGCGGGCGGTGAAAAGGTCTTTGCCAGTTATTGCGCGGGTTGCCACGGTGCCGATGGCAAGGGCAACCAGGCCTTGGGTGCACCCAATTTGAGCGATGACATTTGGCTCTACGGTCGCTCGCCGGAATTGATCAAAACTACGATTCGCTCGGGTCGTCAGGGCTTAATGCCCGCGCAAAGCGAGCAGTTGCAAGAGAGTAAAATTCGTTTGCTGACCAGCTATGTTTACAGCCTGGCACATCAATAGTTTCTGAAAGCATTAGCCGCTGGCAGTAATAATGGCTAAGAGAGGCGACCATGAGTTCGCAACAGGAAAAAAAACCGAGCCTTGAGGAAGATGCTCATGTGCTCTATCTCTACGAGACGGAAAAGAAAATCTATCAGCGGCGCTTTGTTGGCTTTTTTCGCAAGCTAAAAAAGCGCAGTGGCATTCCTTTATTACTCGGCTATTTACTCCTTCCCTGGCTGCAACTTGATGGCCGTCAGGCGGTCTGGTTTGACCTGCCCGCGCGTAAATTTCATATTTTATGGATGACCTTCTGGCCCCAGGATTTCATGATGCTGGCCTGGCTGCTGATTATTGGCGCCTTTGCTTTATTTTCGGTGACGGTGTTGGTGGGCCGTGTCTGGTGCGGTTTTAGCTGCCCGCAAACAGTATGGACCATGATGTTTATGGGCGTGGAACGGTTTTTTGAAGGCGGGCGCAATAAGCGTATCAAGCTCGACCTGTCCCCCTGGAACTTCAATAAAATTTGGCGCAAAAGTGGCAAGCATATCGTTTGGCTAATTATTGGCTTTATTACCGGCTTTACTTTCGTTGCCTATTTTAACCCGGTGCGCCAACTCAGCCTCGACATGCTAACCTTTTCGGCCGACCCGGCAGCTGTTTTTTGGGCCTTCTTTTTTACCTTAATGACCTATATGAATGCCGGTTATCTACGCGAACAGGTCTGCAAATACATGTGCCCCTACGCACGTTTTCAGTCGGTCATGTTTGATGCCGATACGCTGATCGTCTCCTATGACACAGCGCGGGGTGAGGCGCGGGGTCAGCGCAAGAAAGGCAGCGATTATCGCGCCAATGGTTTGGGTGACTGTGTCGATTGCGGCCTCTGTGTACAGGTTTGTCCGGTGGGCATTGATATACGCGATGGTTTGCAGTCGGAGTGCATTAGCTGCGGTCTGTGTATCGATGCCTGTAATGCCATTATGGAAAAAGTGGAATACCCTAAGGGTTTAGTTAGCTTTACCACTGAGAATAAACTGGCAAAAGGCGAAACCCATATTTTCAGGCCGCGTCTGCTGGGCTACGGTGTAGCCCTGTTAATAATGGTTAGTGTTTTCGGCTATACACTGCTTACCCGGGTGCCCCTGGAGCTGGATATTATTCGCGATCGCTCACTGCTCTATCGCGAAACATCCCGTGGCTTGATTGAAAATATTTATACCTTGCGTATTAATAATATGGATAACCAGGCCCATAAATACACTATTGGCGTAGAGGCTGATGAGGACTTTCGTTTTATTGGAGACAAGGTTGTCGATGTCGCTGGTGGCGAAGTTTTCACACATTTGATCCGCCTTGAGCTAGACCCCGCTATGCTTAAACGCGGCAATATCGATATCAACTTTGTGCTGCAAGCCGAGGATGATGCAACAATGCGCGATAGTGAAGAGAGCCGTTTTATTGGCCCTTTTATGCGCTAAGCGTTTGACCCGGTATTTACAAAATAGCGTTATCAATTTTTAATTTTTTCTTTAACAAGCGTGGCAACAGGACAAGTAGATGGTAGATCACTCAGGTGCGGGTCAGATAACTCCCCCGGCGCCGCCCTGGTACCGACAGTTCTGGCCATGGTTTCTTATTGCCTTGCCGGCATCAGTGGTGGTGGCCGGCTTCTTTACCCTGTATCTGGCGATTAAATACAGCGATGACCTGGTGAGTGATAATTACTACCGCGATGGTCTGGCCATTAATTTGCAACTGAATCAGGATGTTCGCGCCACTGAATTAGCCTTGTCGGCAAGGCTTAATTTCGACGGCGCCAGTGACGACGCGATCCAGGTGCTTGCTCTGGAGTTAAAGAGTGGCCTTGAAACCTTTGCCATGCCGGCTGTATTAAAACTGTATTTATTGCACCCAACCGATGCCAGTGGCGACCGTGTGGTCAAGCTGATGGCTGCGGGTGGGGGGCGCTACCGAGGCCAACTACCGCCGCTGCCGGTACAGCGGGTTTATCTGCGTTTGATTCCCGCTGTTGTTAACAAGAATGCTACTGAGGATGTTTCCGAGCAAGACAGTTTACACAGCGCAGCATGGCGCCTCGCTGGTGAGATAGATTTCACCAGCAGTCCTCTCGTTACATTGCAGGCCAGTCCTGCGCTCACCCCTTTAAATAGCGATTAAATATGCCCGCTGCCGACACTTGCTTCCACTGCGCACTACCCTTGAATGGCGGGGATGAGCTGACAGTGCTGGTTGACGGCGTGCCGCGCCCGATGTGTTGCGTTGGCTGTCAGGCAGTGACCAGCGCCATTGTCGATGGTGGTCTGGAAAAGTTTTATCAGTACCGCTCGGCAAATTCGGCGACGAATACGGACAGTGATAATAATGATTTCAGTGCCTACGATCTGCCTGAAGTGCAAGCGGATTTAATCAGCGTTGACGAACAGGGTCTGGCCAGTATTGAACTGAGTATTTCGGGCATTAGCTGCGCGGCCTGTGCCTGGTTGATTGAGCACCACTTACAAAAATTACCCGGTGTCAGCAGGGCGACGGTGAATGTCAGTCGTCAGCGCTGTCGCATCCAATGGCAGCAAGAGCAATTAGCACTGAGCCAAATTTTGTCTGCGTTTATTGCTATCGGCTATCGCGCCCATCCGGCGAAAGAGTCCCATAAACTAGAGCATATCGAGCGCGACCAGAAGCGTTATTTATTGCGCCTTGGTGTAGCGGGTATCGGCATGATGCAGACGGGCATGCTCGCCATCGCCCTTTATGCAGGTGCCTTTCAGGGCATGGATGAGCATTGGCAACACTTGCTGCGCTGGGTCAGCCTGCTGGTGGCCACGCCGGTGGTGCTGTACGCGGCCCAGCCCTTTTTTAAAGGCGCCTGGCGCAGTTTAGTGAATCTTAATGATGACATGCCCTGGCACCTGCATCTGAGTATGGATGTGCCTGTCGCCCTGGCCATTGGCCTCGCCTATGGCGCGAGTGCCTGGGGCACCGTGGCGGCCAGGGGAGAAGTTTATTTTGATGCCGTGTCTATGTTGACCTTCTTTCTTTTACTGGGGCGCTTTCTGGAAATGCGGGTGCGCTATCGCAATGAGTTAGTCGCGGGGCAGGTCGGCGACTTAATTCCCCTGTCGGCACAGCGTTATGCGAAGACTGGCGCTGGGACTGTGCTCGAACAAGTGCCGGTTAAATCGCTGCGTATTGGCGATATTATTCAGGTCGCTGAGGGCGAGTGTCTGGCCGTCGACGGGCTTGTAGTGGCGGGGCACAGCCCGGTGGTTGAGGCGGTACTCAGCGGTGAGCAAGACCCCGTCGCCAAAGGCCCCGGTGACAGTGTTAGCGCCGGCACGGTCAACACTACTAACCCCTTAAAAATACAGGTGAGCGCCGTTGGTCAGGGCACCCGGCTGGCGGCGATTGTCGATATGCTCGACGGTGTCGCGGCCGAAAAACCCCAGCAGCTCGCGCTTGCCGATCGACTTGCCGCTGGGTTTATTGGCTTTGTTTTACTGCTCGCCATCGCCGTATTTTCACTGTGGTGGCTGCACGATGCCGACAGAGCATTGTGGGTGACCTTGTCCGTGCTGGTGGTGACTTGTCCCTGCGCCCTGTCGCTGGCGACACCCGTGGTGCTGGCCGCGGCGACCGGGCGACTACAGCGCCAGGGGTTTTTAGTGCGCAGTGCCCACGTGCTGGAAACGCTGAGTAAAGTCACGCGTGTGGTGCTGGATAAAACGGGCACCCTGACCACGGGCAAACTTGAGATTGACAGTGTTGTGCTGGCTGCAGACACCGCGGCCCTCGATACCGCTGCGGCCCTAGATATAGCTGCGGCGCTGGAACAGGGCTGCCGCCATCCCATCGCCAGCGCTTTTACACAGCGCCAAAGCCAGCTTAAGTGGCAGGCCGAGCAACTTAAGTATCAGCTGGGGGGCGGTGTTAGCGGTGTCATTAACGGTCAGCGCTACGCATTGGGTAAACCGGCTTTTATTGCGCAGTGTTTTGCCCTGCAAGTGCCGCCAGCGTTATTACAGCAGCCCATATTGGCGAGTCAGACCGTGCAGCCAAAGCATCGGCTGGAGGTGATACTGGCCAGCGAGCAGGCAGTGTTGGCGCGCATTGTGCTGGTTGATGAATTGCGCCCCGGTGCTCGCGAACTCGTTGCCAGCCTGCAAGCCCAGGGCCTGGCCCTCGAATTATTGAGTGGCGATCAGGAAAAAAACACCGCCGCTTTAGCGCGTGACCTGGGTATTGAGCAATGGCAGGCCAATAACAGCCCCGAGGATAAGCTCGCCACTATTCGAGCCCGGCAAAAAGCGGGCGATATTGTACTCATGGTTGGCGATGGTATTAACGATGTGCCGGTACTCAGTGGTGCGGATATTTCCGTGGCAATGGCTGAGGCCACCGATTTTACGCGTATGGCTTGCGACGCCGTACTGCTGTCGGGCAACTTGTGCACGCTGCTCGATACTCTTGTCGTGGCGCGTAAAACGGCGCGCGTCATACGCCAGAATGTCGCCTGGGCACTGCTTTATAACCTCAGTGCTTTGCCCCTTGCCGCCATGGGGTGGGTGCCACCCTGGGCTGCGGCCATCGGCATGTCGGCCAGTTCTTTGGTGGTTGTTTTAAATGCGCTGCGCCTGCAACGCAGTAATAAAGGGCCGGGGGACAAGCTCGATAACACAGACCGGCAATGGCAAGACTCTGCTGTGGCCAGTGTGCAGACGGGAGCCTGATGGAAAGTCTGTATTTTTTAATTCCCCTATCGATAGTGGTGGTGGCCCTGGGTATTTATCTGTTTTTTTGGGCGGTCAATAACGGTCAGTACGACGACCTCGATGGGGAGGCGGAGCGTATTTTATTTGACGAGCTAGAGCCTGGGGCGAAGACCGAAGCCGACGTCAATCAGCAGGCTCAGTTTGGCTCACCTGATAAGCCAGTGCACAAGCAAAGCCGGCAAGATAATGATTGAAGGCCTGCCCCCAGTATTAGCCGCCATAGTGGCAATGTTTGGTATCGGCCTGCTGGGCGCCGGGCATTGTTTTGCCATGTGTGGCGGGATCGCTTCGGCCTTGGGCTTTGCCAGCGAAAAGGGCAGTAGCCGCTACATTGTTGCCTACAATTTGGGGCGTGTTTTGAGTTATGCCTGTGCCGGCGGCGCGGTTGCCAGCCTGGGCTATGCCAGTGCCAATTATCTGGCTTTGGCACCGTTGTTGCGCGGCATAGCGGGACTGTTATTGATTGCGATGGGCTTGACGATGGCGGGCTGGTGGCGCGGGTTAAGCTATCTAGAAAGGGCGGGCAGCGTATTATGGCGACGCCTCCAGCCCCTTGGTCAGCGGCTGTTGCCGGTGCGCTCGGTGCGCTCGGCCATACTGCTAGGTCTGGTCTGGGGCTGGTTGCCCTGCGGCCTGGTTTATACGGCGCTGGCTTATGCGGCCACGGCCCAAACGCCACTGCTGGGCATGGCGCAAATGGCGGCCTTTGGCTGTGGCACCCTACCAGCGGTGTTGCTGGGTGGCCTCTCCCTTGGCAGGCTGGGAGAGCTGTTGCGCAGTCATAATTTTCGTCTCGTGTTTGCGCTGTTGTTAATGGCATATGGCCTTTGGACCTTATTACCCGTGGTTTTGTCGTATCATCGACACTAGCCACAAACAGACTTTCCGGGTGAAAGACGGGAGCGCATGAAACGCTTGATATTTATCAATACGCCGCTGTGTTTTTAGCGGTATAAACATAACGAAAGCAAAGACAGTGGCAGGAGTTTATATGTTCGGATACATACCGGGATTGATGTTTAACCCACGCAAACAATGGCAAAGTATCGCCGCTTTGAGTGACGAGCAAATCAAGCGCTTGCTGCCCTATCCCATATTGATGGCACTGTTGCCGCCATTGGCTTTGTATATTGGCACCACGCAGGTCGGCTGGACCGTGGTGGGTGATGATGTGGTACGCATTACCGAGGCCAGTGCGATTCCCCTGGTTGTGCTCAGCTATGTTGCGCTGTTGGGCGCGGTGGTGATTATTGGATTGATGATCAACTGGATGTCCGAGACCTATCAGACGGAGGCCTTTCCCATCAAGGGTGTGGTGTTAATGGGTTATGCCTGCACACCAATTTTTCTGGCCGGCGCCTGTGCCGCGTACCCCATTTGGTGGCTCGACATCATGCTCGGCACGGGGGCGGCGATTTATACTATTTATCTGATTTACACGGCCATACCGATAATGATGAATGTGCCCTGGGACAGAGGTTTTCTTTATGCCAGCGCGGTATTTATGATTGCCCTGGTTTATGTGGTGGTGATATTGGTGGGTGTGACCATTATTTGGGAATATATTGCGACTCCTGTTTTTACGAATTAACAGCGCCAATTAACAGCGCTAATTAAAGGTGCCAATCAATAAAGGTGGCCGTTAAAAGGTGTCAGATAAGGACTTGCTTCAACGCTGTTGATCGGAGCCGCTAGCAGGGTTTTTAGCGTTTCAAAAAACGCAATAAGCCCTTGTAGTTAAGGAGTAGCGCGCCCAGCCCGGCGACGGCGATTGCCGGTAAAAGGTGGAACTTGAGCATGTGTTCAGGTGCGTACATGCAGGCAATTTGCATGTACCAGGCGGGGATCATGCCCGCCGCTAAACCCAGGCCGAAGCCGGTGTTGGTGAGTTCGAAGGCCAGCCGCCGCCAGGCGAGCAGCCCGGCAATAAGCAGCGGTGGCAGGGCGTAGATAAAGGTCTCATAGACACAGTAATGGCGATAACCCGCTGTCGATGGCTCCATCGCCGGGTCGACAAGTCCGTAAACATTCATCGCTATCCAGAATAAAACTGCAATATTCGCGGCCATTTTTAGGGGTCTGCTGAGTGCGCCGGGTACGGTGTGGCGAAAGGCGACGAGACTCGTCAGCACGATAGCCGTCAGGCCCACCAACATTTCCAGCATAAAGCGTGGCTCTGTAAGGAGTTGCTGGTAAGCATTGCTGCGAATGGGGCCGAGCAAATGAATAATAACCAGGCAATAAATAACGCTGCCCAGTAGCCATAAAAGGGCCAGCAGGTCATTGTTCATGAGTGGTTTGCTGGGCGTAACTTGCGCTGCCAGAGATTTAATTAAGGGCTGGTGGCTACTCATAAGGCTCGGCCTCCAATAGTTTTTTCAGTTGTTTAATAGCGCGGTGTACGCGCACTTTTAGGGTGACTTCCGATATATCCAAGGCAGCAGCTGCCTCTTTACTGCTCAATCCAATAATTTTGGTGAGCGTTAAGGCTTCGCGGTGCTGCTGTTTTAAGGCCTTGAATAAATAGCCTTCGATGAGCGGTTCCTCCATCTGTGTGTGGTCGCTATTCTCGGTGCAAGCGAGCTGTTCTACGCGCTGGTCAATCATCTTTTGGTAAGCACTTTGGCGGCGCATTCCATCAATAGTTTGATGACGAATAATGGCAAATAGCCAGGGACGTATCGCGCGCTTTGGATTGTAAGTGTGGCGGCCCTGATGGATGGCGATAAGAATATCCTGTACCCAATCGTCGAGGCTCTGGTGGGCGCCAATACGCGAGCGTAAGTAGCGGCTAATAAAAGTCGACAGCTCACTCAATAGCTGTTCGTAATCCTTTGCGTTACCGCCTTGAGCTGCCGTCATCAAGTGTGACCAGCGCTGCTCATCTTCCCTGTATTGTGCTTTCGTCATAGAGAGGCCTTTGCACGAGAGATGATTTTGATTTCAGGCAAGGCAAAATAGCGCGCAGAGAGGGAATTTACACGTGTAAATGACCGATTGAGCACTTTTTTAACGCAGCATGGGAGCAAAATGGCTTTCGTGCAAAGGTCTCATAGAGTGTAAATCGAGCTACCAGGCGCCATAGTAGCTCGATTAAAGATCTATATCTGCGGTGAGTTTTTAGTGGTCGCCAAAGGTTGCGCGTTGGTTAACCTTGGTTATGGTGATTTTAGCTACCGCATTGTCCCAGTCGTAGAACTGTGGTTTTAGCACTTCATTACCCTCGCCGTCGTTGTCACCGAGATCGTGAAAGCCATTGCCTATATGCACAAAGCCTTCATCCAGATCGGAGGCTTGCGCAGAATAACCCTCTCCACCACAGACTGGCCCGGGAATATTCAGGCAATTTTGATCGTTGTACTCAGTGCCTGCATCGTAGGCGGGGACCATATAGCTGACACTGCCATGGCGTGGCAGGCGCATGCCATTGAGGGCAATAAAGGTATCGTTAGTGGGTATTAACATGGCGACCACGGTTAACAGGCCCCGGCCGGGATTGCCATGGATCATAGTGGATGTGGTTTCGCCTGCGGCAAGTAGAACCTCATTGCTTTGCATATCGATGGCGCTATCACCGACAGCAAGGGCAAGTGGTCCGGTGTCACCGCCCTCTGCCATCATTTCCAGCTCGCTATTGGCTGCTTCACCGAGGGTAAACAGTGGGTTTGGCTGGGTATGTGTAAAAAGCAGTTGGGGTGTGAAGGTCTGTCCGGGCGTGATATTGGTAATCGTTACCTGGTAGGTATTTTGGTAGTAGGGATAATCTTCGGCATAGGCCAGATTGAATGTGCAGCAAAGTAATAAGTTGGTGATGGTGGCTTTCAACATGATGTACGTCCTGTATGGGTTGTTGTGCTGGCTAATACGCAGCAGCACAGCGAAAAGTTACAGGCCTTTAAAAATATTTTTATTTGTTATGCTATTGGCCCTAAACTGGCTCTAAAAATGGCCCCTAACTCCCGAAAAGGATGACCATGAAATTACTACATACAATGCTGCGCGTTGGCGACCTGGATAAATCTGTCGCGTTTTATACGCAATTACTGGGCATGGAACTACTGCGTAAAAGGGACTTTCCCGAGGGCCGTTTTACCCTGGCTTTTCTGGGTTATGGATCAGAAAAAGAAAACACCGTACTTGAACTCACTCATAACTGGGACACGGCTAGCTATGCCCAGGGTGAGGCCTATGGCCACATCGCCATCGGTGTGGAGGATGTTTACGTGACCTGTGAGCACATAAAAAAACAGGGTGGCGCGGTGGTGAGAGAGCCGGGGCCGATGCTGCACGGTAGTACGGTGTTAGCTTTTGTCGAAGATCCCGATGGCTATAAAATCGAACTGCTATCACTGAATGCGTCTTGATCTGAGGGGATAAGCGTTAGGGAGCCTCATCTATTTCCAGCGCGGGGGCGCTGGCCTTGGCGCGTAGCCAGTTGAGGCCGTTGAGGATTTTTTCATTGCCGACCACTTTTCGTTCAAGGGTAAATTTGCCGGGATAATCCATTAACACTAAGCCCATGGCGATGGTCAGCAGACCTTGTCCGGGAATAAAAAGCATAATAATGCCACCCAAAAGTAGCACCCAACCGAAGAGGTTTTTACTCAGTAAAATGAGCAGTCTAAGCATCGGGTGGCTTTGTTTTAAGGGCGTGGGGTGGCGTTTGCGGTGACAGAAGTAGTCGCTGGGAATACGCGCTACCAGCCAGGGCAAGCTCAGTAAGCTGATGCTAAACGTCAGCGCCGAAATAATGGCCATCCAGGTAAAGAGAGCCTGGTACTCTGCCAGCCACGCCATTAAAGAGTGAGTGAGTAGGGCAGTTCGGCGATCTGCACTGCCCGGGTCTCGCCATCGATAATCAAGCTAGCGGCCTCGGCCTGTGTTTCGTGTAATAGCGCCAGCATTTCAGCACTTTTCTCATCGGCGGGTGCCGCCATCAAAACACTGCCAACCAGCTTGTTATCGGCACTGGCGTAAATTTCTGCCCCCGCTTGCGGTAGCTTGCCCGCGTCGATAATGACACGGTAAGTGCGGCGTTTGAGCTTGCCCAGGTATTGCATGCGGGCGACAATTTCCTGCCCGGTATAACAACCCTTTTTAAAATTAACGGCCCCGGTAGCCTGCAGGTTGAGCATTTGGGGAACAAACTGTTCAAGGCTTTGTGCTTGCACCTGTGCGAGCCCGGCGCGAATGGATTGCAGTTGCCAGTAGCCTGGGCCCGAGGGTGTCAGGCTTGCCGCGAGTTTTAGCCAAAGGGCCTCGGCTGCCGCCACGCTGACAAGCACTAAAAATTGCTGTGCCGAGATACGTAGCAGCCAATAATCCCCACTACTGCAGAGCTGGTTAATCTCTTTGGGAATAGCGTCAAAAAGCGGATCGAGTGCCGACTCGCAATCTGGGCCGCTAATACCCAGCAGACGATAGTCTTCACTGGCATTGCTTAAAGTGGTTTTAAAAAAGGCCGCGTATTTGCCCAGACTGTCGATCGTGGTGTCCACAAGGGGGCGCTGCATCACCATCAAAACAGTATCGGCAAGGGGCTCGACGGCGTGATAGGAGGTGAGCATTCTGCCTTTGGCGTTGCAGATAGCACCGGGTAAAACGCTGCTGGCATTGAGCTGCTCGCTATCGCTGGTGCTTTGCCCCTGTAAAAAGCGTTTCGTATCGGCACCCTCCAGGGCCAGCACGCCGAGATCACTGAGGTCTGTCAGCGCCGCACCCAGGCTTGGGTAATTGCCCGGACTCTCGTCAAAAGAGCTGATTAGCCCGTCAGTGATGGTGGCACCCTGTTGGGCGAGAAAACGCAGCCAGTCGTGCAGGGTGCTAGTGTCTTTAGTGTCAGCCATTTCTATTCGCTATTTAGATGGGTAGTTGTTCGGGCTTGCATTATAATGCCACCCGGCAATTTACGTGTGAATTGCTTTAACGGTGATCAATCAGTGGCTGAATGTACTATGGATAAAAATCGTCTCTTTTGGGCAAGCCGTCGCGGCATGCTAGAGCTGGACATTATATTGCAGGCTTTTCTTGAGAATACCTACGATCAGCTCACGCCAGCAGAGCAGTCACTTTATCAACACCTACTCGGCGGTGAAGATCAGGATTTGTTTGCCTGGTTGATGGGGCGTGAAACGCCTGAAGACCCGGACACGGCGACGATTGTTGCCATTATTCGTGCCAGCCAGCGTGACCCCGCAAGCTGAGTTTGATTTTACGCAATCCCTTGCCGCCCAGCGGTTAAAAATACTGCGCTTACAATTTGTGTTTGCAGGACTGGTCGCCTTGTTTATTTTTCTCATCAGCCAGGATGCGCTCGTTTGCGGCTGGCTGGAGTTGATTCTGTTGTTGGTGTTTTTGCGGGCGCGTCGAGGCCTTCTCACGGCCCCTGTAGTAGAGCGTTTAGTGGTCGCGAAAAAAAGTGCCTCGGCCACAATTAATGGCCGTCATCACCCTTTGTCTAGCTACCGGCTGGATTATTTCAGCCACTGGCTAGCGCTTATCCAATTGACAACAGTGGCAGGGCAGCGCTATCACTGCTGCGTTTTCGCCGACTTATTGGGTGTCGAAAAATACCGCCACTTGCTTGCTGTGCTTAAAGCAACATCACAGGATGTAGAAAGTTAAAAAACCGCTAACCCTTGTTTTGCTGATAGCGGCTGGCCGTTGAGGCGAGTGTAGCCGCGCAGGCTGTTGCCTTCGCCATCCAGCTTGGCTAGAAACTGAGCACAGGCCATAGACATAGTTAATTAGTAAGCGCCAAACCAACTACAGGGTTGCAAAAACCCCAGTGATTTCCAAGCGCCAAGGCAGCAACCTTTCAATGTCGTCAACCGTCTCGACGTTGGGCAGCCGGGTGAACACTTCTTTCAGGTAATCGTAGGGATTTAAGC
>JAGPUW010000047.1 GCA_018069465.1 Gammaproteobacteria bacterium | reverse complement strand
AATAATATTGATCCAGCGGCCTATTTAAAAACCGTATTTACCTTACTGCCGCAAGCAAAAACGGTTGAAGATGTGGAGGCATTATTGCCTTGGAATATCAATAAGGTGGTTGGTTAGCAGCTTACAGAGAATCTTCGTACTCCACAATGCTTTTATTATGCTCTTTTTCAAGCATTTCTTTCAGTGTCGCTTTGGCTGTTTGAGAGCCTAATACGGCCATGTTGGCGAGCTTAACAAGGGTTCTGTACCTCGGTTCTATCTCATGTTTTAGTAAGCCTTCAGTAATGCGGTATGGGTCTTTGCTCGTCTCGCTGTGATTATCTATATGGAACGACCTGCTATACAGCTCTCCCTTGCAGTGCAAATGGAGAAGGTTAAAGTGTAGAACGGTGTAATCAAAACTAACCGTTGGAAAGGTCTGCTTTTTGCCTGACAGCTCGTCAGTAAGCTCTACCTTAATGAAATCTCTAGGCTTGCCACCCAGATCTGGATCTATGGTGTTCTTAGTCAAAAAAGCGGGGTGGTTAGAGTAATATCTTCCGCCTTGTCTGGCTGAAAAACGTCCCCCATTAAAAATTCGTTTGTAACGGGTTGGGTATTTGTCTTCAATGTTAGGGTGGATAATGCAGTATCTTTCTAATAAATCATTGAAAGACTCCATCTCTCTTTCTAACGCCCTGAGCTTGGCTTGATTTGGGATTTTTTCCATCTTCAACCGCGTTTTATTATCACCTTTTTTCTTAACCACAATCGAAATGTGCCGAGGTACTGGATGCGGGATGGCAGAGAATCTTTCTAGGATCGCTTCGTAGCCATAAAAATATGAGCATTTTTTGTTACCAAGCTTACTCTCTTCAATAAAGTTTTTAAGCAAGCCCATACTGCATAAGAAATCAACTTCACTCCTGTGAGTATCACTTCCTTTTTTTCGACGATAATGTATTTGCTCATTCTTATGAATAAAACAACTCTTAACAATATCCATTAACTTTTTGCGCCTTTCAAGCGACCTTCGAATAATTAATCCAGAAATGATGCCTTCATTTTCCAGCTGCGCCACTAACTTGGACAGCGTGGTTGCTGACTTATCTCGCCACCTTTCATTTATCCATTTTGCTGTCATTGACGGTTACTTGTTTAGTTGAGTTTTATATTTACAATTGAGTGATTAGCGTGTACTTTTTAACTGAGATTAACAATGATAAATTAAGCTTTAAGTTAAAAAATAATGGCTCCTAACGATAGGTATTTATATGCTGTTTTTAAGCTATATTTTTAACTACCCTTACCCCTAGTATTACTTTTTCATTATCGTGGCGTGAGCGCTCTCTCAGGAGCTCTGAGGGGCATGTTTGGAGTATAGTGTCACCCTTTGAAATCAATAGCCTTCTTTAGAAAATATATAAGTGTATTATCCACACGTTTTGTCGTTATTTTTTTATGTCCTTCCAAGGTAAAACTTGATCAGCTTCGGAAATTTTTAATTTATTTAATGTTTGTTGAAGTATGGTTACGGTGATTATTCCATGAGTATAAGTCTTGAATGAGACGCTATCCTCTTTATGTCCAACTAAACCTTTTACCCGGGTGTCTAGAAGCCCAAGGGTTGCGTAGAAATCAAGAAAATTGTGCCGGAAGCTATGAAATGTGGTCAATTTATTAAACCCCAGATTTTTTTTAAGTCGTCCAAACCATTTACTAGCATTATCACCCACAGCTCTTTTAGCAGGAGTGATGTCTAAAAGCATGCCATCAGGGCGCGAGCTAACATAATCTAAAAAGCCCAGCTCTATTAGCTTTGGGTGAATAGGGATGATTCTTTCTGAATCATCATTTTTAAGTCTTGGCCTGAAAACATTTTCAACTATATGCATGCACCAAATGCCATCAATCTTTTTTATGTCTTGTGTACTAAGCCCGCATAGTTCAGAAATTCTAGCACCATGGAACGCGCCTAGCAGTGGAAGCCAATAATAGTAGGCGTGAAGTGGCTTCTTAGTGCCTGTGAAAAAAGGTTGAATAAAAATGGTGGTTAGTTGTTCGGGCGTGAAGGGGATTCGCTTATCTTTTTGTTTCCGCTTGTCCTTAATCATTAAACCTTCAAATGGATTTGAGTCACAATAACCTTGCGCTAAGCACCAATTGAAGAAGCTCGACCAGCGGGTGAGGTACTTGATGACTGTAGAAATATTCATTCCTTTATCAGGCGTTATATCTAAGCTAAGTATTTGCGCAATTGATAGGCTTTTATAAGGTTTTACTTTTTTTCTATTAGGCGGGAGTTTGAATAGATTTTCCTTGGCAGTTCTGGCAATAGTTTTTGTGACTAGGCCAACATGTTCTACAGGTAGAATTTCAATTAGCACTTCAAATATTTTGAGGTTTTCATTTTCAGTATTTGTAGTCCAAGAGGATTGTTGAACCATTTCTGACCTGAATTTTTCAATTAAACCTGTTAATAGTTCGTCTTTGGAGGGTTCGATCTCATAGGGGGGCAGTTGAATTGCTTGAGATGCTCTAGATTCGTCCTCTATGGCTTTGACTAGATTATTCGATTTCAGAACGTCTGAGTCCATTAGGGCTAAATCCGACTCAAAAAGCTCAATCGACGTTCGACAGTATTTATTCGCTAGCGACTTTAGCAAGCGTGGGTCTGAGCAAGTGATGCCTTCTTTAACCAAGAACTCTTGAATTATTTTTTCAGTTACTGCATAGGTATTGGAAGCCAGCTCTTTTTCGACTTGGGAGGCCATTAGTCCCGTGTAATGTTTTGCTTCCCCATCACTTGCGAAAGAACCTGTGGTGGGCCTGTTCAATTGGTGTTCAAGTAGCATGCTAGAAATCAGTTTCTTGCTAATGAGTTCCAGGGTTTGCGTCGTTAAGTCCATTTTCGTTAGCTGCTTAAGTTGCTGAATGTAGAAAACTTGTCGGCGAGAAATAGCCTTCGCTTCTTTTTTGTTCTTTGTTCGCAGAGAAAGTTTTATCTCAACTCGCCCGATTATCTTACCGATATTTGGAGGTAGTCGATAGCGTAGGTAATAAATATGGGAAGTTGATCGATGTAAATAATTCAATGTGTGTACCTTTTCAAAGGTGAATTTGTGTACAACTAGGACACAAACTGAATTATTTATTACCTAAGCCCCCATTCTATGGGGGCTACAGGTTGGTATGGTGGAGGCGGCGGGAATTGAATCAGACTTGTAACTAATTGAAATATATATGTTATATATGTTTAATTATCTTATGGTGTTACTATTGGTGTTACTAAAACTGAAAGTCATAGACTATATTTGAACTGTAGTGCAAAACACTTTCTGTAGTTATCTTGTTAGGATATTTACCAGACCTCGCATCATCCCAGCTAAGTTCGCCCCGTCTTTTTAATTCTAAAAGCTTTAGAGCAACTTTCACATTCATTGACTGGAAAGTTCAATAAAAGACAAGGTTGTTAATTAATTGGAGTGCTCATGAATCAAAAACGAGTATACAAGAACTATCCGAAAAGAGTTTAAAGAAGAGGTCGTGGGCATAAGCACCACAAGCGAATCATCTGAACCCTAGCGCTACCTGAGTAAAAATAGATGGTTTTTTCGTATCTAACCTTAAGCCCCCATTTCTTTCATAGTCTGCTTAGTTTCGCGTATCAGTGTCGTGACACGTTTACGTAGCGCTATCGACTTATTCGTGTATAGGCCGTGCTTAATTCGGGGGTTATTAGGCCCGTTTGACCTAGCTCCGTGGTAATAACAAACTCGCTTACCATAGGCTGCAAACTGTCTGCATGGTTGGCCTGTCTGTTTTGACTTTGCATGACATAAATACTGTGGCTCATGGGGTAAACCATTCCATTTCCCCATCACTCTACCCCCCTGACATTGCCGACAATAGCCTGGCCACCAGCTTCCACGTTCACATGCTGAACCTGAATAGTCTGCGTTCCTTTGCTGCGGTATTTCTGCAATGTAGTTAGTTGGTTGTTAAAGGTATTCATTAGTTTGGTTGATTGAGTAATACACTGCGCTGTCATAGCAGTAGATTGGGCAGGGTGTGAGGCTAGCCCTGCCATTTTCATAGCTAGACTATGCGTTGCTACCATTTGCGCCGCCAGCATGCCCTCAAGGGCGTCTTGTGGGGCAATATCCTCCATAAAAGCAAAGGCGATATTTAATGAGTCTATTTCACTCGATGTTTTTGTAACCAGGCTATTGGCTACCCCACTAAGGATTGAATTAGAAGCCTTCTTATCACTGCAGCCACTCATTCTCTGAAAGGCTTTAGTCATATTCTCCTTATTGTTTTCAAATTCAAACTCCACACCATCATCAGTTAATCTGATTCGCTTGTTACTTTCTTCAAACGAAATAGCTTTAACGATTTCATTTATTTCTGCTTTCTTCTCATCCATGACTTAACTCTCCTTGATGCCTCTACGGCTTTTATTTTGATTCTAAACTCTGGTCCTTGAGTCCAATTGCTCGGCCTGTTTTTCTGCACCATCAGTGCAATACATGCTTTTCTCCACCTACTTTCTGTGGCGTATATTATCTCATATTTGGGGCGTTTTTTTTAAATAATAAGGGGCTTAAATTCTTAGTGACATTTAGGTGCTATGTACGGGTTAAGTAATTTTGGCCATAACGTTGAGTCGATTTAATTTTTAAGTTATCATGGTCATCTGAGAAAAATTCAGTTGATTCGGGCTAACACTTGGTGTGTTAATATTTGACGAAATAAATTTCGTTCAGGCTAATATGGCATCTTGAAAGCCATGTGTGTGTTTTTCGTCTAGATTCATGTGTGATTTAGATGATGTATATAAATTTTTTAACTATGATCTTGAATATATCCATATTGATGGATCAATGATTGGTTCATTTTTTAAACTGGAGACTTTATGAGGGTGTATGTAGCTTGTGTATTATTTTTAATATGCTCATTTCTCATGCCCGTAGCTGGGGCCGTTACAAATGTTGAAGTAAAGAATTTTAACATTACAGGAAACAGTTCGATACCATCACCTGAAATTTTGTTGCGACTCAATGGGTATATCGGAACTGCTATGTCGCTTGAAGAATTAAAAGCTGTTGCAAAAGACGTAACTCTTTTATATCAGGAGAAAGGATTTCTGCTTGCCCGGTCATATATACCAAACCAAAAAATTAATGATGGAATCGTTACTGTTGCAGTTAGCGAGGGGGATATTGGTCAAGTTGATGTAGGTGAAACTCTATTTTATTCCAAAAATTATATTAAGCGATTGTTTAAACGTTTTGAAGGGAAAGCGTTAAATGAAAACGAATTGAAACGGAGTGTATTATTAGCCAATGATACGCCGTCACTTAAAACGTCTGTTGTTTTAAAAAAAGGAACAAAGCCTGGTACGGCTAATGCCTTGGTTAATGTTGAAGATTCGAATCCAATTAAACTTAATTTTGCATATAACAATTATGGAAATCATCAGCTGAGTAAGAATTATTTTGGAGGAAACCTTAGTTTTACTGATCCATTTCTAGGAAGCACCTTAACTTTGATGGCAAGTAGAGGGGATGATGTCAGCAACACCTTTTATTGGGGGCTGGATTATAATATCCCATTGAATGCGTCTGGTACAAAAGTAGGTGCGCATTACATAAAAGCTGAATATCTCGTTGGTGATGGTGATTTTAAAGTTCTAGGTATCGAAGGTGACTCTGAGATTTTTGGAGTCTACCTCAGTCATCCGTTTATCAGGTCAGAAAGAGAAAACTTGAAGGGGATAGTGGCTGTAGATATAAAAGATTTTAATGCATACACTCTCGGGCAACAAACAAGTAATGACAAGTTGTCAGCACTGTCATTCAAGCTTGAATATGACAATATTGACCAGCTTCGGGGTAAGAATTACATATCATTATCATATTCTCATGGATTTAATAACTTGTTTGGTAGTCTTGGTGAGCAAGATCCAAATGCAAGTCGTTTTAATGCTGATGGTAAATACGATAAAATTAATTTCGACTATTCCAGGGTTCAGAGGCTATGGGCTGATGATGTTCTTCTGGTGTTAAAAACATCTGGTCAATACGGCGCTACAGAGCTGACTTATCCCGAGCAGTTCTCTATCGGGGGGGCTTCTTCGGTCAGAGGGCATCAACTTGCAAAGTATATCGGAGATAGTGGTTACACTGTCTCAACTGAATTTATTTCAGCACTTCCCTTTGATACGACCATCGCTTCTAAAAAACTCTCAGAGATGCTTCAGTTTGTAATTTTTGCCGATTATGGAAAAGTTTATCGGCATAGCAGCATTCCAGGCGATCAAAAGCAAAAGCCTCTTGCGAGTGCTGGAGTTGGATTAAGATTGCATCTTTTTGATAATCTTGAAGTGAAAATTGATGTTCCCTATTTGTTGAATGGAGATGAAAAAGGTGACAAAAATTCAAGTTTTGAGATTGGTTTAAATCTTAAAGTCATCGACTTTTAATTCTTTAATTAAATATATTTTAGTCAAAAAAGATAGGCAAAAAAATGATGTTTAAATCACTACATAAATCATTATATTCCTTCGTTAGCTCTCTAACAATTTCGTTGGCATTTTCATTGAATGTTCTTGCTGCCCCATTAAATGGGCAGGTTATTGCTGGTAGTGCGGTAATTCAGAACATTGATACCCAAAACATGAGTGTCACTCAGGGTACATCAACAGCAATCATTAATTGGAACCAGTTTAATATCGGGGCAGCGGAAAAGGTTACTTTTATACAGCCGAACGCTTCATCAATAATGCTAAACCGTGTTACGGGAATAGACCCTTCAGTAATCAATGGCGCTATTTCTGCAAATGGGAGGGTTTTTCTTACAAATCCGAACGGAGTGTTGTTTGGTGCCAGTTCCGTAGTGAATGTCAGCAGTTTTATGGCGTCCACGTTGAATATTACGGATAAGGATTTTCTGTCAGGAAATTATAATTTCTCTCAAGCAACTGGTCAACCTCTGGCATCAATTCTCAATCAGGGCTCGATCAATGCGACAGACGGTGGATTTGTATCACTTGTTGCACCATCGGTTGTGAATGAAGGGAAAATTGTTGCAAACCTTGGGAGTGTTTATTTAGGAGCTGGAAAAGAGCTCGTATTAAGTTTTTCACGCGATTCTCTTATCGGATTTGCGGTTGATGGAGTAATCAACGGAAGTGTTATAGGAACTGACGGCACCGTTTCCGATGCCGGCGTTATTAACACGGGAATAATCACGGCAAATGGCGGAACGGTTGTCTTAAATGCCACAACCGCTTATGACACGGTAAAAGCGGTTGTAAATAATGATGGAATAATAGAAGCTCAGTCATTAAGTAATATTGATGGCACCATTGTCCTCGAAAGTGTTGGGAATGGAATTGCTGAGAACAGAGGAACTCTCGACGTTTCTGGGTTAAATCCAGGAGAAACCGGCGGTACGGTGAATGTTCTTGGTCAATATGTCGGTTTGTACGATGGTTCAGTCATTAACGCAAATGGTTATTCAAATGCTGGCACGGTTCTTGTTGGGGGAGATTTTCAAGGCAATGGTGTTGCTCAGAACGCCTTTAGAACATACGTAGCACCAACAGCGAATATATATGTAAATTCAATCAATAACGGAAATGGTGGTCGCGCAATTGTCTGGGCTGACGATGTCAACCGCTATTACGGAAATATCAGCGCGCAAGGCGGCTTGTTGGGCGGAAATGGTGGCTTCGTTGAGGTTTCCGGTAAGAGAAAGCTGAACTATTTGGGGAAAGTTTTGCTTGATGCGCCTTCAGGGGTGGCAGGTTCGCTTTTGCTTGATCCATTAAACATTACCATCTCAGGTGGGGCAGATGCAAACACAGCAGGCTTTGTGGCGGCTGGAGATCAGACAGAGGCCTTTGCTGATGATACCGGGTTAAACAGTGTCTTTAATGTAGGGTCAAGTTTTACTGGATCTACCGGAACAATAACGTTACAAGCAACGAATGATATTACGGTTAGTAATGCATTCAATGTTGGCACAGCAACAGGAAATACAAGTGTAAGCTTAGTGCTTCAGGCGGGAAATGATATTAATGTTAATGCTTTAATAACGACGACAGGATCGGGAACAATTAGCTTGACTGTAAATGATGCTGCTAGTGGTGCAGCAACTGGAACTGGAGTTATCAACCTAAATGCAGACCTAACCACTGCTGGCGCAGGAATCACCCTCAATGGCGCTATCCTTGTAAACAACGCTGCCGTAACCATCGATGGCACAAATGGAGGGTTAGTAACGGCAGGCAGTGATATACGCTTAAATAGCTCTATTGACAGCGCATTTGGACAAAATTATGCTCTGACGGTTAATGGTGGTACAGCAGGTACGGTAAATCTAACCAATAATACCGGTATGGGTACGACTGCTGCTTTAAGTAGTCTCACCCTTACCGGTTCACAGGTAAGGCCTCCTGTAATAGTCAATACCACTGGCAACCAGTCTTATACCGCTGGAATCATCAGGATTGATGGTGCCGATACTGTTCTTAGTAGTAGTGGTGGTGATGTAATGTTTAATGGAGCTATTGACGCAAACGGCGCCAGTACGCAAAATTTAACCGTTAATGCGACACTGGGAGCAATCACCTATGGCGCAGATGTTATTGGTACGACATATAGTCCTCTCCTCAGTCTTACAAGCAACGCTGCAACAATCAATCTACCTGCGACGGTAACGACTACCGGGGCTCAGTCTTATACCGGCGCAGTGACCCTTGCTGGCACTACGATTATCAACACAACGAATAGCAATGTTAGCTTCCTCACG
>JAGPUW010000013.1 GCA_018069465.1 Gammaproteobacteria bacterium | reverse complement strand
GGGTGAGTATTGGCTGCAGCTGGATTTCTCCAGTGCGCCAGCGCAAGTTTGTGGATCCAAAGTGTACCCACCGTTGGACGAGATGGAGGCAATCTGGCGCGCCCTGGTGTTGGGGGTGCGCGATTACGTTAATAAAAATCGCTTCCGCGGTGTGGTGCTGGGTCTGTCTGGGGGCATTGATTCCGCCCTGACCCTTGCAATAGCTGTTGAAGCCCTGGGCCCGGAGCGGGTGGAGGCGGTGATGATGCCCTTTCGCTACACCTCTCAGCTGAGTCTCGATGACGCTCAGGCAGAGGCCGATATTCTCGGCGTGACGTATAAAGTGATTGGCATCGAGCCCATTTACAATGCCTTTAGTGAGGCCCTCGCCGACGAGTTTGCCGGGCTGGATGCGGATAAGACGGAAGAGAATATGCAGGCCCGCTCACGGGGTGTGCTGCTGATGTCTATCTCCAACAAAAAGGGTTCACTGGTATTAACCACGGGCAATAAAAGTGAAATGTCCGTTGGCTATGCGACCCTCTACGGCGATATGGCCGGTGGTCTCGACGTGCTTAAAGATGTCAAAAAGGTGCTGGTTTTTGATCTCTGCCGCTATCGCAACACGCTCTCGCAGGTTATCCCTGAGTCGGTGATTATTCGCCCGCCCTCTGCGGAGCTGGCACCGGATCAGATCGATGAAGATACCCTGCCACCCTATGAGATACTCGATCAGATTCTGCAGCTGTATATTGAAGAAGATATGGCGGCGCTGGATATTATTGCCCGGGGCTTTGATGAAGACGATGTGCACCGCATTTTGCGCATGGTGGATATCAATGAATACAAGCGTCGCCAGGCACCGATTGGGCTGCGTATTACTGAGCGGGGCTTTGGTCGCGATCGCCGTTATCCGATTACCAATGGCTGGCGCTCTGGCGAATAGTACCGAGTGAGGAGGGGGCTGGTGACGCTTAGTTCTGGCCCTTATCCCCAGGCAATCTAGTTACGCACACCAGATCTGGTTAAGCACTCCAAGTCTAGTTAAGCCCTCAAAATCTAGTTAAACACGCCAAAAGTCATTTTATCGAACAAAGACCGTTCGGCTTCAGGTGCTGCGGCCCTATTGGGTGTTGCCGACAAGTCTTCCTCGCCGTGGATGGCCGCCATCGGATTATTGTAGATTTCTCTGCTATCAAAGAAGGCTGGATCTTCGGGCACATAGAAGCCAAAGGTCAGTCGACTTAACCAGGCAGCTTGATCAACGCTGCCCGCCGCCTGGTATTGAAATTCGCCCTGCTCGTTGAGCGAAGGGTGGCGGGGGTAATTGGCGACCAATGTGCGCTCGGCCTCTGCGGCAAGATCGGGGAGGGCGAGCAAGTGGTAGGCCTGAGCCATCACCGCCAGAGCGTCGGGCATGGCGGGTGTCTGCTGAAAGTTTTCAACCACATAGCGACCGCGATTGGCTGCGGCCAAATAGGCGCCGCGCTTGAAATAGTAATTGGCGGCGTGAATTTCGTGCCGCGCTAAACGATTGCGCAGCTCGAGCATGCGCTGGCGAGCATCGGCGGCGAATGCGCTATCGGGGTATAGATTGATCAGTTCACTAAAGGTGGCGAAGGCCGAGCGCGCGCTGCCGGGGTCTCTCTTTGTCATGTCGATGGGCGAGCGGTTGCTGAACAAGCCCTTGTTTTGCAGGGCCGCCGACAGACCTTTCATATAGTAGGCGTAATCGACACTGGGGTGGCGTGGGTGGAGGCGAATAAAACGCTCTGCCGACGCCATGGCCGCTTCGTGATCGGTAGACTCGTGGTAGACGTAAATCAATTCTAGCTGGGCCTGATCGGCGTAGTTGCCAAAGGGGAACTGGGCTTCGAAGGCATTGAGATTGACAATGGCATCTGACCAGTTGCGGGCGTCGAGGTTGCCCCGTATTTTATTCCGCAGCCGCTGCTCACTCAGCTGCATGGCCTCTTCTTCCGTTTGTTCGGCTTGCTCTTCTTCAGAGTCGACAAAGGGCATCCACGAACAGGCGGAAATCAACAGAGAACTTATTATTAGAAGGGCTGAAAAACGCATGGTTAAAGAGGATCCGGTTGGTTGGGGTCAAACGTTCAATGAGGAGGGATTGTACAGTGATATTGCGTGTTGGGCATGGCCCTGTAGAATCGACATTTAACCATAGCGTAGCGAGAAGCTAAATACCGAATGCCCTCCGATCATAGTGAAATCTCTTTACAGGCTGAGGTTCCCTCCAGCTTAAGTGGCGCGCGCCTGGATCAGGCCGCCGCCGAGTTATTTAAAACGTATTCCCGCACGCGTCTACAGCAATGGATACGCGATGGCTTTCTGTTGGTCGATGGTCGAGCCGGCAAGACCCGTGAAAAATTGCTGGGGGGAGAATGCCTGACCCTCAAAGCCAAGCTGGAAGCGGAGGGGGATTGGCAACCCCAGCCGGTGCCCTTCGATATCGTGTTTGAAGATGACAGCGTCATCGTGGTCAATAAAGCAGCGGGGCTGGTGGTGCATCCGGGGGCGGGTAATCCCGACGGCACCCTGCTCAATGGCTTGCTCCACCATTGCGAACAGTTGGCCACAGTGCCCCGTGCGGGTATCGTCCATCGCCTCGATAAAGACACCAGCGGTTTGATGGTGGTGGCGAAAACTTTGGAGGCCCACCATTCGTTGAGCACACAGCTCAAAGAGCGCAGCGTCAAACGTCACTACCGGGCCATTGTGCAAGGGGTGATGACCGGCGGCGGCAAGGTTGATGTGCCGATAGGTCGACACCCGACCAGCCGTACGCGGATGGCGGTGTTGCGGCCGGGACGGGAGGCGGGCAGCCGCTACCGGGAGGCGATTAGCCACTATCGTTTGGTCGAGCGTTTTGCCAAACACACGCATCTTGAGGTCGCGCTAGAGACGGGCCGCACCCACCAGATTCGCGTGCATATGGCGCATTTGGGCTATCCGCTGGTGGGCGACGTAGTCTACGGTGGGCGCTTGCGTCTAAGTGCTGGCAGTAGCGCCGAATTATCGCTGGCGCTGAGTGAATTTCCACGCCAGGCGCTGCACGCTTTGCGGCTGAGTTTTATCCACCCCCACTCGGGCGAAATTGTTGAGTGGGAGTCTGACTTGCCCGACGATATGCAGCACTTGCTGGCTATTTTGCAGCGCGACCCCTTACTTGGCTAGCGCGATGTACCAGTACTTAATACCGGACTGGCCCCTGCCGCGCGGGGTCAGAAGCGTGATCACAACTTGTCAGGGTCAGCCGCATGGCGCTCAGGGCAAGTTGTTGAATTTCCTCGATGACAGCGACGCGTGCCGCCAACAAGTGTGGCGCAATCGGGGTGACCTGCTGGTGCAGCTGGGCTTAGATCAGCCCCCGCCCTGGTTGGTTCAGGAGCATGGTATTAGCGTGCACGATGCCGCTGAGGCAATAAAACAGCCGCCCCCACTCAATGGCGATGCCTGTGTCAGTCGTGTGCCGGGGCTGGCCTGCGTGATACAGACTGCCGACTGCCTGCCCGTATTGTTGTGCAATGACGCCGGCTCAGTGGTGGCTGCGGCCCATGCCGGTTGGCGCGGGCTGGTCGCGGGCGTGTTGGCGGCAACGGTGGCGGCAATGGACGTTGAAGCAGCGACGATTTCTGCCTATCTGGGGCCAGCCATTAGTCAACAGCACTTTGAAGTCGGTGCCGAGGTGAGAGCGGCTTTTCTGGCTAAGGGTGAGAGCGCTGATCAGGTGTTGACTGAGGCCTGCTTTATTCACTCAAAGGCTCGTCCGGGTCACTTTTATGCTGACCTCTACCAGCTGGCTCGGATTCAGCTACGCCGCCTGGGTGTCAGGCGGATTTATGGGGGTGGCTTCTGTACGTATGGCGATGGCGAACGCTTTTATTCCTACCGTCGCGAGGGGCAACGAACAGGGCGTATGGCGAGCTTGATCTGGATAGAAAACTGAGCCAGTAGGCAGCTCGCTATCATTTAGCCACCGTGGCTGAGCAGGGTGATTTTTTCCGGCAGCACCAGAATAGAGTGCAGCAGCGAAACCACTTCCCGGCGCTGGCTTGAGGTGAGCCAGGCCTGCCAGTCTTGCTGACTTTGCATTTTGATCATAATAAAACGCACGTTGGGGTCGGTAATGCCTTTTAATGACTCCCCCGAAATAAAGCCGGGTGCGGTGACAGTGGCCTGGAGGATTTTGCGGGCGAAATTGTCATAGGTAGTGGCCATGCCGGGGGCGATATGGCGTTCGATTAATACGGTGATCATGGCTCTGTATTGAGCTCCATTGTGTCGATTGGGAAAGTGTCAAACGAAAATTTATTATACGCCCTCGCCCTTTTCCTGTCCGCTGGCTTCTGAGAAAATAGCACCTATGAATTTATCCTTTGATCTCTTGCTCGATACCTGCGGGTTACTCTGCCCAGAACCGGTGATGCTGCTGCACGGTGCGGTGCGCGATGTGTCGGCCGGGGGGGTGATTAAAGTCATTGCGACTGATCCCTCGACGAGCCGCGATATCCCTAAGTTTTGCCAGTTTCTCGGTCACGAATTAATCAGCTCTAGCGAGCATGACGATCACTATATTTATTTTATTCGCAGGGGCTAGGCTATTTTTAATAGGGGCTATTCAAGGGCCTCTGTTTAAAAGCTTCTATTTAAAGGGCCCGATTTAATATCAGCGCCACTCTTCGCTGTAACTCGGGCAGCAGTTCGGCTGTGAACCAGGCATTGTTTTTCAGCCAGCCATTATTTCTCGGGCTGGGGTGGGGCAGAGGTATCAGCCCGGCGCCGTAAGCCCGCCAGTTGCCCACCGTCGCCGTCAGCGTTTTCTCTCGTGTCTGTAAATGCCAACGCTGGGCGTATTGGCCGAGGACCAGGGTCAGCTCAACGTTGGGCATCTGTTCAAGCAGTGCCTGACGCCAGGTGGTGGCGCAGCGTGCCAGCGGCGGCAGGTCACCCGACTTGCCGCGCCCGGGGTAACAAAAGCCCATCGGTAGCAGGGCGATCAGCTCGGGGTTATAGAAAGTGTTTGTATCAATACCTAGCCACTCTCGCAGCCGGTCGCCACTGGGGTCGTCAAAAGGGATGCCACTTTGATGGGCCTTCAGCCCCGGCGCTTGTCCGGCGATAAGGATGCGTGCCTCGTTCGACACCTGTAGCACCGGGCGGGGATCCAGCGGTAGCTCCGCCCGGCACAGTTGGCAAGCGTGAATGTCGCTATATAGACGGACAAAGCTAGCGCTCATGGAAGGCTTATGTCGCTATTTAAGTCGCCGCCATGCCGCCGTCGACAGGCAGGGAAACCCCGGTTAAATAAGAGGCCTGATCGGAGCACAGCCACACCGCTGCATTGGCAATTTCATTGGGTTCGCCAAAGCGGCGCATTGGGGCGAGGTTTTGCATATGGTCGCGGGCGGCATCGTTATCGCCAATGGCGCTGATCAGCAGCGGTGTGCCGATGGGGCCGGGGCAGACGGCGTTGACGCGGATGTTTTTCGAGGCCAGTTCTATCGCCCCTGTTTTAGTCAGGCCAACGACACCGTGCTTGGCGGCGACGTAGGCACCGCTATTGCGAATGCCGACCAGGCCGGCGTAAGAAGCAGTGGTGACAATCGCGCCGCCATCGCCCTGGGCAATCATTTGCCGGGCGACATGTTTCATCGACAGCCAGGCACCCTTGAGGTTGACCGCGTAGTTGAAATCAAAGTTTTCCACGGTGTCGTTGACGATGGAAAAGCCTTCACCCGGTGCGCCCGCATTATTGTGGGCGCAGTCGATGCGGCCAAAGGTTTCGACACCTTTGGCAACGAGTGCTTCTACCTCGGCTTCTTGACTAATGTCGCAGTGCAGGAAGACAGCTTCGCCGCCCGCTTGCTCGATAAGTTTTACGGTTTCCGCGCCGCCGGCATCGTTGACATCGCCGAGCACGACTTTCGCGCCCTCGCGGACAAAGGCCAGCGCCGATGCACGGCCAATACCGGAACCTGCGCCGGTGATCAGAGCCACTTTATTTGCTACCAGTCCACTCATGTTGTTCTCCTTTTACCTTAGTTTAAGTTGTTTTTTAAGGCTTGGGAGTCTGTCGGACTTAGGTGATCGTAGCGAGGGAAAGGGCGATTTGAGACAGATTTTTCGATTATTTGAGGCGAATAGCTAGCTATTCAACGAGACTAACCGAAAGATCTGGCCAAATTCGACTTTTCCGCAGTAGATTAATCCTAAGTCCGACAGGCTCCTAGCGGCCGCGATGATCCGTGCCTTTACCCGGCTGTTTAGGGTGGGCATAGGAATGGGAATACACGGGTTTTGCGAAGGGGGCTTGTGCTTTTATCGCCGCGATCCCCCGCTGATAAGCGTCAATCAAGGTGTCTTCACCCGCGTAATTGAAGGGGTCGGGGTCGGGGTAGTGGGGGTATGCCTCTTCGGTAATCGGGTGTTGCAGATACCAGGCGGTGGTCTCCTCAATCGCCTGCAGGGCGGGAATGGCATCCCGATAACCTAGCTCGCGGATGGCTTTGCTGCCATCGAGCAGGCAGTGAGTGCTGACATCCATCAGTCGGGTGAGGGGTTCTGCTGGCTCCGATAGCTCTTTGGGCATGGACACAATGTCGAGTTTGCGCCCGGCGAAGCTCGACACCAGTTCGACCCATTGGCGCAGGCTAAACTGGTCTTCGTCAACACAGTTGTACACCTGATTTTTACTCGCCTCGGGCTGATCCACTGCCAGTAGCAAGTGTTGTGCGGCATTGCGGGCGGCACAGCGCGAGGCGATCATCATGCCGCTCTCGGGCAGTATGATTTGACGTCGCCCATCCAATACACGTTTGATCACCGACCAGTCCATGGGGTTGGGCTGGCGTGGGCCGTAGATGGCGGGGTAGCGAAAGTAACTGGCGTTAAAGGCCCCGGCAAGTCCAAGGTCGAGCACATGGCGCTCTGTGGTGTAAATTTTATGGGCAAAGCGCGAAGCTTTCGATGCGCCCGGTTCCGAGACCAGTGGATCGCTCTCGGCGGTGCCAACCTTTAAGCCGAAGGGGTGGCGGCTCGCCGGGTCGAGCAGGCCCGCGTAAACCGGCATGCCGCCGATCGCCAGAAAGCGCTCGCACTGTTTGGCAAAGGTATCGGCGAGTAAATGAATACGCCCATAGGTGGCGATTACCAAATCGAACTCGCGGCCTTTTAGTGCCTCGTCGATAGTTTCCTGAAAGTGGGGATCGCCGTGGATGTGTTCGACGTCGGGTAAGCCCGGTGGTTCGTGGGCGCCGCGATGGAAAATAGTAGTTTCGTAGCCCCTGTCGATAAGGCCCTGCAAAATATGCGGGCCGGTGGGGCCGGTGCCGCCGATAACGAGTGCGCGCTTCATGCTGTTTCTCAATTTTTATTGTTAGGGGGAGTGTGCTGAATAGATGGAGCTATGGCTGACTAAGGGCTAGCGATAAGTATCGGAGCCCGGCAGCAAACAGACTTGCTGCCGGGCAGTGGCTTGTAGCGAGGTCTACGTTTAACTTTCGAACTTATAACCTTTGCCGTCGCTGACAATTTTGCCCGCTGTGGGTGTCGCAAAGTGGGTGCCTAGAACGGTGGCCGGGGTGTCGCCAAAGCGCTGCATAAATTCAATGCGGGTTTTTTCAGCCAGACTGCTTTCGACATCGGCGCCATCAATCCAGTCCGGTTGGGCCATCTGCAGGGGGTGGTGGAACATGTCGCCGGTAATGACGGCTTCTTCACCTTTCGATTGAATATGAATGCTGACGTGGCCGGGGGTGTGACCGGGGGTGGGGATAAGGCTGATTTCGTCGTTAATTTTGTGGGTAGACTGCACCAGATCGACTAGCTCGGCATCAAAAACAGGTTGCAGGGCGTGGTCGAGGGCGTGGCTCTCGTAGGGGTCGTCCTCGTCTTTCCAGAATTCCCACTCGGCGGCGCCAAATAAATAACGGGCGTTGGGAAAGGTGGGAATCCACTTGCCATCGACTAAGTGGGTATTCCAGCCAACGTGGTCGAAGTGCAGGTGGGTGCAGAGCACGCGGTCGATTTTATCGGCGGGAAAGCCCAGTTTCGCCATGTTTTCCAAAAAGGGTGTGTTGAGGTCATTCCACTCATCGTACAAAGGCAGTTTTTTGCCGTTGCCTGCGCAGGTGTCGACAATAATATTCAGGTCGCCAGCGCGAATTAAAAAGGCGTGGATGCTCAAGATCATATCGCCGTCATCATCGAGAAAATTGGGCCGCAACCAGCTGTCGTAAGCGGCTAGCTCCTCAGCGCTGCGCTCGGGGAAGAGGGAGCCGATGGGGGCTTTGAGCACCACCTCTACCAGGCGGGTGATGGAAACGTCGCCAATTTTCCAGCTCAGTTGTTCGTAGCGTCGGTCAGTCATAGTCAGATAGCTCCTGTCGTTTGAAGATTGGTTTAATTATTATTTCGTTGTCGATCTTACCCCAATTCTTTCTGGGATTGTTCGCCCTGCGCAGTTGACCTCTGTCGTTAGGGGGAATAAAAGATGGGCTAGAAACAGCTTGTCATTAACGCTTGCGCTCAGTTGTGATAACTTGCACCTGCACAGGTGTAAGGATTAATTCTTCAGGTTTTCTGGAGAAGTCTGGCTACGGGAGGTGGCAAAATGTTCAAGCGGTTAACGATTATAGGACTGTGGGTGACAGGGCTCGCCCTCAATGCTTCGGGAGTTATTGCCAGTGAAGCGTTGGCGAAGGCTCAGTACCCCATCGAGGACAGGTTTGCCGCGACGGTTATCGGCACCCCTCACGCCTACAAAGCTGAGCTGCCCGCCGAAATACCCGTCAAAGAGTACACCCTGCCCGGTTTGCATCCAGTGCCCAAGTTGTTTTGGTACAGCGAGGGTTTACGTTTTTCGGCCGCTCTACAAAAGGGTCGCGCTCCCCTGGTTTTTAATATCGCTGGCACGGGTGCAGGTTATAAGTCCCAAAAGATGCTGGCCTTGCAAAAAGCCCTGTATCAGGCGGGCTTCCATGTCATCAATATATCGTCGCCCACTTACCTCAACTTCCTGATCAATGCCTCGCAATCCAATTTGCCGGGTTTTTTGCCAGAGGACGCCAAAGACATTTACCGGGTGATGGAGCAGGCCTATAAGCAGATCGAAGGTGATGTCGAGGTGAGTGCCTTTCATATTATGGGTTACAGCCTGGGGGCAGCGCATGCGGCCTTTGTTGCCGAGCTGGATCAACGACGAAAGGTCTTTGATTTACAGAAGGTGTATATGATTAACCCCCCCGTGAATCTTTATCATTCGGTCGATATTTTTGACCACATGCTGGAGGCCAATGTGGAGGGTGGGCTACAGGGCGTAGGGGTGTTTCTAGACCGCGCACTGAATCGTCTGGCCGCCAGTTATGAGCCTAAGGAGGGCATGCACTTTGACGGTGACTTTCTCTATAAGGCCTATTCATCCTGGGATCTCTCGAAACGTGGCACTGGCCCCGAGGGGCGCAATGGTGCCGCAGCGCTGATCGCAACATCTTTTCGCCTCAGTTCGGCGAATATTGTTTTTGCCGCAGACCTGATGTCGCACTCCGCCTACATCATTCCGCCCGGCACTGAATTTGGGCGGCGGGAGAGGCTCGATTACTACGCCAAGGCGAGTCATGTGGTGAAATTCACCGAGTATGTGGATGACATGATTATTCCCTATCTACAGCAAAAGCAGCCTGACAAAAGTCGCGAGCAGCTACTTAAGGAGGCGAGCCTTCATCATATTGAAGCCTTTATGGCGGGCAATGCGCAGCTGCGGGTAGTGACTAATCGCGATGAAATTATTTTAGCGCCGGGGGAGCTGGCCTACATGGAAGGTTTATTGGGTGAGCGAATAAAAGTGTTTGCCCACGGTGGGCACTGCGGCAATATCGATAGTAAGGAAAACGTGGCAGACATGGTGGCCTTTTTGAAGGGAGAGAAATCATGAAGGCTAACTTGAAGTGTTGCGCTGCCCTTGTCCTGAGTCTGGCTTTTTCGACGGGCAATGTTTTTGCCGAGGAAGTAGCAGAGAACGTAATAGAGAAAGCAGCTGATCAAGCCAGTGCCGAGAAAGTCGAGGCGCAGATGGAAGAACAGATGCCCGCGAGTGGCGAGGTGCAGCGCCGGGTCAGGCCAGAAATCCCTGAAAAGGCGCTGTTGATTTACGACCCCTGGGAGCCGATGAACCGGGGTATTTATAATTTTAATGCGCGCTTTGATCGAGCTATCTTCCTGCCGACTGTGAAGGCCTATCGCGCTGTTACCCCAGATATCGTCGAGTCTGGCGTGACGAATTTCTTCTCCAACCTGGGGGAGGTCAATAATTTCATCAATAATGTTTTTCAGCTGCAATTGAAGTCGAGCGGTATTACGCTGTGGCGCTTTGTGGTCAATAGCACCGTGGGGGTGGCTGGGTTGTGGGATCCGGCGTCCAAGTTCGGTCTGTATGAGCAGCAAGAAGACTTTGGCCAAACTCTGGGTTACTGGGGCGTGGGCAGTGGTCCCTATTTGGTATTGCCATTTCTCGGGCCATCCAGCCTGCGTGATGCCGCTGGTCTGGGTGTTGATTATGCCGTCAATACTGAGGTCGACCTGCTGAATTTGAACGACGATGCGAACAAGGATGATATTCGTCTGGGGCTGGGACTGTTAAACGTGGTTGATACGCGCAAGAATACGGCATTTCGCTACTACGAAACCGGCTCGCCTTTTGAATATGAACTGGTGCGTTATGCCCACGGCCAGTTGCGCGACATCCAGGTTGAAAAATAAGGTTTTACAGGACTGTGCGTCTCAATACCTTGCTCCAGGGGATGAAGAATCAGGGAGGATAATCTGGGCACTGTAACTTGGCAGGAGAAGTAATATGGATACCTATCAGCAGTTAATCTCGACCCTGGCTCTGGTGATGGGTGTCGGCTGGGCCAGCGGCATCAACCTCTACGCCGCCGTTGCGGTGCTGGGTATCGCCGGTGCCAGTGGCAATATCGAACTACCCGCAGGGCTTGAAACTCTGCAAGACCCGCTGGTTATCGGTATCGCTTGCCTGATGTATGTGGTCGAGTTTTTCGCCGATAAAACGCCGGGTGTCGATACTGCCTGGGATACTTTACATACCTTTATTCGCATTCCCGCTGGCGCCCTGCTGGCGGCGGGTGCGGTTGGCGATGTGACCCCGGCCTTTGAAATTGGCGCCGGGCTGGTCGGTGGCTCAATGGCCATGGGCAGCCACTTGACCAAGGCCTCAACGCGGCTGTTGATCAATACCTCGCCAGAGCCCTTTAGCAATTGGGGCGCCTCTATTAGTGAAGACTTACTGGTGTTTGGCGGCCTTTGGGCGATGCTCAATCAGCCCGGGCTGTTCCTCGGTTTGATGCTGGTGTTCATTGTGCTGGTGATTTGGTTGCTGCCGAAATTGTGGCGCGTGGTATGTGCGGTGTTTCGGCGTATTGGCGGCTGGCTGGGCATTGTCAAAAAGCAGCCAGCCGATGCTGCTGACGGCCGGGATGCACTGCTGGCGGGTGCTGCTGTTGAACCAGTCGCGACGCAAGCCGCCACTAGCGCTGAGCCTGCGCCAAAACCGGGCATTGGCTCGCCCTTTAAAGACCGGTAATTAGGCTTGTGAACCAACAACATGACAGTGCTCTAAGGGCTAATCCACTGCCAGAAAAAATCCTGTCGGCAAAGGACTTGCGCCTTCGCGCGATGAATATATTGGCGCGCCGGGAACACTCGCGCAAAGAAGTGTCTGATAAATTACAGCAGAAGTTTGCCCCCGATAGTGAGCTGCTTAATACCGTACTCGACAAACTGGTTGCCGATGATCTTTTATCGGACCAGCGCTTTAGTGAAGCCTTTGTGCGCTGGCGGGTGGGTAAAGGGCAGGGCCCGGTAAGGATTCGCGCTGCCTTGCGCGAGCGCGGTGTCGATGCTGATGCCCCCTTAAGTACCTGCGGTGTTGACTGGTTTGCGCTGGCGGGCGAGGTGGCGAACAAGCGCTTTGGTGAGGCACCGGCTAGCGATCTTAAACAGCGGGCCAAACGGATGCGCTTTTTGCAGTATCGAGGTTTTAATGGTGAGCAAATTCGCGCCGCTCTCGGTCAATAGCAGCCCTCGGTATAGCGCTAGTCGCTCGATAATAAATAACAGCTTTGGACAGTCATTGAGTCGAAATATGAGTGAGACGATAGCAAGAAAAGTGCAGCGCAGTTTACAGTTTTTGTTGCTCTGCTTTTGTGCTGCACTGGCTAGCCCGCTGGCATCGGCCCTGGAATTTCAGGGTATTTGGCAACAGGGCGCGATGCTGGTGGGCCACACAGAGCCCGGCAACACAGTGGTTTTTCAGGGTCGCACTGTGAGCCTGACCCCCGAGGGCAGCTTCGTGATTGGCCTGGGCCGGGATGTAAAAGGGCCGGTCGTGGTGGCGGTGGGCAATGGCAAAGATAGCGAGCAGTTTAGTTATCCGGTTGCGCAGCGCGAATACAAGATTCAGCGCGTCGATGGCGTACCCCAGCGCACGGTGACGCCGCCATCCGCCGAGGTGCTCAAGCGCATTCGCCACGAAGCTCGTTTGGTGCGCGAGGCACGGGCCGATAATGATCGGCGTGAAGATTTTCTCCAGGGTTTTATCAAGCCCCTAGAGGGGCCAATTACCGGCGTTTACGGTAGCCAGCGGGTTTACAACGGCGTGCCGAAAAACCCCCACTACGGCCTTGATATCGCCCGCCCCACAGGCACGGTGGTGATTGCACCGGCGCCGGGCATTGTCAAACTGGTGTATGAGGATATGTATTATTCCGGTGGCACTCTGGTGCTCGACCATGGCTATGGGCTGAGCTCTACCTTCATTCATTTGAGTGGTGTGCTGGTCAACGAAGGGGATAGAGTGGCGGCGGGCGATGCGATTGCCAAAGTGGGCAGCACTGGCCGCGCCACCGGGCCCCATCTGGATTGGCGCGTTAACTGGTTTGGTGTGCGCCTCGACCCGGCACTGGTGTTGGCGTATTTCCCAGCCCCTCACTAGCGGCTGGCGGTTTTATTTCTTATTTAGCGAGGGGCTCGATGAGTGCAGTCCCCCCGCCTTTTCACGATGTTGTTGATCCGCGCTTCGCAAGCATGGTGTTAGGGCTGGCATTGCCTTAAAATCCACCGCCTGTGAATGGGCCTGCGCTCTGGATGAAAACTATGATTGATAAACAGCTGCTGAGTATTCTGGTTTGCCCTGTTACCAAGGCGCCTCTCGAGTACGACCGTGAGCGTGAAGAGCTGGTTTGCTATGCCAGTGGTCTCGCCTACCCCGTTCGCGATGGCATTCCGGTGATGCTGGAAAGTGAAGCGCGGGAGCTGAGCACCGAGGAAAAAGAGCAGGGCCGCAAGCGCTGATGCATTTTAACGCGCCATAAATAGTAGAGGATGAGGATGTATGACAGAAGAAACGCTGTTCAGTAAAATTATTAAGGGTGAAATTCCGGCTGATATTATTTATGAAGACGAGCATTGCATCGCCATTAATGACATCGCCCCGAAGGCGCCTGTACACCTCTTAGTGATTCCCCGGAAAATCATTCCGCGGATTATCGATGCCGAGGTAGAGGATCAAGCTCTGCTCGGGCATTTAATGCTAGCCGCCGGCAAAATTGCCGAGCAGGCGGGTGTCAGCGATGCCTTCCGCCTGATTGTGAACAATGGTGCCGGTGCCGGACAGACGGTATTCCACCTGCATATACACATCCTGGGTGGCAAAGGCTTTTCTGAATCCCAATTAGGCTTTTAATTTTAAGCCTCCTTTTATTCTTTAAATTATCAATGTGGCCACTGGCTGCGGGACTCTTATGTTAGACGTAAAATCGAGTGCGGACATCCGCCAGGCCTTTCTGGATTTTTTTGCCGAGCGCGACCATCGCGTCGTCGCCAGCAGCTCTTTGGTGCCGGGCAATGACCCAACGCTGCTCTTTACCAATGCCGGCATGGTGCAGTTTAAGGATGTTTTCCTCGGCGCCGAGCAGCGTGACTACCAGCGAGCCACCAGCTCCCAGCGCTGTGTGCGCGCCGGTGGTAAGCACAATGACTTAGAAAATGTCGGTTACACCGCCCGCCACCACACCTTCTTTGAAATGCTCGGCAATTTCAGCTTTGGTGACTATTTCAAGCGCGATGCCATCAAGCTGGCCTGGACCTTCCTCACCGAGGTGCTGGGTCTGCCCGCAGAGCGCCTGTGGATCACCGTGCATATTTCCGATGACGAGGCGGAAAAAATCTGGCTCGAAGAAATGGGTGTCAGTGCCGAGCGCTTTTCCCGCCTCGATGAAGATAATTTTTGGCAAATGGGCGACACCGGCCCCTGTGGCCCCTGCTCGGAAATCTTTTACGACCACGGTGCCGATGTGCCGGGCGGCCCGCCGGGAAGTTCCGATGACGATCTCGATCGCTATATCGAAATCTGGAACCTGGTGTTTATGCAGTACGAGCGTGACCGCGATGGTGTGATGACACCGCTGCCCAAGCCTTCCATCGATACGGGTATGGGTCTTGAGCGTATCGCCGCCATCATGCAGGGCGTGCACAGCAACTACGAAATTGACCTGTTTCAGCACCTGATTAAAGCGGCGGCCGAGGCGACGGGTGGTGATGATTTGGAACACAATTCACTGCGAGTGATAGCTGACCACATTCGCTCCGCGTCTTTTTTAATTGTCGATGGCGTGCTGCCCTCGAATGAGGGACGAGGTTACGTGCTGCGGCGCATTATTCGCCGTGCACTGCGCCACGGCCACAACCTGGGCATGGACGGCATTTTCTTTAATAGCCTGGTTGCGCCGCTAGTGGAACAAATGGGCGCGGCCTATCCTGAATTGGCGGCCAAGCAAAAGCTGGTTGAAAAAGCGCTGCTGGCCGAAGAAGAGCAATTCAGTAAAACCCTCGATAAAGGTATGGGCGTGCTAACAACGGCGCTGGCCGACCTGTCTGGCAAAGTGATACCGGGCGAAGTCGTGTTTAAACTCTACGATACCTATGGTTTCCCCCTCGATTTAACCAACGATATTGCCCGTGAGCAGGGTTATGAATTAGACACAGCGGGCTACGAAAGCTGCATGGAAGAGCAAAAAACACGGGCGCGTGCGGCGAGTCGTTTCGGTGTCGATTACACAGCGCAGCTGGAAATAACGGGCGAAACGGCATTTGTTGGCTATCAAAGCCTCAATGCTAGTGCGCAAATTACCGGCCTGTTTCGCGAAGGTACTGCGGTTGCAGCCCTGAATGTCGGTGACGAGGCAATGTTGGTACTCGACAACACCGCCTTTTATGCCGAGTCCGGCGGGCAAGCCGGAGACCGTGGCGAGCTACTCACTGCGGGTGGCCGTTTTGTCGTTAGCGACTGTCAGAAGCAGGGTGACAATCACCTTCACTGTGGGCAGCTGGTCGAGGGTGAAATGCGCCTCGGTGAGGCAGTCAATGCTCAGGTCGATAGCGACAAACGACAGGCAACAGCGCTTAATCATTCGGCGACTCATCTATTGCATGCGGCTTTGCGCAAAGTGCTGGGCGAGCACGTGGTGCAAAAGGGTTCGCTGGTTGATGCCGAGCGTGTGCGCTTTGACTTTGCCAACCCGCAGGCGATGACGGCGGATGAGATTAAGGCGGTTGAAGCGTTAGTGAATAGCCAGATTCGCGACAACAGCGCCGTGCAAACGCAAGAAATGTCCATGGACGAGGCGCAGAACAGCGGCGCAATGGCCCTGTTTGGCGAGAAGTACGGTGACAGTGTGCGCGTGCTGACGATGGGTGAAGGTTTTTCTGTCGAGCTTTGCGGCGGCACTCACGCCCAGCGCACGGGCGATATTGGCCTGTTCCACATTACCTCCGAGTCGGGTGTTGCCGCTGGCGTGCGTCGTGTTGAAGCGCTGGCCGGTGTCCCTGCTCTGGCCTGGTTTGAAGAGCTTGAGCAAACCCTCGATCAAGTCACGGCGACCTTGAAAGCCGGGCGCGCCAATGTGCTCGACAAGGCGGCAGCGCTGGTCGATAGCAATCGCGCCTTAAATAAAGAACTGGACGCGCTGAAAGTGAAGCTGGCTAGCGCCTCGGGTGGCGACTTACTCGACGAGGCAAAAACCATTGCCGGTGTCGCCGTGCTGGCGAAAAAGATCGACGGCGCCGATGCCAAAACGCTGCGCGATATGCTCGACCAACTGCGTTCGCGCATGGATAAAGGCGTGATAATGCTGGCGGCGGAGAGCGATGGCAAAATCGCTTTGAGCGCTGGCGTCAGCAAAAATCTCACCGCCGATATTAAGGCGGGGGCTTTGATGCAGTTCGTCGCGCCTCAGATCGGTGGCAAGGGTGGTGGTCGTGCGGATATGGCTCAGGGTGGCGGTACGGATAGCGCGGCACTACCGGCGGCACTCGAATCTGTTTACGCCTGGGTTGAAGAGCACTTAAGTGCTTGAATGCTAGGCCTTATTCAACTTAATCAGGTTTCTCTTTTTGGCTGATTAGTGTACATTTGCGCGCCCTCGTCGATGGGCGCAAATTGCGGTGTACTAACATTGCTGGGAACCCCTGGCGAGAAGCGATGTTGCAAGACCCATCCGCACTGTTAGATCTTGAGTTAGAGGAATGAGTTAGAAAGATGAGTTTAATTGTTCAAAAATACGGTGGCACCTCGGTAGGTTCTGTCGAGCGAATCGAAGCTGTGGCCGCAAAAGTCGCCGCCTGTCGCGCCAGTGGTGACGATATCGTGGTTGTGGTTTCGGCCATGAGCGGTGAAACCAATCGCCTGCTGGGCCTCGCCGATACCATCAGCGAGACGCCCACGCCGCGCGAAATTGACGTTCTGGTGTCCACCGGCGAGCAGGTCACGATTGCGCTGCTGAGCATGGCGCTGAATAAGATCGGCTGTGAGGCTCGCTCCTACACCGGTGCCCAGGTGAAAATACTCACCGACGACTCCCACACTAAAGCGCGCATTGAAGAGATCGATGTCGAGCGCATGAAGGCCGATTTAAAGCGGGGCCGAGTGCTGGTAGTGGCGGGTTTTCAGGGTGTCGATAGCCAGGGCAATATCACCACCCTGGGGCGCGGTGGTTCCGATACTTCCGCCGTTGCACTGGCCGCTGCCTTAAAGGCCGATGAATGCCAGATTTATACCGATGTCGATGGTGTCTACACCACCGATCCCCGCGTGGTTGAAGGCGCGCGTCGGCTTGAGCAAATCACTTTCGAAGAAATGCTGGAGATGTCCAGCCAGGGCTCGAAAGTACTGCAAATTCGCGCCGTAGAATTTGCCGGCAAATACAAAGTGCCGCTGCGAGTGCTGTCGAGTTTTAAAGACGGCCCCGGCACATTAATTACCCTTGAGGATGATGACAGCATGGAAAAACCCATAATTTCCGGCATCGCGTTTAATCGTGATGAAGCCAAGCTGACGATTCAGGGTATTCCCGATACACCCGGCGTGGCATCGCGGATTCTCGCGCCCATTGGCGAGGCCAACGTCGAAATCGACGTGATTATTCAAAATGTCTCCGAAGACGGCACAACATCCCTGACGTTTACCGTACACCGCAGCGACCTCAACCGCGCCCGCGGTTTGTTAGAGGGTATCGCCATGGAGCTAAAAGCACGCTCCGTGGTCACCGATGACCATATTGCCAAAGTGTCTTTGGTCGGTGTCGGCATGCGCTCTCACGCCGGTGTTGCCTCGCGCATGTTTACCGCCCTGGCTGAGCACAATATTAATATTCAGATGATCACCACCTCCGAAATTAAGATCGCTGTGGTGATCGAGGAAAAATACCTGGAGCTGGCAGTGCGCGCACTGCACTCGGCCTTTGATTTGGAGGGGGAGGCAAAATAGCAAATATGACCTATATTTGCTTTAGGGAGGTGTGTTTCTTTGGGTAATAGCAAATAGGTTTAAGCGGCTAACAAATAGTTATTAAAAAAAACCTCCAACAAAGGTAGAATGCGCGGTCGTTACGTAGTACTAGCGAAGGTTGTATCGGAAATAAAAAATACTCGCCGATATCTTGGAGGCGCCGTGACTGCATGAGAGGTTGCGGCATTAATTGTACAGGCAAGGAGAAAAGTGATGCTTATTTTAACAAGGCGTGTTGGAGAGACCCTTGTAATAGGTGATGACGTGACAGTGACAGTGCTGGGCGTTAAAGGTAATCAAGTTCGTCTCGGGGTCAATGCACCGAAAGAAATTTCAGTGCACAGAGAGGAAATCTACCAACGCATACAAGATGAAAAAGAACGTGGTACAGGGGCTGAATAGCCCCTTTGTTTTTACTGGCAGTATGGTATTATCCCCGCCCTCAGAAGCGGGCTGTCAGTTTCTCGCGTCTTTATAGGCGCTCTGGCTGTACTTTCTGAATAGCTAGAATATCACCTGATCAATCACGTGGGTTCTGGGTTTGCTCAAATTCGAGCCAATCGGGGATTAGCGGATGAGTGTTGATAAAAGTAAGTGTTGGCAAGTGAGTTGAGTCAGTAAAGTTTCTGGTGAGGTGGCCGAGTGGCCGAAGGCGCTCCCCTGCTAAGGGAGTATACCTTGATCGGTATCGAGGGTTCGAATCCCTCCCTCACCGCCATAAGCAACAAACCCTGTCGCCTAAAGGCGATGGGGTTTTTTGCTTGTTGGGGAAGGGGGTTTGGATTTGAACCCCGTTCGACAAACTCGGGCACGAGTTTGGACGAGGAGCGCAGCGACGCAAGCCCCGAAGGGGTGATAAGGGCCCTAGGCGCTTATTATCAATCCCTCCCTCACCGCCATAAACAACAAACCCCCGAAAGGGGGTTTTTTGGTTTATGGGTGCGGGGGATTTGGATTTGAACCCGTTCGACAAATTCGGCCACGAATTTAGACGAGGAGCATAGCGACGCTAGCCAAAGCACTTCGTGGGCTACGCTGTGCCCCGCAGGGGTGATAGGGGCCACAGGCGCTTATTATCAAGCCCTCCCTCACCGCCACAAGCACTAAGCCCCGCAAGGGGCTTTTTTATGTCCGCTGAAAAGACGTCTGCCGTGTTTTATTCGCGACTATTTGGCATCTTAACCAGTCACTGCCGCGCCAAGCATTTCCTCCGCATGGGAGCGGGTTTTTGCGGTGATTTTTTCGCCCCCCAGCATGCGCGCAATTTCTGCTATGCGCTGTTTCGCGTCTAAGGCGACGAGATGGCTTTGATTGGATGTTTCGCCCTTTTGCTTTTTCGCCAATAAATGATGGTGAGCGCAGCTGGCTACCTGGGGCAGGTGGGAGATGCAAATCACCTGGCCATGGTCGCCAAGTTCGCGCAGCAGTTTGCCGACGGTTTCTGCCGTTGCGCCGCCGATGCCGACATCGACTTCATCAAAAACCAGCACCGGTATGGTGGAGTTGTGGGCGGCCACCACTTGAATCGCCAGGCTGACCCGTGACAGCTCGCCACCGGAGGCGACCTTGTTGAGCGATCGGTGGGCCTGCCCGGGGTTGGTGCTGATCAGCAGCTCAACGCTTTCAAGCCCCTTTTGGCTGTAATTGCCAGCCAGGGGTGTCAGTGCAATTTGCAGGCTGGCATCGGCCATCGCCAGTGCTTGCAGTTGTTGATTAATTTTCTGCTCGAATTGTTTGGCCGCTTTCTTTCTTGAAGCAGATAGTTTTTTAGCCTGGCTTTGGTAGCTGGCAGCGAGTGCTTTAAGTCGCTCGGTCAGGGCGTCGACATCGTTGTCATCGGCACAAAGGCTGACGAGTTCGGTGCGCAATTGTGCGCACAGTTCGGGTAGCTCATTGGCCTTCACTTTATGCTTGCGGGCCAGTTGATAGGCGCTAGAAAGCCTATCTTCGACCCGCTGTAAGCGCGCGGGATCGGGCTCTACCTGAGCGATATAGGTCTGTAGTTCGCCCAGTGCTTCTTCAACTTGAATATGGGCACTATCCAGAAGAGAGAGGGCTTCTTTCAGGGCTGGGCCAGGTTGGTCAATGGCGCTGAGTAACTGGCTGGCCCGGCTCAGGGCGGGCAGAACGGTGAGTTGCGACGGCGCCTCGCCATCGCACAGGGCGAGCACCTGATGGCTGTCGAAAAGGATGGTGTCGGCATTGGCGAGCAGGGATTGTTCTTGCTCCAGCGCCTCAATTTCACCAGCCTGCAGGTCGAGTTCAATGAGCTCCTGTGATTGAAAAGTGAGCAAGTCTTTGCGGGCCAGGGTTTCATCGGCGCGCTGTTCAATGTCTGCCAGTCGAGTTTGAGCCAAATGCCAGCTTTTGTAGTCTTCTGCGACCTGCTTGAGCAGTTTTTGGTGGCCGCCGAACTCATCGAGCAGGGTGCGCTGATGCTCTTTTGCGAGCAGTGATTGATGTTCGTGCTGATGGTGAATGTCGATCAGCATCACGCCCAGTGTGCGCAGTTGGGTCATGGTCGCCGGTTGGCCGTTGATATAGCCTCGGGAGCGCCCGTCGCGAGTGAGTATGCGGCGCAACAGGCAGTCGCCGGCGCTGTCGAGATCGTTATCTGTCAGCCATTGGCTGGCTGGAGAGTCCGTGCTCACGGCAAAGCTGGCGCAGACTTCTGCCCGCTCTGCGCCGAGGCGAATGCGATCGGTATCGCCTCGATCGCCCAGTGCCAGGCCCAGAGCGTCGAGCACCAGGGATTTGCCGGCACCCGTTTCGCCGGTAATGGTGGTCAGCCCGGAGCTAAACTCCACATCCATAGACTCAACCAGGGTGAACTGTTTAATGGTAAGAGCTGTAAGCACTGGGGCGTCGCCAATTATTTTAATAAAACGCAGTTATACAGAACTGCCACTAACAATTGCAATTATCTGTGCAAGATCTGACTTGAAAGCTCCACTCTTCGACCCAATATAGCCGGGGAAGTCATTATTGAGGGTTGGTAAAACGTGGCCACTGAAGATCAAGAAAAGCCGGGCTCAGAGCAGGAGCCAGAAGAACGACTGGAGCAAGCAGCCGCAGCAGAGAGTGAAGACGGTGCTGCCGAACTTGATGCTGGTGCTTTAAGCGAAGCGCTACAGCAGGCGAAGGATCAAACCCTGCGCACCCAGGCTGAAATGCAAAACCTGCGTCGCCGGGTAGACCGCGATGTTGAAAACGCCCACAAGTTTGCCCTCGAAAAGTTTGTCGGTGAGCTGCTGCCGGTGGTCGATAATCTGGAGAGAGCGCTAGCGGCTATCGACTCTGATGAAGGTCATCTGGCCTCCGTTCGAGAGGGTATTGAGCTGACCCTGAAAAGTTTTCACGGGGTGCTCGAAGGCCATAAAGTGAAGCAGGTCGAGCCCACGGGTGAAGTCTTTAATCCCGATTTCCACCAGGCGATCTCGATGCTGCCCAACCCGGATGTGGCGGCCAACACGGTGATGGAGGTCTTTCAAAAAGGCTATACCTTGAATGATCGTCTGGTTAGACCCGCCATGGTGGTGGTCTCGAAGGGTAGCGAATAACTAATTAGTCGCTCCCGGGGTTGAATTTACCAGCCTCGGGACAATATATAGGCGCATAGCAGCGCTGTACTAGAAGTAACGACATTAACGAATTGCGGTTTGGAGAGGATGGGCATGGGTAAGATTATTGGAATTGATTTGGGCACAACGAATTCTTGTGTTGCTGTGATGGAGGGCGACAAGCCCAAAGTGATTGAAAACTCAGAGGGTACCCGCACAACACCTTCGGTTGTCGCTTACACCGCAGAGGGTGAGACCTTGGTTGGACAGTCGGCAAAACGCCAGTCCGTGACCAACCCCACCAAGACCCTGTTTGCGGTTAAACGCCTAATTGGTCGTCGTTTTGAAGATGACGTCGTGCAAAAAGACATTGCAATGGTGCCTTACACCATCGCTAAAGCCGACAACGGTGATGCCTGGGTTGAGATTGATGGCGACAAAAAAGCGCCGCCACAGATCTCTGCCGAAGTACTCGGCAAGATGAAAAAGACAGCTGAAGACTATCTCGGCGAGAGTGTTAGCGAAGCGGTGATTACCGTCCCCGCCTACTTTAATGACTCCCAGCGCCAGGCAACCAAAGATGCCGGCAAGCTCGCTGGCCTTGATGTAAAACGCATTATTAACGAGCCCACGGCTGCAGCACTGGCCTACGGTATGGACAGTGGCAGCGGTGATCAGGTGATTGCTGTTTACGACCTCGGTGGCGGCACCTTCGATATTTCGATTATTGAAATTGCCGATGTCGACGGTGAAACCCAGTTCGAAGTACTGTCGACTAATGGTGACACCTTCCTCGGTGGTGAAGATTTCGACATGCGTTTGATCGAATACCTGGTCGACGAGTTTAAAAAGGACAACTCGGTTGACCTGAAGGGCGATCCACTGGCCATGCAGCGTTTGAAAGAAGCCGCAGAGGGCGCGAAAATCGCCCTGTCTTCCAGCCAGCAAACCGAAGTCAACCTGCCCTACATTACCGCTGATGCGACCGGGCCTAAGCACTTGGTTGTTAAGCTGACCCAGTCAAAGCTGGAGTCTCTGGTCGAAGACCTGGTTGAGCGCTCACTAGCGCCCTTGAAAACAGCGCTGAAAGATGCCGGCAAGTCGGCCTCTGAGATTGATGACGTGATTCTGGTGGGTGGGCAAACGCGCATGCCGCTGGTGCAAAAGAAAGTCAGCGACTTCTTTGGTAAAGAGCCGCGTCGCGATGTGAATCCCGATGAAGCCGTTGCCGTAGGTGCCGCCATTCAGGGTGCCGTATTGTCCGGTGATGTTACCGACGTGCTGTTGCTTGACGTAACGCCCTTGACCCTGGGTATTGAAACCATGGGCGGTGTTGCCACCCCGGTTATTGAGAAGAACACGACTATCCCAACCAACAAGTCGCAGATTTTCTCGACAGCCGATGACAATCAGGGCGCGGTGACCATTCACGTCGTTCAGGGCGAGCGCAAGCAGGCGGCGAGCAATAAATCACTGGGTCGTTTTGACCTGGCCGATATTCCGCCAGCACCGCGCGGTGTGCCGCAAATTGAAGTGGCTTTTGATATCGACGCCAACGGTATTTTGAACGTGTCGGCCAAAGACAAGGCCACGGGCAAAGAGCAGTCGATTATTATCAAGGCCAGCTCCGGTTTGTCCGATGAAGAAATCGAACAAATGGTTCAGGATGCCGAGGCCAATGCCGACAGCGATCGCAAGTTTGAAGAGCTGGCTCAGGCGCGCAACACAGCCGACGGCCTCGCTCACGCGGCGCAAAAAACTCTCGATGAAGCCGGTGACAAGGCGACTGACGAAGAGAAAGGGCAGATTGAAGCGGCTATTAAAGAGGTGGAAGAAGCGGTTAAGGCTGATGATAAAGAAGCCATTGATGCCGCTGCTGCCAAGTTGTCAGACGTTTCTGGAACTCTGGCGCAAAAAATGTACGCCGAAGCTGAGCAGGCGCAAGCAGATGGTGAAGGCGCGGGTGAAGCGGCTGACGACGGCGAAGATGTGGTCGATGCCGAGTTTGAAGAGGTCGATGAAAAAGACGCAAAATAGCAGCTTGTTCGGGTGAGATAACCCGACCTTAGGTACGCCACAAAACGCAGGTTTAAGCCCCTGCGTTTTGTGCTGCGTGGCGCAGTAATAAATTGATGAGTAAATTATGTCGAAGCGGGATTACTACGAAATACTAGGCGTGTCGGAAGACGCGGATGCGAAGGATATTAAGAAAGCCTATCGCCGAGTCGCGATGAAACATCACCCGGATAGAAACCCGGATGATGAAGGTGCCGAGGAAAAATTCAAAGAGGCCAGCGAGGCCTACGAAGTCTTATCCGACGAACAAAAACGCGCCGCCTATGATCGCTACGGTCATGAAGGGGTTAATGCTCAGGCTGGAGCGGGCGGTGGCGGTTTCGGCGACGTATTTGGCGATGTCTTCGGCGATATTTTTGGCGGCGGTGGCCGCGGTCGTGGCCCGGCTCGTGGTGCTGATCTGCGCTACGACCTGCAGCTCGATCTCGAAGAGGCGGCCAAAGGCTGTAAAACCACTATTCGCGTGCCAGTCAAAGTTAACTGCGGCGAATGTAAGGGCAGCGGTGCGCGCAAGGGCACGTCGCCGATCAACTGTACCACCTGTCACGGGGCTGGACAGGTGCGGGTTTCCCAGGGCTTTTTCTCCGTCCAGCAAACCTGCCCCCAGTGTCGTGGCCGCGGTAAAATGATCGCCGATCCCTGTGGCAAGTGTTATGGCAGTGGCCAGATGGAAGAACAGAAAACCCTGTCGGTGAAAGTGCCGGCCGGTGTTGATACGGGCGATCGTATTCGCCTCTCCGGTGAAGGTGAAGGCGCCCCCGGCGGCGGTCCCTCTGGTGACCTCTACGTGCAGATCGTGGTGCGTGATCACGCCATCTTCCAGCGCGATGGCGCCAACCTCTACTGCGAAGTACCGATTGGTTTTGCCGATGCCGCCCTGGGTGGTGAACTGGAAGTGCCGACTCTGGATGGGCGCGTTAAACTGAAAATCCCCCCTGAAACACAGACCGGCAAGCTGTTCCGCATGCGCGGCAAGGGTGTTGCCCCGGTTAGAGGTGGTGGGCCGGGTGATTTGCTGTGTCGCGTCACCGTCGAAACGCCCATTAAACTCAGCGCCAAACAAAAAGAGTTGATGCGTGAGCTGAACGAGTCTCTGCAACACGACAAACACTCGCCTCGGCGCACCTCGTGGTTTAAGGGCGTAAAGAGTTTCTTCGATAGTTTTAGTGGTTAAGCCTTAATATTGGCTAAATCTTAAGCTTGAGTTAGCTTAAGGGGCTCGTGATTAAATGATGAAGGCTGTAAGCGGAGTGGGAAAATGATAAAAGTAGCCGTTACCGGTGCCGGTGGCCGTATGGGTAAAACCCTGATCGAAGCCATCGCCGCCAATGAGCAGGTGCAATTAAGCGCAGCCATCGAGCGCCCCGATAGCTCGCTGATTGGCGTCGATAGTGGCGAGCTGGCGGGCATCGGCCGCAATGACATCGCCGTGGTCGACAATCTCGAAGCAGTCATTAACGACTTCGACGTGCTGGTCGACTTTACCGCCCCCGTCGCCACAGCGGCCAACGCCGCTCTTTGTGCGGCGAATAATAAGCACATGGTGATCGGCACCACCGGTTTTAGCGACGCGCAAATGGCGGCGGTCGATGCCCTTGCTGAGTCCACTGCTATTTGCATGGCCACCAATTTCAGCACCGGCGTGAACCTTTGTTTTAAATTGCTCGATGTTGCTGCCCGCGTGCTGGGTGACGATGTCGATATCGAAATTGTCGAAGCTCACCACCGCGACAAAGTGGATGCCCCCTCGGGCACTGCACTGAGTATGGGCAAAGTAGTCGCTAATGCCCTCGATAGGGATCTATCGAAAGTTGCCGTCTACGGTCGAGAAGGGCAGACCGGCGCCCGCCAGCGCGAAACGATAGGCTTTGCCACCGTGCGCGCCGGCGATATTGTCGGTGATCACACGGTTATCTTTGCCGCCGACGGCGAGCGTGTCGAAGTCACTCACAAAGCCTCCAGCCGCATGTCCTTCGCCCGTGGTGCCGTGCGCGCCGCTGCCTGGGTCGTCGCCCAGCCCGCTGGAAACTACGATATGCAGGATGTACTGGGTTTAAGGTAGTTGGCTGGCGGTCTTGATGCAGCGTTGATTTAAGTCGCCAAAAAAACGCACGTTGCGCCTCACATGGCTGCGTTAAACCAGGTGAGGCGAGGTCAAGTTTTCCCCTGTGACATCGCTGTAAAGGCTTGTATCTCTTTTGGTTTTCTTTCTTGCGGTGGTTTTCCCGGTGGCTGGCTTCTGTGCCCTCTGCCCGCAGATTCATTTAAGATAGAGCAAGCGTGGTGCTGGACACAATGCTTGTAATCTCCTAAAATTCCGACTCAGGTTTCCACTGCCCGGAAGACCTGTATCTAAGAGGTGAAATGACCTACAGAATGCGCGACTAAACGAGATGGAACGACTGGTTCATCTCGTTTTTTTACAGCCGCAGAAAAGTCATTTCCCGATACAGGCCTAAGTTCGACTCGATAGTTCGACACCTTGCCGGCAGGTTATCTCGTTTTATTCATTTTCGTTGATAGAGGAGTCTGTATTGAATCTGCCTGCCCGTCGCCCCGCCATTCTCGTACTCGCGGACGGTACTGTTTTTAAAGGCACATCTATCGGTGCCGAAGGCATCTCCAGTGGCGAAGTGGTCTTTAATACGGCCTTAACCGGGTATCAGGAGATTCTTACTGACCCGTCTTACGCGCGCCAAATCGTTACTCTCACCTATCCCCATATCGGCAATGTCGGTGTTAATGCCGACGATGAAGAGTCCACGGCTATTTGGGCTGGCGGGCTGGTAATTCGCGATCTACCCTTACTGGTCAGTAATTTTCGCAGTCAGCAGAATCTTGACGACTACCTTAAAGAGCGCGGTGTTGTCGGTATCGCCGATATTGATACCCGCAAACTGACGCGCTTATTGCGCAGTAAAGGTGCGCAGAATGGCTGCCTGATGGCCGGTGATGTCGATGTCGAACAGGCACTGGCCGCCGCCCAGACCTTTGGTGGTTTAAAGGGTCTGGACCTGGCCAAAGAAGTCACCGTCAGCAAGCCCTATGAATGGCGTGAAGCCTCCTGGCAATTGGCCAGCGCTGCCGCTTCTTCATCGACACAAGCCACGCCTGAGCGCCCACCCTATAAAGTGGTGGCTTACGATTTTGGTGTAAAACGCAATATTCTGCGCATGTTGGTTGATCGCGGTTGCCAGTTGACCGTCGTGCCCGCGCAAACCCCCGCTGCGGCGGTACTGGCGATGGCCCCGGATGGCGTATTTTTGTCCAACGGCCCCGGTGACCCCGAGCCCTGCGACTACGCCATTGCGGCGATTAATGACTTGCTCGATGCGGGCATCCCCCTGTTTGGCATTTGCCTCGGCCACCAGTTGCTGGCTCTGGCATCGGGTGCTGAAACCCTGAAAATGAAGTTCGGCCATCACGGCGCCAATCATCCAGTGCAAAACCTCGATGACAAGACGGTGCTGATCACCAGCCAGAATCACGGCTTTTCGGTCGATGAAAAGAGCTTGCCGGCGACTTTGCGCGCCACTCACCGCTCGTTGTTTGACGACTCGCTGCAGGGCATTCACCGCACCGACAAGCCGGCCTTTAGTTTTCAGGGTCATCCCGAGGCCAGCCCCGGCCCCCACGATGCGGCCCCCTTGTTTGATCATTTCTTCGATTTGATGTCACAACACTCTTCCAACACATAGGGCCTCGATAGAGGCTGACTAAACAGGCGCGATAAACACTTATGCCAAAACGCACTGACATACACAGTATTTTGATTCTCGGTGCCGGCCCGATTGTGATTGGCCAGGCCTGTGAGTTCGACTACTCCGGCGCCCAGGCGTGTAAAGCGCTGCGTGAAGAGGGCTACCGGGTAGTGCTGGTGAACTCAAATCCGGCGACTATCATGACCGACCCGGCGATGGCCGATGCCACTTACATCGAGCCCGTCGAGTGGCGCACGGTGGCGAAAATTATCGAACAGGAGCGCCCCGACGCCGTGCTGCCAACCATGGGTGGGCAGACCGCGCTTAACTGCGCCCTCGATTTGGCGAGGGAGGGGGTGCTTGAAAAATTCGGTGTCGAGCTTATTGGCGCCAGTGCTGATGCCATCGACAAAGCGGAGGACAGAGAGCGCTTCGATAAGGCGATGAAGGCGATTGGCCTGGAGACGCCGCGCTCCTACATCGTCCACAGTTTGGAAGAAGCTCTGCAGGTGCCCGATCAGTTTGGCTACCCCTGCATTATCCGCCCCTCCTTTACCATGGGTGGCTCCGGTGGTGGCATCGCCTATAACGGCGAAGAATTTGAAGAGATTTGTAAGCGCGGCCTCGACCTGTCGCCGACCAGTGAGCTGTTAATTGATGAGTCGCTGATTGGCTGGAAAGAGTTTGAAATGGAGGTGGTGCGGGACAAGAACGACAACTGCATTATTGTCTGCGCGATTGAAAACTTCGACCCGATGGGCATTCACACCGGAGACTCGATCACCGTCGCCCCGGCGCAAACCCTGACCGATAAAGAATACCAGTTGATGCGCAACGCCTCGGTTGCCGTGCTGCGCGAGATCGGCGTTGAGACCGGTGGCTCCAACGTACAGTTTGGCGTCAACCCAGAAGATGGCCGTTTGGTGGTTATTGAGATGAACCCACGGGTGTCCCGCTCCTCGGCGCTGGCTTCTAAGGCAACGGGCTTTCCGATTGCCAAAATTGCCGCCAAGTTGGCAGTGGGCTACACCCTCGATGAGTTGAAAAACGATATTACCGGCGGTGCGACACCGGCTTCCTTTGAGCCGAGCATTGATTACGTCGTCACCAAAATACCGCGTTTTGCCTTTGAGAAATTTGCCAAGGCCGACCCGGTACTGACTACCCAGATGAAATCAGTCGGCGAGGTGATGGCCATTGGCCGCACTTTTCAGGAGTCGCTGCAAAAAGCCCTGCGTGGTCTCGAGGTTGGCGTTGCAGGCTTTGATCCCCATGTTGATCTCGCCAGCGATGGTGCCGAAGGTATTATTCGCGAGCAACTGGCCTCGGCCCAGCCTGAGCGCGTCTGGTTTATAGCAGACGCCTTCCGGGCGGGCTTGAGTTTGGACGACGTGTTCGAGCTGACCAATATAGACCGCTGGTTTTTAGTGCAAATCGCCGATCTCGTCCAGACCGAGCAAGCACTGGTGGGCAGCGATGTCGCCAGCCTCGACGGGGCATCGATGTATGCCCTTAAGCGCAAGGGTTTTGCCGACCGGCGACTTGCCGACTTGCTCGGCGTCGATGAGACGGTGGTCAGAACCCGCCGTCGCGAATTGAATATTAAGCCCGTCTACAAGCGCGTCGATACCTGTGCGGCGGAGTTCGCCACCGATACCGCCTATATGTACTCCACCTACGAGGAGGAGTGTGAGGCGGCACCGACCGATCGGGATAAAATTCTGGTGCTCGGTGGTGGCCCCAATCGCATTGGTCAGGGCATCGAGTTCGACTACTGCTGTGTGCATGCGGCATTGGCGATGCGTGAAGATGGCTACGAGACCATTATGGTCAACTGTAACCCCGAGACCGTATCCACCGACTACGACACCTCTGATCGCCTCTATTTTGAACCGGTGACGCTGGAAGATGTGCTGGAAATTGTCGCTCTCGAAAAGCCGGTGGGAGTGATCGTACAATTTGGTGGCCAAACGCCGCTCAAGTTAGCGCGGGCACTTGAGGCCGAAGGTGTACCGATTATTGGCACCACGCCCGATGCCATCGATCGCGCCGAAGACCGCGAGCGCTTTCAACAAATGATTGAAAAGCTCGGCCTGCTGCAACCGCCCAACGCCACGGTGCGCTCGGTCGATGCGGCTTTGGAAAAGGCAACAGACATTGGCTATCCGCTGGTGGTGCGGCCCTCCTATGTGCTCGGCGGTCGCGCCATGGAAATTGTTTACGCTGAAGACGAGCTACTGCGCTATATGCATGAAGCGGTGAAAGTCTCGGACGACTCCCCGGTGTTGCTCGACTACTTCCTGTCATCGGCGATCGAACTGGATATTGACGCCGTGTCCGATGGTGAAGAAGTCGTCATCGGCGCGCTGATGCAGCACATTGAGCAGGCGGGTATTCACTCCGGTGACTCGGCTTGTTCATTGCCGCCCTATAGTTTGCCCGCCGAGGTGCAGGAGCAGATGAAGGAGGTGGTCAAAGTCATGGCCCGAGAGCTTCAGGTTAAGGGCTTGATGAACGTGCAGCTGGCCTGGCAGGACGACAAAATTTATGTCATTGAGGTCAACCCCAGAGCCTCGCGTACTGTGCCCTTTGTCTCCAAGTGTATCGGCGTATCACTGGCCAAAGTTGCCGCCCGTTGCATGGCGGGTCAGAGTCTGGCCAGTCAGGGTTTTACCGAGGAAATTGTGCCTAAGCACTTCAGTGTTAAAGAGGCGGTTTTCCCCTTCAATAAATTCCCCGGCATCGACCCCATTCTCGGCCCAGAAATGAAGTCTACTGGTGAGGTGATGGGCATCGGTGAAACCTTTGCCGAGGCCTACGCCAAAGCGCAGCTCGGCGCGGGGGATGAGATTCCTCAAAAGGGCACGGCGTTCTTAAGTGTTCGCGAGCGCGATAAAAACGAGGTCGTCGGTGTCGCTCGCCAGCTTGCCGAAATCGGTTTTAAACTGGTGTCGACTCGCGGTACCGGGCAGCTCATTCTCGATGCCGGTATTGACGTCGATATCGTCAATAAAGTGAAAGAAGGTCGGCCACATATTGTCGATATGATCAAAAATGGCAAGGTTGATTTAATCGTCAATACCACTGAGGGGCGCGTCGCGGTCGCCGACTCGTCGACGATTCGTTCCAGCGCTGAAGCGAAAGGTGTTTATTACACCACGACAATGGCCGGTGGCAACGCGGTATGTATGGCCCTGCGGCACAAAGGTGAGATGCGGGTGCGGGTATTACAGGAAATTCACAAAGGCAAAATAGTATGAATAAAGTACCAATGACAGTACTGGGTGAGTCCACTCTGCGAGCGGAGCTTGAAGATCTGAAAAAAGTTCAGCGCCCACGTATTGTCGCTGCAATTGCCGAAGCTCGCGCCCACGGTGACTTAAAAGAAAATGCTGAATATCATGCCGCCAGGGATGAGCAAAGTTTTACCGAGGGCAGGGTTCAAGAAGTTGAAAGCAAGCTCAGCCATGTTCAGGTGATCGATATCAGTAAAATACCTGCCAGTGATAGAGTTATTTTTGGCGTGACTGTCACCATCATCAATCTCGATAGCGATGTCACCGTCACTTACACCATCGTTGGCGATGATGAATCCGACATTAAGCAGAGCAAAATTTCCTATCAATCGCCCATCGCTCGCGCCTTAATGGGCAAGCAAATTGGCGATGTGGTGGTCGTGAAAACGCCCTCGGGTGACGTTCAATATGAAATTGATGATGTCTCTCACGGCTAAGCCTGAGGTTTTAAGGCAGCAGCATAAATAATAAAGAAATGGGGAATAGACGATGAGAATGAAGACACCACGGGTACACCCGGTACCGGTCGAAGAGTGGAATGAGGCGCAAAAAGAAGCCCTTGGCAAAGCGCAAATGGGCGGTCGGGTGCTGAATATTTTTAAAACCCTCGCCAATCATGCCGGTCTGGCCAAGCGCTGGATGGTCTTTGCCAACCACATTATGGGCAAGTCTGAGATCAGCCTGCGCGACCGAGAAATCGTCATCCTGCGCATCGGCTGGCTGTGTAAGTCGGGCTATGAGTGGGGCCAGCATGTCCTCATCGGCAAAGAGTGCGGCATGACTGATGCAGAGATGGAACTCATCAAAGAAGGTGCTGACGCCGCGCACTGGACGCCAAACGAAGCGTTGCTGATTAAAGCCACCGACGAGCTACACGGCGATGCTTTTATTAGCAATGAGACCTGGCAGGGTCTGTGCGAACATTACAATACCCAACAAATTATGGACATCGTGTTTACTGCAGGGCAGTACAACCTGGTGTCGATGGCTTTGAACACCCTGGGTGTTCAGCTCGATGAGGGTATGACCCTCGACCCCGACCTGGTGCGCTAGCGTTAGCGAGGCAAGCCGGTCCATTACTTTTCAGGTCGCCTTTGGGTAGCCTTAAACAATAAGTCGTTATAGAGGAAGCACCATGGAATACGCAGATTACGAACACCTATTATTTGACCTTAAGCCCAATGGTGTATTAACCATTACCCTCAACCGCCCCGAAGTGATGAACGCCACCAATGCGCGCCTGCATTGGGAGCTGACACAGGTTTGGGATACGGTAGCCAAAGACGATGACACCAATGTTGTCGTGGTCACGGGTGCTGGTAAAGCCTTCTCCGCTGGTGGCGACCTGAACTGGGTCGAAGGCCAGGTAGGTAATGCTGCCGGTGTACAAAGAATCCAGAAAGAGGCGGCCGATATTGTCTACCGCTTACTGGCACTGGAAAAGCCCGTCATTTCTGCCATTAACGGTGTCGCCGTTGGTGCTGGTCTGGCTGTCGCTTTGATGGCTGATATCAGTGTCATGTCCGAAACTGCCAAGTTTACCGATGGCCACGTTAAGCTGGGTGTTGGCGCCGGTGATCACGCGGCGATTATCTGGCCACTACTCTGCGGCATGGCAAAAGCCAAGTACTACCTGATGACAGCAGAATTTATTAACGGCGTAGAAGCTGAGCGTATGGGTATGGTGACCATGTGCAAACCGGCTGACGAAGTACTGCCCAAGGCGATGGAAATTGCCGATAAGCTGGCAGCGGGCAGCCAGCAGGCAATTCGCGGTACCAAGTCGTCGCTCAACGGCTGGATGCAGATGGCCTCACCTATTTTTGATAACTCTCTGCGTATGGAAATGCTCTGCTTTCTCGGTGAAGATGCCGCTGAAGGTATTGCCGCAGTGAAGGAAAAGCGCCCAGCGGTTTTCCCTTCTGCAAAGAAAGGCTAGTAAACGCTGAGTAATATTAGCGACACTAAAAAAACCCGCGTTAACTAACGCGGGTTTTTTTATGGCAGCTTATTTTGCGGGGTGTCGTTGAGGTCGGTGTGTTTTCGACGGGCCACAAACAATAAACCCCGCTTCAAAGAGCAGGGTTTATTGGCAGCTGAAACATCAATGGCAACAGTCGAAAACGAAAGCTGCGTTTTGTGCATCGGCTTTTAACGCTGACAGCTTGCGCTTAACAACGCGGTGCTAAAGCGATGTTCAGTTTCGTTTGACGAACAACGAAAACTGAAGAGCTGACTTTAAGCAGACATCGCTTTAATTTTGATGTTGAGACGGCTTTTGTGCCGGGCAACTTTGTTTTTGTGCATGACGCCACCCTTGTCGGCAATACGGTCGATAACGGGTACTGCAGCGATGTAAGCTGCTTTGGCGGCTTCGACATCGCCGGATTCAATCGCGACAGTCACTTTCTTCAAATAGGTGCGAGCCATAGAACGCATGCTGGCGTTGTGCTGACGTCGTTTTTCATTTTGTTTGGCGCGCTTGCGTGCTTGGGGTGAATTGGCCACCGGGCGTTGCTCCGTAATAAGTTGAGTCTGATTTCGAGGTCGGGGATTTTACAGTGGGGTGCAACTTATATCAATAGCTAGGAGCCTGCGCGTTTGTGCTGCTGGTCCAGTGCCCATTGAATGTGCTCGCTGACTAAAGCCGAGGACTGGGGCAGTGCCTGTTCGAGAGCGGCGATGATTTCACGGGAGCTCGGTGCATTGCCGAGGCCAATGGCGAGGTTGCGCTGCCAGCGCTCATAGCCAATACGGCGAATGGGTGAACCGGCGGTGAGGCGCAAGAATTCTTCCTCTGTCCACTGAAACAGGGTGAGGAGTTTTATGTTGTCGAGGCTGTGGCGGGGGCGAAAGTCGTCTTCACTGGTCGCTTTGGCGAAGCGATTCCAGGGGCAAATAATCTGGCAGTCGTCGCAGCCAAATACCCGATTGCCGATGGCCTCGCGAAATTCCAGGGCAATGGGGCCTTTGTTTTCGATAGTCAGATAGGAAATACAGCGCCGGGCGTCCAGCACATAGGGCTCGGGGAAGGCATTGGTCGGGCAGATTTTCAGGCAGGCCCGGCAATTGCCACACTGTTTTTCAGTGGCGGGCGTGTCGGCGGGTAATGCCAGGCTAGTGTATAGCTCGCCGAGGAAAAACCACGAGCCGGCCTCGCGATTGAGTACTAGAGTGTTTTTGCCGATCCAGCCGAGCCCAGCCTGTTCGGCAATGGGCTTTTCCATCACTGGAGCACTGTCGACAAAGGGCCGTTGAATCACTGGCTGCTGGCTGTGTTGCTCTATGCGTTTGGCCAGTGTCGCCAGTCGTTTGCGGATTAGTTTGTGGTAGTCGCGGCCCAGGGCATAGCGGGACAGGTAGGCGCTGTCGCCGTCTTTAAGGCGCGCGATCATGTCGGTGTCGGGGGATAAATAATCCATTCTGACGCTGATAATGGAAACCGTGCCGGGCAGTAATTGCTCGGGTCGCCAGCGCTTCTCGCCGTGCTCGCCCAGCCATTGCATCGAGCCGTTAAAGCCTTGGGCCAGCCACTGCTGCAGTCGTTGCCCGGCCTGCTCGAGATCAATATGGGTAAAGCCCACTTGCTGAAAACCCAGCTCGCGACCCCAGCGGCGAATGTCGGCTTGCAGTGCCGCTGCTGAATTAGCATCGGGCAGTGCAGTATTGGGAGGGGTGGCGGGTGGAACGGGCATCGTGGCAGCGTACTCCGGTTAACGTATAATTCTGCCAGATCTCAGGGAAAAGCGAATGATAAAAATTTCAAACAGGCTGTACACGGCACAGGCGGTACGGGAATTGGACCGCCGGGCCATCGAAGAGCAGGGCATTGCCGGTATTGTACTGATGAAGCGCGCCGGACGCGCGGCCCTCGATGCGCTATTGGCGCGCTGGCCCGCGCCTGAAAAAATCACCGTGTTTTGTGGCGGTGGTAATAACGGCGGTGACGGCTACATTATGGCTGGCCTGGCCCAGCAAATGTTGATTCCGGTTGAAATTGTCCAGCTGGCCGATGCACAGAAACTAAAGGGCGACGCACGGCGAGCCTGGGCCTTTGCCAGTGAAGCTGGGGTGGCGATGCGCTCATGGCAGAGCTATTCCCGTAGCGATTCAGCTAGTAATACAAATAGCGATTCGCCGACTGAAACTCAGTTTGCCAGCGGTATTGTGGTTGATGCCTTGTTGGGCACGGGTATGAGTGGCGAAGTGCGCGGCGACTACCGACAGGCCATTGAGCATATTCATCAGCTGGGTTCGCCCGTTTTATCCGCCGATATTCCCTCCGGTTTGTGCAGTGATACCGGCGCGGTACTCGGCGTGGCCGTGCAGGCCGATATTACGGTGAGCTTTATCGGCATCAAGGTCGGCCTGTTGACTGGCCGTGGGCCAGCGTTGGCGGGCGACGTGCTGTATCGCGATCTCGGGGTGCCCGAGGTCGTTTATGGGGATGCTGTTGCTAACAGTGCGGCAGCACAAGAGCCGCTGCCCGTCGCCGCCGAGCGATTGCAGCTCGATACTTTGCTGGCGGCTTTTCCGCAACGCGAGCGCGATGCCCACAAGGGTCGCTTTGGCCACGTGCTGGTGATTGGCGGGGATAAGGGCTACGGCGGGGCGGTGGCGATGGCGGCGGAAGCAGCGCTGCGGGTCGGTGCCGGTCTGGTCAGTGTCGCCACTCGCCCCGAGCATGTGCCGGCATTGTTGGCGCGGCGCCCGGAATTAATGGTCAAAGGTGTGGCCTCGGGGCAGGAGTTAGAACCCCATCTCGAGGGCCCAACGCTGATTGTTATTGGGCCGGGGCTGGGGCGCTCGCCCTGGTCGGAGCAAATGCTGCAAAAGGCCATTGGCAGCGGCCTGCCGATGGTGGTCGATGCCGACGCCCTGAATATTCTTAGCGAGGGCCGGGTGGGAGCGGGTGCCGATGCCAGCAATTGGGTGCTGACCCCCCACCCCGGTGAAGCCGCGCGCCTGCTGGCCTGTAGCAATGGTGATATTCAGGCCGACCGTTTGGCGGCCTGCCGAAACATCGCTGCAAAATATTCGGCCACGGTGTTATTAAAAGGTGCCGGCACTTTAATTTCTGGCGCACCAGTGAAGAGTGAAAAAGAGGGTGGCGCGGTGCTGCCGCTGTGGCTCTGTCCCTATGGCAATCCCGGTATGGCCAGTGGCGGCATGGGCGATGTGCTGGCGGGCATTATCGGCGGCTTGCTGGCTCAGGGGCTGAATGCCTCAATGGCGACCTGTCTGGGCGCCTGCTTGCACAGTGTGGCGGCAGATAGAGCGGCTGGTGAGCATGGTGAAAAGGGTTTGCTGGCCAGTGACCTGTTTGTCCCGCTGCGACATTTGGTCAATGCTCGATGAGCACAGCCTGTGCCTACGACGTCGATTGCGAAGCGGCCATGGTCGCTTTTGGTGAGGCGCTGGGTGATGTCTTCTCGACGCTGAGCGGTCAGAGGGCAGTCGTTATTTATCTACAGGGCGATCTGGGCGCAGGCAAAACCACCCTTTGTCGCGGTGTGCTACAGGCCTGTGGCCACCGTGGGGCGGTGAAAAGTCCGACCTACACTTTAGTTGAGCCCTATGAATTAGCGGCCATCACTGTTTTTCATTTTGACCTCTATCGCCTCGGCGATCCAGAGGAGCTGGAATACATGGGCATTAGGGACTATTTTGGGCCGGGTAATATTTGCCTGATTGAGTGGCCGGATAGGGGGCGGGGTATTTTGCAGGCAGCGGATCTGGATATTACTATTTCGGTGATTACTGGCGGGCGGCGCGTGAGCTTGATAGCGCATACCGCTCAGGGTGAAACTATGGTAGCTGGGGTGCGCGCCAGCCCTGTAGAGAGTAGTATTGTCGGTATAACCATCAGTAAGGAAGCGCAATGCTGAGCTTAACTGAAAGAGGGAGCTACACTGCCTGCAAAACGGTGGGCCGTGTCGGCCTGTGTCGGGCGGTATTTTTGTTGCTGCTGTGCTTGAGTGCTTTATGGCTTGCGCAGCCTGTTTTGGCTGCGGCCCCAGCTGCGACGACAACAAATGTTGAGGGCATTCGCCTGTGGCGCGCGCCGGATCACACCCGGCTGGTGCTCGATTTATCGGCCATGGTCGAACACAAAGTATTCCCCCTCGAAAATCCCGAGCGGCTGGTGATCGACTTAAAACATGCGGCTCTGGCTACCAGTTCATCGGGTTTAAAACTGGCCAACACGCCCATTGCCGAATTGCGCAGTGCTAAATTTGACCAGGACAGCCTGCGCATCGTTCTCGAATTAAAGAAAAAAATTAACCCCCGCAGCTTTATCTTGGCGCGCAATGAGCAATATGGCGATCGCCTGGTTATTGATTTATACGACCGCGATAAACAAACGGCAAAAACTGTTAGCGATGTGCTGGCCGGTCAAAAAATGCGCGACATTGTGATTGCCATCGATGCCGGTCACGGCGGTGAAGATCCGGGCGCTCTCGGCCCCAAACGCCTGCGTGAGAAAAATGTGGTGCTGGCTATCAGTCGAGCCATGCAGGGCATGATCGACCGAGAGGTGGGCTTTCGCGCGGTGATGGTGCGCGATGGCGACTACTATATTCCCCTGCGCAAACGCACCGACATCGCTCGCAAACATCGCGCGGATCTGATGATTTCCATTCACGCCGATGCCTTTAATCAGGCCTCGGCGAACGGTGCCTCCGTCTACGCCCTGTCGACTCGCAGCGCCACCAGTGAGACTGCGAGCTATCTGGCGAAGCGAGAAAACCGTGCCGATTTGATCGGCGGTGTCGGCGGTGTCAGCCTGGTCGACAAAGATAAAGTGCTGGCCGGGGTGTTGCTGGATTTGTCGATGACGGCCACTCTGGAAAGTAGTCTGGATGTTGGTAGCCAGGTGCTGAAGTCGGTCGGCGGTGTTGCCCGGCTGCATAAAAAACGGGTTGAGCAGGCGGGCTTTGTGGTTTTGAAATCACCGGATATTCCCTCGATTCTGATTGAGACGGGCTTTATTTCCAACCCCAAAGAAGCGCGTCGCCTGTCTCAGCCGGCCTATCAGCAGAAAATGGCGAAGGCGATCTTTAGTGGCGTCAAACGTCATTTTCAACAGCGCCCCCCAGTCGGCACTCTGCTGGCCGCAAACAAACGTAAATCTGGTGTGGTGCATGTTATTGCACGGGGCGACACGCTGTCGGATATTGCCCATCGCTATCGCGTGTCGATAAGCGATTTACGCCGCCATAATCGTCTTAAATCCACGCGTATCAAAATTGGTCAGCGTATTAAAATCCCCGTTTCCACCTGAGTCTTATATCGTTAAATGCCACGTATTCATTTGTTAAGCCCCCGTCTGGCGAATCAAATCGCCGCCGGGGAGGTCGTCGAGCGACCGGCCTCCGTCGTTAAAGAACTGCTTGAAAACAGCATCGATGCCGGCGCCGACAATATCGAGATCGATATTGAACAGGGCGGTATTAAGCGGGTGAGGATTCGCGATAACGGCTGCGGTATCGCCAGGAATGACCTGCCCCTGGCCATCAGTCGCCACGCCACCAGTAAAATTCTTGCTCTGGAAGATCTCGAAGCGGTGGGCACGCTCGGCTTTCGCGGCGAGGCCCTGGCCAGTGTTGCCTCCGTTTCGCGGCTAGCGCTGAGTAGTAATACTCACAGCGAAGGCCCTGGCTGGCTGGCCCGTTGTGAAGGGCGGGATATGACGGTGGCCGTTGAGCCGACAGCCCACCCCCAGGGCACTAGCGTTGAGGTGCGCGACCTGTTCTTTAATACGCCGGCGCGACGCAAATTTCTGCGCACTGAAAAAACCGAGTATTCTCGTATTGACGATGTGGTCAAAAAATTGGCCCTCAGTCACTTCGATGTGAGCTTTAATCTGCGCCACAACAATAAGCCCGCACACCGCTTTCCCGCAGCTACTACGCAGTTAGAACAGGAGCGTCGCGTCGCTGCCGTCTGCGGCCCGGCGTTTATGGAGCAGGCGCGTTTCTTTAATACCGAGAGTGGCGACTTGCGCTTATGGGGTTGGCTGGGGGCGCCGACGTTTTCGCGCAGTCAGGCCGACTTGCAGTACTTTTTTGTCAACGGGCGCAGCATTCGCGATCGCGTGGTGAGCCATGCCGTGCGTCAGGCTTATCAGGATGTGCTCTATCACGGTCGCCACCCGGCCTATGTTTTATTTCTTGAATTGCCCGCCACCGATGTCGATGTCAATGTCCATCCCACCAAGCACGAAGTGCGCTTTCGCGAGAGCCGCAGCGTGCACGGTTTTCTCTACGGCTCACTGTCGCGCATTGTCGCGGAAATGGGGCCGGGCAAGAGTGAAGAAGAGTCATCACAAGGTGTTGTCGCGGGCGTGCCGCTTGTCGGTATCGCTGGGGGGGCGTCTGGCGAGGCGTGGGTAGGGGTACAAGCTGGCGCGGGTGCTCCGTCGCCACCCTATCAGCACCGCGTTGCCTTTCCCGCCCGTGAGCGGGCGTCGGTGCGTGAGCAGTTGGCTGTTTATCAGTTGCCAGAAAATGCTGGGCCAGCAGGGCTCGCATCGGATAGTGCGGCCCACGGTGCTGCGGCTGAGTCCGCTGAAATCCCACCTCTGGGTTATGCCCTGACGCAACTCAGGGGTATTTATATTCTTGCTGAAAACCGCGATGGCCTGGTGCTGGTCGATATGCATGCCGCCCACGAGCGTATTACCTATGAGCAAATGAAAGTGGCCTACGAGAGTGTCGGTGTCGCCGCTCAACCCCTGCTGGTGCCCGAGGCGCTGGCGGTCAGCGAAAAAGAAGCAGATTGTGCCGACAGTCATTTAGCCTTGTTTGAATCTCTGGGCATCACCCTGCAGCGAGCCGGGCCGGAGAGTCTGGTGGTGCGCGCAGTACCGGCCCTGTTGCGCGGCGCCGATATTGAACCCTTGATTAGAGATGTTCTCGCCGATCTGCTGACCCACGGCACTACGCGGCGTATTGAAGAGCAAATCAACGCAATTTTATCGACCATGGCTTGCCATGGCTCGGTGCGTGCGGGTCGCCAACTAACACTGACAGAAATGAACGCTCTGCTGCGTGAAATGGAAATTACAGAGCGCAGTGGCCAGTGCAATCACGGTCGTCCCACCTGGACGCAGCTGTCGATGACCGAGCTCGACGCACTGTTTATGCGGGGGCGTTAGCGGTGGTCGATCAATTAGTGGCGGAGCAGACAACGGCAGATCAGGCAGCGGTAGATCAGCGCCCGCCAGTGATTTTCTTAATGGGCCCGACGGCCTCGGGTAAAACTGAGCTCGCCATACAGCTGTGCAAAAGATTGCCCTGCGACATTATCAGCGTCGATTCATCCCAGGTGTACCGCACGATGGATGTCGGTACCGCCAAGCCCGAGCCAGAGGTTTTACGCGCTTCGCCCCATCGCTTGATTGATATTTGCGATCCGGGTGAGGCCTATTCCGTGGGTCAATTTCTACGTGATGCGCGCCGCGAGATCGACGAGATTAGCGCCGCCGGGCGCATCCCCCTGCTGGTTGGCGGCACTATGCTGTATTTCAAAGCGCTGCGTGAAGGCATTGCCGATCTGCCGCCCGCCAATGAGGCGGTGAGAGCGGAGATAGAGCAACAGGCTGCCGAGAAGGGCTGGCCCTTTGTACATGCTCTACTGGCAGAGGTCGACCCCGAGGGTGCGGCGGCCATTCACCCCAATCACTCCCAGCGCATTGCCCGGGCGCTCGAGGTCTATCGTGTCAGCGGTCAGCCCCTGTCGCAGCTTATACAGCAGCAGTTGGAAAAGGGCTGCGGTGTGCCGTCGCTAGAAAATGACTACCGTATTGTCCAGTTGGCGCTAATACCCACTTACAGGGCGGCCCTCCACCGGCGCATCGAACAGCGTTTTACAGCCATGCTCGATGCAGGTTTTGTCGATGAGGTGAAAACCCTGCGCCAGCGCGGCGACCTGCATGCCGACTTGCCGGCAGTGCGCGCCGTTGGCTATCGGCAAATTTGGGCTTATCTCGAGGGCGAATGCACTTACGATGAAATGTTCGCGCGTGGTGTCGCCGCGACGCGCCAGTTGGCCAAACGCCAATTAACCTGGTTGCGGGGCTGGCCTGAACTGCATCGCCTGGAGCTCAGTTTTAATCAGGCTGATGAGGCCCAGTCTGGCGACGATGTTTTGTCGCGGGCGCTGGAAATTTTACAAAATAGTGCCGTATACAAAAATGCCGTTGGGTAGTATCATGCGCGGCTCAGTTTGGCGCTGGTGGAACGGGCTATTTGGCCCAGTATTATTACCATCGTCATATGTTATTTGCGTCTGCTGCTAGACTCTTCTTTAATGTAGAGATCGAGCTTTTTAGTGAGACACTTTTCGTCGCTCAACCTTTTGGAGAAAAACCATGTCAAAGGGGCATAATCTACAAGACCCTTTCCTCAACGTCTTGCGCAAAGAGCGTATTCCTGTATCAATCTTTCTGGTCAACGGCATTAAATTGCAGGGCCAGGTCGAGTCTTTTGATCAGTTTGTTGTGCTACTTAAAAACACCGTCAGTCAGATGGTTTATAAACATGCCATTTCGACAGTAGTGCCTTCGCGCCCTGTCAAGCTGCCTATGGCCGTGCCCGGTGAAGAGGATGCGGACGATTAGGGGGCTGTTTGTTTTTTGACCGCCCCGAATCCGGTGAGCTCTCTGTACTGGTCCATCTGAATTTAAACAGCGAGCGCGAACCGGAAGACCCCCGAGAATTTGAAGAGCTGGCGATTTCTGCCGGTGGTGATCCGATTGCCTTTATAACCGGCAAGCGCGATGTGCCCACTGCAAAATTCTTTGTCGGCACCGGTAAACTCGAAGAAATAAAGCAGGAAGTCGAGAGCAGCGGCGCCGGCCTGGTCATCTTTAATCACAATTTATCACCGAGCCAGGAGCGCAATATTGAACATGCGCTCTCTTGCCGGGTGCTCGATCGCACCGGTTTAATCCTCGATATCTTTGCCCAGCGCGCGCAAACCCACGAGGGTAAGCTGCAGGTGGAGCTCGCCCAGCTTGAGCATATGAGCACTCGCCTGGTGCGTGGCTGGACTCACCTCGAACGGCAAAAGGGCGGCATTGGTTTGCGCGGCCCGGGTGAAACCCAGCTCGAAACCGATCGGCGCTTGTTGCGCGTACGCATTAAATCCATTCTCAAGCGCCTTGAAAAAGTGCGCGTGCAGCGTGAACAGGGGCGGCGCTCACGGCGGCGCGCAGAAGTGCCCACCGTGGCATTAGTGGGTTACACCAATGCCGGTAAATCGACCCTGTTTAACCGACTTACGGGTGCCGATGTTTACGCGGCCGACCAGCTGTTTGCGACTCTCGATCCCACCATGCGCGCTTTCAAAGTCCCCGAGGTGGGTTCGGTTATTTTTGCCGACACGGTGGGCTTTATCAGCCACTTGCCCCACAAACTGGTCGAAGCTTTTCGCGCCACTCTCGAGGAGGCGAGCAATGCAACGTTGTTGCTGCACATTATTGATGCCAGTTCGGAGCAGTGCCACGAGAATATAGATCAAGTTGACAAGGTGTTGAACGAAATTGGTGCCGGTGATATTCCGGTGCTGAAAATTTATAACAAGATCGATTTGCTCGAAGGCGTTGAGCCGCGCATCGAGCGCGACGGCGACGCCAGACCCATCACCATCTGGTTGTCGGCCCAGGACAATCTTGGCGTTGACTTATTGCCGGTGGCACTGCGCGAGTTATTAGCCCATGATCAAATTCACGGTGTCTGCACATTGGGCCACGAGCTGGGGCGTTTTCGGGCGCAATTGTTTCAGGCCGGTGCCGTGCTTACAGAGACTAGTCAGGACGATGGGAGCAGTTTGCTCGAGGTGCGCCTGCCTCAAGCTGAGTGGCAGCGCTTATTGAAAGCAGCGGCTTTGACGCCGCAGCAAGTGCTGTTTCAGCCTGCGATGCCGGGCAAGGCGGGACAAGACTCACCGCCAGAGACAAATAATATTAATAATTAACGGGAGTTTAAAGGCCCTTCTATTACATAATGGCGCTTGAGCTGGGCGCGGTCCTGGCACAGAGTGGTTTTTAGGTTTTCATATTTCTTTTTCATTGATGCTAGTTGCTGATGTTTGCTGGCTTTTCAATCAGGGCTTGATAGAATTTGCGCCCTGTACTTTCACTGGAGTGAGTAATGGCTTGGAATGAACCGGGTGGCGGCAAAGATCCCTGGGGTAGCGGTAGTGGTAAGGGCGGCAATCCGCCCGATCTCGACGCAGCTCTGAAAGATATCGGTGACAAGTTTGGTAAAATCTTTGGCGGTGGCTCCGGAGGTGGTGGCGGCATTGGTGGCGTGGCCATCATTGGCCTTCTGGCAATTGTCTTAGTGGTTTGGGCTTTATTGGGTTTTTACCAGGTCGACGCAAAAGAGAAGGCTTTGGTACTGCGTTTAGGCAAGTTCCATGAAATTATTGGCGATGGTCTGCACTGGAACCCGCCCCTGGTCGATATTGTTACTCGGGTTCGCGTCACGGAAGAGCGCCAGTATCAGACTCGCGGGCAAATGCTCACCGAAGATGAAAATATTGTTGAGCTGCCCTTGACCGTGCACTACAACATTAAGTCGGTGAAAGATTTTGTGCTCAATGTTAAAGCGCCGGAACACAGCTTGCGTCACGCCACCGACAGCGCTCTGCGCCATGTGGTGGGTAGCAGCGGTCTCGACGAAGTGGTATCGACCGGCCGCGAGCAGTTAAGTATTGACGTTAAAGAGCGTCTGCAGACCTATCTCGACAGTTACGGTACGGGTATCAAAGTTGTCAAAGTGAACATTCTCGAAGCGAAGCCGCCCTCTGCGGTAAAGGCTGCCTACGATGATGTGATCAAGGCGCGAGAAGATAGAGAGCGCGTGATCAACGAGGCTCAGGCCTACGCCAACGGCATCGTGCCGGAGGCGCGGGGTCGAGCGAAGCGGGTTCTCGAAGAAGCCAAAGGCTATCAGGCTCGCGTTGTTGCCGATGCCGAAGGTGAGACGGAGCGCTTTGATAAATTGTTGCACGAATATCAAAAAGCTCCCGTAGTCACCCGTCAGCGGCTCTATCTCGACACCATGCAATCAGTGATGGAAAACAGCTCGAAGATACTGGTGGATGTTGAGGGCGGTAATAACATGCTCTACCTGCCGCTGGACAAAATTATGCAGCAGCAAACGTCGAGCGTTAGCGGATCGAGTCAAATGAAGTCGCTCACCTCAGCTGATGTCAACCTTATTACGGAAGCGGTGATTGAAAGGATTCGCAATCAGTCTTCCAACAGTCAACGCCGGGAGTCGCGCTAATGAACCAGAGATTTCCAGGCTTTTTAGTGCTTGTTGTCCTCGCCATTGTTTTTAGCAATAGCTGTATTTATATTGTTAAGGAAACGGAAAGGGCCGTTAAGCTACATTTTGGTAGCATTACCGAAGCGGACATTCCCCCGGGCATACACCTGAAATGGCCTATGGCCGACAAGGTGCATAAATTTGATGCGCGTATTCTCACCCTCGATGCCGAGCCGAAAAGCTTTTTGACTCGCGAGAAAAAGCGTTTGATCGTCGATGCTTTTGCCAAGTGGAAGATCAAGGACGTCGAGGCTTACTACAAGGCGACCGGTGGTGATGAAGCTGTTGCTCACGCCCGTCTTGGCGATCGTGTCAACGACGGTCTGCGCAACCAGTTTGGTACCCGCACCCTCCACGAAGTGGTCTCCGGTGAGCGCGATGTGCTGATGCACAATATCACCGAAGAGCTGAACAAAACCGTCACCGAATCACTGGGTGTCGAGGTGGTCGATGTGCGTGTTAAACGCATCGATTTACCCTCTGAGGTCAGCGAGCAAGTGTTCCGTCGTATGAAGGCGGAGCGGGAAAAAGAAGCCCGTGAACTGCGCTCAATCGGTAAGGAAGCGGCAGAAGAAATTCGCGCCGATGCGGATCGGCAGGAAACCATTATTGCCGCTAATGCTTACAAGGAAAGCGAGCAATTACGCGGTGCCGGAGACGCAGATGCCACGGCGATTTACTCTAAATCTTTCAGTAAAGACGCTGAGTTTTATTCCTTTACACGCAGCCTGAAAGCCTATAAAAGTGCGTTTTCATCGAAGGGCGATATTATGCTGGTTGAGCCCGATAGCGAGTTTTTCCGTTACTTGAAGAATTCGAAAGGTACGGTTAAGTAATAAGGGGCTGTTAAGCCAGCTCGGTGGCAAAGCCTTTGGCGGGACGATCGCGGTAAAAAATACAGCCGCCGATTGCCCCGGGTGGTAATATAGCGGAAGAACCGGGGCTGCCCGGTTTTTTTGCGACTGTTGCGGGCTAACTGACGGGTTTTTGATAGGCAATGGTAATGGTTCAAGACCTTCTTGCGGCGCTGTGTTTAGTTCTGGTTATTGAAGGTCTCCTGCCCTTTGTGGCACCTTCCGCCTGGCGCAATATGATGCTGACGCTGGCCCAAACTGATGACAAAAACATTCGCTTGCTGGGTTTGATTAGCATGTTGCTGGGTGCCGGCCTGCTGTTTGTGGTGAAGTAGTTTAGGTGAATAGATAGATATGACGAAAATAGATCGCTGGTTATTACCCGACGGCATTGAAGAGATTTTGCCCGACCGGGCCATCAAAGTAGAGCGCCTGCGTCGCCGCTTACTCGACCTCTATCACTCCTGGGGCTATGACCTGGTAATACCGCCGCTGGCCGAATTTACCGAATCCCTGTTGAGCGGTTCGGGCTCAGATCTCGATTTGATGACCTTTAAAATCACCGACCAACTCACCGGGCGGATGATGGGAGTGCGTGCTGATATTACCCCCCAGGCGGCGCGAATGGATGCTCACAGCCTGCAGCGCAATAGCCCCAATCGCCTGTGTTATGCCGGACAGGTACTTTACACCCGAGCGCGGGGGCCGCTGGAATCGCGCTCGCCGATCCAGCTCGGTATTGAACTCTTTGGTGAGGCTAGTTTAGACGCCGACGTTGAGGTGATGTCGCTACTGGTCGAAACCCTCAGTTTCTGTGGCCTTGAGGACATCTGTCTCGATATCGGCCACGTCGGTATATATCGTGCTTTGGAACAGGCCGCGGGTTTGAGCGCAGAGCAAAGTGGCGAGCTGTTTGCTCTGCTACAGCGCAAAGATGCGGGTTTACAGCAGTGGTTGGCGACGAATGTGGCCGATGCCAGCCTGGCCGCGATGCTGGCAGCCCTGCCCGGTTTGGCGGGTGATGCCTCTATGTTGGCTGAGGCTAAAGTGGTCTTGGCCAAGGCCCCTGCCGAGGTGCTGAAAGCATTGAGTGAAGTGGAAGCCGTCGCTAGCCAGTTGGCCGAGTGCGCGCCGCAGGCGGCCTTGTTCCTCGACTTGAGTGAACTGCGCGGCTATCACTACCACACGGGTATTGTTTTCGCGGCTTACACCAGTGAGTCAACGCTGGCGCTGGGTAATGGCGGTCGCTACGACGATGTTGGCGAGGCCTTTGGTCGCGCCCGTCCGGCGACTGGCTTTGGTATAGATTTGAGCAAACTGGCAAACCTGGTGGCGTACAGCCACAGCGTTGCTGCGGGTATTTATGCGCCCGCTCCGCCAGCGCTTGCCAGCCACAGTGAATGGGCTGGGGAAATTGCGCGCTTGCGTGAAAATGGCGAGCGGGTGGTGCGTGGCTTTAGTGGCCAGCACGTAGATTATGATGAGTTGCACTGCGATCGCGTGCTGATGGCCAGCGATTGTGGATTTACAGTAGAACCAGCGGCCGCCAATGCGGTAGGTGATGAGAGCGAATGATGGGCAAGAATGTAGTAGTACTGGGTACCCAATGGGGCGATGAAGGCAAGGGCAAAATCGTCGATTTACTAACCGATCAGGCTGCTGTGGTGACGCGCTTTCAGGGCGGCCACAACGCCGGTCACACCCTGGTGGTCGATGGAGAAAAAACGGTTTTACACCTCATCCCCTCCGGCATCCTGCGCGACAATGTGCGCTGCCTGATCGGCAATGGCGTGGTGCTGGCCCCCGATGCTTTGCTCAAAGAAATGCGCCAGCTCGAAGAGAGCGGTGTGCCGGTGCGCGAGCGCCTGCGTATTTCGCCAGCTTGCCCGCTGATTCTGTCCTATCACGTTGCCCTTGATCAGGCGCGGGAAGTGGCTCGCGGCAAAGCGGCGATTGGCACCACTGGCCGCGGCATTGGCCCGGCCTATGAAGATAAAGTGGCCCGTCGCGGCCTGCGCCTGGGCGATTTGTTCGACCGCAGTCGCTTTGCCGACAAGCTGCGTGAAGTGATGGAATACCACAACTTTATGCTCACCAACTACTACCAGGCCAAGGCCTGCGACTACGCGGCAACACTGGCATCGTGCCAGGTGTGGGCGGAAGAGTTGAAGCCCATGGTGCTCGATGTGACCTCGGCCTTGCACGAAACTCGCGAAGCGGGCGAGAACATTCTATTTGAAGGTGCCCAGGGTTCACTGCTCGATATCGATCACGGCACCTACCCTTTCGTGACCTCCTCAAATACCACTGCTGGCGGCACGGCCACAGGTAGTGGTTTCGGCCCCCTCTACCTCGACTATGTCCTGGGTATCACCAAGGCCTACACCACCCGCGTTGGCTCCGGCCCCTTTCCCACCGAATTGTTTTGCGAAGTGGGCGAGCACCTGGCCGCCAAAGGCCATGAGTTTGGCGCTACCACGGGTCGTGCACGACGCTGTGGCTGGTTCGATGGTGTCGCCCTCAAACAGGCGGTGCGTATTAACAGTGTCTCGGGTTTGTGCCTGACCAAGCTCGATGTGCTCGATGGCCTCGAGAGCATTAATATCTGCATCGCCTATGAGGGCAAAGACGGCAACCCGGTTAGCGCCCCCAGCCATGCCGATGACTATGAAAATATTGTCCCGGTTTACGAGACTGTGCCCGGTTGGTCAGAATCGACCGTTGGCGCAAAAAGCCTCGAACAATTGCCCGATGCGGCGCGGCGCTATATAGCCCGCATTGAAGAAGTCTGTGGCGTGCCCATTGATATTGTTTCCACCGGCCCCGACCGCGTCGAAACGATCGTGCTGCGCCATCCCTTCGGCACCTAGTTCATCACTGTCTAACTATTAGTGTTGAAGAGAAAAGGCCAATACGACAGGGTCAAAAACAATAGGGCGCCCCAAAAATAACATAACGATTATAAAAAAGGAGTGAGCTATGAGTATTAGAGGAAAAGCCTTTATAGCGGGGGTTTATGAACACCCGCTGCGCGAGGCCACCGGCAAAACGGTCCCCCAGTTACATGCCGAGGTCGCCAAGGGTGCGTTAGAAGATGCGGGCCTGACCAAGGACGACATCGACGCCTATTATTGTGCCGGTGACGTGCCCGGACTGGGACCGCTGAATCAGGCCGAGTACATGGGCTTGAACCTGCGCCAGTTCGATAGCACCGAAGTGGGTGGCTCGTCCTATGTGGCCCACGTTAATCACGCGGCTCAGGCCATCGCCATGGGCCATTGCAAAGTGGCATTGATTACCCTGGCCGGACGCCCACGCGCCGATGCCAAGGAAAAATATTTCGTTCGCCCCGGCGGTGGTCCGCCTGCAGACTATGCCTTTGAAGCCCCTTTTCGCCCGGTTGTCACCAATATGTACGGCATGGCGGCGATGCGTCACATGCACGAATATGGCACCACCAGCGAGCAGCTAGCCTGGGTGAAAGTCGCCGCCTCTCACCATGCGCAACACAACGAGCACGCCATGTTGCGCAATGTAGTGACGGTTGAGGATGTACTTAACTCACCGATGATTAGCGACCCGCTGCACCGTCTCGACTGCTGTGTCATGAGTGATGGCGGCGGTGCGGTGATTGTTGTTGCTCCCGAGATCGCGGCCCAGTTAAAGCGCCCCAGTGTCAAAGTGCTCGGTGCTGGCGAAGCGGTAAAACACCTCAATGGCGGTAAGGTCGACCTTACCTTCTCCGGCGCGCGCTGGTCTGGTCCAAAGGCTTTTGAAGAGGCGGGCGTGAGCCAGGCAGATATTAAATACGCCTCTATTTATGACTCCTTCACCATCACCGTGGTGGAAACACTCGAAGACCTCGGCTTTTGTGCCAAGGGCGATGGCGGTAAATTTGTCGCCGATGGCAATTTAATATCCGGCGTTGGCAAGCTGCCCTTCAATACCGATGGCGGCGGTTTGTGCAACAACCATCCCACAGACAGAGGCGGTATTACCAAGGTGATTGAGGCGGTGCGCCAGGTGCGCGGCGAAGCTCACCCCAAAGTACAGGTGCCAAATTGTAATATTGCCCTGGCTCACGGCACGGGCGGATTGCTCGGTTCACGCATGGGCAGTGCGACTTTGATTATCGGAGGTGAAGACGCATGAGTGATTTAACAGCAAACAATGAAGCCGGTAAAAATCGCCCCAGCAAAGTGAAAGTGCCCCGGGTGAACGATGAAACCAAAGGTTTTTGGGCGGCTACCGGCGAAGGTAAATTACTGGTTAAACACTGCAATAGCTGTGGTGAAAACCATTTTTATCCCCGCACCTTTTGTCCCTTTTGTTTCAGTGACGACACCGAGTATCTAGAAACAGCAGGGCGCGGCACAATTTATACCTACAGTGTGATGCGCAGAGCCAAAGAGCCATGGGCAATCGCCTATGTGACTCTCGACGAAGGCCCGACCATGATGACCAATTTAATCGACTGTGATTTCGATAAGCTCGAAATCGGCCAGCCGGTAAAAGTGGCATTTATCGACACGGGCGAGGGTACGGCTGTACCGTTTTTTGCACCGGCCTGAATGGCCTGAGGCTTTGGTGTTATCGATTTTTTTGTTAATAGTGTAATGGTAGGTATTCAGTGAAAAGCTTTAAAATTGCAGTTTTGGCCGGTGATGGAATCGGCCCAGAAATTATGACCGAAGCACTTAAAGTGTTGAAAGTAATCGAGGCGCGCAACGATGTGAGCTTTGAACTGATGCCTGCGCCTTTTGGCGCCAACGCTTATTTCGAGTGTGGCCACCCCTTTCCGCAAGGGACTATCGATATTTGCGATGCGGCAGATGCCATTCTTAAAGGACCCATTGGCTTAAGCCATGAGGCCTCGCAAAAAATCCCCGTCGACATGTTGCCCGAGCGCGCTGCGCTGTTGCCCATGCGCCGCCGCTACAACACCTTTGCCAACTTCCGCCCGGTGTCACTACCCAAAGAGCTGGCTCATTTTTCACCGCTCAAGCAAGAAATTATTGGTGAAGGTATCGATTTAATTATCGTGCGCGAGCTGGTTGGCGGTCTCTATTTTGGTGAAAAAGAAGTGGGCGTTAACGCAGACGGTTTGCGCTATGTGCGTGAAACGCTCGAATACGACGAGGGGCAGATCAGTCGTATTCTCCACGAAGCGTTTAAAATTTCCATGCGCCGCAAGAAAGTGCTGCACAATATTCACAAGAGCAACGTGCTGAAATCCAGTGTTCTGTGGAACGAGATTATTGAAGAAATCGCCCCACAATATCCCGAAGTAAAGGTTGTCCACATCCTGGTCGATGCCGCTGCAACACTGCTGTGTTTAAACCCGACCCAGTTTGACGTGATGGTGATGGAAAATATGTTTGGCGATATTCTCAGTGATCAGGCTGGCGGTATTCTCGGTTCCCTCGGCTTGATGCCCTCCGCTTGTATCGGGCCGGACAAGGCTTATTACGAGCCCTCTCACGGCTCCGCACCCGATATCGCCGGGAAGAACATTGCCAACCCCTATTCGATGATTGGCTCGGTGGCGATGATGCTTGAAAACAGCTTCGACATGCTCGACGAAGCGGAAAATGTTTGGGCTGCCATGCAGGGCGTATTTGCTGATGGTTATTCAACGGCCGACCTCAGCAAGCCCGGTTCGGGTGTGCAGATGATTAGCACCCAGGAATTTGGTGAGCGCGTTGTGGCAAAACTTGAGGCGCAATCGAGCTGAGCCTGAGTGCCAATGTGAGCCTGGGCATGTCCTGGGTTTTAACGGTCAATATAAAAAATAACAAAGAGAAATAAAATGCCGCCTAAAAAATTATCAGCATTTCATACCCTGATGCATAAATTTGCCTCCAGTAGCGCGGGGGCCTGGTTTATGGCGCGCACCCAGCACCATCTCGACCGCATTTTTTTTAAGCTGTCGGGTGGTCGCACCACCATGGCCGGTGTGCTGACCGGTCTAGCGGTGGTGGTTTTGTCTGCCAAGGGCGCAAAAAGTGGCGTGATTCGCGATATCCCCTTGCTCTGTATTGAAGACGAAGCCGAGCCCGGTGTGTTTGCCATTATCGCCTCGAACTTTGGTCAAAGTCACAATCCAGCCTGGTATTACAATCTCAAGGCGAACCCCGAGGCCAACTGCACTTTGCGCGGGCAGAGGCAGGTCTACGTGGCTACGGAGTTGGAGGGTGATGAGTATCAGCGCTATTGGGGCTATGCCCTCGATACCTATATGGGCTTCCCCCACTACAAGCGCCGTGTCGGTGATCGCCATATCCCGATTTTTGCAATGCGGCCAGTTTCAACAGCCAAATAAATTAGCTATTTAAAAGGGCGAATGATTATGTCAGAGCAACATAAAAAAACGGTTACAGACTTTTGTCAGGCCTGGGAGAACCTCGATATTGAGGCAGTACTTGGCTTGATGAGTAGCGATGCTATTTATCACAATGTACCTTTGGAACCTCTGGTGGGGCAGGCACAAATTCGCGCCTTTCTTTCGGCATTTCTCGGTGCGGCCAGTGCCTGTCAGTTTGAAATTCTCACCGTGGTCGCCGATGAGCAGTGCGTTGTCACTGAGAGACTCGACAGTTTTACGCTAGGCGACAATACACTCTCACAATTGCCAGTGCTGGGCATTTTTGAGTTTAATGGCGAGGGCAAAATTAGTCACTGGCGTGAGTATTTCGATTTAAAAACCTGGGCCGACAAAGGTGGTCCAGCGATTGGATAAGGAGCTGTAAAAGCACGGGTTTTATCTATTGCACAAAAATGATTATTTTAAAGCCGTACTTTTACTGAATTTAGCGGGCTTATTCTGGGCGGGCAACCTGATTGCCGGCAGTGTGCTACGCGATTATGTCGGCCCCGGATTTATTGTCGCCTCGCGAGCGCTAGCGGGTAGCGCCATTTTTATTGTCGTCATTCTTTTCAATGGCCAGCGCGATATTTTAAGCGGTGTCAAAAGTTGGCCGCTGCTGCTACTGATGTCCCTTAGCGGCGTGCTCGGCTTTCAAATTTTCCTCTATCTTGGCTTGCGCTACACCACGCCAATTAATGCCGGTTTAATGAATGCCTTAACACCGCTGGCAACGGCCTTGTTATCCGCCATTTTCCTCCGTGAACAATTACAGCGCAGCCAGTGGTTGGCGGCAGCCCTTACCGTGGTCGGTGTCGGCTGGATACTCAGTGGCGGTCATTTATCGGTGTTGCTCGCCCTGGATCTCAATATCGGCGATATGCTGATGTTGCTCGCTGTTTTGTCGTGGAGTATTTACGGCATGGCGGGACGGCGGGTAATGCTCACCATGAGCGCCCTGGAAACCACGGCAATCGGCCTGTTTTTATCGGTTATTCCAGCCCTGTCCCTGGCCACGGTTGAAGGCTTCTTCTTTATCAAACCACAAGTTAATGGCCTGGTGGTCGCGGTGTTAGCCTTTGTCTGTATCGGGCCAACCGTGCTGTCGTTATTTTGGTGGAATCGTGGTGTGCAACTGATTGGCGCCAGTCAGGCCGCGCTCTACCTCAATGTGATACCTGTTTACGCGATTGTGCTAGCGGTGTTTTTACTCGATGCTACATTGAGTCGCAGCGATGTAATAGGCGCTACTTTAGTGCTGTTGGGTAGTTTTTATGGTGGTTTGTCTGCCGTGATGCGGGCACCGGCGTTGGCTACATCCACAACTGACAAGCACTGAGTGGTGGTGATAATTACTCAGCAGGCGGGGTTTTACTTTTAGATCCTGATAAAGCACGCAGAGCTGGGGTATTGGTTTGTTTCGAGATTAAAAACTATACTGTGCGGGATTGAAGGAATAACAATAAATATTTACTGACGACCGCCACTGCTCGCGGGTAATAATTAAGGTTAATTGAAACCATCAAAAGGCCCTCTCAACAGTTGCCAACAGGCAGTAATTTACTGGTATTGAACGATTATTAATCAACTGAACACGCCAGTGAATCAATAAGCATCTATAAATAAGCATCAAAGGAATGGGCTTGTGAGCGATAATACAGTTGCAGCTAAAATCCGTAAACCTTCGCGAGCAAGCGGTCTCGGTCCTTATATTTTTAGTTTGCTGGTTATCATTATTCCGGCGACAACGGCGTATTACTTTAATCTGCAAAGTCAAACTGGCTACCACCAAAAGAGAGCATTCAGGGCTCTCGATGAGGCGGGGCGTCTCCTCGATAGAAATGTGGCGGCATTTGCCCGCTTGCGCCCCAAAACCGAAAATATAGCGCCAGTTGAAGAGACCCTGAAAGTCTGGATGGATGAAAAATCTTCCGCCATAAAGAATAACCCTATTTTTTCAGATATTAACTTTACACTATTACCTGCAGAAAATGCGCCGAGCTGCTCTTTCGGTGAAGCTGATAAGTTTGGTTTTAAGCGCGATCAGGGGCATATTAAGTTAGTAAAAGAGTTTTGTGTGGAGACGAGCGCTGAGTCTGAAACTGACAAGGTTCCACGTCTGATTAAAAGTACGGTTTCGCTTGACCCGGTGTTAGCTGATCTACGGCGACGGAGGGAGTTTGATGTTATTGCGCTAGTGCGCCCCGATGGCGATGTCCTCTATAGCGCGGAGACAGCGCGTTCAGGCTTCTCCTCTGGCCGTCTTGGGGGGCAGGCCGTGTCGCGCACAAAGCACTATCGCAATTTCAAACACCTGCTGCAATTGGCAAACTGCAAGTTGAAAAAAAATGGTGATAAATCTAAGGCCGATAAGCCTTGTGGCAGTGAAATTACTCTGGGGCAAGCTGCCTTTATTGAAATGAAGGTCGGTGATACAAAGAAGTTAGTTTTTTTTCAGCCCTATACACCACGGCAAGAAAAGTTATTTTGTGATTTTACAACGAACGATTGTAATGCTGCTAATAAAGGGAGTGAAGAGGCCGGTTATATAGTTGGTGTGGTTGATGCCAGCCGTTTTAGTGAGCGAGTTCAACGCATCCCTCCAAACGTAGTAGCGGGCATTGCTCTATTTGTACTCATTGCTTTGTTGCTGGCGCCCTACCTGCGAATTGCTCTCGGTGGCCCACTGGCTTCGGTTAGTCGACTGTTTACGGGTTATTTACTCAGCGCTGGGGTTCTCAGTACGGGTATCACCATAATATTAATTCTGTGGGCAACCTTAGGTCGTAGCATCCTCGAAACCAGTGAGCACACAGCTGATAAAGTGGCCGCTAATATTGAAGAAGATGTTCGCGGCGAATTAATAGGAATGCTGGAGATCTATGACTGCTTGAGGGACAAAGCTGTCAAGATGTCAACGAAGACAGGGGATAGGGAAGATTGCCCTGTGCCTGCGCCGGGTTTTCCGCTCAGTGAGAGACCACCTTATCGAGTTATGTTTTTCGTTGATAAGGATGGTAAAAGCATCGATAAAGATGCTAAGTATATCTTTGATTATCGCGATACCCCACTTAAAAACGTGGATGTATCAGGCCGTCATTATTTTATGCAAGCGAATGTCAACGGACTGGCATTGAATAAGTTCCAAAATAATTCTGAAGGCGTTGGGGACCTGCCAGCCTTTGCCATACAGCGAATTATGAGTTACAGCACCGGCTCGCTTTCTACCGCTATAGCCGTTCCGGCAAAAGGCTTTGCACGGGATGGTCCTCTAGGTAAAGCTAAAGTTGGTGTTATTAGTGGGCCGCTGCAAAGCCTGGCAGCACCGGTTTTACCGAGCGGTTTTCATTTTGCCATTATTGAAGACGATAGCGGCCTTGTTATCGCCCATGACAACGCCGGGCGAGTATTGGTAGAAGACTTTTACCGTGAGGCTGATGATAATCCTCAACTACGTGCGCTGGTCAAACGCCGCCAGAGTCATCTCTTCCATGGAAAATACCATGGCCGACAAAGTTTATTTTATACCCGTGCCATCGCAGGTGTGCCCTGGAGTATCGTTGTTATACAAGACAAAACATTAGTGCAAATGGCTCGTTTTGAAATTGCGGCGATTGCATTAGGCGAGTTTTTACTTATTTCTATGGCAATCGGTATTTGTATTTTTGCTACGATTATTTTTTGGCGCCGGGATCCATGGACATGGTTATGGCCCATGCGCAGGAATATATTTGACTGTCATTCGTCAATCTTTTGGGTGGCAAACATTGCCTTGTCAGTGGTGCTGATAGTTGGTGTTATCGTTATCTTGAGTTTTAGTGGGTTTTGGTTAATCTTCTGGATATCGGTCGTTATGCTTTCGGGTGCCCATTTAATGTACCTCGTTTCTGCTCAGCCCTTTGATGTTAAATCCTTACAGCATCGTCGTTGGCGAACGCCTGCAGTCATTGTATTAGCGCTATTGCTTGTTGCGGGAATGTTGGTACATATTAAATACGCTGAAATGTCTTTCGCTAGTGCCGCCAGTATCGCTTTGTACTGTGTTATATCCGCTACTCTATTGGTCGTATTAATTGGTAGTGTGCCTAAATTACTACAGGAAATTTGGGAAAAACCCAAGCCAGGTCTGTCATGTGATGAAGATAATACTCTTGAAAATGAGCAGTCTGATAATACAACGAGTAAGCTGATTGTTCCCGAATCATTGCGACGCTTTCGCCATGTAAGTGCAGGTGTTCTATGTTTGTTGATGTTTGGTGGTTTACCTGCGGGGGCTGCCTTTAAAGACTCCTATGTAAGGTATATGGATTTACTTTTCCGTCATAGCGCAATAGATGCAGCCGCAGGTCTTGATCAAAGAGTGGGCGATCTTAGAAGCTATATAGGTTCACTTCGCCAGAAGAAGAGTGAGGGCAGCGGTTTTTCCTGGACGAAAGGCAGTAATTTTTCAGGTGATGAAAAAGATCTAGGGGTATTCTTGAATGGCAGCCTGTTAACGGCTCGTAGCGATGATGCCCCAAGCTCGCGGCTTAACTATAGCAGTGGCAAAACGCTCTCAAAATGCTCTGCTGACAGTAGAGGAAATAGTATTCCTGGTCTGGCTTCTTTTATCGTCAGTCATGTGTTTCCGGTAGATGAGCGTATGGCTCGTCTTCATCTGGCTCAAGTAACGTGCTCCGATGATCGTCGGTGGTATTGGCACGAAAACGTCGATGGCCCTGGTGTTGCCCTTAATTATTTAACTAGAAATGGAGTTCCTGGCGGTGGCGATAATGCTAATAACTGGGTATTTTTTGAGTTAGATTCTAGTGTGTTTCATCAGCAATCAATATATTATATTGCTGTTTTTGTACTCGTTATGTTTCTTTATATTGGTGTTTTGTATTTTCAGGTCAGTATTACGGGTGCAAGACTGGGGGGGACAAAGATTCCCTTTATATTGCATCGTTCAGGTAAACGTCGGCCTAATTACGGCAAGGTTAACTTCGACGATTTATCTTTTAAGCACCGATTGGTGCTGCGCGCCTCAGATCGACATATTTACACAAAGGAGTCTCAATCCCCCTCTGGTCAATGTGAAATATTGAAGTTGGATACGGCCAGTGAGCCTGAGTTTCTTCGGCTTCAAAAAATACTTAATGGGGACCCATGTGTAGAAGTAAAGGTTTTGCACTTGTCAGTTTTGATTCATGATCTGGAGCAGCGGCAGATAATACTTCCTCTTTTGGAGTCTCTAGTTAAAGAAAACTCTGATACTAAAATAACACTTTATGCAGATTTTAATCCGCTTTATCGCTTAACACGTCCAGACGCCTATCGTGATAATACGAGTGTGGATGGTGCGATTGTGAGGGATAACGAAAGTCTGCGCTGGAGTGGTTTGCTGTCAAGGTTTGCCAAAGAGTACGCGTGGACGCCACGAGATAACCTTGACTGGTTAGACTGGAAGAACAAAGACAGGGAAGGTGATTTAACCTGTGCGCGAGAAATGCGGATTTTTCACGAAGAAAGTAAAGTTGAGGCTTTACTGAAGCAAAAGTTTTTACATGCCAGAAAGGAGGGCTTATTCAGTGACGATGACGATATCCCTGCAGAGGATATTATTGCCCTGGCTGGTGAGCTTGGTGGTGCTTATTACCGACAACTATGGGAGGAGTGCACCCATAACGAGCGCGTTCTATTGCACGCGCTAGCCGCTGGACGTTGTGTAAACACGCTCAATGTAGAGATTATTAGCCATTTGATGCGTCGCGGCCTGTTGGTAATGGAACCTTCTCTCAGCCTGGTCAACGATAGTTTTGCCGAGTTTATTCGTGAGGCTGAGACACCTGAAACATACCAGCATTGGCAAAATGATGAGCAGGAGAAGGGGGCCTGGCAAGCCTTGCGTGTGCCCTTTCTGTTCCTCTTGTTTGTTCCTGTAGCGGTTCTGCTAGTGGTGGCGACTGAGGAACTAAATGGCGGTATTGCACTGATGGCGCCTATTTTGACGGTCATTCCCATGCTGATGAAAGGCTTCGGGCTGCGAGCCCAGGCCAGCGGCTGATACCCCTATCTCAGAATAATTGCCCCTGTGTTTTCAATGCATTGGGGTAGTTAAAGATAAGGTGCGCGCAATGCTGCGGCAAATCCCGTAATCTTGCCGACCAATCCTGTTACTAGCTCAATTGAGACGCCTTATGGCCAAGCCCAATTATTCTTTCTAAAAGCGCCAGAAAGTGCTGATCCCAAGTCCCCATAGCAGCGGGTGGAAGACCTGCCATTGATCAGCTGGGCGCTGGCGCGTCAATTAATGGTGACTATCGGTGTGCTGTGCTTGCCCCGTATATTGGCTACGCTTATTTTCCCTGATTTGGCGATTTATTCGTAAGCGCCAATTCAACCACACCCTAGTCACCTTGATACCCGATGCTTATGCTCTTGGCTTTAATCAGGAGCAATGACATGCGCAGATCAAAACAAGATTGGCTCGACCTTTTTCAAGAGTTTAAGGCTAGCGGCCTCAA
>JAGPUW010000037.1 GCA_018069465.1 Gammaproteobacteria bacterium | reverse complement strand
GTGCGTAAAGCCGGTGCGAATGACGGAGTTGTGAAAACCCGCCAGGTCGTAATCGGTATCGAAAGACAGCCAGGATTCGGCTTCATGGTTGGTGTCGCGAAAAGGCGATGAGTTGGTTTTGTTAAATTGTTGCCAAAAAGAGCGGTTGGTATAGCCGGCATATAAATCACCGTAGCCTTTAAACACGCCTTGAATGATGGGGAACTTCATACTGATTTGAAATTTTGTTTCCAAATGCTGTAAATCGGCGCGTTGGTCTGGAAAATCCTGCTCATAAGGCTCGTGGTTTGGTTCGCTGCTGTTGTAGCCGAGCATAATGTAATTGGGTTTGTGCGGCAGAATCGAAAAGGCGTTCCAGCCCCCCTGTTGTTCGTATAACTGGCGTTGTTTAATTGCGGACAGGTGCTTCGTCGTTTGGCCAACGGTCGTTGGCTCGTTATCTGTTGCCTCAGTGCATTGGCGTTTTAATTCACCCACCGTTAGCTCGTCGTTAGCCGTGGCGAGCGCCAGTGTTAGACATTTTTCCATATCGAACGGGGGTTCTGCCATCGCAGAGGAGGAAAGAAATAGTAAGATAATCAGTCGGTATTTCATGCGTTGATCGCCATAAGGTCAGCAAGGAACGGCTGATTTTTCAGCCATTCCTTTGTCGACTAAAGACTGGGCTATTGTTTTACGGGCAGGCTGTTGTAAATAAAACTGATCCAGTGTTCTTGCGTAATAAAGCCACCGCCCCAGCCGGTCCATTCGCTAGGCAGGCCACCAAATTGAATGTCTTCTAATGATTCACCATCGGCCGCTGCCTCTTGTACGTGGGTCGTGGTGCTTTTTAGCATTTCATAATAGGCTCTTAAGCCCTGCATGTCCGATAAGGCGCCGTGTCCTGGAATAACGCGGGTATCTTCTGGCAAACTCGCAATAATGTTTTTAATGTTCTCGGTCAGTTTAAACGCATTGCCGCCGCTGTCTAAATCGATAAAGGGGAATACGCCATTAAAGAAGTGGTCGCCTAAATGTGCCACCTTGCTGTTAGGGAAGTAGATAACCCCATCCCCATCGGTATGTCCATTTGGATAATGGGTGAACTGAATATCTTCGCCGTTAAAATGTACCCTCAAAGATTGATCGAAGGTGATCAACGGCCAGGCTGCTTTAGGTTGGGCAGGCGATTTTCCGAAGAAGTTTTCCTGATCGGCCATTAAGCGTTTACGCACATTGCTGTGTGAAATGACGGTGGCGTGTTTGGAAAAATGTGCATTATTGCCCGTGTGGTCGCCGTGCCAATGCGTGTTAAGAATAAAGCGAGGCTTGGCCGCATTAATACCGGCTATCGCGGCGGTTATTTTTTCTGACATCGGGCCGAGTTGGTCGTCTATTAATAAGACGCCGTCCTCACCGGCCGATACACCGATATTGCCGCCAGCAAAACCACCGACGCCCTCCAGCATATAAACGGTGCCGTTTACGTGGGTGGTTTTTAACGTAATATTGGCAAACGCGTTATCGTGAGAGCCTGATAAGGCTTGTGCGGCATAGAAAAGCGTGAAAAAAAGGGCGAGTGATTTAATAGGTAACGTCATATCTATTCTCCTTAATAAGCAATACTAGTCGTTTGATAGGGGTTTGGGATGCCATCCAGAATACCACAGCTTGACGGGTACGATCTCCGGTTCGGTTCCATTTTTATGGAACCAGGCGTCCACGGCAAACTTTTCGCCGCTGTTATTGTTTTTTATTAGTGCAGAGGTATGCGGCCAACCGTTGAAAAAGAAGCCGCGGTTGATACGCGGCCCTTCACGATGAAAGCGCACTAGCCCCCGTTGTCGAAACATCTTTAAATACAGCGTGGTATTGGTGGCTTCATCGACACAATCCATTTGATGGCTTGTGTTTTGAAAGAGCGCCTCAAAGGTGCCGGGTAAGTCATTCTGCGTGCCGGTTTTTGCCCCAACTATGTGCTCCATTTTGGCAATCGCGCGTGCCATCTGCTGGCGTTCTATCTCTGCGTTATCAGCCAGAGGGGAAAAAAGCGTTTCGATAGAAGACCATTGCTGCTCTGAGAGCGATATTTGTTGAACCGTATGGCAGCCATAACCATAACAGACGGGGAAGGCGTTTTTCGGGGTAGGAATTTGTGCTGTTTTCAAATTTGCGCAGCCGCTTAATGCCAGTAATACAAGGGCAAATAAACAAATGTCTAGCAGGTTTATTTGGCGCATAAAAAGGCTCCGGTTTATTCGAGTGCTTTAGCCACTAAGGTTTGCAGGCTAGGGGCTAGCGTAAGCTTTAGCGCTGCCTGATGGCCTTTGTCGGACATTTTTGCCCAGGTTTTTTGTACGATATCGATAACTTTTTCATCGGCGTGTTTTTCCGCGAAGGCTTCGAAGTAATAACTTAAAAAAACTAGGCACGAGACGTCTTCAAGCGTTTGTGATTCGGTATCAGTTTTTAATTTTTTCTTTTGAATGATGCAAGTTGCACGCTCGATATCCTTTTCGACGTATCCGGTTTCAAGCATCGCCTCAGCGAGGATACTGGCGTGAAGTTTCGCCAGATCGGTTCGCCATTTTAAATAGCCGTTGAGCCCATCGGGGTACGCTTTACGAGCAATTTTCCAACGGCAAACGTGTTGCGCATAGCAGGCCAGAGTGAGTGAATCGGAGGCCTGCTCATTGAAAGACCTTAGGGTGCTCAACATGCGCCTTGCGTACAGTGTTTCGACGCCCACTTTTTTGCCCTGCTCAAGCACATCTTTGGGGCCGCTTTCGTTGGCTTTGTCGATTAGGCTAAGGGTCTGTTCTAATTTATTAGTCATAGTTGATTTTATGCGTAAATTGGGTGGTTTAAAAAGACGAGCGCCCAAGGTGCTTATCATTGATTAAGTTCGCCGATGAGCTCATGATGGGTGCAATTGTAAAACATAAAATTCAAAAAAACAGTTAATAAGGATGGGTGATATGCGTGTACTAGTAATGTTATATAGCGTGCTGAGTTATTTTTTATTTTTCGGTGTGTTTGTTTATTTCATAGGTTTTGTTGGGGACGTGTTCGTTCCTAAATCAATTTC
>JAGPUW010000010.1 GCA_018069465.1 Gammaproteobacteria bacterium | reverse complement strand
GCCCTGACCGAATAGAACCGAGAGCGGTCAAACGACGGCCAAAACCGATGCCGCTATTGATGAAATCCCGCGAAGAAGCGCGGGCAGAAATCAGGAAAAACGGTCATTCGTTAAAGCTTAAGTAAGTGCCATTCGGGTCAGACTCGATTTAATTTCACCACTACACCGGCAAAAAACCTAGGGTACCAAATACCCAGCGTCACTAATTCTAAGCGGCAAGATAACAGCGGCTGACGATCTCAACTAAACCGCTGCCCGCTTCGGCTGTGATTGCAGCTGATTTGGCGGTTTTACGGATTAAGGCAATGGCTTGCTGTAACTCGGCCGCGTTACTGTCAAAACGCTGTTGGTTGATGGCGTAGCCCTGTACCAAAGGATGGACAATGGGGTCTGGTCTTGCAATGCAACATCAGTACAAAAAACCCCGATTCAGCTCTAGATTTACTACCTGCCAAGCAGAGTTTTTCGCCCCCCGCTTTCAGAGTAAATCACTCGCTCTACACAGCCGAGCAAATACTTGACGCCTTACTCTAAGCCCCACACCCCGGTAAAACCGCCCCTGCTTCACGCAAGCCCTTAATCCGCTCATCCTCTGAGCGGGCATAGTTTAACCACTGCTTGGCATTAACCGCCGAGGCTTTGTGCTTACCCGCTTGGTCATAGCAATGTAAAATCAGCTGGGCATTACCCAATACCAACTGCACTGCGGCGGGGCGTTTTAGCTGGCTTTTTTGCTGGGCGTTTTGTGCCGCTGCTACTGTGCTGGCATTGCCGCCAATCTCGAGATAAACAGCGGTGAGCTGGGCAGCGATAATTCTCGCCCGTCAATGCGCCTAGGCTTGTACTTGAGCTTTATCGCTGCCCTCATGGCGGCACTGAGAACGATATTACGCTCGACGGCAGCCGGGTCGATTTCCCTCGCCGAATCACTGTGTCCAGCAACTCGTTTCAGCTAAGCGAAAAATCCAGCAATAGCCGGTCTTGAGCTGGTCAACAGTGCCTGAACTCAAGCCCGCCCCATGGGTATATTCCCAGATCGTCAATTGTATTTTGACCATTCATTCAAATGGTCGAGACTATCCTTGTAGGGTTTCAGGCATAGCGCGAACAAGATGGCAGCGAGCCCCATTGCTACGGCGGGTACGATAGCGAGTGCATAGCGGATCGCTTCATCATAACCATATACATAATCTGTAATCAGCGCGATCGCGGTCGGCCCAATGCTGAGACCGATAAGACTGATGACACATAGATAAATCGCCGATGCTTGACCGCGCATCTGATTTGGCATTATTTCCTGCAAGGCGGCAGGCGCGGCACCAAAGGCAAAGGTCATAAAGAATGTTGCTATTGCGATCAGAGCCAATGCATAGCTTGGATTATCGATAAGCGGGAATGCGATGGATGGCAGGATAACCCCGAGGGCTGAATACATTCCCGTACGGATCTTTGCGTCACGGACACCTTTAGCAAGCATCCTGTCAGAACTCCAACTACCGAAAAGCACCCCGAGTGTCCCGAAAATTAGAATGATAAACCCGTATTTCAGACCAACTTCTGCCGGCCCAAAATCGTGAATTCGCTTAAAGAAGGTGGGAATCCAGGCCATGCCGCCATACAGCGCGATAACCAACGAGGCAACAGCCAGGTTATGCAGTGCCACGGTGCGGAAATTTGCCCGCAAATAGGCAACAACCTCGCGAACGGGAACGCCCTGAATCTTATCTACGCCATTGACGACACTGGTGCGAATGGTGCCGCGCCGTTTCGGTTCTTTTACGGTTGCCATCAAGGCGACGATCAAAAGGCCGGGGAGCGATACAAGAATGAACACTGCCTGCCAAGATCTAATTTCCCCTATCAGGAAAAAGTTAATTGATCCGGTTTCCCCAACCATGCCGACAATAGTTCCGCCAATAATCATTGCCAACCCGGCCCCAAGAAACACGCCGATGCCATAAACGCCAATCGCCAGTGACAGACGCTGGGGCGGGATGATATCGGCGATAATTGAATAGGCTGACGGTGACAATGCCGCCTCACCAACGCCAACGCCCATGCGTGCAAGGAAAAGCTGCCAATAGTCTTTTGCAAAACCGCAGGTCGCAGTCATAACGCTCCAGAATAAGACGCCGAGGGTGATGATGCCCCGTCGGCTGCGTTGATCAGCCAGGCGACCGAGAGGCAAGCCCATAAGGGTGTAAAACACTGCGAATGACAAACCTTGCAGAAGGCTCATCTCGGTATCGCTGATTTTCAGGTCGCTGCGAATCGGGTCCACCAGAAGGCTTAATATCTGGCGGTCAATAAACGACACTGTGTAGGCCAGCATCAAAATAATGACGACGTACCAAGCATATATCTGATTTGGAAAAGGAATTGAAATTTTTACGGTCTCGCCATTATCTGACTTTATTGGCTGGTTAGCCTGTGATTCTTCGGCTGTTGGTTCACACATTATGTCGCCTATTATTTTTGTTATTTTAAAAAATTATGGACGCCTTCATAAAACGATCCTGAATGAATTTTATCAGATAACGTTCCGTAAAAATTCTATGGGGATAGAGAGGGTCTTCAAAAAGACCTGAACGATTGGGTGAACGACTACAACAATGATCGAACTCATCAAAGTCGACAATGGGGTCCAGGTAATGAGGCCTTACCCTAAGCCCCGCACCCCGGTAAAACCGCCCCCGCCGCACGTAATTCATTAACCCGCTCACCTTCTGCACGAGCATAGCTCGACCACTGCTTCGCGTTAACGGCAGAAGCTTTGTACTTACCCGCCTGCTCAAAAGCTTTCACCGCCTGCTTATAGCAATGCAAATTCAACTGGGCATTACCCAATACCAACTGCACTGCACCGGGGCGTTTTAGCTGGCCTTTTTGCAGGGCGTTTCGTGCCGCTGTTACCGCCTTTACATTGTCGCCAATATCGAGATAAACACCAGCCAGTTGGGCGTAGATTTTTCCTTCGCCAGAAAGCGCCGCTGCTTGTTCCAGCACCGGGCGGGCTTTTTTACCTTCACCGGCCTGCTGCCAGGCCTGGCCGAGTAATTCCAGATGTTTGGCTATCGCTTTAACCTGGCCTTTTTTAATTGCAGTTTCGAGAGTCACCGCTGCTCGATAGGGTGTATTGGCACCGAGGTAGAGATAGCTCAGCGACACCAGTTCGCGCTCTTTATTTAAGGCCCCCGCCAGATAGACGATTTCCGTCGCCACCAGGCGCTCAACATCTTTACCCAACTGGCCGTATAAACCGCCGAGCTGGTGCCAATAGCGATAGCGGGGGTAGTGCTTGATCAGCTGTTTCAAAACCGGCAACGCCTGGCGATATTGCTCTTGTTCAAAATACAGCAGGCTTTGCAGCGACCACCAGGCCTCGGGTGGCAGTTTGTCCCGCTGCTGATAATCGTCTATCGCCTGCTTTAAATAAGTGAGGGCTGCGTTTTTTCGACCCAGCTGATAATAGGCTTGCGCGAGCAAAGCCTTAGTCTGCGAATCCGCTGTTTGCGCATCGGCCTTGCGCACACCCCCTGTTTGCGGGTCAGCAGCATCCGAGACTTTTAGCAGGCGCTCAAGAAACTGTGCCGCACTGGCGTAATCTTCTAGTTGAAAGTACAACTGGGCCACGGTGTTGTAGGTGCTGACTTTCATTTTCTCTTCAGCGGCGGGTTCGTCGAGCAGCCTTAAATAAGCCTCTACGGCGCGGCGATAGTGCTGCTGAGAAAAGTGCGTATAAGCCAGGTAGTTCCACACCTGAGATTTTTCAAAGCTACTGGCGCAGTATTTTTCAGCGGCCAAAGTAAGCACTTGCTCCGCCTGTGGCCACTGTTCAACATTGATAGCGCGTTGTGCGGCCTCCAGCTTTTTGGCACAACGCTGACCAACGGCCTGACGGCGCCGGGTGTCGGCATTGGCGTATTTACCTTGTTTTGCCTCCTTCTTTTCGTGGGAGGCCGCGACAGGCATTGCGGTGCTGACGAGCAATAGCGTCAGCAGAAAGAACGAGACAGGCCGGGCAAGATGAGGGCGCAAGCTTGGCCTACTCCAACCGGAAGCTAAATTTATACATCACCCCCGGCACCTCTACGGCATGCCCATCAATGATTCGGGGTTTGTACTTGAGCTTTATCGCGGCCTTCAATGCGGCACTGCCAAAGCCATAGTTGAGGGGCGATTCTTCCACCAGCTTAACGCCGCGCACACCACCCGATGTGGTGATGATGACCTCGACCACCGCGTAACCCTCGCGAGCCCGAGACAGTGCCCGGCGCGGGTATAGCGCCTGTGGAACATACACCGGAATGTAGTCGGTATCGCGGGCGAAATCACCACCCAGCCCAAGTTGTAAACTGCCCGTGGGCCGTGGTGGCGCCTGTAAACTAATGCTTGGCGCGGGCGCGTCAAAACGCAAGCTTTGTGTCGGCATGCTCGGCTGCATCAGTGTTAGCTCAGGTGGCCGAGTGGGTTTTGGCGGTTTAACGAACTCCGTCAAACTGCGCTCGGGCTGCCAAATATCGGCGATTTTATAGCTGCCTTTACTGTCGGGTGCCTCACCCCGGTTGACAATCATCAATACCATTAGCACCAGCAATACGCTGGTAACAAGCATCGCCGCGAGCAATGCAGCGCCAAAGCGAGCGGCAACTCGCCCCCGGGCTTCGCGCCCCCCGGTATTGATTTGCAACAAACTAGTCATTGAGCGTCGATACGGAAATATCGCCGATACCCAGTTGTGCCGCGAGATCTGATACCAGGGCAAGGCGGCCAACACTGGCGCGTTTGTCGACCTGTATCACCAGACTGCCTCTGGGATTTTCAGCCTGCAAACGAGCAAGGGCGAATTTCACCCGGTTGTCCGCCAGGGGCGCTTTATCCATCCAGATAACATCATTGTGATCAATAGCCACCAACATAGCGGGCTTTCTCGCCTGCGCGCTAAGGGCCTCAACCCGCTCCACTTCTGGCCCCGGCAGTTTCACAAAAGAGGCGGTGACGATGAAGAAAATAAGCAGGATGAAAACCACATCGAGCATCGGTGTCAGATCGATGGCCTGTACTGACGAGGCATCCCCGCCAGTGCGACGGCTTGCCTCGCTGATAATGCGACGACTCACGCTTTGCTCACCAGCTCTGCGGCACCGACAGTGGCCGTATCATCCATCAACAAGCTGTTGGCCAGTCGCGCCTTGGCGCGCCGCCCTAAACGGTCGATACCCGCCAAACCAATCAAGCCGGATAACGCTGCCACCATGCCGGCCATGGTGGGGATAGTGGCTCGAGAAACACCGCTCGACATCGCCCGCGCACCGCCACTTTCAGCCACACCCATGGCTTCAAATACGCCAATCATGCCGGTTACTGTGCCGAGCAGGCCGAAGAGCGGCGCCAGTGCCACCAGGGTTTTAATCATCGGTAAAAAACGGTCGATGCGCTGATCGATCTCGGCCAACAGTGCCGTACGCACCTGCTGGGCGCGCCGCGAATGCCGGTCGCGCCGTTGCTGCCAGGCATCAACACACAGCGCCATATCACCGCGCAGGGCGGTGCGGTAATAAATAAGCCGTTCAATTAACAACAGCCACAGCAGCAAAATAAGCGCGATGATAAACAACAGCACAGGCCCGCCCATGTCGGCCAGTTGCTGTAGGTGGCTGAGCATATCGAGCAGGGCGTTCATGGTGTTTTTGGCTCAGTCATTATTTACTTGAGCTCAAACTTGTCTGTTTTTTTCAGACGGCTCATCTTGAGAGGGCAAGCGGGCCTCTGCCTTGAGCGCGACAATACCGGCACTTTGCTCTTCAAGCACATGCAAAATACGCCGCGCATAGCCGTTAACCCAGGTGTGCAGCAGCAAGGTGGGTATCGCCACCAGCAAGCCCAGCACGGTGGTTACCAGCGCCTGAGAAATGCCGCCGGCCATTAACTTTGGGTCGCCCGCGCCAAAAATCGTGATTTGCTGGAACACCACAATCATGCCGGTAACGGTGCCGAGCAGGCCCATTAACGGGGCAATCATGGCAATAATTTTCAGCAGGTTGAGTGCCAGCTCAATGGCTGGGCGCTCTTTAAGTATCGCCTCGTGCAGCTTTAGCTCCATCGACTCGGGGTCGAGCCCGGCGTGGGCATCGGCGACACTCAGCACTCGCCCCAGCGGGTTGTCGAGACGATAGGTATCAGCCTCCTGCAATTGCCGGCGCACACCCGCGAACACGCCGCGCAAAACAAAGGCCCGCCACAGCGCCAGCACCAACGCGACTGCGCCTATGCCGGTGATGACATAACCCACCAAACCGCCCTGCTGCCACTTCTCCGCCAGCCCCGGCCTGTCGGCCAATGCGCGCAACAAGCCGCCACCCACCGGGCCACTGGGGTCGATAGATAGCGGGGTAAAACCACTTTCTGCCAGTTGCAGGGCAGCGGCACCTTTAGCGAGGCCGCGAGGTTGGCGGGCCAGTTCAGCCAGCACGCCGTTATCGGGGTTATAGCTTAAATAGTGTCCATTTGAGATCAGGTTGAACAAGCCTATGCGGATAACTTGCCGCTCAACTTGCTCACCATCGGCGCTGATTACGGCTTGATTAAAACGACTCACCCGCCCCGACTCGACCATCTCGCGGCTCATCTCATAGGCCAGGTTTTCGATCTCTTCGAGGGAGGGCAGGCGGCTGTGACTGCTCATCTTTTCGATCAGCTCATTGAGCTGCGCGCTGCGACCGGGGTATTGCGCGCTGACCAGAGAGCGATCCAGACGCGTCACCGTGTCGCCAGCAGCGGCGGTAATATGACCGAACAATTCTTTCAGGGTGCCCAGACGATTTTGCATTTGCGCCTGCAGGGCTTCAAGCTCACGCTCGTTATCGGCGAAGGTACTTTCCAGCTCAGCACTGCGGGCCTCCTGCTCGGCCTTTTGTACTTGTGCTTGCTGCAGCAATTGCGCCTGTTGATTTTTATCCGCTTTAAACGCTCGCTCACGCTGGCGGTGTTCTTTTGACTCCCTAACTTTAGCCGTCTTTATGAGCTGTAATAACTCGTCGAGGGACTTCACGTCGCTATTGCTGGCCTGTGCGGGGCTGGCATCCTCTGCCGCCACGGCTGGCAAAACGCCGAGTGTCGCGATCAGCAATACGGCACTTAAGCCCGTGCGGCAAACTTTGCTCAGCACTCTCACGACACCACCTGCGCTGCGCTGTCACTGCGCGTCGCGCCAAGTGGTGGGGCAATCGGCAGCTTGATCATATCCAGCGGTGCCTGTTTCTTCGCCATGCGAATGGCATCGGCCACGGCGCGGCGATATTCCCCCGCCGCCACCGTTTGCCACTGCCCACTGTCTTTATTCCACACCTCGGTGACGCTTTGATCAGCCGTTTGAAACAGCAGAGCAATGCGGCCAATGCGTAAAAAGACGCCCTGACGCTGCCGGCCAGCGATAGCCAGAACCCCGTCAAATTGCTCGATGGTGGCGCTGTATTCACTTTCAATGGCGTAGAGTTCGAGCACCTGGCGGGATTTTTCAGCGGCGCTGAAACGGGCGGAGTCCATGTTCTCGCGCACCTGCTCAATACTGCCCTGGCGCTCCGTTATTTTAAAAGGCAGGTCGAGACGAATAAATTGCGCCAATGCGTCGAGCATATTCAGCGATAGCGGGACAATTTGGCGCTCGATCAGTGCGGCGTTTTCAACCGACTCGGCAATATCTGCCATCGTCTGTCGCTGGTTGTCAATTTGGCGGGTGAGCTGGGCGTTGTACACCTGCAAGCCCTCAATTTGTTTATTCACCAACTGAAACTGGCGCAACAGCTTATCGCTTTGCTGGGCCGTGCTGTCAATACGCCGTTGGGATGCCTGAGCGGCGGCGGTTTTATCGGCACCGACCTTGATCAGGGTATCCAGCTCGGCCGCCTGTACTCCCGTCGCCAGACTGCCAAACAAAAACAGTAGAACCCCGCAAAGCGCACGCCTGCAGCCCCAACCCATCGCAACACAATTACTCACTCTGTTTTTCACCCGCTACCAGCCCATCAATTTATTGCACAACTTTATTACGAAACTTTTTTGTGAATCTTCACTGTCAAACAAAGAGTCCTTCCACGAAATAAGCCGGCAAAGCAGCCACTGAATTCGCGCCTCATTGAGGGCTCTATTATCACCTATTTTAGGCGTTTTTCAGATAGCCCTTTTAGATGTCCCCTTTATGCAGGTCATTTTTCCGACCCTATAAACCTGCCAACCCTCGGCACCCTAATATTTATTGTCTACGCTTTTCTATCAAGGCACACAAAACTACAGGCCGGTGTCGTCCCCTCGGCGGCTAAGTACTTAACAGGGGTTTCCCGCCACTCACTCAAATCCAGCTCGGGAAAAAAGGCATCGCCATCGACCTGAGTATGCACGCGGGTCAAATAAAGCCTGTCGGCCTGGGGCAAAGCCTCACGATAAATACTGGCACCGCCGATAATCATCACCTCTTCAAGCGCAGACGCATCGGCAATTTTATTTGCGATGGCCAGCGCCTCTGTTAAATCACTCGCCCTTTCAACACCATCAGCCTGCCAGCGTGTGTCGCGGGTCATCACAATATTGGTTCGTCCCGGCAGCGGCTTGCCAATGGATTCGAAGGTGAGGCGGCCCATAATAATCGGCTTGCCCAGCGTCACCTGCTTAAAGTATTTGAGGTCGGCAGAAATACGCCAGGGCAGTTGATTGTTACTGCCAATAACGCCGTTATCCGCCACGGCTACGATTAATGAAGTGATTGCCACTATTGTCTTCCGCCTATGCCTGGGAACCTTGTTATCACGGCCTTGCGCTGCCGCGTCTTCTGCCATTATCCACCAGCCGGGGTAAGGCGGAAACACTCGCCGCGTAAAAATATTTCGCGACAATAACGAGTAGAAGTGAAAGCCAGCTTTAGCGGCTGTTAGCGGCGAGGCTTTAATGAAACCCACACCCCCAGCAGACAAAGCAAGGCGATGGCGAGGGTGGTGACACCCAGTAAAATATCGCGCAAGGTTTTGCTGATGCCATCAAAAAAGTGCCACTTGTGTAAATAGCTAAACGACCAACCCTCTGCGCGACTCGCGTTATTGGCGCGACCGGCCAGCGCCCCGGTCGCCGTTTCGACAAATAGCGTGACCGGTGATGCCGCCGAATCGTCGCCAATATGCACGGCATGTACCGGCATGCGTTTATTAATAAAACCGTAGTCGCTGCTAAAATGGCTTATTTTTTCGACCTGCCCGACCATAGGATCATCGCCTGCTGAACGCGCGTAATAGGCAGCGAGATGCAGTGCATGCTGGTGCTCGCAATTGGCACAGGCTTGTGAGGACTGCGCATTGATATAAACAATATCACTACTCTTTGATACCGGTTCATTGGAGTGATGCTCTGCCGCCGCTGGCTTATCAGCTTTGCCTATCGCCTGCGGTGTTGCCAGCGCCAGGCGCAAATAGGGTACGCCATCCACTTCGGCCAAACTAGCTCGGCGAAAATATTTGCCTGCGCTAAGGTGCGCTACTATGGGCCAGTCCAGCGTCAGGTTCTGCGCATTAAAAGATTGCAAGGGCGCGGGCATAGCCGCAGGGGCAACAATCGGCTTGTTGAGCAGGTGGAAGAGCCCCGAAAAACTGAAGCTCAACATCAGCACGCCAAAACCAATTCCTAAACGTCGATGCCAAGTGCTTGCGGGAGTATCTTCTCGGGACAGCTGTTCGCCCAAACCTTTAACGTCCCCGCTTTTTGACCGACCCCGCCAGGCCATCAATAAACCGACAACACTTAAAGCCATGCCCGCGAATAGGACTGCGCTCATAAGGACGGTGCGCAGCCAGGGGTTTTGGATAAAGACCCAGGAGTGCAGTTGGCGAAACACCCAGCCAACGACGGCTTTACGATCATCCATCAAGGTCGCCAGCCGCCCGGTGCTCACCTCCACATAGGCGCGCATATTATCGGGCCGCTGAAAAGTCACTTTATAGACCGGTAAAAAGCGATTAATAAAAAGATATTCTTCATCGAAAGCGGTGATTAATTCAACCGCGACAACTTCGCTCACATCATCCCCCAGATAATGCCGCGCTAGCTGTTGTGCGTAAGTGTCATCGTTGAGCGGTGATTTTAAGCCGCTTCGGGCATTGATGTAGCTTTTACTATCGCCATGCTCAACACGATAAAAACTGCCGCCATCAATATTCAGCAGCTGCATTTTTTCAAAGGCCGCAATGCCATTGTCCAATAAGCTTGCCGACAACGGTGCAAGGCTGGCAATGTCGCTCGTCGACAACGGCGGATGCATCACCACGGGACGTGGATTAATGCGCGACATAATGGGGTGACTCAAACCACTCAACGCCCAGGCAATAATGGCCACAAAAACGGCCAGGCCAATACGGCGGTGCCAGCGGTATAAAACAGTTGGGGTCATAGTCATCCTTTCACGCGATTGATCCATTGGGTCAATAAAACACGGGCGTTCAGCCCGCCTGTAACAGCGGGCAATTTTTAGAAGGTGTATTTGGCACCGACAAATGCTGTTCGCGGGCGGCCGGGGGTATAGGTCGGCCCCCACTTGCCAGTGGTTTCGGCGTAAAGCTCATCGCTAAGATTCAAGACGCGAAACGATACTTCGAGCCTGGGGCTAAGCGGGTAGTTGGCTCGCAAGTTAACGAGGTCGTGACCGTCGTAGGTATCTCGGTCAGTAGCGCGACCATCATCCGCATTTTTCTCGTCTATCCAGTGCTCACCCTGGTGTATCCACTCTAGCTCTACACGGCCGCCGTTTAACCACATAGGCCCATAACGCAGGCGCACATTGGCGAAGTTTTCCGGCGCATTGGGCATGTCATTGCCGGAGTAATCGCCACTGCGGTCTTCCCAGTCCTTATATTTGTGTTCCGACTGGGTGTAGGCGATATAGAGATCCAGCGTCTCGCTGAGGATAATATCCAGCCCCAGCTCAATACCGTAGTGCTCGGTTTCACCAGCATTGGTATTGCGCCGCACGCCAGTGCCAGCATCGAGCACACTGAGTATGTCGTCCTCTTTGAGCATGTAATAAATACTGCTGTCAAAGGTAATGCGTTCAGACAAGTTGCCACGCAGGCCGATATCAAAGCTATCCACTTTTACCGGGTCGAGATCGGTGGACTGCGCCGTGCTGCCGGAGCGAAACAGCTGCCCACTGGAAGGTACGCGGAAAGCGTGTCGATAAGACGCATAGCCGTTAATGTCGTCACTAAACTGATAGCTCAGCCCCAGCTTTGGGCTGAGGTGCTTAAAATCTACCGACTGATCTTGCGGGCGTAAATGCAGAGGGTCTATCGGAGCCTCGCTCATATTGTCTTCGTAGTCATAGCGCGAATAGTCATAGCGCAGCCCGGCGTTTAAGCGCAGGGCAGAAGTCAGCTGGTTTTCGTAGTGCACGAAAGGTGACAGTGACAATACATCCACGTCGTAGTCATAGAGCAAACCCGCTGGCGTATATGCCAGCCAGTAGTCACCCGGATCGGTATCTGTGCGTTCAATATAGGTTTGTTTTTGATAGCCATCGCTATAGTCGATATCCAGCCCTGTCACCACAAAGCTGTCATCGCTGAGGCTGTAATCCCATTTCAGCAGAGCACCCAGTGAGTCGTGGCCGCTTTCATTAATATGAGCGTCTTGCGAATCGAGGGACGACGGGCAGCTGGGGCACCAGGGCGGAGGTGGGCTTACCCGCCCGGTATTCAGTGTCCAGGTGGCGACGTACTCCAGTTCATTACTGCGTAAAAAGGGCGTAATGCTTAAGGTGCTGTTATCAAAATCACGCTCAAAGGCTGACGAAAGACGAAAAGCCCGCACATCTCGATAACCTATCAAATTGCCAAATTGCTCGGGATCATCTTTGTAATCATCGTAGAGCAAGCCGCTGCCGCCCGTCTCGTAATCGAGAATGGTGCCGGTAAAAACCGTATTGACCGACCACTTAGCACTGACATCCGTATTCCACGACGTGGTAAAAGCGCTTCTTTCGCTGGCCGTCTGTTCGCGCCAGCCGTCGCTATCAACAACGTCGAGCTTGCCGGTGAAACCGTGATTCGCGGTGACCTTAGCCCCTTTCAGCTGCACGCGCCGAGAGCCGTCTTCACCACCTTCCACATTAACGCTTAACGCGTCTTCCTTTGGCGGACGCCCACTGAGAACATTGATGACGGCACCAATAGCGTCGCTGCCATAAAGGGCAGAGCCGGGGCCTTTAATAATCTCAACACCGTTGGCGGCGCTCACATTCACCTCGTATAAAGCGTTGTGATTGAAAAAACCCGCCGCCCGTGTGGGCACGCCATTTTCCAAATACAAATACACTGGGCTGGTCGACACGGGCTGGCGAATCGCCGCCATCACCCCCTCGCCGCTGGAGCCAATTTGCACGATATTGACACCGGGGATGCGGCTCATCAGCTCCGCAGGGTGAGCAGGGTTCAGCTCCTCGATCTCCCTCTCGGAAATCACGCCAATGCTCGCCGCCGTATCGGCCAGGGTATTGGCGCTACCACTGGCAGTCACGACAATGGTTTCTAATAGGGGTGTTGCTGGCAGAGCTGCTGACAACCTTGCTTCCATCCCTTGCTCGACCTCTGTCCCAGCCAATGCTGGCAAGGCAGCCGCTAATATTGCCGCTGTGGCAGCCTTCGCAACACTGCCCCCACGAGCCATTTTTATTATCGACATGAAGAACTTTCCCTCTAATTTTTTTCAGCGGGAATTCTAAATGCCAGGGCCTGCGCCCATATGCGACCAATTGTCACACTCGCCTGTGGTGAATTGTCGCAGCCCTGAAACAAAGCCTGGCTCGATACCCATAGCGCAGGATCAAGAGCGCCTCAATTGACCCCTCGGCAAACAAAGGATTACCATCGCCACACCCTATTCATCTATTTACCGAGATCTATTCACATGCAGTCTTTATTTGAACCCTTGACCTTCCTGCGCGGCCCCGCCATTAAAAACCGTTTTGCACTGGCACCGTTGACCAATTTACAAAGCCATGTCGACGGCAAACTGTCGGACGACGAATACAAATGGCTGACCATGCGCGCCGAGGGTGGTTTTAGCTTAACCATGACCTGCGCCGCCCATGTGCAGGCTGTTGGTCAGGGTTTCCCCGGGCAGTTGGGCATTTTCTCTGACGATCACCTTGAGGGACTGACACGCCTGGCCGCTGGCATTAACAAGAACGACAGCCTGTCGATTGTGCAGCTGCACCACGCCGGCCACCGTGCGCCCAAAGAGTTGATCGGCACCCAGCCCGTTGCGCCCTCCGACGATGAAGAGTCTGGTGCCCGCGCCCTGTCGACGGCCGAAGTCGAGCAGCTAATCGAAGACTTTATCGCTGGCGCTGAGCGCGCCGAGAAAGCCGGTTTTGACGGCGTCGAAATTCACGGTGCCCACGGTTACATCCTCTGTCAGTTTCTCAGCAGCGACACCAATCGCCGTGACGACCAATACGGTGGCTCGCTGGAAAACCGCGCCCGCCCGCTGTTTGATGTGCTCGCCGGTATTCGCCAGCGCTGCAAAAAAGACTTTAATGTCGGCGTGCGCTTAACCCCCGAGCGCTTCGGTATCAAACTCGGTGAAGCCATCGAAGTGGCTCAGCGCCTGTTAGACGAGGCACAAATTGATTATCTGGATATGTCTTTGTGGGATGTTTTCAGCGAACCGGCAGAAGAAGCCTACAAAGGTCGAACGCTAATGGAGCATTTCACCGCCCTCGAACGGGGTGATGTGCGCCTCGGTGTCGCCGGTAAAATCCGCACCCCAGAGGAGGCCAAACGCTGTATGGATAGCGGTGTCGATTTCATTCTGCTGGGCCGTGCGGCAATTTTGCACCACGACTTCCCCAACCAGACCGCCAGTGACAGCAGCTTTACGCCGGCAAGCAACCCGGTTTCAGCCGATCATTTGCGCGCCGAGGGCCTGGGTGAAACCTTCCTCGAATATATGGGCAGCTGGAAGGGCTTTGTCGAAGCCACAGAGGGCAACGTCAGCCCCGAAAGCCTTGGCTAAGCGTCCCATTTGCCTTTAGCCGGTTGATGACCCAGTTGTAGCAATAATCAATCGGCCCATCAATCGGCTAAAGGCAGTCCACTAGGTACCGATATTGGCGTGGTATAGCGAATATCGGCACTATCCCTGTCACTGAGTGCATAAAGAAAGGCCATCAGATCTTCGAGCGAGCGCTCACTTAAGCGGACCGGCTCTATTTCGCTGGCTGCAGCCAGAGCAGCGCGACTTTCGTCGTCGTTATAGATCTCGAAGTCCAACGCATCAAGGTCATCTCGCGGGGGCAAAATAGCTTGCTCAGTAGCGTAATTATCCAGTGCCGCCTGTGCATTGAGGTGGTGCTCAACAACGCCGCCGAGAGTGTTGTAAGCGCCGTCGTGACCCCAGGGGCCGGTCAGGGCAACATTGCGTAAAGGCGGGGTACGGAAGCGATACTTGTCGGCCATATCAGCGGACACATTAAAGCGACCAAAGTCATCTCGCCCATTCAGACCATTACCTTTGCCGTTGCCAATCTGGGGCATAGCGATGGCGTGAAAGCCCATATCGGTCTGAAACTGGCCACTGTGGCAGCTCGAACATTGGGCCTGACCATAGAACAAACGCATACCCCGCTTTGCCATCGGTGACATGGCTCGCCCGTCTCCGCGCAAGAATTTGTCAAAGGGGCTATTGTCGGCCCGAAAAGCGCTCGCCTGATAAGCGGCGATGGCATTGGCGGCATGGACGTAGGTAATATCCGCCGCTTCGCTGACATCATCGAAAGCATTTACAAATAAATCGACATATTGCGGAATACCTTGCAGGCGCTCGGCCAGCTGCGTCCAGACACCGCCGGGGCCGGCCAAATTGTCATTAGCGACCGCATTGGCAATGCTGTTTTCTCCAGCCTGTCCGGCCATTTCTGCGGCCGAGGTAACGGGAAACATGGCCTGCACAGCCAGGGGGTTATCCAGACCCACGGGTAAGTCATCACCCGCAGGGCTTAAAAAACCCGAGGGCTGGGCAGCGTCAGCGCTTATTCTTCCATCGTGGAACATAAAGGCCATGCTTCGCGCACCCAAATTCCACAGCGGCGGCGCATTGCGGGGTACACGCTCGTGAATGCCATCAGCACCGACACCCGTATCTCGCGCCATACCCAAACCTCTACCCCCCTCACCCACCGGCAGCGAAAGGCCATCGCCGGTATCCGTTAATGAGTGATGGCAGGAGGCGCAGGCAATATTTTTGTTACCCGAAAGAATTTTGTCCCAAAAAAGTAAGGCTCCCAGCGAGACCTTTTCATCACTGGGCGCACCATGGTCGTAATAATCGGCATCGCCGACCGCACTTGGCAAGCGGTTCATTGCCTGCTGCGGAGCCTGAGCTTGTACCTGAAGCACTGTCGCCGACAAAAGCAGAGCAGCGCTAAATATCATTTTAAATATCATTATTTAACTCAATAAATAGTTGTTTGCGAATGTGCAAATGCAGGACTGATTTATAATTCAGGTTCGGGGAGTCGCCAGATATAGGTCGAAACCAGCAGGGCAATACACAGTAATAAAACCTGAACTTGCCACAGGGGGACAATGGCAGCAGACACCGCCATGGTTAGCCACATGGTGAATAAGGTGTAGTACTTGGCCTTGCGGGGAATGCCTTCGCCATTCAAATACGCCAAAATATATTTGCTCAGTACCGGGTGGCTGACCAGCCAGCCATAAAAGGTCTCTGAGCTGCGCACATAGCATGCGGCGGCCAGCAGTAAAAAAGGCGTGGTCGGCAATAACGGTAAAAGAATCCCGATAACACCGAGTGCCACGGAGATATTACCGATACCCAGCAGCAGCCAACGCATAACATTATTGGCCATTGGCTGCCTACTTAAGGTCTTGACACGAGCATTATTTGTGGTGGCCATAATAAAACCCCTTTCTATTAATCAAGATTCTTTTTACACGCCCTGTTTTTACACACCCTGTTGAGGCCTGCCATTTTTTCAATAATGGCGAACCTCAACATTAGATTAGTAGACATGCCATAAATATCAATGCTGCCCGGCTGGCGTGCGCACAATAATGCCGTCCAGTTCCGGGGATGCTTTTAACTGGCAGCAAAGACGGGAGCTTTTATCGCGCTCATCGGTTAATTCCAGCATCGCATCTTCGGTCGCGTCCATTGGCGCAAGCTTGTCAATCCACGCCCCATCAACATGCACGTGGCAGGTCGCACAGGCGCAAACACCACCGCAGTCGCCATCAATGCCGGGCACCAGATTATCGAGGGCGGCATCCATCAGATTGACACCCTCTTCAACCTCAACTTCACGCTGGGTACCATCACTTTCTATATAGTTTACTTTAATCATTGTTTACTTCCTCACTAGAGTATTTAGGTGTTCAGGCTTGCCGGCTCAGGCGACGCGATCATGCTTGATGGCGTTACTTTGAGAGCGTTTCTGGACACCAGACTGAGCGCTAAGTTGAGCGCTCTCTGGAGCAGTGTTTTCTGTAACCAGGGGATCAGTTTGATCGGCCAGCGCTTTGGCCGGAATACTTTCATCCTGCAAGCGCTCAGCACTGACACTGAGTCCTTTACTAAGAATATTGCGTGCGGCAACAAATTCAGCGGGGCGATTAATGGCGTCGACGGCCAACAGCCGCCCCTCGCGCAAATAAAACACCGCAAAGGAACGGCTCGCAATATCGCCACGCACAAGCGCCTGATCGTAACCGCTATTAATACCGGCAGTTTGCAGCTTTAGGTCGTATTGATCAGACCAGAACCACGGCACCTGGGCATAGGGTTTGTCTTTGCCGCAAATTGTGGCGGCGACAGTTTTACCCTGATCAACCGCATTTTGTACCGACTCCAGACGCAGGCGGCGCCCGTAAATGGGGTTGGGATGATTGGCACAATCGCCCGCTGCATAGATATTGCCAACGCTAGTGCGGCCATATTCATCGACCGTAATGCCGTCGTCACAAGCCACGCCCGCCGACTCTGCCAGCTCGACATTGGGCAGCAGGCCGATGCCAACCACCACCACATCGGCCAGCACCCGATAACCACTGTCAGTGACGACGGCGGCGACCTGGCCGTCACCGGCATCATCTTCAATGGCACTAACACCGGTATTACAGCAAAGTGTTACGCCGGCCTGGCGATGCACGTCTTCGAAAAACTTGCCCACCTCGGGGCTAGTCACGCGGCCCAATGGCGTCGGCCTTGCCACCAGCAGGGTCACGTTTAAACCGTGCTTAACCGCTACGGCTGCTGTTTCAAGACCCACATAGCCACCACCGATCACCACCATACGGGCGCCCGCAGTGAACTCACTCTGCATCGCTTCAACATCTGCCAGGGTGCGCAAATAATGCACCCTGGGGTGCCCGGCTCCCGGACAGTCCAGCTGTCGCACGCGACCCCCGGTGGCGAGGATCAAGTGCTGGTAAGACAGGCATTGACCACTGCTAAGAGAAATAACCTGCTGGCGTGAATCGATAGCGCTCACTGTCTTGCCCAAAATGCGCTCGACATTTATCTTGTCGTAAAATGCAGCGGGCTTGATAAACAGACGTTCTTTCGCCAACTCGCCGGCTAGATAGGTTTTAGACAGCGGCGGGCGCTGATAGGGCAGCACGGGTTCATCGCCAATCAGCACGACTCGCCCCGTAAACCCCCCCTGGCGCAGGCTAACTGCCGCTTGCGCCCCGGCCTGTCCACCGCCGACTATCACTGCTGTTTCCGTCATGATCACAGACTCCTATTTTGGATTAATGCGCACGGGCAAGGCTTCATAGCCGCGCAAAATACAGGAGTAAACACGTTTCGGCTCTCCAACCACATCAATGCAGGGCTCGGGCCAGCGCTTGAGAATTTCCTCCCACAGTACCCGTATCTGCATTTCCGCCAGGCGGTTGCCCAGACAGCGATGAACGCCAAAACCAAAGGCCAGATGTTGACGCGGGCGTCGACGGTCGATAATAAATTCCTCTGGCGTTTCGATAGCCTCCTCGTCTCTATTGGCCGAGGCATACCACATGATGACCTTGTCGCCTTTTTTAATCTGCTTGCCACCCAGCTCATAATCAGCAACTGCGGTGCGCCGCATAGAGGCTAACGGGGTCTGCCAGCGAATAACTTCGGGCACCATCGAGTCAACCAACTTGGGGTTTGCACACAACTTTTTGTACTGGTCGGGGTTTTGACTCATGGCGAGAATACTGCCGGTCATACTGTTTCGCGTAGTGTCATTGCCACCGACGATGAGTAGCACAAGGTTGCCGAGAAACTGGTTGGGCGTCATCTTATTGGTGGCACCGGAGTGGGCCATCATCGAAATAAAATCGGGGGCCGGCGGCAACTTGGCGCGCTCCTCCCACAAACGGGTAAAGTATTCGAGACATTTACCGAGCTCCTGCATTTTATATTCGTCAGAAACATAATTCGCTGCACCAGGCATGGCGGTGGCCACTTCTGACCAGTGAGTGAGCAGCTTTCTATCTTCTAATGGAAAATCAAACAGCGTCGCCAGCATTAGGGTGGTGAGCTCAATAGACACCTCTTGAACCCAGTTAAAGGTTTTACCGATGGGTAGCTCACTCAGCACTTTTTGTGTGCGCTCGCGAATCGTATCCTCAAGGCGCGCCAGGGTTGCCGCTGACAGCATGGGGTTTACCGCCTTGCGCTGGCCGTCATGTTTGGGGTTGTCCATGGCGATAAACATTTCGACGCCAAGCCCCAGGTTGTCATCGATTATTGTAATACCACCATTTTCTGTAGCCGATGAAAACACCTCGGGGTTCATCTCAACTTCCATAATGTCTTTATATTTGGTGATCGACCAGAAGGGGCCAAAGTCACTGTCTTTACAGTAGTGCACCGGGTCTTCGTTGCGCAGGCGCTCGAAATAAGCCCAAATGCTATTGCTTTGAAACAGGCCCGGGTCGGACACATTAATCTCGTCGAGCGGAACCGCATCAACGGCTTTTTGGACGGCGGCACTGACGGCGGATTCAATCACTTTATTCTGATGTATGTTCATATCTGTCCCCTGAAATAAAGGTTAAAAGCATTAAGTTGTAACAACTAACGCTAGAGACAAACTCTATACGAGATATAAAAAACATCAATATTCTAAAAGCGACAAGCACGATACACGAAGTGACAAATAACTACCTTGTAGAAACACCACTCTAAATAATCATTTATTAATTTAAATTAAATTACCGTATAACAGTAGGTTACAGGTATACCAACCGGTATCAATATAGATTCATTTATTCTAAGATAAATCTATATGCGACAATTTGACACACCCTTTTTATTATTAATAATTAAAACAATAACTGCGGCATTTTGTCGCACATAAAGTAACAGCAAATGGGGAGCTTTTGCTTTTTTCGCCTGCTTGCAACAGCACATCGCCACATCCTCTGACTATTAGCCACCATCTTTCAAGAAACCGACGATCGAAAAAAAATGTTTTGCAAAAATTTTAACCGATAAGCGCGATAACAATGACAATTGTCATTTTATGGTTAACGACAAGCACATTGACATCATTACAGACTCGCCATCCGGATTGAACGGCTTTTGCGCCGTCACAGACGCGACCAACTACGCCACCAAAAAAGCCGACGCCTGAAAGCAAACTCAAATTAAAGTGAGCACAGATAGCTTTGACACCTATAAACCCGGGCTGAGTATATGTGGTCGCCGGAACGACACCACCGCGTACAAAATTGACGGCCATGTCTTCAATTCTAATGGCTTTGTCGATCGCAGTACCTATGAATACCACCCTCTCTGCGGAGAACTTAGCCAGGCCTGCAGCGACACTATAAAGCCGACAGTAGCGTGGGCACACCACAAATTCCGCTGTTTGAAGCGCCGTTATTTATGGCCTGGGCTATGGGCTATGACCGATGGCCAACGCCGCGCACTCGTGTTGCAGATACAAATTCAGCCGCTATAAAAACCTCTGGTAAAATAGTGAACGTCAAACTATCTGCCAATGCACTGACCGGCCCAGCGGCCTCCCGTTAAAGGTGTGCGCTGCTAAAAGCGTGGGGACTCCCCGTAGCGGCAAGCTGGCTCCAAAGTACTAAGAGCGGATAGAATACACAGACTCGTACGGGTACCAACGCCGCCCTCGGTAAACGGCACTTCCCATGAATATGATCGAGCTGTGTAAGAAGGGCAGTGCGCCAACGTACACACCTGTCGGCCTTTAGCCATCAAGTTATGCACTTCATATTTGAATCGAAGACTTAACCCCGCCACATCAACTTTGAGCAAGGATAACTCAATGACTAACAACACCCAGGCGCTAGAAAACACCGGTTTTCTCATCAATCGCCAACGATTATTTATAAAGTACATACTCGCCGTGTTGGTCGATCTCACCGTACTCAACCTCTTCAATCAGTACTGGGAGCACGTCTATATTGAATCTTTTAGCATCTCCCTGCTCGCCGCCATACTGCTGCAGCTTTTATTACAAATCACCCTCGTTATCGAGCACAAGGTTGCCTCGTTTTTTCAGGGGAAAGAGGGTTTAAAGCATAAGCTGGGGAGGGGGCTGTCAACCTGGGCCATCCTCTTTGTTTCAAAACTGGTGATACTGCAGGCGATTAATTTCGCTTTTGGCAACAGCGTATTATTCACCGGCCCCATCCACGGCCTTGTCGCTTTTATCATCGCGGTAGTAGCCATCATCGTCGCCGAGCAAATTATTACTCGAATTTACCGTTCCCTCGGTTGATTCTCCATAGTAAATGCCTGGCTTAAATTGACACTCGACACCAGAGCACACTGGGGTGACAGCTTCAGGCAACGCCTGCTGTCGCCCGAGCTAGATACCAGAACCAGACCCAAAAACGATCCGGGCCTATCGCTCAATGCCATATTCACGATGGCCGTGAAAAAGTCTCATCAATTTGGCTTTCACTTTATTTTCTGTTGGTCTGTCGGCAGCGTAAGTACCCTGAATCACACTCACCGTTACTGTCTTTGGCCCCAGTACATTGCTCTCGCTGTGACGCGAATCATCCTCTGGGTAACCTGCCAGGGTAGCCGGAATTTCTACCGAAACACCCGGCAGAGTGGTTTCAGGGGGGATGCCAAAACCAACCGCGACGGGGCTTTCACCCAGGGCTTCATAAAACTGCAGGCCCATGGTTGACGACGTGCCGATGCGAGTGAATGTAAAGGTGAAGTCATCTGCCGATTGCGTGGCGACATCTATCGCCGGCATATTGACATTCAAGCCAATGCTCTGCGGTAGTTTCACTCCCCTGGGGCCGTCGAGGGCATCTACCAATTTCACCACCAAATCGGCGACCACCTCTGCCTGCTCTGGATCACCCGACTTCGCACTCACGGCTACGGCTGGGATACCTTTGTTCAAGGCAGTAACCGTTGCGCCCACCGTGCCCGAGTGTGGCGTAATAACACCCAGGTTGTTGCCCTCATTGGGGCCTGAGATCAGCAGGTCGGGGCGAGCGCCCCAAATATCCTGCGCCTTTACATCCATGCCATAAAGCGCCGCAGCCGTTGGCGAACCATTCACATAATACTGTTGCGTGGCAATTGTTGTTTCGCCAATGCCATAAGAACCGGCTGGCAAAAGGCCCGCTTCAGAAGGCTCACTACTTGGCCCAATGGGCCGCAAAAAGGCGATTTGCCCAGAGGTACCACTCTGCCCTGAAAAGGGTGCGGAGAGAATAACGTCGTGACCCGCCGCCACCAGCGCGCTGTACAGGATTTGAATATTGGGTGTCTCGAAGCCATCGTCATTGGTCAGCACGATATTAAGGGCTGCCACCTGGCTAGTCAGACCTGCCAGAATGGCGGCCGAAAGAATATTTCTGCTTAATTTATGCATGATAAACCTGCTTACTTAAAATGAGTCTCTCAGCATAAGCAGGCTGTATAACCAGTTTGTTACAGTTTGACAGTTCATCTTCTGCAAAGAGTTCAGCAACAAGACAGCCGTTCAGCCACGGCCTTAACTCACGGTTCGCTAAAACTCTTTAGCGGAGATAGCAAGGGAGGGAGCCATCCCTACCAATTGCCACCTAGCGACAAATATAAATCAATTTGCTGATCCAGGCGGGCGCGCTTAACACCCAGCAAGGTACTCTCTGCAGAAATAGCTTCGCGCTGTATGGCTAGCATATCGAGCAGCTCTACTTCGCCTTCTATGTAGCGAATTTCTGATATCTGATGGGCTATGGCGCTCTGGTGGCTCACCTCACCGAGCATTACCTCCCTGTCAGCCAATACCTTGCCATGGTATAAATTATTTTCCACTTCAAAAAAAGCGTCTAAGGCAACTCTCGTGTAATTTAAGGTGGCCTGCTCCTGCTCTACAGTTGCAAGCTGGCTATTGATTTTTCGTCGTCCACCATCAAAAATCGGGATCAGGAGAGTACCGGCCAGCTTCCAGACATAAAGCCCAGGATCAAACAAACCCGAGAGATGCTCACTGCCCGACGCAATTCTATCGCTCAATACAACTCTTGGTAAAAATGCCGCCTTAGCTTCAGCACTGCGATGAAATGCGGCGACAACGGACCTTTCGGCGGCGATAATATCGGGCCGGCGCTCCAACAGCTCAGAGGGAAGACCTGCCACCGGAGGGGCCGGTAAAGTGGGTAGCACCGAGGCCACGGCTATTGATGCTCCAGGATAGCGGCCTAGTAGTAACTCCAGAGCCCTTACCGAATCGCGCTCGGCACCTTTAAGGCTCAGTAGCTGATCGTCAACCGCCGCAAGGTTTGCACTATTGAGTGCGACATCCTGCACTGAAGATAAGCCGTTTTCATATTTAACGCGGGTAATCCGCAAGGTCTCTTCAAGATTTGCCCTGTTTTTATGGCTAATAACCATCTGCTGTTTGGCTTCGATTATTTTTAAATACGTTTTAGCGATGGTGGCACTTAAAGATTGTTGCGCAAAGGCATAGTCTGCTTCTGCTACCTGGGCATTCATTTTTGCCGCTTCCGCCCCTTCGCGAATTCGCCCCCACACATCTAGCTCTAATTGCATTGACATACCCGTATCAATATAACCAAAGCTCTTATTGTAGCTGTCAATAGAAACACCATATTGCGTTTTACCGACGGCAATATCGACCTTAGGCTTGAGATCAACCCCCGCGCCCGCTGCCAAAAGCCAGGCTTTTTCTATATTTTTTGCCGATATTTTCAGGTCAATATTTTTTGACTTAGCCTCCTCGATCAAGGCAAATAAGATGGGGTCATTAAATCCCTCTAGCCAATTTTCTGGCGTCGCAGCCGTCTCAGTTTCAATATCTTGCCAGACTTTCGGTGTTTTAAGCGCCTCTCCAATCGCACGCCGACTCTGCTCATGCTTTGACATATTGCCACAGGAAAGACAGGCCGAGGCAGTCATCACCAGAGCTATTAATTTAATGCCGCGCATTACCAACCTCTTTCAAACTCACTTTCATAAATACCGTATACAGTGCCGGCACAACGAACAATGTCAGCACCGTGCCAAAGCTTAAGCCAAAAAAGATAACCACCGCCATTGATTGAAAAAACACATCAAAAAACAAGGGTATTACGGACAAAGCTGTCGTTAGCGAACCCAATACCACTGGCCGAAAACGACTCACCGCCGAGTCCACGATGGCATCGAGCCGGGGTTTGCCTCGAGCAATTTCAATATCAATTCTATCGACTAAAATAATGGCATTTTGAATCAGTAAGCCCGATAGAGAAATAAAACCAATCATGCCAATATATTCGAGAGCAACGCCGGTGACCAACAAACCAAACACCACACCACTAACACCTAAAGGCACGACTAACCAAACTATCAATGGCTGGCGCAACTTACCAAAAAGAAATACCACAACCAAAACCATGGCTAACAAAGCCAGGGGAATTGTTGACATTAACTCCCTGTTCGCCTGTCGCGAAATATCGGCTTCTCCACCCCATGCAAATTGATAACCATTAGGCAGATCTATTTTCTCAATCTTTTTTGAAATACGCTGCAACAACATAGAAGCCAGCTGACCGGAATAAGGCTCAGCCTGGACTTTCATAGTAAACATTCTGTCTTCACTACGAATATTTCCATCGCGCCAAATCGTTCGAAAACCATCGGTGACCTGTGCAATAGGTACCATTTTTCCACTCACGGCACTTAATACCTGGATATTTTTAATATCATTAATACTTGCTGTTTTACTTTCGGGCATTCGAGAAATTATCGCAATTAAGTCGGCACCCTCCCTATATTCGCCAACCCAGCGCCCAGAATAATAATTGGCTAGTGCCTCAGCCAGGTCTTTTCTTGAAACGCCAGCGCGGCGACCACGAATTTCAGAATAAACGGGTTCAACCACACTAACCGGCGGACCCCAGTCATCCTTTATAGACAGTGCGCCGCCATCCGCTAAGATAATAGCCTTCGCCTCATTCGCCAAACGGCGTAGAACTCTGGGATCGGGGCCACTGAATTTAGCCTCAACTTTAGCTCTTCCGCCAGGCCCTATCACAAAGCGCGAGGTATTGGCTTGCCCCTCTGGAAATTGCTCCTCGATAAACTCTCGCACCTCGTCCAACATGCGATCAATAGTGCGGTAATCATCGACTCTCACCAATAATTGCCCGTATGCGCTATTGCTGGATTGCGGTGTATACGTCAGCATATAGCGAACGCCCCCTCCTCCAATTATTGTTTGCACCGCATTAACACCTTCGAGGCCAAGCACAAAAGCTTCTATTTCAAGCATATCCTGCTGTGTGCGTTCAATTCTTGTGCCTTCTGGCAACCAGTAATCCACTACCATTTGCGGCGTGGTTGATTGTGGAAAAAATCCTTTGCTAATAAATTGCAGACTAAAAACTGACAAGAAAAATAATAAACTCACAAACGCGACGACCTTCCAGCGGCGCGCAAGAACCCAACACACAAGCTGTTTATAGGTCGATAAAATAACGCTTTTACGTTGCTTCTTACCCAAAATAACGCCATTGGGAAACAGGTAATAACAGGCCAGAGGGGTTATCGTGACAGCAAATAACCAGCTAAATAACAAAGAGATCGTCACCACCCAAAATAAATCTCCGGCGTATTCTGCCGTCTGGCCGGGTGCAAAACCTATCGGTGCAAACGCAATAACGCCCACCAGGGTGGCCGCCAACAATGGCCACCGGGCCTCAACAACAACATCTCTGACGATACTAAGCTTGCTTTTTTCCTCGTCGATACCTTCTATTAAACCGGTAAATATTGCCTCGACGACCACTACCGCATTATCTACCATCATGCCCAAAGCTAGAATTAAGGCGCCCAATGACACGCGATGTATCGGGATACCGAGCAACTGCATAGTGGCAAAAGTTGCCGCCACCGTTAACAGTAAAACAATGCTCATAATCAGTGCTGGGTAACGACCCATAAAAACTAGCAAGGAAAGCAAAACGATCGTTAGGGCCGCAGCCACATTCAGAAAAAAACGCTGGACCGATGCCTCCACCACTTTGCCTTGATGATAGTATTCAGAGACGTCCATTCCCAGTGGTCGACGACTCAGTGATGAGGCGAGTTTTTGATTGACGGCCTCACCAATAACGACAATATTTTCACCGACTTCTGCGGCAACGCCCAGGGCAATAGCCTGTTTACCCTGGTAGCGAATAATTTTATGCGCCGGCGTTTTATAGTCGCGATAAATATTCGCAATATCTTTCAGGTAGATTATTTTTCCATCACCTGCGGTTGATACTAAAAGATTTTTTATCGCATCGACTGAATCGATTGCTCCCGAGGGATCGATAACCAAACGCTGATCGCCAATAACAACGCTACCCGCCTCAACCACCGAGTTTTGCTGGGCCAAAATATCGTAGAGTTTTTGTAGAGTAACACCGAGTACGGCTCTTTTTTCTGCAGGAATTTCTACGAAAATTGCCTCGTCCTGCTCGCCCAACAATTGCACTCTGGCGACATTTTTTACCTGTAATAATTCTTTCTGAAGCTGCCTCGCATAGGCACGTAATTCCGTCGGGCTATAATCATCCCCACTAATAAAATACGACAGGCCATAAATCTCGCCAAAATCATCTTTGACTACCGGCGTTAATGCTTCCTGGGGCAGTGTGTGCTCTGCATCGCGAAGTTTATTGCGCAGCTTGGCCCAAAAACTCTCTAATTCCGCCCTTGTTTTTGTAAACTCGAATTTTACTTCCAGGGTGATTTCAGATATGCCAGCAGATGATTTTGCACGTATTGTTTTTATTTCATGCAACTGCTGTAAAGCCGTTTCCAGAGGCTCAGAAACTTCTCTCGCCACCTCAACCGGACTACCGCCGGGGTATTGAGTAAATATTTTTGCGCTGCGAATAATAAATTCAGGGTCTTCAAATCGCGGCATGTTTTGAAAGGCATACCAACCCGCAAATAATATCAGGGCAGTGCTAATAACAATCGACAGGCGGTTGTTTATTGAGAGCTCAATCAGTCCCATCGAATTACCCTATGCCGCCTGTGGTCAGTTCGACCAGGGGCGAATTTTCATGCCCTCTGATAGATAAGAAATACCCGCGGCAACAATGATCTCTTGAACTTCCAGACCGGTAATGACGTTGAGCCTGGCGCCAACACCCTCTTCAAGTACAATATTTCTTCTCGACAGTCGCATCGAACGACTGTTGACCACCCACACATAGTGCTGTTCGCCATCAGTGGCAATCGACGCCAGGGGAATACTCAGCCCGGCTAGGGTCTCTACTTCGCTTTGCGGCGCTCTCAGCCAGACCACACCATTCATACCGGGTAAAATCATCAAGCCATCCGGCTCGGCAAAAGTGAAGGTGACCTCGTAGGTTTGTGAGGCCGTATCCGCTTCGAGGGAAACGCTCTTAAAAGTGGCGGGGATACGCTTCTGCGGCGCAACGTCGAGCACTAAATAACCTTCGAGCTGGGGCTTACCGCTATCGCCTGCGTTTGCCATAATTTGTGATGGCAGATTGAGCTTCGCCTCTAGCTGGCCTTGTCCCAGAATCGTTATTGCCGGTTCACCTGCGCGTACAACCTCTCGCGCCTCCACAGAAACCCGGGATATAGCTCCAGAAAAAGGGGCGCGTAATATCGAGTCCTGCAGCGCTTTTCTTGCTGTTTTCAGCTGCAACTTGCTGACATCGTATTGATATTCTCGTTGCTCAAGAATACTGCGCGATATGGCCTTGGCTTTAATCAGGCGCAATGCGCGCTGATATTCGGTGTTGGCATGCTTGAATTGCGCCTGTGCTGAGCTTTGCTTTGCCTGCAAATCGCGCTGATCCAGCTTAGCGAGAACCTCTCCCTTTTGTACTCTGCTGCCCTCTACGGCAAACAATTCATTAAGCATGCCCCCCACTTCAAAGCTCATCTCCGTCTGCTGAGAGGATTGCACAACCGCCGGAAAATTTAGCGACTCTGGCTCACCCCCCTGCCCAACAGTAATCAACTTTGCCGGCCTCACCCGCTGCGCCAGCTCACGGCTACTGCCAGCTCGCTCGAAACCACAGGCAGTGAGCGTCGCCACAAACCAGGCAGCCATCAGAAAATGACTGTATTTCAATGTATTTAGCTGCACTTTTTATCCTTTGCGTGACAGTAACGTAGTGTAAAAATACCCCAGTAGGTGGGTTCCGCCACCCCCTGGCGACGAATTAAGTAGCGCTCAAATTCGCCCCATCAAGCACAGCGCCACCTTATCGTGGCCCCATTGAGCCAAAGCAAAGCGCGACCGAGAGATGGTTCTATGTCAGTTATTACCGGGAGTAACAAGTGTTGGCGAGAACAATAAAGTGGACGCGGGTAAAACTAAATTGGCGGACTTCCACTGCCAGGCGACAAACACACTTGAGCCACCCTCAAGCACCCACCTGTGCTTTCGTTATTATGTGACGGGCCTCACATAGTAACGCATTATTTTATTGGCTTCGCACCTGTCACAATCTACAGGTGCCGGCATAGAGAGGCACGACCATTAACCGTGCGCGCAGTTTCTCCGCCCTGTTCAGAACCAGGCCGACCCGTGTTGTGTAGAAAATTATTTTATTGTTAGACGGGGCTCAAGCTCAGGTGGACTGCCATCAAATAGCAATCGGCGCTGCAATACCCGAATGGGGCTCATAACCTTGCAGCGTAAAATCTTGATAATCAAAACTAAAGATATCATTCACATCGGTATTTAAAGTCATTTTCGGCAGAGGCTTTAGTGCGCGTTGCAGCTGCTTGTCGGCCTGCTCTAAATGATTCACATAGAGATGAGCATCGCCCAGGGTGTGAATAAATTCACCGGGCTGTAGGCCCGTCACCTGCGCCACCATTAAGGTTAGCAGTGCATAAGAGGCGATATTGAAGGGCACGCCGAGGAAGATGTCGGCGCTGCGCTGGTAGAGCTGGCAGCTGAGTTTGCCGTCGGCGACGTAAAACTGAAAAAAGGCGTGGCAGGGGGCGAGGGCCATGCGGCCTTGTTCGACATTGGCCTGGGGGGAAATACTTTCGTCGGGCAGTTGTGCCGGATTCCACGCGGAGACAATTAGGCGCCGCGAGTCAGGCCGGGTACGCAGTTGCTCGATAACTTCGCTAATTTGGTCAATGGCGCCACCACTGGGCAGGGGCCAAGTGCGCCACTGATAGCCGTACACGGGGCCGAGGTCGCCGCTATCGGTCGCCCACTCGTCCCATATAGACACGCCGTTGTCGCGCAGGTACTGGGTATTGGTGTCGCCCTTCAAAAACCACAGCAGTTCGTGAATGATGGATTTGAGATGCACTTTTTTGGTGGTGACGAGAGGGAAGCCCGCCGCGAGGTCAAAGCGCATCTGGTGACCAAAAACGCTGCGCGTGCCGGTGCCGGTGCGATCGCCTTTTTCGACACCTTTATCGCGCACATGGCGCATCAAATCCAAATACTGCTGCATAACTACCTCTTAAAAAATTGCGCACATTGTGCCGCTACACTGTCTTCAAACTCTGACGCTCGTCATTGCCCGCTTGCGCCAATAGCTATAAATCAGCAGCAGCATACCGCCAACGATCATCGGCAAACTGAGCAACTGACCACGGGTGACCCACTCAAACAGGTCGAAGCCGATATGGCCGTCGGGCTCGCGGGCAAATTCAACGATGAAGCGGAACAGGCCATAGAACAATAGGAACAGACCGCTGACCGCACCTTCCGGCCGCGGGCGGCGAGAGTACCAAAAGAGGATGATAAATAGCAGCAAACCCTCCAGGCTCGCCTGATAGAGCTGGGAGGGATGACGGGTAATTTGCTCCGGATCACGGGGGAAAACCATGGCAATGGGCCAGTCGCTGGCGCGGCCCCATAGCTCCTGACCAATAAAATTGCCGATGCGCCCCAGGCCCAGACCAATAGGCACTAGAGGCGCGACAAAGTCGGCGACCGCCAGCCAGGGCTGCTTGAGTTTGCGCGCGTAAAGTAACAGGGCCACGATGACCCCGAGCAGGCCGCCGTGAAAAGCCATGCCGCCCTCCCAGATACGCAACAGCCACAGTGGGTCGGCCAGCCATTTGTCGAAGTTATAAAACAGCACATAGCCACAGCGACCGCCGAGGATCACCCCAAAGGCGGCGTAGACAATTAAGTCTTCGACTTGATCGCGGCGCAGCGGCGACCAGGCGCGCTGGCTGCGCGATGTCGCCAGCAGCCAGGCGGCGCCAAAGCCAAGCAGGTACATAAGGCCGTACCAGTGCACTTTGAGCGGCCCGAGGCTGACGAGCACGGGGTCAATTTGAGGATAAATCAGCATAGAGAAGCCCTGGACAAGTGCCGTGTTTTTTTCAGGTGAGTCATTATTTTAATCATTCTCGCCTTGCATTAATTCAGCGCCATGATCGCTGAATACCTGAGCTGATGAAAAGGTGGCGTCCGTACTAAGCACTGCGCAAATCCAGTACCGGCCAGGCCCGTTTATTGGCCTCGGCTAAGAGTAGCTCATCGGGATTGACCGCCACCGCCCGCGCAACCACTTTCAGCAGTGGCAGGTCATTAATCGAGTCACTGTAGAAGCTACTACCCGCCAGCGTTTCACCACTGGCCTCAAGCCACTGTTGCAGTCGCGTCACCTTGCCCTGCTGGTAACTGGGCACACCGACGACCCGGCCCGTATAGCGACCATCTATCTGCTCGGGCTCGGTGGCAATGATTTCACTAATTCCGAAACGATGGCAGATAGGCTCGACGATAAAACGGTTGGTCGCACTAATCACCATCAGCCGGTCGCCCGCTGCACGGTGCTTTTCCACCAGGACCTCGGCCGCTGGCAACCACATTTTGCTAACCACCTCGTCCATAAACTTGCGGTGCAAGGCCACCAGCTCAAGCGGCTCGAGGGCCGCCAGCGGTGCCAGCGCAAAGCGCAGGTACTCAAAAATATCGAGCTTTCCCAGCTGGTAATCCTCATAAAACTGCTCGTTCATGCGTGCGTAGTGGTCGGGGTCGACCTTGTTTTCATGCACCAGAAACTCACCCCAGGCGTAGTCGCTATCGCCGGCAAGCAAGGTATTGTCCAAATCAAACAGCGCCAGAGGCATGCTTTACTCTTTTAACGTGGTCGTAAAGGCAGGCAGAATACCCACTATCTTGCGCGCACTCAATGTCCACATTCAACAGCATTTGCCGCACCGAGAGTAACTGTGGAACAATAGCCGACAAGACATGACGCTGGCGGCAAGAATGGACACAATCGATGAAGATGGCTTTCGCCCCAACGTAGGTATTATTGTCGCCGATGGCAAGGGTCGCTTACTATGGACCAAGCGCGTCCGGCAAAATGCCTGGCAGTTTCCCCAGGGCGGTATCGACCCTGGCGAAAGCCCCCGCGATGCCATGTATCGCGAACTACACGAGGAGATCGGCCTCGAGCAATCCGATGTCAAAATCCTCGCCAACACCCGTGGTTGGCTGCGCTATCGCCTGCCTAAACGCTATATTCGCAAGGGCGAGACCACGACCTGCATCGGCCAGAAACAAAAGTGGTTTTTGCTGCTACTCAACAGCACCACCGACCACATCCGTTTTGACTGCGGCAAAAAACCCGAGTTTGACGGCTGGCGCTGGGTCAACTACTGGTACCCCATTAGCCAGGTGGTCGACTTTAAGCGCGATGTCTACCGCCGGGCATTGAAAGAGCTGGCGCAAATCCACAGCGATTTAGAAAAAAAACTGAAGCCCCAGCGGTGAACCCGGCATGCTAAATTCACTGCGCAACATTCTTCAGGAGGTCAATTCAGCCAGCGATTTTGCTTCCTTGCTGGAGATTATTGTCACCCGCGTTAAAACAGTGATGGCCACGGGTATTTGCTCGGTCTACCTGCTCGATGCAAAAAGACAGGCCTATGTGCTCGCCGCCACCGATGGCCTGCTGCCAGAGGCCGTTGGCAAGGTGTCAATGACCAACGAGCAGGGACTGGTCGGTCTGGTTGCCCACAAAGCCGAGCCCCTCAACCTCGAGCACGCCGAAACCCACCCCCGCTTCGCCTATTTCCCCGAGACCGGCGAAGAAAAATTCAGCGCCTTCCTCGGCTCACCTATTATTCACCACCGCGCCGTGCTCGGCGTGCTGGTCGTACAGCAACAACAGCGCCGCCGTTTTGACGAAAGTGAAGAGGCCTTTCTTGTCACTATTGCCGCCCAGTTGGCCGGCATCATTGCCCATGCCGAGGCAACGGGAGAGCTCGCCCGCGCCCTGTCTCCCGAGCTGGAACCGGATAACGCCTTCGGCGAAGCCCACTACTCCGGCCTCGCCAGTGCCCCCGGCATCGGTATTGGCGTGGGCATCGTCGTCGCCCCCGCTGCCAATCTCAGTGCCGTACCCAAACGCCTCACCGACGATATTGATGCCGAGCTAGCACAATTTCGCGACGCCCTCGACAGCACCATTAAAGATTTAAAGACCGTGCATCAGGATCTGGCCGACAAGCTAAACCCCGAAGAAATCGCCCTCTTCGAGGTTTACGTCAGCATGCTCGATGACAATTCACTGGGCGGCGAAGTCAGCGAGCGGATAAAAACGGGGCTCTCGGCCCAATACGCCTGGAGTCGGGTGATCCTCGAACACATCCGCACTTTCAGCGCCATGGAAAACCCCTACCTGCGCGAGCGCGCCACCGATGTGCGCGATCTCGGCCGCCGGGTACTGGGCTACCTGCAACAACAGCAACACGAAGAAAAGCACTACCCAGAAAATACCATTTTGGTGGGCGAAGAACTGGCGGCACCCAACCTCGCCGATGTGCCCTTTGAAAACATTCGCGCCATGGTCTCTGCCAAGGGTTCGTACAACTCCCACATGGCCATTCTCGGCAGAGCCATGGGCATACCCACGATTATGGGAGCCATCGACCTACCCTGGGCCGAGCTTGACGGCTGCGAGCTGATCGTCGATGCCCACCAGGGCCTGGTGATTAAATCACCCACCGATCAGCATCTGGAGGCCTACGAAAAAGTCTACGCCGAGGAAAAAATCTTTGCCGCCGACCTGGAGGCCACAAAGGACGAGCCCAGCACCACCCTCGACGGCCAACACATCTCTCTGTGGGTCAATACCGGGCTGCGCATCGACTCCATGCTCTCCCTCGACCGAGGTGCCGAGGGCGTCGGCCTGTACCGCACCGAAATACCCTTTTTTATGCGCGAGCGCTTCCCTTCCGAAGAGGAGCAACGCCAGCTCTACCGCGAGCAGCTGGAGATGTTCAGCCCCCGCCCGGTGACCATGCGCACCCTCGATATTGGCGGCGACAAGTCCCTGCCCTATTTCCCCATCGAAGAGGAAAACCCCTTCCTCGGCTGGCGCGGCATCCGCGTCACCCTCGACCACCCGGAGATTTTTCTGGTGCAACTGCGCGCCATGATGCGCGCCAGTATTGGTCTCAATAATCTGCGTATTTTACTGCCAATGATTTCCAATACCGAGGAGCTGGACAGCGCCCTGGTCTTAATCAAGCGGGTATATCAGGAACTGACGCTCGAAGAGGGTTACCGCTTTGATATGCCGGCCATTGGCGCGATGATTGAAGTCCCCGCGGCGGTTTATCAAATTGGCGAAATCGCCAAGCGTGTCGATTTTATTTCCGTTGGCACCAACGATCTCACTCAGTACCTGCTGGCTGTCGACCGCAACAACCCGCGGGTCGCCGAGCTCTACCACACCTTTCACCCCAGCTTGCTCAAGGCCCTGCGCATCATTCTCGACGATGCAAAAAAACATCACTGCCCCGTGAGTGTTTGCGGCGAGCTAGCGGGCGAACCCCTCGGCGCTATTTTACTGGTGGGCATGGGTTATGAATTTCTGTCGATGAGCGCCGCCAGCTTGCTGCGGGTCAAAGCCATACTGCGGCAGTTGAAACTGAGTGACATGCGCGAATTTGCCGAACAGGCCAGCCTGCTCACCGATACTTTCGCCATTGAAGATTATCTGAATGGCGTCCTCAAGCAACCAGAAATTGTCCGCCTGATACGGCCCGCCTCAAGCCCCAGCCTCTTATAAAAGGCTAAAAACCCAAGCTTAAGCCACGCTAAATTGATATTGGCGCAACTCGCCGAGAGGTTTGCCTCGCTTAAAATTCTGCTCGGCGAACTCAACCCGGCCTTTATTATCAATCAGCAGCACCGTGGTGCAGCGTGTGCCATAGCTGGGGCCGTCAATAAACGGTGATGACAGGCTGCGCTCCATCTCAATACCCAGTCCCGTATCCGGTAACAGGTGGTCGGGAAACGTTTGCCGGGAACCGAGCACCGCCAATAAAGCCTCGCGATCCAGCACATCACCTTCAATAGCCATGCCGAGCCTGGCCCGCGCCAGTTCTGACTTCGGCCAGGGCGTATCGAGAGCGTCATTACTGAGGGTATAAATACCCGGATTCAAGTGCTGGGTGCGGCCACGGGCATTGGTGCAGTACAGCAATTCGTGGGCCGAACCCGCAAGCAGATTAAAGCCGCTGTACAGCTCGCCATCATCCAGCACCTCATCGAAGTAATCCTTGCTGCCACCGTCGCTGAGTAGAAAGCCGGTGGGCAATCCGCCCCGAGATTTATCCGCGTAGTAGCCACCGCCACGGGTATTGGTCACCGTTGCCCAATTGCCATTGCGATCGACGCCAAACCAGGTGCCGCCCGCCTCGAGATCGCGCCCGGCGAGAATGCTCGGGCTATCGGCCCAAAATTCGGCGGGCTGGGTCGGACGATCATAAAACTCATCCCGGTTCGCCACCACGATGAGTGGATAACGGGGATGGTGTTGAAAGGCTAGGGTAACCAGGCACATAGGGATTAGGTAATAATTTCTGAGTTATTGAATGGCGATCATCGGGGCGAGTTCAACCCAGATCCCGCGCGAAAATTGCCTTTAAATAAGCGGTTTCCCCAATCATGGGGTGGATGGGGTGATCCGGCCCCTGGCCCAGCGAGGCGAGTACCTGCAAGCGACGACTGCGCGTACCGCCGGCACTTCGAACAATATTCAGTAGCCTCTCGGCCGGCAAGTGCATGGAGCAAGAGGCCGACACCAGCAGGCCGCCGGGGGCGAGCAGCTTCAGTGCCAGCTCATTCATTTGATGATAGGCCTTTTCACCCTGTTTCTGATCCTTTTTACGCTTAATAAAAGCCGGGGGGTCGAGCACAATCACCTCAAAGCGGCGCTGCTCTTTATTCAGTGCCTTCAACACATCGGCGGCCTTGCCCTGCAGGCTGCTCACCCGGTCAGCGACGCCATTCAGCTCGGCATTGTGTTGCACCAGGTCGAGGGCAGTGGCGGACGAGTCGACGCACACCACCGATGATGCACCCGCCGCAGCGGCCTGCACACCCCAACCACCGACGTAACTGAAGACGTCGAGCACACTTTTAGCGGCGCAGAAACGCTGCATAAAGGCGCGGTTTTCTCGGTGGTCATAAAACCAGCCGGTCTTTTGGCCGTCGACCAGTGGCGCTAAAAAGCGGCAGCCGTTTTCGATCAGCTCAACCTGCTCTGGCACCTCGCCAAATAAAACGCTTTGCTCTTCGGGCAATTGCTCGGCGCTACGAAAAGCACCGCGATTTTTGCTGATAATGCCCTTCGGTTTGAGCACCTCCTCCAGCGCTTCGAGCACCATGGCCATGCGGCAATCCATACCCACCGTAGTGGTTTGCAGAGCAAAATAATCACCGTAGCGATCGACAATCAAGCCCGGCAGTAAGTCGGCCTCGCCATAGGCCAGGCGGTAGCAATGCTCGGGATAGAGTTGCTCACGCTGGATTAAAGCCGTTTTGAGTCGGTCGACCAGCAGACTGGTATCGAGCTCTCTATTGGACTGACGACTGTACAGGCGAGCACAAATCAAGCTGGCCGGATTTACCGTTGCCGCACCCAGGGGCTTGCCTCGGGCATCTTCAACCACCACGGAGCTGCCGGGCACCATGCCTTTTAACGGGGTCGCAGCAATGTCGACCTCGTTGCTATAGATCCACAAATGACCACCACGCAAACGGCGGTCGGTGCCTTTTTTCAGGCGTAATACGGCTTCTGGCATGAGTTAACTCTTGGTGTGTAAAACGGTGGGTGTGAACACGCAGGTAGTCGCGCTCTGTGCAAAGCGCGCAAAATTTTTGGTGGCGCTGGAGAGGGCTATTCCTCTGCGGCGCTTTCGATGTATTCATCGGCACTGAGCAGGTGCTCCAGCTCGGATGGGTCGGACATTTTCAATTTAAAGAACCAGCCGTCACCGTAGGGGGAGTCGTTAATCGTTTCGGGCGAGTCTTCCAGGTCTTCATTAATGGCAATCACCTCACCGGAGACCGGTGCAAAAATATCCGAGGCCGCTTTCACCGACTCAACCGCGCCCGCTTCGTCGGCAGCCGATACTTTATCGCCCACTTCTGGCAGCTCTATATAAACCACATCACCGAGGCTTTCCTGGGCGAAGTCGGTAATACCGACGCTGACGACACCGTCGCCCTCATTGAGCGCCCACTCGTGGGTTAGGGCGTACTTTAGTTCTTTTGGTGTGTCACTCATTACCTTTCTCCACTCACTACTGTTATTTGTTAACTCGACGACTCGCTACTCGGCCATAGCTGCAAAGACCTGCTGCCCCCGGCTCACAAAACCGGGCTCAATCAGCCTCACGGTCTCGCTCTTTTTGCGCATTTTAACCTCGGCCCAGTCGCCAGCTTGCAGCGGTACTCGAGCCAGCGCGATAGAATACCCCAGTGTCGGAGAAAAGCTACCACTGGTGATCACCCCCGGTCGTTCACAGCCCTCAATATAAACGGCCTGACCATCGCGCAATACACCGCGTTCAGTCAATATCAAACCCACCAATTTGTCTTGCGGGCCTTCATCGCGGGCGGCCAGCAAGGCACTGCGGCCGACAAAATCCCGCTCAGCATCTTGCCACGCAATGGTCCACGCCATGTTCGCCTGCAGAGGTGAAATGCTCTCATCCATTTCATGGCCGTAGAGGTTGAGGCCCGCTTCTAAGCGCAGGGTATCGCGGGCAGCAAGCCCCACAGGCGGTACACCGGCATCGTGCAATTGCCACCAGAAGGCTTCGGCCTCGCGACTGGGCAAAATAATTTCCAGCCCATCTTCGCCGGTGTAGCCGGTGCGAGCGTATTGCCAGTCATCACCCCCTGGCGATGACGCGGCAAAAATACTGGCAAAGGGTTTTAGTGCACTAATTCTATCGCCAATGGTTTGTTCGACGACCGAACTGACTCGCGCTATCGCCTGCGGCCCCTGCACGGCAATAATGGCCAGGTCATCCCGCTGCTGCAGGGCCACCTGAAAACCCTGGGCGTATTCATTCATCCAGGCCAGGTCTTTATCGCCGGTTGCGCAGTTGACCACCAGGCGAAAACCACGGGGTAGAGCGTAGACAATCAGGTCGTCAACCACGCCGCCACGGTCGTTGAGCATGGCGCTGTACAAGCCCTGGCCGGGCGCGGTAATTTTGGCCACATCATTGGCGAGCAAATAACGCAGATAATCCCGCGTATCACTGCCGTCGATATCGACCACTGTCATGTGGCTCACGTCAAACATCCCGCAGTCGCGGCGCACGCAGTGGTGCTCTTTAATTTGCGAGCCGTAGTGCAGCGGCATATCCCAACCACTGAAGTCGACAATCCTGGCGCCCATCTTTTCGTGAGCGGCATACAAGCTGGTGCGAGAATTCATCAATGGTGGTTCACCCCATGATTGATTGCAGACTGGCTGACGGCGCGATAAATTGGCAACTAAACTTATCCCCCTCGCTGGCAGCTTTGATTACTATTAACCTGTCGTATAAATATAACGCAATAAGGCCCAAGTATGGCAACACCACCTGACAAGACGGCAGCACCGACCACCGAGCGCACCCAGATGCCGCCACCCACCGTCAAAAACAGTCGCACCTTTCATGTTCACACCAAGGGTTTGAACAACTCATTACTCAGCGATTTTTACTACCGAGTGATGCTCGCCACCTGGCCGCAGTTTTTCATCGGAGCGGTTTTGGTTTACCTGTGCATCAACGCTGGCTTTGCTTTGATCTATTTTCTCGGCGGAGACATGATCCTCAACGCCCGACCCAACTCCTTTATCGACGCCTATATTTTCAGTTTTCAAACCAGCACCACCATTGGCTACGGTTATTTACTGCCGAAAAACGGCATCACCCACGCCATTGTTATGGTCGACGTTTTCTCCGGCTTATTATTTGTCGCGGTTCTCACCGGCCTGGTTTTCGCACGCTTTGCCAAACCTCGAGCCAGCGTGCTATTTGGCAAGCAAGTGTTGATCACCCAGCACTGCGGCCAACCCACCCTGCTAGTACGTCTGGCCAACGGCCGCCAACGCTCGTCCATTGTTAACTGCCGCGTAAGTGCTGTATTGATGATGGAAGACCGCAATCCCGACAGTATTTTTGAGCGCCGCTTTCTCGACCTTAAACTGGAGCGCGATCATATTCCCATCTTCACCCTAACCTGGACATTGGTGCACACCATTGACGAACAGAGCCCGCTCTATGGCCTCGACAAAGCCGCTATCGAAAGTTATGGCACGATTTTAATTATCACCCTCGACGGCATTGAAGATGTTTTTGCCCAGACCGCGCACACCAACCACATTTACGAAGCCGGGCATTTTCTTTTCAACAAGCGCTTTGCCGACATTCTCAGCCGCCATAAAGATGGCAGCCGCATGATTGACTACACACGGTTTTATGACGTTGAGGATGTGGATTAATGCGCTTGAAGCCTTAGCTACTGGTCTGAAAAAGGCGCCGGAGGTTTCCCTCACAACGCCTCAAACACCGGCTTCACAAATCTGCCTACTTTGACTGCTTATAACTTGGTGACTGTTTAGGCAGTTACAGCATGCCCATGGCCTGACGAATAAGGCTGTTCTTCAGGGGTGCCAGGCGATTGAGACCACTCATGCCAATATTACGCAGCAAGCGCAGGGGTAATTCTTCACGCTCGAACAAGCGTTTGAAACCTTCCATGGTTGCCATCATTGCCAGATTATCGGGCTTGCGGCGACGCTGATAGCGTTTGAGTGTTGCCAGGCCACCGAGGCCTGCGCCCTGCTCAAGGGCTCGCTCAAGCTCCTCGGCCAGTACTCGCGCATCACTAAAACCGAGGTTAACGCCCTGCCCGGCCAGCGGGTGTATGGTGTGGGCGGCATCGCCAATCAGGGCCACTCCAGCCTGCACATAGTCCACCCCGTGGCGCTGAGTCAGAGGGAATTGCAAACGCTCGGAAACCGACTCAATAGCACCCAACGCGCCTTCGCTGGTTAATGTCAGTTCACGGCAGAATGCTATTTCATCGAGGGCCATTAGCCGCGCCGCTTGCTGTGGTGTTTGCGACCAGACGATGGAGACGTAATGGCCGCCGGCAGAATCTTCCTGCGGCGTGGCTCGCAGGGGTAAAAAAGCCAATGGGCCACTGGGTGCAAACCATTGCCGAGCGGTAAAGCCGTGGGGTTTTTGCGTTTTTAAAGTGGCCGTGATGGCGGTGTGCTCGTAGCCCCAGGTGCGCAGCTCAAAACCCATTTGTTCTCTGATTTGCGAATTGGCGCCATCGGCGGCAACGACAAGAGGCGTGTTGAGCTGCTCGCCATTTTGTAGATTGACAGTGATGATCGCGCCATCTTTCTGCAGCGATGCAACGACGTCCGGGCAGTACAAATCAATATTGGCCTGTGCGCTAATGGCGGCCATCAAGCTGGCGCGCAGCACACTGTTTTCAACAATGTGGCCGAGGTTGGCGCGCTGTACTTCAGCTGCATCAAATTCTATGCAGCCGGTACCTTCGCCATCGCGCACCTGCATACGATGATAGGGGCAGGCTCTATCGGCACTCGCCTGCCAAACCCCCAAAGTATCGAGCCACTGTTGGGAGCCCGCAGTGACGGCGACTACCTGAGGATCAAAAACAGTAGCAAACAACTCGGCCTGCTCAGCCATGGGCCGAGCTTCGAGCAGGGCGATTTTTCCCACCCTGACATCGCTATCAACACGGGCCGTGAAGTTACGCGCCATCTGTAGCGCAAAAGCGGCACCTACCAGCCCGGCCCCAACCACAACAATGTCGTATTCTTGGAGACTCTCCGTTTGCTCTGTGGCCGCTTGCTGCAGTTTGCTCACACTGTCATCACTCACGTAAATGTGCCCTCCGCGCCATTAAACCGGCACCAAAACGAGCGAAACCCTGCCGTAGCGGGGGCAGTAAATCGAGAGTCACCAAACCGAGATTGCGTGCCGCCATCGCCAGCGTCTCATCCATGCCAAACAACTTTGGCAGTTTGTCGCTAAGGGCGACGGTGCGACCCTGATCGTCTTTTCGCAGCTTTACATAGCGCTGCAGAAGCCCTAAATCACCCGCAGCTATGCCCTCATTATAGGCGCCGGATAGCAATTCGGTCAGCGTCGCCATGTCTCGAACACTCAAGTTAAAACCCTGCCCAGCCACCGGGTGCATGCTGTGCGCAGCATTGCCCAGCAAGAGTAAATGGCTGCGCACCTGTTCTGCGGCAATGATTTTTTTCACCGGGAAACACTGGCGATAATCGACCTCAAGCGCCGTCCCTGCACGACTGCCCAACTGCCGGTTGAGGCTGACAATAAAGTCTTCGGCGGCGACCTTCTGCATGTCTTCAGCCGACTCTGCCGCTAGCGTCCACACTAGCGAAACCCGTTTGCCCGACTCTCCCGGCAAAGGCAGTAACGCAATAGCACCATCGCCTGTAAAGCGCTCATGGGCCAGGCCATCGTGGGCCTCGGCCATGGTTAAATTGGCAACCAGTGCCACTCGTTGATAGTCATCGGTACGAAAGCTAATGCCCAGCTGTTCCGCCAGGGGGCGATGCTCGCCACCGGCGAGAACCACCAGATCGGCCGTGCAATCGCCCTGCTCCAGAATCAGAGACATGCCACCCTGTCGCGGCTTAAGCGCCGTCGGGGCGGGAGCCTTGATATAAGTAATATTGGCAAAGGCCGGGAGGGCTTGTTGAAACACACTGGCCAACTGCGCATTTTCGACGACGTGGCCGTAAGCACTCAGGTTTTGCTCAGTTGCGTTGAGGCTGGCTGAACCGAGGTGGCCTCGATCCGAAACGTCGATGGCAGTAATAGCGGCAGTTTTGTCTTTGAGCGATGGCCATAGGCCCATGGTTTGCAGCACATCGACCGTGCTGGCAGAAAGGGCCGAAGCGCGGTGATCCCGCTCAGCTGCCGGGCTTTGGGTATCGATTAGCAGGATATTCCACTGGCTCTGCTCGCGCGCCAGCAACAGGGCCAGACAGGCACCACTTAGGCCGGCGCCGACAATGGCAAAGTGCCAATGTTGATTGATAACTCCACTCATGGAAGTAGCTCGAAGGGTTGATCAATAGAGGATTGAGGTGATGCTTGAAACTATACTCGGCGAGCGCCCTCGCGTCGCCTAAATCCGCTATTTTTTCGTCTAGAACTTGTAAAGCTAACCCTCGGCAGCAAGTTGCCCTTAGCCGAGAGCTACAGGGCGATCAGCGATTTTGATCAGCGATATTTGTCGCCCCGTTTTGCGCCTGCTCAAGGCGGGTAAGCGTATCTGAGGCCAGGTGCCTACCGGTCTCGATCAAGCCGCTCAAACCTTCAACCGCCGTATTTAACTGTTCTGAGGTTTCTGACGCGGTGCCGTTCATTTCTTCAATCGCCACCGCCGTGTCGCCCACTTTACTGACAACACTAATGATTCCCTGGCTCGCCTCATTCATTCTTTGTGAGATGTCGCCGGTGCTCATGGACTGCTGCTGGGCCGCCTCGGCGATACCGCTAACAATTTCATTAACCTGACTGATGACCGCGCTGACCTCGTCCATCGACACCACGCTGCTTTGTATGGCCTCGTGAATAATGTCAATCTTTTGCTTGATATCGGTATTGGCGACATTGGTCTGCGCTGCCAGCTCTTTTACTTCACTGGCAACGACGGCAAAACCCTGACCTGCATCGCCGGCCCGCGCCGCCTCAATGGTAGCGTTGAGCGCCAGGAGTTTCGTTTGATCGGACACTTCGGTAATCGTATTGGTGACTTTCATGATTTCTGCCGCCGCTGACTCGAGGCCGGCAAACAGCCCTGAAGCCTTTTCAACGTTAGTCACTGCACGCGCGGTGATATCGCAGGCCACCTGGGTTTTGGAGGCTATCTCGCTGGCGGCCACAGAAAGGTCGTTGGCCGTTTGCGATACGGAATTGACATTGTCCTGAGAGCTATCGGCGTGCTGGGTAATGTCGATAACCTGGGAGGAGAGCTCCTCCATCGCACTGGACATCGCGCCGAGTCTTTTATTCAAGGCTCGGGCACTTTTTATCTCGTCCTCGCCTTCATTCTTAAAGGCCTTAACTAATTCCTTACCCTGATCCTGAGCCGCACTTAGGTCATCTTGTAAGGTTTCGACCAGGGCCGAGGTATTACTGCTCGCCTCGCCAAACTTTAATCGAACTTTTTCGACCAGCGCGCCAAGTTCTGAATCGCCAGCCCCGGAAGAGGCAGAAAAATCACCCGCCGCTAATTTGCGCAATACGGCCATGGCTGCCGGATCTGGCTCATTGTTTACAACTGGTGGCACATTGGCGATAGCTGATTCGGCAACTTGATTGACACCCTGTGCAGACTTGCTATCGGTTTTACTGGCTGAATCACTCTTTTTACTGAACAGGGCCATAGTTGTCTAATCTCCGGGGATTACAGTTTATTATTCTCTAAGCTGGCAGTATCGCTGGTCGTTTGTTATCTAACTAAGCGACTATATTTGCCAATGACATGGGGCGAGAAACACCAAGGCCAAGACATTACTCCTTCCCAGCCCGTTCCTCTAACCGAGAGCGAGCAATTGTGAATTGACTCACAGAGAATAGCCCAGAAAGCTTAAGCCGCCATCAACGCTTCAATTTCTGCCACGGTTTTAGGCACATCGCTGGTCAACACTTCGGTGCCCTTGCGGGTAATCGCCACGTCGTCTTCAATGCGCACGCCGATGCCGCGCCATTTTTTGGCCACTTTTTTATGGTCTGGGGCGATATAAATGCCGGGCTCGATGGTCATCACCATGCCCGGTTCGAGCAAGCGCCACTCGCCATCAACTTTGTAGTCACCCACATCGTGAACATCCATACCCAGCCAATGGCCGGCACGATGCATATAAAATTCACTGTAAGCGCCGGCGGCAATGAGCTTTTTGACACTGCCTTTGAGCAGACCCAGTTTAACGAGGCCTGCAGTAATCACCGCCACGGTCGCTTGATGGGGAGCATCCCAGTGATTGCCCGCCTGTGCTGCCTCAATACCCGCCAACTGCGCTTTTAACACCAGCTCATAAATCGCCTTTTGTTCGGGGCTAAAGCGCCCATTGACCGGGAAAGTGCGAGTGATGTCTGCCGCGTAGTGCTGGTATTCACAACCGGCATCAATCAACACCAAATCGCCATCGTTCAGGGGCCGATTATTTTCCACGTAATGCAGGATGCAGGCGTTGTCGCCACCACCGACTATCGAAGTATAGGCGGGGAAGCTGGCCCCCTCCATGGCGAAGGTGTGCTCAATTTCAGCCTGTAACTGATACTCATTGAGCCCCGGTTTGGAGGCGCGCATGGCGCGACAGTGGGCCTCGGCGGAGATCTTCGCCGCCTTGCGCATTAACTTCAGTTCGGCGGGCTTTTTAAAGAGACGGTTTTCATGGAGCAAGTGGTCGAGGTCGACAAACTCCCCGGGGGGCACGGCACCTGTGCGCGCCTTGGCACGGATACTGTTGACCCACTCCATAAGGTGCTGGTCGAAGTCTTTGTCTTTGCCAATCGCCGAATACACTTTGGTTTTACCCTCCAGCAGGCCGGGCAAAATATCGTCGATATCGCTAATGGGGAAAGCATCATCAGCCCCGTATTGCTCGCAGGCACCCTCCGGCCCAGCCCGATAACCATCCCAGGTCTCGCGCTCTCTATCGCGCTCGCGGCAGAACACAATAAACTGCCCCTGTGCACGCCCGGGGATCAATACCAGTACTGCCTCCGGCTCGGGAAAACCACACAGGTAATGGAAATCACTGTCCTGGCGATAGGGGTAGAGGGTATCGCGGCTGCGTGTCCGTTCCGGGGCCGCAGGGACAATGGCGATGGACTCCTTGCCAATCATCGCCATTAATTCTTTACGCCGACGGGCAAATTCATTGCTGCTAATCATCGCTTCCTCTTCAACTGGTTTTCGCTACTGGATAGCTTGGTTACTGGATAGCCTGGCGACTCAACACGCGCCTGTGACATTGGCACCACGACAATATCCATGTTCTGCACAAGGTCAAAGTAAACGTTAGTGCCGCTATTACAGGGGCCGATCTTCTCATGGAAAAGCTCCTCGCCCAAGACCCAGGCGGCTGACTTCACCGACAGATAAACTTTCTGCTACGCTGACAGCAAATTACAACGACGGAAAAAAACGATGTCGACCACCGATCTTTATAACGAGTTAGAACAAATGGTGCGCGGAGAAATACTCACCATGCCCCGCGATGAGTTTCGCCAGCGCTGCGATGAGGATGACAAGTTTATCTACTTGCATATTGCGCGACAAATCGCCAAAAGAAACCGTTGCGAACTCATTGTTCATGAAGATGAATTCGAGTTTGTCTGCCCTCCCCCTAGCTAGAAATCACCTCGCAGAGGGAGTAGGGGCAACACCCTATAGGCTAATTGTAGACTCAAGAATTCTGGAATTTCTCACGTAGCAACTCGCTGCGCTTTTCCGGTCGGCAAATTTGATACGGACAATGCCATTCATCATTGCCGGTAACAATGACTAGCGAAAGGCTATTGCGGATCCGTACGGCTGATACCTTGCACATTGCGAAGAGCAGTGCCCCTGTCTATCTTGTAGGCCACTGGAGATATCGCGTCATGGCGCGTATTTTCTCGACGGTTAAATGCTTCTATAATTTCTGAGATTGGTTAAAATTGCGGCCACCTTGTCCGACAGCGACCGGGTAGCTTCTGCAACACCATTAGACTCACCGGTGACAGCGTCGACCAAAAGACGGCAATCGTTGGTTTTTTGCGCCACGTCCGCAACATTGCCAGATGATGTTTTCGTCGCCTGGGCCGCTTCGAGAATATTATGGTTAATTTCTCGAGTCGCCGTCAGCTGCTTTTCAGCGGCACTGGCAACGACCTTGCTTATCTCACTCGACTCATGGATAGACTGGCCGATTTTTCCTATGGCCTTCGTTGTTTCTGCCGCCATCTGCTGAATACTGGTAATTTGCGTATCGACGCGCCCCGTTGCATCGGCCGTCTGGCTGGCAAGGTCTTTTACTTCTGAAGCAACGACAGCAAAGCCTTTACCGGCTTCTCCAGCACGGGCAGCTTCAATAGTTGCATTCAGTGCTAACAAGTTGGTTTGCGCGGCAATCTCTTTAATGACATTGGCAATACCACTAATTTCCTCCACCGCCCTCGCCAGCTCATTGACAATAAACGTGGTTTTTTCAACCTCACCCTCGGCCCCAACGGCCGCCTTCAGGGAGTTTTGAGACTGCCGGGAAATTTCCTGGGCAGAGGCCGACATACCCTCTACCGCCGAGGCGCAAGACTCAACATTGCGAGTCGCATTATCCGATAAATCAACAACCGCATTTGCCTGTTGCCCGACGTCTTCCAAGTTTATCGACATATCTTCTGTTTTGACCAGCATGGTTTTACTGCTGAGCTGAACATGATCAACCGCTGTTTTAACCTCAGATTCAAGGTTGTCGGCGAGCTGTGACATCTCGTCTTTACGCCCAGCTTCAAACTCGGCCATGTGCTTTTGGGTGGCATTAATACTCACCGCTGCTCGGCGATAGTCGCCCAGCACACCACGTTCAACATAGCTTCGGTAAAACAGTCCCCTGGCGGCGTGGGCTAGGGTGGCATCCGACTCCCGAACAAAGGAGTCGGCCAGATCGAGCATTTTATTGAGATGGGCCATGGTCGGGCTCAGCTCGTCAAACTTATCCCAATGGGTAACCCGCGCACTTAAATCGCCCCGACCCGCTCTTGCGGTCACCTCATCAATCTGTGCGAAGGCCGCTTTATAACGCAAAAGTTCTTTGCGCAGTTGATCGGTTTCATCGCATGAAGCCTCTGCTTTTGAAAGCACCGTTTTTGACTTTGAAAAAAACTTAATCATAGCGCCCTCATCGTAGACCAAACAAACTCTGGGTAAGACTGTCCCTCTTCATCCAGGATACTGGCGAGCAAGCTGGCACTGGCTTTCATCCCCAGCTCCGGGTTTTGATGCTTGCCCTCTTCTTTCAGCAGGCTCTGGTAAAGCTCTGCAATTTCTTCAAGCGAAGTGCGGTCAGGGCATCGACGGTTAGAGTGGTAACCGTTTAGCTGGTGATTTTGATCATAACTGGGTGTGACGTGGGCCAGCACCCAATAATATCGGCCTGTCTTCGAGCGATTTTTCACGTAGGCAAATATTTCCTCCTCTTGCTGCAAAGTATCCCACAGCACTTTAAAGATGACCCTCGGCATATCGGGATGACGGATAATATTGTGGGGTTTACCGATAATCTCATCTGTCGTCATTTCTGCCATCCGACAAAAAACATCGTTGGCGTAAGTTATCTTGCCTGTCAGATCGGTTTTAGAGACGATAACCTCATCGATATTAAAGTTTAACTCTTCATCGACAAGGTTCAGTGAAGGCTCTGTCATTTTCTACATTCCCCGTTTACCCATTATGAGCACGCTTTTGAACGGCCTTATTATTGGTTTTTATTCTTCACGGCACTTGATCTGCATCTATCGCTTATGCACCCAGCCAGAGGCGGAAGCGGATAATGCGAACAAGCGCAATGTTTGCCCGCCGAGAAACAAACCCAGGCTCAATGCAAGGTTTTACCTTTGGGCTTACTCATATCCTTAATTTCGGCATATATCAAAGTCACCGCGACGCGAACATACTCAACCAGCTCAAAAAAGCTGGCTTCATCCTGCTCATCAATGGAGCTGGCATAGGGGTCCAGCTCATCGTCACTATTACCACTATCGGCCATGGCAATGGCCGCGAGATCCCGCATCGCTTCCGACACATCAGCGGCCAGTGGTGCGTCGCCCGATAGACCCGACTGGCCGAGGCCGGAGAGATAGTTCTGGCACCATTGGCTCAAGGTTTCAATACGCTCGTGCAGCGAGTCGTCATCATCGGGCAATAGCAATTCAAACACCCCGCTGCCATCTTCCAGCTGCTCGGCGGTTTTTTTATAGAGTCCAAGCACATCGCCTCGTATGGCGGCCATGCTGCTGGCACTCGCATCGAGCAGGTCAGCGGCGACCTCCAGCACTTTAGTGTCCGCCAAACGCTGCCCACCACTGAGTCGACCACAGAGTACAGCCTGTAGTTCAGCCGGGTTCGTGGTTAATCCAGCCACGCTAAAAGCACGGCAGTAGTGTTCAAAATCCATCGCTAAGCTTCCCTTAAAAAGTCGCATTCTAGCACTGCCTTTGCTGTAAACAGCGGCCCATGCAATATCCCTCACTGGCGAAGTAAGCGATTAATGCTCGAATCGACATGAAGATTATTGACCCGTACGCGTGATCGCCTCTATAGTTAGCCAGATATCCTCGATGACCTGGTAATTTCAAAATACAGCTATGAGTAGTGACCCACTATCCGACCTGGAAAACAAAATCGATCAGCTCGTCGAACTGAGTGAGCGCCTGCAAAAAGAAAACACCGGGCTGCGTCAGCGCGAGTCGACTTTATTGCGAGAAAAGGGTCAGCTCATGGAAAAAACCGAACAGGCGCGATCGCGTGTCGAAAGCATGATTAGCCGTCTCAAAGCCCTCAATACCGAAGCTTAATCGCCTGTGAGTAAAGACTAATGAGCACAAGCGAAACCGTCACTATTCTGGTGCTCGACAAAGAGTACCAGGTGCAATGCCCCCCCGACCAACGCGACGCCCTGCTGCGCGCCGCCCTTGAACTCGATCAACGCATGCGCACTATTCGCCAGGGTGGTAGCGTTATTGGCCTGGAGCGCATTGCCATTATGGCCGCACTCAACCTGTCCTATGACTTGCTGGAAACTCAACACCGGGCCACCAAAAACGAGGCCAATAGCGAAGATCTCGAACGCCTCGACAATAAAGTCTTTCAGGCACTTCAAGCGCTCTCATCATCGAGCTGATTAGCGCACCAACTGATAACAAAGACACACTCGCACTGACTTAAGACATTCCCATCTCTGCGCGCTAGGCTATAATGCAGCGACCTGGGGTGTTTGCCAGTCAAGAAGTTCTTGAGCCGATTTTTACACCTAGGAGGATTACCTGTACTACTGGTGTGCATATCCGCTTGACGGAGAGCCTAATGTTTTACAGCGTCCCCCACCTTGAACCGTCGGGTTCAGGGCCACATTGACAGCGGCACTCCCGGGCCTTTTATTTCACCCTCGCCAGTTACCAAACGATGGCCAGAGGTATTGAGCATCGCCAGTAAAAGCCTCGACAATCGCAGCGCCTTACGCCAACGACGACGCTCCCTCTCTGCCCGGCAACAGCGCCACGCCGCCACCGCTATCAGCCGCCATCTCCGCCAACTTCAAGCATTCCAACGCGCCCAGCGCATCGCCTATTATTTGGCCAATGACGGTGAAATATCCCCCCACATTGCCATCGACAGGGCTGAAAAGCGCGGTCAGCATATTTACCTGCCGGTGCTGCACCCCTTGAAACACAATCGCCTGTACTTCACCAGCCATCGCAATCAGCCCGAGCTGTGTACCAATCGTTTTGGCATTGCCGAACCCCGACTCAAGCGCAACCCCGTGGCCCCTGTCTGGACACTAGATATTATTTTATTACCGCTGGTCGGCTTTGACCGCTACGGCAATCGCATGGGCATGGGCGGTGGCTTCTACGACCGCACTCTCGCCCGGCTCAACAATAGCGACCTGAAGCGGCCACTGTTAATCGGCCTCGCCCACCACTGCCAGGAAGTCGAGCAACTGCAGGCGCAAAACTGGGATATCCCCCTCGATATTATCGCCACCGATCGCGAGCTGATTTGCATTAAAAACAATATCAAGAACCGACCTTCGACCTAACTCAACAGCACTTACGCCACGCAAGGATAGACGATGAGAAAGACCAAAATCATTTGCACCATTGGCCCGGCGACGAGTTCGCTGGAAATGCTTACAGGATTAGCAGACGCCGGTATGAATGTGGCCCGCCTAAATATGTCCCATGGCGAGCACAACTCCACCGCTGAAGTTATTGCCCATATTCAGCAGCTCAACAAAACACGCACACAAACGATCGCGATATTACTCGACACTCAGGGGCCTGAAATCCGCACTAGCGACATCGAGGGTGAGCACCCACTGGTCGAGGGCAGTATTGTTTCTGTGGTGACCGATAGCGAGAATAAAATTGACGAAAACACTATTCTTATCAACTACAAAGAGCTGATTGATGACGTCAATGTCGGGGACAAAATCATCCTCGACAATGGTTTGATTAACCTTCAAGTACTGGAAAAAAATGAACAACGAATGAAATGCCAGGTTATCGACGGCGGCGTATTAAAAAGTAAAAAGCACGTTAATTTACCGGGCGTTCGCGTCAAGTTGCCCGCCATTACAGAAAAAGATAAAAAGGATATCGCCTTTGCCAGGGCCCAGCAGGTCGACTTCATCGCGCTGTCCTTCGTGCGCCGCGCCAGCGACATCGCCGAGCTGCAGCAATTACTCGGCGATGATATTAAAAAGATCAAAATTATAGCCAAGATTGAAGATCAGGAAGGGCTTGAAAACTTAGAGGATATTATCGCCGCCAGTGACGGCATCATGGTGGCGCGTGGCGACCTCGGTGTTGAAATCCCCCTCGAAATTTTGCCTCGGGTGCAGCGACGGATCATTCGCCAATGTGCCATCCACGGTAAACGCGTTATTGTCGCAACGCACATGCTTGAATCCATGATCGACAACCCCACGCCAACCCGAGCGGAAGTCACCGACGTAGCCAATGCTGTTTACGAAGAGGCCGATGCCATCATGTTGTCGGGCGAGACCACCATCGGCAAATACCCGGTGCGCTGCGTTGAAACCCTCGACCGCATCGCCCGCTCCATCGAAAAAAGTCGGGGTTTATTATTCAGCGACGATCTGATTCTCGACAACGACAAGCAGCAGATCTCCGCCGCCGCCGTGCGCCTGGCTGAATCGATTGGCGCTAAGGGCATGATAGTGCCGACTAAGACCGGTCGCATGGCCAACTACGTAACCAACTGCCACCCGCAAACACCGGTCATCTGCGCCTTTTCATTCGATGAGCACACCCACCGCCAGCTGGTGCTAAATCGCAACGTGCGCAGCTATCGCATCGACTTTAATGACAACCCCGAAATCATGCTCGCAGCGGCAGCGGAAATATTATTGCAACGGGACGACTTCTCCAGCGACGACAAGGTGGTGGTTATTTCCGACACGTTAAGTCGCGCCAATATCGACGCGATTCAAATTCGCAGCCTCGGCAGCCTTAAAATAGACGCTCCATCTAAAGCCTAAATTGGACTCAACGCTATTGTGATTGCCCGAGGAAAAAGCGGTAGGCGTCGTTATCTGTCTCTTCGTGATAGGGGTATTGCAGGGCATCGAGGAAAGCGCCGACATCAGCGCGCTCTTTGACCGGCACCTGCAGGCCAACCAGCACTCGTCCGTAGGCAGAACCATGGTTGCGGTAGTGGAACATCGAAATATTCCAGCGCCCACCGAGCTTGCCCAAGAAGTTTGACAGGGCACCCGGGCGCTCGGGGAACTCAAAGCGGTAAACCACCTCGTCGGCAATTTCCGGGGCGCGACCACCAACCATGTAGCGGATGTGCAATTTCGCTATTTCATTTTCGGTCATATCCACCACGGCATAATCTTTGGCTAGCAGGTCATCGACCAAAGACTGGCGGTCGGCATCGGAGGTGACCTGAATGCCGACAAAAATATGCGCATCACCCGCATCCGCGTAGCGATAATTAAACTCGGTGACCATGCGTTGGCTCAGCGCCTGACAGAAGCGCTTAAAGCTGCCGGGCTTTTCGGGAATGGTCACCGCCAAAACCGCTTCGCGCTTTTCACCAATTTCGGTGCGCTCAGAAATATAGCGCAGGCGATCAAAATTCATATTGGCGCCGCTGTCTATCGCCAGTAATGTTTCACCCGTACAGCCGCTTTGCTGCACATATTTTTTTAGCCCGGCCAGACCGAGAGCACCGGAGGGCTCGCAGATCGAACGGGTGTCATCAAAAATATCTTTAATCGCCGCGCATATTTCGTCGGTCGACACGGTAATCACCCCATCGATACTATCGCGCAGTATTCGAAACGTCTCCTTGCCGATTTGCGCCACGGCGGTGCCATCGGCAAAAAGCCCGACATCTTTCAGCCTCACCCGGCGGCCTTTTTCCATCGCCGCCGCCAGACACGCGGCATCTGCAGATTCCACCGCGATCACTTTAATATCCGGGCGCACATATTTAACGTAGGCGACGATGCCCGCACAGAGTCCGCCGCCACCGACCGGCACAAAGATCGCGTTCAGCGGCCCGGTGTGCTGGCGAAGAATTTCCACCGCCACCGTGCCCTGCCCGGCAATAACATCGGGGTCATCAAAGGGGTGGATATAGACCAGACCTTTTTCGGCCACCAGTTTCTGTGCATGCTCAGCAGCCGCATCGTAGGTATCGCCCTGCAACACCACCTTCGCACCCCGTGAGCGCACCGCATCGATTTTAATTTGTGGCGTAGTGCGAGGCATGACGATGGTCGCTTTGACACCCATTTTTTTCGCCGCCATCGCCAGGCCCTGTGCGTGATTGCCCGCCGAGGCCGCAATCACCCCCGCTGCCCGCTCGCTGTCACTGAGCTTGAGCATTTTGTTGTAGGCACCGCGCAGTTTGAAGGAAAACACCGGCTGTAAATCTTCACGCTTTAACAGTACCCGGTTATCGAGGCGTGCCGAAATCAATGGCGCTTCATCGATCGGCGTTTCTACGGCCAGATCGTAAATGCGCGCATCGAGAATTCTTTTCACATAGCTTTTGGGCATGCCTTTGTTTCCACTAATAGTTGCCGATGATTGTTTGCGCTGCGGGAGTGCTCAGGCGCAATCGTAATTTTTCGTAGGCATGAACACCAGCGTTAGCCGATAAATCAATGCAATTGCCCGCACTCAGCCATTCCCGGCTCGGATATAATGGCCACCCACTGTCGGAGATTGCCATGTCACTAAAACGGTCACAAGTCAGCAAGCAAGACCAGTTGAAACAAGCCGCCGCCCAGGCCGCCATCGACTACGTACTAAAAAATCTCGAAGACGACAGCTACCTCGGCATTGGCACTGGCTCAACGGCCAACTGTTTTATCGACCTATTAGCCCAGCACAAAGGCCGGCTAAAAGGCACGGTCGCCAGTTCAGAGGCCAGCGCCCAGCGCCTGCGCGACCACGGCATCTCGGTATTTGAGCTAAATAATACCGGTGGTGTGCAAATTTATGTCGATGGGGCCGATGAAGCCAACCCGGCACTAGAGCTCATTAAAGGCGGCGGCGGGGCATTGACCCGAGAGAAAATTATTGCCGCTGCCGCAGAAGAATTTGTCTGCATCGCCGACCAAAGCAAACTTGTCGACCACCTCGGCGACTTTGCCGTACCCGTGGAAGTCATCCCCATGGCGCGCAGCTATGTGGCGCGGGAGATTTTCAAACTCGGCGGCGAAGCGGTCTATCGTCAGGGCGTAGTCACCGATAACGGCAATGTTATTCTCGATATTCAACGCCTGCATCCCATCGCCACGCCCAAAGCGCTGGAAGAAAAACTCAATAACATTACCGGCGTGGTGACCAACGGCTTGTTTGCCCTGCGTCCCGCCGATCTATTGTTTTTGAGCACCATCGACGGCGTGCAAACACTTAAGCCCTCTCATTAAATGCCCACCGATCAGGATAAATAACAATAATGCTACTAGCCGACGCCATACACAGCCGCATTTCCGCCCGCGCCTTTCTCGACCAGCCCGTGCCACAGGAGACTGTGCGCCAGATACTCGACCTCGCTCGCCACGCCCCCTCCGGCAGCAATATGCAGCCCTGGCATGTCCACGCAGTGAGCGGCAAGCAGCTCGATCGCATTGTTGAAGAATCCCTCGCCTTTGCCGAAGAACACCCCATTGGCAGCCAGGAAAAAGAATTTCAAACACCTGCCGAAAATTTTATTCAGCCCTATAAATCGCGACGCTACGAGGTCGGCATGGGGCTCTATGATGCCCTCGGCATCGAGCGCAAAGACAAGGTCAGGCGCAACGAGCAGTTGATGCAGAATTTTTATTTCTTCGGCGCACCCGTCGGACTGTTTTTTTCCATTCACCGCACGCTGATGCCGGGACAGCTCGGCGACCTGGGTATTTTCATGGGCAATGTAATGCTCGCCGCCCGTCAGTTTGACCTGCACACCTGCGCCCAGGGATTCTGGCAGGACGTGCAGCCAGCCCTGCACCGGGTGCTCGATATTCCCGAAGACTACTTTATTTTTAACGGCATGGCCCTCGGGCATATCGACCCGGAGCACCCCGCCAACAGCCTGGTCAGCGGCCGCGAAGAGGTCGATGCGTTTTGCCAGTTCGCCGGTTTCGACGAGTAATCGCCGCCACGCGGGCTTTAATCGCCCGGCCAGGCATGACGAGCCTGAACAACAAGGCTACAATAACCCCGCAATTTTTAAGAGAATTCCATGTCCCAAGATAGTTATCGCCTGATCCTTGCCTGCCCCGACAAAGTCGGCATTGTGGCGGCCGTCAGTACCTTCCTCGCCAATGAGGGCGGCCTGATTACCGAGGCCAATCACTATCTCGACCCCGACTCCAGCTGGTTTTTTACCCGACAGGTGATTGCCGCCGACTCCCTGCCCTACGGTGCCGATGAATTGCGCGCCCGCTTTGCCCCCATTGCCGCGAGTTTTGCGATGGAGTGGCGGCTGACCGAAACCGCCAAGCCCAAGCGCGTCGCCCTGCTAGCCAGCAAGCAGGCCCACTGCCTGTCAGATTTACTCTATCGCTGGCGCAGCAAAGAATTGGACTTTGATATCCCCGGGGTAATATCGAACCACGACGACCTGCGCAGTTATGTCGAATGGCACCAACTGCCCTATCACTACGAGCCGGTTAATGCCGATACTAAGGCCGAACACTTCGCCAGAATCATCGCCCTGCTAGAGGCAATGAAGCCCGATGTGATCGTCCTCGCGCGCTATATGCAGATATTGCCGCCAGAAATATGCTCGCTGTACGCGGGACAAATTATCAATATTCACCACAGCTTTTTACCGGCTTTCGTCGGTGCCCGGCCCTACCATCAGGCTGCTGAGAGAGGGGTCAAACTGATCGGTGCCACCTGCCACTACGTTACCGACGAACTCGATGCCGGGCCCATTATCGACCAGGACGTTGCCCGCATTAGTCATCACGACAGCATCGACGACATGGTGCGCATTGGTAAAGATGTTGAAAAAACAGTACTGGCCAGAGGTTTGCGCTACCACCTCGAAGACCGCGTACTGGTGCACGAAAATAAAACCATCGTTTTTGAATAAGTTGAGCGTCGCCAGGGCCGTCGCGGCTTAACAGCGGCTCCGGTGAATGACTGCGCAAGCTTTTTCTGCGCCAATAACTGAGCCCCAAAACGATCAACACAGGAATTTATTTTGAGCGAAATACATACTACCGACGTCGCTATCATTGGCGCCGGACCGATCGGTTTGTTCAGTGTTTTCCAATGCGGCATGTTGAAAATGTCCTGCCATGTTATCGATGCCCTGCCGGCCACTGGCGGCCAGTGCACCGCTCTGTATCCCGAAAAGCCGCTGTTTGACATCCCCGCCGCACCCAACATTAATGCCGTCGATTTGATTGAGCGTCTGGAACAGCAAATCGAGCCTTTTAAACCGACCATCCACCTCAACCAGCAGGTTTGTGAGTTAGTAAAAGTGGGCGACCTGTGGCAACTGATCACATCGACCGGCCTTAAAATTCAAGCCCGCGCGGTGATCATCGCCGCCGGTGCCGGTGCCTTCGGCCCCAACAAACCACCGCTGGAAAATATTGAGCAATTTGAAGGCAGCTCAGTGCACTACATGGTGCAAAAGCGCGAAAACTTTCGCGATCAGCGCATCGTCATTGCTGGCGGTGGCGATTCCGCCGTCGACTGGGCGCTGTCACTGGCCGACGTCGCCGCCGAGGTTTACGTCATCCACCGCCGCGACCGCTTCCGTGCTATTCCCGAATCGGTGGCACAAATGAAAGCACTCGCCGAGCAGGGCAAAATTGAGCTGGTGATCCCCTATCAACTGGCCTCGCTCGAAGGTGAGGGAGACCAGCTCAACACCGTGGTGGTCAAAACCCTGGATGGCGAGGAGCGGCGTATCGAAGCCGACCACCTGCTATCGTTTTTTGGTCTGGCCAGCAAACTGGGGCCCATCAATGACTGGGGGCTGGATATTCTCAATGGCGTGATTAAGGTCGAACCGACCACCTGCGCGACCAATGTCGAGGGTATTTTTGCCGTCGGCGATATTGCCGACTACCCCCATAAACTGAAGCTGATTCTCAGTGGTTTTTCCGAAGCCGCTCAAGCAGCGCATGCGGCTTATCTCATTGTTAATCCGGGTCAGGCACTCAATTTTGAACACTCAACCACATCCGGCGTTCCCGCTTTATAGCCGGTCTATTTTCCACATTAACCTTTAAAGGAGAGCTCACTAATGACGACACTTACTTTTATCAAACCCGATGGCGAACGCGTCGAAGTCCAGGCCACCAACGGTGCCACCGTTATGGAAGTCGCCAAAGAAAATGACATGCCCATGCTGGCCGCCTGTGGCGGGTCTCTGGCCTGTGCCACCTGCCACGTGATTGTTGATGAAGCCTGGTACGAAAAATCAGGAGAAATCGTCGAAGCGGAAGAAGACCTGCTCGACACCGCTCACGGCCTGACCAACACTTCGCGCCTGTGCTGCCAGATGAAAGTCAGCGACGAGGTCGATGGCATGGTAATGACCTTGCCACCTATGGGCTAATTGCGCACTTTGCACGAGAGCCTTTTTGCTCCCATGCTGCGTCGCCTAAAGCGCCTACTTTTGGTGAAAAAGCGCGCAAAGTAATACCCTATATACCCGGCTTGTGGCGCATTGCGCGCCCTCGCGGGTATTTTTTTGCCCGCTTTTCCACCGTATTCACACAGTGCCCACACAGCTTTTCCCGACTTTATCCACAGCCCCCAGCGACTTGCTCGCCGCGCACCCGCGCCAATAAACGCTTAAAACAATGCCAGTGGCGACTCTTGCAGAGCGGCGTATTGCTCACGCAGTTCAAGAATATGCTCACCCCAGTAACGCTCGGTATTGAACCAGGGGAAAGCGCGAGGAAAGGCTGGGTCAGTCCAGCGTCGAGCCAGCCAGGCGGCATAGTGCAGCATGCGCAAAGTGCGCAGGGGCTCAATTAAACGCAGCTCTTTGGGGTGGAAGGTAAAGAATTCGTTATAGCCTTCAACCACTTCCGATAGCTGGGCGGTCTGGCGGGCACGCTCACCGCAGAGCAACATCCACAAATCCTGGATCGCCGGGGCCATGCGCGCATCATCGAAGTCGACAAAGTTCGCGGTGTCATCGCGCCAGAGGATATTGCCACCGTGGCAATCACCGTGGCTGCGAATTAAGCTCAAGTCACTGACCTGGGCAAATTGCGCCTCTATCGTCTGCAGTAGATCAGCCGTCAGCGAAAGGTAAGAATCCTTCAACGAGGAGGGAATAAACTGCTCGCCAATTAACGCGACGCTGGTGTGACCGTAATCTTCAATAGTGATCGCCGGTCGATACTGAAAGGGTTTAACCGCACCCACGGCGTGAATGCGCCCCATTAAACGACCCAGAGTAAAGAGGTTGTCGAGGTCATCCAGCTCCGGGGCGTGACCGCCGCGACGCTCAAACAGGGCAAAAAAGAAGTCGCCATAAACGAACAGGCTTTCCCCCGCTTCATTGCGCCAGGGCGGCACCACGGGCAGCTCTTGCTCGACCAGCTCAAAGCAGAATTCGTGCTCTTCTCGAATTTGCGCTTCACTCCAGCGCTGGGGGCGATAGAACTTGGCGATCATCGGCAGCGCGTCTTCGATGCCCACCTGATAGACACGGTTTTCATAGCTGTTGAGAGGAAATAAACGCCCATCGCAATAAAAGCCGAGGCTTTCGACCGCATCGATCAAAAAACTGGGCGTCAGCGTTTCAAAGGGGTGGGATATCACCTCTTCGTCAGCGCTCTGGGGAGCCTCATCTTCCCACTTATTCAAGGTCGAACCTCAGTGCAAAATCGTTCCTCAAGCTAGGCACCCAATTGTGCAGAGGGTGTCGAGGCCGCCAACAGCTGTTCTTCGCTATCCATTTCAGCGCCAATATCCGCAAACAATGGCGTCGACAAATAGCGTTCACCCGTATCGGGCAGCATGCAGACAATATTGCTACCGGGTGCTGCAGATTCGGCGATTTTCAGTGCGCCGGCCATGGTCGCCCCGGCGGAGATACCAACGAAGATGCCCTCTCGCTGGGCCAGCTCTCTTGAGAGTCGCAAAGCCTCTGGCCCGGGAATGGTGAGCACCTCGTCGACCAGTGCATTGGCGACGGCGTCCTGCGTTAACTGGGAAATAAAATCGGGTGTCCAGCCCTGCATGGGATGGGGGCTGAAACTACCGTGGCTTTTGTAAGTCGATGCACTCTCCCCCGCTTCCTGGGGCACATGGCTGCTCAGCAGGGCTGCACTTTCGGGCTCGCAAACCACGACTTTTGTCTGTGGGCTTTTTTCCCGCAACACGCGAGCAACGCCTTTTAAGGTGCCGCCGGTGCCATAGCCAGAAACCCAGTAATCGAGTTGCTCATCCGCAAAACAGGCGAGAATTTCCGGCGCGGTCGTGCGTGAGTGCATATCGGCATTGGCTTCGTTTTCAAACTGACGACACAGAAACCAGTCGTGGGCCTCGGCCAGTTCGACGGCTTTCTTCAGCATGCCGCTGCCCTTTTCCGCCGCCGGGGTGAGCACCACTTTAGCGCCGAGAAAGCGCATCATTTTACGCCGCTCAACACTAAAGCTCTCGGCCATGGTGACCACTAGCGGATAACCCTTTTGCGCGCACACCATCGCCAGACCAATACCGGTATTGCCACTGGTGGCTTCAATCACCGTTTGGCCCGGCTGCAGAGCACCACTCTGCTCGGCGTGTTCGATCACCGCCAGCGCCAGCCGGTCTTTCACTGAGCCCATAGGGTTGAAGGCTTCTATTTTGGCGTAGATATTGACGCCTGCAGGCCCCAGTTTGTTGATCTTCACCAGCGGCGTATTGCCGACAGTTTCAAGGATGTTTTGATACTTTTTACCACTTATCTCTGTGTTATCACACATGCTGATTCTCCTTTTTGTAACGTTCGAGCTGGGCCTGTAAACCCCAGTACACTCTAGTACACCACCACCCTAGTACACACCACCCTAGTACACCACCACCGAGCGAATACTCTCGCCCTGATGCATCAAATCAAAGGCCCGATTAATATCACTCAGGGGCATGGTGTGGGTGATCAAATCATCAATATTGATTTTGCCTTCCATGTACCAATCGACAATGGTCGGTACGTCCGTGCGCCCGCGCGCGCCGCCGAAGGCAACACCGTGCCAGGAGCGCCCGGTGACCAGCTGAAAGGGCCGGGTGGCAATTTCCTGCCCGGCACCGGCGACACCGATCACATAGGACTCGCCCCAACCCTTGTGGCAGCACTCCAGTGCCTGACGCATGACATCGACATTGCCGATGCATTCAAAACTGTAGTCGGCACCACCGCCAGTGAGGTCGAGTATCGCCTCCACCACCTGTGGCGTTTGTTGGGGATTAATAAAGTCCGTCATGCCAAATTTCTTCGCCAGCTCGACTTTCGCGGGGTTGGTGTCGACGCCAATGATCCTGCTCGCACCGACCATGCGTGCACCCTGCACCACGTTCAGGCCAATACCGCCGAGGCCAAACACCACCACCGTGGAGCCGGGCTTGACCTGCGCTTTAAAGACCACGGCACCAACACCGGTGGTGACACCGCAGCCGATGTAGCAAACCTTATCAAAGGGCGCGTCTTCGCGGATTTTCGCCAGGGCGATTTCGGGCAACACGGTGTAATTGGAGAAGGATGAACAACCCATATAGTGCAGTATAGGCTCGCCATCGAGGGAAAAGCGGCTCTTGCCATCGGGCATCACCCCCCGGCCCTGGGTTTCGCGAATCGCCTGGCAGAGATTGGTTTTTGGATGCAGGCAGAAATTGCACTCACGACACTCGGGGGTATACAGGGGAATCACATGATCACCCGGTTTTAGGGATGTCACCCCAGCACCGACTTCGCGAACAATGCCCGCGCCCTCATGACCGAGGATGGCCGGAAAAGCGCCCTCGGGGTCATCCCCCGACAGGGTAAAAGCGTCGGTGTGGCACACCCCCGTGGCCTTGATTTCAACCAGCACTTCCCCGGCGCGAGGCCCCTCTAAATCCACCTCGTGAATTTCCAATGCTTGACCCGCTTTAAATGCCACCGCAGCCTGGCTTTTCATGCCCTGTCTCTCCTTGTTGTCTTTTTTATTCTGACGTGACCCTTACGGATACGAGAGTATACGTGAATACCCCAAAGCCAAAAGAAAATCGTGAGTACCTCCATGTCCGTCTGCACGCAAGCGGCCTTTCTGTAAATGAGGGCATATTCCTGCCTTTTAAAGGACATTAACTGCATTTTATCGACTTTTAAAGCACATCCGAAAACACACGCCGACCCAACCGACGACCGACAAAGCGCGCAATTGCCATTTGCGGAGCATTTTACTGGCCAGATGGTCTATAGGTTTATTAAGCGCTGTGTTGGTAGCGGGTTATCAAACCCCAGCTTTTCCTGCCAATAAGCATTCGCACCTCTTTTTATGCCATGGGGACAAGGAAATGTTCGAGACATTGAGTCAATACGGCCTGTCTGACATTCATTTGATGAGCGACGAGACTAGCGGACTGCAAGCCATTATCGCCATTCACGACACCACCCTCGGCCCGGCTATCGGCGGCTGCCGCTACCTGCATTATCCCTGCGAACAAGCTGCCGTCGAAGATGCCGCCCGCCTGGCCCAGGGTATGAGTTACAAAGCGGCTCTCGCGGGCCTGCCCTTCGGCGGCGGCAAAGCGGTGATTATCAAGCCCGCCACTGAGAATCATCGCGAGCGACTTTTCGCCACCATGGGTGACTTTATTGCCTCACTGAATGGCCGCTATATCACCGCTCTGGACAGCGGATCGACCCTGCAGGATATGGACATAATGGCTGCTCGCACCCCCTTCGTCAGCTCCAGTAGCGCGATCGGTGACTGCAGTCTGTACACCGCCGAGGGTTTATACAGCGGCATCATAGAAGCCTTCAAAATTCGCTTTGCCAGCGACTCCCTACAACAGGCCCGCATCGCCATTCAGGGTTTGGGACACGTCGGTATGGCGCTGGCGAAACGGCTCCACCGAGCGGGTGCCAGCTTGATTGTCAGCGATCTCGACCCCAGCAAAACCGCGTGTGCCCGCCAGCACTTTAAGGCCCGAGTGGTTGCCAGTGACGCCATCTGCCAGCAAGACTGTGACGTTTTCTCGCCCTGTGGGCTGGGCGGCATTATCAATGCCAGTAGCATCCCCCAGCTGCGCTGCGCCATTATTGCCGGTGCCGCCAATAATCAGCTCGCCGCAGAGGGAGATGATCAAAGCCTGCGCGAGCGGGGCATTCTCTACGTGCCCGACTTTGCCATCAATGCCGGCGGCTTGATCTACGCCTCCATGCGCTTCGCCGGTAAACCGCAGGCTCGCATCGATGAAAAACTACTGTGCATACCCGCCACCATCCGCGAACTGCTCAGCGGTGGCAGGGGCAAAGCGCAAACACCCATGCAGACAGCGCTGTTGATGGCCCAACAGCGCATCGCGGCCGGGCACCGCAAAATAGCGGCTAGCGCTGAGCTGAATCCGGCTTCAAGCCCCGGCCAGCAAAGCAGCCTTAGAGCCTAAGTCCCTCATTTAACGGAGCTAAAGCATGCGCGGACGCCAACAGTTCTCCATTCAATTTTTGCAGTATCTCGACCCCGAGGGCAATCTCGACCTGCCCCTGCCCGCGTGGACGGATAACACCCCCCTATTGCACGCCATCTACGAAAACATGGTGCTGGCGCGCCTGCTCGACCAAAAGGCCGTGGCCCTGCAACGCACCGGCCAAATGGGCACCTATCCATCTATTCTCGGACAGGAGGCCATTAGTGTTTGCACCGGCCTGGCGATGGCGGAACACGACGTGCTGGTGCCCTATTATCGCGATGCGCCAACACAAATTATTCGCGGCACCTCGCCGGCGGAAATCTTTATGTACTGGGGCGGCGATGAGCGCGGTGGCAACCTCAATCGGGCATCGAGGGATCTACCGATTTGCGTCCCCATCGGCACCCAGCTAACCCAAGCTGCGGGTGTGGCAACAGCGCTAAAAATCAAAGGTGAAGAGGCTGTCGTGGTCACCAGCTGTGGCGATGGTGCCACCTCGAAGGGCGATTTTATGGAGGCCCTGAACGTGGCCGGGGTCTGGGATCTGCCCATAGTGTTTATTATTAACAACAACCGCTGGGCAATTTCCATGCCCCTGGCACAGCAAACCCGCGCAGCGACACTGGCACAGAAGGCCATCGCCGCCGGTATCGACGGCATACAGGTTGATGGCAATGACCCCATCGCCGTTTATGAAGCCATCAGCAAGGCGATTCAACGCGCCCGAGAAAGTCACCAGCCGACTTTGATCGAGGCCCTGAGCTATCGCTTATGCGACCACACCACCGCCGACGATGCCTCCCGCTACCGCGATGGCGAGGAGTTAAAAGCCCACTGGAAAGAGGAGCCCATCCGCCGTTTCCAGGAGTTTTTACACCAGCAGGGACTGTGGGACGCCGACCGGGAGAAGACGCTACAGCAGCAATGCCAGCAGGTGATAGACGCAGCGCTCGATGAATATCTGGCCATGGAAGATGAGCCCGACAGCGCCATTGTTGACTACCTCCACGCCTTTCTGCCCTACGCCATGGAAAGCCAGCGCAGCGCAATTCAGCAGCGGGCTAGCGAGGAAAATAGCTAAGGAGACTCCCCAAGGAGAGAAAAGTGAACGCCAACTTATCATCGACAAAGCGCTCTATTAAAAACGCCGTCACAGCAGCCGATAGCGGCCCCACTGGCGACAGGGTTAAAGCCAGTACCGACACTCATATTGAAGCTCAAATCGACTCTCATGCCGATACTCATGCCGAAACCACGGAATGCCTACTGGTGGAGGCCATCAACCTGGCCTTGCACTATGAAATGGCCCACGACGCCAGCGTGGTGGTGCTCGGCGAGGATGTCGCCACCAATGGCGGAGTGTTTCGCGCCACCCTCGACTTGAAACAACAATTTGGTGCCGAGCGCGTGCTCGATACACCACTGGCCGAGGGATTGATCGCCGGGCTGTCAGTCGGCATGGCCACCCAGGGTTTGAAGCCCGTTGCCGAAATTCAGTTTATGGGTTTTATGTTTGCCGCGCTGGAGCAGATTATTTGCCACGCGGCACGGATGCGAAATCGCACGCGCGGCCGCCTCACCTGTCCCATGGTGGTACGCATGCCCTTTGGTGGCGGCATTCACGCCCCCGAGCATCACTCCGAGAGCACCGAGGCACTGCTGGCCCATATTCCCGGCCTGCGGGTGGTTATCCCCTCCTCGGCGAGCCGCGCCTACGGCTTGTTACTGGCCGCCATTCGCGACCCAGACCCGGTGATTTTTCTTGAGCCCAAGCGCATTTATCGCGCCCAGACACAGCAGATTTGCAACGATGGCACAGCCCTGCCGCTGGACACCTGTTTTACCCTGCGCGAGGGCGAGGATATTACGCTGCTTAGCTGGGGCGCCTTGATTCAGGAGTGCCTGCAAGTCGTCGACCAATGCGCCGAGCAGGGGCTGTCGGTAGAGCTGATTGACGTCGCCACCCTAAAACCCCTCGACATGGCCACCATCCTCCAATCCGTCGCCAAAACCGGGCGCTGTGTAATCGCCCACGAAGCCCCCAAAACCGGCGGTGTGGGTGGAGAAATCGCCGCGCAACTGGCCGAGCACGCACTGCTCGACCTCAAGGCACCGGTGTTACGCGTCGGCGGTTTTGACACAGTCATGCCCTATGCCAAAAAAGAGGCTCTGTATTTACCTGGCGTAACAGCAATAAAAAGCGCGATCGAACAAGTGCTCGCCTTCGGCTAAGCCTGTGCACATCAACCAAAGGATGCCCCATGAAGTTCTTTAAGCTGCCCGATCTCGGCGAGGGTTTACAAGAGGCCGAAATTGTCGAGTGGAGCATCAAAGCTGGCGATACAGTCAATATCGATCAATTGCTGGTCACCGTGGAAACCGCCAAAGCGGTGGTGGAAATCCCCTCCCCCCAGACCGGCGTGATTGTCGCGACCTTTGGCGCAGCGGGCGATATCGTCCATCTCGGCGAGCCCCTGCTGGAATTTGTCAGCGATGAAAGTGATAGCGCCACCGTGGTCGGCGAACTAAAAACCACCAGCGATGGCCAGCAGAAAGATCAACAAGCAGACCAGGATTTTTTTATTGGCTCGCCCGCCGCTCCCGGCCAACGCCAGGCTATTCGGGCGACACCGGGGATTCGCGCCCTCGCCGAACGCTTGCAGGTCGATATTGGCAAAGTCACTGGCAGCGGCAAACAGGGGCTGATTAAAGTCGAAGATGTCGAACGGGTCGCCCGGCTTGAGAGTGAAAAAGGTCCCTCGACACCGCTCAAGGGGGTGCGCCGCTTTATGTCGCTGGCGATGTCTCAGTCCCACGCGCAGGTGGTGCCGGTCACCATCAATGACGATGCGCGCTTAACAAAGTGGTCGAAAAAGGAAGATGCCACCGTGCGGCTATTGCACGCTATGGTCGCCGCCTGCCAGGCCGAACCCCTGCTCAATAGCTGGTTCGACGCCGAGGCGATGACCTACCGTACGATGGAGACCATCGACATCGGCATCGCCGTCGATACTCCCGGCGGGTTGTTTGTGCCAGTGTTGCGCGACGTCGCCAATCGCAGCGACAAAAACCTGCGCACCGGCCTCAACCGCCTAAAAAAAGACGCACTAAAACGCCGTATTCCCATCAGCGAAATGCAGAAACCAACCATCTCATTAAGTAATTTCGGCACTATTGCCGGGCGCTATGCCAACCCGGTGATCGTCCTGCCCACCGTGGCCATCCTCGCCGCCGGTGCGATTCGCGACGAGGTCTGCGCCGTCGACGGCAAGGCCAAAGTAGTGCCGGTAATGCCGCTGTCGCTGAGTTTTGACCACCGCCTGATTACTGGCGGTGAAGCGGCACGCTTTATGGCGGCCTTAAAAGACAGCCTTGAGGGCTAAGTAGAGACCTTTGCACGAGAGCCATTTTGCTCCCATGCTGCGTTAAAAAAGTGCTCAATCGGTCATTTACACCTGTAAATTCCCTCTCTGCGCGCTTTTTTGCCTCGCCTAAGAGCGCCTACTTTTGGTGCCTGAAATCAAAATCATCTCCCGTGCAAAAGCCTCAAGTTGTATGAGAGCGAAACAATAAGCTGCCGCCCTCAAAGTGAAGCTCAATCAGCCCAGCACATCGGCAATGGATTGACGCAGGCGCTCGATAAACAGATCAATTTCCGCTTCGCTAATCGTCAGCGGTGGGGACATCACCATGTTGTCGGCGACAGCGCGGCACAAGAGGCCATTTTCAAAGCACTTATTGTGCACAGGCACGCCGACACCCGTGGGGTATTTAGCCGCATTCGGCGCAAAGGTGATGGCACCCAGCAAACCGTAATTGCGGATATCAATAATATGGGGAATGTCCCGCAGGCTGTGCAGGGCATCTTCCCAGTACTGGCCGATAGGCCCGGAGGCGCGGGTTAGCAGGCCTTCACGCTCGTAAATTTCAAAGGCTGCCAGACCCGCCGCTGCGGCCACGGGTGAACCCGCATAGGTATTGCCGTGGAAGATTTCCGGCATGCCGGTTGGCGCGGCATCAAAAATTGTCTGCTGGATTTCTTCTTTAATAAACACTCCGCCCATGGGCACCGTGCCACCATTAATCGCTTTTGCGGTGGTCATCAAATCCGGTGTTACGCCAAACTCAACAGCCGCAAAAGCGGAGCCAGTACGGCCGTAACCGGTAACAACTTCGTCGAAAATCAGCAAAATGTCATTGTCATCACAAACCTGTCGGGCGCGCTCGAGATAGCCTTTGGGCGGTGGCACCATGCCTCCGGCACCGACGATGGGCTCGATAATCAGCGCGCAGATGTTCTCTGCACCGCGAGTGGCGATGATTTTTTCCAGGGCATCGAGCTTATCGACGCCGTTTTCGGGCAGGCCTCGGCTAAAGGCATTGTTGGGGATATCGAGTAAGTCGGGCAGAAAATCGACATTATCCAGCGTCGGAAAGCCCTTGCGGTTATTGGGAATACCCTGCAAAGAAGTGCCGCCAATATTAATCCCGTGATAGCCCCGCTCGCGGGAGATAAAGCGGGTTTTACTGGCCTTGCCACGCGCCAGTTGATAGCGATGGGCAATTTTCATGGCGGTCTCGACCGACTCGGAACCCGAGTTGGTGAAGAACACTCGATTCAAACCCTTTGGTGCGTATTCCACCAATTTCTCGGCAAAGCGAAAGGTTACCGGCGAGCCAAACTGGAAGGGCGGGCAAAAGTCCATATCCATTAACTGCTTATGCACCGCATCGGCCACTTCTTTGCGGCTGTGGCCGAGGTTGGCACACCACAGACCGGCGGTGATATCGAGCACATCGCGGCCATCGGCGGTGTAGAGAAAACAACCCTCTGCGCGCTCAATAAGGCGCGGATTGGCCCGAAAACCTCTGACGTTGGTAAAGGGCTGCCACCAGTTTTCTAAATTCATATCTGACTCTGTCATATTGTCTTCCTCTACGTTGTTCATGATCCACGCTTGCGCGTGTCGGCCCCAGCGCTAGCACGCCAGTGGTAGGCTTAAAATCCGCCATTCTACCGAATACATCCCATTATTGATCTTGCAATTTATTGGCAACTGCCGATACTATCGTTCCGATTTAAATACAGTCTTTAACATATTGATATTCAATAGGATTTAACTTATGCCTGCCTATGAAGTACAGGCAGAGGGAACTGCACCACACGAATATGGAGATTTACTGCTCAGCTACCTGGAGCAACTGGGCGTGGAATATGTTTTTGGCATCCCTGGTGGTGCTATTGAGCCGTTTTACAACGCTCTGGCCCGCAGCGAGCGTCGCGGCGGACCCCGCTCTATTACCGCTCGCCACGAGGCCGGCTCGGCCTTTATGGCCGATGGTTACTGGCGCAATTCCGGCAAGCTCGGTGTCTGCTGCGCCACCACCGGTCCCGGGGCAACTAACCTGATCACTGGCGTCGCTTCGGCCTACGAAAATAATGTGCCTATGCTGGTGATTACCGCCCAGACAGCGCTGTCGAGCTTTGGCAAGGGAGCTTTCCAGGAATCCTCCTGTACTGGCGTGAATACGGTTGAACTGTTCAACCACTGCTGTCGCTATAGCACCCTGGTTTCACACCCGGCCCAATTCGAACACAAACTCACCACTGCGATTATGACCGCCTTTGCCGAGCCCATGGGCCCGGTGCACTTGAGCATCCCCGTCGACGTCATGCGCGCTACCCCCAGCCACCCGCTGCCCCGAGTCGATTTACCCGACCTGCTGCGTAAACCGGCATTGTTTGACAGCGACGCTGTCGGGCGACTCTACAGCGAACTCAAACTCGCCAAAAACCCCTTATTTGTGATTGGCGATGGTGCCGGGGAGGCTATCGGCCTGATCCTCAACCTGGCCCTGGGCCTCAATGCACAACTGGTCGTCACCCCCCACGGCAAGGGTTTAGTTAGCCCCTACCACCCCTTATTTCGCGGTGTTATCGGTTTCTCTGGACACCAAAGTGCACAACAACTGCTCACCGACCCCGAGATTGACCGCATCTTTATTATCGGTGCGCAGCTCAGTGAATGGGCCAGCCAGGGCTGGGAGCCAGAGCAACATCAACAGCGCATTATCGACATTGAGGCCAGCGAATCGAACCTCACCAAAACCCTGATGGCAACCCTCCATGTCAGGGGTCGCCTGGAGAGTATTTTCGAAGCCGTGCTCAAGCGCTTCGCCACTCAGGGCTTTGACAAAGCCTTTGTGCCAAATGATTCTGAGGAACCTGCAGCCAGTAACGAAGAACCTCTAAGGCAGTTTACTCTGGACGATGAAGATAAGTTTCGCAGCGACGCCAGCCCCATCAAGCCCCAACGCCTGATGCGAGAACTCGCCAATATCTTCCCTGCAAATACCCACTACTTAGCCGACGTCGGCGCCAGTTTTTCGTGGGCAACTCACTATTTACACCCCCATGACCGGCGCGTCTCTGGGCGTCGCGATGCCAAGGGCGGCCTGTTTCGCGCCACACTCAACTTTGCCGCCATGGGCTGGGCCATTGGCAGCGCCATTGGCACGGCCCTGGCCCGCCCCGACAAACCCGTGGTGTGTATTACCGGAGACGGCAGCCTGTTAATGAACGGCCAGGAAATAACGGTCGCCGTGGAAGAAAAGCTCCCCGTGGTGTTTGTAGTGCTCAATGACAGCGCCTACGGCATGGTCAAACACGGCCAGCGGATGACCGGCGCCGAAGAAATTGCCTTTAGTCTGCCAATGACCAACTTCGCGGCTTTCGCCGAAGCCATGGGCGTTGAAGGCCACATTATTCATTCTGCCGAAGAGTTACTGAAACTTGACTGTCAGGCCTTTTTCAAAAAAAGGGGGCCAACCCTGCTCGACGTACGCATCGATCAGAGTGAAGCCCCCCCCATCGGTATGCGAACCAAGGCACTGAAACAAAACACATGACAGACAACAGTGAAAAAGAACGCGAGCAAATCACCACCAAAATATGGCGCGAAGAAGCAGAGCCCGACAACCCTTTTGCCGCGGCAAAAAGCTATTGCGCGGGCTTCGATGTCTACGGAGATTTACTCGGTAAAATCAGCCTGATCGAATATATATGGCTGCTATTTAAACTCGACCCACCCAGCAAAGCACAGGCCCGTATGTTAGAGGGATTGGCCGTCGCTCTGGCCAATCCCGGCCCCAGAGACCACAGTGTTCGCGGTGCTATGAATGCCGGTGTCGGTGGCTCTACCCGAGCCTCCGCCCTAATCGCCGCCATTTCCATTGGCGCCGGCAACCTTGGTGGTGCCCGCGAAGTCTTTACCGCTATGCAGTATTGGCAACAATGCGGCACCGACCTCGAGAGCTGGATCGACATCATCAACAACCCGCCCCGCGAAGAGCGCGCCGATGTATGGCCAGAAATGGAACATACGCCCGGCTTCGACCCCAACGGCGCCAGTTGCCCGACTCCCGTTAAGCAAGTGCTCGACCACCTCACCGCCATCGAACACAGCGAAACACTGGTTTGGTTACAGGCACAGCGCCAAACACTTGAACATCACGCCGCATCGCCTCTGGCATTTTCGGGCGTCGCAGCGGCAACCCTGTTTGCCCTCGGCTTCCAACCCGAAGAGGCTGAAATACTTTTTCTGTTACTGCGACTACCCGGTGCAGCTGTTCACGCTCTGGAGCAAGAGAAAATGGGATGGAATCGCTACCCCTTTTTCGGCGATGGCCTTACCCTGACAGATGATCCCGGCCCGGTAAAAAATGATGACTGAGCAAGAGACAAACACCCTCACAGGCCCCGAACTACTTAAGGCCTACGAAGATAACTGGCAAACCGCAATGGGTGCCTGGTTTCCGGGTGAGCGGGTGGTATTGCGGGGCAAGGATGTTTTTACCGAGCTAAATGATTGCAGCTGGATGGAATACATCGTTTATGCCGTAACCGGGAAGAAGAACCCCAAGCTGGCAAAAATTATTGAAGGCTTATCGCTGCTGAGCACTAGCTACCCCGACCCAAGGCTTTGGAATAATCGCATCGCCGCCCTTGCGGGCACCTCTCGATCGACGGGGGCCCTGGCATTATCTGCCGGAATTGCCGCTTCAGAGGCGACCATTTATGGTCTAAAACCGATCATAGGCGCTCTCGACTTCCTCTACCGCGCCGTAGAAAAGAAGAGCACCGGTATTTCGATTGAAGCCATCGTAAAAGAAGAGCTGAAAGCTAATCGCTGTATCAGTGGTTATGGCAGGCCTTTAACGAATGTCGATGAACGTATAGCTCCCGCCTTACGATTCTTGTCTACAATTGAAGCTGACGACGGTGACTTTCTAAAACTGGCCTTTGAAATAGAAAATTATTTGAAGGGCTCACGCTATAAATACCGGATGAATATTGCCGCTATCTCCGCAGCTACCGCCGCAGATCTCGGCGTGACGGTCGATGAATACTATTACACAAATACCCTGGCATTTATTGGTGGGATACTCCCCTGCCATTTAGACGCAAAAAATAAACCTGAAGGAACGTTCTACCCTTTGGCTGTTGATCGGATTAACTCAACGGCCACTGCCAATCGAACCTGGGCAAACTAAATATGCTTACTAAACACTATTTACCCTTTCTCCTATCACTCTCTCTGCTACAACCTCTCATAGCAAAAGCCGAGGATGAAAGGGAGCTCGCCGATTTTTTTGGTGATGAGGAATTTATCAGCATCGCAACAGGCCTCACCCAGCCCCTGTCTAAAGCACCTGCCGTCGCGTCCGTCATTACCGCACAAGAAATTTCTCAAATCGGCGCAACGGATATCGATGAGATTTTAGAAACTGTGCCCGGTTTGCACGTTTCAAGAAATATAGGCTATAGCCCGATCTACAGCTTTAGAGGTATTCATACCACCGCCAATCCACAAGTACTAATGCTGATTAACGGTATTCCTCTGACTAACCTTTTTCATGGCGACAGAAACTTAGTCTGGGGCGGCATGCCTGTCGAAGCAATTTCTCGAATTGAAATTATTCGCGGTCCAGGTTCAGCTATCTACGGTGCCGATGCTTTCGCGGGTGTTATTAATATAATTACCCAATCTTCGTCAGAAGTTAACGGCACCTCAGTTGGTCTGCGTTACGGAACCTCAAACAGCAAGAACTTCTGGCTGCAAACGGGAGGGGCAATCGGTGAGCTTGCTTATATGGCTATTATTGAAGGCCGTAAAACTGACGGTAGCAGTGAAAAAATAAATTCAGATTCCCAATCAGTGTTGGACTTTCTTTCTGGAACAAACGCATCACTGGCACCTGGCAGTATTAATCAAGAAGGCGAGGCCTTCGATACCAGACTAGAGCTGACTTATAAGGACCTCACCTTTCGTGCCGGTAGTCAAATAAGAAACAACGAAGGTCTCGGTGCCGGCATTGCTCGAGCCCTGGACCCCAGCGGGCAAGCCGCTAGCAAACGTTATAATGCCGACATCACCTACGAGAAGATCAATTTAACCCCAAATACAGGCATTAAAGCCAACATCAGCTATTTGCAAACCAGCCAGGAAGTAGCCGACGATTTCATACTACTTCCGCCTGGGACCACTGGCTCACCCCTTAATCCCATTCCCTATCCCGATGGAATTATTGGCAACCCTGAAATCTATGAACACCACTATCGGGCTAGTCTAACAAGTACATTTCGCGGCATTGAGCGACATGAGCTCATGGCCGGTGTAGGCTATTATTTTGGTGAAATCTACAAGGTAGAAGAAGAGAAGAATTTTGGAATTGACCCAGCCACCGGCCTCCCCATATTTCCCGGTAGTCCTCTAGTCGACGTTTCCGACACGCCCTTTATTTTCCTCAATGAAAACGAGCGCGAAAATAGCTATGCCTTCGTTCAAGATGTCTGGCATCTTGCAGATGACTGGGAATTTACTGCAGGCCTACGCTTTGACCACTATTCAGATTTTGGCGACACCGCCAACCCTCGGGCAGCACTCGTCTGGTCGGCACGGCACAACCTAACGGTCAAAGCACTGTACGGAGAAGCTTTTAGAGCACCCTCATTTGCAGAAACTGGAGAACAGGCTAACCCGGCATTTCTTGGCAACCCTGACCTGAAGCCAGAAACTCTAAAAAGTTACGAGCTGGCTTTTAATTACAAGCCCACCTACGACCTGACCATCGACCTCAACCTGTTCCAATATTACTGGAAGGATATTATTCACTTTATCCCCACCACCGGAGGTAGCGGCACCCACACAGCACAGAATGCCGGCGAGCAAGAGGGGCACGGCCTTGAGCTGGAAGCGTCATGGCAGGTGAATGACTACCTGTCCGTGCTGAGCAACTACTCCTGGCAAAAGTCAGAGGACGAGCTAACGAATGCCGATGCCGCAAATGCACCGGAGCAACAATTTTATATCCGCGCCAATACATCCCTGCCACAGGGCTGGAATATAAGCCTGCAGGCCAATAGAGTCATGAGCAGGAACCGTACATTTGATGACCCCCGCCAAGATATCGATGATTACACCACTGTCGATTTCACCCTGCGTAAGTCATTTTTAACCGATCAGCTAGAGTTATCGCTCATCACGAAAAATCTTTTTAATGATGACGCTCGCGAACCCAGTCTCAATGGCCAACCCGTGCCCGCCATCACCGACGATTTACCACTGGACCGGCGCCGTATATTTGGCGAAATCCGCTACAAGCTTTAAAAGACAAAACCTAAATATTTTATGCGGATACCTATGCATTTTTTGTATACAAGCAAATTAACAAGCTTTCAGCGGGTGCGCTTATTGTTGCTGCCCCTATTGCTGTTTGGGCAATTATTTTTGCCCTGCAATGCCTTGTCCTCTGGGCTGCTTATTATCTACCCTAAAGTCAAAGCCCCCTATAACAAAATATATCAGGATATTATTAAGGGCATAAATGAAAGCTATCCGGGTACAAGCCAGGAGCTAGAACTGCTGACAAATAGTGAACGCAATGTGCTGGCAGAAAGAATCGAGCAACACCAGCCAGATGTACTGCTGACACTGGGCAAGCGCTCCCTTGAAAAAGTTCGTCAGCTAGAATCTTCTATTCCTATCGTAGCGGGTGCCGTAACAACAACAAAAGATGCCGTATCGGGAGTGTCAATGATTCCCGACGCCGAAGTTATTTTATCTCACTTGCTAACGATTGCTCCTTTCGTGCAACGTGTTTTCGTCGTTACCGACCTTGAACACTTAGCACAACTCAATAGCGCTGAAACCTACCTGTCCGAACGTGGCAAAGCCTTAGAGGTCGAAGAAGTTACATCCGTCCAGGAAGCGGCCAATAAATACCTGAAAATAATCCATCGCGCTTCAGCCAAAGATGCGATTTGGCTGAAGCGTGGCGCCAGCCTCAGTGATCCCAGTATACTCATGCTAATTCTGGAAGCTGCCTGGAAGAAAAAAATTGTCGTTTTTTCTTCCAACCCCAGCCATGTAAAACGCGGTGCGCTGTTCTCCCTCTATCCCGATAATGAAAAAATGGGCCGCACCTTAGCGAAAATTGCCCAGGGGCAAGAGCTAATTGCACCCAATACTGGCTTAACACCTCTCAGGAGTGTTCACCTTATTGTCAACAAGCGCACCAGCAAACACCTCGGCATCATGCCCAATAATATCAGTGGATTAAAAATCCACCGGCTACTGTAGGGCTTGTGACAAATGCTTAAGCACACTGGAAAAAAACTCCTCAACCTTCAGTTCAGTCAGCAGCTGATCATTATTTTCACCATTGCAGTCATCCTGATGTCAACTCTGGTCTCCTATGCCGTAGGTCGAACCTCTAACAACATTTTAAAACAACAGATGCGCGCCCAGGGCCTGCAAATAACCCAGACATTTACCAGCCAAAGTAAACTGGCCCTACTGTATATGAGTGAATACGCGGCTCAAGATGCCGTCAAATCGATTGCGGGCTTTCCCGACATAGAAGTCATACGGCTGCAAGCAGCCGATGGCACAGTGCTATACAACTCCCGAGAAATACATAAGAACACTACAGAAGCCACCATCGACACCGGTTCAGCGATTAAAGTCTTCGAAGATGAAAGCGAATGGATTTTTTCAGCACCGGTATTTTCAGAAGCCGGTTTTGATGAAGAATTCACCGATATTTATCAAGACACGCAAGAGGTAGATACACTATTGGGTTACGTTACTCTGTCGATGAGTAAAAAAACCTTACACTTAATGCAGCGGGGCACTTACCAAACGAGCTTTATTGTCACTTTTGCGATTGCCATTTTAATTATCGTTACACTCTTTCGCATATCCAGGCGCGTTACCAGGCCTGTTGAACAGCTCGCCCTGGTAATGGGCCAGGCCGAACAGGGCAATACAGCTATTCGAGCCACTCTCGAGGGCCAGCCCGATGTTGCAAAAATGCAGCACGCTTTCAACGCGATGATGGATGGCATCGAGAGCAGAGAAGATGAACTTCAAAGCGCACACGACAAGGCCCTGGAAACTGCCAGAGTGAAAGGCGAATTTGTCGCCAACGTCACCCATGAATTGCGAACCCCACTCAACGCAGTCCTGGGCATGATGGATTTACTCAGCGAAACCCGCCTTAATACTCGCCAGACTGAGTATATTGACATTGCGAAAAACTCGGGGGAAAACCTGCTTGAATTGATTGAAGATATTCTCGATTTCTCAAAAATGGAATCGGGCAATATGGACATCCACCTGAAAGATGTTGATATCCGCGATCTTGCTGAGGAAGTTATTCAGCTCCTTTCTGCCCAGGCACTGAGCAAAAAGCTCAATTTTGGTTATGACATAGAGGACAATACGGCATCAAACCTTGTATCCATCGATACCACCAAGGTTCGTCAGGTGCTCATCAACTTGCTTGGCAATGCGATTAAATTTACCGACAGTGGTGAAGTGTTTTTACGCATACGCTACAAACGCGGGCCCCAACCAGAGATTGAATTTGAAATTCGCGACACCGGCATTGGTATTAAAGAAAACAGCCAACTGAGCATTTTTGATGCCTTTACCCAGGCTGACTCATCAACCACCAAAGCCTACACTGGCACTGGCCTGGGGCTAACAATTTGCAAACAAATTATTGAACTAATGAATGGCACCATAGCCCTGCATAGCGTGCCGGGAAAGGGTTCAACATTCACCTTTAACATTCCCGTCGAACATATAACGACGGCAGCTGATGCCAATACCGGGCTATCACTCGATGAACAAGGACATGCCTTACTCATCACCTCCAGCGTTATCGTCAGGCTTTTTACTACACTGGCTATACAAAAAAATGATTTTCTTTGCATCACTACTGGAAGCCTACGCGCCGCTCAACTAGAAATTACTCGCCTTGAGAAATCGGGCATAAATTTCGAACTTATTGTTGTCGACGAGGAGATTTACTACCTGCATGAAAATGAATTTCTCACATTGCTATCAAAACTCGCCGCCACTCAAAGTGCAACTATTGCTATTTTAATTAACCCTTATAGGCCTCTTAAACTAAAATCTCACCGTTTTTTAAGCATCGAAAAACCCTTACTGCGATCTTCTTTCGAGCAGCTTATTGATATAAAAAACAATCCCCAAACAGACAGTCCCCAGCAGCAGATAATACGTGCGACAAAGAAGGTATCAAGCACAGAGATTAATCAATATGTCCTCATTGTTGACGACAACAGAGTTAACCAGCAAGTCGCACGCGAAATGCTCAATAAACTCGGCTACCGATCGGATATAGCCATTAACGGCCAGGACGCCGTGAGCAAGTCCTTGCGTAAAAACTACGACCTTATTCTCATGGATTGCAATATGCCTGTCATGGATGGTTATGAGGCAACGCGGGAAATTCGCAAGCGCGGGGGTGAAAAATATCTGCCGATAATTGCCATGAGTGCAAACACTTCTGACGAGGATGCAGAGAAATGTCTGCTCGCTGGTATGGATGGCACCATTGGCAAACCCTTACGGCTCAATAAACTTCGCGACGAACTCATTAGCTGGATGTCTGATTCCCAAGCCATAATAGAGGAGCAGGCACCGGCTGCTGAACAGGTGCGTAAAGCCGAAGAAATCGAGGTCTTAGCTTACGACCCCCAAGTTATGGAAGACCTCTTTGAAGGCATTGGTGATGTGGTTATTAAAATGCTCGAAGCATTTCTAGAGGACTCACCCATTTATATTGATTCTCTTAAACAAGCGCTGCAACGAGGTAGCTCTAAAAATGTTCGCGAACTTGCCCACACCTTGAAAGGTAGTGCCAGTAATTTTGGCGCTATCAACTTTCTTGAAACAGCGAGAATTATCGAACACCTTGCCAACAATCACCAATTACACCAATGTGACATTTACATTGAAGCTCTCGTCGATGATTTTGACATTTTAAAGCGCGATATTGAAAACAAGATCCTCAACCCACTTTCAAACGCCGAAGAGATCCACCAACGCAAGCATAAATTACTCATCGTAGATGACGATCGCACTATCCGCCTCGCCTTAAAAAATATTTTTACCGAGCAGAACTTCCTTATTTTCGAGGCTCGCAACGGCCAACAAGCGATTAGTTTCTGTAAACAGGACAACCCCGATCTTATTTTAATGGATGCCATCATGCCCGAGGTGGATGGCTTCGAAGCCTGTAAAACCATCAGAGCCCTACCAAGCTTTAGTGAAACACCCATCTTGATGATCACCTCTCTAGAGGACAACGAAGCGATTAACAAAGCCTTTACCGCTGGTGCCACCGACTACATCACCAAGCCTTTAAATTTCACCGTGCTGAAGGAAAGAGTTTCTCGACTGCTGCAAGCCAATCGTGTTGAAAAACGCGTCAAAGAACTCGCCTATCACGACTCTCTCACCGGCTTACCAAACCGTAGTAAATTAATGCAGGAACTGCGCTTAATCCTCAACCGAGCAAAGCTCGACAATTCGCAATTTGCCGTATTATTTCTCGACCTCGATCATTTTAAAAATATTAATGATTCCCTTGGCCATAATATTGGCGACTTATTACTCAAGGCCGTCGCTGACCGCCTGCAAAGTGCCGTGCGAGAAAGCGATTTCGTTGCCCGTCTGGGCGGAGATGAATTTACAGTTATTCTTGAAAATATTGAAGGTGATGAGGCTATCAGTACCATTGCACAAAATATTTGCAGCTCCCTAAGCAGTCCCTTCGTTTTTATTCAACAAAAAATGTTTGTGACGGCAAGTGTTGGCATATCCGTTTACCCCGATGATGGCGACGATGTTAACGCTCTTCTCAAGCACGCCGATCTCGCCATGTTCAGTGCCAAAAAGAGTCGCAATAATTACAGCTTTTACCAACAGGGAATGGAAGACAAAGTTGCACGACGTCTGGAGCTCGAGCAGGAATTGCGCCATGCCATTAGCCACGAACAGCTGGTGCTTTATTATCAACCCCAGTTCGACCTGAAATCCAATAAGGTTACCGCCGCAGAAACCCTCATCCGCTGGGAGCACCCGACACACGGCTTCATGAGTCCGATGGAATTTATACCTTTGGCGGAAGAAACAGGACTTATTAAAGATTTAACTTTCTGGGTGATTCGACACGCCTTCGAGCAAATCGCCGAATGGCAAAAACAACACTTTGATGTGAAATTATCTGTCAATTTATCTGCCAAAGATCTCGAAACACCGGGCGCTTTATCTGATTTCCTCACTTATCAGCTGGAAAAAACCGGGGTTTCACCAGCACTGATCGAGCTTGAGCTAACTGAAAGTATGCTAATGGATGACCCCGAGAAAAGCAGAAAGGAGCTTCTCGCGCTTAAGGATATGGGTTTTGTACTCGCCATTGATGATTTTGGCACGGGCTATTCATCGCTTAATTATCTAAAAAACCTGCCCGTCGATATATTAAAAATTGATCGCTCATTTATTAAAGAGATTGAAATCAACCCCGATGACAAACCCATTGTCAAAGGCATTATCGCGCTAGCTGATAGCCTTGGCCTGAAAACGATCGCAGAGGGTGTAGAGAATGAACAACAGCAAACCATTGTTCATGAACTGGGCTGCGATACTATTCAGGGCTATTTCATCAGCCGCCCCCTGCCAAGAGAAGAGTTCGAGCGAAGCTATTTGAATGAATTCAAGGTCAGAGGGAAATCCCACAGAAAAAAACAACGGGACAAGCCCGTAACAAATGATCCCGATAATTCACGCCGCTAATCAATGTCTTTATTTGCGGCGTGAATTATCGGCTTAGTTCTGAGGCGAATTAAGCTTATTTAAAACCATTCATCTTGCATTTCAAAGGGAACGCTATTACCCGCCTGCAATAACTCGGCATACTGCTCTATCGCTGGCAATTCCCATTCAATATAATAATTAGCCGCCTGCAACTTGCCACGATAAAAGTGTTCATCACTTTCATGCAGGCTTGAGCTCAAGGCCTCTGCCGCAATTATTCCCTGCTTCAACCATATCCAGGCGCCGACAATACGGCCAAACATATCAAGGTAGACCGTCGCGTTCGCCAGGCCTCGGTCTATATCTACTCCCATTTGCTGTTGCAATGATTGTGTTGTTTTTTCCAATACATCCATCGCATTTTCGAGCTTCCCTGCGAGGTTTTTGATTGGCTCAAAATCTTTAGCCTTGGCAATATCTTGCGCCACATCTTCTTTAAAGAATTGGTAACCAGCACCACCGTAGAGACTCAGTTTACGGCCCAGCAAATCGAGACCATGAATGGCCTCAGCCCCTTCATGAATAGGATTTAAACGCTGATCCCGATAGAGCTGCTCAACCGGATATTCGCGGGTGTAACCAGCACCGCCCAGTATCTGTATCGCCATATCATTGGATATACAGCCATACTTTGATGGCCATGATTTAATCACCGGGGTTAATAAATCTAACAGTTGTGTATTGCGCGTTCGCAGCTCTTGGGTTGGCGCGCTGTTCTGGTTTTCAAATAAGCTACTACCAAACAGACACATGGCCAAAGAGCCTTCAGAATAGGCTTTTTGTGCCAGCAGTAAACGCCGCACATCGGCATGTTCCACTAGCATCACCTGTGGCGACAGTTGATCCTTGCACGAGGCCAAACGCCCCTGTGGGCGTTGTCGCGCATAATCCAGCGAGTGATTAAAGCCCTGATAGGCTATCGCCGCTGCGCCGAGGGCAACCCCGATGCGCGCTTCATTCATCATTTGAAACATGTAGCCAAGGCCTTTATTCGCCTCGCCAACAAGGTAGCCAATGGCGCCGTCTTTTTCACCAAAATTTAATGCGGCATTCGTCGTATTGCGATAACCCATTTTATGGTTGAGGCCAGCGACAACGACATCATTGCGCTCACCGGGCGAGCCGTCATCATTCACCAAAAACTTCGGCACAATAAATAGGGAAATGCCTTTAACGCCGGGAGGAGCGCCCTTAATTTTTGCCAACACCATGTGGATCACATTACCGGCGATATCGTGGTCGGCGCAGGAAATAAACATTTTTTGACCAAAAACTCGATAGGTTCCGTCATCAGCTGGCGCAGCCATGGTGGTAATATCGCCGAGTGCCGAGCCCTGGCCCGGCTCTGTGAGGCACATGGTGCCATTGCTGCGGCCATCCATAATCAGCGTTAAAAATTTGGCTTTTTGCTCCACAGAGCCAAAGGCCCGTATTAAATTAGCAGAGCCCGTCGCCACAAAAGGATAGGCTGCTGTGCCTATATTCGCCGCGTTGACATAAGCCATCACCATGCGAAAGATGACTTCGGGCATTTGCATGCCGCCCTCTTCGTAATCCTGATGTGCTGCTAAAAAGCCGGCATTGGCAAATGCGTCCCAGGCCACTTTGGTTTCGGGAATCATTTTCACGATGCCATTTTCCAAAGTCGGTTCGTTTTCGTCGCCCTCTACCAAATGATTGGCAAAGTATTTTTCGGCAATGGTTTTTGCAGTGCGCAATGAGGCATCAAATATCTCACGGGAGTGTTCACTGTAGCGCGGTCGCTCAAGTAATTTTTCCGTATCGAGAAATTCATAAAGTAAAAACTCAACATCGCGATCATTCAATAAAGGGACTGACATAATTAACCTGTTTGTGAAATTATTTAATTTTCTGACTTAATTTGCAGATTGAAAAACAAAATGTAGCGCAAAGCCCTATGTACGTCGCAAGGTGGTTTCGCTAATAGCTGTAATCACTAAACGTTTGGCGCAAATCTTTTTTACTGACCTTGCCGGTTGCTGTGTGGGGGATTTCATCGACAAACACGCAGTCTTCTGGAATCCACCACTTGGCAATTTTGCCGTCGAGGTAGGCCAGCAAGTCACCTTTTTGAGGGTCGCTACCGGGTCGCACAACCACAATTAACAGCGGGCGCTCTGTCCACTTCGGATGGGGTACGCCAATTACCGCGGCCTCGGCAACGTCCTCATGACCCATGGCCGCATTTTCAACATCAATGGAGCTAATCCATTCACCACCCGATTTAATGACATCTTTGGTACGATCGGTGATCTGCATAAAACCATGCTGATCGATCGTCGCTACATCGCCCGTATCAAACCAGCCATCCGCCAGGTGGGCATCGGACTCTTCCAGTTTGTAGTAGCTTTTACAGATCCACGGCCCTCGCACTTGTAGTCGGCCGGAAACAGTGCCATCCCAGGGTAATTCCTTGGCATCTTCATCGACGATGCGCATTTCAACGCCATAAATCAAGCGGCCCGCTTTTAGACGATAGGCAAACTTTTCCTCTTCGGGCAAGTCATTCATCCACGGCAATAAAGTATTGTAGGTGCCCAAGGGACTCATTTCCGTCATTCCCCAACCAACATGCATAGCGACACCGTAGACGTCCATCGCCTCCATTAACGATCTCGGACACGCCGCACCACCAACCACCAGGCGCTGTAGTGTTTCAACTTGAGTCCCCGACTCCTGCAAATAATTGAGTAGAGCCAACCACACGGTTGGCACACCGAGGGCAAAAGTCACCCCCTCTTCATTGATCAATGCTGCCAGCGTTTCACCATCGCCCATTTTCGGCCCGGGGAAAACCAGTTTGGTGCCAGCCATAGCGGCGCCGTAAACACAGCCCCAGGCATTGACATGAAACATCGGCACAACTGGCATAATGGTTTCGTCGGGGGCGAGGCCTAACGTTGCCTTAGAGTTTGTTCCCAGACAGTGCAGCACCGTGCTGCGGTGGGAATAGAGCACGCCTTTGGGGTTGCCCGTGGTGCCCGAGGTGTAGCAAAGGCTGCTGGCACTGTTTTCATCGAGCGCCGGCCAGGTAAAGTTTTGCGGCTCATCCTCTATAAGCTCCTCGTAGCAATGCACATTTTTCAATGTCGTTTCTGGCATCGCCGCCTTGCTGGTCATCACCACAAAACCGCGCACGGTTTTTAATTCAGCCTGTAATTGTTCCAGCATAGGCACAAACACGGGGTCGACAAAAACCCACTGGTCTTCTGCGTGGTTGGCTATATAGGAAACCTGTTCCGGAAACAGCCGCGGGTTGATGGTGTGGCAAACATAACCGGAACAGCTAATTGCGTAGTACAGTTCAAAGTGGCGGTAGTCGTTCCAGGCCAGTGTTGCGATTCTATCGCCCGGTGCACAGCCAAGCTTTGCCAGTGCATTCGCCAACTGATGAACACGGGTAAATGCCTCACCAAAGGTGCAACGATGCCTCGGGTTATCACCCGTCACTGAGACAATTTCCGTACCGGGAAAGACCCGGGTAGCGAACTTCATAATTGATGTAATGGTGAGGTCGTCATCCATCATTTGGCCTAACATAGCGTTGCTCCTGGCGTCATTTTATCTTTTTAAACTGCCCGCAAGTCTACCATAGCCCTGTCTTTCAGCCCTTTCAAAAACGGCCTTATCATTTCATCAAAATGTGATTTCAGCATTTGGCAGCCCAGCGGGGCATGGCGTATCATTGCATCAGCTGGCACCGGCGGGTTACCAGCGAAGGTCATCAACAGTGACTCTATTTCATCAAACCTGCCGCAACTAACCAACGAGGATATAGCCTTGAGTACACCAGTCAAAATAAAGCTTATTGTTTCAAGCGCACTACTGGCGCTTAGCCTGAGTAGTGGGGCGGCGGATATTGATGCGGGTAAGGCCAAGGCCGGTATGTGTGCCGGTTGTCACGGTGTCGCTGGCATCAGCGCCAATGATATGTGGCCCAGTCTTGCCGGCCAAAACACCGCTTATCTGGCCAAGCAGTTGAAAGCCTTCCGCGACGGCTCACGTAGTGATGCCATCATGAATGGCCAGGCTAAAAGCTTGTCTGATGCGGATATTGATAATCTCGCCGCCTATTACAACGGCCTAAAGTAAGCACCTCAGCAATGCCTTAGCTGTACTTTTAATGCCCCGCTAAGGCATTTCAATTCTGTTTTTATTAGCGCTATCGGCTTTACCCGAGCTGTTTTTGCCGCACCTGAGCTTTCTCATTCTAGCTGGCGTTTTGCTCGACAATCTCGCAAACGATTTGTTCAAGGTATTCGAAATCGGGAATTAATACCTCTTCGCCATCAAGACTCACCTCCATTTGCACACCGGGCTTATCACTCGGCCCACCCTCAAGCGCCATCTCCGCCTCTAAGCTGAGACGCAAGGCGCGAGGAAAATTAGTGACCAACAGCGCATAAAACCCCGTTGCTGAGGCTGTAAACACGGCATTACAAATGACGATTTTCAAATTGTTGTCGAGCGGGGGGCGATGCCCGTTGTAAACACTATCGAAGGACAACAGGGGGATGTCATGGTCTCGCCAGCGAACCCAGCCATAACAGTGCGGGCTGGTAGCGGCCTTTTCCGGGCGTAAATCATCTGCACCCAGTTCCCCCCAGCTCAACACCTCAGCCACTGCAACCTGGGGCACCAATAAGGCAGTGTCCGCAACCGGCAGCAACAAACTATTGACCTGTAACAAAGATGCATCAGCTTCGGCAGCCGCCGCCTTCAACACCATCTTATTCTCGACCACAAACTACTCCTCTCGACAGTACAGCGCTACGCTGCGACCTGGCATTTAGCAATTTGACAAAGGCCTCTCGCAATTCGTCAACATTGCCGCTCTGGTTAAACGCACCGCGCTCAAGCACGGCTTCAGACAGTGCTGGTACCGTGCAATCAGCCGGGGACTGTACCAGTACACTGCCACCTTTTTCACGGATTGAGCGGGAGCCAGCAACGCCATCGTCACCCATACCGCTAAATACAATCATGCCGCAGGCGGAGCCATATTCACTCGCCAACTCTGCTGCCACGGCATCAATATTGGGCGCATAGGGCCCGGGCCAGGGCTCTGACAGGGTTGTAATAAGGCCATTGCCCAGGGATATGCGTTGCGCTGGCGGCACCACGGTGACGCTACCTGTTGTCAGAAGATTACCCCCAAGGGCCATCTGCGCGCGCCACGGGGTATTGCGAGTGATCATTTTAACCAACTGTTCAGCCTGTTCGGCCTCTATATGTTGTGCGTACACAAAAGCCACACCATGAAAGGAGTGCAGGCCCTCTAAAAATGACCGAACTGCCTGTAAACCGCCGGCCGAAGCGGCTAGCAGCCAGACATTTTGCGCGCGCCTGGCCTCGCATATTTGTTGATAATCTCGCACTAAATTCTTGAGTTTTTGCTCCACCGTCGGACGCCAGCGCAAGACTGGTAATTTACCCATAAACCCCACATTGCAAACCAGCGGCAGCGGGCTGCCAGCTGCTGGCGAAGGGGCTGGGCAATCACCTGTATCCATCAACCAGGCATCGACTTCCGTGCCCGCCGTGCGCACTGCACAATCCCCGGCCAGCTCACTACAGTGGGTAACACTGAACCCGCAAGCTTCAACCACTGCCCGTAGCACGGCACACTGCCCCCCATCCGCCAGCGCAATGCCGATGCGCGGTAAGGCTGTGCAATTTGCGGTATCGCGCTTAGGCCTTGCCAAGATTGAGCAACTCATCCAGTAAGCCCAGCAATTCATCTTCCTGGTAGGGCTTGCCTAAAAACTTGTTAACACCGAGGCTCGTCGCTCGCTGCTGATGTTTTTCACCGGTGCGCGAGCTAATCATAATAATCGGTAAGCGCGAAAACGCCTCCGAATCACGCACCACTCGCGCCACCTCAAAGCCATCCATGCGCGGCATTTCTATATCGAGCAGCATCAAATCTGGTTTCGTCTGGGCGAGCATATCCGTCGCCTCGACACCATCTTTGGCGGTGACAACGTGAAAACCCTCTCTCTCGAGAACCCGCGAAGTCACTTTGCGAACCGTCACAGAATCATCGACCACCATAATCGTTTTTACAGTGGCATCGACATTTGCCCCATTGTCGAAAGAACTCCCCCTCAGCAAATCAGCCGCCTGCTCTGGACCTTCAAGAATAGACCGCTCGCCCCTTGATCTGAGCAGTGAGGGTAGGTCAAGAATAACCACAACCTTGCCACTGGCGAGAATAGTCGCGCCTGCCACCCCCGGCACATTTCTAAACTGGGCACCCAGACCTTTAACAATAATTTCCTGATTGCCCTCAATGGCATCGACATGAACCGCATAACGGTAGTGATCGACATCCACCAGTACCATCACCGCCTTGCCGCTGACCGTAGCGGGGGGCTCTTGATCGCCAGATAACAAACTGCCAAGGGAGCAAAGCTGGTAGTCGAAACCCGCATATTCGAGCTGCTTGCCCGGCTCGCTATAAAGGGCATCGGTTTCTTCAGCACTCAACTGAGTTACCCCAACAATACTACTCAGTGGCAGGGCATAGATACTTGCGCTTTCTTTCACCAGCAAGGCTTTATTAACCGATACCGTAAACGGCAGTCGGATGGTAAATTCCACCCCCTGGCCAAGCGCTGACTCGATAGAGATAGAACCACCCAGCTGGTGAACCTCTGTTTTCACCACGTCCATGCCCACGCCTCGACCCGAGACCTGACTGACGCTAGTCGCCGTGGAAAAGCCCGGCTGAAAAATTAACCGCAACAACTCGCTATCACTGGCTTGCGTATCCGCAGCGATCATCCTTTTATTGATCGCCTTTTCGCGAATGGCCGCCACATCGAGCCCTTTGCCGTCGTCGGCAACGGTAATCACCACTTCGCCACCTTCGCGCTGGAAGGACAGTGAAATATTGCCCTCGTCGGGCTTACCCGCAGCCTGGCGCTGCTCGGTGCTTTCGATGCCGTGATCAATCGCATTGCGCAGCATGTGCTCGATGGGCGTAATGATTTTTTCCAACACCGAGCGATCCATTTCGCCTTCAATGTTATTCAGACCTAGATTGACCTGTTTACCCAGCTCCTGACCAACCTGTCGCACAATGCGTCTCAGGCGTGGCACCAAGCGGGAAAAAGGCACTAGCCGCGTCTTCATCAGATTTTCTTGCAAGTCCTGGGTAATGCGCGACTGCATTAATAGCAGCCCTTCCACGGCCTGGGATTTTTCTAATAAGGTATCTTTTAAATCCTGTAAATCAGAGCCCGACTCCTCCAGCCCCTGGGATAATTGCTGCAATTGCGAATAGCGATCCAGCTCTAAAGGGTCAAAATCGGCACTTTGTGAAGATTCAATTTGCTCGCGCCGAAACTGAATTTGCGCTTCCGTTTGGCGACCAAGCTGGCGCACCTGGTGACGCAAACGGCTAATCGTCTCTTCCATTTCATCCAGGGCAGAGGCCGATTCGCCAACCCCTTGTTCAACACGCCCCCGAGCGATACTCGCCTCGCCCGCCAGGTTGACTAGATCATCCAGCACCTGAGCGGGAATTTTTACCGATTCCTGCACGACTACCGCAGGCTTAGCGCGCGGTGTTGGCTGAGCCTTTAGTTCAGGCGCGGGAATAGTCGCTGGTGACAACTCGAGCGGCTGCTCTGACTCTAGTTCAGGTTTTGCCAGCTCGGGCAATTCTGCTGCGGCGACCGTAGTATTGTCGACCTCATTTTCAAGGACTTCATCTTCTGGCACCTCGTCTTCAAATACGTCAATACTGGCTACGGACGCCAGCGGCTCTACAGGCTCAAGTACTGGCTCATGTTCAGGTACGGGATCAGTTGCAGTTTCAGGTACGGACTCAGCCACTAAGGGCTCTGCGATGGGGGGCAGCGCGTCAACAGGGGGCATAGCGCCCCCGGACTTAACCCTGTCCAGCACACTGACTAGCTCGTCAAAGCGGGCAAACAACTGGTCAAACATCCCGGCATCACCGCTGGCGAGCTGACTCTCCTGCTGTAAAATGAGTGCTTCCAGGTCATGACTCAAATCACCCAACAAGCTCAAGCCCGCCACTCTGGCGCCACCTTTTAAGGTGTGGAGTACCCGATTTAGGATCTCACCCTGAGTGACATCAACCGGTTCATCGCGCCAGGCCTGCATGGCATTCTCGATATTCTCAAGTAAGTCATCCGCCTCCTCAAGAAAAAATTGCAGCACCTCTGGGTCGTGGACTTCACCCGCCATGCGTCTGGCTAGCTCATCACCAGCCATGGCTTGTTGCGGTACGGGCTCTGTTGCATCTATCAGCACATCAGTTGCCTGGCTTGCGGCTGCTGGCATTGCTGACGAGGCCTGCGCCTGTAGTTGGGCGAGAAGGGCCTCCGAAGCCGGACTAACGGGCTGGCCGATGGCCACGGTATCCATCATATTGAGTAGTAATTCGTGGGCCGCCTTAAAGACACCCAAAGCATCCTCATTCAGCCTCTGATCTGTGTCAGCAAAGTCGCCCAAGCCGCGCGCAAGCTGATCACACAATATCGACAGGGCGGACACACCCGAATCTTCGGCCGCTGAACCCAGCTCCACCAGCTCGCTCACGACGGGCGCTATATCCTCTCGGCTAAAGCTTGGCTGAGCACCCCACTGCTGCAACAAGGTATCGGCAAGCAGGATATTATCTAAACCCGTAACCATCAGTTGCTGTACCCGGGCAAGACCCCTGGGAGTCGAACGGCTTACTTTGTGCGCCTGCCACTGAGTTCGAGCCTGCTCAACACGGGACAGATATTCATTCAGAGCGGTACTATCTTCGCCCTCACCAGCTTCAAGTCGAGCCAGGGTATTGCGCAGCTGCTCAACACCCACCATCAATAAGGCAATAATGCTGCTACTAACACTCTGACCCTCCGCGAACAATTCGGCGAGGAAGTCCTCGACAGTTTTCACCAGTTCAGGGACAACGTTAACGCCGGCCATTCCGGCACTGGCTTGCAAGGTGTGCAGTGCGCGTTGCACGTCCGCAGGTGCTAAGCGGGAGCCTTCATGTGGCTGTTGAAAATCATCCAGAAAGTGGGCCAAAGTATCGATATAAGCACTCGCCTCTCCGACGAAAATCTGCACCACGGGCTCTATTTCAGCGCTATCCTCAAGCTCTGCTAAGGCTTCCTCCTCATCTGCAGCGCCAGGAATCAGCAGGTCAACATCGAGCTCTTGAAGATTTTCCAGCTCAACAAGTTGCTCTTCTGATTGCGGTATAAGGACTGGCTCACCCCTTGTCAGAGCGTCGGCCGCGGCAATAATATTTTCACAATAGGCAGACAAATGTTGGGCGTCACGCTCAAAATCTTCGACCAAGGAGGGGATCAAAGCCAGTGATATATCGAGCAGCTCAGCGGTTTCAGGCACAGTAGAACCTGAGTTATCAAGGATCTTATTGAGCATGCTCTCAATCGCCCAAGCCAGGTCGCCAATGACATTGGCCTTGACCATCCGGCCACTGCCCTTGAGAGTATGAAAACCTCTGCGCAGTTCATTGAGAGCCTTGTGGTCAGTCTGGTCTAACAGCCAGGTGGGATAGTTTGTTTCAAGTTCGGCCAGTACTTCCTGCGCCTCTTCGATAAAGATTTCTTTGATCTCGGGGTCGATATCATCGTCATCTTCTTCGCCATCAAGTTCTTCACCAGCAAGTTGTGGCGTGTCAGCGTCAAGCTCTATTGCGCCACTGGCATCATCGCCAGCCAATGGCTCGACGCTTTGTTGCGCGCTTTCTTCAGTCTCGAGTTCAACGGCAAAACCCAGCTTTTCCATCGCCTGAACCGTCCGTTGCAACATGTCGTGCTGTTCAGCTTCACGACCTTTATCAATAGCCTCAAGATAGTATTCAAAGCCGGTAATCGCGTCGGCAAGGGCATCGAGATCAGACCACTCCGGGGGCTGCTCACTATGCAGTAGGTGGCGAGTAATATAGTGGCCTAACTGCTCGACAATAAGCGCCACCCGCTTCAGGCCAATAACTTCAACAGCACCAAAAATATGCTCAAACTGCTGCGGAATTTCGAGCAAAAACTGGCCATCCCACTGCGAGGCAATGTAACCGACGATGGACTCTTTGATACTTTCAAAGTTGTTGCGCACTTCGCGAATCAGTGAGCGCTGAGCATCATCGACAACGTAGGCGGTTTCACTTAGCAGGTCAGTAGCCAGGGGAACATCGGCATAATTTAAAGCCCAGTCCTGCAGACTCTGCTGAAGGCTCTGCAGCCGCGTGCTGACCGTGGACAAATCAGAGGCGGGATCGGCAACGCAGGACATAGCCTTATCGACCACCTCCGCCACCTCTAACAGGCTTTGTGAAAGTTTGATCTGGCCAACGACCAATAAGGTCGTCGCCAGCCTTTCAGTCGCCAGTTTTATTTCCCCAAGGCTGAGTTGCTCAGCCCGGTCGCCGCCCTCAAAAGAGTCGGCAGCAGCCACTAATGAGGCAATTTCAGTCGACAATGTGTCACACAGGGCCGTGACAGCTGCGCCATCAAGCCGTGTCTGTAAAGCGCCATCAAGTTCAGCTAAGGTCAGGGAGGGAAGGGCCAGATCGAGGGCAAACTCTTCTTTGATGGCCTTCAGGGCAGCGCTGTCATCCGGTGCAAGCGCTATGTAATAGAGAAGATTGCGCAGCAAACCCTGGAGCTGTAAACCCGGCTCTGCAACACCAAGCAGGGAGCCCATGGCTTTATCCAACTCCCAGAGCAGGTATCGGGTCGCGGCACTTTGGCTAATATGATTGTCGACTAAAGCCGTAAAGAATGCGCTGGCCACGCGCCATAAAGTCGCCACAGAGTCGTCTTTAAAAAGACCTTGTAGTCGCCGCAGTACAGCGACAATTTTTTGCTGATTAGCGGCTAAATCGCGCTGCTTTAAATAACCCAGCAAAGCATATTGATAGACTTTCTGTAGCTTGCCAAGCATCTCATTATCGACGGCAGTCGCACCACCTTCTGCCCTGGGTGCAAGCTGATCGAGCAGCACCATTTTCGGCATAAACAGGGCTGTTGAAGAAAGTAGCGGCTCTGCCCTGACAGCACGTAATTCATTAACCTGTTCGATGAGCTGGGCCAGTGTATCGTCGCTGCCATCGAGCAGATCACGCACATAATTTGGCAGGGCCAACATGGTTAGTTCTAGCGCTTCACAGGCATCGGCAACACCGACCGTTGGCTCGCGCAGCAACATTTGTAGCACCGCTTCCATCTCATTGGCGAGCAGCACTGCGCCGTAGCATTCAGCCATGGTCAGGGAGCCGCTGACCTGGTGCAGATAACCAAGGGCAAAGCTCAACTGCGAAGCATCCTCTGGCTCTGATAAAAAAGCGAACAGTGACTCCCGCGCCAGGCCAAGGCTGGTTTCAAGCTCCTCGACTAACCACTCCAGACCCCTGAGGCTATGTGTCATTTTCATGGTCATTACTTTCCAGCTGGCATCCCTATCGGCAACAATTTCTCAAAGGCCTGAATGCCCGGATAAGCCACTCGACTTAAGCCCTCTGGCTGCCAGTCATTGAGCTCCCCCGGGCCGACTATTAAATAGCCCCCCGGCTTGAGTTTTTCAACAAAGCTATTTAACAAGTCCCGACGGCGCCAGTTTTTTAAATAGATCAACACGTTCTGGCAAAAAATGACATCCAAAGGACTGGCGAGGCCCGGGCAGTTTTGGTCAAACATGTTACTCACGAAAAACCCAACCCTCTTTTTTAATTCGGCTTTAACTTCCATTGAGCTGTCGGTCGCTACAGTAAAGTAATTATCGCGCAAGGGCTCGGGCACACTCTGAAGATGTCTATTGGGGTAAATCCCCCGGCGGGCCGCCTGAATAGCTTCGGCGCTGACATCAATACCAACAATACTAAACGCAGGTGTTTGCTCAACGGCGCGGCAACTATCAAAAGCCGCCATCGCAAGAGAATAAACCTCCTCCCCGGTGGAACAACCAATACTGCAGACACTGTAGCGCTGCCCTTGCTGCGCTGACAGGAGGTGGGACAGCAAGCGCTTTTTAAAAAAATCGTGGGAGGCTTGATGACGGAAAAACTGACTTTCCTTGACCAGCAAGCGATCGAGTAAAACGCCCCATTCCCGATTGCCGGCACCTGGCTGGGCAACTTCGCGAAAGTAATCTTCGACATCGTTAAAGCCCAGCTCGTTAACCCTGCGCACTATTTGCCGTCGGACAAAATCATCCCGGTGGGCCGCTATACGCACCCCCGTCTTATTTTCGAGCATCTCTGCCCAGAGACGATACTGTCTATCGCTCAACTGTAACTCGCTAGCCTCATCTTGCCCGGTGGCAATATTGGCGCTTGAGAGCCCTCTCGGGTTTTTTATCATGATACTGACCCGTGTTAGATGCGGCCGTCGTCCTCGAAGTCGATATCAAACTCACCTAGATCAATCCCCGCCAACTCAGCCTCCAGGTCGGAAACCGTGGTCTTTTTCAGAACTTCAGACTCACCTTCAAGCTCTGAAAAATCATCGGTGGCAGAAAAATCGGCGATATCATCGGTAGCGCTTTCTGAATAGGCATCTATTTCATCCATTGCCGCACTACTGCTGGCAAGTACGCTCTCAACATGGGCCGGCGCTTTATGCCGAGCAGGCTCTACCGCAGCTGTTGCTGTAACGTTGCTGGCCGCTTCAAAGGTCTCATCCAGCTCTGGCTCAAGAGAGGCAATGTGCTCATCGGTGAAGCTTTCATCAGCAAAACTTGAGCTGCTACCCTGATAATTACTGACCAGATAATCGACGGGTAATTTAAAGCCGGAAACCGACTCTCTCAACTCAACGGCCATATCGGTCAACTTGCCAACCGACGACGCCGTGCGACTGGTACCATCAAGCGTCTGCGTTGTAATGTCCTGAATCACGTTCATGGTTTTGGAAACGTGACCCGCAGTAGTTGACTGGTGGCGTGCCGCGGTTGAAATATCCTGAATCAGCTCCGCAAGACTGGTCGATACTGTCTCAATCTCGCTCAGTGCGACGCCCGCATTCTGGGTCAGCGATGCACCGGAAACGACCTCTGCAGTGGTTTGCTCCATCGAGGAAACCGCTTCGTTGGTATCCGTCTGAATAGTTTTCACCAGTGCAGCGATCTGTTTGGTCGCTCCGGCAGAGCGTTCCGCAAGGCGCTGGACTTCGTCGGCTACGACGGCAAAGCCGCGTCCCGCATCACCCGCCATCGAGGCCTGAATAGCGGCATTTAGAGAAAGAATATTCGTTTGATCGGCAATGTCGTTAATCAGCGAAACAATATCGCCAATCTCCTGGGAGCTTTCACCGAGGCGCTTAATTCTCTTCGCCGTATCCTGAATCTGCTCGCGAATGCGATCCATGCCACCAATGGTGCTACGTACCACTTCCGCACCCTTGCTAGCGATTGATACTGAGCGATCGGCAACGCCAGCTGACTCCACCGCATTGGCCGAGACCTGATCAATGGTAATTGCCATTTCGTTAATGGCCGCCGATGCCGCCGCAATTTCCTGGGCCTGGTGCTCGGAGAGGTCGGTCAACTGAACAACCGTAGTACGGGAGTCATTGGCTGAGGAGGAAACATTTTCAGCGGTATCTACGATGCGTGCCACTAGCTCGCGAAGCTGGATAATGGCGAAGTTAATCGCATCGGCAATAGCACCGGTAAAGTCTTCCGTTACCGTCACTTCTGCACGTAGATCACCCTCACCCAAACCTTCCAGCTCATTCAAAAGGCGTAAAATTGCCTCCTGATTGTCCTGATTATCGCCAGCCGTCTCTTTTAACTGGCTCCTCGTACTGAAGAAAGACATTAAGCCCAACATCACGATACAAAGAATGAGCACGACCCCCGCGACCGCCGCCCCCTGGTTATTGACGTAGCGACTGTCCCCAAGACTGACACTACCCAGCCCTTCGGCGAGTAAGGCGCTTTGCTCAACCAATAGAGGTGTTTTCTCGCGGATGTCGATCAGTGCCTGGCGCGCCTCGGCAAGTGCCGGGGCCGCAGCATAAATACCTTCAATCGAGTTGCTGACAAAACCAAAGCGCTCAACAGCTGCCCCGACATGAGGCAGGGCGCGCTGCGTGGTTATTTTGCTAATTCCTATGCGGCCATCGCCCTTTTTCATGCCCGTGAGGACATCGCCGAATTTTCTCGCATCCGTATTAAACTGCTCAGCGGCAGCGGCCACCTCTTTGGCGTCACCGGCGAGCATTTTATCGATATTCCTGCCGATCCGTTCCACTCGCCATTTCTGTGCCTGAACAACAGCAACCTGATCAGCCGGTGCACCGGCACGCAGTAAGGCGTCGACTATTTTAGTCAGATCGTCTTGCAGTTTAGGCAGGTTTTCATCCAGGGCTCTGGCAACATCATTGAGATAAAGACTTCTTTCCTGACGCTGTAGAACCAGGTTGGCGCTGGTTTCGATACCTGTCCAAACGTCATTGAAGCTACTCGCCTGATTAGCCTCAAGGTTAAGCGACTTACGGAGGCCTACCACACTATCGATTGCCATCCGCAATTGAGTAAATGCTTCGGCGTTACCATCTGCCGCTTCACCCGACAAATCGGCAATGCGATAAGCCAGTACCCTAACCTCTGCAGCCGCCTGTAAACCTGAGCTCTCCTTGCTAACACGAGAGGACAAGTTGACAAAAAAGAAGCCCAAATAGAGGACTAGCATTATCATGACGACAACAAGCCCGACAACTGGCAGACTGGTTTTCGGCTTTCCATGAATCATTTTTTCTAACTCCTGGGTAACTTTAATTATTCGCTATTAACTGAAGCGTTACGTCGATGACAGCGCAACCTCTTGAAACAATGGGTTTTCGATAAGAGCGTCGGGGTTTAGCAATAAAATGCGCGCACCGTCATCGGCTCGGTAAAAACCCTGCACAAACGGACTTAGGGCTGCGCTAATCTCTTGGTTGTCGGCCTCGTGAGCCTCGTCACTGAAATGCCTCATACCATTAATCGCATCGACAACAAGGCCGACGAAAGTATCTTGCCTGTCCAGTATCACTATGCGCTGCAATCGGTGGGCAACCGACAATTGCCCGCCGAGAAACTGTGCAAAATCAACGACGGGTAATAACTTGCCTCGTAAATTCGACACACCAATAACCCAGGGCTTAACCCCTGGCAACGGTGTGCAATCCTGGATTTCAATCAACTCGGCCACCTGGTCGAGCGGCACCGCCCAATCGTGACCCAACACCGAAAAACTAATAACAGGTGTGAGCGGCACGTAATCCATCTGCGCAGGCAGTGGCCGCGAACCAGCGACAAAGCACTGATTCAGTTTATTCATAACATGTAATATATTTTCAACGGACATTGCCAGACCCAGATCAGTGGCGAACAAATTCTTCTATTGCCTGAACTAACTCTTTCTCCACCACCGGCTTGGTGAGATAGGCCCGCGCACCTTGGCGCGAACCCCAAACGCGGTCCGTTTCCTGATTCTTCATCGTCACCATAATCACGGGGATATGCGCAGTGCCGCTCGCCTTAGTCAGCTGGCGCGTTGCCTGGAAGCCATTCAGGCCAGGCATAACAATGTCCATTAATACCACGTCCGGTTGCTCATCCGTTGCCACCTTGACGCCGTCCTCGCCCGACTCGGCAGTCAGTACGGAGTGCCCATTTTTTTCGAGCATTTCTTTGAGCTTAAATATCTCAGTCTGCGAATCATCGACTACAAGCACTTTGGCCATAATTTTTTCCACTATCCCTAAACGGGGGTATCTTCCGTTACTTTCGTTGCGACTATCTTTTCGAGTACCTCAAACAGTTCATTCTTACTGAAAGGTTTAGTTAGGTATTCGTCGGCGCCGACAATGCGGCCCTTGGCTTTGTCAAATAAACCGTCTTTACTCGACAGCATTATGACCGGCGTGTGCTTAAATTCATTATTGTTTTTGATCAGGGCACAGGTCTGATAACCATCGAGGCGCGGCATCATAATATCGACAAAAATAACATCGGGCGCCACGTCGACAATTTTCGCCAGCGAGTCAAACCCATCAATAGCCGTCACCACCTCGCAACCAGCCTTGGATAGTATCGTCTCTGCCGTGCGTCTTATCGTGTTGCTGTCGTCTACAATCATCACTTTTAACGCTTCAAAATTGACCGACATGCCTCCTCCTTCCCCTGTTATATAACAACAAATTTATAGGTGTAATTTAAAGCCGAATTTTTAACACAATAAAGCCCTATTAGCCATCAACAGCAAAGCTCTAAAGCTATTTGCTAGACGAGCTTCGCAAATAAAACTACTTGTCAGCACCATCGAGCATCATTTATAAGCTATGCCCCCAACAACGCAAATTGGCAGCGAACACTATGAATATTTCTCTTGGCGTCGTCATGGATCCCATTGACCGCATTAATGTCAAAAAAGACACAACCCTGGCTCTACTATTAGCGGCACAAGAAAAGGGCTGGTCACTTTTTTATATGGAAATGAGTGACCTTGCCATCGTTAACGGCACGGCCATGGCCAGACAGCAGCCTCTCAAAGTTTACGATGATGCCGAGCACTGGTTTGATCTCGGTGAAGCCGTTGACCGACCCATGGCTGAGCTCGACTGTATTTTGATGCGCAAAGACCCGCCCTTCGACAGTGAGTTTATCTACGCCACTTATATTCTCGAAGCAGCCGAGAGGGAGGGAACGCTGGTGGTCAACAAGCCCCAGAGCCTACGCGACTGCAATGAAAAAATATTTGCCACCCAATTCCCCCAATGCACCCCGCCTGTGCTGGTGAGCCGCGACCCCGCCCGGCTCAGAGCTTTTCACCAGGAGCATGGCGATGTTATTTACAAGCCCCTCGACGGCATGGGCGGTACCGGCATTTTTCGCGCACGGGAAGACGATCCCAATGTCAGTGTCATTATCGAGACCCTCAGCGAATACGGCAATAGAAGTATTATGGTGCAGCGCTACATTCCCCAAATTGTCGATGGCGACAAGCGCATATTAGTGATCGATGGCGAGCCGGTGCCCTTCTGTCTGGCTCGCGTACCCGCAAAAGGTGAAACACGTGGCAATCTTGCAGCCGGCGGTCGTGGTATCGTTCAACCTTTAAGCGAGCGTGATCTGGAGATCGTTTCCCAGGTCGCTCCCGCCCTGCGCGAAAAGGGCTTTTTATTTGTAGGCCTCGATGTTATCGGTAACTATTTAACCGAGATTAATGTCACCAGCCCTACTTGCGCCCGCGAGATTGACCGCGAACAAAACACGCAAATCGGCGCTCGCCTAATGGCGGCCATCAGCCAACGGCTTAACAAATAGGAAACTAAACGTTTCGTTATTAATGGATACTCATTTTCAACTGGCCGACCCCAACGATGGCAGCGACCGCTTGGGGTTCGCCCTCTTTCTTGCCGTCGCCATTCACGCAATTGTGATTTTCGGCATCGGTTTCGCGTTTATGCAGCGCTCAGCCGCCCCGCCCAGCCTTGAAGTCACCCTGGCCCAACGACCAACAGACCAGGACAATAATGACGCTGAGCTGCTGGCTCAGGCCAATCAGCTCGGCAGTGGCGAATTGCTCGAGCGCCGAGATATCACCACCGATAAGCAATCGCCCTACGATGATAGCGTGCTGCGCGATACCCAGCCCACTCCTCAGCCCGAACCACTGCAGCAACAGGGCAAGCGCAATCAGCAAAACCTCATTACCACTCGCAGCGACAGCCGAACCATCGACGATAGTTTGTCTGAGCAAGGGCAGGAGCAAACCAGTCATCGCGACACGCCACAGGTCATGCCTATGGATGCCCTCAGCAGCCTCCACGCCCGACTCGACGAGCAAAAGCAGGCCTATAACAAAATACCGAAAACCCTGCGATTAACCTCCGCCAACACCAAAGCCGCCGACCACGCCGCTTATTTAAATTACTGGATAGAAAAAGTCGAAAAGACGGGTAACCTTTACTACCCTGAGCGCGCGCGACTGAGCAAGCTTTATGGCGACATACTGATGGTTGTCACTCTGCTGCCCGATGGCTCTGTGGATAAAGTCGAGATTGTCTCGAGCTCAGGCCACCCCACGCTCGACCAGGCAGCGATCACCACCGTGAAATTGGCTGCCCCCTTTGCGGCCTTCCCTCAGCGAATGTCTCAGTGGAGCAAAATGGAGATCACCCGAACCTGGCGCTACATGCCCGGCAACCGCGTCATCACCTCGGCCAACTAAAACCCCTCCGCACCCGGCCAGGGACTCAACTTGAAATTTTAGCCCTTTCGCCCAATACTAAGAGCTATGGAAACTCCTAGCTCAGACAAGCCTCAACCCCCAACAGCCAGTGATGCGACGAGTTTGCGTGGCCAGCTGTTAATTGCGATGCCGGGCTTGCTCGACCCTAATTTTGTTCATTCCGTGATTTATATTTGCCAACACTCGGTAGAGGGGGCCATGGGGATCACCATAAACCGCCCGCTCGGGCTGCCTCTGAGTCAAGTATTCGAACAGCTCGATCTCGATTACTCGCCACCAAATGGCTCGCAAACCCTGCTTTGTGGTGGTCCTGTCGAAGAGCAGCAAGGCTTTGTTTTACATCGACCCGCCGTGAAGCAATGGCAGGCAACGGCTGCCATTAGTGACACTATTTCCCTCACGACATCGAGAGATATTATCGACGATATGGCCAGCGACCAAGGCCCCGATGCCAGCTTGGTCGCTCTTGGCTACGCGGGCTGGACTGGCGGCCAACTGGAACAAGAACTGCTCGACAACGCCTGGCTGACCGTTCCGCCAGGCGCAGATTTAGTGCCACAACTACTTTTTGACACCCCCCTGGAGCAGCGCGCTGACGTCGCTGCCGCAAGTATTGGCATTAGCCTCAGCCAGCTCAGCAACAGTGCGGGGCACGCCTAAGCTGAACACCATCAAACCTCGCTGTATCATGGCCTTTGACTTTGGCACTCGCCAAATTGGTCTCGCCGTTGGCCAGACACTCACCGCATCAGGTCGGCCACTAGCCGTCCTTAAAGCCCGAGATGGGCAGCCCAGCTGGCAACAAATTGCCGATCATATTAAACAATGGCAACCCGATATGCTGGTTGTTGGCCTACCTTTGAATATGGATGGCAGCGAAAGCCCCTTTTGCCAAAGGGCGAGGAAGTTTGCACGCCGCCTGCAAGGGCGCATGGTGATTCCCGTTAAGATGGTGGATGAGCGGCTATCGACAGCAGAGGCAAAATCGAGAGGCGAACGCCCCGGGAGTTACCGCGACAACCCGGTAGACAGTGAAGCGGCCTGTTTAATTCTTGAGACCTGGTTACAAGACCCCGAGATGGGGGTCTTGCCTTAACATGCTTTTGGTGACCCTGGGCAAAAGACCAGTATCACCAAAAAGTGCCCTTATTGAAATAACTGATAAGACTCACCATCATCGTCTTCTTCAACCATTAACCCATCGGCCACTTCTTCAAGCTGCTCGACATCAGTTCCCGACTGCAATTTGATCATCAGGCGCAGATCATTTTTCGAGTCGGCAGATGCGAGGGCGTCGTCATAGGTAATGACACCCTGCTCATAAAGCTCATACAAGGCCTGATCGAAGGTGCACATGCCCAACTCTTTAGAGCGACTCATCAGCTCCTTAATCTTGTGCACTTCACCCTTGCGAATAAGGTCGGAAACCAGGGGCGTATTAATCAAAATTTCTACCACGGCCCGACGGCTCGTACCGTCGACTGTGGGCAACAATTGCTGGGCCAGCATGGCTCGAAGGTTGAGCGACAAGTCCATCCACAGTTGGTCGTGACGATCAGCCGGGAAGAAATGTTGAATGCGATCCAGCGCCTGGTTGGCGTTATTGGCGTGCAAGGTCGCCAGCACCAGGTGGCCGGTTTCAGCAAAGCTAATGGCGGCATCCATGGTTTCGCGGGTTCGTATTTCACCAATTAATATCACGTCGGGTGCCTGGCGCAAGGTGTTTTTCAAGGCCACGTCAAAAGACTCTGTATCAATACCCACTTCGCGCTGAGTGATAATGCAACCGGCGTGCTGGTGGACAAATTCAATCGGATCTTCAATGGAAATAATATGCCCTTTACTATTGCGATTACGGTAGCCAATCATCGCCGCTAGTGAGGTCGATTTACCGGTGCCCGTGGCACCCACAAAAAGAATGATGCCCCGCTTGGTCATCACCAGTTCATTCAATATTGGCGGCAATAACAATTCTTCTGTGGTCGGTATCAGTGTTTCTATACGCCGCAGCACCATGCCAGCATGATTGCGCTGATAGAAAGCACTGACCCGAAAGCGGGCGCCCTTAACCGCATCGGTCTCAATGGCAAAGTTGAGCTCTTTCGTCTCGCCATATTCCACCCGCTGCTTGTCATTCATAATACTTTCAACCAGCTCCAGTGACATTTCACCGGTCAAATTGGTTTTACCAACGTGAATGACCTTGCCATTGACTTTGATTGAAGGCGGCACACCCTCTGTGATAAACAGATCGGACGCCCCCTTATCCACCATCAATTTGAGCAGTGCATAAAAATCCATTACTTTGTCCTCATATTACATAACCGGGATAACACTCGCCCATTGCGTTTAAAAGTCTTCTGGCACCTTGGCCTGCCCTCGTGCCGCCTCTGTTGTAACAACCTTTTGCTGAACCATTTTTTGCAGGCACTGGTCCATGGTGACCATGCCGTGTCCGGCGCCGGTCTGAATTGCGGAGTACATTTGCGCGACTTTATCTTCGCGAATCAAGTTGCGAATTGCCGGCGTGCCAATCATGATTTCGTTAGCCGCTACCCGACCACCACCAATTTTTTTCAGCAGCGCTTGGGATATCACCGCCCTTAGTGATTCTGACAACATTGAGCGCACCATGGCCTTTTCTGCCGCCGGGAAAACATCGACCACACGGTCTATGGTTTTAGCGGCTGATGTTGTGTGCAGGGTGCCAAACACTAAATGGCCGGTCTCCGCTGCCGTCAAAGCAAGGCGAATCGTTTCCAGATCACGCATTTCACCCACCAGGATAATATCGGGATCTTCCCGCAAAGCTGAGCGCAGCGCCTCACTAAAACCGTGGGTGTCTTTGTGTACCTCGCGCTGGTTAACCAGGCATTTTTTACTTTCGTGAACAAATTCAATCGGATCTTCAATAGTCAGAATGTGGTCGTAGCGATTATCGTTGACGAAGTCGACCATCGCCGCCAATGTCGTACTTTTACCCGACCCCGTCGGCCCTGTTACCAGTACAAGGCCCCTAGGCAACGAGGCGATATCGCGAAATATCTGCCCAAAACCTAAATCTTCAAGGGTCAAGACGGTGGATGGAATGGTTCTAAATACAGCGCCAGCACCACGGTTCTGATTGAAGGCATTAACCCGGAAACGCGCCACTCCCGGCACTTCAAAAGAGAAATCTGTCTCGAGGAATTCTTCATAGTCGCGACGTTGCTTATCGTTCATAATCTCGTAAATGAGACTATGTACATCTTTATGTTCCATCGCCGGCAGGTTGATGCGACGAATATCCCCGTCCACCCGGATCATCGGTGGCAGGCCCGCCGACAGGTGTAAATCCGATGCCCCTTGTTTGGCACTAAATGCCAATAGCTCCGTAATATCCATTACTCAATCCCACTGTTTCCGATAACCTGACTGAGCGCGACTTAACGCTCGCTTGCGGCCTATGACCAATATCCTCGACAACATAAAGCAGGTCTCGACCTCTCTGCAACAAAGCGCGCAGCAATTCCACAGAAGTGTCGACGCGATCATGCTTTTGGCCGTCAGCAAAGGACAAAGCAGCCAGGCACTGCGCCTCGCCTGGCAGGCTAACATCAGAAATTTTGGCGAAAACTATTTACAGGAAGCGCTGGAAAAAATAGCTGCGCTCGATGATCTCGACCCCTGCTGGCACTTTATTGGGCCAATACAATCGAACAAAACACAGGACATCGCCCAGCATTTCAGCTGGGTACATTCCATAGAGCGGCTTAAAATCGCCCGCCGGCTCAGCCAACAACGGCCCGCACATTTGCCCCCTCTCAATGTCTGTATACAGGTCAATATTGACAGAGAAACCAGCAAGTCGGGCATCGACCCCGAGCACTGCCTAGAGCTGGCCCTGGCCATTGATGAGCTACCGCGCCTGAAATTGCGCGGCCTGATGGTCATACCCCAACAACGCGATCAGCTAGATGAGCAACGCCGGCCCTACCGCCGGGCGGCCGAATTACTCGATAGTTTGAAAAAGAGTTCCGCCGCCCTCTCCAGTTTAGATACACTTTCCATGGGCATGTCTGGGGACATGCAAGCAGCTATTGCCGAAGGGGCGACGATTATTCGCGTTGGCACGGCAATTTTTGGCCCCAGAACGCAAACCAAACTCTAACCTCAACACAGGAAATATTTGTGAGCGAAGCCAAACTGGTATTTATTGGCGGTGGCAATATGGCCACCAGCTTGATTGGTGGCCTGATCGAAAAAGGCTATCCCGCCAACCACATTGTCGCCTGCGACCCGGTCGTAGATAGCGGCAAACGGCTTGAAGCCGCCTTCGGCATCACCACCCACACTGACAATGCCTCTGCCGCTGCGCAGGCAGATATCATCATTCTCGCCGTCAAACCCCAGGTGATGAAGACGGTTGCCTGTAATCTCGCCCCCGCTCTTGCCCACAAGCCTTTAGTGATCTCCATCGCCGCCGGCATTACCGCCGCTGCCCTGCAAGACTGGCTCGGTAGTGAAGTGCCGATTATTCGCTGCATGCCCAACACCCCCGCGCTGGTACAAAGCGGTGCCAGCGGACTCTTTGCCACGACCCTCGTTAAGCCGGCGCAACGCCAGCAGGCCGGTGACATTCTCGCCGCCGTGGGCACGGTCAGCTGGTTGCACAGCGAAGACGATATCGACAAAGTGACCGCGCTTTCCGGCAGCGGCCCGGCCTATTTCTTTCTGGTGATAGAAGCCATGACAAAGGCCGGTATTCAATTGGGGCTCGACCCTGAAACCGCCCGCCAGCTAACCCTGCAAACGGCCCTTGGGGCAGCGCGTATGGCCATCGCCAGTGATGTTGATGCCGAGGAGTTGCGCAAACGGGTCACCTCCCCCGCCGGCACCACAGAAAAGGCTATTAACAGCCTGCTCGACAACCAGCTGCCCGAACACTTTGAACAGGCCATTGCTGCGGCTTATGATCGCGCCCGAGAAATGGCCGCAGAACTCACTGCTTAATCGACCAAACTACCTCCCCGGTTAACGAATAGAACAACCCTTGGAACAGCCATGAATTCAATGACAGAAGTTAGTATTTACTTAATCCAGGCGCTCTCCAGCCTTTATCTATTAATCGTGTTGCTGCGCTTTCTACTGCAGTTATGTAAAGCCAATTTTTACAACCCGGTTTCTCAATTTATCGTCAAAGCCACCGAGATACCCCTCGGCCCCCTGCGTAAAATTATCCCCCCGGTCAAGAATATCGACTTCGCCAGCCTGCTCGCCGCATTAGCCATACAACTCGCGGCCATGGAATTAACCCTGCTGATCGCTGGCGGCGGCCTTATCCCGCTGATGACTGCCTTGGTGTGGGCCTTGATCGGCATCGCCTCAATGCTGCTGAATATCTTTTTTTACGGGCTTTTCGCCGCCATTATTGTCAGCTGGGTGCTGCCCCAGAGCCACCATCCGGCTATTGCATTAATTTGGCAACTGATGGAGCCGGTGATGGCGCCCTTCCGTAAAATTCTGCCCAATATAGGCGGCATCGACCTTTCGCCCATTCTCATGTTTCTGTTGATCAATGTACTGCGCATTGTCGTCGGCAATTTTGCCACCGCCACCCAACTCCACCCCGGTCTGGTGCCCGGTATCTAGGCTATTAGCGGGCCTTGGTTTGCCCCATTTTCAATGGCAAGACAGCGAGACCTTGTTGCTGCACTGCCACGTGCAGCCCAAGGCCAGCCGCGATGCACTCGTCGGCCTCTATGGCGAGCGACTAAAAATTCAAATTAGTGCGCCACCGGTCGATGGCAAAGCCAACAAACACCTGCTGAAATATATCGCCAAAGAGTTCGGCGTTGCCAAAACCCGAGTATCGCTTATCCGCGGCGAGTCAAGTCGCCAGAAAACCCTGGAAATTGCCCAGCCGCAGAAAATCCCCGACGCAGCACAGATCACTCGGCCCTGAAAACGGAGAAATATCCTGCCCGGCGCTCGCCATGCCTTGCAGTGCCCCGCCAGCCTCTTTAGACTCCTGCTTTTATAGCTGAAATTTAATCCATGCCTGAGGTTTTTCCCGCTGACTCTGTCGGCCTTGTTAGCCCGCAGCACTTTATCTTCGACACGCCACTGGAGCTCAGCTGCGGCCGCAGCCTGCAAAGCTACGAGCTAGTGGTTGAAACCTACGGCGAGCTCAATGCAGACAAAAGCAATGGCGTATTAATATGCCACGCTCTCAGCGGCCACCATCATGCCGCCGGTTATCACTCCACGGCCGATAATAAGCCCGGCTGGTGGGATGCCTACATCGGCCCCGGCAAGCCCATCGACACGCGTCAATTTTTCGTCGTTTCGCTGAACAATATTGGCGGCTGCCACGGCAGTACCGGACCGCGCTCGATCAACCCAGAAACGGGGCAGCCCTGGGGCAAAAACTTCCCCCCACTACGCGTTCGCGACTGGGTCACCAGCCAGGCAAAGCTCGCCGATAAACTAGGCATTGAGCAATGGGCGGCCATTGTTGGCGGCAGTCTCGGCGGCATGACCGCCATGCGCTGGGCATTGGAATACCCCGAGCGCCTGCGCCACTGTGTCGTGATTGCCTCCGCAGCAGACCTGACCGCACAGAATATCGCCTTCAACGAACTGGCCCGCCGCGCCATTCGCAGTGACGCTGACTTCCACGATGGTGACTACATCGAACACGACGCCACCCCCCGCAGCGGGCTGGCACTGGCGCGCATGATTGGCCACGTCACCTATTTGTCGGACGCCCTCATGGAAGAACGCTTTGGCCGAGAATTGCGCTCCGGCACCTTTCAACGCGGCCTCGATGCCCCCATTGAGTTTCAGGTCGAAAGCTATTTACGCCATCAGGGCGACCGTTTCGCTACAGACTTTGATGCCAACACCTACCTGCTAATGACCAAGATACTCGATTATTTCGACCTCGCCAGAGAATATGATGGCAGTTCAGTCAAAGCCTTTAGCAATGCCCTGTGCAAATTTTTGGTGGTATCGTTTTCCAGCGACTGGCGCTTTGCCCCCGCCCGTTCACGAGAAATCGTCAAAGCCCTCATTGCAGCCAACAAAGATGTCGCTTACGCCGAGATAGAGTCCGCTATGGGCCACGATGCCTTCCTGCTGCCCAATGATCGCTACGAAGGGGTTTTTCGCGCCTATATGTCCCGCATCGCCAGCGAAATTGGGGCCATCAACAGCGCAGAGGAGGCGTCCTAATGTTGCGCATCGACCTCGACATCCTCCAGCAATGGATACCCGTGAGCGGTAGAGTTCTCGACCTCGGCTGCGGTGACGGCACACTCATGTGCAGCCTCGCTAACAATCGGCAGGCAAGTGGCTACGGCCTGGAAATTGACGCCGATCAAATCACCACCTGCATCAGCCGCGGTGTCAACGTGATTGAAACTGACCTCAATGAGGGTTTGCTGAACTTTCAAGACAATAGCTTCGACACCGTCATCATGACCTATTCCCTGCAGGTGATGCGCCGCCCCGATCAGCTTATCGACGAGATGCTGCGCGTCGGCAAAGAGTGCATTGTCACCTTTCCCAACTTCGGCAACATCCGCACCCGCAGCTATCTGCTGCTGCGCGGGCGCATGCCCGTCACCAAACAACTCAGCCACCAGTGGTATGACACGCCGAATATCCACTTTTGCACGGTGCGCGATTTTGACGCCCTGTGTGATGAAAAAAACATTCGTATTCTGCATCGCGAAGTGGTCACGGAACGCTTTCCCGATAAACAGCTCAAAGGCTTATGGCCCAACTTATTTGGTGAAACCGCCATTTACCATTTGGCCAAATAGCCTGCCAGCGCTATAGTCGAGCTACATAGACGAAAAAGTACTAGGAGAAATATAATGAAAAAACTCTTATTAATCCCGGCATTCTTACTGCTAAGTCTCAGTGCTAGCCACCTCTCCTTCGCCGCCGACCAGCCCTTTAAGGCCTTTGGCGATTACAAGGTTTTTTACAGCGCCTTCAATAGTAGCTTTATAACGCCGGAGGTGGCTGCAAGTTACAACATCACCCGCGGCAAGGACTGGGGGCTGGTCAATATCGCCGTGGTCAAAGACGGTGCTCAGGGCGGCTCCACAGCTTTGGTAAAGGGTCATGTCTCCAATATTATCGCCCAACAGCAGGTTCTCGATTTTTTTGAAGTGCGTGAAGGCAAAGTCGTTTACTACCTCGCCCCCTTCCGCTTTGAAGATGAAGATGCCATGACCTTTAAAATTAGCATCCGGCCTGACCCCGATAAACCCGCCCACAACATTCGCTTTCAACGCCGCTTTTATCACGACGAGTAAAGCACCCAAAATTCTTACATCGGTCTTTATTTCCCGACCCCGCTAGTCTGGTGCTGCTAAAATAGCGCACCCAGCGAGCAACAAGTGAATAAAGGTCGAGTCGGCATGGCATCTAAAATCGTACTGGCCAGCAACAATGCTGGCAAACTCAAAGAATTCCAACAACTACTCGCCGACCAGCACCTGGATGTGTTGCCACAGGCACAATTCAAAGTCACCGAAGTAGACGAAACTGGCCTCAGTTTCGTTGAAAACGCCATTATAAAGGCCCGCCACGCGTCGAAACTCTCCGGACTACCGGCTATCGCCGATGACTCGGGGCTTGAGGTCGACTTCCTTGACGGCGCCCCCGGTATATATTCGGCACGCTTTGCCGGCACTGACGCCAACGATGCCAAAAACAATCAACAGCTGCTCGAACGCCTCCACGGCGTCCCCGACGAGCAACGCCGCGCCCGCTTTCAATGTGTGCTGGTTTACATGCGCCATCCGCTGGACCCCACCCCCCTTATTTGTCAGGGCACCTGGGAGGGACGCATTCTCCAGCAAGCCCAGGGCAGTAACGGCTTTGGCTACGACCCCCTCTTCCTCGACCCCACAACCGGCCTCTCATCGGCAGAATTGAGTAAGGCAGAAAAAAACACCCGCAGCCACCGCGCCAAAGCCCTGCAGTGTTTACTCGCCCAGCTTAGCCAATAGGGCCTATTGGCTAAGCGTCAAACTGATGAACTCTCTGCGCCTACCGCCTCTCTCACTCTATGTACATATTCCCTGGTGCGTCAGGAAATGCCCCTATTGTGACTTCAATTCCCACACCAACAACGGCGATGAATTGCCCGAAAAAGACTATGTTGACGCGCTACTGGAAGACCTGGCCAACGCAGCCAGCGAGGAAATATTACAGGGCCGAAAGCTGGTCTCTATCTTTTTTGGTGGCGGTACGCCGAGTCTTTTTTCTGCCGCCGCCATTGGCCGCATCCTCCACGGGGCAGAACAAATTATCGGCTTTGCGGCAAATATAGAAATCACCCTGGAGGCCAACCCCGGCACCGCTGAGCAGCAAAAATTTAAGGGCTTTCGCCAAGCGGGGGTCAACCGCCTCTCTATTGGTATTCAAAGTTTTAACGATGGGCACCTCAAACGACTGGGGCGCATTCACACGGCGGCACAAGCATTGAGCGCTATTAGCCTTGCCCGCCAGGCGGGCTTCGATAATATAAATCTCGATTTAATGCACGGCCTGCCCGAGCAAACACCCGAGCAGGCCATCGCCGACTTACAGCAAGCTATCGCGCTGCACCCCGAACACCTCTCCTGGTATCAACTGACCATCGAGCCCAGCACCGCCTTCCACAGCCAGCCGCCTCTATTGCCGGTCGAAAATACCCTGGAGAGCATTCAGACCCGAGGCCATGAATTATTGGAAAGCGCGGGCTTTAGCGCCTACGAAATCAGTGCTTACGCACGTCCCCAGCGCCAGTCACAACACAATTGTAACTACTGGCAATTTGGCGACTATCTGGGAATCGGCGCGGGAGCCCACGGCAAAATCACCGATATTAGCGGGCAGAAAATACTCCGCACCCGCAAAACCCGCCAGCCCACCGATTATCTATCGCGCCTGACAAAAAGTGGCGACTATCTTGCCGAACAATTCTCACTGAGCGAAGCAGAGCTTCCCCTCGAGTTTTTGATGAACGCTTTGCGACTGAAGCAGGGGGTGCCAGCCGCCCTGTTTGCCGAGCGCACTGGCTTACCGTTGAAGACTATCGCAACACACTGGCAAGCTCTCGAAGCCAAACACCTGGTCGCGCCGTTGTCGGCGGGAAGGTTGAACTGCACCGCCCTCGGACATCGTTTTCTGGATAGTATTCTGGCCGAATTTTAAGGCCGAAGCCCCGTTGATGAGTGGTTTGTTCGTAGCAAGGTTCGGGTGTTATGATGCCAAAATGCGGCGACAAGCTGCTCTCAAACAAAACCAACTGGGGAATTTTTATGGGCGACAAAATCGTTCACACTACTGATGACGCCTTTGAAACTGACGTCATCGCCGCCGGCACACCGGTACTCGTCGACTTTTGGGCCAGCTGGTGTGGCCCCTGTAAGATGATTGCCCCGCTACTGGATGAGCTGGCCGACGAATACGACACGCAGATCAAAATCTGTAAAGTCGATGTCGATGCCAATCGCGAGGTCGCGGCAAAATATAATGTGCGCAGCATACCGACGCTGATGATGTTCAAAGACGGCGCTTTGCACGAGACCAAAATTGGCGCGTTATCAAAGGCACAGTTGAAAGCGTTTATTGACGCCAGCCTGTAAAGAATTGCACTACTAACCCTCATCAATAGCCTGCTTTTTCATCCGGTGGGCTCTTCCTACAACATAAAAAAGCACTTGTTTTTTAACAAACAGGTACTATAATCGCCGAATCAGCACCGACTCTTTCTAACACCCCTTGAGCCAAACCATTTCCTAAGCGGCCTTTTCGGGTGTAGACACATAACAATTCAAAACGACGTAGTTGCCAGTCGGCGCACTGAATTCCTTATCTTATTCAAATAGTCCAACGAGACTTAACCCCCTGCCTAATAAACCCAGAACAACACCTTTATGAACCTGACTGATCTTAAGACAAAACCTATTGATGAGCTGATTAAAATCGGCGAAGAAACCGGCCTCGAGAATCTCGGCCGTTTACGCAAGCAGGATATTATCTTTACTATCCTCAAGCGCCACGCAAAAAGCGGCGAAGATATTTACAGTGACGGTGTGCTGGAAATCCTCCCCGACGGTTTTGGCTTTCTGCGCTCATCTGACGGTTCTTATTTAGCGGGACCGGACGATATTTATGTGTCACCCAGTCAAATTCGTCGTTTTAATCTGCGCACCGGCGACAGTATTTCTGGCAAGATCAGACCACCCAAAGAGGGCGAGCGCTACTTCGCCCTGCTTAAAGTTGACCAAATCAACTTAGACCGCCCGGAAAATGCCCGCAACAAAATCCTCTTTGAAAACTTAACACCTCTGTTCCCCGACGAGCGCATGACTCTCGAATCGGGCAATGGCAGCACAGAAGATTTAACCGGTCGCATCATCGACCTGGTTGCCCCCATTGGCAAAGGCCAGCGAGGCTTGATTGTGGCACCGCCAAAAGCCGGTAAAACCATCATGATGCAGCACATAGCTCAGTCCATTGTGCGCAATAACCCCGAGTGCATCATCATCGTCTTGTTGATCGATGAACGCCCTGAGGAAGTGACCGAAATGCAGCGCACTGTGCGTGGCGAGGTCGTGGCATCAACGTTTGATGAGCCACCAGCCCGCCATGTTCAGGTGGCGGAAATGGTGATTGAAAAAGCCAAGCGCCTGGTTGAACACAAAAAAGATGTCGTCATCCTCCTCGACTCCATTACCCGCCTGGCCCGTGCCTACAACACCGTGGTGCCATCCTCCGGTAAAGTGTTAACCGGTGGTGTCGATGCCCACGCGCTGGAAAAACCCAAGCGTTTCTTTGGTGCTGCGCGCAATATTGAACAGGGTGGCAGCTTGACCATTATTGCCACCGCGCTGGTCGATACCGGCTCGAAGATGGACGAAGTAATTTTCGAGGAATTTAAAGGTACTGGCAATATGGAATTGCACCTCGACCGCAAGATCGCCGAAAGGCGCGTCTACCCCGCCATCAATATTCGCCGCTCCGGCACGCGCCGAGAAGACCTGCTGATGAACGAAGCTGATCTGCAGCGGGTGTGGATACTGCGCAAGCTCCTCAACGATATGGAAGATACGGCGGCAACCGAATTCATCATCGATCGACTGAAGAGCTTTGAAAGCAACGATGCTTTTTTCGCGGCAATGAAACGCAAATAACGCCAACACGACACAGCGCCTGTAATCGCACGTTTCACAGGCCATAAAAAACCCCGGTCAACTCACCTCTTTAAAAGGGCGTCACCGGGGTTTTTTATGGCCGACTAAAAGTCGGCAACTCCTTGTATCAAAACATGACCAATGCCTAACCCAGCTCCCGACCCACAATCGATATAAAGCTCACACAACGTCCCGGCTGACCGCCCAGGTTGTGGGTTAAACCCAGCTTCGGATCCTCGATTTGACGCTCACCGGCTTCGCCGCGCAACTGCAGCCACATTTCGTACATCATCCGCAAACCGCTAGCGCCAATGGGATGACCAAAACTTTTCAGACCGCCATCGGGATTAATCGGCTGGGCGCCATCACCGTCGAAGCGGCCCTCCATAACATCTTTCCAGCCCTCACCGCGCTCGGAAAAGCCCATATCTTCCATCAAGACCAACTCGGTCGCAGTAAAGCAGTCGTGGACTTCCGCCATCGAAATTTCTTCACGCGGGTTGGTGATTCCGGCTTGCTTATAGGCGTCCTGAGCGGAGACCACCACTTCCTGAAAGGTGGTGAAATCGTACTCGTCGCTGATAAAGCCTTCGTTTGGCCCCGCTGCAACGGACAGCGCCTTAAGGAAAATCGGCTTGTCAGTGTATTTATAGGCATCTTCAGCTCGGCATAAAATCGCTGCGGCTGAACCATCGGAAACACCCGAACAGTCAAACACGCCAAACATACCCGCCACGCGGGGTGAGTTGCTGATTTTTTCGAGAGACACTTCCTTGCGGAATTGCGCTTTGGGATTTTTCGCCCCAGCAACGTGGTTTTTCCAGGCGATGCGCGACAGCACATCTTTCAACTCACCTTCACCGACACCGTATTTTTCACAGTAGGCCGGAGCCAGCAGTGAAAACATCGCCGGTGCCGTCATACTCGATTCCGTACCGTCGCCATCCGGCCCCGGTATCACCAGCCCTGAATAGCCACCATCTTTCAGTTTTTCAACACCCACGGCCATCACCAGGTCGTAGGCGCCACTCGCCACGGCATAAGCCGCATTGCGAATCGCCTCACTGCCAGTGGCACACATATTCTCCAGTCGCGTTACCGGCTTATACGGTGTTTTCAAAGCCTCGGAAAACACCATGCCGGAAACACCGCTGGCGAAGGTGCCGAGCCAATAGGCATCGACATCATCCGGCGCCACGCCCGCCGATTTATAGGCGTCCCCAGCCGCGTCAATAAGCATATCTGCGGCACTTTTGTCCCAGTGTTCGCCAAAGGGCGTACAACCCATGCCGACGATTGCAACTTGATCTTTAATTCCGTTACTTGCCATACATCACCCCTAGCGCTGTGGTCGTGCTTTCCAGAAATAGTTGTGTACACCCTGACCCGTGTAGAAACGCCGGAAAGTCATTTCCAGCTTATCGCCAATGGCGACGTCTCCGGGATCAACATCGGTCAATTCGCAGGCCAGACGCCCGCCGCAGTCAAAGTCCACCACGGTGGAAACAACCGGTGGCTGCAGACTGTAAGCCAGATGATCCAAGGTGTAGGTGGTTATTTTGCAGGCCGCATCGGCAAAGCGCTCGTCAACCATATCATCGATCGATCGACACTTGAGACACACCCGCTGTGGTGGCAAATGGCCCTGACCACACTTGCCACAGCGACTGCCATAAAAGGCATACTTCCAGCGCTCATTGCGCTTCATAATGGGCGCCGCTGGGCGATCGGGATCGGGCCGGCGGGGTGGCTCAAAGGGCAGAATTTCACGCCACTTTAAATAAGCATTGTAGGGCACCTCATTATTGCTGGAGGCCAGCCACTGATCGACGCTGCGCTGGGGTCGACCCTGGGTAATCTTGTCACTCACTTCCAGCACTACCGCATCGCAGCCATCGGCTGTCGACAATACGAGGATTTTATCGCCGGGCTGAGCCCCATCGAGAGTCCGCGCCAGTACCAGACCGGCATGGGCAACACCGCTGCGACCCACAGAGCCCGCCAGCATATCGGCCACTTGCTCGGGCTTTAAGCCCAGGGCTCGGGGAATACCGGCAACATCACGACTATTGGTCGCGTCGAGAATCACCGTTGCCAACTCTTCCGGTGCCACATTGGCATCGGCCAGTGCCCGCTGGGCAGTATCGATACTGACCGGGCCAAGGACTTCGATACCAAAACGCTCTTCCCACTGGCGGGCAAAGCGATCGGTTGGCAAACGCCAGACATCGAGCACTTCAGATGTTGTTGACGCCCGCCCCAAAACACGGGCAATGGCGTCTTTCTCAGGCCCGGTGACAAAGGCCACCGCCGCATCACCACTGTCGCGCTCGCGAGCACCGCCCGGGGCGCCAATGACAACATCACCGGCACACACTAGAGACGTGCGCCCCGCTTTGCCAAGATCTGTGCCGAGTAATAAAGCCGCCAGGCCCATACGCGTATTATTCGCCAGTTCAATGGTATTAACCTGTGCCGATAAATCGAGTGCCGAGCAGATCGCCGCCGCATTAAGCTTTTCGGCATAGGGCGCGCTATTCGTCGCAAACACCAGCGTATCAATGGCGGGGCTGGCCGCTAATGCGCCACGCCCGGCCTCCACAGACATCGACACAGAATCTTCGTCATGGCTGGCAATCGCTCGCTCACCCTTGCCGCCACCGATAGCCTTTCGTGTTAGTCGATAATACGGCACGTAAGCACCGTAACTTATGATTCCAGACACTTTACCCCCTCATGAATATTATTCATTAATGTTGTCGCCTCATCATAGCCACTCCCCGCCGTAAACACCAAGCTTCGAGGGTCTACCGCCCGACCAAATTCGACTGCACGGTCATTTTTTAGGCAAAAAAAACCCGGGGGCTTTCTCAATAGAGTGGGCTCCCGGGTCGCAGTGGTGATCAGTCGCGTTTAACGCTCCATCTCATACTCACTGTAGTCTGGCACTTTCAGATCATTACGGAACTTGCCCGCCGTCCAGGGCCAGGAAACGGGAACGCCGTTCTTGTCCAGATACCAGCTGTCACAACCGGTCAGCCAAACAGTTCCTTCCATATTGTCTTTCATGTCCTGAACAAAACGGTCAGTAGCAGCACGCTTGGGGCTAACCCTTTCAAATTCACGATTGGCCCACTTCTCAACAAAGTTCATGATGTAACCCGACTGAACTTCGGCAATCGCGGCCAGAGAGAAGTTCCCCACTGGGCTGTTAGGGCCCATCACCATGAAGAAGTTGGGGAAGTCGGGCATGGCAACGGTGCGATAACCATAAATGCCGTCTTTCCACTGCTCTTCGAGAGTAGGGCCATTCTCAACGCTCATGGTCATTGGCATCATGTGCTCGCCAGCGTAGTAACCGGTCGCCAGAGCAACCACATCCAGCTCGTGCAAGACGCCGTCTTTGGTGCGAATACCTTTGGCTTCAAAGCGCTCAATGTGCTCTGTGACCAGCTCGGCATTGTCCCGTTGAATGGCCGGATAAAACTCAGACGACATCACCAGGCGCTTACACATGGCAACGTAATCGGGGGTCAAAGCCTTGCGCAGCTTGGGGTCTTTGACTGTGTTCAAGTTCCACTGACAGGCCTTGCCGACCAGTTTTCTCGCCAGGCCATCTTTAATCACACCCGTGCCCATGATGGTTTCCATAAAGTAGCTTATGGAGTGGTGGAAAATTTTGGAGATGACTGGGAAGGTGGTGAGCATCTTCTCATTGAGCTTGGAATACTTGCGATTCGGTACCGGTACAATCCACTGGGGAGTGCGCTGGAAGGAAGTCACTTTCTTACAAATGTCCGTCAGCGGCTTGATCATTTGAATGCCGGTAGAACCATTGCCGATAACCGCAACATTTTTACCCGTCAGGTCAAGATCCTTCTCCCACAGTGCGGTGTGCAGAATCTTGCCTTCAAAATCATCCATGCCTTCAATTTCGGGGAACTTTGGTCGCACCAAAATACCGCAACAGGCAATCAAGATATCCGCTTCATCCGTATCGCCATTCTCCAGATCTACGTGCCATTTGCCGCCACGGAACTCGGAGTTGGTCACTTCACTGTTAAATTTAATGCGCTCGAAGACATTGTATTTTTTCGCAGTGTTTTCGTAATACTGCTGAATTTCTGGTCCACCACAGAAGCGGTGGCTCCAGCTAGAGCTTGGTGAAAAGCTGTACTGGTAGTAGTAAGACGGCACATCGCAACGCAGTCCTGGGTAAAAGTTGTAATACCAGGTTCCGCCCAGGCCACCGGCTTTCTCGTACAAGGTGACATCTGTAAAGCCGGCTTCCATCAAACGGATGCCCATGCAAACACCCGACAAGCCAGTGCCAACAATAATTACCCGAGGATTCCTTTTCCCGCCAGCAACTGTAGCACCAATATTTCCACTCTCAGCAACGCCCATCTGTTACTCCCTATTCATCATATTTGTTTAAAAAAAGTCACTAAACACTCACACTCTCGCCAGGCAAAAAAGCTACTGGCGGGTAAGCAGGCCGGCATAATCTATCTTTTGTCTAGTTATGTCAACAGCTTACAGATAAACGAACGTTTAATTAACTATCTGGAGCAAAGTCTACACCAATGTCGCTACCCCTCATTGATCACCATCAAATATCTCGCAACTAACAGTTGCTAAGGCTCGGGGCAAAGCTCTCCGGTATTTTCCTGTCATCGCCCCGTCACCACACTGTTATTGCGCTGACATACTCGGTGACTAAGCTCCACCCCCATGGACAAGCAACCGCTCAGTAAATTTCGCCTGCTTAATTTCATCCACAACGGTGACCTCATCACCTTCCACTGGTGCATGTGCCGCAAGCGGCAACGGCAACTGACTAACCTGAGCAAGATTGTTTCCCATTCAGCCGATGGTTTTTACTACCTGCTGATCCCGGTATTTATGCTGCTCGTCGGTCGGGCAAACGCCGAGTTAGCCTGCGTCGTACTGGTGGCCAGCTTTTGTATTGAGCGCCCCCTTTATGCCTTGCTGAAGAAAGGCTTAAAGCGCAACCGTCCGGCTGATGCCCTGCCCAACTTCAACAGCTTTATCACCCCCTCCGATCAGTTCAGCTTTCCGTCGGGGCACACTTCGGGCGCATTTCTCAGCGCTACAGTCATCGCCACGCTGCTACCCGCACTGTTCTGGCCTGTCTATTTGTGGGCCTGCCTGGTGGGTGCATCGCGCATCTTACTGGGCGTTCATTTCCCCACAGACACCCTCGCCGGCGCCTTGATCGGCACTTCTGTGGCTACTCTCATTTTGGAGTCTATTATTTAATGCGGATATTGTATGGCGTACAAGGCACGGGCAACGGGCATATTTCACGCGCCCGCGCGATGGCCCCGGCTCTAGAAAAACAGGGGGTTGAGGTCGATTATCTTTTTTCCGGTCGCCCGCCAGAGCAGTATTTTGATATGGCGCCCTTTGCTGACTTTAGCCTGCGCGAGGGCCTGACCTTCGCTACCGAAGCGGGCAAAATTCGCCCCCTCAAAACGGTACTGCGCAGCGCTCCCCTGACCTTTCTGCGCGATATCCGCCAGCTTGAGCTCGATAACTACGATTTGGTATTGACCGATTTCGAACCCATTACTGCCTGGGCGGCAAAATTGCGCAACAAACCGGTGCTCGGCCTCGGCCATCAATACGCCTTCAATTTCCCAGTGCCCCAACACCATGGCAATTTACACCAACGGCTGATCATGCAGTACTTTGCCCCGGCCAAGCCCGCCCTTGGTTTCCACTGGTACCACTTTGATATGCCGATTTTGCCACCCATCGCCCCGGTTGAGCGCAATAATGCCGCCATCGACCAGGCCTTGATTGTGGTCTATCTGCCCTTTGAGGATCCGGCGCAAATTGAACAGTTTTTGCAGCCTTTTAAGCACCACCACTTTGCCGTCTATCACCCCCTTGCCCCGTCAAGTAAAAGCGGCCACATTCAATGGCACAAACCGAGCAAGGCGCGCTTTCACGCCGATCTCGGTCACTGCAACGGGGTGGTCTGCAATGCCGGTTTTGAGCTGAGTAGCGAAGTCCTGCAACTGGGCTGTAAATTACTGGTGCGCCCGGTACAGGGTCAAATCGAACAGCTATCCAATGTGCTCGCCCTACAGCGCATCGGCCTCGGCTATACCATGGACACACTTGATCACGCCGCATTCAGCCAGTGGCTCGACACCGGGCGCGGCGTCAGTGTGCGCTACCCCGATGTCGCAGGAGCGGTCGCCCAGTGGCTGACTCAGGGCGATTACTCACCGCAAAGCATTGAGGCCCTCGCCGCACAATTGTGGCGCCGTTCGCGCTTTCCCCGGCAACCCCTTTTTTCAGCGCGGGAAATCGATAGTGCCGACAATCGGGCAATAGCCCCGGTCTGAATTCCACGCAGCCGCATTTAGCGTCGCGACGACGCAGAGGCGCCAAACTATTTGCCCCCACGGAGCGATCAGTTACACTTGCCGCAATTTAACGCCAGATTGAGAAACTATGGCTGTTTTTGTGTTGCAGGATATAAACGATAACTTCTTAACGAAGGCCTTAGAGTGGCGCAATGACTGCAGTGTTGCAGAAGTCTACCGCTCACCCCACAAAGATGGCGCGCTCAATCACTTACTTGAAGTTAATGCCAAAAATCCGGACCTGCGCGCCCGTGTTGTCGCCTGCGAAGTGGACCCTAAAAACCGGCCGCTATTACCGCAGAAACAATCTGCCGCCTAAACTTGGGGAACTCTCTTGTCGCTATTAACCACACGCCTGGCCGCTCTCAGCCGCAGCGAAAACCAAAGCCAGCTCAAGGGCATTCAACGCGGTATTGAAAAAGAGAGCCTGCGGGTCACCCCCGCCGGTGAACTGGCCAACACGCCCCACCCCAAAGCGCTCGGCTCGACCTTGACCCACCCCAGTATCACCACCGATTTTTCCGAATCTCTGCTCGAATTTATCACCCCGCCCTCGCCATCCATCGACACGGTGTTGCGCAATCTCGACGATGTCCACCGCTTTACCTATCGCCATATCGGTAGCGAGCTACTCTGGGTCAACAGCATGCCCTGTGTGCTCGGTCGCGATAAGGATATCCCCCTCGGCCAATACGGCAGCTCCAATATCGGGCAGATGAAAACCATCTACCGCCGCGGGCTCGGACATCGCTACGGACGGCTGATGCAGACCATTGCCGGCATCCACTACAACTGGTCCCTGCCCGATACCTGCTGGCAGGTATTGCAGAGCAGCGATGCTTATTCGGGTTCGCTGCAGGACTATAAAACCGCGCGCTACTTCGATTTAATCCGCAACTTTCGCCGCCACTTCTGGCTCCTGCTCTATCTCTTTGGTGCCGCGCCAGCGGTCTGTCGCAGTTTCGTTAAAGACCGCAGCCACCGCCTGCAGCCCATGGGTAACGACGATCACAGCCTGCATCTGCCCTACGCCACCTCCCTGCGCATGGGCGACCTCGGCTACCAGAGCAGCGCACAGGAATCACTGATTGTCTGCTACAACAACCTGCCCCGCTATATAGAAAACCTGCGCGGGGCATTGACCACGCCCTATCCGGCCTACGAGGCAGTGGGGGTCAAAGAGCCCAGCGGCAAATACCGCCAGCTCAGCCCGCACTTATTGCAAATTGAAAATGAGTTTTACAGCACCATTCGCCCCAAGCGCACCACCGAGGGCAACGAAACCGCTTTACAGGCCCTGTGGCAAAGGGGCGTGGAATATATTGAAGTGCGCTGTGTCGACCTCAACCCCTATCTGCCGGTCGGCATCGATGCCGAACAAATGCGCTTTCTCGATGTTTTCCTCTTGCACTGCCTGTTGCAGGATAGCCCGCAAACCGACAATCGCGAATACGGTCAAATACTCAATAACCAGCGCAAGATTGTCGAGCGCGGCCGCGAACCGGGGCTCAGTCTCAGCCGCGGCGATAGCGAACCCTCACTACAGCAGTGGGCCGGCGAACTCTTTGACCAATTGCAGCCCATCGCCCGCGCCCTCGACGCCAGTAACGGCGACAGCGCTCATAGCGATACCATCAACACGCTGCAGCAGCGACTGCAAAAGCCCGAGCTAACACCCGCTGCGCGACTGCTCGACGAGGTGCGCAGTAGCGACAGCACCTATTTCCAAACGGCCCTACGCCACGCCCAGCAACACCGCGAGTTCTTTCTCGACTCCAAACTCGACCCGGCGGTTGAAGAGCAGTTCATGAGTCTCGCCGCCCACTCACTGGAAGAGCAACGCGCTATCGAAGCCGCCGACACTCTCAGTTTTGACGACTTCCTCAGCGCCTATTATCAGCAGTACCAATTCAGCCTCGAGCCGTGAATTATCTCGCCCACATTCTTCTCTCGGGCGAAAACCTCGATCGACAAGTCGGCGGCCTGCTCGGCGATTTTGTCAAAGGCCCCCTGCAGGGTAAATATCCCGCAACGGTGGAAGAGGGCATCGCCCTGCATCGCAAGTTAGATGTCTACACCGATGCCCAGCCAGAAGTGAAAGAACTGCTGCGCACATTTCCAGCCCCGTGGCGACGCTTTGGCGGCATTGTTCTCGATATTGCCTTTGACCATCTGCTGGCGACTCGCTGGCAGGACTACCACTCGCTGAGTCTGGACGATTTCTGCCAACGTTTTTACCGCCACCTTGACACGTGTCAGCCCTGGTTGCCCAGTGACGCCCAACACTTTAGCCAGCGCGCGGCAAATATTCGCTGGCTGCAAAACTATGGCGATAAAAGCCTGATCCCGACCATACTCAACCGGGTTGGCGCACGCCTGCGTCGGCCGCTACCGCTGGGTGACGCCTGGCCCCAGATTACCCATCGCCACGATGAGGTCGAGCAGGTATTCGACATCCTTATGGCGCAGCTGATCAGCCACTCGCAACAACTGCGCTCAGCGCCTCTCGCCCCGACTGCGGCTCACTCACACTAAAGGAAATTGTCGATGATACCGAGTATCCGCACGCTGAATTTATGCCTGTTTTTAGGGGCCTCAAGCATGATTGGGGTGGCTTTATACATGCAGCACCAAATGGATCTCAACCCTTGTTATCTGTGCATTGTGCAGCGGGTTTTTGTTATTTTGACCGGCCTTCTCGCCCTTCTAGCGGTTCTCCACAACCCCGCCAACAAGGGCCAAAAACGCTACGCCGGGGCAATCGGCCTGAGCGCGCTGGCCGGGGCGGGGTTTTCGCTTCGCCAACTGTGGCTGCAGAGCCTGCCCGAAGAAAAAGTACCTGCCTGCGGGCCCCCTGCCGACTACCTGTTTGATGCCCTGCCCATCGCCGAAGCGCTGCCGATGCTACTCAGCGGAGACGGCAACTGCGCCGAGGTGCAGTGGACTTTCCTCAGCCTCAGCATTCCCGCGTGGACCCTGCTCGCCTTCGCCACGATGGCTCTGCTCGGCGGCTATCAATTGCTGCGCAAAAGTCCATGAGCAGCGCCCTCGACTACCTCAAAGGGCTCGCTGTATTACTGCTCTTTCAGCTGCTCGGAGAGGGCCTCGCGCAACTGCTGCCCATCGCAGTTCCCGGCCCCGTGCTGGGTATGTTGCTGCTGTTTTTTACCCTGCGCCAAATTGGCCCGCCCGTCTGGCTAGTGAAAACAGCCGGTCGCTTGATCAGCTTGCTCTCACTGTTTTTTATTCCCGCCGGTCTCGGTATTTTCTTTCTGCCCGCCTCGATTCAACAGCAGTGGCCGGCTATTTTGGCGGCCATTGTCGGTGGCACCTTGCTCTCCATCGCCTTAACCGGCCTCACCCTGAAAGCATTGACTCGCGGTCTGGCTGAAGAATGAGCGCCAGCGCAATGGACATTCTTTTCTCAGCGGGCCTGCTGGCACTCACCCTCTGCGCTTATTTTGCGGGCCTCTGGGCCTTTCAAAAAGCCCGACACTTCTCGCTTTTACACCCCTTAGTGAGTAGCTGCCTGCTGATCGCCGCCCTGCTTTACAGCTTCGATATCGACTACGACCGCTACCAGCGCGCCAACCAGGTTTTTTACTGGCTACTCGGCCCCGCCACCGTGGCGCTAGCAATCCCTCTCGATCGCGAGTTCGAGCGCATCCGCGCACTCGCCCAACCGCTGTTGCTGACCCTGCTATTTGGCACCATCGCCGCGCCTCTGTGTGCGGTGACGCTGGCTTATTTGTTCGGCGCCGAACCGCTGACGCTGTTGTCACTGACGCCCAAATCCGTCACCACCCCCATCGCCCTGGGCATCGCCCAAGAAATCGGTGCCCTGGGGGAGTTGACAGCCGGCGTGGTTATTTTTACTGGTGTCGTCGGCGCCATTGCCGGGCCGCGATTATTAACCCTGCTCGGTGTCAAAGATCAACGCTTGCAGGGCTTTACCCTAGGAATCAACGCCCACGGTGTGGGCACGGCACGCGCCTTTGATATCAGTCCCCTCTGCGGCGCCTTCTCCAGCCTGGCACTGGGCCTGACGGGCGTGTTGACCGCGCTGATCTTGCCGACCCTGCTGTTGTGGTTGGCGAAGATTTTTTAAACCCTTTCAGCAGTAAATGCAGGACGAAAAAAAAGCCCGTTAAGGGCTTTTTTCAAGACGTCTTAAACAGCTCGCCTTAGCCAGCATCATCGCCAGCGCTATCACCAATAGCCGCTTTCAATAATTCGACTTCAAAGATCAGGGTTTGATTGGGGCCAATCAAACCACCAGTGCCACCGGGGCCATAAGCCAGACCAGCGGGGACGTAAAGCTCCCACTTGGCGCCTTCCTTCATCAGTTGCAGCGCTTCTACCCAGCCCGGTATCACCTGGGTTACACCAAACTGTGCTGGCACACCGCGCTTAAAGGAGCTATCGAACTCAGTGCCATCGAGCAACGTGCCTTTATAGTGCACCTCAACAGTATTCTCCGGCGTGGGAATAGCGCCTGTTCCCGCCTCTAAAACCTTATACTGCAAACCGCTTTCCAACACCACGACATCGTCCTTTTTAGCATTTTCTGCCAAAAAGTCCTGGCCTTCTTTAATATTGGTTTCGGCCACCAATTTTGCACTCTCTTCCTGTTCAGCCATCATCCGCGTCTGAAAAGCCTCGATCACTTTTTTAACTTCCTCCTCAGGCAGTTTCGGCTCATTGCCGCTCACCGCATCTTTCAAACCCAGTGTCAGGGAGGGGATATCAACCTCAAAGGCCTCGCCCTTAATTTGTGAGCCGATATTGGTACCCATGATATAACTGACTTTCTGTATTTCCGACTCTAAGGCCGCTGGAGTGTCTGCTCCGGCATCGACGCCAGACTTGTTCGCGTCTTCACAAGCCACCAGAATCAGTGACGTTGCGAGAGCAATCGGTAAATACTTTAATTTTTTGAGCTTCATCTAAATGTCCTTTGTTTTAACAAGCGCCCTGTCGGCCCTTTTTTGTGAGTAAATAATACCCGATTAAATAAGCTAAACACCACTCCAGTCAGCCATTACGACACGCGGCGATAGAGTAAATCCCAAACGCCGTGTCCCAGGCGCTGCCCGCGTTTTTCAAATTTGGTGGTAGGGCGATAGTCGGGCCGCGGTGAATAAACCCCTTCCGCCGCCATATTGGCAAAGCCCTGCACCTCAAGCATAACCTCTGCCATATATTCAGCGTAGGGCTGCCAGTCGGTAGCCATATGAAAGTGACCATCAACAGCGAGCTTGGTGCAGATTTTTTCGACAAAAGCCCGTTGCACAATGCGTCGCTTATTGTGCTTTTTCTTATGCCAGGGGTCGGGGAAATAGAGCTGCACTCGCGCCAGGCTGGCGTCGGGAATACAGTCATCCAGCACATCTGTAGCATCGGCGAGAAAAATACGCAGGTTCGACAAACCCAGCTCCGCAGCGCGATTAACCAGTCGTCCAGCACCCGGGGGATAGACTTCAATACCGACAAAATTCGTATCGGGCTCATTTTCAGCCATCGCCAATAGTGAGTCGCCCATGCCAAAACCGATCTCCAGCACCACCGGTACCTCACGTCCAAAAACCTCTGCCCAGTCAGCTATCGGCTCGGCGAATAAACTGAGGCGGAAATGTGGCCAATGCTGCTCCAGCGCCCGCTTCTGGCCATCGGTCATACGGCCACTACGCAGCACATAGCTGCGGATGGATTTTTTTTTGTACTCGGGTCGAAAATCCCCTACTTCACTCACTGTCAGATTCACCGTCGCAAAAGACATATCGTCAAGCTAGCCCAGCCCAACAGGAAAAACACCCCACCCACCGGCACACACATGCCGAGCCAGCTTTTCTGTGTCAACGCCAGCAGATAGAGGCTGCCACTAAAAAACAGCGTACCCAGTACAAACAAAGCGGCTGCCACTAGCGCCCAAAATACAGCGCGCGGTTTGGCCTCACAGGTCGACGCGAAGAAGGCACAGGCCAGCAGTGCCACAACGTGGAACATCTGGTAGCGCACTCCGGTATGCCAGGTCTGCATCGCCTCGGGGGCGATCAAGGTCTTCAAACCGTGGGCACCAAAAGCACCTAGGGCAACAACCAGAAAACCGTCGATTGTGACGAGCAGCCCCAATAAACGACTGCCGATATAGTTTGAACTCACTGTATGCTGCCTAAATTAAGAGAGGGGAAAACCGACTGGGCTTGCGATGCACTTAAAAAAACCGCGAATTTCGCGGTTTTTTTAAGATAGCCAATACTCTGCTTTTAGCTGCGTCGAATACGACTTAGGCCTCGAGGAAAGAGCGCACCTTTTTCATGGCATTTTGTTCGAGCTGGCGAATGCGTTCCGCCGATACACCGTAAACAGCGGCCAGATCGTGCAAAGTTGACTTTGCATCGCTCAACCAGCGCTGGCGAATAATATCCTGACTCCGCTCATCCAGCTCACCGAGTGCGGTGGCCAGGCGAGCCTGACTATCGCTTTCCCAGTCGGCATCTTCAACCAGCAAAGCGGGGTCGGCATCGTGATCCTCAAGATACAGAGCCGGAGCCTGGTAGGCGCTCTCGTCATCGTCATCGGCCGCAGCATCGAAACCCGCATCGCGGGCGGAAAGCCTTTTTTCCATCTCCCGCACATGCTTCACTTCAACACCCAAATCTTCAGCGATCGCTTTGGCTTCGTCGTTAGTCAACCAGGCAAGGCGTTTCTTGGCGCCGCGAAGATTAAAGAAAAGTTTGCGCTGCGCCTTGGTGGTAGCCACTTTGACGATGCGCCAGTTGCGCAGTACAAATTCGTGGATTTCAGCTTTGATCCAGTGCACGGCAAAAGAGATCAAGCGCACGCCCTTCTCGGGATTGAAGCGCTTAACGGCCTTCATCAGGCCCACATTACCTTCCTGAATAATGTCCGCCAAAGGCAAACCATAGCCATTGTAAGAGCGGGCGATATGCACCACAAAGCGCAGGTGAGACATCACCAACTGGCGCGCACTATTGAGATCATCCTCATAATACAGGCGCTCGGCGAGAGCTTTCTCTTCCTCGACGGAGAGAATCGCAATCGTGCTCACACCCTGCATATAGGCCCCGAGGTTACCCCCTGGCGCCATCCATTGAATTGATTGAAGACTCGTGCTCATAGCAACCTCTTAAATTCAGCGACGTAGTTTACCACTCTTAACTTAGATAACAAAAGGCCGTAAAAGTTCATTTAAGCCACTGTTTTGCCTACCAAATCACGGTTCGAGCTGGGCAATATGGCGACCCACCGCAAGCCCCGCACCCACCAAACCCAGAATGCCGCCAAAGGCGATAAGCACCAGCATGCCGTCGAGGCCGAGACTCTTCAGCGCGAAGTCACTCTGGTAGAGCGCCGCCAGGCGAGTCACCGTCGTGCCCAGCCAAAGCTGGCCCAGCACCACCCCCAGCCAGGCGATCAACCCGCCGCACACGCCGTACCAAAGCCCGGTGTAGAGAAAGGGCCGCCGCACGAAGCCATTGGTGCCACCCACCAGCTTCACGACCAAAATTTCTTCGCGCCGACTCTCAATCGCCAGACGAATCGTATTGCCGACCACCAGCAAGACGCCCAGCGATAACGCGCCGCCCAGTAGCACGGTGATTTGCCGGCCGATATCGAGTATTTGCTGCATCCGCTGTAGCCACTTCATGTCGAGCTGGACATCGTCAACCAGAGGCTCCATAGCCAGGGTTTTAACCAACTGCTCAACGCGGGGCACATCGGCCTCGATCTCGCCAATGGGCACCACCAGTAGCACCGGCGGCAGGGGGTTTTCATCGAGTAAGGTCAGGGCCTCACCAAAACCCGCGCTGTCCTGTAAAGCATCGAGTGCCTGGCCTGGCGATATATAGTGTATTTCGGCCAGCTCGGTATTTGACTCCAGCCGCGCAATCAAGCTTTTGATGGCCTTGTCTTTGGCACCCTTGTTCAAAAACAGCGTCATCTGCGCGCTGCTATCCCAGCTGCCACTGAGCTGTTGCAAACTCGACACACCGACATAGAGCATTGCCGGCAGAGCCAGCGCGATGGCAACCACCAGCATGGTCATGACACTCTGCAGGGGCTCGTCGACCATGCGCTGAAAACTCTCGCGGGCATTTTGCCGATGGCTGTGGACATAGGCTCGCAACCGCGAACGCCAGCCGCTGCGACTTTCGACAGCACCGCTGCGCCTAACAGGCTGTGCCGCCAGCGTGCTATTAGGCTTGCGCAAGGCGGGCTGCCTCCGACAAGCGACCTTGATTCAATGTCAGCACCCTCTCGTCCATGGCCAAAATCAGCGCAATATCGTGAGTTGCCACCAGCACACTGACACCGACATTTCTGAAGTCTTCAAACAGCGTCATAATTTCTGCCGAGAGTTCGGGGTCGAGATTGCCGGTCGGCTCATCGGCGAGCAGTATGCGCGGCGTATGCACCACGGCCCTAGCGATGCCGATACGTTGCTGCTCGCCACCGGACAGCTGCACGGGGTTGAGCTTTTCTTTACTGAGCAGGCCCACCTTGTCGAGCGCGGCACGCACCCGGCGCTCAATGTCCCGCCGCTCGGCACCCGAAACCTGCATCGGCAGTGCCACATTATCGAACACGCTGCGATCAAACAGCAATTGGTGATTTTGGAAAACCACGCCGACCCGCCGTCGATAGTAGGGGATCTGGCTTTTGTGCAGACGGCTGAGGCTTTTTCCATTGACCAGCAGCTGACCGCCGGAGGGTCGCTCCATCAACATGATCAGCTTTAACAACGTACTTTTACCGGCACCGGAGTGGCCGGTAAGGAAGGCCATTTCGCCAGCATCCAGGGCAAAACTAACCTGACTCAGCGCCTCGTGGCCGTCGGGGTAGCGTTTGCTGACATTATCAAATTCGATCATAAACCATCGTCGACGTCCGACAATACCGCTTTGACATAGTCTTCGGCGCGAAACACCTGAAGATCGTCAACGCCTTCACCGAGGCCCACGTAGCGCAGGGGCGTATTGAAACGCCGGCTCAGAGCAAAGGCCACGCCGCCTTTGGCGGTGCCATCGAGCTTGGTCAGCGCCAGACCGCTAATACCCACCGTCTGATTAAACTCCTGCATTTGGTTGAGGGCATTCTGGCCGGTGCCCGCATCCAGCACCAAAAGCACCTCATGGGGCGCGGCGGCATCCAGCTTCGCCATCACTCGCTTGATCTTTTCCAGCTCCTCCATCAAGTTCGACTTGGTGTGCAAACGGCCGGCGGTGTCGGCAATCAAGACATCGATATTTTTTGCGCGGGCCGATTCAAAGGCATCGTAAATCACCGAGGCACTATCCGCACCGGTGTGCTGGGCAACCACCTGGACATTATTGCGCTCACCCCACACCTGCAACTGCTCGACGGCCGCCGCGCGAAAAGTGTCGCCAGCCGCGAGCATCACCGAGCGACCCTCGCGCTGAAAGCGCTGTGCCAACTTGCCAATGGTGGTGGTTTTACCCACCCCGTTGACGCCAACGACCAGTAGCACGAAGGGCTGCTTGCCGGAGACATCCAGGGCTTGCTCACAGGGGCTAATAATTTCGAGCAGCACTCGGTGTAGCTCTGCTTTGAGCGTATCACTGTCATTGAGCTCGCCACGCTTCACGCGGGCGGTGAGTGCGCCAATCACTTCAGTGGTGACTTCGACGCCAACATCCGCCATCAACAGCAGGGTTTCAAGCTCCTCGAGTAGCTCGTCACTAATTTCTTTACGGCCCAGAAAAAAGGCACCGAGGCCGGCGCTGGTACGCGACAGTGCGCGGCTAAAACGATTGGGGCTCTTCTTTTTCTCGGCGCTCTCTTTTTCGACGCTACCATCTTCCGGCTTGGTCGAGGGCTTTTCCTGCCCCCCACTCTCAAGCTCAACCTTTGCTTGCTCGGGCACGGGCTGCTCTGCAGGCGCCGTGGGCTGGATCGGCGGGGCAACTTCAGCCCTGCTCTGCACAGTGGATGCAACAGGTGGAATTTCAACAGGTGCGGCTTCAACAGGCGCTGGCTCGGCAAGCCCTTCGGCTGGGGGCGCGGGTTCAGCGGACTGGGGCGCCACCGGAACCAGCGCATCAGAACTTGCCACTTGCGCGGCTAACTCAGGTTTTTGGAGCGGCGGCTGGGGCGGCTTCTGTGGCGAGGCTGGAGGCAACTCCTGTGACGAAGCTGGCTGCTGCTCTGAGGGCCTTGTTTGTTGCGAATTCTGCGGCTCTGCAGCGGCTGACTGCGCCGGCTCATCGGCCTTATTTTTACGTCGCCAGCGGGAAAATATCCCCCGTTTTTCAGTTTTTGGCGAAGACTCTTGTTCAGAGGACATTGCTAATTTTCCCGGTACTACGACAAGCTGTGTATCCTATCATTTTTACCCCCAATCAGGAGTGGCCGATTGCCACCTAAAGTCACCAATAAACAAAAGGCCGGCCAGGTGCGCATCATTGCCGGACAATGCCGGGGGCGGCGGATTAGCTTCCCCGCCGTTGTCGGCCTGCGACCCACTGGCGATCGCCTGCGCGAAACGCTTTTTAACTGGCTCGCAGCCGAGATTCGCGGTGCCCACTGTCTCGACTTTTTTGCCGGCTCTGGCGCCCTGGGGCTGGAAGCGGCTTCTCGCGGCGCGGCTAAAGTCACTTTGCTGGAATATCACCACGCTGCTGCTCGCGCCTTGAACGATAATATTGAGCGACTCGGCTTAAAATCTGTCCGCGTATTTAACGATGATGCATTAAACTGGCTACACCACCGCGACCTCGACGCCAGGCCCTTCGATATTATTTTCCTCGATCCGCCATTCGACTCCACCTTACTCGCCAGCGCCGTTGCTGTGCTAGCTCGACAGACGACCCTGCTAGCGGCAGACGCGATGATTTATATCGAAGCTCCGGCTCGCCAAACATTGGATTTTATTCCCGCAAGCTGGCAGCTCCACCGCCACAAAACAGCCGGCGACGTCACTTGCCACCTCTATCGTGTACCTGCTGACCCGCTAACGAATTAACGCCCGTCGCCTGTCAGCTCTGGTAATTGAGCTACAACGACAAATTGTTTACCATGCGCCTCCGCGTTGGAGCGCTTACTATGAAAACAATCGTCTACCCTGGTACATTCGACCCTATCACCAATGGTCATATCGACCTGATTGAGCGGGCCTGCAAGCTGTTTGACCACGTCATTGTGGGCATCGCTCGCAGCGAAAAAAAGAAACCTCTTTTCTCACTGGAGGAGCGCGGCGATCTTGCCAGGGAAGCGCTGTCACACCTAGACAACGTTGAAATCAAAGGCTTTGACTATCTGCTAGTCAACTTCCTCAAAGACTGTGAGGGCGACGCAGTATTGCGCGGCCTGCGCGCCGTCTCCGATTTTGAATATGAGTTTCAGTTGGCCAATATGAATCGCGCCCTGTCACCCGCTGCTGAAAGTATCTTTATGACACCTTCCGAGCAGCACTCTTATATTTCATCCAGCCTGGTACGGGAAATCGCCTCTTTAACCGGTGACATCTCCCCCTTTGTACCACCCCACGTTGTGCGGGCACTGGGTAAAAAGTTCAGCTAAAGCCTTTATTAGCGCGACTTTTAGCCCCCAATGCCAGCGCTAGTGCTGGCATTGGGGGCAATACACAGTGCTGCGTTGCCCCAGGCGTACTTCCTTTAAGCGAGTCTCGCAGACGAGACAAGCCTGCCCGCCCCGACCGTAAACCTGTAATTTCTGCTTAAAGTAGCCCGGCTTACCATCGCCACCGACGAAATCGCGCAGTGTTGTCCCGCCCTGCTCGATAGCCTCCGCCAGCACGCACCGCACCACGCCGGACAGTCGAGCATAGCGGCTTTGGGAGATGCGATTGGCCTTGCGCAGGGGGTGAATACCACTGCGGAACAGCGCTTCATTGGCATAGATATTACCCACGCCGACGACAATCTTGCTATCCATCAAGTAGCTTTTTACGGCCAGAGTTTTACGCCGCGAACGCTGGTAAAGGTGCTTATCATCGAAAAGAGGCCCCAGGGGTTCGGGGCCAAGGTTGGCTAGCAGGGGGTGCTCGAGGGGTTCGCCTTCGACCCAGAGTATGCAGCCAAAACGGCGCGGATCGTTGTAGCGCAGTATCTGGCCACTCCTTAGGACTATGTCAACGTGGTCGTGCTTACCCGCTGCCGCGCCTTTTTCGGCAAGACTCAAGCTGCCGGACATACCAAGATGTATCATCACCTGCCCGTGGGGGAACTTCAGCAGCAAATATTTACCGCGCCGGCTCACCTCTTCAACGGTCTTCTCCACCAGCAAGTCGGGTAGCTCTGAGGGTATTGGCCAGCGCAGTGACGACTGGCGAACCACTACTTTGCTCACCCTCTGTTTCAGCAAATGGGGGCGAATGCCCCGCAAGGTGGTTTCCACTTCAGGTAATTCGGGCATGGCGATAGAGCCTCAAATCATATTTAACAGGCAATAAAAAGCCCGGCAGTACCGGGCTCTTTACGACTCAACAAAAAAGGAAAATCAGACTATTTGATTTTCGCTTCTTTGTAGGCAACGTGCTGGCGAACGACGGGATCATATTTTTTGATCTCCATTTTCTCGGGCATGGTGCGCTTGTTCTTGCTGGTCGTGTAGTAGTGGCCAGTGCCAGCACTCGATACCAGTTTAATTAAATCTCTATTTGACCTAGCCATATTATTTCTCCTTAGACCTTGCCGCCATTGGCGCGAATATTGGCAATAACTTGCTCTACGCCGAGCTTATCGATAATACGCATACCTTTGCTCGATACACGCAATTTGATAAAGCGTTTTTCGGTTTCCATCCAAAAGCGATGGGTATGAAGATTGGGCTCAAACCGGCGGCGAGTCCTGTTCTTTGCATGGGATACGTTATTCCCGCTCATTGGGCGCTTGCCGGTGACCTGACACACTCTGGACATCTTTTTGCCTCTATCTAATCTAAAAAAACTGTTAATTTCTTGGGTCGTGACGACCGGCTCTACTACCCATCTCTAACTCGTCTCAGACAAGCGGGAACAGCGCGCCGGTGAAAAGAGCCGTGCTTTATACCAGAGCAGGCCTGGCGAATCAAATTAAATTTGTTTTTAAGCCCCTTTTTCAAGTATTTATAACAGGCCTCGCTCAGCCAGAGAGACCTCCTCGCCGTGGCCGACGACGATGTGATCGAGCACCCGAATATCGACCAACGCAAGAGCATCCTTCAGGCGTCGAGTGATTTGCTCATCGTCGCCACTGGGCTCGGCGACACCGGAGGGGTGGTTGTGGGAAAAAATCACCGCACCCGCATTGTGCTGCAACGCCCTCTTGACCACCTCACGGGGATAAACACTGGCACCGTCAATAGTGCCCTGAAATAATTCTTCGGTGGCGATCAAGCGGTGGCGGGTATCGAGAAACAGGCAGAGAAAGACCTCGCGCTGATAACCCTGGAAATGAGTGCGCACAAACTGCCTGACGGTGTCTGGATTGCTAAACACCTGTTCGCGACTGAGTTGCTCACCCAGGTGTCGCCGCGCCAGCTCTAGCACCGACTGCAACTGGGCATACTTGGCGGGACCCAGCCCTTTAACCGCACAGAAGGTGTCGAGGTCCGCATTTAAGAGCGTGGAAATATTACCAAACTGGGTGAGTAAATCCCGCGCCAGATCGACCGCCGAGTGACCGGCTATACCCGTACGTAAAAATATTGCCAGCAGCTCGGCATCGGACAGCGCCCGTGGCCCACGGTTTATTAACTTCTCGCGCGGGCGCTCCGCCGCTGGCCAATGTTTGATCGCCATAGTAAACCTTCCTTGATTTCTTCGAAATTTCCCTTGCAAGTGTTATCTTAGCGGCAATTCTGGGTTTTAAAAGGATGGGCATGGGCTCGCTACGCAATAAAAGGGTTTTACTCGGTGTTACCGGGGGTATTGCCGCCTACAAAAGTGCTGAGTTAATCCGCTGCCTCCAGGGCGACGGTGCCCAGGTGCGCGTGGTCATGACACCGGCAGCGACTGAATTCATCACCCCCCTCACCCTGCAGGCACTATCGGGAAACCCCGTCAGCCTGGAGCTACTCGACACCGCCGCCGAAGCAGCCATGGGCCATATTGAACTGGCCCGCTGGGCCGACCTCATCCTTATCGCCCCCGCCAGTGCAAACTTTATCGCTCGCCTCTGCCATGGCGAAGGCAATGACTTGCTGAGCACCGTTTGCCTTGCCAGCCACAGCGCCATCGCCGTGGCTCCGGCAATGAACAAACATATGTGGGAAAACAGCGCCACGCAAAAAAACCTGCAACAGTTGCGCGAGCAAGCGGTACATATTTTTGGCCCCGCTGCGGGCTATCAGGCCTGTGGCGATATTGGCGAGGGGCGAATGGAAGATCCCGCAGCGCTTAGCACAATGGCCAGCGCCCTGTTTAGCACCGGCTTATTGAGCGGTAAGAAAGTGGTCATCACCGCCGGGCCAACCCGGGAGGCACTCGACCCCGTGCGCTATATTTCCAACCACAGTTCCGGCAAAATGGGCTATGCCCTGGCTCGGGCCGCGACAGAAGCCGGTGCCAACACGGTACTCATTAGCGGGCCGGTACAACTCGAACCACCTGAGCGGATTAAAATTATTGCCGTCGAGTCAGCAGCGGATATGCTGTCAGCAACCCTGGAGGAAGTCGAGGGCGCTGATATTTTCATTGCCGCCGCCGCCGTCGCCGACTACAGGCCCGCCAGCGTCGCCGAACAAAAAATTAAAAAAAATGATGACGACATGTACATACAATTAGTTAAAAACCCCGATATTGTCGCTACGGTTGCCGCCCTTGCTGAGCGACCGCTGACAGTGGGTTTCGCCGCTGAAACCGAAAATCTGGAGCATTATGCGACTCAGAAGCTCCATAAAAAGAATCTCGACCTGGTCATCGCCAATGATGTTTCTGACGCGACAATAGGTTTTAACAGTGAGGACAATCGCGTGTTACTGGTTCAGCCCGGCACCAGTAAAGCCCTGCCCACCATGAACAAAAGTCTGCTGGCCACCAAGCTTATTGAGCACATCGCCGCATTATTAAGTTCTTCGAAACTGAAAACGTCCCAGTCGTGAACCCAACGGCTACGCTTCTCACACAAGGGTGAACATGAAACTACCGTCAGATATCAGCTCTGTCATAAAAACGCCGGTGGTACTTGCCGGTGCTGTGCTTATCGTTATTTATTGTGTTTTTTTAACCCAACTATTTTATAGCAAGCTGGTCATTGAGCCCTGGCACCAGAGCATTAACCAGAAGGCAGAATCACTGGCCCAGGGGCAGGCAAAAAAAATCACCGCCTACTTCACAGCGATGGATAAAAAGCTGAACCGAATCGTTCAGGACAGAACCTTGTTCAATCTCCTCAAAGCGGAAGATACAACGGCAATCAATGAGTTTAAAAACCTGCTGCACCACCAGCTGCCTGAAATGGCTGAGATCAAGCTCGTGTCTGTCAACAGCCCTTATTTTACCGAGGCACAAAATTTTGTCGGCATCACCCTCGCCAAAAACTCCATCGCCGGCAAACAACTTGAAGCAACGGCCGTTAAGCTCCATGACTGGCTGATCGTCAACGCCACTCCCGTCGCCGATACCAACGAGGTCGTCGGTAGCTTAATCGTCAATTTTTCTGCACAGAACCTTCATCCCACACTCAGTGAAGCAGATCCCAGCCTCGGCAAAACAGAGCTCCTGCAATATACCCTTGGCTTTGCACCCCAAATTATTATTTCTAGCGGCAACGCACAAACATCGTTCCAGGCCAGCACGCCCATCAAGGGGCGAGCTGACTGGAAACTACGTTATTCGGCCTCTAACAAACTTGTCGAGATGACGGCAAAACCCGTCCTTTATTTTGCCATCTGTTTTTTCGCCCTGCTTATCATCAGCTTCTTATTACTGGTGCTGTTGATTCGCTACCAATTAGCGCGTTTAAGAAAAGGCAACGCTCTGCATGAAAGCGACCTGACACCGGCAGAACTCAACCAGCTGATCAAAGAAAAACTCTTCCAGAGAAAAGTGGCACCCTCCAGTCCCAGCCCGCAGGTAGCGCCCATCGAAGAGGACGGCCCTACGAATGAGGTCTTTAGACAATACGACATCAGGGGCAAGGCAAATAGCCAAATTGACGAAGACTTCGCTTTGCGTCTGGGCAGGGCCATTGGCTCTGACATGGTCAATAGCGGCCAGCAAAACTTGCTGGTGGGCTGCGACGGCAGAACATCCAGCCCCCAGCTCAAGGCGGCTTTAATTGAGGGTGCACTAGCGGCGGGCTGCAATGTCATTGATATCGGGCTGATGCCCACGCCAGTACTTAACTTTGCACTGGCAAGCCTCGACACGGTGGACTCTGGGGTCATGGTAACCGCCAGCCACAACCCGGCAGAAGACAATGGCTTCAAAATTTACTACAACCAGCAGGTTATCTCCGGCGCTGAAATCCTCAGCCTGAAAATGGCAATGGATGCCCGTATCTGGACAAGCGGCCAGGGCGAGCTACAGCAGCTCGATGTAAGTAGTCAATATACGGAGGCCGTGGTGAAAGACATGGCCCCCAGTTCAAAACAACTGCGGGTGGTTATCGACTGTGCCAATGGCGCGGCTGGGCCTCTGGCACCGGCGCTGTTTGAAGCCCTGGGTTGCGAGGTCATCCCCCTTTACTGTGACATCGATGGCACTTTTCCCAATCACGCACCAGACCCTTCGGTGCCCGATAACCTGATTGACCTCATTACCATCGTCAAGCATGAGGGTGCCGACCTGGGGCTCGCTTTTGACGGTGACGGCGATCGTCTAGTGGCCATCACGGCAGAGGGCCGCATCGTTTGGGCAGACGAGCTGTTAATGATCTTCGCTCGCGATGTGATTGGCCGCTACCCTGAAACCGATATTGTGTTTGACGTTAAATCAACGCGCCGGCTCGGCAATTTGATTAGCAATTATGGCGGCCATCCCGTCATGTGGAAAACCGGGCACTCCAATATACGGCGCAAGATTGCAGAGACCGGTGCGCCTCTGGGTGGCGAGTTTAGCGGCCACCTTTTCTTCAATGACCGCTGGTTTGGTTTTGACGATGGCCTCTATGCCGCAGCTCGCTTAATCGAAATCCTCGACCAGCGGGAGCAGAGCCTCGAGCAAATAGTCGCCGCCTTTGAAACCAGTGTCGCCACACCTGAATTGCGCATACCTCTTGCAGAGAGTCAGAAATTTGCCATCGTCGAAAAACTTGCCGAAAGCGTATTTCCCGAGGCAAAACGCATCACCATCGATGGCCTGCGCCTTGAATACCCCGAGGGCTGGGCCCTGGTGCGCGCCTCCAATACCTCCGCTCATTTAACCCTGCGCTTTGAAGCGCAAGATAAGCAGGCCCTATCCCGACTACAGCATCAGCTGAAACAACAATTGATCCCATTATTGCCTGACACAAAACTGCCCTTTTAACCAACAGCCCTTTTTATGAAAAGGGCTCGAGAGCTCCCTACCACTATGTCTCTATCACGCGATAACGCACTGCAAACAGCGAATATTCTCACCGAAGCCCTGCCCTACATCCAAAAATTTACCGGCCGCACCCTGGTGATTAAATTCGGCGGCAACGCCATGATTGACGAACAATTGAAGCAAAGTTTTGCGCGCGATATTGTGCTGATGAAGCTGGTTGGCATCAATCCGGTCATCGTCCACGGCGGCGGACCACAGATAGGCGAGTTACTCGAAAAACTCAATATAGAATCTCACTTCGTCGATGGCATGCGAGTCACCGACAATAAAACCATGGATGTTGTCGAAATGGTGCTCGGCGGTGCCGTCAATAAGGAGATCGTCAGCCTCATCAACCACGCCGGTGGCAAAGCGATTGGTATTACCGGCAAAGACGGGCAATTAATTACCGCCCGCAAAATGCTCGTCACTCGTAAAAACCCAGAAATGGAAGCCCCTGAAATTATCGATATCGGTCAAGTCGGCGAAGTTGAGCACATCAACACCGCTGTTATCGACATGCTGACCGACAGTGATTTTATCCCGGTTATCGCGCCGATAGGTGTTGACGACGAGGGCAATTCCTACAACATTAATGCCGATTTGGTGGCCGGAAAAATTGCCGAAGTGCTAGAGGCCGAAAAGCTACTACTGCTGACCAATATCGCCGGCTTGCAAGATCGCGACAACAATGTGCTAACCGGACTGTCCACTGAGCAGGTGGATGAGCTCATTGCCGACGGCACCATAACGGGCGGCATGTTGCCTAAAATCCGCTGCGCCCTCGAAGCGGTAAAAGGCAATGTTCGCAGCGCCCATATTATTGACGGCCGTGTCAGCCATGCCGTACTCCTGGAAATATTTACCGACGAAGGCGTCGGCACACTGATTACCAATCAGGCTAGCTAGGCTTGCCACTATCTCGCTAATATTTCCAATTTCAAAAGAGACCTTACTCGACAATGACAGCCTCACCCTCTTCACCCAAACCCAGCCCTTCCCGCCGCGAGACCATCCTCCAGGCCCTGGCCGAAATGCTGGAAGAGTCGCCCCATAAAAAAATCACCACCGCGGCTTTAGCAAAAAAGGTCGGCGTTTCCGAAGCTGCGCTGTATCGACACTTTCCCAGTAAAGCCCGAATTTTTGAGAGCCTTATCGATTTTATTGAAGATACTCTTTTTAGCCGCATTAGCGCCATCATTAAAGATGCCCCCAACACGCCAGAGCGCTGTCGCATGGTTATTACTCTGGTGTTGAGTTTTTCAGAAAAAAATCCGGGGCTATCACGCATCCTCACCGGCGATGCTCTAACCGGTGAAACGGAACGCCTGCATGCAAGGGTTAATCAGTTGTTCGCGCGTATAGAGTCGCAACTAAAACAGGTCTTGCGGGAAGGGGAGCTACGGGAAAACTGTCGAACCCGCTTGCTGGCCTCGGCCGCCGCCGAACTACTACTGGTGATAGCGGAAGGGAAAATACGGCAATTTGTGCGCAGTAATTTTACCTGCCTACCCACGACTCACTGGCCGGAACAGTGGACCTCACTCGAGAAAGCCATTTACCTGAGCGCAACTTAACCTTCTAAAGCGGTCTCTTTTTGGGCTTTAAGTTGACGGTAGCGCTCTACATAACCCTGATACCGCGCTTCTGTCTTGTCGTATTCTTCTTGTTTGAGCAACAATAAACTCTCGGATTTTTTTACCTCGGCCTCAAGTTCCAGCAATGTCTCCCTGACATTTGTGGGCACTTCCCGGCCACCGCGCTGATAATTTGCGGCCCTTTGTTGCTCGAAGGCAATACGCCTTTTACTGCCCCTGATATTGGTATTTATGCTTTTTACTTCTCTGTCGAGCTGGCCAAGCTTACGCGCCATTGCCGCTTGAATTTCCGTGACCGAGCTATAGCTAATCAGAATAAAGCGGTCTTCCTTTTCCCGCGCCATCAATGCTTTTTTACGCAGGGCTTTCTCGACAGCGTTCTGCGGTACCGAAGGTTCAACAGTATCCAGTAGCTGACCTCTGCCGCTTAGAATGTCATACCCTTGAGCAACGTAAGCGGGTGGGATTTTGTCATCGATAACGACAACGCCCTCCTCGTTAATATAGCGAAATAGTCTCCCACCGCTAGCGCCATAACTACCTGCGGCCCAAGTAAATATCAGCAAAATTACACAAACCTTTCTAAAACCTCTCATCAAATTTTCTCGAGCCTGTATTGATTAAATGCCATATTTTTGCTGATAATTTGTTACCGCTTCCAGCGTCGCCCCAGCGGCTGACTGCTCGCCAACGTAAGTCATAATATGCGAGATATCTATGATGCTCTTCACACCCAGAGAGAACTCCTGCTCCAGCGCCTGTATCGCTGACAGCCCACCTTCGCGGCGCTCTTTTCTATCCAGCCCAACCAGCACACTGGAAACCTCTGCCCCCGCAGCCTCAATCAAAGCGAGCACTTCGCGAATGGCCGTACCCGCCGTAATCACATCATCGACGATCAGTACGCGACCCTCCAGTGGTGCGCCAACCAAACTGCCGCCCTCACCGTGGGCCTTCGCCTCTTTGCGATTGAAGCAATAGGGCACATCGCGGCCATAGAGCTCAGACAACGCAATAGCGGTCGTGGCAACCAGGGGAATACCTTTGTAGGCTGGGCCGAAAATGACATCAAACTCAAGACCGCTATCGACGATCGCCTGGGCATAACAGCGGCCCATGACCGCTAGAGCTCGACCCGTATTGAAATTACCGGCATTAAAAAAATAGGGGCTAACCCGCCCCGACTTCAATGTGTACTCGCCAAACTGTAAAACCTGGTGCTCAAGCGCCAGATCAATAAACTCTCGCTGATAGTTTTTCATCTACTCAATTCAATTGGATGTGTTTAACTGAGAACTCCGCCGGAGATCACATGACAATAAGAAATTAGACTTATCTTTTTCCCCTGTTTAGCCGCTTAAGGTATCATAGATCGTTCAAAATAGAAGGCAGGAATATGCGTTTAATAAGTGCTTGCGTTGACGGCATCCATCAAGCCACAGAGAGGGGTTTGTTCGATTGGTTGAAGGAGCAAGATGCAGAAATAATCTGCCTGCAGGACTTGCGCGCTCAGGCGCCAGAGCTTGAAGATAGCCCCGCGTTTCAACTCGACGGTTATTTCAGCTATTTCTTTGATTCACCCACACCACAAACCAATGGTGTTGCCATTTACACCCGCCAGGCCCCCAAAGCCATTATGTTTGGCTTCGGCCTCAACTCGGGCGAGGACATGGATGGGCGCTATCTGCAGGCCGATTTCGACCACACCAGTGTCGCCTGTCTGCTTGCCCCCGAGGGTGGCACAGATGCCAGCACCCGGGAAGTAAAGACGCGCTTTTTTAGCGGCCTGCAAAACCAGATGCTAAAGATTACCCGCAAACGCAGAAATTATATTTTCTGCGGCAGCTGGCAAATGGCCCACCGCGATATCGATGTGCAAAATCCTGAAAGTCATAGAGATGAATCGGGCTTTTTAGCCGAGGAGCGCCAGTGGCTCGATCAGCTTTATAATGACATCGGTTACGCCGACGCCTTTCGTATCTCCAATACAGACAACGATGAATTCAGCTGGTGGCCATCGGGCGAAATCGGCGACGGCGACGCATGGCGCACCGACACCCAAATTATTTCCAAAGCCCTCGTCAACCAGGTTGAATACGCCGTGCTCTACAAAGCCAAAGTGTTCTCCAGCCACACCCCGGTGATTGTCGACTACGACCTGCACGAGCTTTAACTCAGCGCAACGAGCAGGCCGCTCTTACTCAGTTCTGTGCCAGCGCCATGCGCTGAACTTTGACTAAGTCGGCAATGCCGCGTTTGGCCAGCTCGAGCATGGCGTTGAGTTCGTCCTGGGAAAAGGGTGCCGCTTCGGCGGTGCCCTGTACTTCGATAAAACCCCCGTCACTGTTCATCACCACGTTCATGTCAGTTTCAGCCTGGGAATCTTCGGCATAATCGAGATCCAGCACCGGTGTACCTTGGTAAATACCCACAGAAACGGAAGCCACAAAGCTCTGCAGGGGACTTTTGGTGATGCGCTTTTTACTCAGTAAATACTCAACGGCATCCGCTAGTGCTACATAAGCACCCGTTATCGACGCGGTGCGGGTGCCACCGTCAGCCTGAATAACATCGCAATCAATATTAATGGTATTTTCACCGAGCACACTCATATCGACCGCCGCGCGCAATGAACGACCGATCAGGCGTTGAATCTCCTGGGTGCGACCACTCTGTTTACCTCGGGCCGCTTCCCTGTCCATGCGTGAATTCGTAGAGCGCGGCAACATGCCGTATTCAGCCGTGACCCAGCCCTGCCCTTTACCCCGCAGGAAGCGCGGCACCCCGGGGGTCACACTGGCGGTACAAATGACTTTGGTATCACCAAAGGCCACCAGTACCGAGCCCTCGGCATGACGGGTAAAATTGCGGGTTATTTTGACGCTGCGAAGCTGTTCGGGACGACGTCCACTGGGGCGCGACATAAAATGTTCCTTGTTGAAATAAACGTTAAAGCCAGAATAAACGAGCAACAAATACTAGCCGTGCTCAAGAGCCGCTATTGTAGCTAAATTAGTCTCTTGAGTTGCCAACGGTGTTTGCTAACATAGGCGCTGACTGCCATCTCGAGTTCGAGTAAGAATGCCAAAAAGTATGACTGCCTTTGCCAGCGCCAGTGCCAAGTACCCCTGGGGCACTCTGACCTGGGAGTTGCGCTCAATTAATCACCGCTTCCTCGAAGCCACCTTCCGCCTGCCCGAGACCCTGCGCCACCTGGAAATTAATTACCGGGAAAATCTGCGCCAATTTGTGCAGCGCGGCAAAGTCGACTGCGCCCTGCGCATTGACCTCGCCCAGGGCCGCAGCGCCGGTATTAACCTCGATGTCGCACGCCAATATCTCGATGCCTGCAAGGACATTCAGCAATTAATGCACGGTTCCTCAGCACCACTATCGCCGGTTGATGTATTGCAAGTTCCCGGTGTGATGCAGGAGGACAAGGTCGACACCCAGGCTCTGCAAGCGGCGACGCTTGAGATTTACGATGAGGCCTTGCAGAAACTTATCGCTGCCCGCGGTCGCGAGGGCGATCGCCTCTCCGCCTTTATTGGCGAACGGCTAGAAAAAATTAGTCTCGAAGTGAGCAAAATCCGCGCCGTACTCCCGCAACTGATGGCACAACAGCAGCAAAAACTTCGCGATAAACTAGGGCAGGTCGCCGCCCAGCTCGATGAAGAAAGACTCGAGCAGGAGCTGGTCTATCTGGCCAACAAAAGCGACGCCGATGAGGAACTCGATCGACTTGAAACCCACATTGAAGAGTTTTATCGTGCCCTTGACAGCACCTCACCCGTTGGCAGGCGACTCGATTTTTTACTGCAGGAGTTAAATCGAGAGGCCAACACCCTGTCTTCCAAATCCCAGGCGGCGACCACCACCCATTCCGCCGTTGAACTAAAAGTACTGATCGAACAAATTCGCGAGCAAGTGCAAAACCTCGAATAGCAGGAGAGAATCCCCAATATGACTCAGCGCGGCACCCTCTATACCATTTCGGCACCTTCCGGGGCGGGCAAAACCAGCCTCGTCGCCGCTCTGCTCCAGAAAAGGCCCAACCTTCAGGTTTCCATCTCCCACACCACCCGCCCCATGCGTCCGGGTGAAGTGAACGGAGTGAACTATCATTTCGTGAGTAAAGAACAGTTTCAGCAAATGCTCGGCCAGCAAGCGTTTCTCGAGCACGCCGAAGTGTTTGATAATCACTACGGCACCTCCCACCAATGGGTTGACGACACGCTGGCCAGCGGCTGCGATGTTATCCTCGAAATCGACTGGCAGGGCGCCGCCCAAATTCATCGGCAATTACCCGATACCGTGAGTATTTTTGTCCTGCCCCCCAGTAAAAATACCCTGCTGGAGCGACTCACCCAACGCGGTCAGGATGGGCCAGAGGTTATTGCCCAGCGCATCGCCGAAGCACAGGCCGAAATGTCTCACTTCGCCGCTGCCGATTACCTGATCATCAACGATGTTTTTGCCACCGCCCTCGAAGAACTGGCCCTCATTATTGGCAGCGGTAAACTACTGCGCAAAAAGCAGCAAAGCCAACACCGGGTCCTGATAAAAGAACTGCTGTTATAAACTAGCGTTATTCACTATAATTGCCGGTCGAGTAGAAATTTAATCGCGCAACAAATAAGGTAACGTTTTAATGGCTAGAATCACCGTTGAAGATTGTCTGGATCGAGTTAAAAACCGTTTTGAGCTGGTTCTCGTCGGCTCTAAGCGCGCCCGTCAATTAGCCATTGGCGGCAAAGAGGCTATGGTTCCCTGGGAAAATGACAAGCCCACTATTGTCGCCCTGCGCGAAATTGAAGACGGTTTCATCGATGCCAGCATCCTTGAAGAAAAAGAAGAGACCCACGAAATGCTCTCCCTCGACATGTTAACGGCCAATCTCAACGCCGAAGAGAACACTGCGCCGCCCATCATCGAAGAGTAAGTCACCACCTGGAGGAAAGACTTGCAAGCGCTCGATCTTCTCAACGACAAGCTTTCCTCCTACCTCGAACCGGCTGAAGTCAAAAAGGTTCTGCGCGCGCATAAATTTGCCGAGCGCAGTCACGACGGACAGTTTCGACAAAGCGGCGACCCCTATATCGTCCACCCCATTGCCGTCGCCGTCATCCTTGCCGACATGCACATGGACCACGAGAGCTTAATGGCAGCGTTGCTGCATGACGTTATCGAGGACACCGATGCCACCAAAACCCAGCTCAGCTGGCGCTTTGGCAAAACTGTTTCAGAACTGGTTGACGGCGTTAGCAAGCTCAGCGAAATCGAGTTTGCCTCCAAGGCTGAGCAACAGGCCGAAAACTTCCAAAAAATGACCCTGGCTATGGCCCGGGATATTCGCGTCATTTTGGTCAAACTGGCAGACCGCCTGCACAATATGCGCACCCTTGGCGTCCTTCGACCCGATAAACGGCGACGCATCGCCCGCGAAACCCTGGAGATCTACGCCCCCCTCGCACAGCGCCTGGGCATGAACGATATTCGCATTGAATTTGAAGACCTCGGTTTTGCCGCACTTTATCCCTATCGTTACGAGCACATTTCACGGGCCCTGAACAAAACCCGCGGCCACCGCAACGAACTGGTCTCCGATATTAAAGAGGCTATCGAGCGACAACTCAGTATCGAGAGCATCGAGGCCACCGTCGCTGGACGTGAAAAACATCTCTGGAGCATTTACCAGAAGATGAAAACCAAGCAGCGCTCGTTCAAAAACATTACCGATGTTTTCGCCTTTCGCGTGGTCGTAGAAAACGTCGGCGACTGCTACCGAACCTTGGGTATACTGCACAATTTCTACAAACCCATACCGGGCGAATTCAAAGATTACATCGCCATTCCCAAGTCCAATGGCTACCAATCTTTACATACGGTATTGGTGGGCCTGGACGGGGTGCCCATTGAGGTACAAATTCGTACCCTGGAAATGGATGACCTCGGCAACTACGGCATCGCCTCCCACTGGCTCTACAAATCGGGCATCGAAAGCGCCCAGGGCAATGATCGTCGCGCTAACCGCTGGCTTAAGGGCCTGCTCGAAATACAGCAGCAAGCCGGTAACTCCCTCGAGTTTATCGAGCATGTCAAAACGGATTTATTCCCCGACGAGGTCTATGTTTTCTCTCCCCAGGGAGAAATTATTGAGCTGCCTACCGGCGCTACTGCCGTCGATTTCGCCTACGCCGTGCACACCCAGATTGGTAATACCTGTGTCGCCTGTGAGATTAATGGCCAACTCAGCCCCTTGTCGGAAGTCTTGCAAAGCGGCCAGCGGGTTCGCATCATCACCGCACCGGGCGCCCAGCCGAACCCTTCATGGCTAAATTTTGTGCTCACTGCCAAAGCCCGCAGTGCCATTCGCCATTTTTTGAAAACCCAGCAACACGACGAATCTGTCGAGCTGGGCAAGCGCCTGCTCGACCGAGCACTGAAAAGCTTTGGCTCGGGTTATCGCGAAATTAAAAAATCACAAATCAAAAACCTGCTCAAAGAAAGCGATGCCGATACCTTTGAGTCTGTGTTGCAGCAAATTGGCCTCGGCAATCGCGTCGCCTACGCCGTCGCCAATGTGCTGATACCGGAAAAAAAGCGCAAAGCTGCCGCACCGACCCTCGACTCACCGATTTTAGTCGACAATGCCGATGGTCTGATCACCAGCTACGCCCGCTGCTGCCACCCCATACCCGGCGACCTGATTCTCGGCCATATCAGCCCCGGCCGTGGCCTGGTGGTACACCGAGACTCCTGTAAAAACCTCAACGATATGCGATCCAACGCAGAAAAGTGCATGCCCCTAAGCTGGTCACCCGCAGTGAAGGGTGAGTTTCCGGTCGAATTGAAACTAGAGGTCTACTCAGATCGAGGCATAGTCGCCATTCTTGCCGCGCGAATTACCGAACAAGATGCCACCATCGACCAAATTAATATCAAGGAGCAAGACACCCACTCCAGCATGATTAATTTAATTATCAGCGTCCAGAATCGCATCCACCTGGCCAATATTATGCGTAGAATTCGCGGCCTGAAATCCGTACAAGCCGTCTACCGCGTCAAAAATTAAGCCCGGTGAGCAGCACACACTACCTCGAGAATAGTCCATGCCCAATAAAGCCGTGATCCACACCGACAATGCCCCCCAGGCGATTGGCACCTATTCACAGGCTATTAAAGTCGAGAATACGGTTTACCTCTCCGGGCAAATACCCCTGGTGCCGGCGACAATGGTGATGATTTCCGACGATATCGGTGAGCAAATTCAGCAGGTTTTTTCCAACCTGAGTGCGGTCTGCGAAGCTGGCGGCGGCTCATTGGCCGACATTGTTAAATTGAATATTTTCCTCACCGACCTCACTCACTTCCCGCTGGTGAACGAAATCATGGGCCAGGTTTTTAGCGAGCCCTACCCGGCGCGCGCCGCCATCGGTGTCAGCGCCCTGCCAAGGGATGCCTTGGTCGAAATGGATGCGGTGATGGTACTTTAAAGGAGGGTGCTTTAAGCCCGCCCGCCCAGAGTAAAAAAACCCTTACGCGCCGCTATTGAGCAAAGTCTTGTCAGTAACGAAGTCCTTCTTTCACCGCCGCAGCGCAGCAAGATAGGCCGCGATATCAAATTCCGCAAAGACCCAGCTATAGGACAGCCGCGAGGGATGCCTGGGGTGCCCACCCTGACACAGCTGACCAAAGTTCAACCACTGACCCCCTCTGCTCTCCACCGCCTGCTGCAACTTTACACAGGCCTTTAATAGGTAGGGGCGGGAGCTGATATGTACGCCCCAGGCCGCCCAAACAACCGGGCAGGTGTCACCAAAACTGTCGATAATCTCGCTGATATTGCGCCGCGACAAGCGACTATTGTGCTCTGTCGGCAGATCTTCGGGCTGAGTCGCTCGCAGTGGATAGAGGTTGGCCATCACAAAGCCGTCATAGCCATTGTTTCGTGCCACTTTTTCGACTTTGGCAACGGTGGTATCAGCCTTTTCGCGATTCGCCGTACTGGGGTTGAGGCCAATAACGTGAAGTGTGCGGGCTCCCGATTTGCCCAGAATAAATCGCGACTTATCGCCACGGTTACAGGAATAAAGGTCATAACTCACTGCTTGGGGCCTCTCATTGCCATAGCAGAAAAGGGCGCTTGAGCAAAGTGTCGAGCGCCCTTTTTGTGCGCTGAATTAATCAGCGGCTGCCTCGCAGGGGTAAATAATAAACTCCAGCAAGTTGTTATCTGGATCGCGAATATAAATACTGCTGCCGCTATCGAGGCCACCATTGCGACCACCCAGTCGTTCTACCGGCCCCTCTTCAATTTCAACCTTAAGCGGCTCTAGTCGCTGAAGTAAGGCCTTTTCGCTGTCACCCCAGACAAAACAGAAATCACCACAACCCGGTTGAGCTGATGGCCCGCGCAGGGAAAACTTACCCGACTGCCAAATAGCTGGCGTATGAAAATTAATTTTATTATCGCCAAAGTGGATTGAATACAGGCGCTTGCCGAAGTCATCGCTCACCTCGCAGCCCAGGGCTTGATAGAAAGCAATCATTTCATCCACTTTTTGAATGGGGATGGCGACATGATCGAAGGCTTTAATCATTATTATCTTGCTCTACATTTTTAGTGCACGGCTATTTTGGCGTGCGGCTATATCCCCTCGACCACCATCATATGTGACACCGCCGATTTATGCCGGGCCATTCTCGCCTCGCGGTATTGCTCCGAATCGACCCAGGCTCGGGCCTGAGCCATCGACTCAAATTTCAATATCACCGTGCGATTGGGTGTGCGGTTGCCTTCAAACACGTCTACGGCACCGCCACGAGCCAGATACTCGCCACCAAAGGCTTCAATGGCTGCCGGTGCGAGTTTTTTATAGGCTTCATAGGCCTCGGGGTCGGTGACTTTGACATCGACTATTACGTAAGCTGACATACTTCTACCTTGTTGAGACCTTTGCACGAGGGCTTTTTCCCTTCTCGGAAATAAAACCACCCCGTGGAGGGCCTCTTGTGATTAAAAAATAATTGACGCGTTAATGATGCTAGATGTTAGCCGCTGGCACGACCAATGTTTCAGCATAGTTATCCAGAGTTTGCACCATTTGCTCAAGGCTGTCGGCAAAACCCACCAGAATAATTTGCTCGACGCCGAGGTCCGCAAAGCGCTTGACCGTATCCAGATCACACTCGGTATCGTAGGGTGAAATAGCAATTTCGATATCGCTTAAGGAGCGGTCGTAACGGGCCAGCATCTTTGACAGCTTTTCAAGTCGCTCGGGCAGCGTTTCCGGGCTTAGGCGATAACCCATCCAGCCCTGACCAAATTCCGCCACGCGGCGCAGGGCAGGGTTGCTCTCACCGCCAAAAAATAAGGGCGGGTGGGGCTTTTGTATCGGTTTTGGTCCCTGCACACACTCTGGCAGTGAATAATATTCACCGTCAAAGCTCGACACCTCATCACACCAGAGACTGCGCACCACCTGCAGGTAGTCTCGAGTGCGGCTGCCCCGGTGCTCGAAGGGCACATTGAGAGCACCGAACTCCTCCGACGACCAGCCGGTGCCCACGCCAACGATCATGCGCCCACCGGAGAGCACGTCAACATCGGCGGCCTGCTTGGCCAGGTACACCGGGTTGCGCTGGGGCAAAATAGTGATGCCGGTGCCCAGCTTAATGGTCGAGGTGTGGGCCGCGAGAAAACTCAGTACGGTGAAGGGTTCGATAATGCCGGTATCGGCCCCAAAGGGCGGCACACCGTCATCGCTGTAGGGGTAGGACGATTCGTAAGTGGGGAAATTGACCACGTGCTCCGCAGCCCAGATATTACTGAAACCTCTATCTTCCAGCGCTTTTCCGGTGCCAATAATATATTCCGGCTGTGACGCCACCGGCCCACCAAACAATGTTTGTACGCCAAATTTCATACGATTATCCCCTTGCAGTAGGGTCGATACTTATCGAGATAAAACGGCAAATACCGACGCTGGTTTATTTTAATTATTGTTGCTGAGAGGATTATTCCCGCTGCCGGGCTATTTGTCTATCACTGCGGCAAAAGCCACTATCTATACAGGGGCAACGTCAGTTTTTAACGATGAATTTACAAGCTCAATCGTTTTTCAACCGATAGCTAGTATGTCGCCCGAATGGAACGCCAGGCCACACGCAAACCCCCGTGGGCAAAAGGGGGGCGAAAATAGCCGTGCAATTCGCCCTTGGGATTAATCAGTATCAAATTGCCACTGTGGGTCACCTGATAGTTTTCCTCGGCTTCAAACTCGGGCTCATAGGCGGCGTGTAGCTGTCGCGCAAAACCCATCAGTGCAGAGTGCTCACCACTAAGGCCGGTAAAACTGTCATCAAAACGTGCCAAATAGTCTCGAAGTTGCTCGGGCGTGTCCCGCTGCGGGTCAACCGTCACCATCACCACCTTGAGATCGGCCTTCTCCTGCGGCTTTAACGCCTGATAGGTTTCAGCCAGCACCGCCATGGTGGTGGGACAAATATCGGCGCAATGGCTAAAGCCGAAAAATACCAGTGTCCAGTGACCGCGTAATTGCTCGGGTCCGAAAGCGTCGCCGTGCTGATCGGCGAGTGCAAACTCAACCAGCTCTGTTGGCTCTTCGAGCATCATCGCGCCGTAGTCACGCAATTCGTAGGCATTCAAAATACGCGGGTTTGATAATTTTTTACCCACCGCGACGATTGCAAACACGGCAAAAATTGTCACTGCAACGACAATCAGCCGTATATTGCGCTTTACCTTAAGGTCATCAACCACTTTTTTACCGCCTATTCATCGTCGAAAGTCCTGCAACTAACTCGCTTGTTTCAGGAGGGAGGGAGCGACCCAGTAATGGTCGACCAACATAATGGCGAACAGGGCCAGTAAATAAACGATGGAGTATTTAAACGTCGCCATGCCCAGATTCGGCTTGTCGCTAACCAGTAAGACAATCGCCCAGTAGAGGAAACCAGCGCCAAGCACCAAGGCACCGAGCAGATAGAGCCAGCCACTCATACCGGTCAGGTAGGGCATTAGGGTGACAATAATCAGCAGCAGGGTGTAGAGGAGAATGTGCACCTTGGTGTACTGCTCGCCGTGGGTGACCGGCAACATGGGCACGTCAGCCTTGGCGTATTCGTCCTTGCGGTGCAGCGCCAGAGCCCAGAAATGGGGCGGCGTCCAGATAAACACAATCAACACGAGCAATAGCCCGTAGCCACCCACATCATTGGTCACCGCTGTCCAGCCGAGCAGTGGCGGGGCGGCACCAGCAAGGCCACCAATAACAATATTTTGCGGCGTCGCACGCTTTAAATAAAGGGTGTAAACCACCGCGTAACCCAGTAGCGAAGCCATGGTCAGCCACGCGGTCAAGGCATTGATATAGAGCAGCAATATCGCCATGCCCACGATACCGAGGGCGAAAGAAAAAGCCAGCGCCTGATTGGATCCCACCCGTCCCCTGGCGATGGGTCGATTCAGGGTACGTGCCATTTGTAAATCGATGCGCCGATCGACCAAATGATTAATCGTCGCCGCCGACGCCGCACAGAGGGCAATGCCAAGATTGCCCAGCACCAATATATCCGTCGGCACCATGCCCGGCACGGCCATAAACATGCCGATGGCAGAGGTGACGATCATCACCAGCACCACATTGGGTTTACATAGCTCGAGGTAATCGCGCCAGCTTGCCGTTTCGCTTTCCAATTCTTGTGTAGTCATTTTAATCCTGCTCGATGGGCTTCTCAGCCATCCATATTTTTGTGCCCAAAGTGACCAGGCTGAGTAAAAGTAAGGCTCCGCCGGCATTGTGCAAAACGGCCACTGACAGGGGAATCACCAGCAGTACATTAGTGATACCCAGTGCTACTTGCACCGCCAGCACCACCAATATCGCCAGCGCCATACGACGGGCTCCACTGGCTTCCACCCTGAACAGCATGGCGCAAAACCCCAGCAAGTAAAGACTGGTTACCAGTGCACCAACACGGTGGATCATGTGGATGGCGACACGCGCCTCGTTGTCCATAAGACCGCCGAGGTAGTTGGGGCCAATGCCCTGGGTAAGATTAAAGCCCTGGGCCAGATCCATTGCCGGCCACCACTCGCCGTGACAGGTGGGGAAATCGCCACAGGCCATCGCCGCATAGTTTGAGCTAATCCAGCCACCGAGGGCAACTTGTATAAAGACAATCACCACCCCGGCGATAAGTGCCGGGCGCAGCCGCTGTAGCTGTCCCCAGCTTGCATTATTCGTTGTCCAACGCTGGTTTTTTAAGCGCAGGGTAAAAAGCCAGAGCAGTGAAAGGGTACTGATGCCACCCAGTAGATGCACCGTCACCACCTGCGGCCACAACTTAAGGGTCACCGTCCACATACCGAACATACCCTGCCAAACCACCAGAAACAGTAAAAACAGGGGCAGGCGGAAAGGGTAGTTGCGCGCTTCTCTGTGCCGCCAGGCAATCACACTTAAGGCGACAATAAACAAACCCAGGGTGCTGGCAAAATAGCGATGCACCATTTCTGGCCAGGTCTTGTCCGTATCAACGGGCGTTTCGGGGAAGAGGGCATCGGCACGGGCAACATCTCCGGCCTCCGTCGGCCACGTTAAATGGCCATAGCAGCCGGGCCAGTCGGGGCAACCCAGTCCGGCATCCGATAAACGAGTGAAGGCACCCAGCATCACCACCACGGCGGCAAGGCAGGTGGCGAGTAGCGCAATGCGATAACCCGGCCTGGGGGCGGAAGATTGAATTTGGGGCATCGGTTTATAGCTCCGGGGAGTACTTGATCAGGTGCTTCAGGTCGCCCAGTAAATCACTGCCGTTGTGCTCCGGGGTGTAAAACATCATCGCCACCCCCTGCTGATCGACCAGAACCAGGCGTGGCGTGTGCGCCGACCACTGCGCATTGGTCGGGCCAATAAATGCCTTGAAGGTCTCTAAATCACCACGCACTACGGTCAAATAGGGGTGCTCTCGTTTGAGATAGGCATTCATTTCATCATCGAGTGGCGCACCCAGGTTCAAGAACACACGCTGAACCCGTTGGGTTTTTTTATCGAGGCGGATATGTACCTGTCGCGAGGTGTATAAAAAGTCACGGCAAGCATCTTCACAATCACCCACGAAAGGTAATAGTAGACGCCATTTTGGTACCTGCTGCTGCCACATCCACGCTTCACCCTGTTGATCGCTGAGCGGCATATCGGCCATGGACAACACCGGGTTGAGCAATATACCCCGATTATTGGTGCCCAAAATCGACAGCAGGCGATCCCGCTGCCCATCATCACTGGGAAACAACAGGAAGCCACTCGCCATTACGGCAAAGGTGGTAAAGATAATCAGCCACAGGGGCAGCTTGCTGACTTTTTTCGTTTCTTCATTCATTCGGCGCTACTCATCTAAACTCTACTCATTCGTTTTTTTCGCTGCCCGACCAGCAAAGCGGGTACTTATATTGGAATTGGCAAACACCGTCAATATCACTAGCGCAAAAGCCATCGCAAACCACTGTACCGCGTAGGCCGTGTGTTTTTCGGGCTGGACATTAACGATGATCCAGTCAGCTTTCAACTCCCTGAGAGGGCTCTTCTCTAGCCGTAAGGTGTAGGGATAGACCTTAGCGCCGAGGTAGCTCTGCATTTTTTGCTGATCAAAATGCTGGATCACCAGGGGCGACACATCCGCGGGCCAAATATCATCGGCCAGTAGCAGGGGATCACCGAAGGGTGTATATAAAAAACCCGAGAAACTGGCAAGCTCTTTCATGGGCGGTATCGCCGGCAATTGACTGCGATCCAGACCACCCGCCAACCAACCACGATTCACCATCAGCCACACGGGCTCGCCCTTATCCATCGTCACCTTGAGCGGTATCAGCACTTCATAACCCGGGCGGCCACCGCGCACGCGATTATCTATCAGAAAAACCTGCTGCGGGTGAATATCACCCGTGGCGATAACGCGAAGGTAGCGCTGGGCTACTGGGTTCTCGCTGTGCTCTGCCACACTATTGCCTACGGCCGAGTCAATACTATTGCGTATGCTGGAAAACACCACCGGGGCATTGGCGTGCAAAGCAGACTGTGCGGCCAGTATTTCTCGCTTTTCATCCGCACGATGCAACTGCCAAAAACCTGCTGTTAAGGTAAGGGGCAAAAAAAACAACGTGAAAGCCAGAACCTTCCAGTTCCACTGCCATTCGAATTTCTCAGGGGGAGTAATCTGCTCAGGACTGGCCATATGTGCTTAAATAAAAACCCCATCTATGAGGAGATTTGTAATGTGGCTGAAAGTCGTCATTGTGCTGTTGTTCATCGGCATTGTAATCAGCTTAAGTAGCGGACTGGTATTTCTGGTGAAGGATTTTGGCAACTCGAAACGACGCACCCTGTATTCACTGGGTATTCGCATCACCCTGGCCAGCTTGATGATGGGCCTTATTGTATACGGCTATTATACCGGCCAACTTTTTAGTACGGCGCCATGGGACAAAAAAATTCACGCTCAACATGCGGAGCCGGTAGAGGTACAACCGAAGCCTTAAAGCAAACAGAAATAACAAAAAGCAGTGACAAAAATGGCCGGGTAAATACCTGGCCATTTTTTATGTGGAACCTAAAAGCGCTGTTTAAGCGAGTACGTAAACAAACAAAAACAGTCCTACCCAAACCACATCAACAAAGTGCCAGTACCAGGAAGAGGCTTCAAAGCCAAATTGATCATCTGAACTGAAGTGCCCTTTAAGCCCACGAATCAACTGAATTAACAGCATGAATGTGCCCATAGTCACGTGGAAGCCGTGGAAGCCAGTCAACATGAAAAAGGTGCTGCCGTAAATACCGGACTCCAGAGTCAAACCCATTTTTGTGTAAGCGTGGTGGTATTCCTCATATTGAAGAACCAGAAAGATTATCCCGAGAGCCACGGTGACGCCCAGCCAGATATTAAACTTTTTGCGGTCATCATGCTTCATCGCATGATGGGCAAAATGACAGGTAACACTCGAGGTCAGCAGGACAATGGTGTTCCACAGAGGCAGCCAACCCATCAATTTGTCCCAACCCGGAAAGCTTAAGTTTTGATCCGGGCCAACAAATTCATTGCTACCTGCAGCCTGCGCAGGTGTTTCCATCAGCGGCCACTGGGCTGTAAATTCTGGCCACACCAGGTGAATCATGTCGCTCTTGTCACCTTCACCGCCCAACCAGGGTAGCGCCAGGGTGCGAATGTAGAAGAGAGCACCGAAGAAAACGGCAAAGAACATCACTTCTGAAAAGATAAACCAGCTCATTCCCCAAACGTAGGAGCGCTTTAACTGGTCGCTGTTCATACCCGCCATATTCTCTCGAATCACGGTGCGGAACCAGATATACATCACCACAACGAGCAGAGCTGCTCCCACTAAAAGTATGCTATTGCCGCCGTCATTGAGCAGCAGCCCGGCGCCAAGTGCCATCAAGCCCAGAGCCATCGCGGCAAGAACCGGTAGGCGGCTCTCCTCGGGTACGTAGTAATTACTATCTGTTGCCATTTTTATTTCTCCAATACTCCGCGTTGCTATACGCGGTAACTAACAGCTGATTAGTTTGTCGTTGCCACTGCGGCTTCCGTCGCTTCCGTTACATCAAACAGGGTATAAGATAAGGTTATGGTCGTAACGCTGGCCGGCAACTCCGGATCAACGATAAATACCAGCCCCATATTCGCCTCTTCACCCGCTTTCAATACTTGCTTGTCAAAGCAAAAACATTCCGTTTTGTGAAAAAACTCTGCCGCATTGTTCGGTGTAATGTTGGGTATTGCCTGAGCAACCATGTCTCTTGATGTCGGGTTTTTTGCATAAAACTCAACGGCTGTTTTCTCGCCCGGGTGCACTCGAACCTGGTACTGCAGAGGAGAAAACTCCCAGGGCATAGCGCCATTATTCGTCGCTACAAACTGAATTTTAATTTCTCGCTCTACATCAACAGCTGCCGTTGTACCCTCAAACTGCCCTTTGGTTTTGCCACCGATTCCGGTGAGCTCACAAAACACATCGTACAAAGGCGGCATCAAAAAAACTGCAAAGACAAACATGCCAATCGCCACCACCACTAACTTTAAAGTGATTTTCTGCGTCGCGTTGATTGGCATGCTCTTTTTCTCCCCGTGCCTACTTCACTTCAGGCGGCGTAGAGAAGGTGTGGAAAGGCGCTGGCGTGGGTAATGTCCACTCCAATCCCTCTGCACCTTCCCAGGTTTTTTCTTCGCTAGTGGGCTCGCCAGCAACGATGGTGCGGATAACATTGTAGAGGAACAACAACTGCGCCGCTCCGTACATAAAGGCACCAATGCTCGATACCATATTCCAGTCAGAAAACTGCAGAGCATAATCTGCATAGCGACGTGGCATACCCGCCAGACCTAAAAAGTGCTGGGGAATGAAGGCAATATTGAAACCGATAAAGGCAATCCAGAACTGCAATTTACCCATGGTCTCGTCATACATTTTGCCGCACCACTTAGGCAACCAGTAATAGATACCCGCTGTCATTGAGAACACCGCGCCAGCAACCATTACATAGTGGAAGTGGCCCACCACAAAGTAGCTGTCGTGGTACTGAATATCTGCCGGCGCAACCGCGAGCATCAAGCCCGTGAAACCACCGAAGGTAAACAGAATAACAAAGGCAATGGCGAACAACATCGGTGTTTCAAAGCTCAGTGAGCCTCTGAACATCGTGGTAATCCAGTTAAAGACCTTCACGCCTGTCGGCACAGCAATCAACATAGTGGCGTACATAAAGTACAGCTCACCGGCAATTGGCATACCCGTTGTAAACATGTGATGAGCCCAAACGATGAACGACAGGAAGGCAATAGCCGACGTCGCATAAACCATCGATGAGTAACCAAACAGAGGCTTGCGGCTAAAGGTTGGAATAATCGCGGAGACCACACCAAATGCCGGCAAAATGATGATGTATACCTCGGGGTGACCAAAGAACCAGAAGATGTGCTGGAACAGTACCGGATCACCACCACCAGCGGCATCGAAGAAGCTGGTACCAAAGTTAATATCCATCAACATCATGGTGACCACACCGGCCAGAACAGGCATCACGGCAACTAACAGGAAAGCCGTAATTAACCAGGTCCAGACAAAGAGGGGCAATTTCATCATCGTCATGCCAGGGGCGCGCAAGTTGAGCACGGTGGCGATAATGTTGATGGAACCCATGATTGATGAAGCACCAATAATGTGCACACCAAAGATGAAGAAGTTAACCGTGTCGGGCGCGTATGTGGTGGACAGTGGCGCATAGAAAGTCCAACCAAAGTTCGGCGCACCGCCTTCCATAAACAGCGTGGAAGCCAGCAGTGCAAAACCGAAGGGCAGGATCCAGAAGCTGAGGTTATTCATCCTCGGCAGAGCCATATCCGGCGCACCAATTTGCAGGGGAATCATCCAGTTGGCCAGGCCAACGAAGGAGGGCATGATCGCCCCGAAGACCATCACCAAGCCATGCATGGTGGTCATCTGGTTGAAAAACTCAGGTTTAACCAGCTGCATACCTGGCGCAAACAACTCGGCGCGAATAATCATCGCGAACGTACCACCGAGTAAAAACATTGCAAAACTAAACCACAGGTACATCGTACCTATGTCTTTGTGGTTCGTGGCGAACAACCAACGACCAATACCTTTTGCGGGACCGTGTGCCATATTAATTCTCCCCTATTGGCCTTGTTTGAATTTAAGAACATCGATGGGCTGAACCATGTCACCGACATTGTTGCCCCAGGCGTTGCGCTCATAAGTAATGATTGCCGCCAGATCGACTTCGGAGAGCTGACCACCAAAGGCCTGCATCGCCGTACCACTCACACCGTTGACCATTACATCAAGATGCTTGGCCACTGGGCCGAGAGCGATGGCACTGCCCTTCAAAGCTGGGAATGCACCAGGGATGCCCTCACCGTTGCCGGAATGACAACCCGCACAAGAGCGGTTATAAGCGACTTCACCTTTAGCCATCAACTGCTCAAGCGTGAACGTTTGCTTGGCCATTTCGCGCAGCACAGCGGCAGCTTCTTTTTTCTCCGCCAACCAGGTTTTATACTCATCTTCGCTAACAGCATTAACAACGATGGGCATAAAGGCGTGGCCCTTGCCGCAAAGCTCGGCACAGAAGCCACGATAAACACCCGGCTCATCAATTTTCGCCCAGGTCTCGTTGATAAAGCCCGGTACTGCATCGCGCTTAACGCCCAGATCCGGTACCCACCAGGAGTGGATAACATCTTTAGCGGTGAGCAAGAAGCGCACCTTTTTACCCACTGGCAGGACCAAGGGCTCGTTTACCTCGGAGAGGTAAAACTCGGTTTTCGGCTCTAGGTTATAAATAGCGGGCTCGGAAGTTGTCAGCTCACTCATGAACTCGACGCCTTCGCCGAGATATTCGTACTGCCACTTCCACTGATAACCGGTGATCTTAATATCGATATCGGCTTCAGTGGTATCGTAAAGCTCAATCAGCGATTTAGTTGAGGGAAAGGCGACCCATATTAAGATTAAAACGGGAACAATCGTCCACAACAGCTCGACAGTTGTACTCTCGTGGAAATTCGCCGCTTTATAACCCTTCGACTTGCGGTGAGCAAACATGCTGTAGAACATCACACCGTAAACCACCACTGAGATCCACACGCAGATCCAGACGACCGTCATATGCAGGTCATAGATATCATTACTCACACTGGTGACGCCCTGGGGCATATTTAGCAAACTCCACCCACTTGCATGTGCATCTTCCGCGTGAGCGTTTTGCCCTACAAAAGATAGCAGCAACAGCGGGCTTAGCGCATACGCGACAAGCTGCTTTAATCTAGATACCATTACCTATTCCTCTCCGATTTACTTTATTGATCTTGTTCAGAAACACAAGAAAACCTTCGCAGTGATCCCAGCCGGCCAGCACTGACTATCTGAACCCCTCTAATATTATGTCCCGCATTCTGTTCTTTATTGCGTGAAACACCTGCGACATTTTGCCACTTCTCTCACCGACAACAAGCGCCTATTGTACGATCACTTATCCGTAAAACAGGCGATAACATAACAGGCGTGATGGTCACGCGGCGCGCATTGTATCAGAAGCTCTGTAGATACGTCACCGCTGAAACTAGCAATTCCCCTGCTAACCACAAGCCCATAACGTCATGCACTTGACACAAGTCAATGGCCCGCCGATTGCCCGTGCATGACCTCAGCATCATTTACTAAACTTCAGGCCATCGTGCCAATACACCTGCAGTTTGCTTTTTTACGTTTATTGACTAACTTTCAATCATGGATACCATCAAGCTCCGCCACAGCATTGAGCAAGCCCGGCTTCTTGAAGATCAAAACGGGCAGCTCGCCGCGCAGTTATCGCGTATAAGGCCCTCATTGCACCGCGCCATTAAAATGCCTCGCGACAACGCCATTGCGGTGCTGCTCGATTTTGTGGTGCGCTATACGGAACATGTTGCAGAATTTGTCGATGTACTGAGCATCATCGGCATCAATGCCAATTGCTGTAAATACACCGAGGCGGTGGTGAACTTTTGCACCGGCGCATTTGACCAGACGCCAGACTTGCTGGAAGGGCAAAACCAACTGTCCACCCTTATGGCGCAGGCCTATATTGCCCACCGGGTGATTGAAGAGGTCAACGAACACTTTTCCCTGCAGTGCCATGAGCCCTTGATACCCATGGATATGACACGCTCCAACCTGATCATTCATCAGTTGATCGGCGAACCCCTGGCCAACCATCTGGATCTTATTGCCCAGGAAGTCGCCGAGCAGCTGGAGCGAGACTATTTGCGTTTAGACAGTGGCATCTTCGACAATAATGCCCGCCGCGAAATTGCCTGGGGTATTGAGATCACCCACTGGCCCTGTCTCACGGACACTCTGGCAGTGGGTTTATTGTTGGGGCAGGGTTGCGCTACGTCACCCAGTATCCACTAAACCCCGCTAGCTACTGCTATTTTTTTACCGAGGCATCGACAAACTTAATGGCCTGCCTGTCCAAATCACGGTTGGCTCGGGTTTCGAGATCTGCCGAGGGCTGGGTAAAGAGCATCTCCTCGGCAAAGTCACAGCTGACACATTCGCGATAATCGCGCTCATCCTGCCGATAGACCACCAGCTTATCCATCTCACTACAGCGCGGACAAACCGCCCCCGCAATAAAGCGTTTAATCACATTAGCCATAGCGGACTCCCGTTCAAACCCAGTCATAAAGCCCGCTATAATAACAGCTCTCACCATTTTTCAGGATCACACTTATGCCCCTCGACAATACACCCGCCATCCGCAGCTTTAACGGCCACAAACCCACACTTGGCGAGCGCTGCTTTGTCGACTCGGCGGCAACGGTGATCGGCGATGTCGAGCTCGGTGACGATAGCTCCGTGTGGCCCGGCGCGGTGATTCGCGGCGACATGCACCGCATCCGCATCGGCCAACGCAGCAGCATTCAAGATGGCACTGTGGTGCACATTACCCACGCCAGCGATTACAACCCCGGCGGCTGGCCCACCACTATCGGCAACGATGTCACTGTTGGCCACAATGTCACCCTCCACGGCTGTACGCTGGGCAATTGCATATTGGTCGGTATTGGCTCGACCGTCATGGACGGCGCGGTGGTGGAAGATAACGTGATTATCGGTGCCGGCACCCTGGTGCCACCGGGCAAGACCCTAAAGAGCGGTCACCTTTATTTCGGCAGCCCCTGTAAACAGGCCCGTGCGCTGACACAAAGTGAAATCGACTACTTCCCCTATACGGCGGGCAACTACGTGAAGTTGAAGGACCAGTACCTGGCAGAACTTGCTTAACAGCGTTAACGCCCGCCCAAACGCCTCAGCTGCGCACTATGGTGCAGCTGAGGCCTGGAAAATCAGAGCATATCGTCGTAGGGGTTTTCGCCCTTAAGGGGCACCGGCTTGCCGTAGCCCGGCAGGCTGATGGCCTGATCGGAAATCAACACTTCATCGTCACCAATCACACCTTCACCGAAGCGGTAAATTGGCGCCAGCTCTCCCCGATCAGCGCGCTCTTCATAGTCTGCCGCCTGCTTGCGGGTGGCCTCGCGGCGCTGGCAGTAATCGCTCCAGACGCCACTGTAGCGTTTGGCGAGCATTTGCTCGGCGACGCGGCCGGAGAACAGCACCCCGGTCGCATTGTTGCCGCCAAAACCCTTGGCATTGATAAAAGCCACATCCTTTTCAGCGGCTAAATCTTTTAGCGGGAAGTGCAGGCGCTGCTGGTAGACATCGTCCGCGACGGCATCCATGGTTTTAATACCGGGAATCAAGCCGTGGCGCATAGCACCAATCGCGGTCATGATTTGATCGCCACTGGCCGGTGCCAGTGAATGGCCAACATAGGCTTTCACCGCACACACTGGCCAGTCACTAATACCGAAGGCCTCCGCAATGCGTTCAAAAATAATGGATTCGGTGACCCGGTTCTGCGGCGTACTCGAACCGTGGGCCATCACAAAACTGCGCTGGCGCACGACATCCTCACCGAGGATATTGCGCGCGGTGGCAACCGCCTTGCCAAAACTAATATAGTTGCCCGGCCCGGGCCCGGAGATTGATTTTTTAATGCCGTCGGCATCGACATGAACATCGGGCACAGCGCCAAAAATATCCGCGCCCAGTTCGATTGCCAGAGCGTCGTCCATCAAGACAATATACTGCGCCGACTCGCCCATCACAAAACCGGCATTTTTACCAAAGGGGCGGCTGTAGCGGCGGGGGTCCCCATCGCCCAAAGCTTGCATTTCTGCTTCCGTGGCCAGCGCGGTCATGTTGGTATAACCCTCCATAATCTCCGGCAATATAGGCGCCTCACCACAACCGACAACCGCCACACGGCGGGCGCCGCTGCGAATATCGTGCACCGCCGCGCGCAAATTGTATAAAAAACTGGCACAGGCACCGGCCACCGATTCGGTATGGCCGAGATTGCCCAGCACATAGGCATTAACGAAATCCGCCGGCATGCTGGTCAAACCCATCGGCACTTGTTTTGAGGTCGGCCGGCCACCCAGCTGGCGCGAAGCCATCAAGCCACCAAGGCCCTCATCGGCCAACTGGCCCATAGCGCTGGAGGCGTAAACGCCAGTCTCATCGGGCTGCACCGCATCGCAAATAGTTTGCCAGTCAATGCCAATCGAGCGCACCGCATCGGTGGCGCCAAACAGCGCCAACTGCAGGCCACGGGGCTGGAAACGCGAATTGTAGAGTTCACCCGGCTCAAAACCGCTGGGCAACTGGCCCGCCGCTTTCACCGGCATATTGCGAGTGGTGGGAATGCGCCACTCCTGCTCGCCCTTAATCGTCACTTCCACCACGCCATCTACCGCGTCGGAGACCTGCCAGCCTTGCGGCAACACCTCGGGTAAACTCTTTTTGCTGGTGCGAAACGTCATCGCCTCTTCACTGGAGTCCGTCACCAGGGTCTTCTGGCAAAACGCCGCGTCGGGGTCGTAGTGCTGTGACTCTATGCGGCGGATCAAGGTTTTATCGCAAACCTCGGCAGAATAGCGCGCAGAAACTTCACTCATACTGAGACTTTTCCCAGCACTGTCCTCATAGGCCGAGCCATTCCAGCTAACCAGTTTCATCATGCAAGCCAGACCGGCAATGGTTTTTTCCTGCTCTTGCTGAGCCAGGCTTTCCAGCACCATGCGCCTGTAGGCCTGGTCAAATGAGCTTCTTCCTGCGGGATTAACACCGCCGTATCCAACAATAACGGGCAAAATTGACATTGTTTGTTGCTACCTTATCCATAGATTGAACATAACTTGGCGAGTGTAAGCTGTACGCAGCCCACCATTAATGGTTATAGTGGCCAATAACTATGGCATATCAGCCAGACATGGAGGCTTTATGAACGAACCCTACCGCGTCGCTGTCCTGCTCAGCGAAAACCTGCTCGCCAGCAGCGCCACTTTGCCGATTGAAATCCTCAACACAGCCGCCGGCTCAGCCCTCGCCAACCGTCGCGACGCCCGCCCGATAGAGATTCACTCGGTATCCCTGAACGGGGAACCCGTGGCTTCATCGTCGGGCTTCAGCCTCAGCCCAACGGCGTCCATCGACGATGATATTGGCCGCTGTGACCTGATTCATATCCCCGGCTTCTGGCGCAACCCGCGCCCCATCATCCGTCGCCACAGTGACTTTCTGCCCTGGCTGATCAAACACCACGAACAGGGTTCTATTATTAGCGCTGTCGGCACCGGCTGCTGCTACTTGGCCGAGGCAGGTCTACTCGACGGCAAACCCGCCACCACTCACTGGCATTATTTCGACCAGTTTCAACGGGACTACCCAAAGGTTGAACTGACACGTCAGTACTTTATTACCCGAGCCGACAACCTCTACTGCGCCGCCAGTATTAACGCCCTGGCTGAATTGATGGTGAATATTGTCTACCGCTGGTACGGGCGGGCCGTGGCCAACATCGTGCAGCGCAACTTTTTCCACGAAATCCGCAACTCCTTCGAACCCACTAACTATTACAGCGGTGAAGCCACCCAGCACCCGGACGAGCAAGTTGTTCAAGCGCAGATATGGATGCAGGACAACTTCCACAAAACCATTCATATCGCCGCCCTCGCCGAGCAATTTGAGATGAGCTTGCGCACCTTTAATCGGCGCTTTAAAAAAGCGCTGGATATTACGCCCTTGGCTTATCTGCAGGAATTGCGGCTCAATGCCGTTAAAGACTTGCTGCAACACAGCAATCTGTCGCTGGCTGAAATCGCCAGTCGCAGCGGCTATCAGGATGTCTCTTTCCTCACCCAGTTATTTAAACGACGCTTTAATGTCCCCCCCGGGCGCTACCGCGACACCGTGCGAGCAAAGTTATTCAAGACGACTAACCTCTAGGAGCCTAGCCGGTATAAGCTCTACTCATTTCTACGCTAATAAATACTATAAGGAGAAACAGAAATGGCTATTAGTGAAATTCACCACGTTGCGCTCACCGTAACTAACTCACCACGTTGCGCTCACCGTAACTAACCTCGACCAATCCATCGCTTTTTACACCGATGTACTGGGTTTCCACCTTACCCTCGACATGCCTCTAGAGGGCACCATTACCGAGAAATTACTGAAACTCAAACCCGGCACCGTCGGCCGCTCGGTGATCCTGCAGCAGGGCGAGAGCATGGTGGGAGAGATTGAGCTGATTGAATTTGATCCGCCCGCAGAAAAACAAAACGGGCCGAGCAGGCCGGGCGACCCCGGTGTGTTTCTGCTGTCTTTTGAGGTTACCGGCGAAACCCTGCAAACCACCTATGAGCGCCTGCAAAGCGAAGGCATTGAGTGTTACGCCGAACCCCTGGACTTACCGCTGAAAGGCTACGGCACCGTAAAGGCGATTATTTTTGAAGACCCCGACGGCATCATGATAGAGCTAATGCAGCTGCCCAGCGCCGAAGATGTTCAGACCTACCGCCGTGAGCACGGCAAGTAAGCGCTGACGACAGAAAACCGCATTACCCCGCTTAAAAACAACGCCCCACGCAAGGTCTCTTTATAAAGCGCGGGGCGTGACATGTGCTCGCTATTTAACAACGACGCCTGTCATGTTGATTCAATAAGACCTGCACCTGTTCCTGCATCCAGCTATCCGGCGCATTGGTCCAGCACTGGAGGGCGGGAAACCAGTGCAGGCCCATGCAAGTCAACATTAAGCGAGCGCCCTCAGACGCGGGGCCGGAGCGCCGATAGGCGTAATAGACGGGGGATTTATTCTTAAAGATAGAAACAACTCTGGTCACGGCTCACTCCTTTAACACTCTTGTGGCAAAGAAATTCTACTGAGTAAATTGGCAAATTTTTACAACAATATGAGAGGGTGTTCAAAACTCTGTGTCAACCTAACCAGCTTACAGGCTGATGTATTTGTTTAGGCGATCTGGAAAATGAATCGCCAATTGTGACAGGGTTAAATTCCAATTCTGAACAGGGTGTGTCCAGCGTTCAGATGCTTTCAGTATACCGGCGTACAGTAGTTTCAGTAAGCTGTTTTCATTGGCAAAG
>JAGPUW010000009.1 GCA_018069465.1 Gammaproteobacteria bacterium | reverse complement strand
AACAATGGGATAAATCGCCTCCAAATCACGTTCGCGCCACGCTTGCAGTTCAGGCAAGAGCTTGTCGGTAACAGCGTTGATGGTGCCATTGGAGAGCGACATACCGTAAATGTCGCCAATGTGGGTGCGGATATCTTGGTAGCTATTACCTAGCGCAAACAGCGCGAGGACTTTGCGCTCCAATTCATCGGTGAGCTGGGTTTGATGTTTCTTGACGATCTGCGGCTCAAAACTACCGGCACGATCTCTTGGTGAATTAAGTTCAAAGCTGCCCACAGGGCTTTTCATCGTCTTGCGGGTACTGCCATTCTTGCGATTAGATTGCGTCTCTGAGGCCAGATGTTCATCCAGTTCCGCTTGCATAGCGGCTTCGGTGAGTTGCTTGATCAGAGGGGTAAGGATGCCGTCTTTGCCGGTAAGATCTTTACCTTCACGTAGTGCCTTGAGGGCAGATTCCATATCGAATGTGGGTGTAGTCATAGTCATCTCTTTTTCTTAGTTTAATGAAATGACACAGAATTATGAACACTACCCAATATGAAAGAGGCCTGTAGGATGGAAGCTACTTATTATTCCAGCCACATCGTTTCGTCAATAATTAATTACGCCTTTATTCTAACAAGGTCGCCACTTACAAAAATGCATTCATACCTTTCTGTAAGAAAGATTGATACTTTTCGATGTTCAGTTTTCTTTTCGATTCTAGCATTTACTAACAAGTCGCCATCAACACCATTTTTTTGACCATTTCTTATAGCTTCATCCATTGCTCGCTGAATCATATTGTCTCTTGGACCTTCCATATATATAAGGCTATATGGGTTAACTTTGTAACAAGATTTACCTTCCACAAAAGTAGTCGTTTTTTAAGATTTTTCATACGCTAAATTTCGAATGTCAAAAGACGATGCAGCTGTAAATTGGCCTAAACGCTCATTTACGTCAGGGGGTGTAACACAACCAGGTAAAACTACTGCGATTATTAACGAAGATAATATTTTAAAACTACGCATGCCATCCCTACTTTTATTTATGATTCATAAAGCAAAACAATAATAATTTGCCCCCTATTATCATCAGTGAAAGATAGAAATCACAACAACTTTACAGCTATTCTGCAGACTCCGTCCCCAAACGCCGGGCTCGATAATAGGCTTCTTCCGAGATTTCGTGATAGTCCATCACCTGCGCCTGAAAGGCCTCTTGTGAATCCCGCGCCTTAAGCGCCTGTGGATCGTTGGCGACCAATTCATCGAGCACCTCCCTGGTGATCGCCTTGAGCTTAACCAGCACGTCATCCGGCAGGCGTCGCAATTGCACGCCGTGCTCATCGACTAACTGCACCAGTGCCGCATTGTTACGGGCGGTGTACTCGTCGAGCATATCCTGATTCACGGTGCGCGCAGCGGCTTCAACCATCGCCTGCAGGTCGGCGGGCAGAGATTCCCAGGCATCTTTATTGATAATTAATTCCAGCGTCGATCCCGTCTCATGCCAACCCGGGTAGTAGTAGTACTTCGCCACCTGATGAAAACCAAAGGCCAGATCATTGTAGGGGCCGACCCACTCGGTGGCATCAATCACCCCGGTTTGCATGGCGGTATAAAGCTCACCGCCGGGGATGGTCACCGCTTCGCCACCGGCGCGGGTAATCACTTCGCCGCCAATGCCGGGAATTCGCATTTTCAAACCCTGTAGATCGTCGAGGCTGTTGATTTCTCGATTAAACCAGCCCGCCATCTGTACCCCGGAATTTCCGCCGGCAAAGGGCACCAAATTGAAGGGTTCATAGGTTTCACGCCACAGCTCCATGCCGCCGCCGTGGTACAACCAACTGTTCATTTCCTGAGCATTGAGGCCAAAGGGCACAGAGGTAAAAAACACCGAGGCCGGGGTTTTGCCCTTCCAGTAATACGCCGCACCGTGGCCCATTTGTGCCGTGCCCTGTGAGACTGCGTCGAACACCTCCATTGCGGGCACCATTTGCCCGGCGCCGTAGACCTTCACTTTCAGGCGACCATTGCTCATACGATCGACCAGTGTGGCGAAATTTTCTGGCGCCATTCCCAGGCCCGGATAATTTTTCGGCCACGTGGTGACCAGCTTCCACTTGAAGGTTTTCTGCTCTTCGACAGCAGCTGCCCCTTCAGCAGAGCTTGCCGCTTGTTGTTCGCCACAGGCCGCCAGCAGTAATACCAGAGCACTTATCGCCAATCTTTTTATCATTTTTTGCCTACCTTGCTCGTTATCGTTTTTGTTATAGCCCTTGTAACTTGGCGTATTGCAGCACCATCCACTTGGTGCCTACATCGGCAAAGTTGACTTGCACGCGGCCATTGGGGCCATTGCCCTCAAAACTCAATATCACCCCTTCGCCGAATATCTTGTGCTTCACTTGTTGGCCGAGAGACAAACCCGATCCCTCGCCCTGATCGCTGAGGGTGGCCTTTTTGGCAAAACTGGTGGGCCGGGACACATTGGCCGACAGGCGCACCTCTTCAAGTACATCCGGTGGAATATCGCGGATAAAGCGCGACATCCGATTAAAACTTTCCTGCCCGTACAGCCGTCGTGTTTCGGCAAAAGTCAGGTAAAGTTTTGTCATGGCCCGGGTAATGCCGACGTAACACAGGCGGCGCTCTTCTTCGAGGCGACCGGATTCCTCCAGTGACATTTTATGGGGGAAGAGGTTTTCCTCCATGCCGGCCATAAACACCAGCGGGAACTCCAGTCCCTTGGACGAATGCAGGGTCATTAACTGCACAGCATCTTCATCGCTCTCGGCCTGGCGCTCACCGGCATCGAGCACCGCTTCATCGATAAACTGGGGCAGGGCGGGGCTATCGAGGTCGGGGGCTTCATAGGCCCGACAGGCATTAATCAGTTCTTCAAGGTTTTCGACCCGCGTTTGCCCGCGCTCACCTTTTTCACGGCGATAAAACTCTAGCAGGCCCGATACTTCAAGCATCTGATCTGTCAGCCCGTCGAGGGTCAGGCTTTGATAATCCACGGCCAGCTCGTCGACCATCGCCAAAAAGCCGCGCACCGCATTACTGGCGCGGGCGGGAAGGTTCTCCACCTCACTTTGCGCCGCCGACCACATCGACTGCTGAGCGGCCCGCGCCGTGTCGCGCAAACGCTGTACGGTTTTATCGCCAATGCCCCGCGTGGGGGTATTAATCACCCGCTCAAAAGCCGCATCGTCGTGGCGGTTCATTAGCAGGCGTAGATAGGCCATGGCATTTTTGATTTCGAGACGCTCGTAAAAACGGTGGCCACCGTAAATGCGATAGGGTATTTGCAAGCGCAGCAGGGCTTCTTCAAGAATTCGCGACTGAGCGTTGGAGCGGTAGAGTATCGCCACATCGCTACGCATATTGCCTTTGGCAATCCAGTCCTGAATGCGCTCGCCAATAAAGCGCGCCTCGTCCTGCTCATTAAATCCGGCGTACAGGGATAGCGGCTCACCGTCCTCACCATCCGTCCACAGGGTTTTGCCCAGGCGATTGGCGTTTTGGGAGATCACCCCGTTGGCGGCTTTAAGAATGGTCGCCGTAGAGCGGTAATTTTGCTCCAGCCTAACCGTTTTTACCCCCTCAAAATCGTGGGTGTAATTTTGAATATTTTCAATCTTGGCGCCGCGCCAGCCATAGATAGACTGGTCGTCGTCACCCACGGCGGTCATGCCCAATTTATTGCCTGCCAGCACTCGCAACCAGGCGTATTGAATGCCGTTGGTGTCCTGAAACTCATCCACCAGCAAGTGTTGAAAACGATCTTGATAATGGGCCAGCAGCTCGGGCTTGTGCAGCCACAGCTCGTGGGCGCGCAATAACAGCTCGCCAAAATCGACCAGACCGCCACGCTGACAGGCCTCTTCGTAGCCGCGATAAACCTGCAGCATCGCTACCGAAAAGGGATCGGGGCTTTGCTGAATATGGGCAGCGCGCAGGCCCTCGTCTTTCTGCTCGTTGATATACCACTGAGCCTGACGGGGCGGCCACTTCTCCGTGTCCATATTCAAGGCGGTGTACACCCGCTTGATGACACGCAGCTGGTCGTCGGCATCGAGAATTTGAAAACCCTCGGGTAAACCGGCATCGCGCCAGTGCATTTTCAGCAGCCGATGGGCGAGGCCGTGAAAGGTACCCACCCACATGCCCTGAGGCGCAAAGCCAATCAGCTCGGCGATGCGCTCGCGCATTTCACGCGCCGCTTTGTTGGTAAAGGTGACCGCGAGTATTTGGTAGGGCGACAAACCCTCGACCTGCATCAACCAGGCAATGCGGTGCACCAGCACGCGGGTTTTACCACTACCGGCACCGGCCAGCACCAACTGGTAGGGGTCGGCACTGCTCACGGCTTCGCGTTGGGCGGGGTTAAGACTATCTATTATTGAGGTAACATCCATGGGCGGAGGATTCTAGCAGATTCAACGCGGGGGCTTGTCGATACTTATTGTGCCACGCTGTAATTACTCACAGTCGATAGTAAAGGATATTCTTTGCTCGTGACCGTAGGAGGCAGGGATGCCGACACCGACGACTGCATGGATGCAGGAGGTAGAGCGACGCAGGATGCCAAAGCCGAGCGTACAGGGACGTATTTACAGCGTGTCTCGAGTGAAGGCTATTCTTTACTTTTTCTAGCGTTATATAAGGCACTGATAAAAATACTTTCGCCGGTAAATAATTTACAATTTCGAATGCAATTATTCGGAGACTGCCATTGAAGCCCGCAGAACTCACCCAAAGCATCAGCAATGAACTGCCCGCCATGCGCAAATCAGAGCGCAAGGTCGGCCAGTTTGTACTTGCTCACCCCAAAGAAGTGATCCGCATGCGCATCGTCGACCTCGCCAATCAGGCCGAGGTCAGCGAGCCCACCGTCGTGCGCTTTTGCCGCGCCGTGGGCTGCGAGGGGTTTCAGGATTTTAAACTCGCCCTCGCCCAGCAACTCGCCTCCAGCCCCAGCATTGGCCAGATCGCCGTGACCGACAGCGACTCCACGGCCCAATACAGCTTTAAAGTGTTCGACTCCACTGTCGACAGCTTGCTCAAAGTGCGCGACAACCTCGACCTGGAAATGCTCGACCGCGCCGTGCAGGCACTGTGCGCCGCCCAGCGGGTAGAGTTTTATGGCTTCGGAGCCTCCGCTGCCGTCGCCTTCGACGCCCAGCACCGCTTTTTTCGCCTACAACTGGCGACCGCTGCCTACTCCGACCCCCACCTGCAAAACATGTCAGCGACCTCCTTGTCGCCCGATGATGTCGTTGTCGCCTTTTCCCAGTCGGGACGCACCCGCGCACTGCTCGACTCCATCGCCCTGGTCAAAACCCGAGGCGCAAAAGTTATCGCCCTCGCGCCCAGCAACTCACCCGTGGCCGATGCCGCCACCATCCCCATCACCATCGACGTAAAAGAGGACATACAAATTTACACACCCATGTCCTCACGCATCGCCCACCTCGCAGTGATCGACGTACTGGCCATTGGCCTCGCCCAGCAAAAAGGCCCGCAATTAGAAGAACACCTGCAACAACTGCAAGCCAACCTCAACAGCCTGCGGGTTGACTAGGCCGCCTTAAAATTAAGCGCAATATTTTTATAAGAGAAAAAATAATGGAAAGTAAAAAACTCACCCCACAACTCCACGTCGCCAGCCAAATTAGCATCGCAGACATTGCCACTATTGCCGCCCAAGGTTTTAAAACCATCCTCAACAACCGCCCCGACGGTGAAGGCGAGGGCCAGCCCATGGCCGCCGACATCGCCGCAGCCGCCGAGCAACACGGCATTAAATATATTTACCAGCCCGTCGTCGGCACCGCGATTAGTGACGGGGACGCAGAAAACTTCGGCAAAAATATTGCCAACAATGACGGCCCTATTTTTGCCCACTGCCGCACCGGCACCCGCTGCACTATTTTATGGATGCTCTCGCAAGCTAAAGACACCAGTGCCGATGAATTATTAGCGACGGCGGCCAAAGCAGGGTATTCGTTGGAGCAGGTTAGGGGGAGGCTTGAAGGGATTTATGGTTAAAACTCGATCTATAAAATGCTGCTAATTATTTTTACATGATGCAACGAGGTAAGCCTTGACCTCAATTTTTTATGCGTAAAACCTCATAAGCTCAAGCGCTATGGCTTAAAGATCCCCGTATAAATCAAATTTAATAATTTGCGTTGAATGTTAATTCCGCTACAATAACCCACAAATACAACTCAAATATTCGGCTTTGACGTATGTCTAAATCTGTAGTTGAACAAGCCCCGATATTCGATCTTTCCCAAGACGTTAAGATCTTGCCGGAACTAGTCAAATATTTCGACAAATACGATGCCACAGATTCCAAGGGGCGCTACCTCCACTGGAGTCAATTCAAGTGGAGAGTGCCAAAGGAGGAAGCCCAAATCATATGGAAAGCGGTAAAGTTCAAGCGAATGTCCCAGATGAAACATCTCCCCCTAAGTGATGAGCGAGGAACTCCTTTTTCATACTGCACTCCTCCTTCAATGGAAGCAATGCTACATCAAGTCATAAAGCTTGCTGGTGGAAATGTTGGTGCTATCGATGGACGAACAGCCTCAGATAGCCTCCAGAATCGATTTCTCGTTTCTTCATTGCTCATGGAAGAAGCCATAACTAGCGCGCAACTAGAAGGCGCCTCTACAACTAGAGAGGTAGCAAAAAAAATGTTGGAAGAGGAGAGAGAGCCGATTGATGAAGATGAAAGAATGATATTAAACAATTATCTTCTGTTAAAATACGCAGAAAACATTAAAGATGATGATCTTTCAATTGATCAGATTCTCGAGTTTCATCGCATTTCTACATTAGGCACCACAGAGAACAATGTTTGCCCGGGCAAGTTTAGAGAAGACAACGGTATTTACGTTGAAGATGGGAATGGTGAAATAGCACATCAACCACCTGATTTTAAATTGATACACAATAGGTTAGAACAGCTGTGTCAATTTGCAAACCTGGATCATTCCGGTCTGGATGGAAGTTCTTTTATAGCGCCAGTTGTTAAAGCTATTATTCTTCACTTCATGATCGGATATGAACACCCTTTTAGGGATGGGAACGGGAGAACAGCAAGAGCGCTTTTTTACTGGTATATGCTTAAATGCGAATATAAATTATTCGAATATGTGTCTATCAGCAAGCTCCTTAGAGAGAAGCCGAGGGACTACGGCATGTCGTTTTTGTACGCGGAAAGAGATCAAAATGACTTGACATATTTCATCTATTTTCAGTTAGAAATAATTTTAGCTGCTTTTGATGAGTTGGAGAAATATCTAGATGATAAAGCGACTGAGTTTCAGAAAATAGCGGCGATACTGGAAAAAACAAAATGGGGGGGGACTCTAAATTTTATACAAAAAGATCTCCTTAAAAAGGCTGTAAAAGAACCGGGAAGAATATTTACGGTAAAAGAAATATCGAACTCTTATTCGATTTCACAAAATACAGCAAGAACATATCTCAATAAGCTAACTAAAAAAAGGCTATTCCTGAGCTCTAAAGATGGCAAGACGATTATATACATCGCTCCATCTGATCTAATCTCGAAACTCAATGCAAAATAGGCATCGCCACAAGCATGAACAGAAACTTAGAATAAACGTCGACCCAAACTGGGGCCAAGTCTTTCCAGATCACATAATCACTCCAACAGAGGGTGTTCAAAACTCTGTGTCAACCTAACCAGCTTACAGGCTGATATATTTGTTTAGGCGATCTGGAAAATGAATCGCCAATTGTGACAGGGTTAAATTCCAATTCTGAACAGGGTGTGTCCAGCGTTCAGATGCTTTCAGTATACCGGCGTACAGTAGTTTCAGTAAGCTGTTTTCATTGGCAAAG
>JAGPUW010000036.1 GCA_018069465.1 Gammaproteobacteria bacterium | reverse complement strand
CCAAAAATAGCTTTTTGCAACAAAAAATAGCACACAAATCGACTAACGGCTATTTTAACAAGACAAACGGTATATCATTGCCCTTGCGAACACTGGCATCACTACTATAATTACTAGCAACTTGGAGAACTTTGTAGATGGATCGAAACACACAAAAAGGCTTTACGATAATAGAACTAATGATTACCGTCGTGGTGATGGGCATTCTTATAGCGCTGGCTGTGCCGGCAATGACCGGTATGCTGGACGGTAGAAAATTAAAAGGTGCCGCAGAAAACTTCCAAGTTGACCTTATGTTCATTAAAACCGAAGCCATAAAAAGAAATTCTAACGCTAGAATTGAATTCAAATTTGATGGTGTAGACCCAACAAAATGGTGCTACGGCATGAAAATTAACGCTACTTGTGATTGTTTTGAAACTGTTTCTACTGAGGCTGATTATTGCGAAATAGACGGCGTTAAAAAAGTAGTCAACCGATCGGATTATGGTGATAACGTACTCATTACTGGAAATAGCGCTTTCGCGTCTGATATTGTCTCCTTTACCCCTTTGAGAGGCCAAACAATAAATGGAAATGTTAAGTTTTCTTTAACTAACGGCACTGAAGTGAAAGTTAGCACTAATATTCGTGGAAGAACAACCATCTGCTCCGATGATGGGTTTGGGTTCGAGGGCTGCTAACTATGTTTAATAAAAAACAAGCCGGCTTAACGCTAATAGAAATGATGATAGCCCTGGTTCTGGGGCTATTTGTAGTTGGCGTTATCATCACCGTCTTTTCAACTAATGTTCGCTCCAGTACAGAAAGTATCAAAATGATTCGTCTTAATCAGGAACTTCGAGGGGTCATGACCTTCATGAGCGATGAATTAAAACGCTCTGGGTATTCATCGGACCCCAATGTGGGTGACTTTATGCAAGACTTTAATGTCTCGGCTACCTGCATTAGATATTCCTACGACGAAAACGGCGATGATATACGAGATGCTAATGAACGATTTGGCTTTAAACTAGAAAGCAACACCGTAAAGTGGACTACAAGCGGTGGCGACCCAAACACCCCGCCTACTGCACCTGATTGTGGGACTGGCACATGGACCGATATAACAGACCCCAACCTCGCATCTATAGCAACACTCAATTTCGATCTCACTGGCAGCGTCAATACTAATGGTGACACCGGGCTAGCGGCTTTAACAGCAACCACTGGTGTTAGCGTTTATGACGTAACGATTACCCTAACGGGCACGACTGACTTACCCCATAGTTCTGACGCGAACGACCCAAGCCGTACCGTGACCGAGACCATCCGAATTAGAAATGAAGACCCTAAATGAGGTTTATGATGAAAACAACTAAACTCCATCGGTCACCAAGCCGTCAAAAAGGCGCGGCTACGCTGTTAGTCTCCATCGTTTTGCTGATTGGTGTCACGTTGATTACCATCTTTGCCGCGCGCGTGGGTGTTATGGACCAGCGTATCGCAGGTAATGAATACCGCCACAAAGAGGCCTTTGCCGCAGCCAACGCGGCATTAGATCAGGGCGCTGCCTATCTGGCAGAAAATAACGATTTATATGGCACAACTCACCCTTCCTGGGTCGCTTGCACGGGTGGCTTAGCGGGTCAATTTCCTTGCCTGGTTGGTAGCGACACCTACGAGTTTGCATACGATGACAACCTAATTACGCCTAATACGATCGACCCTCTTAGTACGACCGTTGGTTTAGCCAATGTAGCATCAGATAGTTATTTGGTATTTACCACTTCAGCATCAATAGGGAACCAAATTACGGTTCTAGGCACTGGAGAAAGCGCCGATGGCACGGGGGAGTCCATTGCCCAGCTTTCCTACGCAAAGCACATAGCCGCTGGTTTGGATAAGCTACCTCCGGTACTAGCACCAATAGTTAACCTGAGCGGTTCTTTTTTGATCGTGGCCGACCCACAACTCAACCTAAAAGATGGTGCGGATTGTGCACTTGGAAGATCGGCGTTTGAGGACCCTAAAAGTGCAACGGATATTTCTATTTGGACCACCACCTCAGACGGTGCAGCTACTGGGAGTTGGTCCACCTGTTTAAGCGGCGACTTCCAAAATGCAGCCGGTGAGGCGTGCGTCGATGTGTACGACGACACCAACACCCATACAGAATGGGCAAACTGCACCTGTGCCGATGAGTTAAGTGAAGCCGGTGGAACAGGGGACGATAATATCAAATACGACATACGAATCCCCGGCAGGAACTCAAGCACTCCCTTCCCACCCTCTCCTTTAGAGCATATCTTTGGTACGTCAGACTTAAACGTAATCGAAGCGGACGCTAGTGTGTCCCTTGCCGATAATTGCCCGGGGCTTGGCTCTATTGATTTGAGCGTTAACCCCTTTGTTTTTGTCGACGGCGACTGCTCCGTTGGAGATATTGGCAGCCAATCTGCGCCTTTGTTTATGGTCGTTGCCGGTGATTTAACCATAACGGCTGGCGCTGATGTTTGGGGTATTGTTATCGGCACGGGTACGGTTACTTTTAATGGTACGCCCATCGTACACGGTTCTGTCGTGTCCGATGACCCCACTAGATTAACTAACGGCAACTATACTCAAATATTTGACTGGTGCGTGGGTAGCACACTCATTGAGGCGGTAAATGAGCCCAAGCTGGTCAAAGTAAAATACAGCTGGCGTAACTTTACACCTTGATTTTTCAGGAATTATTATGAAAAAATATAAGCAAAAAGCATCTTCAATCAACAAGCTTCGCGGTTTTAGTTTGATAGAAGTCATGCTAGCCGTTCTGGTTTTAAGTATCGGTATTTTAGCCGTCTCTAAATTACAAACCTCTTTGTTGCGCAGCGGCGCTGACGCCAATAATAGATCTGTAGCGGCCTCCATCGCGCAACAAAAAGTTGACGATTTAAGGCGTTTTATTCAATTAACGGCACCGGGCGCCTGGAGCGCAGCGATCGTTTCTCCTGATTTGCTGGGTTTTAATCACATCGCGTCGAACGAAGGGGGCTTAATTGGCCCTGGCGATATACCGGTCGGCAACCAGAATTATGCATTAAGCTGGACCGTAGATAATTATCGTTTTGTTGGCGCGGGTAGCACGGCCACCCCTACTACTCCAGCCTTGTCTACGCTTAAATTAGCCCACGTAAAAGTGACCTGGGACAGTGTGGGCGATACCACCAACAACGTCGTCTCATTTGACACCGCCCTATATGGCTATAATGCCAAATACACCGTTTTGGCTGGTAGCCCTGATTCAGCGGGCGGGGGGGAAGTCAACCTTTTAAGCCAGGCGGATGAAGTTTTCGATAATGGCGACGGATCGAGCTTTGGTCACGAAGAAATAGCCCCCGACATCAGCAAAAAAGGCAATAGTACTTTAACGACCACCGTCTCTACAACGTTCCAAACGTCGGATCGCGTCATTTTATCTCGTGACGAATTTAGGACGGTAGCATGTTTGTGTAAGGGTGGAACGAGCAATCCTTCTCAGATTTATGGCGTTACCTCATGGGATAACGTTAACAAAGAACGCACCGATGTTTTAGAAACGCGGAATTACAACATTACAAAAACGGTCACTGATGCAGGGGGCGGCGACCAACCAGCAGCCGAGTGTGATATTTGTTGTAAGGACGGCTTAGGAGACGGCGGAGACGTGAGCGCAACCGAAAAAGTTTGTCGCTTAAAATTATTGGGTGGCAAACTCTTTATGTATGACCCGTGGAAAGTCGTTGCGTTTAACGTCGTTCCCGAAAGCTATTTTACGGAAGGGCAAAGCATTGATAGCCAGGGAGTTACCAGTACAACAACTACCGAATTGAACAAGGCCTCATACGTCAACTACATTGGCACGCTCGTTCGGCAAGTCCTGCTAAATTACACCACTACGGCTGAGCTTTATGCCCTAACAACGGTTGATAGCACTTTTCCTACGACTTCTTCCCTCTTCAACGATGGCAGTATTAACCACGCCGTTTTTAACGGTAGCGAGGATAGACAATTGCAGGCAAGGGTATTGTATTTAGACCTACCAGCACAGGGATCTTATGAAGGCACGACTTACACCGCTGCCAATATTCCTTTAGAAAGAGTTCCATTTTTTGAATTAAACCTGACTCTGTTGGCCGGCTGGGTACCCGATATTAATCAAGGGGAAAGCGGCCCCTCAGCTCCAAACGGTGACACGGTGTTTGACGGCGATTACACCGACGATCACGATAGGCTAAACAATGCTTGTAACCCTTCGGCGTCTCCCGTCAGGAACTTTGTTACAAATGAAGAACTCAATCAGACTTGTGAAAACGAATTTTCCCGCGGTTTTCTGGATACACATAGCGGAGATGATGACTCTGTAAAAACCGCAATTTTCACCGGTAATAACGGTTTAGTCGATAGAAGTATCAATACCGAAACCATCGCCATTTCGTCGATGGACGTGACCGCGCCTTAACGACAGATAAGCAAACAAAAGGCCAGCCATTATGCTGGCCTTTTGTTTACACCGCATATGGCTAACTTTAAATCTCAACTTACTTCACCGCTGGTCTTATGCAGCGCCATTTTAGTACTTATTGTTTTAGCCTACGCGCCGGGTTGGTACGGCCCTTTTGTATTCGACGACCAGCTCAATATTCTAGAAAACCCCAACGTCCCCATCCATCAGTTAAGCGAGCAAGAAATCACTCGCTCTGCCTTATCTAATGAAAGCGGCCCTTTAAAGCGCATCATCCCCGCCCTTTCTTTTGGGCTGAATTACTATTTTGCCGACGGCTTTAAATCTGTTCACTTCAAACTGACCAATATCGCGGTTCATTGCATCAATTCTGGTTTAGTTTTTTGGTTACTCACCTTACTTTGGCCCTGTATTGAACGAACCGCGTGGGCGAAACAAACTCGT
>JAGPUW010000038.1 GCA_018069465.1 Gammaproteobacteria bacterium | reverse complement strand
ACCTGGTCGGATTTACGTGGGTCAATACCCAAGTTCACGGCCACGTCGATTGATTCTTGTAAAAATTTAAAAGCGTCAGACTTGGAAAAATGCTCTAGCAGGTGGGAGTGGTAAATAATATCAAAACTTTTATCTGAAAAGGGGATACCCTCAAGAAGGTTGGAGGCAATCACATTAGTAGCAGTCGAGGTGAAATTAATATTTACCCACTTAGGGTGAACCCGTGTGCCGCATCCTAAGTTCAACATTTCAGTCATTCTAGTTTTTCATACTCAACATATATACTTTGCCCTCTACACATATGCCGCAACCCAGAGTTAAGAAAAAACCTAAAAATTGGCATGGTGTACTTATTCATTAAGACTTTAAAAAACAAACTCTTTTCCATCATTCTTTTCCGATGCGCATACAAATAACCCGTCACTTGAGTCTTAGGCAACGGTTCATACTTCACGCATACCAGCTTTAGAGAAAACAACCTCTCCAAAGACTGAAATGCTTTCAAATTCCATTGAGTCACATGATGTGGAGGCATATCTAGGAGAGTTTGTTTATAGTGGAGGAAACTATCATTATCAGGAACACAAATAACAAGCCGCCCACCGCATTTAAGCAATGCTAAACTTTCATTAATGAAAGAAAGAGGGTCAGCCACGTGTTCAAGAACCTGAAAACTACAAACCACATCAAAAGCTTCAGCTCGATTAATTGCAAGCTGCTTCATATTCTGCATAGATACCGGCAAGCCCATCTCTTCACATACTGCAACGGCACTTTTGTTAAATTCTATTCCTTCTACTGAAAAACCTAAATGACTTAACCTCTCTACAAAAACTCCTGTAGCGCACCCAACTTCAAGAATTTTTTCTCCAAGATTTAATCGCGAAAAAAGCGCCTCATGTTCCCACTTCCATGGTAAGTAAAACCACTCAAATTTTTGCAGTTTCACATACAAACTATTGCTTCCAGCAACAGACATCGGAACGAAAAACCGGAGGCCAGTTTCAAGACACTGATATAAATCAATTCTTGAACAACCAGAAAATTCATCCTTAATTTCCATGTCAAAACTTTTAAGCCAATCATCAATTATTTTTTGCGTATCAAATGAGTGAAGTTTTATAACATTCTTATTCCCTGTTAACGGCGAACAGACATCAATCATCTATTTGCCACCTTTCCCTTTACCCAATACGCTTGTGTTGTTCCCGTTCTTTCCAACAAGGGTTTAATACCTCTTGAGGAACAAAAGTCATAAAATGCCTCACGACAACCTTCCCAGTAACCAAAATCATCTAATACAATACAACCCCCGTCTGGAATCCGATCATAGAAAGTATTCAACACCAATAGCACCGAATCATACCAATCTGCATCACAATGTAGCAAAGCTACTTCTTTCGGTAAGTTTTCATCTTTAAATGTATTTTTAAACCACCCCTCAAAGACTGAATATTGCTCTTCTGCAGTAGATACCAATCTCATTGCATTATTTACATCCGTAACTGTTGCAGTACACTCACCAATACACATAGCAGCATCATGCCCATCTTTATCTGATGTTTTTGGCATTCCCTCAAAACTGTCATAAATCCACAAATGACGCCCTTTTCCCATACACTTTGAAAGTACTGCTGCCGACCCTCCTTTGTATGCGCCACACTCAACGACATCACCATCGACCTTCGTAGAGTTGCACAGGTCGGCCAAATTCATTAGTGTTTTAAGCCTGTCTGGGGAAGATAACGTAAACTTTTTTAATTTCGTTATATATAATGCACGTTGAGCAGCTCGATTGGTATTCCTTACTTTACTTAAACATTTTTGAACTAATCCTAACCAAGTTTTCGTAAGTTTTTTCAACATATGCAACTTCCTTCCACCATATTTAATTTGATCAATTTCCATTTAACAATGCCGCACCATGTAAAATTCATTCACTTAATTGCTTAAACTTCAAACAACCTCTTACTATTATTTAAATCCTTCATCGTTACACGGCATTAACTCAGTCATTGCTTAATAAATTATGAGACTTAGGTGCCATATGACTCCTAAAGTTTCTACCTGCTCAAACACAGCAAAAACCAACTGAAAAACATCGCTAAATAAGAATTAATTTAACCTATTTAGCTCTTAATAGAATAATTGAGTCGCGCTCTATTAACCCCAAATCTGAGCTCACAACTTCCCAGCCTGCATTAATTGCTATATTACACATTTTTTCTTGGTTATTTCTTGGCCACCAAATTTCATCATCTGGTTTGTTTTTAAACTCTATCGGAACTTTCCCATTAGCCCAACCCCATTTCTCTAACTTGACCCAGTCTCCGTATTGATGAATCGCATAACCACCACTTTTCATCTTTGGCAATGCATTACTCAATATCTCCAATATAGTGGACGAATTATTGTGACATAACACACCAAAACTCCAAAAAACATCAAAACAGTTGTTTTCAACTGCATCGAAAGAGTTATCTTCAACCTTAATACAACTCAAACGATCTTCATATTTTTCTGGCTTTAACCATGCACTCACCTCTTGAAAATCTACCGTAGTCAACTTTCCATTCGGAATATGTTTTAAGATAGCCCGACTCCAAGAACCAGCGCCTGGACCAAGTTCTAAAACATTATCTCCAGTTTTCAAGTAGGGCAATAAGCCTTGTCTGAACACTTTTTTATATGAACCACCCACTATTCGCTCTTCTCTCAATCGTTGAAGGCTGGGAAAAACTGATAAAATATTACCGCTACGGTATCCATAGTGGAATTCTTCTTGCAACCATTTTAAAGTAGGCATTAGTTTATTGTTTAATTAAAGTTTGTAATATATAGGTAGGCCATTAAAAGTGTTTACAGTCCTTTAGATTTTTCACTTTATTCATAACCAAGTCGATTCATTGTCTTAAAAAAACTCTTATTGAACTTTATGCTATCTTCCTCATTAAAATGATTCGCCCAGTCTCCGGCCACCCCTTTCCTAAAAAAATAAATTTTTGGGTCTGAAGTAGCAAGCTCTTTTACATCATAAAACTGCCTGGTTTCTATCTTTTTCAACTCTTCCAAAGAATATGTCTTTACAGAATCAAGAATTTTCTTTTTATCAAACTCCAGCCCACAAAATTTTACGACATTCTCTAAGACGCATTCTGGATTGGTGAGCATATCTTCATATCGAATTAAAATTAAATCCTTGGCCCCATCAAGCCAGCCATTAACATGCTCTCCCCATGGACCAATTGAATCTAATTCTCCATCTATAAATGCAAGTAAAAAATCACTAAATGTTGTATCAGCTCGCAGCCTATTAAATTTTTTTAAATGATAAAAGTATGAAACGGCTACATCTCTACCGTCTCGCACAATATAAACAACACGCTTATACTTTGGCTTGAACAGCTCATGTGTCTTAATAATGCGCGGGCTTAAAGTAGTTGTAATATCCTTAGAATTATAATGTACATCAGGAATAATCAGATTAGACTCAAGTAAATCGACCTTCCCACCTTTAATATAATGGGCCAATAAAAAACGCAGCCAAGTATTGCCTGACTTAGGATATGAAACCAAAAAGATATCTTTATCAAAGAATTTTGAATCCCTATTCCTTGAGGTCAGTCGGTTTTTTATTTTTCTTACAAGTTTACTCAGCATAGCTTACTTTCGGAACTAATGACCAAGTTAACCTCGGCGCCACTACACCTGGCCAGTTTTCAGAAAATGTTGAACCATGCCCTTCGGCCCCCTCTACTGTAAAACTCAAGTACTCCTTGCCTTTGAGTAATACCTTAACACCAGGAATTCCAATATGTACATTCACAAGATAATGGGTATTGTTTAATAAATTAGCTGGAATTATGCATGATGCTTTATAAGTGTTAATGGGTAAATCGTCGGCAGCTATTGCATTATGATTTGTTGTGGAAAAAATCACTATGCCTTCTGAATTCAATAAACTAAGAACAATCCGCACACCCCTTAGTACCCGTTTGACACGGAAACATATTTCAACAATTATTTCTTTTGTCGCGTCGAAAGTAGTCTCCGCTTGTTGATATGGGTTTATTAAACGAATGCTACATAACTCCATTTCTTCACAAGAAGGCCCATTAGTTTTATCCCAAAAAACCTCAGACTTATTTTTTTTACTTGGGCCACTAAAAGTCAAGTATCGTTCAATTACGCTAGCGCTATCTTTATCTTCAAAAAGTTGGGCCTGTTCTAACATAATAGCCCGAGAACAAAGCTTCCTTAATGCAGCCATATTGTGACTAACAAACAAAATCGTTCTCCCTTCCTTGCTTACATCATCCATTTTCCCTAAACACTTTTTCTGGAACTGCGCATCACCCACCGCCAACACTTCATCCACCACTAATATTTCGGATTCTAAATGCGCTGCGACAGCAAAAGCCAAACGAACGTACATACCACTTGAATAACGTTTTACAGGGGTGTCTAGAAACTTTTCAACTTCAGCAAAGGCGACAATTTCATCGAATTTTAGTTTTATTTCTTTCCGGCTCATCCCTAATATTGCGCCGTTCAGGTAGATATTTTCTCGCCCTGTAAGTTCTGGGTGAAAGCCTGTACCGACTTCTAACAAACTGGCAATTCTGCCGTTGATATGGATTTTCCCGCTGGTGGGATCTGTAATGCGTGAAAGAACTTTTAATAAGGTGGATTTACCCGCGCCATTACGCCCGATGATGCCGACCTTATCACCCTGGTTTATTTCAAAATTAATATCTTTTAGCGCCCAAAATTCTTCTTGCGTTTGTGAATCTATTTCTGACTGGCTAAATGGGTGAATAATTTTGTTCGCAATACGTTTACCGCCGTGCATAAGTGATTCGCTAAGCGTTTTATAGCCTTGCGTTTTTTTCTCATGACTGATGATGTATTTCTTGCTGAGGTTTTCTACTTTAATGGCAATGGTCATTAGATGACATCCGCAAAGTGTTTTTCGGTTTTTCTAAAATGAATAATGCCTATTAAGCACATTATTAACGCAACACTGACTGACATGATGAGTTCCGTTGCATTCAATGCTGTTGTACCACCACTGAGCGCCCAGCGGAAACCATCTATAACACCGACCATGGGGTTTAAATAATAAAAAATGCGATATTGCTCCGGCACAATGCTGGTACTAAAGCCAACGGGGGAAATATAAAGCCCTAGCTGAACAATGAAGGGAACAACAAAGCGGAAGTCCCGGTATTTAACGTTCAAGGAGGCAAAGAATAAGCCCGCTCCAATAGTTGCTATAAAGCTAAGCAATAAAAAAGCGGGGAGCGTAAGCACCTGCCACCCTGGCCAATAGTTATACCAGGCCATCAGGGCTATTAAAATGGCAAATGAAATTAGAAAATCCACCACAGAAACAATTACCGAGGCGGTGGGGATAATCAACCTCGGAAAATAAACCTTTGAAATTAAGTTTGCATTACTAATGAGACTATTGCTCGCGTCGGCAAAGGCTGAGGAAAAAAACATCCACGGCAGCATCGCGGCGAATACAAAGATGGGGTACGGCACCCCTTCACTCGGTAATTTGGCAATTTTCCCAAACACCACAACAAAAATCATCATCGTTAATAGCGGCCTTAAAACGGCCCACAGCACCCCAATAACAGTTTGCTTATATCGAACGGATATATCACGCCAGGCCAGAATATAGAATAATTCTCTGTAACGCCAAAGATCAGCCCAGTAGTGCCGTTCTGACTTGCCGGCTTCTATAGTGAATTGAAACTCCTGATTCTTTTCCATCTATCCTTAAACCACGTTTAATAAACGATTTTTTACATATACCGCCTTCCTATAGGGCAAATACATTATCCAGTATAGGCTATATATGACCTGCAAAAACATTGTCGGTTGCGCATCTTGCTGTGCTTTTTTTTCTTCCATAAATCGCTGCTTCAAACTTGTCCAATCTTGTTTAGCGCTCACACCCGTATCTCGCATAACGGATAATAATTGGTGATGTATTTCCATTGACGCTCCTATTTTGTACGCTCTCAGAAAGAAGTCATAATCCATCGCTATTTTAAAACTTGTATTAAACCCCTCTAATTTTTCAAAGAGATCTCTTTTGCAAAAAGCTCCTTGATGCATCACGGGTGTTTTGAAGTACGTCCTAACGCCGAATCTTTTCGTCGCTTTTCTAAGGAATTTATTTCCTTTTTTAAAAAGGATATCGAATGCATAAATATCTGATTTCCCTTGCATCAGTTTAGACGCCTCGAATACTACATGGCTATCTTTAAAATAATCATCTGCGTGTAAAAACAAAATATAGTCGCCAGTGGCAAGAGCGATTCCTTTATTCATTGCATCTGCGATGCCTTTATCTGGCTCCGAAATATACCGGTTAATAGACGGTTCGTATCGCTTGATGATATCTAGCGTTGTATCGCTAGAGCCTCCGTCTATTATGATGTATTCAAGCGCTATATTTTTTTGCTCAAGAACACTTTTTATTGTTTGCTCAATATACTGT
>JAGPUW010000028.1 GCA_018069465.1 Gammaproteobacteria bacterium | reverse complement strand
TTCACCACCCCAGACTTCAGCACAAACCCGTGTCAGGGCTGCCGTGAGTGTGGTTTTACCGTGGTCAACGTGACCAATTGTCCCCACGTTGACGTGGGGCTTATTACGTTCAAATTTCTCTTTTGCCATTGCCGCTCTCCTCGAATCAGGACTATCTAAACAACTAAAACAAACCAATGCGCCCTAACTTTAAACTGAACGCAATCAATTAATGTGGAGCTCATAACCGGATTTGAACCGGTGACCTCTTCCTTACCAAGGAAGTGCTCTACCGACTGAGCTATATGAGCCTCAATAAACATTAGGCGGAACCTGGAGCGGGTAGCGGGAATCGAACCCGCATCATCAGCTTGGAAGGCTGAGGTTCTACCACTAAACTATACCCGCAACGTACCCGCCTGGGCCTGCAACAAGCCAACAATAAAGCTGCCGCCTGCATTTATATGGTGGAGGGGGGTGGATTCGAACCACCGAAGCTTACGCGTCAGATTTACAGTCTGATCCCTTTGGCCACTCGGGAACCCCTCCCCAAAAAGGTCGTGCATTTTCCTTGCTCTGCCACCACTTGTCAACAGAGCATCGCGCCCCTGTCTTACACAAGAACGGCAATAAGAAAATTTGGAGCTGGCGAGAGGAGTCGAACCCCCGACCGGCTGATTACAAGTCAGCTGCTCTACCAACTGAGCTACGCCAGCGCATTACCCTAAAAAGGATGCGCGATTCTAGGGGAAGTCGCCATTGGAAGCAACCTTAACGAAGTATATTTTATAAATTTACTGCTGCAGTATCCCAACGGAGGCCCGCAGGGCAAAAATCCGCCGTTTTATTCAGTGATTTAGGCCTGTTTCTACATTTACCGACGAGCAATCCACCTCGCTCCGTGCCATATTTGGAAATCTCTCAGCCGTGTCCCGCCAAAAATGCCGAGATAACTTTGCAGCCTCTCGACCCTCCAGCACTATCCAGTAGCGCACCACTCTCATCTCAACCGTCTTCAGCGCCACGCCATGTCCGGCGTCTACTAAAGCCCCGTATCTACGATCGGCATAGCTTCGAGAGCCAAAATAGCCCAGAGACAAACCATTTTTTAACTCACCTTTATAGTAAAGCGAACTTCTAAAGCCCTCTTCCTGTAATGCTGACTGTTTCAGCTTAGCCATTGCCCTTGTTTCAAATGGGGGCATGTAAACAAGATAGCGCACCAGACCTTCTGTCACTGCATTGGCTATCGCACCGACTCCAACTGTTTGCTTCAGTTCTGCTAATAAGTCATTCGCATCTTGCTCACTATCAAAACGGCCAAACCTCACACAAAGCAACTCGGGTTCGGGCTTGTGCTCACTTAAAACACCTTTATCAAGCGCGCCCTCTGCAAAGGAAGAGTTCCCGCCGACCGGCTCATTTGCGTCAAGCTCAAATTGGCTATCGCCTGCAATAGTCTGCGCGCCGATTCTATCAGCCGCCAACGTGGATGGGGATGGGCCCAGGGCAAGCTCATCAAGCCCCTCTACTTCCACCGCCTCGATAACACTAAGTATGCGTGCCTGCGGTATTATTTCTAGCTCGGACAGCAACACGATTTCAGATGCCTGCCCTGCTTTACTGGTGAAGTTGGCCCCTTTTTGTGCCAAAGACATATCGTCCTGACTTGCAAACCAGAAGAAGGCCAGAAAATTAACCGATAAGGCGCAAACCATAAGCCACTTAATCATGTCTCACCCACTTCACGGCAGCGCCAGCGCTAAACCATCCAGCACCAAATCTGGCCTATGGACGACCGTATCCGGCAAATGCGCCAATAGTGACTCGGCATCCCCACCTGTCAGCGCTATATTTTTCCAACCCTCGACCTCACTGTCTTGATGCATAACCTTCTCGATCAAAGCCAGAGTCATGGTAAAGCATCCGTTGTGCACTGCTGCGTCCGTATTTTTACCATAATCTGAACTTGGCACCTGCGCAGTATTGACGCGGACCCCGCTGGTGCCACCAAATAATGCTGCGAGCATCATTCGCTTGCCCGGCAGTATATACCCCCCCAGGTGATGTCCCCGATCGTCAACAAAGTCGACTGTTAGCGCACTACCTGCATCGATAACAACACAGCGATTGCCGAACAAGTCCCAGGCCGCCAGTATTGTCAGCCACCGATCAACACCCAGTCGCTCTGGCTCCTGGTAACCCGATCTCACCCGCCCTACAGACTCGCAAGCAAGAGCAAACTCTGCCTCTATATTAAAAGACTCACCAGCTAGACCTCGCACTCGTTGCGCTACAGCCTCCCCAGCGACATTTGACACTCTGACGCGCCTGGGTTGATAAGTGCGCAATGCGGATAAAGCAGACCAATCCTGACTCTGGCTATCCATGACGCCACACTGGACAATCTCACCATGAGAACTCAGCCGCCACTTAGCCCGCGTATTGCCAATATCGATATCAACGATCATCGGCACTCCGTAAGCTAATCTCACCACCCGAATAAGCCTCAATTACGCCATCAACTTCAATTTGGATCGCCCCAGTATCGCTAACACCCCTACCCAAGCCCCTTACCGTCATGCGTGGCGTAATGAGCTTTATAGGGCTATCACGATAGGCATCGAAGCCCTGCCACTCGGCCCGGTAGGCGAGAAAGCCATCGCACGAATAAGCATTGAGCATAGGCAATAATTCTGACAGCAGGGCGCTGGCCAGTTCATTGCGACTTATTTGCCCATGACGGCCAAGATCAGCCCAGGGCTGATCAATTTCAGTATCTTCAGCCATCCCGAGATTGATACCGACACCCACTATAACCTGACAATTACCAACGGGGTCACCCATCATCTCTAGCAACACACCACCCACTTTTTGCTTATCCAAAAGTATATCGTTGGGCCATTTAAGGGCTACATTATTGACGCCAAAGGATTGAATTACACGCGCCACAACTACGCCTACAGCTAGGCTCAAGCCTTCTAGCGCTGCTGCTCCATCATCGAAATGCCACGATAATGACATATAGAGATTACGGCCAAATGGGCTAACCCACTCTCGCCCATGGCGGCCACGACCACCCGTTTGACGCTCAGCGAAACAAACAAAACCTTGGGGGGCACCTTTCTCGATTTCACCACGAACCATATTATTGGTAGAGTCGGTGGCATCTAAAACCTCCAGCCGGCCAACAAATCGAGACGAGCACTCGGCCAACCCGTTAAGGATACGATCATCATCGAGTAATTCCATGCCGCCAGGAATGCGGTAACCGCGTCCCCGGACCGTCTCTATAGGCACACCCCACCCTTCAAGCTTGTTGAGCTGCTTCCACACGGCGGTGCGACTGACACCGAGGCAATCGCCCAGCACAGCGCCGGAAACGAATTCACCGTCACCCAGTAGCTCAACAATACGTAGACAGGTATCCCTCATGAAGTGCTAATCACCTTGTTAAAATAAGAAGATTATAAACGTTGGCGGAGACACATGAAGCCCTGGAGGCTAAAAAGAAAGAAGCAGTCCCGCCCCACAAAACGGGCTCATAAAAAAAGCCCTTGTCGCAATGCGGCAAGGGCTTTTCGTATTTAAAGCCTGGCGATGACCTACTCTCACATGGGGAAACCCCACACTACCATCGGCGATAACGCGTTTCACTTCTGAGTTCG
>JAGPUW010000027.1 GCA_018069465.1 Gammaproteobacteria bacterium | reverse complement strand
CAAAACGACAAAACGACAAAACGAATAACGATCCCGAATCTGATATTCTAATTCGTCATCGGACAAATTATATAAATGCTGAAGTACCAGAATTTTAAACATCAGCACGACATCGTACGGCTTTCGTCCGGCGTTACTTTTACGAGGCTCCTCTCGAGTCTTATTCAGCGTATGCCTAAAGTTTTTCCAATCGATCAGATGGTTAAGCGCCAAAAGCGGGTCTTTTTCATTTAATTTAGCGTGTCGATCATCTAATTCGAAAAACCCTGGCTGGGACATTTTGATCTTAATTCCTGATTCAGTCGGGTCAGTATTTTATCATATAGGAGCTATTTTTAGAGGTGCCCTTAACTCTTTCTTTGCTAGTTTATATGTGTGAGCTTGAGGCTCCATTAAATAATATCTAATCCTCCTTCGTTGCTCACTTAACGACAAAGCCTGACAAGTTCAGCAGTTGCTAGTATCTCGCCCAGCCCTTAATTTCCACTCCCTATTTCCATCAGTTCCTTAACCGCAGGCTTCATGATTTTACCGTTGGCGTTGCGGGGCAGGGGTTCGTGGTGCTGGTCGATGCGCACGGGTACTTTAAAGCCGGCGATTTGGCTGGCGACGTGGGCTTGTAAGCTGGCTTCATCGACACTGGCGCCGGGTCGAATTTGCACCATGGCGGCGACTTCCTCGCCCAGTACGTGGTGGGGTAGGCCGACCACGGCAGCGTCGATAACGTCGGGGTGGTTAAACAGTGCGTTTTCGACTTCGATGCAGTAAATGTTTTCACCGCCGCGCAGCAGCATGTCTTTTATGCGGTCAACGACGTATAAAAAACCTTCTTCATCAAGGTAGCCGAGGTCGCCGGTGTGCAGCCAGCCATCTGTAATAGCTTTGGCAGTGGCTTCGGGGTTGTTCCAGTAGCCTTTGATGACCTGTGGGCCTTTAACCAAAATTTCGCCAACCTCGCCGGCACTTTGTTCCTGTCCGTGTTGGCTGCCGTCGTCAGTCACGATTTTGACCTGGCAGATGGGGGCGGGCTGACCCGCGCTTTCCGGGCGGGCCAAATAGTCTTCACCAACATTGACGGTGGTTAAGGCGCTAGTTTCGGTCAGGCCGTAGCCATTGCTTGAGCTGGCATTGGGGAAGGCTTCTTTCACTCTTGCCGCCAGCTCGGGGGCGGGTGGTGCGCCGCCAAATAATATACCGCGCACGGTGGAGGTGTCGTGATTTTTGAGGATGGGCGATTCCAACACCTGCAGGGGCATGGAGGGTACGCCGCCAAAGCCATTGAGTTTCTCCGCTTCAATCAGGCGTATGGCGGTGTCGGCATCCCATTTGTACATAAACACAATTTTGCTGCCCATGATGGTGCTGCCACAGAGCATGGCCAGTGAGCCGGTTACGTGGAACAGGGGTGCGCTGATTAATTGGCCCATTTGCTCGGTGGCTTGTACGGGTTCGCGCCCGTAGCGATATTCGGTGCGCGCGCGTAGGTAGACGCCGCTGAGCTGGTTGCTGCAAATATTGCGATGGGTGTTGATCGCGCCTTTGGGGCGGCCGGTGGTGCCTGATGTGTAGTAAATACTAGCATTATCATCGGGCGCAATACTGACATCGGGCAGGGCTTGGCCACTATTGAGAGCAGACATTAAACGGCTGAACTCGTCAATATTTGCCAGCGGGGTGTCTTCGCTTCTGACTTTAATAATGTGTTCGAGAGTGGGGATGCGGCTGCGGGTGTCGGCCAGCGCTTCGGCCCGCTGTAAGTCGCCAAACACCAGTCGAGCGCCAGAGTGCTCCAGTGCGTATTCCAGTTCGGCTCCCGTCCACCAGGCATTGAGGGGCACGATAACGGCGCCAATGGACAGGGTCGCCCAAAAAATGATCGGCCACTCGGGGTAGTTGCGCATCGCCAGGGCAACGCGATCGCCCTTGGCAATGCCGTATTGATCGCTCAAGGCATGGGCGAGGGTGACGACCTGTTGATAGTGCTGTTCATACGTCAGGCGCTGGTCTTCATAAACCAGATAATCGCGGTCGCCAAACTGGCGGCTGTGCTCGACAATTGCCCGCAGGTGGGGAAAGGCGTTTTTCCATACGGCGGTAGTTTCGCCACGAATGTCGACCTCTTCAATTTCAAAGGGTGAGCCGGGGGCGGTGAGTTTTTGGTCGAGTATTTTAAAATCGATAGCCATAGTTTTTAGTGGTTTTTTATGTGTTATGAAAAGCGAAATGGGTTGGTGCTTATTTTGAAGTGAGCATAATTGAGTAGCCAGACTAAGACAAACGCCAGGTTTGGATAAAGCAGGTGGTTTGTGCCGGAGAGGCAAAACGAGAAGGGTGGTGGCGTATTGGATACGGGGTGTAGAATATGCCTTTATACGCTCCTACGAATGGGGCCTTGCGGTAATCGACTACACTGCACATTTGCTAGGGGCAAAAAAAGAGGACAAAAAAAACCCCTCAAGAGAGTGTCTTAAGGGGTTTTTCTAAATTTGGCTCCGCCTGCTGGGCTCGAACCAGCGACCCAATGATTAACAGTCATTTGCTCTACCAACTGAGCTAAGGCGGAATCTCTAAAAGCGGCGCCATGGTATAGTTAGGCCCGGGGTCAGTCAAGCTGGAATAGTGCTTTATTGGCGAGTTATTGTATTTATTTTCTACCAGGCCAGCAATTAGTCTTATGGGTTCAGTTAGCTCTATTTCGTCACATACCAAACGCTTTGAAGTTGTCAGCCCTTATCAGCCTGCCGGGGATCAGCCGCAAGCTATTGAGCAGCTGGTTAACGGTTTGGAGGCGGGCCTTGCAGGCATTACTTTATTGGGGGTGACGGGCTCGGGTAAGACCTTTACTGTCGCCAAGGTGATTGAAGAATTGCAGCGGCCAACCATTGTTATGGCCCACAACAAAACGCTGGCCGCCCAGCTCTATGGCGAGATGAAAGAATTCTTCCCGAAAAACGCGGTGGAGTATTTTGTTTCCTACTACGATTACTATCAGCCTGAAGCCTTTGTGCCTGCATCGAATACCTATATAGAGAAGGATGCCTCGGTGAATCAGCACATCGAGCAAATGCGCCTGTCGGCGACCAAGGCCCTGCTGGAACGTCGCGATGTTATCGTGGTGGCGACGGTGTCGGCGATTTACGGGTTGGGAGATCCGGATTCGTATTTGAAGATGCTATTGCATGTGGTGCGTGGTGACATGATCGATCAGCGCAGTATCCTGCGTCGTCTTGCTGAGCTGCAGTACACGCGTAATGACATTGCCTTCGAGCGCTCCAATTACCGAGTGCGCGGCGATGTAATTGATATCTTTCCCGCTGACTCTGAAAAGGATGCGGTGCGTATCGAGTTGTTTGATGAAGAGGTGGAAAATATTTCCCTCTTCGACCCCCTCACCGGAGAGGTGTTGCAGCGCTTGCCCCGCGTGACGGTTTATCCAAAATCGCACTATGTCACCCCGCGCTCCAACATTATGGATGCGGTTGAACATATCAAAGTGGAGCTCCATGAGCGGCTGGAACAGCTGCGTAGTGACGATAAGTTGGTGGAGGCCCAGCGTCTGGCTGAGCGCACACGCTATGACATCGAGATGATGCAGGAGTTGGGCTATTGTTCGGGCATCGAAAATTACAGTCGCTACCTCTCCGGACGTGAGCCCGGTGATGCGCCGCCGACCCTGTTTGATTATCTACCGGATGACGCCCTGTTGGTGGTCGATGAATCCCACGTCTCCGTGCCTCAGATTGGTGGCATGTACAAGGGTGACCGCTCGCGCAAGGAAACCCTGGTCAACTACGGCTTTCGCCTGCCATCGGCGCTGGACAATCGCCCCCTGCGTTTTGATGAGTGGGAGGGGCTGATACCGCAGGCGATCTTTGTCTCCGCGACACCGGGTAAATACGAGGCAGAGCGAGCTGGGCTGGTGGTCGAGCAGATGGTGCGACCGACGGGGCTGGTTGACCCGCAGATTGAAGTGCGCCCGGCGGGTCAGCAGGTCGATGATGTTATGAATGAGATTAAACGCTGCGTGGCCCTTGATGAACGGGTGCTCATTACCACGCTCACCAAGCGTATGGCGGAGGACTTAACAGATTTTCTCGATGAGCACGGCGTTCGAGTGCGCTATGTGCACTCTGATATCGATACGGTGGAGCGCGTCGAAATTATTCGCGACCTGCGTCGCGGTGAGTTTGACGTGCTGGTGGGTATTAACTTGTTGAGGGAGGGCCTGGATATGCCAGAGGTGTCCCTGGTGGCCATCTTTGATGCTGATAAGGAGGGCTTTTTGCGCTCGGAGCAGGCCTTGATTCAAACCATTGGCCGTGCGGCTCGCCATATCAACGGCAAGGCGATTCTCTATGCGGACAAAATCACCGGCTCAATGCGGCGGGCGATGGATGAAACGGATCGGCGGCGGGAAAGACAGGAGGCTCACAACAAAGCCCACAACCTGGTGCCGCAGGGAATTGTGAAAGCGATTCCCGATGTACTGGAGGGCGCGATGAGTTCGGCAAGGGGCAAGCGCAAGCAACAACGTGCCGTGGCCGAGCAAAAGGTGTTGTACGAGGTGGGTGGGGAGGCGCATAGCCTCAGCCCTGCCCAGCTGGCAAAGCGTTTGAAAACCATGGAAGAAAAAATGTACGAGCACGCGCGCAATCTTGAGTTTGAAGAGGCATCCGTGCTGCGGGATGCGCTAGAGGCGCTCAAGCACGGGGCGTTTGTCAGCGGCTAGCGACTTGCTATTGCTTGGTCTATGCCCTCAAGTTTTTGCGGCTTGTTCTTCAGTCGCCGCGATAGATGCAGGCACTGGTACAGGTCTCGCGAACTTCCAGTTGACTCAATTGCGCCAGTCGGGGTTTTAGTCGCGCCCAAATCCACAGTGCAATGTTTTCACTGGTTGGGTTTTCAAGGCCGCTAATTTCATTCAAGTAGTGGTGGTCGAGGGATTCGTAAATGGGCTTGCAGGCTGCTTTCACATCGCCAAAATCCATGACCCAGCCCTGGTGCTCGTCGATCGGCCCGGACACCGTCACCACGACATGAAAGGAGTGGCCGTGTAAGCGGGCGCATTTGTGGCCCTCGGGTACGTTGGGGAGGAGGTGGGCAGCTTCAAATGAAAAAGATTTGGTGATTTCCATAGTGTCGATTGGCTCGTGTCAATTGGCTAAACGCGGAGGTTAAAAAAGTGGCCATTAATTATAACTTAATCTGCTAAAACGTTTGACTCAAGTAGAGATATGCGTAGAATGCGCATCTCGCTTCAAGGGGTGGTTAGCTCAGTTGGGAGAGCAACGGCCTTACAAGCCGTAGGTCACAGGTTCGACCCCTGTACCACCCACCATTAAGCACTAAACGGACCGGTAGTTCAGCTGGTTAGAATGCCGGCCTGTCACGCCGGAGGTCGCGGGTTCGAGTCCCGTCCGGTCCGCCATTTATCAAAGATTGCTGATTCCTTCAGCGACAAAAAATCTATTAATAATAGCCACTCTTCAAATTTCTGCATCACCTGAGAACTTGATCTTGCTGCGTTTGCGTATTATTTCACGTCTATGGGGCGGGCTATTAATTGCAGACATATAGTGGCAGTTTTTCTGCTATCATCGAGGTTTAAGCACTGACCTTGGAACCTAAATGTCCTCTTCCTTCTATGAAATCGTTATGTTGCCCGACGGCGAAGTCGTGCTGCAGCGCACCGATGAACAAGGCGAGCCTTTAATACGTATCAGTTTTTCGGAAGAAGCTCTTTACTATCTTCGTGAAGGTAGTATGGATGTTGCCAAGGCCATGATAGATGCAGGCATAGATGCCGTCGAGATGCTCGGTAACGAGCCCCCTGCAGAAGAAGAGGACCTTGAGCAGCGCGTGCTGCACTGAGGTGTTTTTCTAAGCCGGGTTTTCCAGACCGGGTATTTCTCCAGGCGGCCATCGGTGCCGCTGTTGTTCGCTGATAAAGCCTCTCTTTGTTATTCCCTTTATAGTTATTGCCTTTCTTTTTATAGATGTCGTTCATCTGCGCGACTATCGGCAGCTAGATGCGGGTTTTGAGATTCCTACCTTAAATGTTACCTCTACTGCTCAGCAATTATAGCGCGAGCCATTTCTTGATATTTCCCCGCTTGCTTAGTGAGTGCGAATAACCCCCGCATAGACGCCTTCAATGGCAAACTCTTGTTCGCGCAAATCAACGGTTATGGGTTCGAAAAGGGCATTCTCCGGCAATAGAGAGATAATGTAGCGACTGCGGGTTTTTTTCAGTCGTTTGACGGTCACCTCATCACCAATTCGGGCTACGACGACCTGACCGTTTTCAGCGACAGGGGTGCTGTGTACGGCGAGTAAGTCGCCATCAAGTATGCCTATATCCTGCATGCTTTCTCCGCGAACCCGTAAAAAGAAGTCTGCTGAGGGGTGGAAAAGCTGGGCCGGCACTTCACAATAATCATCAATATTTTCTGCGGCCAAAATGGGGTTTCCAGCCGCAACTTGCCCTACGATGGGTATGCCTTTGGGTGCGTTGTTATCTTCGACAATACGAATGCCACGTGAAGCTCCGGGAATCATCTCGATAGCCCCTTTGCGATGCAAGGCTCTGAGATGTTCTTCTGCCGCATTGGCAGAACGAAAGCCCAGTTCTTTTGCAATTTCAGCGCGAGTGGGGGGGAATCCGGTGTCGTCTATATGACGTTGAATAAGATCGATAATTTGTTTTTGCCGTGCCGTTAGACCTTTCGCCATTATTTGTCCGCCTTTATCAGGTTCAGTAAGTATAGATAGATATACTGTTATTTTATACAGTGCTCTGGCATAAGCAAGCCATTTTGAAGTTCGGGTTTTGGCGAATTAATCGTGCGGCTCGGCGTCGTTTAAGGCTTTAAGAATATTTCAGGGAGTGTTGTTAATTATTTGGCAGGGCTGTTTTATGGGTACTTGGATGCAAAGATAAACGCCTTCTGGGCTCAGGCTTCAGTTCTGTGTGACGCCTTGTGGTTAGGCTTTTTCTACATTCTCTTGAGCGGCCAATAAATCAAAGACTCGTTTTAACAGAGCTTTGGCATTGTAGGGCTTGTGGAGTAACTCCTGGGGGTGTTGATTGATAATTTCGTTAGTGTGATGGTCGCCGGTGAAGCCACTGGCGAGTTGGGTGATGACTTGCGGATGCTTTTCATGGACGATGGAGAGTAGTTGGCAGCCGTCCATATCGGGCATTATGACATCTGATATGAGTAAATTGATGGGCTCTTTATCGAGGATCTCTAATGCGTCATGGGCATTTTCTGCGGTGAACAGATGGTAGCCCTGCTGACTTAAAATCTCTTTATTCAGGGCCAGTAAAGCGGGTTCGTCATCGACGATGAGTATACTTGCCTGCCTATTTGCTGGCTGAATGTCAGTGATGAGCGCGGTATCTTGTTGGTCGTCGCTGATGGGTGCGCGAGGGAAGTAGAAAACAAATTGCGTGCCCTGATTTATTTCCGAGTAAACTTTAACAGCGCCCTTGCTCTGTTTAATAAAGCCGTAGACTTGAGAGAGGCCGAGCCCTGTTCCCTCGCTGCCCTTGGTGGAGAAGAATGGGTCGAATACCTGCTCCTGGGTCTCTTTGTCCATACCGCAACCGCTATCAGTGATGCTGGCGAGAACATAGTCACCGGGCGAGAGCTGTAGCGCGAGACCATCTATGACGCCAATCTCTTCGTTGCGGGTGCGAATACTCAGTTGACAATTGTCACTATGTTCCATGGCATGCATGGCATTAATACACATATTAAGAATGGCGTCTTCCAGTTCGCCAGCGTCTACCTTGACCGGCCAAAGGTCTTCCCCCAGGCCTAGAACCAGAGCAATTCGTGGCGTTAGGGTTTTTTCCAGCATATGTTGTTGGCTGTGCAGTAAAGCATTGATATCCACTAGTTCTGTGGTAGCGGGGCTTGTGTCGTTGCGGGCAAAAGCCAGAAGGCGTTGAGTGAGTTTGGCACCACGCTGCCCTGCGTGGGTGATTTCGTTGGCGTATTTCGCCAGCTTGGGTTGGTCGATGAGCGCGCCCTGTAATAACTCAGCGTAGCCGGAGACAACGCCGAGCATATTGTTGAAGTCGTGGGCAATACCGCCGGTGAGCTTGCCCAGAGCATCCATTTTCTGGCTGCGGCGCAGTTGCTCCTCCTGCTGTTTTATGTGACTTAAATCCTGGCAGGTGGTAATAAAGCGACGCCTGCCATCTTTGCTCGTACTAAACTCAGCGACCGATAGACGGGTAGGGAAGAGCTCACCATTTTGGCGTAGGGCCTGTATTTCGCCACCGGCACCCAGTTTACTGGGGTTGCCCGTTTTCAGGTAATTGGCCATGTTTTGTGCAAATTCACGACTATGGGGTTCAGGTATTAATTGAGCGACACTCTGGTGGATAATTTCGCTGGCGCTGTAGCCAAATAATTTTTCTGCGGCTCTGTTGAAGGTCAGTACAGTACCTGATTCGTCGACTGTGATGACGGCTTCGCGCATAGAACTGAGTATGTCGCTCTGTTCGCCTTCACTGATTAAGAGTGCATGTTGGGCGTCCCGCTCGGCGGTAATATCGCGCAAAATTGAGCCGCAGCCAATAAGCTTGCCCTCGCTGTCTAAAAGGGGGGCGTTATACCATTGACAGTAAATAATGTGGCCGTCTTTAGTGAGGCTCTTTGAAATCAGGGTTTCACTGCCAGAGCCGGTGTGCAGGCCCGCGATATGCCGGTCTATTTTTAATTCTAGTCCTGGAGGGGAGAGGAATTGGGGCGTTTTCCCTTCTACTTCGGCAAAACTGTAACCAAACATTTTTTCGGCGGCTCTATTCCAGCCGGTAACTTCGCCGTTAGAATCAACGTACTTCCATTCGATAATCGCCAGTGGAGATTGATCGCGGTAGACTTTGAGGTGCTGGCTCGACTCGCGCAACTCCTCCTCGGCTATTTTACGTTTGTGTATTCGCACACCTTCTGCCACTAGCTGAATGATACTCCCACTTTCATCTCGCACGGGGTAGATGTTGAGCTGAATCCAGAATAAACCCTGGGGTGAATGACCCAATACGTCTCGGCTAGTTGATTGTCCTGCCGCTGCCTGGCTGACATCAATCTTGATTAAGGCCTGAACCTCGGTAGAGTAGTTCCACCAGGGGCAGTCCCAAAACTTCTTGCCAATGACATCCGTTATAGTGATTTCGGCGGCTTTAAGTGGCGTGTCGTTGGTAAACACCAGGGTGCCGTCGCAGTCGAGAATACCTGTGGTGGTGCGCAGCCCATTAAGCAGCCCCTGCATTTGTTGGTGAACAGCTTTGGCCCTTTCACGCAAACGATACTCTTCGGTGACATCATTAAAGACCAGTACCATACCGAGGATGGTATTATCGCTAGCGCGTATAGGGGCTGCAGAATCGGCAATATGGTGTTCACTACCATCTTTTGCCAGTAGTGTGGTGTGATTACTGAGGTGGACGATTTCACCGCCGTTCAGAACCTTGTCGGCGGGGCTGTCAATGGGCTCGCGGGTGGAGGCATCAATAAGAGGAAAAATACTCTTTAGCGTCATGCCCATGGCGGCTTCTACTGACCAGGCTGTTAACTGTTCGGCCACTGGGTTCATATACACCACAAGGCCATTGGCGTCAGTTGTAATTACCGCATCACCAATGCTGTTGAGGGTTACTGCTAGCTCTTGCTCTCGATTGTAGGATTGCTTAAGAGCGCTTTTCTGTATGCCTGCAACACTAATAAAGGCATTGCGTAGTTGGCGCAATTCTTCAAAATCGTCTTTGACCTCAATGGTGATGATGGGTGCATTGCCATCAAACTCGCTGATATCCTCGGTCAGCCTGGTTATGGGGGTGGTGATTTTACGGGCAAAAAAATAGCCAAGGCAGAGTAGGGCGCTGGCTGAAATCGCACTTGCGAGCAACAGATTGAATGTATTACTGGCAATTAGCGTTTGGTCGAGTGCTTGATGGCTGGCTTCGAGTAACTGGCGCTGTTGATACAGGGCTAGCAGTATATTTACCAGACTGTTTAGTGCTAGGCTGAAGAGAATTATTAGCGTTAATTGCCAGCGTAGTTTCATTGAGGCGACTCTTAGTAGTCTACTGCTGAAAGATAAAGTTTAGCTAGTACGGCGCTCTCCTTGCCATTAAAATTATCAGTTATCCGTTCTTATAATTCTGTTTATAAAATTAGCATCCACCTTTTGCTTGCCTGAGTCAATACAGCGAAGCGACAATTACTGCTCTACAAAAGAGCGAGGTCACAAAATATTGAATTCTTTTGAGATGATTGTATGAAAATTAAACTTTTAAAATTTTGTACGGCTCTGGTTTCCCTGTTGATTGGTTTTGCCATTGTTCATAGTTTCAGTCCTCGGCAAGAGCTGGAAGAGGTTGAAAAAAAACCTGCTTTTGAGCAACTTGAGTTCAGCAATGATGCCGTAATTGCCCTTGATTGTGTTTACGGCAGCGCACCTTACAAAGTGCACTTTTCAGCCTACCAACGGTCTGTAATAAAGTCGACGGGGCTTGATTACCCGCGTGCCTTTTGCGAAAAGTTACCCAGCCTCGGGGAGACTAAAATTACTTTAGATTTCATCGATAAGGACTTGCGTGATCGATCAGTGGCACTCAAGTTTATCTATCACGAGCAGCGCGAACCCTCAGCCGAGGCGCTAGCCAGTGGGCAGATTATTAATGAGAGTTTTCAACAAGGCATTCCACGGGGGTTTATTGAGAGTCGTCTCGATTTTTCGAAAGCGGGGTTTTATACCCTCATCGTTGAATTTGGAGGGGGCGTTGTGCTCGATGATGAAGTTGTCAAAATACCTTTTGAAGTCGGTAACGGTTTATAAAATATGGAGTTTTTATGAGTGATTTAATTCTTGTGCGAAATCAGGGCGCCATCCGTTTTATCTCAATGAATCGGCCCGACAAATTAAATGCCATGAGTGAGTCGCTAGTTGACGATTTGGCACGAGAACTGCATGTTGCTGATGACGATCAGGGTGTTGCCGTGATTGTTATTACTGGTGAGGGGCGAGCCTTTAGTGCCGGTGCCGACTTGTCAGACTGGGATGCCGACAATCCCGCGCCAGCGCGAGAAGTCGCAGCGGGCCTGACTCGGGTGATGGGTTTTTATGGCCAACTGGTTGCCATGAACACACCATTGATTGCTGCCGTGCAGGGCTATGTACTCGGCGGTGGTTGCAACCTGGCTATTAGTTGTGACCTGGTGGTGGCAGGGCAGTCGGCAATCTTTGGCTATCCGGAGGTGCGGTTGGGCCTTGCGGCAACGGGGGTGACGCCCACGCTGGTGCACCAAATTGGTCGTAAAGCGGCTTTTGAACTGCTTACTTTGTGTGACAATATCGATGCAGAAAAAGCTCTGGCTTTGGGTATGATTAATCGTATCGTGGCGGATGATCAGGTCTTGTCAGAGGCGACAAAAATGGCTGAGCAACTGGCGAGTTTTAATGCTGATGCACTATGGCTGACGAAACAAACACTGCGTCGAGCTGCGGATTTGCCTTTGGGAAAGGCGATTGAGCTGGGCCTCGATATGGGGTTTACAGCAAAAATGTATCAGTAACATTTAACGCAGATAAGTTTTCTGTGGCAATAAAAAAACCGACAAATAATATTACTTGTCGGTTTTTTTTAAATCAAAATAAACGTTTATTTTGTGTCGATATTGTAGTTTTTAGTAATGCTCATAAAACGACTGGCCAGCCAGTGTACAAAGCCCATGGTGGGGCGAATGGTTGGACTGTCACCGTGGCGATCGAAGTAGTAGCTGTTAGATTTCGCACAATCGCCGAATTTGAAAATAGTCAGATGAGTGCGGCTCTGCATTTTCTCAAAGTTACGATCGTTGGCTGATTTTTTCACCTCAATATAGTTGCCGCCACGTTTTTTGGCGGCGCTGATGCAGCGCACCAGGTGCTTGGACTGTGTATCGACCATGCCAAACCAGGAGGCGGTACAAACGCTGTAGGGGCCAAACATCAGGAAGAAGTTGGGGTAGCCGGGCACGGTTGAACCCTCGTAGGCCTGGTAGCGGTTTTCTTCCCAATAGTCACTCAAATCGGCACCACCTTTACCTTCAACTTTAAAGGTGGGCACGCTGCCTTTTTGAAAAACCTCAAAGCCAGTGGCGCAAATTAAGGTGTCAATTTCACGCACAGTGCCATCGCTAGTGACCATGGCATTTTCGGTGATTTCCTGGATGGGTGTGGTCACCAGCTCAGCGTGGTCTTTATTAAAGACCGGGTAAAACTTGCTGGTAAAGCTTGGGCGCTTACAGCCAAAATCATATTTTGGAATTAAGGCTTCCTGCGTGGCGGGGTCGTTAACCTGATCGCGAATATGTTTGATACAGATGTTCTGCAGTTTCTTGCCGGCTGGTGAAAAGTACTTATTAAAAATCAGTAAGTTGATCATCACCACGTCGGTGAAAAGAATGGTCAACTGACGTGCCATATTTTGTAGGCCGGGTATTTTGGCAAAGGCTTTTTGCAGCTTTGGCCCGAAGGTCATTGCTGTCTTAGGCAGTAACCAAATAGCGGTGCGCTGGTAAACGTCGATAGATTTCACTTTGTCGGCAATCTCGGGCACTAGCTGAATGCTGGTGGCCCCGGTGCCAATAACCGCGACGCGCTTGCCGTTCAGGTCGTAGTCGTGATCCCAGCGGCCGGTGTGAATAGTCTTGCCTTCAAATTTTTCGATGCCCTTAATCATGGGCAGTTTCGGCAGGGTGAGGAAGCCAGTCGCACTGACTAGGTAGCGTGAAACATAGGTGTTTCCGGCCTTGGTGCGCGTGACCCAGACGTTGTTCAACTCATCGTAAATAGATTCGCTGACATCTTCGTTGTAACGCATATGGGGGCGAATGCCATATTTTTGGGTGCAGTGGTCGACGTAGGCTTTCATTTCTTTGCCCGGCGCATAGAGGCTGGACCAGTTGGGGTTTTGCTCAAAAGAAAAAGAATAGCTCAGCGAGGGGATGTCGACGGCCAGTCCCGGGTAGGTATTGTCGCGCCAGGTGCCGCCGACATCGTCGGCCTTTTCGAGGATGACGAAATCGCCGAGGCCGTCCTTGATCATGCGAATACCGGCACCAATGCCGCAAATACCTGAGCCGATAATTACGGTTTCGTAATCGATCAGGGGTTTTTCCGCCTGTGGCGGTAGATCAAGAACATGATCCAATGCTGTCTCTGTCATGGTAATACCTTATTGGTTTAGTTAAATTTATCGTGCTTAGTCAGAGGCACTAAACTGCCGTGTGTGGAAGCAGCAGAGCATTTGCTAGCATCTTCTTAGAATGTGATGGCGGATATTAGCACCCTTGTTAACGCTTGCGTAAGGCTCTTTTGTGACCCCCAAACGTGTGCCCTAAATAGTATTTACGGCCAGCAAATGAGGCCTTGAGGGGACGTCATAATTTCAGCAATAACTTAGTCTTTGTCGTTGTGGTGTCGGATGCCGGCAATACTCTTGCCGCAGTTCGGCCTGGCGGGTTAGCATGGTGGGGTAATGAATAGTTTTGTACTTTAACTTAACAGGAAGAAAGTAATTATGTCGGCAAGTGAAATTGAAGGACTTATCGAGCAATTAAAAGCCAACCCTCTGGGCGGCACACTCGATGAAATGCGCGCCCAGTTTGATGGCATGGCTTCACCCGTAGCGGATGATGTCGATGTCAAAGTCATCGACGCCGCTGGTGTACCCTGTGAATTGCACACCCCACCGGGCGCAGATACGCAGCGCATTATTATGTACGTTCACGGTGGTGGTTATGTTATTGGCTCTTTGAGTAGTCACCGGGCGGTGGTAGCTGAGCTGGCCCGTGCCGCTGGCTGTCAGGCTCTGGCTGTGGACTACCGTTTGGCACCCGAGCACGTTTATCCGGCGGCAGTGGATGATTCGATTTGCGCCTACCTGTGGTTGTTAAGCAATGGTTATAGCGCTGATAAAATTGTTATCGCAGGCGATTCCGCCGGTGGTGGCCTGACGGTCGGTACTTTGGTTGGCTTGCGTGAAGGCAAACACCCACTGCCCGCAGCCGGTGTTTGTATATCACCCTGGGCTGACCTTGAGGCGACGGGTGAAACCTACCAAAGCCGCAAAGATATTGACCCCATGGTGAGTTACGATTTGATCGCGCCAATGGGTAAGGTTTATATCGGTGCTGGCGACATTCAATCACCCACGGCGTCACCGATTCACGCCGATTTAACGGGCCTACCTCCCTTGTTGATTCAAGTGGGTTCGGCAGAAACCTTGTACAGTGATTCAGAAACCCTGTGCAAAAATGCTAAAGCGGCGGGTGTTGAGGTGATTCTTGAAGAGTGGCAGGACATGATCCACGTTTGGCACTTGTTTTTCCCCCAGCTCACTGACGGTCGTAAAGCGATTTCGCGCATTGGTGAATACGTCAAAGAAAAAACGGCTGCCTAGTACTGGTGCTTAAAACGGGTACTTAATAAAGTATCGCAATAAAAAAGCCCTGGTTAATAGCCAGGGCTTTTTTATTGCGCCCTCGTTTGTTTGGGCAGCGTGTTTTTAATGCTTAAAGAGGCTTTCTGGCGACGGCGATAAGGGCGGGCCAGGGTAGATTGACGGGGCCAGTGGATGCAGAGACAGCGGCAATAATATCGCTGTGGATTTTCTCGCGAGCGTCCTCCTCCTGGGCTTCAAGTAACATCGCCGTGCGCACGGTGCTTTTGTAAATCGTATCAAGTAGCTGCTGACCGTTACTGGGTTGCCAATGAAGCACTAGCTCACTGATGTCGATATCGCTAAACCCCGTTTTTTCAAGGGCTCCGCGGCTTTCGCCCGGATCGCTAAAGCGGAAAAAGGGTGGTGCCTCCGGCAGTGCAACATCCATTGCACCGTGGCGCGAAATAGCACCGAGTACCAATTCGAAAAAGGCATGTTTTTCAGGTGCTGCCCAAACCGTAAAAGCGAACTTGCCACCCGGTTTTAATATGCGCCAGGCTTCACTAATCGCCCTGTCGGGGTTGGCCATATGCAATAAGCCAAAAGGGCATGCCGCGGCATCGAAAAAGCCGCTGGGAAAAACCAGATGCTCGGCGTCACCCTCATAAAATAGGGCCTTGGGATAATTGCGCGAAGCCTCGCCGATCATCGCCGCTGAAAAATCGACCCCCGTGGCAATGGCCCCACGAGCCTGCGCGGCGCCTGCGGTGTAACCGGGGCCGGTGGCGATATCGAGAAAGACACTGCCGGGGCCAACCTCGACGGCATTGAGCAGGGGTTCGACGGCCTGCAGGGTTATTTTTCCCGCGTAGTCACCATAATCTCTGGCTTTTTGGTTCCAGCCCTTTAGCTCCAGTTCTTTAAAGGTGTCATCTGCTTCTACATCGAGGGTCATTTTTTCTTTCCATTGGCTGTGCTTGCGGGTGTCTGGATTATAACTGTCTTATTGACTACATAGCTCATTGGTGTGCGCAGCGGCCTTCGTGGTGATGGATATCGCCTATGTGAAGCAGCAAGTATTCACCACAGACGTTTTTTACAGGCTAATGTTTACCGCCGTCTGGTTCAATGTGGCCGTGCCCATATTTATTACATGGTGGAAGCTGAGGTTTATTTCCGCACAGGCCCGGCTATAAAGCTATCTGTCAGGCAATTTTTCGCTTAATCCCTTTGGCGAATGTAGACAGCAAAGCCATGATAGCGATGCACCAGACAATTACGGCACCGCTTGGCAAGTCTAAAAGTGCCGATAAAATCAAACCCAGACCATAGCCAGAGCCACCTATTAGATAGGCGGCTAGCAGAGGTTTGTTGTAGCCAATACTGCCAAGCGCAGGAATGATCAGGCTGGCAAAAACCAGATAAACACCGATTAACTGCACTGAACTAGTGATGGCTAAGGCAAAAATTAGGTAGAAGCCAATATGTTGCAATCGCTGTCGGCAGCTAAACAGGGCCAGTAAAATAAGGCCCGTTACCAAAGCCGTCGGCAGGACTTGCTCCCAGGTGATCCAGAGAATTTGCCCCACCAGTAAATCTTTGAGGGACTCTCCGCCGTGGGGATTATCTGCCAGTATTAAAATGCTGGCAGTCGCGGCGAGGACAAATGTCGCACCGATAAGGGCCTCTTGAAACTGTGGGTAGTGTTTCTCCAGTGAGTTTAATGCCACAGCTGCGATCAAGGCACTGCTTAGTGCCGCTAGCTGCACTTCCCAGCCATGAACTTCCCAGCCAAAGCGGTAGGCCGCTATCACGCCTAGCCCCGCAATTTGGGCAATCGCCAGGTCGATAAAAATAATGCCCCGTTTAAGAACTTCTTGCCCTAGCGGCACGTGGCTTGCCAGCACCAGAAGACCGACGATGAACGCCGGTCCAAGGATGGAAAAATCCAAGCCTTCAATGCTCATGGATCAGCACTCAACAATTGCCCCAGTAGTCTGTCGAACCAGTGGATTAGGCTCTCTTTGTCGGCACCGCTAAAGGGCAGGACAACAACAGGGAGGCTCGTTTTTTTTGCTAGCCAGAGAGCAGGTTTATCATTTTGATAGCTTGAATGCACAATCATGTCGGCCGGATTCTGCTTTAGCTGGGTAAGTACTTTGCTTAAATGGCTGCTACTCGGTGGAATGCCCGGCTTGGGTTCTAGAACAGCCACTCTTTTCAGACCCAGCCATTCCTCCAGATAGACCCAGTTATTGTGAGCGACGACAATACGTTTGCCCCGCAATGTCTGTGTTTGTTTTTCCCATTGGGTAATAGCCTTTGCCCACTCAAGGCTAAAACCCTCGAGGTGTTCCCGATAGTGCAGCTTGTTTGCAGGGTCAACTGTTATCAGACGGGACGTTAATGCCCTGGCAACCTGCTGGATGCGGTAGGGGTCGAGGTGAATGTGTGGGTTTCCCGCTGCATGAATATCACCCAAACTACGATCAAGTACGCTTGGTTTTTCTAGCAGGGATACATGATCCGTTGCCATGAAATAGCCCGCTTGCCCGGGCTGAATATTGGCATTGCCCGATTTGCGCAATAATAAGGGCAGCCAGCCAACTTCCAGTTCTGCCCCCGTGCACACCAGCATATCGGCCCGCCGTACTTTGGCAATCAAACTGGGGCGGGCCTGTATGTGGTGGGGATCCTGCTGGGCCGAGGTGGCGCTATAAACTGTGGCCGCATCACCCGCCAAAGTTCGTGTGAGGGCTGCCCACTCGGGTTCACAGGCAAATATATTGAGCTGGGCGTAGACTGTGTTGGAGCACAAGGTCAGAAACAACACAGCGAGCGAATAGGTTTTTTTCCACTGAAGAAATATCATTGTCGTCTCCTAAAACTGGTGGGCACCGTGAGAGCCGAGGCTCATGGTGTATTGCAGGAAAAGCTGGTGGTCAGTCTTTTCGTAGGATTCATCTTGATTGTATTGCAAGCGCAGGCGGCTAAATTCACTGGGTAACCATTCCAGTGTGGCACTGTAGCGTTGCGGGTTAAGGCCTTCGTTATCCAGTCCGGCCTCAGCCAACACATCCGCATCCGAGCCGCGATTATTGCTGTCTAACCAGTCATAGCGAAAACCTGCTTGCCACTGTGGTTTGAACTTGTACACCGCCTGGGCATACCAGCCTTCTTGATGGCCGGCATAAGTGCTCATCTCCAGGGGTGAGCCACTACCGAGCATGCTGACATCACCGTTTTCTTTGCGCTCAAAATATTCAAACTGCAATGTAAGGTGCTGGTTTTGGGAACTGCCATTGGGTGCCCATTTGTAGACCATACTAAGGGCATCGATTTTGCTTTTACCGCTAAAAGAAGGTGTCTCTGCGGCCTCATCGCCATGCATATGACCGCCACTCTCCCGGCCTTCTATGTCGTCTGCCTGCCAATGGCTCAAGCCCAATTGCCAGCTGTGTTCAATGCCAATATCACCCCCAATATTGGTAAATGCCGTCCAGGCACCTATGCCATTCGTACTGCCGCTTGAGGGGTAACGACTGCCGCTTAGGAGCTCAGCACCCAGCTCTAAAAAAGTATCGGTGGGTGCTATCCAGGTCATTTGCACACCATCATCGATAAGCTGATCGCCGAACAGCCCTCGATAAATCAAGGGGGCATCGGCAAAATTCCATACGTGTGTATGTTGCTGGTTGAGATAGCTAATGGCTGAAAGGAAGCGGCCAGCTTTTATAGTTAGGCCATTGCCCAAGCCCAGGGTTTGAATAAAGGCTTCTTCTAACTCGGTTTCGGTTTCACCATCGTGTTCAGCAAAGGCAAGGGTCATCTGGCCAAAGAATTTATCGTCAATATTGGCGCTCATAATGAGTTCACTATGGCCTATAGAAAGGCCTTTTTCACCTAAGCCCGCCTCGTTGCCCAGGGCAAAGCCCGGCAATTCATAATCTTCAGGGTCATTGTCAAAACTCGCAAAACGACCGTCAAGAATGAGGCTGATCGCCGGATTAAAACTATTTTGCACCGGGGCTGCGGTAGCTGAAGTGTTGCGCTGTTCCAGCTTTACGGCAATTTTCTCGGCTTTATCATTCGCTTGTTGGGCATTTGTTTCTGCTTTTCGTAAGCGCTCTTCCAGTGCGGTAATGGCCTGGCCATATGTTTTTTTAAGGGCATCGAGCTCTTGCTTTATGGCTTCGGTTTCACTGTCGGCTAAGACCGGGGTTGAATGGCATAAAGTGGCAGCTATTGCGGTTATCAATAATTTTTGGCGCATAAGTATTTCTTCCGTAAACGAAAACGTTCGCCACAACGCTTAAGTGCTGTGGCGGTTAAAAAACGCTATTTTTTTTACGAAAGAAAAGGTGGAGCGCGCGAGAGATAGGGGATTATTGCCAGAGGAGAGTGTGGGCTAAGTAAACGAAAGGCGGGCTGTATGCTCTCGCTTGTAGAAATTAATTGCAGGGTGTGGGAGATCAAACCATTGTCTGATTTCTCACACTGCAAAAATATTTGGCACGATGGCTCTTGATCGTGGGAAAGGTGATCAAGCGAGTGAGAAAACACACCGAGCTGCCCTACAAGCAATAACATGCTTAGGAGCGCAATTTTTATCCCGATGTGATTTGGGTTATTCACTTATCTTGTTAATACTCTGTTACGGAGCGTGAAAACAGCGGCCCTATTTTAGGACTGCTGGCGGGCTTAAATAAGGCAGTGGATTTCAGCCAGTGCGGATCCTAGCACTGTTAGCCGGGCGTTGAAAGCCCGCCGTTGACGCTGAGCGTTTGCCCGGTAATGGCATCCGATGCGGGGCTGGCAAAAAAGGCAATGGTCTCGGCGATGTCTTCACACTGCACATCAAAAATCATGCGTTTTTTTAATTTATCGAGCATGCCTTTTTTATGATTGCCGTCGGCGTCAGTTTCATCCTGCAGGGGTTCTGAGCTGTCTCCCCAGCGGGGTATGGCGTCAGAAATAAAACTCATGGACACCGCGTTAATGCGGATTTTATCGCGCCCCAGTTCCCGGGCCAGTGCCCGTGACATTTGCATCATGCCCGCAGTGGAGCCGCCGATCATCGATTCACCCACCGTGGCGATGCGTCCGGCATCGGTGCCCACCAGTACCACTTTGCCGCCACCGGCTTTTGTCATATGGGGGGTCACGGCTTTCAGCGCATAGGCGCGGGTCAGCCAGTGAGTCTTAATGTAGTAGTCGAGATCATCGGTGCTCATTTCTTGAAATAAGCGGAAGGGCAGAGAGTCCTGACTGGCACCGGCGCCACTGGCGACCAAAATATCAATCTTGCCCAGGCGCTCGACAATTCTATCGGCCATCTGCGCCATGGCATCGGCCTGGGTGAGGTCGGCCTGCTCAAAAATGGCTGAGCCTCCGGCCTGGGTGATTTCTTCAACAACAGTGGCTCCGGCCTCTTTATTGCGGCCATTGATTACCACGGTGGCGCCGAGGCTGGCCAACTTGTGGGCGCTGGCACGGCCGATATAGGCTGTCGAGCCGGTAATAAGGGCGACTTTTCCACTTAAGTCAAAATTTTGTAGTGCTGTTGATGGTGCTGTAGATGGTGCCGTAGATTGAGTGCTCATTATGATCTGGCCTGCTGTTAGGGCTTGAGAGTTAGGGGTGTTGTGGCGGGGAGTTTAATCGACAGGCGAGTGTCCGTGAAGCTGTAGTGACATATCGATGGCGGCATTTTGATGGCGGCAGATCGACCCCCATGGTTTTAATAGCCGCGAGGGCGTTGGGGCATTAAACTTGGCGGCTGTTTACACTATTCGTCAGCCGGTGGCATATCTGCTCGATAAACGGCTGGCTATTGATAACTATAAATTGAGGGGTCTATGTACTTAACGCAAACACTGCGTCGCTCTGCCCAGCGGCGGCCAACTGAGACGGTTCTGGTCTGTGGTGAAAAAAGCCTGACCTGGAAGCAATTTGAAAACCGCTGTGCACGTTTGGCGGCAGGGCTTGTCGCCAGGGGATTACAAGCCGGCGACAGGGTGGCGATACTGTCCCACAACTGCGCCGAGTATTTCGAATTTAGCTTTGCCGTGCCCTGGGCGGGTGGTGCCATTGTGCCGCTGAATAATCGTTTGGGTAGCGATGAGCTGAACTATATTCTGGCTGATTCCGGCGCTCGCTTACTGCTTGCCGACCGCCATTTTAAAGACGTGATCGATGGCTTTTTGGGGCAAGTGCCCAATCTTGAAGGGGTGATTTATTTTGACCCGGAAAATGCCAGCAGTGACTATGAAACGCTGATTAGTGAACACCAGCCGCTCGCGGATCAACAGCGTGGCTACGAAGATATGGCCGGCATACTCTACACCAGTGGCACCACCGGGCGGCCCAAGGGTGCCGTATTGAGCCACCGCAACCTTATCGCCAACGCGATGGGGGCATCGTTGAATTCAGGCTTTAATGAACAAACGGTGTATCTGCATGCCACCCCCTTGTTTCATGCGGCGGGTGCCTCGCGGGTCTACAGCATGATTGGTGCGGGCACGACCAATATTATTTTGCCGGCTTTCGATGTGCCGGCACTATTGGCGGCGATTGAAAAGCACCACGTCACGACGCTGCTTTTGGTGCCGACCATGATTAATCGTCTGGTTCACCATGAAGATCTGCACAAATTCGATTTGTCGAGCCTGCGCAATATCAGTTATGGCGCCTCGCCCATGCCGCAAACGGTGCTCAAGAAGGCGCTGCAAGAATTGCCCAGTGTCGCTTTTACCCAGGCCTACGGGATGACTGAACTCTCACCGGCGGCAACCTTTTTAGAGGCTCGCTACCATGTGCTTGATGGCCCCGACGCCGGTCGCCTGGCCTCCTGTGGGCAGGCGGTTTTCAACGCCGATGTGCGCATTGTCGACGAAGACGACCAGCCCCTGGCCGATGGCGAGGTCGGCGAAATTGTTGTGAAAGGCCCCATGGTGATGCAGGGCTACTGGCAAAACCCCGAGGCTACGGCAGAGGCGATACGCGATCGCTGGATGCATACCGGCGATGCGGCCTACCGCGACAGCGAGGGCTTTTTCTACATTGTCGATCGCATTAAGGATCTGGTGATTAGCGGCGGTGAAAATGTTTCATCGGTGGAGGTCGAGAACTGTATTTATCAGCTGGAGGCGGTCAGTGAGTGCGCCGTCTTCGGTATTCCCCACGAGGACTGGATTGAAACGGTGCACGCCGAAGTGGTCACCAGGCCGGGCTGTAGCATTACTGAAAGTGAGGTGATCGCCCACTGCAAGTCGCAGATGACGAGCTTTAAATGCCCGCGCAGTGTTGTTGTTCGGGACCAGCCGCTACCCATTTCGGGCACCGGTAAAATCATGAAGAATGAACTGCGCAAGCCCTACTGGGAGGGGCGTGACCGGAAGGTTTGATCCAAACTGTCTGCTGCCGAGCCCTGTGGCTGGCGGGCACCGGCGCTTTGCATGCTTCTCGCCTGGTGCCGGCTTCATGCTCTTACTCTTTGATCTGTATCAACAACTTGACATTAACTGCTGTGCTTTTGATAATAATAATGATTATCAAATGATAATCATTTGCATTTGAATTTCCCGCTGTGTAGTATCTCCTTCGCTCTCAAAGCCGGGTCAGTATTTTCTGGCCCACTATTTATTTGGCACATTTTTAGGACGACAAGGAGATCCTGTATTAATGAAAAATATTATGACGGTGGCAGCACTGAGTGCAGCCCTTTGTGTATCTACGCCCCTGCTCGCTGCTGAAAAAGCAGCTGACGACGTCTCAATGGCGCAAATTATGGAGTTGCTGCAAGCTCAGCAGCGTGAAATTGACGCGCTAAAAAAGCAGCTTGCCCAGACCAATAAGCAGGTCGTTATTACTGAGCAAAAAATTGAAGCGACGGCTGAGACGGTAGAGTCCGTCGCCACCGCCAGTGAGAGCTACGCCAAAATAGCCAATTGGGCCGATAAAACCCAACTTGGCGGTTACGCAGAGCTGCATTACAACGATAAAAATAACAGTGACAATGAGGTCGATGCCCATCGCTTTGTGCTGTTTGTTGAGCATGAGTTTACCGATGAGGTGCGCTTTTTCTCGGAAGTTGAACTGGAACACTCGATCTCCGGAGAGGGGCAGAACGGTGAGGTTGAGCTGGAACAAGCCTATATTGAATGGGACTACGCCAACAATCACAGCGCCACTTTTGGCCAGTTTCTTATCCCCGTTGGCATAATGAATGAAACCCACGAGCCCGATACCTTTTACGGAGTGGAGCGCAACTCGGTCGAAAAGAATATTATTCCAGCCACCTGGTGGGAAATTGGCGCCATGCTCGACGGTGAATTGGCACCGGGCTTTAGCTACAACCTGGCAGTGACAAGTGGCCTCGAGTCACCGACCTCTGGCAAAGATGCCTTTCTACCTAGAAAAGGTCGACAGAAGGGCAGCAAGGCCACTGCTGAAGATTTAGCCTACACGGGGCGCTTGAAATATAGTGCGATTGCAGGTCTCGAACTGGCGGCAACGCTGATGTATCAGGAAGATATCACCCAGGGTATGGGAACGGATGATGCCAGCGCCCTGCTACTGGAAACCCATTTCGCTTACCAAACGGGCGATTTTGCCCTGCGAGCCCTCTACGCCATGTGGGATATCGACGGTGACGAGGCCGAAGCTCTGGGTCGGGACGAGCAGGACGGCTGGTATATCGAGCCTTCCTATAAGTTAACACCGCGGCTGGGTTTCTTTGCACGCTACAGCGAGTGGGATAACAATGCCGGTGATAGCGTCGACACTGAGATTGAAGAGTGGGATCTGGGCCTTAATTTCTGGCTGGTTGAAAATGTTGTCTTTAAAGCAGACTGGGCCGATCAGAAAAATGGTGAAGACAGCTTTAATCTGGGCATTGGCTGGAGCTTTTGATCCACTACGCCGCGTTAAGCGCAGCGCTTAAACGACAGGGAAGACTTGCTCAAGGGGCGACCCTTGAGTACTCTTTTGGTCAATATGAAACAACTTAAAATAGCACTTGTTTTGTCACTCGCCCTGCTGCCTTTTACGGCACTGGGCAAGGGTGTCTACATGACCCCGGAGGCTTTTCTGGCGACAGCCTTTGCCCCGGAGCAAGCATTGATTGAATCACTGTGGCTGACAGATGAGATTCGCGATAGTGCCAAGCAGATACTCAATCACGCCTATCCGGGACTGCGTATTCGCTACTGGCACACCAGCGAGGGGGCGGGTCAGCGCACCGCCTGGATTATGAATGAAGTCGGTAAAACGCGGCCCATTACCATCGGCATTAGCATTGTTAATGATCAGATCGAGCGCGTGCGTATTCTCGAGTTTCGCGAAAGCCGTGGCGCCGAGGTGCGCATGCCATTTTTTACCCGCCAGTTTGTGGGCCTTGAGCTACACCCCGAAAACCGTCAGTTGAGTGATAGCATTGATGGTATTACGGGCGCCACACTGTCGGTAAAAGCGGTGAAAAAAGCGGCGCGTTTCGCCCTCTATCTTCACCAGCTTGTCGCCAGTGATGATTCCGCGGCAGGGGAACAGGTGGTGGTGGTACCGTGATACAAACTCTGTCGTCCGATAAGCGATGACCTTTAATGTGCTAAAACGCTGGCACGGGCGGGTGGGTGTGCTTGCCGCATCCTTCGTACTGCTATTAGCGTTCACCGGCCTTTGTTTAAATCATGTGTCGAGCTGGGGCTTTGACAGTAAAGCCCTGCGTTCCCCCGCTTTATTGGGCCTCTACGGTATGGCGGAGTCTGGCACGCTGGTGAGTTACCCCCTCGCCGATGGCTACATCAGTGAGAGCAATGGCCAGCTCTTTTATCAGGACGACGAAATTGCCCGCTGTGATGGTGCCCTGGTGGGGGCTGTTACGATTTCTGTTGAAGCTAGCGCGCAAATAGTTATCGCCTGCGAGCGACAATTACTGCTGTTTTCCCCGACCTTTCAGTTGATCGAACAAATTGGCCCCGCCCTCGGTTTGCCGCTAGCCGTGCAGCGCGTAGGGCTTGTCGATGGCCAGCTACTAATAGCCACCAGCGCAGGCCTGTTTTTTTCCGACCTCAACGCACTGAGCTGGATATCTGTAAATGAAGAGGGAAGTGAAGCGGAAAATGAAAACGCAGTGGCGAGTGCGACTCAGTGGTCCCAGGCAGCCGTAGCGCCTGAGCGTTTAAGCCTGGCTCTGGCCGGTCGCATCGACAGCGAAGATATTACCTACGAGCGCCTGTTACTGGATATTCACAGTGGCCGGATACTCGGTGAGTGGGGTGTTTATCTGGTCGATGCCATGGCCATTTTATTTATGCTGCTGGCACTGAGCGGTGTCTATATCTGGCTGCAGGGTAAAAAGAATTAGCTGGTATAAAAGCCGGTGTTCACTGCAAGTTTTGTTTGCGTAAATAGTAAACGCCATTTTCAAAGCGCTCAAAAATTTGCTCGACGCCGGGGTGTTTGACGGGTTCTGAATAGGGATCGGCAATCAGATTTTGCTGGGCGACATAGGTGGTGTGAATCGCGTTGTCGACCAGCACGTGATACCAGGGCTCCTCCTTAGGTGGACACGACCGGGCCATTTGTTGGTACCACTGCTCGCTGAGCATAAACACCGGGTCGACCTCAAAAATAACGCCGCGATAGCCAAACAGCCGATGCTGGACCACTTGGCCAATGGTGAATGTGGATGAGGTGCTCACGGCCAGCCTCTTGTTTTTTTATACATCATCTTCATGCCTGGCTTGAACGGCAGGGTAGCCACTTGAGTCGAGTAACACCTCGAGCGAAATGGGGCGGCAGCAAACAAAGCAATCTTCAATATAGCGTTGCTCGTGCTCGGAGCAGTCGATGACTAGTTCGATGGCTTCTGCACAGTAGGGGCAAGTTGTATTGATGGTTTCAAGTAAGGACATAAGGCAAACAATGCATGGCTCGGTGTCAATAGGATACGCGTTGCGACCTTTAACTTATAGTTGATGATCTGTGCGGATGCAATTGACGGCGGGGGAGAGCAAGTAGGGCTTTGCCGGGTACTGGATAAATTGAACAGCCAGCCGCTTTGCGCTTTAATGTCGGCCCCGGTGGCAAGACTGCCGACTATTCTTATTATTTTAGCTCTTGGAGGCGAACATGGCAGAAGCATATATTGTCGGTGCATTGCGCACAGCGACAGGTAAAAACAGAGGGCGATTGAGCCAGACTCACCCGGTTGATCTGGGTGGCATGTTGGTAGACGGCTTGATTGATCAAGTGGGTATTGACCCCGAGAAGGTCGATGACCTGATTTTTGGCTGCGTCTCTCAAAACAGTGAGCAGGCGGGTAATGTGGCCCGTAACGTGGCCCTCGCTTCCAAGCTTGGCGAATCTGTGCCCGGCGTTTCTGTTGACCGCCAGTGTGGCTCTGCCCAGCAAGCCATCCACTTTGCCGCGCAGGCGGTGATGTCCGGTACTCAGGACGTGGTCATTGCCGGTGGTGTGGAGTCGATGAGCCGGGTGCCGATGTTCTCCAATATTTCTGACAGTGCCGAGCAAGGCCGTGGCATGCCAAAAAGTGAGCGTTTGGAAGAGCGCTACCCGGGCATTGAATTCAGTCAGTTTCTGGGCGCTGATATGCTCGCCACTAAATATGAGCTGACTCGGGAAGAGCTCGATAACTTTGGATATCAGAGTCATATGAAAGCGCTGGATGCGACCGAGTCTGGCCGTTTCCGTGAAGAAATCATGCCTATCGAAGTCACTCTCGAAGGCGGCATTTCTTTTACCCACGATGCCGATGAAGGCATTCGCGCCAATGCTAACCTCGAAGCGCTGGCCGGCCTTGAGCCACTGGCACCGGGCGGTATGATTACCGCCGGTTCTGCGAGCCAGATTAGCGATGGCTCGGCGGCAGTAATGATGGCCAATGCCGCTGCTGTTAAGCAATATGGTTTGAAGCCTCGTGCACGCATTCACTCTCTGGCCGTGGTTGGCTCAGACCCGGTGATTATGCTCGAAGGTCCTATTCCCGCGACTAAAAAAGCCCTCGAAAAAGTCGGCTTGACGATTGAAGACATCGACCTTTACGAAATCAATGAAGCCTTTGGCTCTGTCCCCCTGGCCTGGGCCAAAGCCGTGGGTGCCGATCTGAATAAGCTCAATGTTAATGGTGGCGCACAGGCCAACGGTCACCCTCTGGGTTGCACCGGTGCCAAGTTGATGACCACGCTGTTGAATGAGCTTGAGCGCCGCAAGGGTCGCTATGGCCTGTTGGCTATTTGTGAAGGTGGCGGTACTGCCAACTGCACAATTATTGAGCGTCTCGATAGTTAATCGTTGTTGAACGCATAAAAAAACCCCGGATATTTTCGGGGTTTTTTTTGCCTGCCGTTTTATGGCAGGGGAAAGGTTTAGATTATTATCCGGCTGACTCGGGGCGATAAACCTTAATCGGGTGATAGCTTTTCTGGTAGCCCGGTTGCTTGGCCCAGGGCACACCAGCGGTGGTGCCACCATCGACGGCGATGGTTTGGCCGGTGACGAAGGTAGAGCGGTCACCGGCTAACCAGCAAGCCATTTGGGCGATGTCATCGGGCTGGCCAACGCGGGGTATTGGCTGTTTTATTTTGTAGTCGATAGTCGGTGTCATATCATCGCGGCCCACGGTATTGGTCGATAGTGGTGTCACGATAAAGCCCGGACAAATGGCGTTGACGCGAATATTGTCTTCACCGACTTCAAGGGCAACCGATTTACTGAGGTGCACCACGGCGGCTTTGCCGACAGAATATAAATGGGGCGTGTGGCCACACACCAAAGCAGCGACACTCGCAGTATTAATAATGCTGCCACCGCCCTGTTTTTTCATAATGGGGATGCAGTGTTTCATACCCAGAAATACACCTTTAACGAGGACATCCATGGTGATGTCGTAGTCTTCTACTAGGGTGTCTTCAATGGGGCCGATGGCACCGCCAAAGCCGGCATTATTAAACATGCAGTCGAGTCGCCCCCATTCACTGACGGCTTTATCGACGGCGGCTTTCACCTGGGCCTCCTGGCTGACGTCGGTTTTTATAAACACCGCCGCACTACCCAATTCATCGGCCAGCGCTTGCCCACGGGCTTCTTGCATATCGGCGATAACAACTTTTGCGCCCTCGTTAATAAAAACACGGGCTGACTCTTCACCGATGCCACTGGCACCGCCTGTAATTACAGCTACTTTTCCGTCTAACTCAGCCATTGAATGCTCCTCATTATTGAAAGTGTGGATGTATAAATTTTGGAGGCTGATAAAAACAGTTTGCCCAATCGGCGTCAAACGATTATCGCTGCTATATGCTCTATAACTTGGCAAACGGGCTTTGGTTTGAATGGGCTCTGTGTCAATATTGGGCAGCAAGAATAAATGCAACAACAATAAATTCAACCGGGATGAAATCGCCTACCTTTGGCGGAGGGCTTGGAGCATGAGCTACAGTGATGGTGACTACCAACTTAAGCTGGGTGAATTACAACGGGGCCTGCTGACGTTTTTACAAAGCTTTGAGAGCGAGCAGGAAGATGTCGGTTTTGAGTCCGTTCGCGCCTCACAACAGCGACTCGAAAACGCTGTAGGTGATTTTTTTGCGATCACCACGAAAACATTTTTTAGCCAAATAGCGGATGCTGGCCTGCATGATTTTCACGATGCTCTGGCCAGAGCCGTGTCCTATTTTGGCGATGCCTACGAGACCTTTATTCATGCTGGTGGCGAGACGTTTAATCATGCCTTTCTGCAAAGTCGCTTTTACTTTTGCAAAGGCTTGGAGCGCCTCTATCAATTGCGGATGGAATTGCCCCTGCTCGAAACCTGGTGGTATACGCCGGCAGCTTACGGCGACAGACAGCATCTTGATCCCTTGTTTACTGAAACCGATCCGCCCGTTGGCTTGATGCACAAGGTGGGCAGCGAGAGCCACGGCCAATACTCCCTCTACGTGCCCGAAACTTACAAGGCCGATCAAGCGCGGCCACTATTGCTTTGCCTGCACGGTGCCTATGGCTCGGGTGATGAGTTTATCTGGACCTGGATGCGCATCGCCAAAAGTGCGGGCTATATTCTCCTCGCCCCAAAATCCATGGATATGACCTGGTCAGTTCTCTACCCACCCACCGATGTTGACTCTATTATTACAGCGTTTGAGGAGGTCTGCGCTCAGTATAATGTCGACCGGGGCAGAGTCTTTCTCAGCGGTTTGTCCGATGGTGCTACCTTTTCTTATTTACTGGCCTTTTCCCGCCCCGACTTATTTGCCGGTGTCGCCCCTATTGCCGGTGAACTGAGCCAGGTGGCTGATCGCATGTTGCGTAAAAAAGCCGCGGCCGATGTGCCCTTTTTTGTTATCCACGGGGTGCATGACCATATTTTTGATATTCGCTCGGTGCGCAGTACCTGCGGATTGCTCGATCATCTGGGCTACAATCTGCGTTTTGACGAGCTGCCAGATTGGGGGCATGCCTACCCCTATCGAATTAATGAACAGCGGGTGTGGCCCTGGTTTGAATCATTGCCCTCTAAAACAGTCGAACCTGAGTAGATCAAATTTCAAGAGGTAGTGATGAACGTACATGTTGATCTTTGTTTGATCCCAATGGGTGGTGATGTGTCTGTTTCTGCAGAGATAGCGGCTTGCCAGCAGATATTTCAGCGCGCCGGTCTGAGCCATCAGCTCCACGCTTTCGGCACCAATATTGAGGGCGAGTGGGATGAGGTGATGGCTGCGGTAAAAGCGTGCCATGAACACGTCCACCAATTGGGTCGCGTCCGCGTTACCTCGACCCTAAAAATTGGCACCCGTACAGATCGAGAACAAAGCCTGGGTGACAAAGTCGATAGTGTTATTTCCCGGCTGTAAAATAGCCATTTTACGCCCCCTGTTGCATGGATATTGGAGTTAAATAATGTTTCAAAAATACTTTTTTTATGGGTTTTTTCTACTCGCTACTGTGACTACTACAAATACATTGGCGGACAGCTTTATTGGCGACGCTATATTGCAAAGCCCCGAGCGCACGCCAGCCTTTGCCAGTCGAGATGTTTACCGGCACCCTGCAGAAACGCTGGAATTTTTTGGCCTTGAGCCGAATATGACAGTGGTTGAAATATGGCCCGGTGGTGGTTGGTATACGGAGATACTCGCACCCTATTTGGGTGGTGGTAAATTGTATGCGGCTCACTTTGCCAAAGATTCTGGCATTAAATATTTTGCCAATTCGCGACGCGCCTTTGAAGAAAAAATCAAAGCCTCCCCCGACGTTTATCAAACGTTGACGATGGCTGAGTTTAGCCCAAAGATGAATAAACTAACGGTGCCCGATGGTCGCGCCGACCTGGTGCTAACCTTTCGCAATGTACACAACTGGTTGCGTAGTATTAATGAGGCAGAGGCTTTTGCACTGTTTTACAAGGCCTTAAAACCGGGCGGTATTCTCGGTGTGGTAGAGCATAGAGCCAAACCCAATGCCAGCTGGGAAACCATGAAACAAAGTGGTTATATGAGCGAAGCCTATGTCATTACCCTGGCTGAAAAGGCTGGCTTTGTGCTCGACGCCAGGAGTGAAATTAACGCCAACCCCAAAGACAGTGCCGATTACCCCAAAGGCGTCTGGACCCTGCCGCCGACTTTACGTATGAACGATAAAGATCGTGCCAAATACCAGGCCATCGGCGAGAGTGATCGCATGACGCTACGCTTTAAAAAGCCGGGTTTGACGGCCAGTAAGACGGCTGGGCAATGATTGCTATTGCGGCGTCTGACCTGGCCCCCGAGACCCTGCGCGCTATTATCGAGAGCTTTATTGTGCGCGAGGGTACCGATTATGGCGAGGCTGAATACAGTCTCGACAACAAGGTCGAGCAAGTTAGAGGGCAGCTTGATCGCGGTGATGTATTGCTGATGTGGGATGAGCAGCTGGAGAGCTGTAATCTGATCACTAAGGCCCAGTGGCGGCGCTATTTAGCCGAGACTAGCTTAGCCGAGAGCAGTTTAGCTGAGAGCGGTGAGTAGGGGCCACGGCCCAATTTAGTGCTCGTCGAGTAGTGCTCCGTAGAGCTTTTCGTAGTCGCTGCTCATGCGCTCGGCGTGAAAGTTTGCGAGTACTCTCTGGCGGGCATTTTCACCAATAGTGGCCAGTTGTTCGGGTGTTTCTCTGGCGATAAGAGTGATAACTTCAGCCATACTTTGACTACACTCGGGGTCAATTAACCAGCCGCAGCTGCTATCGCTGACGACCTCTTTCATGCCACCCCTGTTAGATGTGAGGACAGGTAGACCAGAGGCCATGGCTTCGAGTAGAGCCAGGCTGATGCCTTCACGCAGAGAGGGAAGTGCAAATATATCGATGTTTTGTAGCAGGGTGGTGATGTCCTTTCTATAGCCAAGAAATACCACCTGCTCATTAATATTCAGTAATGTAACGAGATCCTTGAGTTCCTGCTCCAGGGGGCCGCTGCCGATTATCACCAGACCAATATTTTCTACACTGCGACTGGCGAGAGCAAAGGACTCTATAAAACGGCGGTAGTTTTTAACCTCGGAAAGTCGACCGACAGTGCCGAATAGCCGTTTACCGGCCAGCTGCTCGCCGAATAAATGCTGTCTGCTAGCCTCTGCCTGTGCCTCAGTATTTTGTGCTTCGAGGAAGGGGGTGGGATCAATACCGTTTTGTATCGCCAACACTTTTGCCGGATCTAGCTGCCAGTTCATGGTGATGAGGTCATTGGCGCAGGTCTTCGATACACACACTAATTTTGTCAGGCGTTTGAAAATAAACCAGTTGAGTAGCCGCCGTGAGCCGCTGACCCTGCCGTTGACGATGCCGTGTAATACACCCAAAGTGCGCGGGCTTCTACGAGCGAGAATGGCCGCCCACACGCCCATAGTAATAGTGCGCCGCAGCTGACAGACCAGTAAGTCGACGCTTTCTTCGTCGATCAGTTTTGCAATAGCTCGCACCGTACTGAGTTTCGTCCCGCGGACAGCCTTTTTGTCGAGCTCGAGATAAATACAGCGATCAGCCAGGTTTTCTATCGAGTTTTTGCCGTCGGGTTTACCTCTGAGATAACAGACCACGGTGCGGAGTTTTTCACCATTGCTCGGTACCATGGCATCGAGCAGGGGGTAGCTGCCTTTATAGTTTTTGACGAGTTGTAGAATGGTTTTCGGCATGGGCGAATGATAGCCTGTAATGCACCGCGTGTAACTAAAGTGGGGGCGTGATAAGAGGCTAAAGCCCGGTTCGTTTTACCGAGAGGCCCGGTGATTGCGCCACCAAACACAGCGCAAACTTTTGCTTCAATCGAGCTTGTGAGTTTTTGCCCGACGCTGTCCGCCAGCGAAGCCGCCTGGGAAATTGCACCAACGCTTGAAAATTAACAAATCGCCCCTATCTATGGCCTGCACCCATTACTTTGCGGTGTTGGCCAGTGGGCGATGATTGATTCGTCAAACGGCACAGAATTGTTGGCTTGAACACTTTTGCTTTAAGCCATTGAATATCTTAGCGACGATGCGCTAATAACGTACTAACAACGCACTAGACCAGGAGACCTGCATGTCCGCAACCCAGCAAGCCGAAACCATGGGCTTTCAAACAGAAGCCAAGCAGTTACTGCATTTGATGATTCACTCCCTCTACAGCAATAAGGACATCTTCCTGCGCGAGCTGATATCCAATGCTTCCGATGCCTGCGACAAGCTGCGTTTTGAGGGTTTGCAAAACGCCGAGCTGCTCGAAGGTGGCGATGAGCTGGTGGTGAGGATAGAACTCGATAGTGAAGCCAACACGGTCACTATCATCGACAACGGCATCGGCATGAGTCGCGAGCAAATTGTTGACCACCTGGGCACTATTGCCCGCTCGGGCACGGCAGAGTTTTGCAATGCCCTGAGTGGTGACGAAAAGAAAGATTCCCAGTTGATCGGTCAATTCGGTGTTGGTTTTTACTCCGGCTTTCTGGTTGCCGACAAGCTGACCGTTGAGTCTCGCGGTGCCGGTCTGGCCGCCGATCAAGCGGTGCGTTGGAGCTGCGATGGCGAAGCTGAATTCACCGTCGAAAATATTGAACAAGCTGAGCGCGGCACCAAAGTTATTTTGCATTTGAAGGACGATGCCACGGAATACGCCAATGACTGGCGCCTGCGCAGCCTGGTGAAAAAATATTCCGACCATATTGTCGTGCCGGTTGAGATGCTCAAGCCGACGCCGCCGCCCGCAGAAGATGAAGCGGAAGAAGATATCGTCGATGTGCCCGAGTTTGAGCGCGTTAATGCCGCGACAGCCATGTGGACACGCCCTCGTAGTGAACTCAGTGAAGAGGATTACATCGAGTTCTACAAGCACGTTTCCCACGATTTTCAAGATCCCCTGACCTGGAGCCACAACCGGGTTGAGGGCAAGTTTGACTACACCAGCCTAATCTACATCCCCAGTCACGCACCCTTCGATCTCTATAACCGCGATGGCGCAAAGGGCCTGAAACTCTATATTCAGCGCACTTTCATTATGGATGACGCCGAGCAGTTCCTGCCGATGTTCCTGCGCTTTATCAAGGGCGTGGTTGACTGCTCCGATTTGCCACTCAACGTGTCGCGGGAAATCCTTCAGGATAGCGCCGCCGTTGACAGCATTCGGGCGGCCTTGACCAAGCGCGTACTCGACCAGCTGGTGAAAATGGCCAAAGAACAGCCCGCCGACTACAAGAAAGTCTGGGAAGCCTTTGGTTCGGTATTGAAAGAAGGCCCCGCTGAAGACTTTGGCAACAAAGAAAAAATTGCCGGTTTGCTGCGCTTCGCCAGTACCCGTGATGGTGATGAGCTGGTTTCGCTGGCCGATTACGTGGCGACCATGAAAACCGGGCAGGACAAAGTCTACTATCTGATTGCCGAAACCGATGTCGCCGCCAGAAATAGCGCCTACCTTGAAATCTTCCGCAAGCAGGGTATTGAAGTACTGCTGCTGAGCGAGCGGGTCGACGAGTGGACTATGTCCAGCTTGCAGGCGTTTGATGGCAAGTCGCTACAGGATATTAGCCGTGGTGAGCTGGATCTGGGTGAGCTCGGTGAGAGCGCAAAAGAGGCTGACAAAGAAGCCAGCACCATCAGCGATGACCTGCTGGGGCGCATTAAAACCGTACTCGCCGACCAGGTTGACGATGTGCGTTCGACCACGCGCCTGACGGAGTCGCCAGCCTGTTTGGTGCTGGGCGAGGGCGATGTCGGCCCACAAATGCGTAAAATTCTCGAAGCCGCAGGTCAGCCAGTTCCCGAAACCAAGCCGGTGCTTGAAATCAACCCGGATCATCAGTTGGTGGCCAGACTGACGGACGAGCAGGACAATGAAAAGGTCGAGGACCTGGTTGGCGTGTTGTTCGATCAGGCCGTGCTTTCTGCCGGAGAGCAGCTAGAGAATCCCTCGCTGTTTGTTCAGCGCCTCAACCGCCTGCTGTTCAGCTAAGAGCTGGTAAATTAACCAGCTTATAAAACAGCCCCGCCGGCCTATACTTGAGATATTACAGGCTGGTGGGGCAGTGATTTATTGGGCTCGTTGCAGATACATCTTTGAACAGGATGTTTGAGCGTGCTGCGATCAGGCTCTTTGCTCGGCGCTGGTTCCTGGGGGCGTTTTTTGTGGGAGCAAATTCTTGAAAGATAAGAAGATCACGGTACTCGGTGGCGGCAGTTTTGGCACCGCTATTGCCAATATGATTGCCAGCAATGGCCACTCGGTGACACTGTGGATGCGCGATGCTGAAAACGCCCGCCACTGTATGGAAACGGGTGAGAACACGCCTTATTTGCCGGGCTATAAACTCGACCCGCGGCTGCAGGTCAGCGCCGATCTCGAATCCGCTCTGGCCGATGCCTCAGTGGTTTTTTTCTCCATTCCCAGTAAGGCCTTTCGTGGCGTCTGCCAGCAGGTCGCCGATCTGATTCCACCGCAAACCATCGTGGTCAGTACCGTCAAAGGTATTGAGGGCGATAGCTTTAAATTGATGAGCGACATTCTCAGCGAGGAGCTTGATCGGGCTCGCATCGGTGTTATTAGCGGCCCCAACCTGGCTCAGGAAGTTGCCGCCCGGGAAATCACCGCGACCGTGATTGCCAGTGCTGACCCGGGAGTTTGCCAAACGGTGCAGGGTATTTTGGTGACGCCCTTTTTTCGTGTCTATGCCAACAGTGATATGTACGGGGTCGAGTTGGCCGGAGCCCTGAAAAACATTTACGCCATTGCCGCTGGCATGGCCGCCTCCTTAAACGTGGGGCAAAATTCGCTGGGTGTACTGATCACTCGCAGTTTGGCGGAGATGACCCGCTTGGCCGCGCATCTGGGCGCCGACCCGATGACCTTTCTCGGTTTGAGCGGGGTGGGGGATCTATTTGTAACCTGCGCTTCACAGCTGAGCCGCAACTATCGCATCGGCTATGCCCTGGGCGAAGGCAAGACACTTGAACAGGCCATCGCAGAGGTGGGGCAAGTGGCAGAGGGTGTTAACACCACGCGCATTGTCAAAGAAAAAGCCGAGCAGCTGGGGATTAATATGCCCCTCGCCAGCGGTCTCTACGACATCATGTTTAAGGGCGGCTCACTGCCTCGCGTGTTATTGCGAGTTATGCTTTCCGAGCAGTCTGACGATGTTGAATTTCGCGTTAACAATGAATCAAAGTGATCGAGCCTGCGATGTAAGCCGTATGGCATCCGCGCTTTTTTTCGCCCCGAAGTAGTAGAGCTTATTATGGATTTGTTTTTTCTGCGCCACGGTGAAGCCGAACCTCGCGCTGCCAGTGATGCACAGCGGCGACTGACGCGTAGCGGGGAAGGGGATGTGTTGGCGGTTATTGAATCCCGCCGTAGCGAACTGGCGGGTCTTGAACTGATTGTCACCAGCCCCTACCGGCGGGCACGACAAACGGCCAAGATAGCGGCCCAAGCCCTGGACTTTGAGCCGAAACTGTTGGTCAGCGAGCATCTGGAGCCAGGTGCTGAGCCGCAGGCCCTGCTGCGTTTTATAGACTCCCTCGCGGCTGAGTCCATCTTACTGGTGACCCACCAGCCTCTGGTCGGCAATGTATTGAGTCTGCTCAGTGGCGATAATATTTGGTTGGCGACGGGCACAGCGAATTTGGTGGCACTGCAAACGCAGGCTCCCGTGCCGGGCTTTGCTGATGTTCGCTGGGCGCAGATACCCGATTAAACGCTTGCAGTGAAGTGCTTTAAATGTAGTGCTATAAATCAAGCTATGCAAATCAAGCTCGCCCCATTAAGCTCTTTCAAGCAAACCTTCTAAATTTAGCTCTCTAATATTAAGCCCTTTAAATTTAAGCGCTTTAATTATTAAGAGGGAGCCATAGCCATCAACCAAAGCCACTGCCAATGACTGAGCCAAAAAACACCCCTCTCGAACATCGCTTTGACAATCACGGCGTCACACTTGCCGCCGTGGAGTGGGGCGACCCTGAGGGCTTGCCAGTGATTGCCTTGCACGGCTGGCTGGATAACGCCGCCAGCTTTGCCCCCCTGGCTGAACGATTACAGGGCATCCGCCTGATCGCCCTCGATCTCGCTGGTCATGGTTTTAGTGATCATCGCTCCCTCGATAATACTTACAATATTTGGCAGGACGTCGCCGACGTCTACACCGTGGTCGAGCAATTGGCTCTGGGGACCTTCGCCCTGCTGGGCCACTCCCGTGGCGCGATGATTGCGAGCCTGACGGCGGGCACCTATCCCGAGCGCGTCAGTCACCTGGGCCTGATAGACAGCTTTGTGCCCCAGGCCATCGATGAGGCTGAGTTGCCGCAGCAGTTGGCGCTGTCTATCGCCGACAAGCATCTGCGCCTGGCTCGCGAGCCGCGCATTTATGCGACGCGGGATGAGGCCATTGCCTCGCGTACCAGTCGCGGCGAAACACGCCTGTCACTGGCATCGGCAAAGCTGATCGCCGAGCGGGGTTTGCGGCTCGAGGGCGAGGGCTTTCGCTGGCGGGCCGATGAAAAGCTCAAGGTGGCCTCTGAGGTCAAGTTGACGCAGTCCATTGTGAAAGCCTTTGTCGAACGCATTGCTTGCCCGAGCCTGTTGTTGCTTTCCGATCCACAAAGAATGGAAAGGTTTTATGGCATGGAACAATACGCACCCCGCCTGGCGATAGAAATTATTGCCGGCAGTCACCACTTTCATATGGAAGACACCGTGGCGCCCACCGCGCAGTCCTTAAATGATTTTTATCAAACGCAGTCTGCTCTGGCGACGGGCGCTGAGAATGGCTCATAGTGGTTAAGGCTGTTGCTACACCCTGCATCGGTATTTGCTCGTCGAGCATGGGTGATGATGTCTGCCGGGGCTGCCACCGTTTTTCCCACGAGGTCGTCAACTGGAACAGTTACCCCGAAGAGCAGCGCGTGCTGGTTTTTGAAAGGCTGGATTCACTATTAATTCAAATTATTAAGAATAAGCTTCAACTTGTTGATATTAAAAAGTTAAGTGAAATGCTAACTTCGTCTAAAATCAATTTTAGAGAGCAGAGCGACCCCCATTGCTGGGTCTATGCCCTGCTGAAAAAGACCGGTGGCGAGGGTATAGAACCCGCTGCCTGGGGTTTCCGGCTGCTACCGGCTTTTGCCGCTATGACGCTGCCGCGTTTCTATGGGGTTCTCGACGAAGAGCTTTACCGGCTCTCCGATGCCCACTACCAGCGCTACCTCGCGCCGGGTATAGTGGCTGCGCGAAATAAATAACAAGCAAGCCCCAATAATAACGATATGGAGACAAACCCAATGTTCAAGCTTTATGGCTTCCCTGTCAGTAATTACTACAACATGGTCAAGTTGACTCTGTTGGAAAAAGGTTTTGAATTTGAAGAGGTGATAACCCGGCCCAGCCAGGAAGATGACTATCTCAACAAGAGTCCGATGGGCAAGATCCCCTGCCTGGAAGTGAAAGAGGGGCCGATCAGTGAAACCAATGTCATCTTTGATTTCCTCGAAGATCTATCCCCCGATGTGCCACTTTATCCCGCAGACCCTTACGAGCGGGCCAAGGTGCGTGAGCTGAGTAAGTCCATCGAGCTCTATCTTGAGCTGGTTACTCGGCAATTACTGGGTGTTGTTTTTTTTGGTGCCCCGGCGGACGAACAACTGAACGCCACCGTTAACACCCAGCTCGACAAAGGCGTTAACGCACTCAACCGCATCCTGATATTTTCGCCATTCGCCGCTGGCGAGGTAATGACCTACGCCGACTTTATGCTCTATTACACCGTCACTCTGGGCAATATGGCGACCAAGAAAGCCCTCGGCAGGGACCTCTGCGACGAGATGCCCGGCCTTGCTGGCTGGCTAGCCATAATGGATAAGAACCCATTGGTGCAAAAGGTCAATGCCGACCGGGACGAAGCGCTGAAAGCGATGGCGGGTTGATACTGCTATTGCTGTGCCGTGCGACGAAACCTGCAATGAGGGAGAAAGATAGACCTTGAGTGATCTCGATGAAATAGCGGCCTTTCTGCCCTGCGTCACACCCGATGCGTGGATAGAGGCCGCTCTACAGAATCAAAATATACTGCTAATTGATCACGCCAATTGTGAGAAAAAAGCTGCCAGCACCGCTCTCAATTTGATGTTTCGCTATATCGAGCAATATCAACTGCTGCACAAAATGTCGCGTCTGGCCCGCGAGGAATTACGCCATTTTGAGCAGGTCATCGCGCTGATGGAAAAGCGCAGTATCGCCTATGTGTCGCTGCCCGCCGCTAATTATGCCGGTGAGCTGCGCAAACTGGTATCGACCTGGGAGCCCATGCGCTTGATCGATATATTGGTGGCGGGTGCATTGATTGAGGCTCGCTCCTGTGAGCGCTTTGCCAAGCTGGCCCCCCATCTCGATGCCGAATTGTCAGACTTTTATCGGTCCCTGTTGAAATCTGAAGCGCGCCACTTTACTGACTACCTGACACTGGCCCGACAGGTGGCCGCTGCCCACAGCGAGCCTGTTGACGTCGATGCCCGTATCGCTGTTTTTTCCGAGAGGGAAAGGCAGTTGATCGAAGAGCCCTGTGCGGAGTTTCGCTTTCACTCTGGACCGCCGATAAAATAGCTCTGGGGCTAAAATAGAGGGTTTCGGGATTTGCTCTGCGAAGGGTATTGCCGGAGGGTTTTGTTATTTTCAGTCAATAGTAAACGATGAAAGCGCCAGCCCCTCATCACTTGCGCACACCAGCCAGCCTTTACTGCCCCAGTCTCCGAGCACAATGCGCTGGCCCTGCCTGCCGTCGTCAAGTTGCACATCGTGGCGGTGGGGGCGATGGGTGTGGCCGTGAATCATGGTCGTCACGCCGTACTCGGTCATCAGGGCCGTCACCGTGGCGGGGCTGACATCCATAATGCTACTGCTTTTATTACTGTTGGCAGCCATGCTTTTTTGCCGACCCTTAATGCCGATCTGCTGGCGGGTTTTTAGCGGCAGCCGTCGCATAATTCCCAGTACCAGGGGGTTGCGGATACGCTGGCGGAATTTCTGGTAAGCAATGTCGTCCGTGCAAAGGCTGTCGCCATGGAGCACCAATACCTGTTCATCACCGAGGGTGACTAGCGTGTGGTCTTTGAGCAGGGTGGCCCCGGTTTCCCGCGCAAAGCGTTTGCCAATGGCGAAGTCTCGATTGCCATGTTGGAAATAAAGCCGGGTGCCAGCGTCGGTGAGGGCGCGCAGGGCGCGAATCACTTGCTGTGATAGTGGGGCGGGGTCGTCGTCGCCAATCCAGGCCTCGAACAGATCGCCGAGAATATAGAGCGCATCAGCCTCTGCGGCGCTGGTTTGCAGAAAGTGGAAGAAGGCCGCGTTAACTTCGGGCCGTTCAGCGCAAAGGTGGAGGTCGGAAATAAAGAGGGTGGTCAAAGGGGAGGCCGCTTTGGCAATGAAAAACGACTGCCCCCGCTCAACTTAAAGTGCCGCGTAGGCGTCGGAGATAGTGGTGCTTTCGATCACTACGGTTTCAGTGGGCACATCTTGATGGGGGCCCTTATTGCCGGTGGCCACTACTTTGATTTTATCGACCACATCCATGCCGTCAGTGACTTTGCCGAATACGGCGTAGCCCCAGCCCTGATCGTTGGGCGCGGTGTGGTTGAGAAAGTGGTTGTCGGCAATGTTGATAAAAAACTGTGAAGAGGCTGAATCGGGCACATTAGTGCGAGCCATCGCCAGCGTGCCGTTGTCGTTACTGAGGCCGTTGTCGGCTTCGTTTTTAATCGACTCACGCGTGCTTTTTTCACTCATATCTTCGTTCATGCCGCCGCCCTGAATCATAAAACCGGGGATTACGCGGTGGAAAATAGTGCCGGCATAGAACTCATCGCGACAGTACTGCAGGAAGTTGGCGGCGCTGATGGGAGCCTTGTCAAAATCCAGTTCAATGGCAATGTCGCCGTGGTTGGTGTGAAGAGTAATCATAATTGGGCCTGCACTGTTGAAGAGGGTGGAAACTACGAGAGGTGCGATGATAAGGGCTTTGCGCGAAGATTGGAATAATCGGTTTATCAATGCGGGCCGAGGCCGTTATAATTCGCGCCTGATTTAATCTGCCGTTGTTGCCCTGCCGTTTTTACGGTGGCTTTGGCAAGCCTGTAAAGCGCCTCACTTCACCCACTAATTGATGACAGTAAATGGATGATTCTAGCCCCACCGACAAGCCCCTCAACTTTATTCAGCAAGTGATAAAGGATGATCTGCAATCTGCCGTGCTCACAGAAGTCGTCACGCGCTTTCCGCCCGAGCCCAATGGCTATTTGCACATCGGTCACGCCAAGGCTATTTGCGTTAATTTTGGTCTCGCCGAAGAATTCGACGGCATTTGTCGTTTGCGTTTTGACGATACCAATCCCGACAAAGAAAGTGACGAGTTTGTACAGGCGATTATTGAAGATGTGCGCTGGCTGGGTTTTCAGTGGCAGGGCGAGGTGCGCTATGCCTCCGACTATTTCGGCCAGCTCTACGACTGGGCCGTGGTTTTGGTCAATGTGGGCAAAGCCTATATCTGTGAGTTAACACCCGAGCAGACCCGCGAATATCGCGGTTCACTCACCGCAGTGGGCAAAAATAGCCCCTATCGCGATCGCCCCGCGAGTGAATCTCTCGCCCTGCTGGAGCAAATGCGCACCGGCGCTATTGCCGAGGGCCTGATGACCCTGCGCGCCAAAATAGATATGGCCGCGGCCAATATCAACCTGCGCGACCCCGTACTGTACCGGGTCAAGCGCGTGCCCCATCACCGCACTGGCAGCGAGTGGAGTATTTATCCCTCCTACGATTTTGCCCACGGTCAGGAAGACGCCATTGAAGGGGTGAGTCACTCCATTTGCACCCTCGAATTTGCCGATCACCGCCCCCTGTATGAGTGGCTTATCGACAACCTGCCCGTGCCCGCCAAGCCTAAGCAGTACGAGTTTGGCCGTCTCAATTTAAATTACACCGTAACCAGCAAGCGCAAACTCCGCCAGTTGGTTGAAGAGAATATCGTCGATGGTTGGGACGACCCGCGCATGCCGACGCTCTCGGGCCTGCGTCGTCGTGGTGTTAGCTCGACAGCCGTGCGCGAGTTTTGCGACAGTCTGGCCGTAGCGAAAACCGACGGCACGGTCGATATGGCCCAGCTCGATCACTTTATTCGCCACGACCTCAACGACAACGCCCCGCGCGCCATGTGCGTACTCAATCCCTTAAAGGTGACCTTGACCAATTGGGCGCCGGGGCAGGTCGAAACATTGACGGCCGCCTGTCACCCCAATCGCGAAGCGCTTGGCAACAGAGAGCTACCCTTTGGCGGCACTTTGTATATTGATAGAGCTGACTTCAGCGACGACACCACTTTATCGCGCAAGAAGTTTAAGCGCCTGGTACTCGGGCAGTGGGTGCGCCTGCGCAGCGCCTATGTGATTAAAGCCGATGGCGTGGTAACGGACGAGTCGGGTGAAACCATCGAAATTATCGCCAGCATCGTGCCCGACACGGTCGGTGAAAATCCGCCCGAGGGCATAAAGCCTCGGGGCGTGATTCACTGGGTGAGTGCCGAGCACAGCATCGATTGCGAAGTGCGGCTTTACGACCGGCTGTTTAGCGAAGCCGATCCCGATGGCGGCGGCAAAAACTTTCTCGACTGTGTTAATCCCCAATCCCTTGAAGTACTACAGGGCTGTAAGGCTGAACAGAGCTTGGCGAGCGCGACGCCAGAGGATCATTATCAGTTTGAGCGCGAGGGCTATTTCTGCCTCGACAGCCACAGTTCCAGTAAAGACAAGCCGGTGTTTAATCGCACCATTGGCCTGCGCGATAACTGGCAACAGAAAAAATAAATGCGCTGAAAAGTTTTTAATAGTTTTTAAGGCGCGAGTCGCAGTGCCGGCTAACAGCCGTAGTTTTTATTAAACGAGAATTAAAATGCCCCTACAGTTATACAACACACTGACGCGAAAAAAAGATCTGTTTAAGCCGCTTAAGCCCGGAAAAATTGACCTCTATGTTTGCGGCATTACGGTTTATGACTACTGCCATATCGGTCACGCCCGCGTGCTGGTCGCCTTCGATGCCATTACCCGCTACCTGCGCTCCCAGGGCTGGGACGTTAACTACGTGCGCAATATCACCGATATCGACGACAAAATTTTACGCCGCGCCGATGAAAACAAAGAACTTTATACCGACCTGACTGAGCGCATGATAGCGGCGATGCACGAGGATGAACGCGCCCTCGGTGTCTTGCCACCCAGTATTGAGCCGCGTGCCACCGGGCACATGGACGATATTATCGACATGGTGCAAATCCTGGTCGACAACCACTACGCCTATCGCGCCGACAACGGCGATGTTTATTATCGCGTCAAACGCTTTCCCAATTACGGCAAGTTAAGTAATAAAAACCCCGATGAATTACTGTCCGGTGCACGGGTTGAAGTGCGGGATGTGAAAGAAGATCCCCGCGATTTCGCCCTGTGGAAAGCGGCGGATGAAAGTGAAGCGGGTTGGCCCTCACCCTGGAGTTACGGTCGCCCCGGCTGGCATATTGAATGCTCGGCAATGTCGACCTGCCTGCTGGGTGAAACCTTCGACATTCACGGCGGCGGCCCGGATTTACCTTTTCCCCACCACGAAAATGAAATTGCTCAGAGCGAAGCGGCGACCGGCAAGCATTTTGTCAATTACTGGATGCACGCCGGAGCGGTGCGCGTCGACAATGAAAAAATGTCCAAGTCGCTGAACAACTTTTTTACCATTCGCGATGTGCTCGAAAAGTATCACCCCGAAGTGGTGCGTTACTTTTTATTGTCGAGCCACTACCGCAGCCCCATCAATTATTCCGAAGCTAACCTTATAGAAGCGCGACAGGGTTTGGAGCGTTTCTATTTCGCCCTGCAAAACTTTGCCGAAGTTGCGCCGACGCCACTGGCCGATTTACAGGGCAGTGCCTATTACCAGCGTTTTGTCGCGGCAATGGATGATGACTTCAATACGCGCGAAGCGTTTTCGGCGATGTACGAACTGGTGCGCGAGTTGAATACCGTCGCCCGTGAAGATCAGCACCAAGCACAGGTAATGGTGGGGGAGTTAAAAGCGCTGGGTGGAATTCTCGGCGTGCTAGAGGCTGATCCGCAAGCTTTCCTTAAAGGCTCGGCGCAAGATAGCAGCGGTTTAGCCGATGCTGATATTGACGCGCTTATTGGTGAGCGTGAAGCGGCAAAGCTCAACAAAGATTACGCCCGAGCCGACGCGGTGCGCGAAGAGTTGAAAGAGCAGGGCATTGTGCTTGAAGATTCCCGCGAGGGTACGCGCTGGCGGCGAGCGTAGTCTTTAGCTCGCCAGTCCCTCACCAGTCCTGCATATTGAGCAGAGCGTGCAGGACATTAAGCCAGTGTTTAGGCTTTTTTCTGCAAAACATCCACGCGTATCGGCATCAGAAATTTCGCGCCATCAGCGCCCATATTCAGTGCAAATTGATCTTCCACCTGCTGTTGCAGTTGTGGCGAAAGGGCGTGCTGGGTGTGGGTGACTTTAATAATTTTATTTTCAAAATCCGCAAAGTTTTTAAAGCCCATCGGTGAATTAAAGTTCACTTCTTCAAGCCGTGTTAAGGACTTGTTGCTAATCGCTTGTTGGATGGCTTCATGGGCGGCGGCCCTGACCAGCTCCTCGTCGTGAAACAGACGTAATACCTCGTTGAAATCACCTTTAAAAACAGGTTCTGAAATATAGGCAATGCCGCCGGGTTTTAGCACCCGCTCGACCTCCTTCAATGCATCTGCCATGAGTTCTGTGGGCACATGATGCAGAGACTTAAACATAAAAATAAAGTCGAACGATGCGTCATCAACAGAAATTTTCTCGCTACCGGCAACGATGAAAGTGACATTGGGAAGATCGTCGATTAAGAGGTTTTTGCCGTGCTGAATTTCATCGACTTCAGTGGCGGTGATGTGTCGGCCCGGTCCGCCAGTGGCGATCAGGCGAGTGATATCGGCTTTTCCGCAACCAAGCTCAAGAATGTTTTTGTTATCGAGAGGCAGCTGTTCGTAAATTTCTCGCTCGCTGCAGGTGGTATTGTTAAATTGAGATAGCATCATTTAAAAAATCCCAGTTATTTTTTGTAATATCCGTCCCTGAGTATTGAAGGTAGTGCTTCGCTTAAGTTGCAGCGCCCGAGGGTGTTTTATCCCCGGACGCTGCTAATGACTCATGCTAAAAAATAGGCTTTAACCCGGTAAACCGCCGGATTGCTTGGCGCCATCCAGGGATTTAGAGTTGCTGGCCCAGTCGTAGCCAGCAATGATGCGCTCGCAACGGGTTTCAATTAAATGCTTCAAGCCGGGATCGGTGAAGACATAAAACTGATCGTCCTGAATGGCTTCCAGCACCAGATCGCCAACAATGTCGGGGTCGAGACCACCCGCCAGCATCTCGGCCGTTTTATCCTTACCACTCGCGGCAACTGCGCCACCGTACTCTTCGGGACGGTTGCGCGCGGAATCGCCAATATTGGTCGCGACAATACCCGGGCAGAGTACGGAAGCGCTAATGTTGTGCTTGCGGTGGTCTGCAGCAAAGGTTTCCATCATGCCGACAACGGCAAATTTAGTGGCGTTGTAGGGGCCGGCGCCGCGCAGCCCAACCATGCCCGCCATCGACGCAGTGCTGATTACGTGGCCGCCTTCGTCCTGGGCCAGGATCAGTGGTACAAAGGCCTGCAAGCCGTAGACCACGCCCCACAGATTGACATCGACGACCCAGTTCCAATTGCGCATGCTGCAGGCTTCGCTGTAACCACCCACGGCAACCCCTGCATTGTTACTGAGTACATGGACTTTGCCGAAAACTTCGATGGTTTTATCGGCCGCAGCCTGCACCGACTCCATGCTGCTGACATCAACCTGCACGCAGGCGGCCTCATAGCCTTTAGCTTTAAGCTCGTCGACCGCTTTCTGTGCTGGCTCAAGTTGAATATCGCCAATCATCACCTTCATACCCGCCGCTGCAAATGAGCGCGCCATACCGAGGCCCATCCCGCTGCCACCGCCGGTGATAAAGGCTACTTTTCCTGTTACGTCTTTCATTATTATTTCTCCGTTGGGCTTGCCCTTAAAGGGAGTAAGCCTTGCCAATTGAAGGGGGCGTTATTTTTGGTAAGCCCCGCAGTTATTGTGAGTAGTTGTGAGCGGACAGCTTTGCCCAAGTACTGTCACAGGTCAAGTAGCGAACTTTAGCGCTATAAATACCTTGAGCGAGTGAGAGCAAACGCCTGTAAGCACAGCAGTACAACAACGCTAGCAGGTGTGTAAAGGGCAGTAATAAACCTTGGCAGAACGTAATATGCTGTGTTTATAGGCCTATTGCGGCATATAGCCCCGTGCGAACACAGAGCCAGATACCGTCTTAACTATCGTACTGGGTGACTAAAATACAAATAGGTGGCTGATGGCAAGGCATGCCTCGCATTGGGCTTTAGACGGCAGACGCTGAACATCGAGCTGACTGAGCCATGGATCGCCCACAAGGGCTATTCGATTAATCAGTCGCTTAGCAGTAAAATCCCCTTTTTATAAATTTACGGAGCATTAGCCCCATGGGCAGAGCGTACCAAAACCGCAAAGAGTCGATGGCAAAAACCTCTGATATGAAGGCCAAAGTGTATAGCCGCTATGGTCGTGAAATTTATGTCAGTGCCAAATCCGGGGGTACCGACCCCAGCGGTAACTTAACGCTGCGCAGCCTGATAGAGCGCGCTAAAAAGGATCAAGTGCCGGCCCACGTCATCGACAAGGCCATTGAAAAGGCCAAGGGCGGGGCGGGGGAAGACTACTCACCAGCGCGCTACGAGGGCTATGGCCCGGGTGGCAGCATGGCCATCATTGATTGTCTCACTGACAACCCCAACCGCACCTTCGGTGATGTGCGCCAGGCCTTCACCAAAACAAAATGTAAAATCGGCACCCAGGGCAGCGTCAGCCACATGTTCGACCATCTGGCTATTCTTGTTTTTAAATACGATGATGAAGACGCGGTGCTAGAAGCACTGATGGAAGCCGATGTCGATGTCACGGATATTGAAAATGAAGCGGGCAAGATTTCGGTTTTCGCCGCGACCAGCGATTACTTTAAGGCAAAACAGGCTTTGCTAGACGCGTGTGGCGATATTGATTTCGAGGTGGATGAAATACAGTTCATTGCCCATAATTTCACCACACTCGGCGGTGACGATATCGCCCTGTTTGAAAAGTTTCTAGCCATGCTCGATGAGCTGGATGACGTGCAGCAGGTTTATCACAATATAGCGTCTGCGTAGCTTGAATCTATCATAGGGACGCTGGTGGAGGAGGGGTGTTTCTTGCCTGATGCCTTTGGACTAAAGGCATCAGGCAAGAGCAGCGTTTGCATTTTGTGGGTGAAATACTGGAGTAATTATGTGATGTCGAAAGACCTGAGCTTCACCCAAACCGCAAACCCCAAAACGGCTAAGGGCTTGCCGGATGTTGACGATAAAACAGAGTCAGCTGCTCATAGATTGCAGGCGATACATGCTTCAGTGTTTGCGGGTCGGTAAAGAAGTATTCACTCGCCACAGCAAAAAATTCTGCGGGATTAGTCGCGCCATAGGCATCAATACCCGGACGATGATGATGCGCGAGCCGATGCCGTAGTTGATCAAAAGCCTGGCTAAAATGACGGGTCCACTGCGTTCGCACCATATCCCGGTGCAGTGGTGGCATGCCGTTGGCGCTGCCGTTCAGCATATCCAGCTTATGGGCAAATTCATGCAGTACAACATTGTGACCGGGATGAGGTGCCGCCAGTTCTGCAGCAATATCATCCCAGGAAAGGATCACTGGCCCCCGTGACCAGGACTCACCGCTCAATGCACGCGCCTCATGCGAGACTACACCCGTGGCATCGGTAACGTCCCTCTCCACCCGAAAGGCACCGGGGTAAACCAGCACTTCCAGCCAGCCATCGTAATATTCCAGTCCGAGTTTTAATATCAGCAGGCAGGCTTGAGCAGCAATGGCCACCGCCATTGCTGTCGACACATTGAAACCCTGCACGCCACTAAGGGTTTTACGGTGTAGAAATAAGGTACTTAACTCTCGCAGATGCTCCCTCTCAACGGCGCTAAGGCGCTCGAACACATCAGCGTTGCACATTAACTCTGACCAAACGGTCTCGGGAATAGCATGATGGCGCAGCGTATAACGAATACGCTGACGTTCAAGCCATGCCATTGCTAAGCACTTCCATCAAGAGGGTATACCTTCATAATACGCTTTCAATCGCCTCATCCATCGAGCGGCTGTATTCGACAAGTCCTGCCGTTTTCAGTCTAATTAGGACATCCATTATAAACGCATCCCACTTTTGTCGTGGGGTCAAACAATCAAGCTGGCTGGCCCTTTGACATAAGGATGCTGGGGAGAAGGTTTCCCCGCTTGTATGCCGCCAGACAGTAAATCTGGTATGACCAGCAGTAACCATTGATCCTTCAAATCCCGCAGCTCATCGCGACAAAATGTTAATAAGTTCCCAAATCTATACTATCGCGCACAAATTAGGCCGCCGCTAAAACGGCGATGCAGATATTTGAGGTGAAAGTGAATAAATATTTATTAATCGTTATGGCCAGCGTTGCCGTGTTTAGCCAGGCGGCGGATGCATCTTTAATTGGTGTCGATACTGTTGACGGTGGCAACAGCTTGTACGCCTCAGCTTGGGGCCACCCTTACAACACGAGCACTAGTGGTGAGTATGGTGCTGTGGCTCGTACCGGTGCAGGAAGCCTGGCCCGTGCTTTTGAAGTCGGTAGTGTGTCTTACGGCTTCTCTTCTGGCGATCAACTGCATATTACGGCCACAGGCTGTGTTGTCGATAATGGTTCAAATTGCACCGGGCCAGATTACATGGGTGGCGACTACAGGGGGCTGCCCGTTTATGCATTGATTGGTGTGTGGAGTAGTAGTGAGGCAGCAATCAGCCCCATTGATTTAATCAGCTTTAATCCGGCATTCGTGATTGGTGCTTTACTGGATGTTGTTGTCCCCGACTTCGCTTCACCGCTTTACTTGTTTATGGCGACGAATGATGGCGATTTTAGTGATAATAGTGGCGCCTATTCTGTGCGGATAGAGAAAGCGGGGCATGTGCCAGCTCCCTCAGTGCTGTCATTGATGTTGTTTGCTGTGTTCTTCAGAAAAAAGTTTTTTGCCAAAACCCTAAGGAATAAGCCCTGCTAGTAGGGCTGTCGCATTAATGCCTAAGGTTTCGTGTTGATAACAAGGTGGTTTTGCGGATTTTAGTCCCCAGCATTTTTGTCTCAAGTACTTTCGGCCTAAAAACACTAGCCCATAATTAAATCCAGTTCGTGTTTCTTGCTCTCTCGCAATTCTTTGATGGTGAGGGCGTACTTCTCCAAACGCAGGTCTTCTTCGCTGGAGGGCACCCAGCAGGGCACCTGAACGGAAGCCCTGTTTTCATCGATCGCGACAAAAACCATAATGCAATGCATGGCTTTAGTCAGCTGCTCACTGGTGGTTTCACCCGAGCTGAGATCGACGGTAATGTACATGCTGCTCTTGCCGGTGTGAATAATTCGAGCATTTAGTTCAATCAAATGGCCCACCGAAATGGGCTGGCGGAAATTGATATTGCCGACAAAGGCCGTCACACAATACCTGCCACTCCAGCCGCTTGCGCAGGCATATCCGGCTTCATCCAGCCACTTCATCGCCGTGCCACCGTGGACCTTGCCAGAAAAGTTAGCATCCGTGGGTTGCGAGAGAAAGCGCAGGGTAATTTCTCTTTTCTGAGTAGACATAAAGAATCCTTTTTATGTGTTGGCCTGGTCTGTACACAACAGCGTGCACCTGGAAACAGTTGGCAGAAGTCGGTAACAGCACGATCAGCCCGATGAAATTTATGTTTACAATTTACTGCTTTATGCGAACACACCTTCCCGCCGCAATACGCGGTAGGTCAATACTTTTACTGCATCGTTAATAAAAAACCACACTAGAGCGTAGAGCCATATCCACAAAGCCGACTCCCAACCGATGGGGGTAATCATGAAACCGTAAACAGCAAACAATGTACCGACAATTTCGGTGCCAAAGGTGGCGCCAAATAACAGCGGTGAGGGCCAGGGGCGCTCCCAAAACCAGCCTTCAGCGCGGGTCACATAGAGCGTGCTGTGACCGGCGACGATCAGTTTAAGAAAAATTAAGCTGCGAATAATATCTTCAGAAACGCCTTGCTCTTGCAGAATAAAAAATAGCAGGAAGGACGAAACGACCCCGGAAATCCCCAATATGCTAGAAACGCTCAACAGCTCGCGCATATTCCAGCGCACGGGTGTTTGGTGAACTTTGGTGTTGTCGTAGGCGATGGCGAGAATCGGAATATCATTGAGCAGCGCCAAGAGGATAATCATTAACGCAGTAATCGGATAAAAATCGAAAACGATAATCGACAAGGTCATAAACAGGATGATGCGGATGGTCTCGGCGATGCGAAAGGTTGCATAGCTCTTCATCCGTGCAAAGGTGATACGCGCCTGGCGCACCGCTTCGTTGATCACCGACAGGCCGGGTGCGGTAAGAATCACATCGGCGGCTGCACGAGCTGCATCGGTGGCATTGGACACGGCAAAACCACAGTCCGCTTTTTTCAGCGCCGGGGCGTCATTCACCCCATCGCCTGTCATGGCGACAATATGACCGCCTTTTTGCAGTGTATCGACAATCCGATACTTATCTTCCGGCACCACCTCGGCGAAGATCTCCACCTCTTCGATCATCTCGATAATGGCCGACTCGTGGCTATGGATAAATTCACGCTCAAGCAGACGGGTATCGTAGGTTCTGCCCACCTCATCCATCACCTCGGTAGCGAAACGCTTTGCCTCTTTTTGCGGCACATCGCCTTTAAGTCGCTGATAGATGACGGCGGTAAGTGTCTCGACCAGCACCAGCAGTTCGTTACTCGCTGCCCCTGACAATTGCGCCGAACGGATGGCGCTCTGATCCAGGTTCAACAGGCGGCCCACTTCTTTAGCAATGGCCAGATTGTCCCCGGTGACCATCTTCACCGCCACACCGTAGTTGCGCATCTCCGCGATCACTTGCTGGGAGTCTTCTCGGGGTGGGTCGTAAAGTGGAATCAAGCCGATCAAATCGAGTGCTGCGCCATCCAGTTGACGACCCACCGCCAGGGTGCGATAGCCCTTGCTGGCCAGTAAATCGACCATGATTTGAATATTTTTTGTGTCATCCTCAGACAACTGTGCCAGCTCCAGTAAAACCTGGGCTGCACCCTTGAGCACCACAAATTGCTCGCCATCTTTTTCGACCCGCGCCTCGGTACGTTTGCGCACTGGGTCAAAAGGGGTGAACTGGATTTGCTGGTAAGCGCGCCAGTCCAGATCTGCAAATTGCTCGTCAATATAATGAAAAATGGGCAGTTCAATGGGATCATTGTTTTCCAACTGGGATGCCAGCGCCGCAAACAAAAACAGATCGCGCTCGCTGTAACCATCCAGTACCACTGGCTCGGCTACTTTCATTTCGTTCTTAGTCAGGGTGCCGGTTTTGTCGGAACAAAAAATATCGACCCCGGCAAGCTCTTCAATCGCCGTCAGCCGCGACACAATTGCCTGGCGGCGAGCAAGATTGACAGCGCCTACTGCCATGGTTACCGACAACACCGCCGGCAGGGCCACAGGAATGGCGGCAACAGTTAAGACCAGAGCAAACCGAGCGATTTCGAGGAAGGGTTCGTGGCGAAACAAGGAGACCATCACGATCAGCAGCACTAGCGCCAGCGTGATCAAAATAAGGAAATTGCCGATCTGCATCACCATTTTCTGAAAATGGCTGCGCTCTTTCAAACTGGCGCTGGCCACCAACGACACCACATTGGAAAAGTTAGTGTGCATGCCGGTATTGACCACCACCGCCAGCATTTCGCCCTGTTTGACAATGGTATTGGCGTAGGCCACTTCGTTGATTTTTTTGCTCACCGGCAGCGACTCACCGGTCATCGCGGCTTGGTCGATCAATAGGTAATCGCCTTTCAGCAGCTGCACATCGGCAGGCACAACGTCGCCGATTTTGAGTTTAACGACATCGCCTGGCACCAGCTCTCGCGCTGGAATGGTTTTAAATTCGCCACCGCGCAATACGATGACTTCATTCGGCAGGCCTTGTTTGAGCGCCTTGAGCGCATTGAGGGCGCGATGTTCCTGGAAAAAATCCAGAAAGGCATTGACCAGTAACATGAGCAGGATGATGGCGAAGTCCTCCCACTTCTGCACAATGGCAGACAGTAGCGCGGCGATCTCGATCATCCATGGAATCGGCCCCCAGAAACGCCGGAAAACCCGATGCCAGAGCGACTCTTCCTTTTCCTCAATTTCGTTGTAACCGTATTGTTCCTGCCGCGTAGTGACTTCGGCTTCATTTAAACCCTGTGCTGCATCCGTGTGCAGGGCTTGAACGGTTGCATCGATAGTTTGGGCACAGTAACTATCCGTTTTGGTTTGTAAGGTGCTCATTAATAACCCTCAGATAAAGCCACGAATTCAAGTAGTAAGTGCAATTCACGCAGGCGGGAGGTGTCGTATTCGGTCTGCTCCCTGACCTGTCAGCGTGTTTAAAACCACGGTGGGATGAGCCGCCCAATTTGTTCAAATCAATACTGGCGCCCGGCTTTAGTCTGTGGGGATGCCCCTGATGCTCGCTCATTACTCCGCCTTTTTATTGATGTGTTTTACAGCAGTTTGTCTACGTTCATTATGCAGGGAAAAAACAGGACACTCATCTAAATCTACTTTGCAAAAGGTGGTTTATGAAGACATATTGATCAACATGGCCAGTGATATTAGAGTGGGTGTCCTTATTTAAGCTCGTTATTTAAGTTCGGCTGCGGGTAGCTCTAACAAGCGCTCAGCAAGAGAGAAATTAGGCCTGACTTTTACTCAACATAGCGACTTTAGGGCGTGGATTAAGGAGGTTTAATAACACAAACTAATTCATCCGCCGCCGAAACAGCCAGCCGGCCATCGCCAGAGTCACCAAAGCAATCAGCGCCATCGGCCAGTAGTAGTTAAGCAGAATGGCGTAAGAATCACCCTCAAGAAATACCCCGCGAATAATCACCAGGAAATAACGCAGGGGATCAATATAGGTTAAGTATTGAATCACTTCCGGCATGTTGCTGATGGGCGTAGCAAAACCGGAAAGGATGACCGCCGGCACAATAAACAGGAAGGCGCCGAGCATACCTTGCTGCTGGGTGACAGCCAGCGATGAGATCATCAGGCCGATGCCCACCGCCGCCATCACAAACAAAAACATGCCGACATAAAGCGCGCCCAGGCTACCGCGCAGGGGCACCTCGAACCAGTAAACGGCCATCAGCAAAATAAACGAGCCTTCCAGAATACCAATCAATATACCCGGAAAAGCTTTGCCGATAAGAATTTCAAAGGGCCGCATCGGCGTGACCAGCAGTTGGTCAAAGGTGCCTGCTTCACGCTCCCGCGCTACCGAGAGCGCGGTAACGATGGTGGTTATCACCAGGGTTAAGAGGCCAATAATGCCCGGCACTACAAACCAGCGGGAGACCAAATTACTATTAAACCAGGGTCGCACCTGGAGAGTCGCCAGCGGCTTAGCCCGACCATGGCGCTGCGCCCAGTCGATGTTGTAGTCGGTGATGATATTGCGCAGATAACCCAGCACCAGCAAGGCGGTGTTGGAGTTGCGGCCATCGATAATCACCTGCGCCTTGCTGCTACCACCGTGCGCGAGGTCGGCACTGAAATTCGGCCCGAGGTGAAGAACCATCAAGGCCTTTTTGTTATCGATCAGCGGCGCAATCTGAGCGTCGTGTTCGATATTAGCCTGCAGGTGGAAGTGGGGCGATCCGCTAACTCGCGCCACCAGCTCGCGGGATGCCGCGCTCGGGTCTTCGTTATAAACCGCCACCGGAATATCGTTCAGATCAAAGGTCGCTGCGTAGCCAAAGATAATTAATTGCAGCAGCGGTGGCCCGATCAACACGATGCGGCTCTTGCGATCTTTGAGGATGGCGAGCAGCTCTTTGATAGCCAGCGCCACGATGCGTCGCAGTGAGGCATTCAATCTAGGTGTCAATGCAGCTTTCAATCCAGCCGCTTCCTTGACTTGCGTCGCGCAAGCCCCAAAAAGATCACCATCATCACTAGCAGGGCACCACAGTTGGCCAAAACCACCGGCCAGATATTGCCCGCCATAAACAGGGTTTGCAGAATCGCGACATAATAACGGGCGGGAATAATGTGGGTAATAAACTGAATGGGGGCGGGCATCGAACTAATTTGAAAAATAAATCCCGACAAAATAAAGGCGGGCAGAAAAGTGGCCACCAGGGCAATCTGTCCGGCGACAAACTGACTGCGGGCCACGGTAGAAATCAATAAGCCCATGCCTAACGAGACCAGCATAAACAGTGCAGAAGCGCCGCTCAGCGCCCAGAAGGAACCGCGCAGGGGCACACCAAATAACCACACCGCCATTGCCACGCTGAGTAACATGCCACCCATGCCGAGGGCAAAATAGGGCAGCAGCTTGCCGACCAGAATCTCCCAGATACGGATCGGTGTGACCATCAGCGCCTCCATGGTGCCGCGCTCCCATTCCCGGGCCACCACCATTGACGTGAGCATGGCGCCGGTCAGCGTCATAATTAAAGCGATTAAACCGGGCACCAGAAAATCACGGCTGCGCACCGCCGCGTTAAACCAGATACGCGGCTCTACCACCACCGGCACCGCTAGGTCACGCCCTTGCTCGCGGGCATAAGACGCCAGCCACAACTGCCACACGCCCTGAATATAGCCCTCGCTGATACGCGCTTGATTGGCATCGACACCATTCATAAAAACGCCGATCGGTGCCTCGCCACCGGCCAGTAAGCGGTCACTAAAGTCATTGCGCAGCCAGACAATGGCCGAGACCTGATGCGCTATTAGGGCCTGCTCGGCTTGCTGAATGTTGTTGTACGACAGCGGTGCAAAATAGCGGGATTGAGCGAAAGCACCGGTAAAACTCGCGGTGTTGGCATCGGGCTGTTCCACCACCAGCGCTACCGGTACATGCTTGGCGTCGAGGGAAACACCGTAACCAAACAGCAGCAACAGCACCACCGGCAGTACAAAGGCAATGGCAATGCTCGATGGGTCACGGAGGATTTGCAGGCTTTCCTTGCGAATCAGTCCGCGCAGGCGCATCCGGGTTGTCGTGCTCACGCTGCCACCCCTGGCTTATTCTTTTGACGATTTTCGATCAGGCCGATAAAGGCGTCTTCCATGGTCGGCGATGGCAAAGCGGCACTGCGAAAGCCCGCTTTCATCTGTGTTGGTGTGCCCTCGGCCAGCACCTCACCTTCGGCCATAATTACCAGCCGGTCGCAGTAGTTGGCCTCATCCATAAAGTGGGTGGTCACCAATATGGTCACGCCGGATGCTGCCAGGCCGTTGATGCGTTGCCAGAATTCACGCCGGGCCAGAGGGTCGACCCCCGAGGTCGGTTCGTCAAGAAAGAGGATATCGGGTTCGTGCAACAGGGCCGCCGCCATCGCCAGGCGCTGTTTGTAACCCAGGGGCAGATCGCCACTGTTGGTAGCGGCGTAGGCCGTCAGCTCGAACGCGGCCATGGCCCATTCGATGCGCTGCTTGCGTTGCTTTCGACCCAGGCCGTAGGCGCTGGCGAAAAAATTCAGGTTCTGCGCCACGGAGAGATCGACATAAAGGGAAAAACGCTGCGCCATGTAACCCAGGCGGCTGCGGGCATCTGCGGCGGCGCGGCGCAGGTCGTGCCCGGCCACGGTTAATTGTCCGGCAGAGGCTGGTAGCAGCCCGCAGAGCATTCTAAACATGGTCGATTTACCAGCACCATTGGCCCCCAGCAGGCCGAAAATCTCACCCTGTTTAACCTTAAAGCTGATATCCCTGACCGCATAAAAATCGCCAAAACGTCGCTGGGCGTTTACCACCTCGATGATTGGCCCGGCCTCTAGGGCTGCACCATCACGGGGGGCAAACCAGTCTGCCACCGAAGGGGTATCGACTTTTAGTGTGGCGATGAAGGCATCTTCAAAGCTCGGCTCAACGGGCTCTATTTGCAGATCATCAAGTTTTGAAGGCCCGTTAATCGCTGTGTCGCCATCGGCAACAAGGTCACTAATATCCGGCAGTTGCGCCTTACGAGTGACGACGCGTACTTTTTCGCCATCAATCACCGCGTCAATAATGCCCGGTATCGCACTTAGCTGAGTTTGTAGTCTGCGCTTATCCAGCCTTGTTGAACTGAGGTGGAAGGTGCGCCCGCGCATCGGTTCGCTGTAACTCTTAGGGCTACCTTGACCCAAACGGCGGCCTTCGTTGAGCAAAACCACCTCATCACAGCGCTCGGCTTCATTCAGGTAAGCGGTGCTGACTAGCACACTGAGTTGTTCCTGTTTGACCAGCCGGTCGATAATGGCCCATAGCTCCCGTCGCGAGATCGGGTCGACACCCACGGTCGGTTCATCCAGTAGCAACAAACGTGGGATCTTTATGAGGGTGCAGGCCAGGCCCAGTTTCTGTTTCATACCGCCAGAGAGGCGTCCGGCGAGCCGATCGGTAAACGGCCCCAGTGCTGTCATCTGCAACAACTCTTCGTAACGCGCCTGGCGTTGTTCGTGCCCTACACCTTGCAGATCAGCGTACAGATCGAGGTTTTCCTGCACGCTTAAATCTTCGTAGAGGCCAAAACGTTGGGGCATATAGCCGACCGATGATTGCACCTGCAAAGGCGCTTCGAGCACATCAATACCGAGCGCCTGGATATTGCCATTGTCAGGTAGTAGCAGGCCCACGGCCAGGCGCATCAAGGTGGTTTTGCCTGCACCATCGGGGCCGATCAGCCCCGTGACTTTGCCGGGCAGGGCGCTAATGGTGACGCCATCCAACGCAGTAACCGAGGTTTTACCCGAGTTAAAACTCTTGCTGACGCCATCGAAAAAGAGCGCCGGTGTGCTCACTTTATTTTTTCTCTGTTGCGGGTTTTGCCCCAGGGTTGGGGCCTGTGCCGCCACACGTTTTTTGCGCAGCGTTCGCTGAATCCGCTTTGAGGTCCGCTAACGTAAGATCAATCGCCACCGTGGCGGGCATACCCAGACGCAATTCCCGCTGCGGATTACAGGCATAGACCCGCACCTGATAAACCAGGCGGGTGCGCAGCTCTGGCGTTTCAACGTTTTTGGGTGTGAACTCGGCGGTGGGTGAAATATAGCCGACCCAGCCCGGGTAGGATTTCCCGGGAAAGCTATCGCTACTGATACTGGCTGCAGCACCAGGTTTTACTTTGCCCAAATAACTTTCGGGCAGGTAAGTTCGCACCCAGACGGGATTCATCAGCGCCAGGGTCAACACAGGTGTTTGTGGCGTGGCAAAGTCGCCGGGTTCGAGAATGCGATCACGAATAACACCCGATGCCGGTGCGAATAGCCCTGCATCTTTCAGCGCCTCGTCGGCCTCTACCAACGCGGCTTTCGCGGCAGCGACCTGCGCAGCGGCGGCAAGACTTGTACCCTCAAGTTCATCCGCCTGCTCGCGGGAGGCCAGCTTGCGATCAGCCATAGTACGCGCTCGCTGAAAACTCAAGAGCGCCGCATGAGCTTCAGCCTGAGCCGCTGCCGCCTCGGCGTTGACGCGATCCCATGCCGCCTGCAAGCGCTCGGTATGCAGGCGTGCCAGCAGCTGACCAGCCTGTACTAAATCACCTTCATCGACCAGTATTTCGCTAACGTGTTCACTGCCATTGAAGGCCAGCCGAACTTCGCGAATATCAACGTTGCCGTAAAGCACCAACGAGTTCGTTGGCGTTGATGCTCTGTGGGCCAAGTTCCACCAATAGCCACTACCCAGACCGGCAACTACGATAAGCGCAATAAAAATAGCTATTTTCCTGTTCACTAATTTCGCTCCTCGGTTATTTTCTATTCGCCATCGAGATTGGAGATATGATTCATTGCCAGGGTATATCTGAATAAGTCCCCTATTTAAGTAGAATAAGGAAACCCTGTTGAAGAGACAAGCATAGGGATTAATTGATCTTCTCTGAGGCTCAATACAATAACAAAAAATGGAAAACCCGCCGCGAAAAGTTTCTGGAACAGATGGCCGGTTGATTTCCAGGAAGAGGCTGGAGAAGAAGATAAAGCCTACTACCCAAAGGATGGGCCTGATAATAGAGTGGATCATTATTAAGCGCTTATTAGGTTTCCCCTAAAAACACTAGCCCATAATTAAATCCAGCTTGCGTTTCTTGCTCTGTCGCAATTTTTTGATGGTGATGGCGTGTTTCTCCAGACGCAGGTCTTCTTCACTGTAGGGCATCTAGCAGGGCACCTGAACGCAAGCCTGTTTTCATCGACGGCGACAAAACCATAATGCAATCACAGCTTTAGTCAGCTGTTCACTGGTGGTTTCGCCTGAGCTGAGATCGACGGTAATATACATGCTGCTCTTGCTTGTGTGAATAATTCGAGCATTCTGTTGCTCAAGGAAGTGCGTCTGGGGGTAATCAGACTGGGTGTTCTTACTGCTTGGTCGTAACGATACTTGAGCAACTGCTAGCTGCTGACTTTTGCATTGTAAAATGAATAAGACAAGGCCAACAATAAACAGATACCTGAAGGAATAAATAGGGCGTTAAATCTAAGAATACTGAAAAAATATGCCCCGAATCCAGCACCAAAAATGAACCCCGTAATTATTAATAGAAACAATAAAAATTTTCTTTTATCAAATTGTTCGCCTCTCAATTTTGAACCTAGCATAATGCCAAGGTCAGTAAATATGCCGGTTACATGTGTTGTTCGAATAACGGCACCACTGTAGGTGGTTGCTAGTGCATTCTGTAAGCCACAAGCAGCTGAAGCCAAATAATGGCCGTTTACGGAGTCTTTTTCTAGGAAATAGATAGAGCAAAAAAGAAATATTGCCTCTAAGGAAAGAAGCCCACTGTAGTTGCGCCCCAATTTTAATGAGCCGCTACGTAAAAAATAACCCGATATGGCAGAGCCTGCTAGGAAGCTAAGGAGAATTAGAGCGAAATGAAGAACATTGGAAAAATTTGAATTTATAATTCCTGTTCCAAGCAGTGTCGCTGTACCCGATAAATGTGAAACTGATTGGTGTTGAAAGCCCAATAACCCAATGGAATTAACAAGCCCTGCAACCAGTGCAAGAACAAATGAACCGTATTCTACCCAGCGGGGTAATTTTGAAATCACTATAATCCTCTAGGCAGTGCTCTTGCCAACGAAAGTGGGCACTTTGAATCCTTAGGTTAACATCTAATTAGCAGGTGTCACCAGATGAGAGACACCCTTCTCAATCCTTGGCCAACATCATTAGTAATATTGGTCGATTAAAAGTTCTGGAGGAGAATGAATATACCAAGGGCTTGCTCTTGATAGCCCTGGCTGGGGATACCTAATAACGCAAGGTAAAGTAGGGAGCCTACATTGGTGTCATAGAGAGAGATTTATTTTTACTGGGTTTGGATAGGCGTGATTAAGCGCCTTCAAACAACAGCTTACAGTTGGCGATGCCCGGCGTTCGCCGATAGTGAAGGGCTGCACAGGCCTGTTTTAGATGTTGCAGGGTACCGATCACGCGCGCGAAACGCCCCTCAAATTGGGTGCTTAGAGTGAGCCAGTTTTCGCCGGTAATATTCAAGCGAGTGAGCAGCGGGGGTATGTTCTTATCGATA
>JAGPUW010000033.1 GCA_018069465.1 Gammaproteobacteria bacterium | reverse complement strand
CTATTTCCCGTTGTAGGACATTAAAATTCATTCTGCTTATTCAAATCAGATTGGATGTAACGTAAAAATAAGGGTTAAAAAATGGCGTACTCATTTACTGAGAAAAAACGTATTCGTAAAACATTTGGTAGTCAAGAAGGTGTTATGCAAACACCTTATTTACTTGAAACACAAATAAGTTCATACAAACGTTTTCTTCAATCCGATGTGGCTCAAACCGAAGATCTTGATGCTGTAGGACTTCACGCAGCACTCGGGAGTGTATTTCCTATCGTAAGCCATACTGGTTATGCGGTCCTCGAGTATGTGAGTTACCGTCTTGGTAAACCCAAATTTGATGTAAAAGAATGTCAATCTCGTGGTGCTACTTTTGCATCACCATTGCGCGTGCAAGTTAGATTGGTCATTTATGACAAAGAATCCCCTGCGGGATCTAAACGAGTCAAAGACATTCGTGAACAAGAAGTTTATATGGGTGAGTTACCTTTAATGACAGGGAATGGTACCTTTGTTATTAACGGTACTGAGCGTGTTATTGTGTCTCAATTACACCGTTCACCGGGCGTCTTCTTTGATCACGACAAGGGTAAGACGCATTCATCTGGTAAATTGCTCTTCTCTGCACGTGTTATACCGTACCGTGGTTCTTGGTTGGATTTTGAGTTTGACCACAAAGATATTGTATACGTACGGATTGACCGTAGAAGAAAACTCCCTGCGACTGTGTTGCTTAAGGCGCTAGAGTTTAATAATGAACAAATAATAGATATGTTCTTTGAAAAGAATGTATTTACGCTGAAGAAATCTAATTTGACGATGGATCTCATCCCTGATCGATTGCGCGGCGAAATCGTTAACTTTGATATTAAAGTTAAAAACAAAGTGGTGATTGAGGAAGGTAGGCGAGTAACAGCTAAGCACATACGTGACCTTAATAAGGCCGATGTAAAACAAATTGATGTACCGAACGAATACTTGATCGGGAAAATTTTGGCTTCAAGTGTTATTGATCAAGAAACAGGCGAAATAATTGCTGATTTAAATGTCGAGATAACAGAAGATAATCTCGATGACATCATTAGTAGTGGTGTAACTAAAATAGAAACATTGTTTGTTAATGATTTAGACAAAGGTCCGTTTATTTCAAACACTTTAGGCATTGATTCAACGATGGATCAATTGGACGCGCTGGTGGAAATTTACCGCATGATGCGCCCAGGTGAGCCACCAACTAAAGAATCAGCTTTAAAGCTGTTTCAAAACTTATTTTTTACGCTGGATCGCTATGACCTATCTACCGTAGGGCGTATGAAATTTAATTTAAGACTAGGCCGTGAACAAATAACAGGCCCAGGCGTATTAAGTAAGGATGATGTTATTGACGTCCTTAAGGAATTGATCAATATACGTAATGGCAATGGTTCGGTGGACGATATTGATCATTTAGGTAACAGACGTATTCGTTCTGTTGGCGAAATGGTTGAAAACCAATTTAGAGTTGGTCTTGTTCGTGTTGAACGTGCAGTTAAAGAGCGTTTGTCAATTGCTGACTCTGAAGGCTTGATGCCACAAGAAATCATCAACGCGAAACCTGTCGCTGCGGCAATTAAAGAATTTTTTGGTTCGAGTCAATTGTCTCAATTTATGGATCAAAACAACCCGTTATCAGAAATTACTCATAAACGTCGTGTGTCTGCCTTAGGCCCCGGTGGTTTAGCCAGAGAAAGGGCGGGATTTGAAGTGCGTGACGTTCACGCGACCCATTATGGTCGTGTATGTCCCATTGAAACACCAGAGGGGCCGAATATTGGTTTGATCAATTCATTAGCTGTTTACGCTAGAACCAATGAGTATGGATTTTTGGAAACGCCATACAGAAAGGTTGTTAACGGCCAATGTACGGATCAAGTAGATTTCTTATCAGCGATTGAAGAAGGACGTTTTTATATAGCGCAAGCAAATGCGGCATTGGATGGTGAGCGCCGTTTAGTGGATGACATGGTTACTTGTCGCCACGCTGAAGAGTTTACTATCACTACTGCTGATAAGATCGACTATATGGACGTATCGCCAAAGCAAATTGTATCGGTTGCGGCGTCTATTATTCCTTTCTTAGAACATGATGATGCCAACCGTGCATTAATGGGTTCAAACATGCAGCGTCAGGCAGTGCCTACGTTAAAAGCTGATAAGCCTTTAGTTGGTACAGGTATGGAGCGAGCAGTCGCTATTGACTCAGGCGTTACTATTATTGCTAGCCGTGGTGGTGTGATCGATAATGTAGACGCAGCTAGAATTATTGTGCGCGTTAATGATGACGAAACTGAGACCGGTGAGTCGGGTGTTGATATATACAACTTAACGAAATATACACGTTCTAATCAGAACACCTGTATTAATCAACGTCCGCTGGTTAAACCAGGTGATGCAGTAGTTAAGGGCGATGTGTTAGCCGATGGTCCTTCTACCGATTTAGGTGAGTTGGCGTTGGGGCAAAATATGCTCGTGGCCTTTATGCCTTGGAATGGTTATAACTTTGAAGATTCGATATTGATTTCTGAAAAAGTCGTTAAAGAAGACCGTTTAACCACCATCCATATTGAAGAAAAAGTCTGTGTTGCGCGTGATACCAAATTGGGTTCTGAAGAGATTACAGCGGATATTCCAAATGTAGGCGAAGGTGCGCTGTCAAAATTAGATGAGTCAGGTATCGTCTATATTGGTGCAGAAGTAAAAGGTGGCGACATTCTAGTTGGCAAGGTAACACCTAAAGGCGAAAGCCAATTAACGGCAGAAGAAAAGCTACTTAGGGCTATCTTTGGTGAGAAGGCCTCTGACGTTAAAGATACTTCGCTACGCGTTCCATCTAGCATGCAGGGTACCGTTATTGATGTAAAAGTGTTTACTCGTGATGGTGTTGAAAAAGACCATCGCGCGCTTGAAATTGAAGAAGTTGAACTCGCCAGAGTAAAAAAAGACTTAGATGATCAATTACGCATCGTTGAGGGGGATATTTATCTTCGTGTAGAGCGATTGATTCTAGATAAAGAAGCGATTTCTGGTCCTAATAAACTCAAGAAGGGTTCGGTTATAACTAAGGATTACTTAACGAGTATTAGTCACCAAGAATGGTTAAAAATTAAGTTAAAAGATGAAGCTTTAAACGTACAGCTTGAAACGGTAGCTGAGCAGGTTGAGCAGCAACGTATTGATTTCAATGAATTGTTTGAGGAAAAGCGTAAGAAAATAACCATGGGCGATGATTTGCAGCCAGGCGTTTTAAAAATGGTTAAAGTGTATCTGGCCGTTAAACGACGTATTCAACCAGGTGATAAAATGGCCGGTCGTCACGGTAATAAAGGTGTGATTTCTATGATCGTCCCTGAAGAGGATATGCCTTACATGGAAGACGGTACTCCCGTAGATGTGGTGCTAAACCCCCTTGGTGTTCCGTCACGTATGAACGTAGGTCAGGTGTTAGAGACTCACTTAGGTTGGGCCGCTAAAGGCTTGGGTATCGAAATTGGTAAGATGCTCGAAGCAAAAGCTAAAGTAGAAAAATTACGTAAATTCTTAGATAAAATTTATAACACCAGTGGACGTAAAGAAGACTTGGATTCATTTTCAGATGACGAAATCTTAGAGTTGGCAGAAAATCTTAAAGCGGGTGTGCCGATGGCGACACCAGTATTTGATGGTGCCAGTGAAGACGAAGTCAAACAAATGCTACGCTTAGGTGGTCGTTCTGATACTGGTCAGGTTCAATTGTATGATGGACGCACCGGTCAGGCTTTTGATCGCGAAACGACAGTCGGTTATATGTACATGCTTAAATTGAACCATTTGGTGGATGATAAAATGCATGCTCGTTCTACCGGACCATACAGTTTGGTAACCCAGCAACCGCTTGGTGGTAAAGCACAATTCGGTGGTCAGCGTTTTGGTGAAATGGAGGTTTGGGCATTAGAAGCATATGGTGCGGCATATACGCTGCAGGAAATGCTAACGGTCAAATCAGATGATGTATCGGGACGTACTAGAATGTATAAAAACATTGTCGACGGTAATCATACGATGGATCCGGGAATGCCTGAATCATTTAACGTATTGGTTAAAGAGATTAGAGCATTAGGTATCAATATAGAGTTGGAACAAGATTAAATCTTGCTCCATTCCATATAACTTGAACTAAAACAGATAACAAGGAGATACGGTCTTGAAAGATCTACTCAATTTTTTAAAGCAACAAAACCAAACTGAAGAGTTTGATGCCATTCGCATTGGTCTTGCCTCACCTGACATGATCAGATCGTGGTCATATGGCGAAGTTAAGAAACCTGAAACGATTAATTATCGTACGTTTAAACCAGAAAGAGATGGTTTGTTTTGTGCCAAAATATTTGGCCCAGTGAGCGATTATGAATGCTTATGTGGCAAATATAAGCGTTTAAAGCATCGTGGTGTTATCTGCGAAAAATGTGGTGTTGAAGTTACTTTGTCTAAAGTTCGTCGTGAACGTATGGGACATATTGATTTGGCCAGTCCAGTCGCACATATTTGGTTTCTTAAATCACTGCCGTCACGGATTGCATTGTTATTAGATATGACACTGCGTGACATTGAGCGGGTACTATATTTCGAGTCATTCGTCATTATCGATCCAGGCCTCACTACGTTAGAGGCGGGCACGTTATTAACGGAAGAAGAATATCTCGAAGCGCTTGAAGAGCACGGTGACGAGTTCACCGCCTTGATGGGCGCTGAAGCGATTGACGGTTTGCTTAAATCGCTTGATCTACAAGCAGAGATGGAAACCTCTCGTGAAGATATTAATAACACGAAGTCAGAAACTAAGATAAAGAAAATCTCTAAACGCTTAAAAGTACTAGAAGCGTTAGTGGCATCAAAGAATAAACCCGAATGGATGATTCTTAAAGTGCTACCCGTTTTGCCGCCTGAATTAAGGCCGCTCGTTCCATTAGATGGCGGACGTTTTGCAACATCCGACTTAAATGATCTGTATCGCCGAGTTATCAATAGAAATAACCGTTTGCATCGCTTGTTAGACCTTAGTGCGCCAGAGATTATTGTGCGTAACGAAAAGCGTATGTTGCAAGAGTCTGTGGATGCCTTGTTAGATAATGGTAGGCGTGGCCGTGCTATTACGGGCACCAACCGTCGCCCGCTTAAATCATTAGCCGATATGATTAAAGGCAAGCAAGGTCGTTTCCGTCAGAACCTTTTGGGTAAACGTGTTGATTACTCGGGTCGTTCAGTGATCGTTGTGGGACCAACATTAAAGTTGCACCAATGTGGTTTGCCTAAAAAAATGGCCCTCGAACTGTTTAAGCCATTTATATTCAGTAAATTACAACTTCGTGGTGAAGCTACCACTATTAAGGTTGCAAAAAAACAAGTTGAACGTGAAGGACCAGAAGTTTGGGATATTCTCGCGGAAGTTATTCGTGAGCATCCTATTATGCTTAACCGTGCGCCAACGCTTCATAGATTAGGCATACAAGCATTCGAACCGATACTTATTGAAGGTAAGGCGATTCAATTGCATCCCTTAGTATGTTCTGCCTTTAACGCTGACTTTGACGGCGATCAGATGGCGGTGCACGTTCCTTTGTGTATTGAAGCGCAGCTTGAAGCACGTAGTTTAATGATGTCAACGAATAATATTCTATCACCCGCTAACGGTGAACCAGTGATTGTTCCTTCGCAAGACGTTGTGTTAGGTTTGTATTATATGACCCGAGAAAAAATAAACGCTAAAGGTGAGGGCATGGCGTTTAGTGATGTGGATGAAGCTACTCGAGCAATCCAAGCAGATGCTGTTCAAATACACGCTAAAGTTAAAATTCGTATTGAAGAGCACCATCTTAACGACGCAGGTGAGGTTGAGATTAGTAGACGTTTGGTTGAAACAACGACTGGACGCGCACAAGTCTGGGCCATCGTTCCCAAGCTGCTAAGCTTCGACTTGGTTAATAAAGATTTGACTAAAAAGTCAATTATGCAACTTATTGATGCGTCTTATCGCCAGTTAGGTGATAAAGAAACAGTGATTTTTGCGGATCAATTGATGTATTTAGGATTTTCAAACGCAACTAGGTCGGGTGTCTCATTTGGCATTAACGACATGGTGATACCTAGCAGCAAAGATAAGTTAATTAAAGCGGCACAAAAAGAGGTTAAAGAAGTAGAAAATCAATACGCTTCTGGCCTAGTGACCAATGGCGAGCGCTACAATAAAGTGATCGATATTTGGTCGCATACTAACGAACAGGTAGCTAACGCTATGATGGCAAACCTAGGCACAGACGATGTGATTGATGCTAAAGGTGATACAGTCAAAGAAAAATCATTCAACTCTGTGTATATGATGGCTGATTCAGGTGCTCGTGGTTCAGCGGCGCAGATTAGGCAGTTAGCAGGTATGCGTGGTTTGATGGCGAAGCCCGATGGTTCGATTATCGAAACACCTATTACCGCCAACTTTAGAGAAGGCCTAAACGTTTTACAATACTTCGTTTCGACTCACGGTGCTCGTAAAGGTTTGGCTGATACTGCGCTTAAAACAGCTAATGCGGGTTACTTAACACGTCGTTTGGTTGACGTTGCACAAGATATGGTGGTGCTTACTGATGACTGTGATACCCATCAAGGGCTAGAAGTAACGCCATTAATCGAGGGTGGAGAAGTGGTTGAGCCACTAGGCAACCTAATTTTAGGTCGTGTTATCGCTGAAGATGTGATTAGTGCATCGAGCAACGAAATAGTCGTTGAGCGTAATACACTAATTGACGAATCATGGGTGGATAAGCTTGAGCAAAATGGCGTTGACAAAGTGATCGTGCGCTCAGCTATTACCTGTGAAAATAGGAAGGGCATTTGTAAAATGTGCTACGGTCGAGATCTTGCTCGTGGACACTTGGTTAACCTTGGTGAGGCAGTAGGTGTTGTTGCTGCCCAATCAATTGGTGAACCAGGTACGCAGTTAACTATGCGTACATTCCATATTGGTGGCGCTGCTTCAAGTTCTGCTGCGATTAACAATATCCAAATTAAAGCAGAAGGAACGCTTAAGTTTAACGATAAGTTAAAAACCATCGAAAATCGAACAGGTAAGCTGATTGTTATTTCACGTTCAGGTGAAATCAGTGTAGTGGATGAATACGGCCGTGAAAGAGAACGTTATAAAATACCGTACGGTTCAGAGCTCAATGCTAAAGAAGATGAGCTGCTAAAAGCAGGCTCTGTGCTAGCAACCTGGGATCCGCATACTCACCCAGTTATTACCGAAATGGCGGGTAAAGTAATCTTTAGTGATTTTGTTGAAGGCGTTTCAGTACAGCAACAAACTGATGAGATTACTGGGCTTAGCTCCTTAGTTGTAACAGAGGCAAAACAACGTGGATCAAGTGGTAAAGATTTACGCCCCGCCATTACGTTGGTGGATGAAGCGGGCGAGCCTATTTGTGTTCCTGGAACGGCTATTGTTGCCCATTACGTCATGCCAGCTGGCGCGGTTGTTAACGTAACAGATGGTACTAAAGTAGAAACTGGCGATATTTTGGCTAGGATCCCGCAAGAATCTAGTAAAACACGTGACATTACCGGTGGTTTACCACGAGTGGCGGATTTGTTCGAAGCACGAAAAACCAAAGACCCAGCGATTCTTGCTGAAATGACTGGTATTGTATCGTTTGGTAAAGAAACTAAAGGTAAGCGTCGATTAGTGGTTACCGATAAAGAGGGTGAGACTAAAGAGTTGTTAATACCTAAATGGCGTCACATCACTGTGTTCGAAGGTGAGCACGTAGAGCAGGGTGAGACAATTGCTGAAGGTGAGTTAACGCCGCATGATATTTTACGTTTGCGTGGTGTACCTGAATTAGCGCGCTATTTAGTCAATGAGATACAGGATGTATATCGCTTACAGGGTGTTAAAATCAATGATAAGCATATTGAGGTTATCATTAGGCAGATGCTTAGAAAAGTAGAGATTACTTCGGCGGGTGATACTAGCTTTATTAAAGGGGAGCAAGTTGAGAAAACACGTTTCCTTAAAGATAATGAGGCACTTGAAGCTGAAGGCAAAATGCCAGCGACTGCTGACAATGTGTTATTGGGTATTACCAAGGCATCACTAGCAACAGAGTCGTTTGTATCGGCAGCGTCTTTCCAGGAGACCACTAGGGTATTAACTGACGCTGCAGTCAGGGGTACTAGAGATGATTTGCAAGGTCTAAAAGAAAACGTAATTGTTGGGCGACTTATTCCGGCAGGCAGCGGTTTAGCGCACCATTTGGAGCGCCGTAAAAACAAAGCAGCTATGCTTGTTTCGGAGCAAGTTGAAGAAGTGACTACGGCAACAGCCCATGACGAGGCAGAAGAAGCCTTGAAGCAAGCATTAAATTTACAAGATTAATAGTAAAATATATAAATACTAGGTAATAAAAAAGCCGGCCAAAACAATAAGGCCGGCTTTTTTATTTATAATCATATTTGCAGTCATTCTGCTTGACAGCATGGGGATATCTGCCTAAAATTCCCGCTCTTAACTGGATTAGAAATTAATCCATTAAATAAAATCACAAAAAACATCAGAAATAATATGGCTTAGGCTGTATTTAGTTTGTAATGTACGAGTTTTAGGAGCTCTAAATAAGTTATGACAACTATAAACCAGCTGGTTCGTAAACCTAGAAAGCGTAAGCTAGAGAAAAGTAATGTACCTGCCTTAGAGGCTTGTCCGCAACGAAGAGGTGTTTGTACACGTGTGTATACAACCACTCCTAAGAAACCAAACTCAGCTTTACGTAAAGTGGCTCGTGTGCGCCTAACTAACGGCTCTGAAGTGACCAGCTACATTGGTGGTGAGGGTCATAATCTACAAGAGCACTCAGTTGTATTGATTCGTGGTGGTCGTGTTAAAGATTTACCAGGTGTTCGTTATCACGTTGTTCGTGGTAGTTTGGATACATCAGGTGTTGAAGCAAGAAGAAGAGGCCGCTCTAAATACGGTGCTAAACGTCCTAAAAACTAACCATCAGCGATAATTGAGTTAAATTATGTCAAGAAGAAAATCATCAGTCAAACGAGAAATCCTACCAGATCCTAAGTTCGGTAACTTGGTGTTAGCTAAGTTTATGAATATGATTATGGTCGATGGAAAAAAATCGATTGCAGAAAACATTGTCTACACAGCGCTTGATGTTCTTGTGGCTAAAGGGCATGCGGAACCTGTAGAAACGTTAATTTCAGCATTAGAAAAAGTTCAGCCAGCGGTTGAAGTTAAATCTAGACGTGTTGGTGGTGCTACCTATCAAGTGCCTGTAGAAGTCAGGCCGTCGCGCAGAATGGGTTTGTCCATGCGCTGGATGATTGACGCGTCACGTAAGCGTAGTGAGCGCTCTATGGCAGCACGATTGGCTGGTGAGGTTATGGATGCGGTAGAAAACAGAGGTTCAGCTTATAAGAAACGTGAAGATACGCATCGTATGGCCGAAGCAAATAAGGCGTTTTCGCATTTCCGCTGGTAAATATTATTTAAAAAGTTTTAGGATATACAATGCCACGTTCTACTCCAATAGAGTGTTATAGGAATATTGGCATAATGGCTCATATTGATGCCGGTAAAACGACAACAACAGAGCGGGTTTTATTTTATACAGGTGTGTCGCATAAGATTGGTGAGGTTCACGATGGTGCGGCAACGATGGATTGGATGGAGCAGGAGCAAGAGCGCGGCATAACGATAACGTCTGCAGCAACGACTTGTTTTTGGTCTGGGATGGATAAGCAGTATGACCAGCATCGTATTAATATTATTGATACACCAGGTCACGTTGACTTTACCATTGAAGTTGAAAGGTCGTTACGAGTATTAGATGGAGCGTGTGCGGTATTTTGTGCGGTTGGTGGCGTAGAGCCTCAATCAGAAACTGTTTGGCGGCAAGCGAACAAATACAAAGTTCCGAGAATCGCTTTCATTAATAAAATGGATAGGGCGGGAGCTAATTATCTCCGCGTTATTCAGCAGTTGCAAGATAGGTTGCTTGCAAACCCAGTAGCATTGCAGTTTGCCATTGGGTCGGAAGAACATTTTAAAGGGGTTGTTGACCTGATTAAAATGCGGGCCATTTACTGGAACGATGAAGATAAAGGTTTAACGCACGTTGTCGATGAAGTGCCAGCGGACATTCTTGAAGAATGTGAGGCTTTACGTGAAAAGATGATGGAAGCTGCGGCCGATGGTAACGAACAGTTAATGGAGTCTTATCTTGATTCAGGCGATTTAACTGAGGACGAAATTAAGTTGGGTTTGCGTTTACGTACGCTCAATAATGAAATAGTTTTAGTTTTATGTGGTAGTGCATTTAAAAACAAAGGTGTGCAGGCCATGTTAGATGCTGTTGTTGACTTTCTGCCGTCGCCACTAGATGTGCCTGATATTAAGTCAGCAGTTGTAGAAGGTAGTGATGTTGTTGATTCGCGACCAGCAGATGATAAAGCAGCATTTTCTGCGCTGGCTTTTAAGATTGCGACCGACCCATTTGTCGGCACATTAACATTCTTCCGGGTGTATTCGGGTGTGTTAAAAACTGGAGAAGTGGTTTTAAATCCAGTGAAGAATAAAAAAGAACGTATCGGTCGTTTGGTGCAAATGCATTCAAATGACAGAGAAGAAATTAAAGAGGTTTATGCTGGAGATATTGCAGCAGCGATTGGACTCAAAGATGTAACCACTGGTGACACTTTGTGTGCGATTAATGACCCAATTACGCTTGAGCGTATGGAGTTTCCGGATCCTGTTATTTCTATAGCGGTTGAGCCTAAAACCATACAAGATCAAGATAAGATGGCGATTGCTTTAGCGAAACTTGCTCAAGAAGATCCGTCGTTTACGGTTCATACAGATGAAGAGTCTGGGCAGGTTATTATTTCAGGGATGGGTGAGTTGCATCTAGAAATAATTGTAGACCGCTTGAAGCGTGAATTTGCTGTCGTTGCTAATGTAGGAACGCCGCAAGTTGCTTATAGAGAGACTATTCGTAAACTAGTTAAGCAGGAAGGAAAGTTTGTACGGCAGTCTGGTGGTCGTGGTCAATATGGTCACGTTTGGTTGCAAATTGAGCCGCTGGATGGAAAAGAGTTTGAGTTTGTTAACGCAACTGTGGGTGGTTCGGTACCAAAAGAATACATTGGTGCAGTCGAAGCAGGCGTTAAAGAACAGATGAAAAACGGTGTTTTGGCGGGTTATCCCATGATCGATATAAAGGTAACTTTATACGATGGTTCGTATCATGATGTTGACTCAAACGAAATGGCGTTTAAAATAGCGGGCTCAATTGGTTTTAAAGAAGGGGCGGCAAATGCCAATCCGGTTGTATTAGAACCTATGATGAAAGTTGAGGTGGTAACACCAGAAGATTATATGGGTCATGTTGTTGGTGATCTAAATAAGCGTAGAGGAATTATCCATGGTATGGATGACGGCCCATCTGGAAAGACTGTAAACGCTGAAGTGCCATTGGCTGAAATGTTTGGCTACTCAACTGACCTGAGGTCGGCGACACAGGGAAGGGCGACGTACAGTATGCGATTTGAAAAATATATGGCCGTACCAAAGGCTATTGAAGAAAAGATAAAGAGTAGAATTTTTAATTAAATTAAGAAATGATGGGTAACGGAAATGTCTAAAGAAAAATTTGAAAGAAACAAGCCCCATGTAAATGTAGGCACGATTGGCCACGTTGATCATGGTAAGACAACATTAACGGCAGCGTTAACCAAGGTGATGTCAGAAGCCATGGGCGGAATAGTCAAAGCTTTTGACGAGATTGATAACGCACCAGAAGAGCGTGAGCGTGGTATTACCATTTCGACGTCACACGTTGAATATGAGTCAGCAACGCGTCATTACGCCCACGTTGACTGTCCAGGTCACGCCGATTATGTTAAGAACATGATTACTGGCGCTGCGCAAATGGACGGTGCTATTCTAGTCTGTTCGGCTGCTGATGGCCCAATGCCACAAACCCGTGAGCACATTCTATTGTCACGTCAAGTGGGTGTGCCATATATCGTTGTATTTTTAAACAAAGCGGATATGGTCGACGACGAAGAATTACTTGAGTTGGTTGAAATGGAAGTGCGTGAGTTATTGGACATGTATGAATTTCCAGGCGACGACACGCCGATCATTATTGGTTCAGCGCTCAAAGCCTTAGAAGGTGATACATCAGAGATTGGTGTTCCGGCTGTGCTTAAGTTGGTTGAAGCGTTAGACACATACATTCCGTTACCAGAGCGTGCGGTTGACGGTGACTTCTTAATGCCGGTTGAAGACGTGTTTTCGATTTCAGGACGTGGAACTGTGGTTACTGGTCGTATTGAGCGTGGTATAGTCAAAGTCGGTGAAGAGATAGCGATTGTTGGAATAAAAGACACGGTTTTATCTACGTGTACTGGTGTTGAAATGTTCCGTAAGTTGTTGGATCAAGGTGAAGCTGGCGATAACGTAGGTATCTTGTTACGTGGTGTTAAGCGTGAAGATGTTGAGCGTGGTCAGGTATTGGCGAAAGCTGGATCAATTACACCGCACACGCATTTTGAAGCGGAAGTGTATGTGTTAAGTAAAGATGAGGGTGGTCGTCATACGCCTTTCTTTAACGGTTACCGTCCGCAGTTTTACTTTAGAACGACAGACGTAACGGGCGCATGTGATTTGCCAGAAGGCGTAGAAATGGTGATGCCGGGTGATAACGTTAAAATGACCGTTAAGTTAATTGCACCGATAGCGATGGAAGACGGTTTACGTTTTGCTATTCGTGAAGGTGGCCGCACAGTTGGCGCTGGCGTTGTCTCTAAGATAATTGAGTAAGTTCACGGTTAAATAAAGTAAATAAAAGCGATAGATTTATAGGTCAGTAGCTCAATTGGCAGAGCAGCGGTCTCCAAAACCGCAGGTTGGGGGTTCGATTCCCTCCTGGCCTGCCATTGGCCGTTAGATAAATTATGGCTAGATAAACTATTACGGTGGAAAACAGAAGTATGAGCGCAGAGATAGAGCAAGAAACAGGGCAATTTGATCTGATAAAGTTAGTACTTGCTGTCGCGGTGACTGTTGCTGCTATTGTTGGTTTCTATTACTTTGCGGAGCAGTCTTTATTATTAAGGGTGATTGGTTTACTGGTCATTCTAATGTTGGCGGTTGGGCTTGTGTATACCACAGACCTTGGGCGATCGTTTTGGTTGTTTGCGCAAGGCTCAAGTATTGAGCTTAAAAAGATCGTATGGCCAACAAAAAAAGAAACCATCCAAACGACATTGATCGTTGTTGTGATGGTTTTGTTTGTTGGGATTTTATTATGGATGTTCGACGGCCTACTGATGTGGGGCGTTGGGTTGATAACGGGTTAAGGCGATCAATATGGCATTGCGTTGGTATGTAGTTCACGCGTATTCAAATTTCGAACACCGTGTTAAGGCTTCCTTGGAGGAGGCTATTGACCGTGAAGGAATGCAGGATCAGTTCGGTGAAATTTTAATACCTACTGAAGAAGTTGTCGAAATGAGATCTGGGCAACAAAAAAGGAGTGAGCGAAAGTTTTTTCCTGGTTATGTGTTGGTTCAGATGGACTTAAATGATGCAACTTGGCATTTAGTTAAAGATGTGCCGAAGGTGCTTGGCTTTATTGGTGGGAAAAGTGATCGTCCCTCGCCAATTAGCGAAACAGAAGCAAATAAAATCCTAAACCGTATTCAGGAAGGGATTGAAAAACCACGTCCTAAAGTATTGTTTGAAGTTGGTGAAGTGATTCGAATTAAAGACGGACCATTTAAAGACTTTAATGGGACGGTTGAAGAGGTTGGTTACGATAAAAGCACAATACGTGCATCAGTTTTGATTTTCGGGCGTGCTACGCCAGTGGATCTAGAATTTGGTCAGGTCGAGAAGGTCTGATTTTTTAACAGGGGAGCCGAAAGGTGTTCGACCCAATAAGGAGAAACCATGGCTAAGAAAATTAGTGCCTATATTAAGTTACAAGTAAAAGCTGGTGAAGCTAACCCAAGTCCACCAGTTGGCCCGGCTCTAGGGCAGCACGGTGTGAATATAATGGAGTTTTGTAAAGCATTTAATGCCAAGACTCAAACGGTAGAGAAAGGTCTTCCTATACCGGTTGTTATTACAGTTTACGCAGATAAAAGCTTTACATTTATTACTAAAACGCCACCTGCTTCAATTTTATTGAAAAAAGCAGCGGGAATTAAGAGTGGAAGTGGTACGCCTAACACCGTTAAAGTTGCGAAAGTTACACGTGCACAATTAGAAGAGATTGCTACCATGAAGGCGCCTGATATTACGGCAGCTGATATGGATGCCGCGGTAAGAACTATTGCCGGTAGTGCGCGCAGTATGGGTATTGATGTGGAGGGTGTGTAATGGCTAAGTTAAGCAAAAAAGCAAAACTAATAAGAGAAAAAGTTGAAGCTGGAAAAGCCTATGAGGTGACCGGTGCATTTGGCTTGCTAAAAGAATTGGCTACATCAAAATTCGAAGAGTCTGTTGACGTTAGTGTGAACCTAGGCATCGATGCACGCAAATCTGATCAAAACGTTAGAGGGTCAACCTTATTGCCAAATGGTACAGGTAAAGTCGTGCGAGTTGCCGTATTCACGCAAGGCCCAAATGCTGAAGCCGCTTTAGAAGCAGGTGCAGATATTGTTGGAATGGAGGATCTTGCTGAGCAAATTAAAGGCGGTGATTTGAATTTTGACGTTGTCATTGCCTCTCCTGATGCGATGCGAGTCGTAGGTACATTGGGTCAAGTGTTGGGTCCGCGTGGTTTAATGCCTAACCCTAAAGTTGGTACGGTAACCCCCGATGTGGCTACAGCGGTCAAAAATGCAAAAGCTGGTCAAGTTAGATACAGAACTGATAAAGCCGGCATAATTCACTGTAGTGTGGGTAAAACTACATTTGACGAAAAGTCGTTAAAAGAAAATATTGAA
>JAGPUW010000049.1 GCA_018069465.1 Gammaproteobacteria bacterium | reverse complement strand
GACGAAACGGCATTGCTCGATACGTTACCAGCGATCGTTATTAATGCTGAAGACGGTGATGGCGATGCGATCACAGGTGGTATTACATTAAAAGTGGATGTGATTGATGACATACCCGTTGCAGTAAGTGATATCGGTTCTGTAAATGAAGATGGAGACCCGCTAGTAGTCGATGCAGCAGCGGGCGTGGTACAAACCAATGATTCATCAGGTGCTGATGGATATACAGCGTTAGGTCCTGTTACAGCTGTGACTGGGGAGAGTGGTGATATCGTTGGTGGTGATACTGTTGGTTTGTATGGCACATTGGTGCTTAATGCCGATGGTAGTTATACCTATACGGTTGATAATGCCAATCTTGCAGTTGATGCCTTAAACGATGGTGAAAGCTTAGATGATATCTTTACTTATACCATTACAGATGGTGATGGCGATACTTCTACTGCGAATCTGACCATTACGGTTAATGGTGCTGTGGATGCTTTTCCAAATGGTTTGGCTTATACAATTGCTGGGCAAAAAGGTATTACTGGTAATGCTAAAGACACCTTATATGCGGTTGACTTGGAGACAGGTGAATCCACTACGATTGGTCAAATTTCAACCGGTGGGGTTACGTTTACGAGTGTAGAAGGTTTGGCGTTAAACCCTGTTGACGGCTTCTTGTATGCTATTGCTGGTGGTGCAGGTAGTACTGATTATTTAGTCAAAATTAATCCGGCTACAGGTGATTCAGATATTATAGCCACCTACGCATTAGCTTCGTTTTCTGATGCAGGACTGACATTCAGCAAAGATGGCAATACTTTATACATGGCTACTGGTTCAGTGCTTAACACTATAAATCCATCAACAGGTACTTTAACTCCATTTATTGCAAATACAGGTACTGGTGCTATTGACGGAATGGGCATTTCCCCCACAGATCAAAGTACGCTATATATTATTTCTGCTGATGACCTGTATACAGTTGATATTGCGACTAAAGTGGTTACGTTAGTCGGTAATGTAACCTTTGTTGATTTATTGGGTGGTGCTATCAATAGTGCGACGGCAGATGGTATGTCATTTGATGACAATGGCCAATTGTGGATTGATGATAACGCGGGTAATATTTTCAGATACAATTTCAGCACAAATACTGCTGAACAGGTTAGTACAGTTGCTAACGAAGATGTAACTGGGTCGGGTATAGCGTCGCTCGCAATCAGTGTTGTTGATCCTGGCACGTATGTTGTTTTAAGTGATGCACATAATGTTGATTTTAGCCAAAATAGAGCTATTAACGAATCCATTCATCTGGATAAAGACTTAGCGGTAGATAATGTTCCTCTCACGGACATCTTGTCAGAATTTAACAGTATTACTGTTTCTGATGCAGCTGATAATGCGGTCACGGTTACTCAAAATAGTGGTGATATAGAAAGCGCCTATATTCAATCGGATGCAAATGGCGATATTACTGTAACAGGCTTTATAAACGTTGATGTTCAAACGCGTGGTGAGAACGCGTCTTCAATAGTAATAAACGGTGCGGAGCGTGGTGATATTAATACTGGTGAAGGTAATGATAGCGTCACAATTAATGCGGCGGGTGTTACTGCTGGGTTGGCCGTTGATGGGTCAGAAACGTTTAATATTTCTACAGATGGTGGCAATGACACTATTACATTAACTGACTTGCTTGATTCTAATTACAGTATTGATGCTGGCGAGGCTATGGATGGCACATTTGATGTAACCGATATTGATACGGTCGTTATTGATGGCAGCATTGATCTGGGCATAGGGCCATTGTCATTGAGTAATGTTGAAATACTTGATATCACGGGAACGGGTGGTAACGCGTTGACGTTAACTGAGGCCGATGTATTGGGTGCTTCAGATAATGCTAATGTTTTAATTATCAAAGGTGATGCGAATGATTCGTTGGATTCTATTGATACTTGGGCGGTAGGCGGAACGGGTGTAGAAGGTATTGATGGTAATTTTTACAACGCTTATACCTCTGGTCTTGCAACCATATTAGTTGATGCAGCTGTTGATGTTAGTACTTTGATTGATTAAACGTTAGTCTTGTCGGTATGAAAAAAGCCCCTTTATAAAGGGGCTTTTTTTTGAATAGCCTCAATTTGCTACTATATCTAAAATGCTACAATAAAATTCTTGATGCCCTAGTTATGTCCATGCTAAAAAAGCAAAAAAAGAACCAGAATAATCTTGGGTAAGTTCAGACTCGATTTAGTTATAGAAAGGCTTAGTCTTCCAATTGAACGAAACAATCCTTTCGTATAGACGAATTTTGAGGCCGACACTCTATCCCTCTTAGCGACGAGTGCTACGATTTTCAGTTGGTTATTACGTCAAGGCTGTGTTGCCCCATTGGATAAGCTCCGCAGTGGAAGGGGCTAGGAATCCACCGGCTCATGGCATTATTGATGAGATATATTTGTAACTACCCAAAACTTTCTTATTACCTTTAAGCATGGAAAAGCAGCGGTTGTCCTCACGTGAACATCAATTTTCGCTAAATAAGGTAAAAAACGTCATTTAGCAGCTAAAAGTGTGAACCAGTTCTTAAAATGGAGAGAAATCGAAAAACTAGTACCTTAGTACAATAGCAACCCCTATTTTATTGACCATACTTCCGCTAATAAAAATTCCAATAAAAACGGAGGTTAGTACCTTGGCAAATCTAGGCGTTGTAAAATCAACAACAGGTATCGTAAGAGCAATCGCAGAAAATGGAACTGAGCGCATATTAAGCGTCGGTGATGGCGTTGCAGAAAACGAAAGAATAATCACGGGTGACGGCGAAGCCGTTATCACGCTTCCTAATGGCGCGGAAAAAAACTTGGGAAGCAATTCAAGTGTCGCGCTAAACGAGGATGCACAGCAGGACGCACTAGATGAAGTAGCAGCAATACAAACAGCCTTAGCTAATAACCCAGACTTTGACCCATCAGACTTACCAGCGACTGCAGCGGGCAACGCAGCGGCGGGCGGCGAGGCCAATGAAGGACATAGCATTGTTAGTGTGGATTACCTGAATCCTGAAATGGAACCTTTTTCAGGATTCGAAACGGCGGGTATAACACCTGAGTTTCCACAGCCTGAAGTAGACCCAGGCGAGGAACTATTATTAAAGACT
>JAGPUW010000040.1 GCA_018069465.1 Gammaproteobacteria bacterium | reverse complement strand
CCCTTCTTCTGCTGGGTAAAACCGGTTTCAAAGGAGCGCCACAATTCACCGCGTCGGTCGAAGGTCACATAGCCAATGTTGGCCATGTTGCGCACATCGATCCACGCGCGCTTTTTACTGACCGGTGCACGGGGAAAGCCGATGGGCTCGGCTTCGACAACCAGAACTTCAGGGCAGAGTTGGAAATCCACTTCGAAGAAGTTAAGGCCCTTTTGACCACCGTGGAGCATTTTGTCTTTCGACCAGTTCTCCTCATCGCCGTGCCAGGTGCCCGACTGGGAACCCAAGAAGGGGCCGCGGCCAATGATCTTGTAGTTGCCCCAAGTGAGCATGGGGTCACCTGCACCCCAGGCGTCGGAGAGGAAGAAGGTAATACCCGGTACCAACGGCTCAAAGCGCTGGTTGGTGGGGAAACGGCGCACGCGCTTAAAGGCGGGCAGGTAGCCGTACAAATCGGGGAATTCACGCTGGTCGTACTTCCAGATATTGAGGAAGCTGGTGCCTTTCACATCGTTGGGCGCAGTAAACCAAACGGACTGATAGCGCAGCTTGTCTTCATGGCCTTCCCAGTAGGGGCCGTCGGGGTTGCTGACGAGGCCAACGGTGTTCTTTTCACACCAGCCCAGCTGATAGGAGTATTCAATATCGCCGTCGGGGCCAATATCGTTGTCGTCCACACAGTAGACGGCTGTGTCATGGCGACCCCAGCTCATGGTCATATTGGCAAAGGCTTCAATACCCGTTTTCGGTTCGGGGAAAGGTGCACCGCCGATCCAGGGCTTGCCATCGGGGGCGTGCACCACGTTACCGGTGTCGTCAAAGGCTCCCTTGCCCTGGTTGCGTAAGGTCGCTTCCAGGTAGTCGTGGGGGTAGAGCTGGGTGATATCGGTGGTCGTTGGCGCGATGCGAATACGACGACCCATTTGCGTAATCTGAAGGAAAGCAACGGGGTCGAGGAGGTCTTTAACGTGCTCAACATTGCTGGCGTCAACAGTATCGCCGGTTTTGATCTTGCCCTTGGTGTAGGCTTCGATATTGGTCAGCTCTTCGGGGTAGGCCTTACTGATATCACCGGTGTTGCCGATCAGTGGCATCAGTGACGTTAAAACGCCTGCACCCATGGTGCCTTTCGCCATTTTGTCCATAAAAAATCGGCGGCTATAGTCAAAATCATATTTCTTAATGTGCATGGCTAATACCTTATTATTATGATCACCCAGGTGCTTTTGATGCTACCTGAAAACGGTTAAAGCTGGTGTCTGAGGGTCAACTCAGATGCGACACTAATAAGCCCCACCAACTAAGTGTCTTTGTACTATATGACTAGCGCTTATGCAATACATACATCCTTGTAATACTAGAGAAAACCCCTGGCCTCCCGCCAACCGAAATGCAGCCGAGAAATAGAAATACCTTTACATAAGGCAAAAAAAACGGCGCGTTAAGCGCCGTTTTTTTTGCCTTATGTAAAGAGTTAGAACTGGTAAGTTAAGCGCACCGTCAAGTCATCTGAAAACTCCATGGGTGCAAAGATGGAACCGTTGTTATTTGCATCAATGATGTTGGCGAAGGCTTCAATGGTCCAGTCACCCGTTGGCTTGTAACGCACCGCTGGCTGCACAAAAATACCGCCGTTAAGATCGTAAAGCACCGACAAATCGAGACGCCAGGTAAGGTTCGGAAAGGGCTGCTGCAAAGCAAAGACCAAACCATCCCAACCGCGACCCGGTTCACCAGCACCCGGCAGATGGTTGGCATCACCACCAATGCCGCTTAAATGACGGCCCAGCATGTCACTCTCAGATTTGTGCATCCACTCAAAGATAAAGAACGTGGCTGGAAAATCGTCAGAGAAGCGCTGGTACTTTTCGAACGTCAGGCTCGTTACCCACTCATCGTGAGAAATAAAGTTGCTGCCAGCACCAGGGTGAGTGAATTTCTTATCGGGGGTATAGCTACCTTCAAAACGCACAACCAGTTGATCTAAAAATGTATCCGGCTCAGCATAAAAAATGTAGTTAAAACCTAGGCCAAAAATATTCTCCGATGCATACTCCGCCTCAACTGACGCTACAAGAGGCGAACCAAAAGCTGTGACCAGTGTATCGACGACAATTTTACCCTGCTCTATCGTAGAAACATTCGGATCAAGAAACCCGTCAGTCAAGCCAGCTGTAGATAACAATGTAAACACATCTTCAATATAACCATAATCCTGAATTAAGCCATTCAGCACGGCAAGGCCATCAATACCTGCCAACGCGGTTCCATTAAACCAGTCAGCGGCGGAATTAAAACCGAAATCTCCCGTTAGATCCTGGGTGAAAGGTTGGCTAGCGGCCTTTTCCCCGGACGAACCTGGGACGAGGAGGGGCCCGTCGAGCGGACTACCCGGCAAGCTCAGTCCACCAGGTATCGTTTTAATAATAGGGTCTGGATTGTGACGACTGACGGCAAAAAACTGCATGCCTAAATTGCCAACCTGCCCACGTAAGCGCACGCCTGCATTCCAGTTATCATCAACTTTGTCATAGCCCGATTCAAAATCCACTGTCGCCTGATAGGGCAACAGACTATAGGGTGAACCTCGATTGGGTAACACAGAGGGTTGGAACATTTGAGTAAAGACCTCAAGCTCCCAATCCTGGCTAAGGTTGTAGCTGGCACGAATACCGGGTGCTGACAAGCGCTCATCGGCATATTCTTCAGCACCAAAATCAAGGAACAGATGGCGGCGTAAATCTAGGCCATTAGCGACATCCGCCACGCGGAAAAACAGCGCCTCACCCCAGGCAATTTGCTGTTGACCGACACGCACCCACAACGGCCCCTTGGCGTAATCAAGATAAAGTGAGGGCAAATCGACCATGTAGTCGTCATCACTGATCGACAAAAAAGTCGCCTCATTACCGTGATTGTTGACACTAAAAAGATTGTTGTCTCCGTAATCATCAAACACATCCGGCTGATAATAACCGCGCACTTTAACAAAGCCGGTAAGGTTATTAGTGAAATTTGCACTAATATCGATTTCGGCTCGTGTGGCAAACACATTCCAGTCTGTCTCATTATCGAGCTTTGGCTTGGTCAGGTTTGGCTGTACAATTTTGAGATAATCACAGCCTCCCCCAGACAACCCATTTATCAATGCGCAAGCACCCGGATCAGTCAACGCTCTATTGCCCTGACTTTTACCATTGAGTGGATTGCCATGGGGATTATTCGGATTTTGATCACTGTTAATTTTATAAGCCATTTCTTGACGAATAAAACCTGATACTGAGTAGTCAAATGCCAACACCTGCGGCGCTAAAAAAGGCGTCGCTGCCAATGCGAGTGCCGCCATCCTCCTCCCGTTTTGTTTAATTCTTATCATTTAAAGCCCCTTTAAATTGTCGTTATATATAGTTTTTATAAAAAATGATGACAGAAATTATCAAAGGGGAAGCTCTCGCCTCCCTCTTTATTTTATTGAGTTGGCAGGCTGCGCCGTTTAACTACCCAGTCGACGAATAGCCTGAATGGTCAGGTACTTGTCGTAGGCGTCTTCGGTATTAAACGCCGTCTTGAGGCCACCTTTGATCGTTTGCGCGTGGTTGAAGCGCGAAAAGCGATTAGTCTGCACATCGTGGGCGTGCACATAAGACCAGGACCACTCGGGATTACCCTTGGCATCAAGATTGGCCAGATCACCCTTCTTC
>JAGPUW010000042.1 GCA_018069465.1 Gammaproteobacteria bacterium | reverse complement strand
TTTCAATTTTTCAATTTGTAACGAGTACCTTCCCTTTAAAAGCGAAAGTTTTGATATTATCATTTCTAATCACGTTATAGAGCACGTTCATGACCAAAAACTGCATATTAGTGAAATCAAACGAGTGCTTAAAAAAGGTGGCTTCCTCTATCTAGCCACACCAAACAGACTTTGGCCTTATGAGGTGCACTACAAGCTGTTCTTTTTGCACTACCTCCCACAGCCGTTATTTATTAAACTGCTAAAAACTTTTGGCTTATATGAAGAAGACGTTGTGCTAGTTACCCTTAATGGTGTCAATACCTTATTAGGAAAAGATAAGTTAACCAGCTATAGCGGAAAAATCATAAAAAACCCTAAAAAATATCTGATGAACGTATCGCCTTTATTTGAAAAAGTTCTAAATTCAATTCCAGACAAATTACTTAACCTAACAACTTTTATTCACCCAACTTTTATTTTTACATTCAAAAAATAGAAAACCTATTTAAAAAAATTCTTCAAAAAGCATTTTATACTCCGCCACCATCCTTTTTAAGGTGAACAACTGTTCTACTTTAGCTCTATTGTATTCACCCATATCTTTGCGTAACGCAGCATCACCGGCCAATAAGTTAATTTTATTTGCAAAGTCGTCAACGTCGCCCAAGCCGCATAAATACCCACCCCTACCATCATCAACCAATTCCGGCAGTGATGAGCAGTTAGTTGCGACCACCGGTAAGCCACAAGCCATCGCTTCTGCTGCTACCAAACCAAAGCCTTCTCTGACTGTAGGAAACAAAAGAATATCTGCGGATTGATAAAGCTTCGGCATATCTTTATATTCAACTCGCCCTACATTAACCAAACGCGGGTGTTTTGGTAAGCCATTATGCCCCCTTAGCCCTGCGGTGTATAAAACTGAGATATTGGGACTAAGCTTTTCTAAAATGGGCAGCAGCCATTGAGCACCTTTCCTAGTCGTCAGGTTTCCGCTAAAAAGCACATTAATACTTTTTTTAGTTGGTAGTGTTTTTTTTATCGGGCGAAAAGCAGATTCGTCAATCCCATTATAAATGACGCGAATGCCTTTATTTAGCCCCAGCTCATCACGTGCTAAACCAGCGGTATATTTGCTGACAGCCGTTATTTCACTAGCGATTCCAACTGCCTTTTTTGTAAACCATTTTAAGTCTGTTTGATAATGGATATTCTGAAGAGCGCTGCTGTATGCACGCATATAATCATCTAAAACATAATTATGAAATGTCAGGACTAAAGGAACGCCTTTTTTTGCATGAAAAAAAGCATAATCTGGGGTTGTATGAATTAGTGTTGGCTTCAATTGACGCCCAACTGGGACCAATGAAGGTGGGAAAAGCGTGCGATAAGGGCTATAAGGCACGACTTGATAGCCTGTTATTAGCTTTTCCAAACTACGGTGGACTACGTAAGCTCCATTACCCGTCGCCATCGGACTGACAATACTTTGATTATCCAACTTTAGATTCTTTACCGAATCGCATTCTGGTAAGCCTGATAGGTTAACTGCAGGCCATCACTCAATTTAGTCGTGGCGACCCAACCTAAGGTGGCTATTTTTTCAACATTTAACAACTTTCTGGGTGTGCCATCGGGCTTTGACTTATCCCATTTAATTTGACCCTGGTAACCAATAACACCTACCAGCAAATCAACTAATTCTTTGATTGCTATATCCTGACCCGTACCCACATTAATCTGGCTATTTCTAATGGGTATTTTGGCCTGATATTCATTCTTTTCTATACCCATCATTGACACACAGGCAGCCGCCAGGTCATCGACGTATAAAAACTCACGCCGAGCAGTGCCTGAACCCCAGACTTCCACGAAGCCTTCTCCAGTAACTTTGGCTTCATGAATTTTTCTAATTAACGCAGGGATAACATGGCTGTTTTGCAGATCATAGTTATCGTTAGGGCCGTATAAATTTGTTGGCATAACGGAGCGAAAATCGGTGTCGTATTGACGGTTATACGATTCACATAATTTAATGCCGGCAATTTTAGCTATCGCATACGGCTCATTGGTTGGTTCTAATTCACCCGTTAACAAGGCCGTTTCTTTGATCGGTTGTTCTGCAAATTTTGGGTAAATGCACGAGCTACCTAAAAACAGTAGCTGCTTAACATTTGCCTTATAAGCCTGATGAATCACATTGCTTTGTATCATCAGGTTTTCATAAATAAAATCTGCAGGGTATTCATTATTAGCAAAAATACCCCCTACTTTAGCCGCCGCCAACACCACATAATCGGGCTGTTCTTGCTGAAAAAAAGAGCCGACGGCTTGCTGATTTAATAAATCTAGCTCGTCATGTGTACGGCTAATAATATTTAGGTAGCCCTGTTTGTTTAATTCTCTAATGATTGCAGAACCCACCATTCCCCTATGGCCAGCCACATATATTTTCGCCTTTTTATCCATCAATTATTCTTGCGTGGTAAAGGTATCGTAACCGTGCGTATTTAATAGTTTATCTCGGCGTGCCTGCTCAAGGTCACTCGATATCATTTCGCTAACTAATTCATCAAAACTAATTTTAGGCGTCCATCCCAATTGTTTTTTCGCCTTAGAGGCATCACCCAACAAGGTTTCCACTTCAGCAGGCCTGAAATATCGAGAATCAATTCGTATAATCACATCACCCACCGACTGCTGACAATCCGCTGCAACAGAAACCAGCACGCCTATTTCATCAAGTCCTTCACCTTGCCAACTAATGGAGAGTCCCAGCTTATTCAACGCGGCATCTACAAACTCTCGCACGGAATATTGTTTACCCGTGGCAATAACATAGTCTTCAGGTTTTTCTTGCTGGAGCATTAGCCATTGCATTTCCACGTAGTCTTTCGCGTGGCCCCAGTCGCGTTTTGCGTCCAAGTTGCCCAGATAGAGGCAGCTTTCAAGACCCAGATAAATATTGGCCAAACCACGGGTAATTTTACGCGTAACGAAGGTTTCACCACGACGAGGCGATTCATGGTTAAACAAAATGCCATTACAGGCATACATACCATAGGCTTCGCGGTAATTCACCACCATCCAATAGGCATACATCTTAGCGACAGCATAGGGGGAGCGCGGGTAGAAAGGTGTTTTTTCAGTTTGTGGCGTTTCCTGTACCAGTCCATAAAGCTCAGAAGTAGACGCCTGGTAAAAACGTGTTGTACTTTCCAGGCCTAATAATCGAATCGCCTC
>JAGPUW010000008.1 GCA_018069465.1 Gammaproteobacteria bacterium | reverse complement strand
AAAGCATCTGAACGCTGGACACACCCTGTTCAGAATTGGAATTTAACCCTGTCACAATTGGCGATTCATTTTCCAGATCGCCTAAACAAATACATCAGCCTGTAAGCTGGTTAGGTTGACACAGAGTTTTGAACACCCTCCAAAAACAGAGCTTAAGCATTTTTCAGACATAAAAAAGCCCGGTTAAATACCGGGCTTTTTTATGTTCTTGGTGCTAGTTTAACGCTTGTCGATAGAGGTGACGGCGCGTTGCCCTGGGCCGGTGTATAGCTGGCGGGGACGGCCGATTTTATAGCTGTTGCTGATCATTTCATCCCAGTGCGCAATCCAGCCGACGGTGCGGCCGGTGGCAAAAATAACGGTAAACATTTCTGTGGGGATGCCGATGGCTTTCATAATAATGCCGGAGTAAAAGTCGACATTGGGGTAGAGTTTTTTGCTGACAAAGTACTCGTCTTCCAGGGCGATTTGCTCGAGTCGCTTGGCTATTTTCAATAGCGGATCATTTTCCATGCCCAGCTCGGCGAGTACTTCGTCGCAGGCTTCTTTCATGACTTTAGCGCGGGGGTCGAAGTTTTTATAAACGCGGTGACCAAAGCCCATGAGGCGGAAGGGGTCGCTTTTGTCTTTGGCGCGTTTAACGAAGGCGTCGATGTTTTTCTCGTCGCCAATTTCGTTGAGCATTTCCAGTACGGCCTGATTGGCGCCACCGTGTGATGGTCCCCACAGGGCGGCAATGCCGGCGGCGATACAGGAGAAGGGGTTGGCACCGGATGAGCCGGCGAGGCGCACGGTGGAGGTCGATGCATTTTGCTCGTGGTCGGCGTGGAGGATGAAGAGCTTGTCCATGGCCTTGGCGAGTACGGGGCTGACATTGGGCTCCTCACACGGGGTGCCGAACATCATGTGCAGGAAGTTTTCTGCATAACTCATGTTGTTTTGTGGGTACATATAGGGCTGGCCGATGTAGTGCTTGTAGCACATGGCGGCGAGGGTCGGCATTTTGGCGATCAGGCGGTGGGCGGTGATCATGCGGTGCTGGGGGTTGGCGATGTCCAGTGAGTCGTGATAGAAGGAGGACATGGCGGCAACCACGCCACACATAATAGACATGGGGTGGGCGTCGTAACTAAAGCCCGACAAAAACTGCTCGATGGAGCGGTTGACCATGGTGTGGTTGCTAATCAGATTTTCAAAATCTGTTTTTTCGGTGGCGCTGGGCAGTTCACCGTTGAGCAACAGATAGCAGGTCTCAAGGTAGGTGGTGTTTTCCGCCAGGTCGCTAATGGGGTAGCCGCGGTGTAGCAGCACGCCCTTGTCGCCGTCGATGAAAGTGATTTTTGATTCGCAGGAGGCCGTGGAGGTGAAGCCGGGGTCAAAGGTAAAAACACCTTTGGAGGTTAGCGAGGCGACATCGATAACGTCCTGGCCCAAGGTGCCAGAATAAATAGGTAGTTCAATGGCGTCGTTGCGGCCCTCAATATTGAGAGTGGCTTTTTTGTCTGTCATAAGGTTCCCCTGGAAAGCATTCGGCGACGGCAACAGCAGCCAGCCTTAAATTACAAAGGCCGCGACTCTAGCCTTCTCACCCTCTGTTTGTCAATTTGGATTGCCTCTTTTTAGGTGTTTGCTGAGCGCCGGCTTTATTGTGGTGCACGGTGTAATTGCGCTGCACAACAAGGGGGCAGTTTTCAGGATTGTGGCTGCATATATTGGGCTTTTAGTACTTTGAAATGAAGGTCTTGCGCCGTTTTGATTCGTTGTAATTGAATATCAATACTCCTATAATGCCCCGCGTTATAAGTCGCTGTGGTTGCTGTTATCGACGGTTTTTTTACCCGGCAACTGTGTTAACTCCTGTTTTATTTAGTGCCTAAAAATTAACGCCCTTTGTGGGTTTGAGGTATAGCTAGTTGTGAACGATAAAAGACCTGTCAATTTGGATATTGGGACGATTCAGCTTCCCATTACCGCTTATGTTTCCATTCTTCATCGCGTCTCCGGTGTTGCGCTGTTTGTTATTAGCGGCCTGTTTATATGGATGCTCGATTGTAGCCTCGCTTCCGATGAGAGCTTTACGGCGCTGCAGGGTATTCTCACTCACCCTCTGGTTAAGCTGGTGTTGTGGGGCATGCTGGCGGCATTGGCTTATCATCTGGTGGCCGGCATCCGTCATATGTTTATGGACTTCGGTGTCGGTGAAACGCTAGAAGGTGGCATTCTTGGTGCTAAGCTGGTGCTTGTCATCGCCGCTATATTGATTGCTTTCGCAGGAGCCTGGGTATGGCTGTAACAAATGTAACAAGTTTTGGTCGCAGCGGGCTGTCCGACTGGATCGTGCAGCGTGTTAGTGGTGTTGTGCTAACGATTTATTTGCTGGTTATTGCCGGCTGGTTATTGCTTACCCCCGAGGTCGACTTCGCCAGTTGGAAAGCGTTGAACAGCGGTTTATGCATTCGAATATTAACGGTCTTTGCTGTCCTGTCTCTCGCGGCCCATGCCTGGATTGGTATGTGGGGTGTGCTGACTGACTATGTCACGGTGCGTTTAATGGGACCTAAAGCTACCCTGCTGAGGGTGTTTTTGCAGTTGGGCATGATCGCAGTCATTTTTGTCTACGTGGTCTGGACTGTCGCTATTCTCTGGGGGAAGTAGGTTAATGGCTAAAATGAGAACTATCTCTTTTGATGGCGTAATTATTGGCGGCGGCGGTGCAGGTATGCGCGCCTCTTTACAGCTTGCGCAATCAGGTTACAAAACAGCGGTTATCACCAAGGTGTTTCCGACACGCTCCCACACCGTATCTGCCCAGGGCGGGATCACTTGCGCAATCGCCAGTGACGATCCCCAGGATCAGTGGCAGTGGCATATGTATGACACCGTTAAAGGTTCCGATTACATCGGTGACCAGGACGCCATCGAGTATATGTGTCAGGTCGGCCCCGAGGCGGTCTTTGAGCTAGAGCACATGGGCTTGCCTTTTTCCCGTACCGAAGAGGGTCGTATTTATCAGCGCCCCTTTGGCGGTCAGTCGAAAGACTACGGCAATGGTGGTCAGGCGGCGCGCACTTGCGCGGCGGCAGATCGCACCGGCCACGCGCTGTTACACACGCTCTATCAGGCCAACTTGAAAGCCAAGACAGTTTTCCTCAATGAGTGGTTTGCCATCGATCTGGTGAAAAACAAAGACGGCGCTGTCGTCGGTGTGATCGCCATTGATATTGAAACTGGCGAAACGGTTTACGTGAAATCAAAGGCGACCGTTTTTGCCACCGGGGGCGCGGGACGTATTTTCTCCTCAACGACGAATGCTCACATCAATACCGGTGACGGTGTTGGTATGGCTCTGCGCGCTGGCTTTCCGGTTCAAGATATTGAAATGTGGCAGTTCCACCCAACGGGTATTCACGGTGCCGGTGTTCTGGTTACCGAGGGTTGTCGTGGCGAAGGTGGTTATCTGGTCAATAAAGATGGCGAGCGCTTTATGGAGCGCTATGCGCCCAATGCTAAAGACCTCGCCGGTCGCGACGTTGTGGCCCGCTCGATGGTGTTGGAGATTCTCGAGGGTCGCGGCTGTGGCCCCGATGGCGATCACGTGCATTTGAAACTCGACCACCTCGGTGAAGAAGTGCTGCACAGTAAGCTACCGGGTATTTGTGAGTTATCTGAAACCTTTGCCCAGGTTGACCCGGTTACAGACCTGGTGCCCGTGGTACCAACTTGCCACTACATGATGGGCGGTATTCCGACCAATGTTAGTGGCCAGGCTTTGACGCTCGATACCGATGGCAACGAGCAAGTGATCGATGGCTTGTTCGCCTGTGGTGAAGTGGCTTGTGTCTCCGTACACGGCGCCAACCGCCTCGGTGGTAATTCACTGCTCGATCTCGTGGTCTTTGGCCGCGCTGCCGGTTTGTTTATTGAAAAGTCACTGCGTGAAGGCGTTGAGCTGGGTGATGCGACAGATGCCGATATTGAGGCGGCCTGTGCGCGTCTCGATCGTTTGAACGGCAGCAACAGTGGTGAGAAAACGGCTGATTTGCGCAAAGAGCTACAAACCATTATGCAAAACCACTTTGGCGTATTCCGTCGCGGTGACTATATGCAGGAAGGTGTTAAGAAACTAGCTGATCTGCGCAAGCGCGTTGAAAACCTTCAGCTGGAAGACAAGTCAGCAGCTTATAACACGGCGCGGATTGAAGCCCTTGAGTTGCAGAACTTGCTTGAAGTGGCCGAAGCGACAGCGATTGCCGCCGAAGTGCGCACAGAAAGTCGCGGCGCCCACGCCCGTGAAGATTTCCCTGATCGCGACGATGAAAACTGGTTGTGTCACTCGGTTTATTTCCCCAACGATAAAAGCGTGTCCAAGCGGAAGGTTAACTTCTCGCCCGTTACCCGCGAACCCTTCGCGCCAAAAGCACGTGTTTATTAATCCAAGTAGGGCTGCCTAAGATATGCTCAAAGTAAGTATTTATCGCTATAACCCCGATACGGATTCAGCGCCGTATATGCAGGATTTTCAGCTGGACACCGAAGGCAAAGATATTATGGTGCTGGACGTGCTCGAGATGCTCAAGGCTGAGGATCCGACGCTGGTTTTCCGTCGCTCTTGTCGCGAGGGGGTCTGTGGCTCCGATGGCGTTAACATGAACGGCAAAAATGGTTTGGCCTGCGTCACGCCGCTGTCGGAGTGTGTCAAAAAGAACGCTTTGATTCTGCGTCCACTGCCGGGTTTGCCGGTGATTCGCGATCTGGTGATCGACATGGCGCAGTTTTACGCCCAGTACGAAAAAGTGCAGCCCTATCTGATTAACGATAACCCGGCTCCGGCTATTGAACGTTTGCAGTCGCCTGAAGAGCGGGAAAAACTCGATGGTTTGTACGAGTGCATACTCTGCGCCTGTTGTTCGACCAGCTGCCCGTCATTCTGGTGGAATCCCGATAAATTTATCGGCCCGGCTGGCCTTTTACAGGCCTACCGCTTTTTGGCTGATACCCGCGATACGGCCACTGAAGAGCGCCTGTCGAATCTGGATGATCCCTTTTCGGTGTTTCGCTGCCACGGTATTCAAAACTGTGTATCGGTCTGCCCGAAAAGTCTCAACCCGACACAGGCTATCGGACATATCCGCACTATGTTACTCAGCAGCGGCACCTGATAAGCTCGCTAAGTACTGCAGGGGAAGGGTCTACCTTCCCCCAGTTTGGTAAGACCCCTATTCGGCAATTACTCAGTCAGGACTAGAAAGATGCAAGACAGCATCATGGAGCAGTTTCTCAGTTCGTCCCATTTCTCGGGGGGCAACGCAGCCTATATTGAAGGCCTGTACGAAACCTATTTGCATAATCCCAATGGCGTGCCAGAAGAGTGGCGCGCCTTTTTTGATTCCCTGCCGCACATCAACGGTTTTGCCGGTGCCGACTCCTCTCACGCGACGGTTCAAAGCCACTTTGAATTGCTGGGGCGCAAGCGTTCTCGGCCTCTGCCAGCGCCGGGTTCCGGCGGCGTTAATGTTGAGCACGAGCGCAAGCAGGTCAAAGTGTTACAGCTCATGGCGTCCTATCGCGAGCGGGGTCACCAAAAAGCCAATCTCGATCCCCTGGGCTTGATGGAGAGGGAGGACGTTCCCGATTTAAAGCTCGATTTCCATGGCCTAACCGCTGCTGATCTCGATACTACCTATCAGACCGGCCCACTTTACATCGGTAAAGATGAGGCGACTCTGCAGGAAATTACCCAGTATATGGAGGCGACCTATTGCGGACAGGTCGGCCCCGAATTTATGCACATCACCTCGCTGGCAGAAAAGCAGTGGTTGCAGCAGCGTTTTGAATCCGTGCAGTCACGCCCCACTTATGGCGATGAGGCGCGCATTGGCGTATTGCAGCGCTTAACGGCAGCGGAAGGTCTGGAAAAACACCTCGATTCAAAATACCCCGGCACTAAGCGTTTTGGTCTTGAAGGTGCGGAGAGCATGATCCCCATGCTCGACGGTTTAATTCAGCGCGCCGGTGAATACGGTGCACGGGAAATTGTTCTCGGCATGCCTCACCGCGGACGTCTGAATGTACTGGTCAACGTGCTCGGTAAAAACCCGGCTGAATTGTTTGACGAATTTGAAGGTAAAAAGCTGCTCAATACCTCGGGTGATGTGAAATATCACCAGGGCTTTTCCTCGAATGTCATGACCCCCGGTGGCGAGCTGCATTTGGCGCTGGGCTTCAACCCCTCCCACCTGGAAATTTCCGCGCCGGTTATTGAAGGCTCGACGCGGGCTCGTCAGGACAGGCGTGGCGATAGTGAGGGCTCGGAAGTGGTGCCGGTCATCATCCACGGCGATGCGGCGTTTGCCGGTCAGGGCGTGGTGATGGAAACTTTCCAGATGTCGCAGACTCGCGGTTATAAAACCGGCGGCACAGTACACCTGGTACTCAATAACCAGGTTGGTTTTACGATTAGTAAGCGTGAAGATGCCCGCTCCACTGAATACTGCACGGACATTGCGAAAATGGTGCAGGCGCCCATTATCCACGTCAACGGGGACGACCCCGACGCGGTGATGTTTGCCACGCTGCTGGCGATGGATTATCGCTACCAGTTTCGCAAAGACGTGGTTGTCGATCTGGTTTGCTATCGCCGCAGTGGCCACAATGAGACAGACGAACCCTCTGGCACTCAGCCGCTGATGTATGAAAAGATTCGCCAGCATAAAACCGTCCGCACACTATACGCCCAGACACTGGCTGCGGAGTCACTGATCACCACCGAAGCGGCCCAGGCCATGCTCGACGGCTATCGCGATAGTTTGGATAGAGGTGAGCGTGTTGCCAATAATCTGGTGTCAGAGCCTAACGAAGATTTATTTGTCGACTGGGCACCCTATCTTGGCCACAACTGGGATGCTCCGGGCGACACCACGATTGAGCTGTCTCTACTGAAACAGGTGGCAGAGAAAGTGAACCACATTCCCGATGGGATAGTGGTGCAGCGCCAGGTGCAAAAGATATACGACGACCGCCGTAAAATGGGTGGTGGTGCACTGCCGTTGAACTGGGGTATGGCTGAAATTCTTGCCTACGGCACCTTGCTGGAACAGGGCTACAGCGTGCGCATGACCGGACAGGATTCCGGGCGCGGCACTTTTTCCCACCGTCACGCCGTGGCGCACAATCAAAAAGATGGTGAAGCTTACACGCCCTTGCTGCATATTAAGGAAGATCAGCCCCTCTTTGCCCTGTACGATTCCTACCTGTCTGAAGAGGCGGTGCTGGCTTTTGAATACGGTTACAGCACCGGCACACCCCAGGGTCTTGTGATCTGGGAGGCGCAGTTTGGTGATTTTGCGAACGGTGCCCAGGTGGTTATCGACCAGTTTATTACCAGTGGTGAGCAGAAATGGGGGCGCTTGAGTGGCCTCACCATGCTGTTGCCCCATGGTTATGAAGGGCAGGGGCCAGAGCACTCGTCGGCGCGTCTGGAGCGCTTTTTACAGCTTGCCGCCGAGCACAATATTCAAATCTGTAATCCGACCACGCCTGCCCAGTTATTTCACATGCTGCGCCGCCAGGCTATCCGGCCGATGCGCAAGCCTTTGATCGTGATGAGTCCGAAGTGGATTTTGCGCCACAAGCTGGCAACCTCCTCTTTGGAAGACTTATCCGAAGGCGGATTTGAGACCATTATTCCCGATCAGCTCGAGGCGAAGAAGGTCAAGCGAGTCGTGCTGTGCAGTGGCAAGGTCTACTACCATTTATTGGAAGAGCGTGAATCGCGCGGCCAGGAAGACGTCGCGCTAATACGCATCGAGCAGCTTTATCCCTTCGATGAGAAGGTGCTAACGGCACAGCTTAAGCGCTATAAAAACCTGCAGGATATTCTCTGGTGTCAGGAAGAGCCATTGAATCAGGGGGTCTGGTTTAATGGCCAGCACCATATTCGCAAGGCAATACACGCCTCTAAAAGCCCACTTTATTTGCGCTACGTGGGCAGACCCGCACGTGCAGCACCGGCGGGTGGCTATATGTCAGCCCACTTAGAAGAGCAAAAGAAATTCGTCAACGAGGCCCTGGATCTCAATTTTTAAACCCGTTATGACGCGTTTAAGTGATCCGTTTCAACAGGAAGGAAGATAGCCGATGCTAATCGATATTAAGGTCCCAGCTTTTCCCGAGTCCGTTCAGGAAGGTGAGGTCGCAACCTGGCACAAACAGGTCGGTGACACTGTGCAGCGGGACGATTTATTGGTGGACGTAGAGACCGATAAGGTTGTGCTCGAAGTTGTTGCCGCCCAGAGCGGCGTGCTAGTGGAGATCCTCAAAGAGGAAGGTGCTCTCTTGCTCAGTGGTGAGGTGATGGCGCGCTTCGAAAGTGGCGCTGTGGTGGCCAGCCCTGCATCTGCCGATGCAACAGCGAGTACGCCTGAAGCAGCTGAGGGCGATGCCGCCCCAGCCAGCCCTGCGGCGCGCAAACTTGCCGACGAGAAAGGTATTGATCTTGTCGCTATTGCCGGCAGTGGTAAAGACGGGCGCATCACCAAAGAAGACGTGGTTAATTTTGTGGCGGCGCCAGTCACTCCCGCTGCCCCGGCTGCGGCCGCTGTCAGCCCAACAGCGGCACCACCCATCGCTCCTGCCGATAGTGGCCTGGCCCTGAGTGCTGGCGAGCGCGTTGAAAAGCGTGTGCCGATGACCCGCATGCGCGCCCGTATCGCTGAGCGCCTGCTTGATGTGACTCAGACGACAGCGATGCTGACCACCTTCAACGAAGTCGATATGCATCGCATTATGGATCTGCGGACACAGTTCAAAGATCAGTTTACCTCGGTGCACAATGGCACGCGTCTCGGCTTTATGGGCTTTTTCGTGCGCTCCGCAGTTGAAGCACTGAAGCGCTTCCCGCTGGTGAATGCCTCCCTCGACGGCTCCGATGTTGTCTATCACGGCTATCAGGATATCGGCGTTGCGGTATCCAGTGATCGCGGTTTAGTGGTGCCAGTGTTGCGCGATGTTGACCAAATGAGTATCGCTGAAATTGAAAACAAAATTGCCGAGTACGGTGGCAAGGCCCGTGATGGCAAATTGAGTATCGATGAAATCACCGGCGGCACCTTCACCATCACCAATGGCGGGGTGTTCGGCTCTCTGGTGTCGACACCGATTTTGAATCCACCCCAGGCTGCCATTCTCGGCATGCATGCCATTAAAGAGCGCCCCATCGCAGAAGATGGCAAGGTGGTTATCCGACCGATGATGAATCTTGCGCTGTCCTACGACCACCGTATTATTGACGGTCGAGACGCGGTGCTCTTCCTCGTAGCCATCAAGGATATGATTGAGAATCCTGCAAAGATTTTACTTGAGATATAAACGTTAGTTTGTTGATAAATAAAGGTTATTACCATGTCTGATAAATATGATGTTGTAGTTATCGGTTCTGGCCCTGCGGGATATGTGTGCGCCATTCGCGCCGCCCAGCTGGGTTTAAAGACCGCCTGCATCGAAAAATATCAAAGCGCAGACGGTGCCGGTGTCAACGGTGGCACCTGCCTCAATGAGGGCTGTATTCCCTCCAAGGCCCTGCTCGATAGCTCGATGAAATATCACGAGACGCAGTGCGAACTCGAAAAACACGGTATTAAGGTCAAGGGCGTGAGCGTCGATGTCGAGCAGATGATCGCTCGCAAAAATGACATCGTGAAGAAGTTGACGGGTGGCATTGCAGCGCTGTTTAAAGCCAATGGTGTGACCTCCCTGTTCGGCACCGGCAAACTGCTGGCCGGCAAAAAGGTCGAGTACACCGACCTCGAAGGCAATGTTGTTGAGATAGACACCGACAATGTGGTGCTGGCTACGGGCTCAAAAGCGATTGATATTCCCGTTGCGCCGCTCAATGGCGACACTATTATCGACGCCAAAGCGGCCCTCGATATGACCAAGGTGCCCAAGCGCCTGGGTATTATTGGTGCTGGCGTTATCGGTCTTGAATTGGGTAGTGTCTGGAATCGACTCGGTTCCGAGGTGGTACTGCTCGAAGCCCTCGATGTTTTCCTGGCGATGATGGACAAGCAAATCGCTCGCGATGCCGCTAAGATTTTTGCCAAGCAAGGGCTCGATGTGCGTATGGGCAGCCGCGTTACCGGCAGCGAAGTGAAGCGCAATAAAGTGCATGTCACCTATCAAACAGCAGACGGCGAAGAGCATCAGGAAATTTTCGACAAGCTTATCGTCTGCGTTGGACGGCGTCCGTTCACCGAAAACCTGCTCGAAGAAGACAGTGGCGTCAACCTCGATGAGCGCGGCTCCATTTTTGTCGACGAGCATTGTGCAACCAACGCGCCCGGTGTTTGGGCGGTAGGTGATCTGGTGCGCGGCCCCATGCTGGCCCACAAGGGTTCGGAGGAGGGCGTTATGGTTGCTGAACGCATCGCCGGACAGAAAACTCAGGTTAATTACGATATTATTCCCAATGTCATTTATACCCACCCCGAGATTGCCTCGGTGGGTTTGACAGAGCAGGAAATCAAGCAATCAGGTGACGATTACAATGTCGGTATGTTTCCCTTTGCGGCCAGTGGTCGCGCAATGGCCGCCGACGATACTGATGGCCTGGTAAAAATTCTTGCCGACGGTGAGACGGATCGCATCCTTGGGTGCCATGTTATCGGCCCGTCAGCGGCTGAATTGGTACAACAGGTTGCGGTGGCAATGGAGTTCGGTTCAACGGCAGAAGATCTTGGCTTGATGGTGTTTGCTCACCCGACCATGTCTGAAGCTGTTCACGAGGCCGCCCTGGCGGTCAATGGGCACGCCATTCATGTGGCGAATCGACGCAAGCGCAAACCAAAATAGTAATTGAGTTCAGCGCATAGGGGGCATCATAGCTTCCGTGCAATGGCTTATCTTTTTTTTCTCGTCAACGAGTTGGGACTAGAACATGAATCTACATGAATACCAGGGCAAACAGTTGTTTGCCGAATACGGCTTGCCCGTATCAAAGGGCATCGCTGCCTCTACCGCTGAGGAAGCGGTAGCAGCGGCCGATAAAATTGGTGGTGACAAATGGGTGGTTAAAGCCCAGGTGCACGCTGGTGGTCGCGGTAAAGCCGGTGGCGTTAAGCTGGTGACAACCAAAGAAGAAATCAAAGCCTTTGCCGAGCAGTGGTTGGGTAAAAACCTGGTCACTTATCAGACGGATGCCAACGGTCAGCCCGTGAGCCGCATTCTGGTTGAGACTTGCACCGAAATCGCCGATGAGCTCTACCTCGGCGCGGTTGTCGATCGCTCAAGCCGTCGCATTATCTTTATGGCCTCTACCGAAGGCGGTGTCGAAATCGAGACTGTCGCCGAACAGACGCCTGAGAAAATCCTCAAAGCGGAGATTGATCCGCTGACCGGTGCTCAGCCCTACCAGGGTCGCGAGCTGGCTTTTGCCCTCGGTCTCAGTGGTGCACAGGTAGGTCAGTTCACTAAAATCTTCCTGGGCCTCGCCAAGTTGTTTGAAGATAAAGATTTGGCCCTGCTGGAAATTAACCCGCTGGTGATTACCGACGAAGGCAATCTGCACTGCCTCGATGCGAAAATAACCATCGATAGCAATGCCATGTATCGTCACCCCGAGCTGAAAGAATTCCACGATCCCAGCCAGGAAGATGCGCGCGAAGCTCAGGCTGCGGAATGGGAACTGAACTACGTTGCCCTCGACGGCACTATCGGCTGCATGGTAAACGGCGCTGGCCTGGCCATGGGCACGATGGATATCGTTAAGATTCACGGTGGCTTTCCCGCCAACTTCCTCGACGTAGGCGGCGGTGCCACCAAAGAACGCGTCACAGAGGCTTTTAAAATCATCCTCTCTGACACCAACGTAAAAGCGGTGCTGGTGAATATCTTTGGCGGCATCGTGCGTTGTGATCTCATCGCTGAAGGCATTATCGGTGCCGTTGAAGAAGTCGGCGTCAACGTACCGGTTGTTGTGCGCCTTGAAGGTAACAATGCAGAAATCGGCTCAAAAGTGCTGGCCGATAGTGGTTTAAATATTATCGCTGCCACTAGCTTGACCAACGCAGCAGAAGCAGTTGTTAAAGCAGCGGAGGGTAAATAATGAGCATTTTGATCAATAAAGACACTAAGGTTATTTGCCAGGGCTTTACCGGCTCACAGGGTACTATGCACTCCGAACAGGCGCTGGCTTATGGCACGCAACTGGTTGGTGGCGTAACCCCGGGCAAAGGCGGACAAACGCATTTGGGTCTGCCCGTGTTTAACACGGTTGCCGAAGCTCTGGCTACGACGGGTGCCGACGCATCGGTTATTTATGTTCCCGCCCCCTTCTGTAAAGACTCTATTCTTGAAGCGGCCAATGCCGGCATCAAGTTAATTGTCTGCATTACCGAAGGCATTCCGACGCTGGATATGCTGCAGTGCAAAGTAAAATGTGACGATCTCGGTGCCATTTTGATTGGCCCTAACTGCCCCGGTGTTATCACTCCAGGTGAGTGCAAGATCGGCATTATGCCCGGTCACATTCACCTGCCAGGCAAAGTCGGTGTTGTGTCGCGCTCAGGTACTTTGACTTATGAAGCCGTTAAGCAGACCACTGACTTTGGTTTTGGTCAGTCAACCTGTGTCGGTATTGGTGGTGATCCCATCCCCGGTTCGAGCTTTATCGACATCCTCGCGCTGTTCGAGAAAGACCCACAAACCGAAGCCATCGTAATGATTGGTGAGATTGGTGGTACCGCGGAAGAAGAAGCAGCGGCTTATATTAAAGCCAATGTTACCAAGCCTGTTGTGTCTTACATTGCCGGTGTTACCGCACCCGCAGGTAAGCGTATGGGTCACGCCGGTGCGATTATCTCCGGTGGTAAAGGCACGGCTGATGAAAAGTTTGCCGCCCTTGAAGACGCCGGTGTTAAAACCGTGCGCAGCCTTGCCGAGATCGGCAATGGTCTGAAAGAAATCACTGGCTGGTAGTTTTTAGCGAAGTGACGAAAGAAGCGGCTTCGGCCGCTTTTTTTGTGCCTGGGATTTACTGTGGTGTTTGTCGGTATTTAAATACCGACAGGTAATATAAACGGCCCTAACTGAGTTTTTCTAGTGAGACAAACTTATTGCTAGCATCGTACTTTAGTTCAAAGCGGCCCTGCACACCGTCGTGGCTGACAAAGCGCCGCAAGTGCTCCGCCGGAAAGCTCAAGCTTGATCCATCCGTGCCGCGCACCACCACTAGTCGGGCACTGCCCCGATAGACACGTAAATATTCCTGGGCTGAAATGCTGAGATTAAAAAAACTACTGGGCATGGTCTTGATCGACTCTTACGGCTCTATTACTGGGCCGCCTATTCTAACGCAAGTGCGCAGTGGCCAAGTAAATTTGGCCCTGTTCGGCTCTTACATACGCTAAAATATGCGGCGCTATCGATAACAGCCAGTCAAATGAAGGACGACAAATGAAAGCACGCTTGAATTCCATGCTCGACCTGCAAGATGCCATGAACCGCAAAGTTAACACCGACTGGCGCCAGCAGGGCTTCCCCTGGTATCGGGCTATTTGGGTTGAATGCGCCGAACTGCTCGACCACTACGGCTGGAAATGGTGGAAGCACCAGCAACCCGACATGGAACAGGTCAAGCTCGAGCTAATCGACATCTGGCACTTTGGCTTAAGCCAGTTGCTACTTGGCGATAACGACCCCGAGACTGTGGCGGATAATCTGATTGAAGTTTTTAACAGCGTTAGCGAGAGCGGTGACAGGGCGGTCGATTTCCGTGATCAGCTCGAAAGCTTCACCCTCGCCACCCTAAGTACGCGAGACTTTAACCCCACTGAATTTGCCCTGTTGCTTAAAACCGCAAACTTAGATTTTGATGAGCTGTACACCCGTTATATCGGCAAAAATGTTCTCAATTTCTTTCGTCAGGACCACGGCTATCAGGACGGCACTTACAGCAAAGTTTGGGCTGGGCGGGAGGATAACGAACACCTTGTTGAATTGAGTAGTGAGCTAGACAGTAGTGATTCGGGTTTTAAGGATGCGCTTTATGCGGGCTTGGCTGCTCGTTATAAGGCATGCGGGTGGGGCTGATGTGGCAGTAATACGCGCCCCCGTATCCCTTCGAACCCAACTAAGCCCACTCTGGGCAAGACTGCATGCCCCTCATAAGCCACAATGGCTCGACCGACGGTTAGCAGGCTTTCTAGGGTGGATACATTTGTAAAACAACGGCCCCTCGACGCCCCTCCGATTCGACCAGATGATGCGCTTTGGCAGCTTCGCGCATCGGGAATACGTGCCCTACGATCGATTGGATTGTTCCCAACTCCAACATTGACTTGAGTGTTTCAAGTTCTTCTTGCTTTTCGAGGGCCAATGCCACGATGGACCGCTTATCAGTAAAGGAAGACGTAAAAATCGAACGGACGAGATCCGCTAACCGTGGATTGGCGACGATGTATCGACCGCCCGGATTCAGTACCGATAGAGCCTTGTCATACACGCTGTGTGCCACAGTGCTAAAGACTACGTCAAATCGCTTATCTATGGCCCAATAATCCTCTCGTTGATAATCGATTGCTTCGTCTGCCCCTATTTTAAACAGCATTGGCAATTTCTCTGCTTTGTCGACGACGGTAATCTTGGCGCCAAGCGATTTCGCGATCATCACGGTAAACATGCCTATACTGCCACCGGCACCGATAACTAAAATTGACTCATGTGGCTTGATTTTCGCTCTTCGCAAGAAGTGGAGGGCATTTAGTCCCCCAAGTGGCACTGCCGCAGCGTCTTCGAAGCTCATGTCTTCAGGCATGAGCGCTACTGTATAGCTTTCAGGAAGCGTTACGTATTCTCCGTACGCTCCAAATCTAAGTTTTGTGCAGCCAAAAACACGGTCGCCAGGTTTGAAGTGAGTCACCTTCGCCCCTACACTTTCGACTTCGCCAGCAAAATACCATCCCAGAATCCGACCGCGAGAAGGCCGAAGGATTCCGGTTGCGATGCGTAAGTACGGCCAAACCCACTTGATAGGACCTTTGCTTTTCCGCATTTCGCAATCTGATTTCGTGGCCTCCGCCGCTCGAACCCGAATTAGAATTTCGTTTGGCTGCGGAACCGGCGTAGGGACTTCTTCGACATACAAGACTTCTGGTGGGCCGTAGTTATCGAACACAATTGCTTTCATCAAATGTCCCTTGTTCTAATTTTTGTGGACGTCGACAGGTTATTGCGAGGCTTTAGGGTAAAAGTTTTTACACCTTGGCGCAAGACACGACATTCTCGTTCTAGCTTGGCGTCGGTTTGAGCTGCCATGCATGTGCAGCGGGTTAGTGTAGATCACGTTGTTAGGTGTCATCTTTGGAAAGCAGGCTCACTCCCTTTAATCTCTTTAATTAAATTGGAGGAGGTTCAATTCGACCCCGTTGTTCTTTTAGAATTCTTTTGACAGCGAAAATAGCACCGCATTCTGGTTGGCATTATAGTCATCGTTTACCACAAACTTACCGCCAATATTGGTATCTGAATAGCCTATAGATAAATTGAGCCCGGCAAGCCTTTTGTCGAGAGTTATCGAGTAATTAAGATATTCTTCATAACCAAAAATGGCTAGATCCAGCGCATCTCCGAACGAGTAGCCAGCATGAAAGGTAAGGCTGAAACCACTGGGTAAAGGCACCTTATAGTCAGCTTCAATGTAACTATAATCTTCGCCAGTATTAAATGAATCATTCGTATACCAGTAGACCATTCGAAGGTTGTAAAAATCGACCCCCAGGACAAGCTCGCTAAAATCCACATCTGATTCAGTGCCTGGATATATGTACTCATAATAAGTGATGTCGTATGACAGGTTTTTACCAAGTTGATTGAAATAACCAATATAGAGGTCATGTTCAACCCGTTCCTTATTATCAATCGGATCACTTGAGCGGTAATAGTCAACATTACTTCCCCACCAACCAGTGTAAAAGCCTGATTCATGAAAATATTCTACCCAACCTTGCACTGCAGGTTTTTCCCCCGATTGTGAAATACCCCTTGCGCGGTAATCGCTAACTATTGAAATACTCCCGCTCAATTCTGAGTAAGCAATCTGGCTGTGTAAGATCATCATTACGATGATTAAAGAACTTAGAAATTTTTTCATATTTTTATTATTAAACTAAATTTAGAAGAGACAATGTTTTACTGCTCAATGCAAAGCCACTTACTATGGTGAAATAATAGGAGCATATATGGTCTGCCCCGCATTGCAACTGTCATTAGGGGATGTGTGTTAATGGGGGCGCGCTACCCTTTATTAGCATGGCAGGCTGCTATGAGTTACAAGCTTTTCTAAGTCGCTGTCGGCACCTTCAATCCATTTGGGCAGTGCACACAGCCCTGGTTTGGCCATGCCTGCACTGCATTTGTCGGCCAAATCTACAGTGCACTGTGGCTGTCCCGCGCCAGTGTTCTCCCTACCCTGGGCGCTATCTTCGATTGTTCGGCCTGATTGGCCGCTGAGCACTCAAGGCAACTGAAAATAGAAGCGTGAATTTCCAGCCCATTGCCGTATAATTCGCGCCTCGAAAACACCTCTTTTTGAATGACTACGGAGATTTCCTGTGAAAGCACCTGTTCGCGTTACTGTTACTGGCGCCGCTGGCCAAATTAGCTACTCCCTCTTATTTCGTATTGCCGCAGGCCAAATGCTCGGTACGGATCAGCCGGTTATTTTACAGCTGCTGGAAATCACCCCCGCTCTCGAAGCACTGAAAGGTGTGGCGATGGAGCTCGAAGATTGCGCCTTCCCTCTGCTGGCTGGCATTGTACAAACTGATGACGCCAACGTTGCTTTTAAAGGCACCGATTTTGCCCTGCTGGTTGGTGCTCGTCCCCGTGGCCCAGGCATGGAGCGTAAAGATCTGCTCGAAGCCAACGCCGCTATTTTCTCCGCCCAGGGCAAGGCCATCGACGCCAATGCCAGCCGTGACATTAAAGTGTTAGTGGTCGGTAACCCCGCCAACACCAACGCTTTGATTGCCCAGCGCAATGCGCCGTCCATCAACCCGCGTCAGTTTACTGCCATGACTCGCCTCGACCACAATCGCGCCATGTCGCAGTTGGCCGACAAGACCGGCACTACCATTAACGACGTCACTAACATGACCATCTGGGGCAATCACTCAGCGACCCAGTACCCCGATCTGCACCACACCAAAGTGAATGGCAGAACGGCCATCGACCTGGTTGACCAGGCCTGGTACGAAGCTGACTTTATTCCCACTGTTCAGCAGCGCGGCGCGGCAATTATTGCGGCCCGTGGTGCTTCCAGTGCTGCATCAGCGGCTAACGCGGCGATTTCTCACATGCGCACCTGGGCACTCGGCACTGCTGAAGGCGACTGGGCGAGCATGGGTATTTACAGCGACGGCAGCTATGGCATTACCGAAGGCCTGATTTACTCTTTCCCCTGCGTTTGTAAAGATGGCGACTGGAGCATTGTTCAGGGTCTTGAAATCAATGATTTCTCCCGTGGCAAAATGCAGGCTACCGAGCAGGAATTGACCGAAGAGCGCGATGCAGTTCAGCACTTGCTGCCTTAAGACCTTAGCGGCATAGCTTAGGGCGCCGTAGAGGCGCTCTTTTTTTGACTGATATTTAATCTGTTACAACGATAGATAAATAAAACAAAATAAACGGTGAAAGAGGGAATCGTAATGGCTCTACCTAAAGTTGGTAATTTGGCCCCGGTCTTTACATTGCAAAACCAGCGCGACGAAACTGTCACCCTGAAAGATTTTCGCGACAGTAAAAATGTTGTTTTATATTTTTATCCCAAGGCGATGACTCCCGGCTGTAATGTTCAGGCCTGTGGCATCCGCGATAGCAAAGCCGAGTTTGCAAAGCTCGATACCGTGGTGTTCGGCCTTAGCCCCGACGCTGTCGATCGCCTGCTGCGCTTTGAAGACAAGCAGTCATTAAATTTTGATTTATTGTCAGACGAAGGCCATGCCGTCGCCGATAAATACGGTGTCTGGGGTATGAAAAAAACGTTTGGCAAAGAATATATGGGGCTTATGCGCACCACTTTTATTATAGGCAAAGATGGGCGCCTCAAGCACATTATCAGCAAAGTGAAAACCAAAACCCACCATCAAGATGTGCAGCAGTGGATAGGGGAAAACCTGGCCGATTGAGTCGCTGTCATCCAATCAATCGCGACTCTTTAAATGAGTTGATTTAATCAAAATAGCTTTAGGAGCTTAGACCATGTCATTTTTTATATCTTCAGCCCACGCGGCAGCACCGGCAGCGGGTGAGCCCGATCCGCTTATTACGATGGCCATGTTTGCCGGCCTGTTTGTTTTTATGTACTTTATGATTATTCGCCCACAGCGCAAAAAGCAAAAAGAGCAACGGGCCCTGGTAGCCAGCATTGCCAAGGGCGATGAAATTGTCACTAACAGTGGCATTATCGGCAAGATCAACAAGCTCGAAGGTGACTACCTGGTACTTGAAGTGTCCGAAAAAGTGGAGCTTAAATTTCAGCGCAATGCCGTTCTCGCAGTTTTGCCCAAGGGCACCATCAAAGCTATTTAAGGCCGATGGTCGAGGGGCAGGGTAAGTGCTTTGTCCCCCTATTTTATCCGGCGCGGTTAATACAGACTCTATGCTATGGTCATAGGCGATTTATGGCGGCGGACGAGTAAGGATGATGGCTGATCTCGATATTAATTACCCCGAGAGTCTGGCGCTGGCTCAGTTGCCAACGCCACTGCAGCCTTTAGATAGATTGTCCGCGCAATTGGCGGGGCCGCGTATCTGGGTTAAGCGGGATGATTTGACGGACTGCGCCCTCAGTGGCAATAAAATCCGCAAACTCGAATTTACTCTTGCCCAAGCTCTGGCTCAGGGCTGCGATACCCTCATCACCTGCGGTGGTGTGCAATCAAATCACTGCCGTGCCACGGCCATTCTCGGCGCCCGCCTGGGGTTGAAAGTACACCTGCTACTCCGCGATGAAGGCGCCAGCGACGAGGGGCTTTCTGACAACAAACCCGCTGCCAGCCCCGATGGCAATTTACTCCTCGACTATCTTGCCGGGGCAGAAATCTCTATTTATCCCAAGGCTGAATTCCAAACTCGCCAGCGTGAATTGTTCGCGCATTGGCAGCAGCACTATGTAGCTCTGGGTCGCCGACCTTATTTGATTCCGACAGGTGCCAGTGATGGCACCGGGATTTGGGGCTATATCCGCTGCGTTGAAGAGTTACTTGGCGATTTTAAACAAGCCGAAATTGCGCCTGCACACATTGTTCATGCAACGGGTTCGGGTGGCACTCAGGCGGGCTTGAGTCTGGGTTGCGCGCTGCATCAGCTCGATGCGCAAGTCCTGGGTATTGCGGTGTGCGATAACGCCGCCTATTTTCAGCGCAAAATAATGGCTGATATTAGTGACTGGCAAGGTCGTTACGACATTGCCGAATTGCCCGCGAATTTATCGGTACAGGTCAATGACGACTTTATCGGCCCGGGTTATTCCAAAGCTGGCCCCGAGGTGTTCGCCTGCATAAAAAAAGTGGCAGCCCTGGAAGGCTTGTTACTCGACCCGGTTTATACTGGCAAAGCTTTCCACGGCATGCTGGCACTCATAGAGCAGGGTTATTTCGACCGGGCAGATGATATTGTCTTTGTACACACTGGCGGTTTATTTGGTTTGTTTGCCCAACGCGAGCAGCTTTCTTTTTGAGGCGATTAAAGCCCCATTTGTTTAAACATTGAGTCAGAATTAAACCTTTGAGAAAATATAAGAATAATGAAAAGCATTGAAACCCTGTTAAGCACCCTCAACAGTTTTGCCTGGGGTCCGGCAATGCTGTTTTTCATCCTCTGCACCGGGCTCTATCTCATGCTGGGCCTGCGCTTGTTACCCCTGCGTAAATTGGGCTTTGCCTTTGTGCAATTATTCAAAGGGGGCAAAGCGAGAGGTGAGGGCGATATCAGCCCCTTTGCGGCATTGATGACGTCACTCTCGGCCACGGTGGGCACCGGTAATATCGCCGGGGTTGCCACTGCCATTGGCATCGGCGGGCCGGGTGCTCTGTTCTGGATGTGGTGTACGGCCCTGTTGGGCATGGCGACAAAATATGCGGAGGCCGTGTTAGCGGTTCACTACCGCGAGACGGATGACAGCGGTCGCAAAGTGGGCGGCCCCATGTATTACATCAAAAATGGCCTCGGCCAGCGCTGGCTGTGGCTCGCGACTTTATTTGCACTATTCGGCATGTTGGCTGGCTTTGGCATCGGCAACACCGTGCAGGCCAGTGAGGTTGCGCGGGTTATGGAAAGCTCTTTTCAGATTCCCCATCAACTCTCCGGGGCGATTATGGCGCTACTGGTGGGCATTGTTCTGCTCGGGGGCGTCAAGGTTATTGCCCGTGTCGCCACCACTTTGGTACCGCTGATGGGCATTGCTTATATATTGGGCTGCGTTTTTGTTATCGCCCAGCACTTTGGCGACATTCCGGCAGCACTGAGTTTGATACTGCACAGTGCTTTTAACCCGGTAGCGGCGGAGGGCGGCTTTGCCGGTGCGGCGGTGATGCTGGCCATTCGCATGGGCGTCGCAAGAGGTGTGTTTTCTAATGAGGCCGGGCTGGGCAGTGCGCCCATTGCCCACGCGGCGGCGGAGACCGACAGCCCGGTGCGCCAGGGTTCGATTGCCATGCTCGGTACTTTTATCGATACCCTGATTATTTGCACCATGACCGGCCTGGTGATTATTCTCACCGGCGTATGGACGGGCGAGGCTCAGGCAGCGGCGATGACGGCCTCGGCCTTTGCCTCGGCCTTTCCCGATGTCGGCGATAAATTTGTCGCCATCACGCTGGTGCTCTTTGCCTTCACGACAATTCTCGGTTGGAGTTACTACGGTGAACGCTGCGCCGAATACTTATTTGGCCTTAAGATCATTGTGCCCTATCGTATTCTCTGGACCGTGGCCGTTTACATCGGCGCGACCAAAGGACTGGGTATCGCCTGGTTACTGGCTGATACACTGAATGCCCTGATGGCGATTCCGAACTTGATCGCACTGCTCTTACTGAGCCCCGTTATTTTTCGGCTGACACGCTCGTGGTTTGCAGCCGAGACGAGTAGCAAGTAGTAAGTGGACACATTTGAGCGAACACTTTTACGGCCCACTTAAATACCGAGGAAGATTTTAGCGTGTCGAATCAGCAAAGTAATAACAGTACTAACAGTGATAAATTGGTGATCGCCATATCGTCTCGGGTTTTATTCGACCTGAAAGAGAGTGATGCGGTTTTCCAACAACAGGGTCTGAAGGCTTACTCTCAATACCAGATTGAACACGAAGACGAACCTTTAGAGCCGGGTGATGCCTTCCCCCTGGTACAAAAGTTATTGCGCATTAATGAAAAGTTCGCCTCACCACGGGTCGAAGTGATTTTGCTGTCGCGCAATTCTGCCGACACCGGATTGCGTATTTTTAATTCCATAGAGCACCACCAGCTGGATATTACCCGCGCCGCTTTTTGCGGTGGCGAAAGCCCCTATCGCTATGTGGCTGCCTTTGGCTGCCACCTGTTTCTCTCGACTCACGCGGAGGATGTTCGCAACGCACTGACCTACGGCATAGCGGCGGCAACCTTGTTGTCGTCGGCAAAAACGCCTGTCGATGACAGTGATGAACTGCGCTTTGCCTTTGACGGAGATGCGGTGCTGTTTTCCGACGAAGCGGAGCGCATCTATAAAACCGAGGGTCTGGCAGCGTTTACCGAAAGCGAAAAAGCCGCTGCCAAAACACCCCTCAGTGGCGGCCCCTTTAAAAACTTTTTACAGGCATTACAGAAACTACAGGCGGAGTTCCCGCCCGAGACCGGCCCCATACGCACCGCGCTGGTAACCGCGCGCTCGGCGCCGGCCCACGAAAGGGTGGTGCGCACCCTGCGCGAGTGGGGCATTCGTATCGATGAATCGTTATTTTTGGGCGGCCTTAATAAAAGCGAATTTCTCCGCGCCTACGGTGCCGATGTGTTTTTTGACGACCAGCAGGGCCACTGTGAGTCGGCGAGTAGCAAGGTGGCTACCGGCCATGTGCCCCACGGCATTGCCAATGAGGATGTTTAGGATTAGCCCGTGGCGAAGTGCACGCCCATACCCAACAACAGGCAGGCCAGTAGTGATTGCAGTACATGGCCCGGCAGTCGCGAAGCCAGATGGGTGCCGACTTGAATGGCGGGCAGGGAGCCGGTTAAGAGGCAAGCTAGCAGGGTAAAGTCAACGTTGCCCAATAATAATAAATGGCCCAGCCCGGCGACCAGGGTCAGTGGCACAGCGTGGGCGATATCAGTACCGACCACATGCAGGGCGGGGAGTCGTGGGTAGAGCGTCATTAGCAGGGCCGCACAAAATGCACCGGCACCAACGGAAGACAGGGTGACGAAAACACCGAGAAAAACACCACTCAACAGGGTGACCCATTTGGCGTGGCTTTGAAAAAACAGTCCGATTTGCCCCGGTGGCTTTTCACTCTTCTGTCGCAGCACCTTTTTAAACAGTAGTACCAGTGCCGTGAGTATTAACATAATGCCCAGGCTGCGGGTAAGGATGTCCTCGTAGGCGTCGGCTTCGGCAAAGAAGGCCTTGAGAAAATAGCTGGTCAGCAAGGATGCCGGAATACTACCCGCAGCGAGGTAGGCGACAATCGGCCACTGAATACTCTGTTTGCGTTTGTGAGCGGCAACACCGCTGGCCTTGGTCGCGGCGGCATAGAGCAGGTCGGTGCCGATGGCGACATTGTAGGGGAAGCCAAACAGGATCAGCAGGGGCGTCATTAACGAGCCGCCGCCGACACCGGTCAGGCCAATCGCCAATCCGACGCCTGCGCCAGAAAGAATATAGAGGATGAAATCGGGCAAGCTGAATCCATTGCTGAGGTGATAATTAGTTGGCAACTTTACCGATTAGGCTCTATGCTTCAAAGGAATAGTTATTTATATTTTTATATCTTAGTCGTCTAGGGAAAGTGTCTATGAAATTACAGCAACTGCGCTATATCTGGGAAGTGTCTCGTCACGATCTCAATGTCTCCGCGACCGCTCAAAGTTTGTACACATCCCAACCGGGAATCAGTAAACAGATTCGCCTCCTGGAAGACGAGCTGGGGGTTGAGATCTTCTCCCGCAGCGGCAAACACCTGACCCGAGTCACGACGGCGGGGGCGGAGGTGCTAGAAATCGCTGGGCAAATCCTCGGTAAGGTTGAGAGCATCAAGCAGCTGGCCCAGGAGTACAGCTCGCCGAATAAAGGCAGTCTGTCCATTGCCACCACCCACACCCAGGCCCGCTATGCGCTGCCAGAGGTGATTGGAACCTTTATCGAACGCTTCCCCGATGTCGCGCTGCATATGCACCAGGGCACTCCGGTACAAATTTCTGAGCTGGCTGCCGACGGCGACGTTGATTTTGCCATCGCCACCGAAGCCCTCGACCTGTTTAACAACTTGCTGATGATGCCCTGCTACCGCTGGAATCGCTGCATTCTTGTACCCAAAGATCACCCCCTTTGCCATGTTGCGGAGTTGACTCTTGAGGAGGTTGCCGAGCATCCCCTCGTGACCTACGTGTTTGGCTTTACTGGGCGCTCGAAGTTGGATGAGGCCTTTCGCCAAAAGGGACTCGATCCGAAAGTGGTCTTTACCGCCACCGATGCCGACGTTATTAAAACCTATGTGCGCCTGGGTTTGGGCATTGGCATCGTCGCCCACATGGCCTACGACCCAGAGCAGGACAGCGATCTGGTGGCCCTCGAAGCCAAGCACCTGTTTAAGTCGAGTGTTACCAGCATTGGCTTTCGACGCGGCACTTATTTACGCAGCTTTATGTACGACTTTATTGAGCGTTTCGCCCCCCACCTCAACCGCGATGTGGTGGATAAGGCCTGTAGCATCACCGCCAAAGAGGATCTGGACAAATTCTTCGCAGGCTTTGATCTGCCGGAGTACTAAGGTTTGCCTGTATTAAGGGCTTAGCTGTATTAAAATCGTCAAAGGCCCGTTTAGCATAAGCTCATCGCTTGTTCTGAACGGGCCTTTTTTTATGGGCGCGCGCTTTTTATTAGGCCATGCCGCAGGCCGAGTTCGATGCCGGCATTAGGCACTTGCACCCCGCGACCAAGCTGGTAGAGTAACGCCGATTTTTAACTAATTGGAGCCTTGTTGTGGAATTAGCCTGCCTTGATCTTGAAGGGGTATTAATACCCGAAATCTGGATTGCCTTTGCCGAAGAAACTGGCATTGAGGCCCTGAAAGCGACAACCCGTGATATTCCCGATTACGATGTGCTGATGCAGCAGCGCTTGAGGATACTCGACGAGCACGGTTTGGGTTTGAATGAAATCCAGGCAGTCATTGCCCGCCTCAAACCACTGGATGGCGCCGTTGAATTTGTCGACTGGCTGCGCGAACGCTTTCAGGTGATTATTTTGTCCGACACTTTCTACGAGTTCTCCCAGCCGCTAATGCGCCAGCTGGGTTTCCCCACGCTACTCTGCCACCAGCTTGAAGTGGATGAGAAAAGTGGCAGAGTGATGGATTATAAATTGCGTCAGGCCAACCCCAAGCGTCAGGCGGTACTGTCACTGAAGAGTCTTTACTACCGCATCATTGCCGCCGGTGACTCTTATAACGACACCACCATGCTGGCTGAAGCCGATGCCGGCATTCTATTTATGGCGCCCGAAAATGTGGTTGCCGAGTTCCCGCAATTCCCCGCCGTTTACGGTTACGAAAATCTCAAGCAGGCCTTTATTGATGCCAGTGTTCGGCCGCTGAGTTTATAAGGGGCGCGTACTTTCAAGGTGAAGGCCGGGCAAGTGGCTGCGTTGCTAGCCCACCACAAATCGCAGGCTGTATTCGCTGGCGATTTTCTACACAGAAGCCGTAGCCGCCGCTTTTCTCGAAGGTGCACCTTGAGTTTTTTTCAAACCCAAAAAAACCTTTAAAGATTGGCCAGTGTCTCCATCAACAAAGACACTTTGGCCAGAGACTCAAGATATTCACTATCGGCGTGTGAATCACTGACAATAGCGCCGCCGCCCCAGCAGTGTAGTGTGTTGCTTTCAGCGAGCAGGGTGCGGATGGCTATATTGGTATCCATCCGCCCGTTGGCGCTGATATAGCCGATGCTGCCGCAATAAATCGAGCGCGGCACCTTTTCCAGTTCGGCAATAATTTCCATTGCGCGCTTCTTCGGTGCGCCAGTAATTGAACCGCCGGGGAAGCAGCCCGCGAGTAAATCGAGAGAGCTTACCTCTTTGCGTATGCGTCCGGTAACAGTGCTGACCAGGTGGTGGACATTGGCAAAACTTTCGAGGTTAAACAGTTTCGGCACGCGAATGGATCCGGGCTCGCAGGACTTACCCAAATCATTGCGCAGCAGGTCGACGATCATTAAATTTTCCGCTCTATCCTTGCTGCTATTCATCAGGGCGATGGCCTGTTCCTGATCCTCCTCGACGGAAATACCACGAGTAATCGTGCCCTTAATGGGTTTGGCCTCAACCTGCTGGCCGGATGTTTTAATAAAACGCTCCGGTGAAAGCGACAAGATCGCTTTGTCATCCCAACTTAAATAGGTGCTAAAAGGGGAGGGCAGAGCCTTGCGTAAATGCAAATAGGCGGCCCAGGGTTCACCCTTAAATTGAGCGGAGAAATGCTGGGCATAGTTAACCTGATAGCAGTCACCGGCAGTAATGTAGTGCTTTACTCTGGCGACGTCGGCTTCGTAGTCGCGGCGTGTCGTGCTGGCCTGAAAATCGGATGTTAAGGCAATGTTACTGTTGGCTAATGGCGCGGGCGAGGCGAGCCGGGCCTGTATATCGCGCCGCAAACTAGCCGGGCAGGCGGGGTGGAAAACCAGATGGGCCTGAGAAATTTGCTGGTTAATGACCAGCGCCCAAAGGTAGTAGCACTGGCGCATATCGGGCATATCGGCAGGCCCTTTGTGCTCATCGGCTGCGGGTGTCGAGCCAAGGCCATAGCCAAAGAAACCGGCAAGACCACCGACAAAAGGTAGCTCGGTGAGCTTGTCACCAGTAAGTGCGAAGTCATCCACTGCCTCCTGACACAGGGCGAAGGGGCAAGCGGTACTGGTTTGGCTATTACCCTCGCTGTCACGAATCAGCGTGGCATTGCCACGGGTTTCCAGTATGCGGGCGGGGGCGGCACTAATAATATCGAGTCGGCCCTGTAGTGATCTCGGCTTGCCACTGTCGAACCAAATCGGGCTGGGCAAATCGCGCACGGCATTGAAGAGCACTTCAACGTCACTGCGGAAAGGGTAGTCGAGTACGATCATCTCGGGCATTTGCCGTGCTTACTCACAACTAAAAAGAGAGAGCCTTATTTTATAGCCTCTGAGGCCACAATAGGGTATTTGTAAGAGAATTAATCAGGGCTGGGGCGCGGGCTTTGCGTATAATTGCGGATTAACGATCTTAGTGCTGATGGAGCAACGTGATGACTGATATTACCCCCGACTTATGCGATGACAACCCCGATCTGGTGCGGGTACTGGAGCCGATGCTGTCGAACTTTGGTGGCCGCGAAGCGTTTAGCGGCGAGATCGTTACGGTGAAGTGTTTTGAAGATAACTCCTTAGTAAAAGAGAATTTGGCCATGCCGGGTCACGGTCGGGTGTTAGTTGTCGACGGTGGTGGCTCCCTGCGCCGCGCACTGCTGGGCGATATGATCGCGGAAAGTGCCCAGGAAAATGGCTGGGAAGGGGTTGTTATCTACGGCTGCATTCGCGACGTGAGCACTATCGCCGAACTCGACCTCGGTGTGCAGGCACTGTCGGCCATACCCCTGAAAACCCAAAAGCGCGGCATTGGCGACTTGAATATCCCCGTTACTTTTGGCGGCGTCACCTTTAATCCCGGTGAATATATTTATGCCGACAGCAATGGCATTGTCGTTGCAGAAGAGGCTTTAACGGATTCCCCCTAAACTGCATTGAGTGCCTGTTGTGGTGGGCGCTTACGTTGATGCAGTCGAAGTTGCGCCAGCGTTTACCTTGAGGCTTCAAAAATAAGGGTTTTTAAACCTTTATCAGCATCGGCTTCCGGGAAAGAGGGTGGTGTGCTAATCACTTGTTTTTCAACAAAGCCACCAGCCTCAGAAAATAGTGCGCGTAAGAAAGCGAAATCTAGATCGGGTGAGTTTAAGCAGGCAATAACCTGTGCCCGCGCTGAGAGTAAGCCCGGTAATTTGCGAACAATTTTCTGGTAATCTTTTCTGGCATTAAAACTACCCGCCTGAAAGCTGGGCGGGTCGATAATCACCCTATCGTAGGGGCCGTACTTGCGGATCTTACCCCAGGATTTAAAAATATCGTGGCCGAGAAAAGAGACCGGTCGGGTGTCGATATTATTCAACTGATGGTTGCGTCTGCCGGTGTTGAGTGCCCCTTTTGCCATATCGACATTGACCACTTTTGTCGCGCCAGCCTCTGTGGCCACCACTGAAAAAGCGCAGGTGTAAGCAAAGAGGTTGAGCACGCTTTTTCCTTCGACATGCTCGCGCAGCACTTGCCGACAATTGGCCATGTCGAGAAAAAACCCGATATTCTGATTAGCCTTGAAATTTAGGTGAAATTTAAGGCCCTTTTCCTCGGCGTAATAGTCGCCCTGAATATCGCCTTTCAGGTTTTCACTCGGAGCGCCGGATAAATAACGGTGTTGCAGGATGATATTTTTAATATTGGGCTGCTTATTAAAAACGCCAATCTCGCTGCGCAATTGCTCCAGCCATTCAGCGGCGGGCTGCTTATATAAGCTGATGAGTAAGACCGGGGAAAACCAGTCGACACTGACAAACTCAAGGCCGGGGAGGCCGTGTCCCCGCCCGTGACACAGGCGGCAGGCGTCGACACCTGCTTTTGCACCCTGGTGAATACTTTGTATTATTCGTTGCATTGGTGGGCTTTAATTAAAAGTGATTAGTCATTAATTGGCTGTAATACTTTCAGGCGCTGGTGCTGTGTATGTGGTGAAATTTTTTGGCGACCAGTAGCATCATCACAATGGCCAACCTCTTCACGACTTCGGCGTGTTTGATTTTTGAATGCGGGGCTTCATCACTATTGTCCGGCAGCAGTGAAACAATAATTTCTTGCAGGACGCTAAAGCGATCTGTTTTCTCGGCATCCAGTTTGGCAATAGCTTTTATAACGCTGGCCATTACTGCGTCGTAATCACTGATCCCGAGTTTAAGTAATAGCTTGCGGGTGTGGCGTTCCAACTCTTTGCTTTTCATCAGCTTGAGTTCGAGGGTGAGCACGGCTTCGGGGCAGGACAGGAGATCAATCGTTTTCATGGCATTTTCATGGCGTTAGCAGGCTGCTTAGGACTTGTTTATTGGGACTTGTTTGATAGGGCGGGGATGATACCTGAAGCCCGCCCCGTCCTACCACTGTAGCCAGATAATGCCGGCAATATCGCCATAATTTGTTATCTCAAAATCGCTTGATCTTGGCTTCTGCCACCGATTGCTTTACTTTATGAAAATAATTAAAGGCAAGGGAGTGTGACTGAGGAATATGAGCGCAGCCCCAGAACAGAAAACGTCCGGCTTGGAGCCGGGTACGCGAGCCAACGAAAGCGACTCTAGCGCGCCTGGTTTGCTGGCTCGCTACCGTGGCATGGCCGTGCAACGCCGCCGCCTGCTGCATATTGTGGTGGCCGCTTTACTGTTGTTTGTGAGCAGCTGGTTAGCCTTTACCCAGCAAGGTCGCCCCCTCTTCTCCACCGCTTCAAACCTGGCTGGCCCAGCCAGATACTGGCAAATTTTTGCCTACCCGCTTGAGCGCAATGCTTTTCATCGTCTGCCGGTGCTCAGCAGTGATCTCAACGATGTTTTTGCCCTGTCCGGTAGCCAGCACGTTTGGGCGGTGGGTCAGGGTGGCTTAATTCTTTACAGTGCCAATGGCGGTCGCTGTTGGCAGCAGCAACACCCCGTGAAGGGGGCGACTTGTGGCGACATCAGCGCTGGCAAGTGGTCTTTGATAGGCGCTGCTCAGGCCGCAGATGCCGCCAAAAAAAGTGATTACAGCGATCGGCAAATTGTCCCTGTGCAGCAACAGGCCCCTGTCGACATAAATCCTCGCCAGACAACGAAAACCCCTGTGGACAGGGCTGGCAAAGCGATTTTTATAAAACCTGAGGCTAGCATTGAGCAAGACATTGCAGAAGCGCCACAAGAGCAGCGGCCAGAGCAACAAGCCCTTGTAAACGAGCTGGATAAGAATGCCCCGAGGCTGAACGCGGCGTTGAAAGCGGTTTATTTTATCGATGCTCAACGGGGCTGGGCGGTGGGTGAGCAGGGTCTTATTTTAAGTACCCTCGATGGTGGTCAAAACTGGCGGGCCCAGACGCTTGGCGCCCAGCTTCCTCTAAGCGACGTTGTGTTCAATAAAGAGGCGAGTCAGGGTTGGCTTGTCGGTGTTGGCGGGCGCATTTTTACCAGCCTGGATGGCGGCACAAGCTGGCGGCCCCAAAACAGCGGCACGCGAATGACACTGCTGGCGCTGAGTCTCAATGATGGGGTCGCGGCGCTTTGTGTGGTCGGCCAGAGTGGCCTTGTACTCACTAGCAGCGACGGCGGTGAAAGCTGGCAACAGCAAAACAGTGAAACGGATAATACTCTGACCGCAGTCAGTTTTGTCGATGCCCAGCGGGGCTGGGCGGTGGGTAGTGCGGGCTCTATCTTGAATACCACCGATGGTGGTATTCACTGGGACTTGCACGACAGCGCGACGGATGATCGTCTGCGGGCGGTAGACTTTAATGCTGACTCTACGTCGGGCTGGGCAGTGGGCGACAAGGGTAGGGTGTTGACGACTGTCGATGGTGGCCTCAACTGGGCGCTTGAGGATAGTGGCAGCTGGACTACGCTGCTGGCGGTGAGTTTTGCCGACGCCCTGCAAGGCTGGGCGGTCGGCAAGGGCGGAACTCTGCTATTTACGAATGACAGTGGCGCGAACTGGCAGCTGCAAAGCAGTGGCACTTCGCCGTGGTTTCAGTCTTTGGCCTTTCCGCAAGCGATCCAACAACAAAATGCCCAGCAACAGAGTGTCCAGCAACAGAGTGCCCAGAAACAAAATGTTGCCAGTGCTGAAGGTGCCAGCCTGAATAGGGGTGAGTCTGGGGCTAGCTGGCACCTTCAAAATAAGGCTGCTTTAGCAGGCGTAGAGGCTTTAAGTCTGCATCGGGATGTACAGCGAGGCTGGGCAGCTGGGCCAGAGGGGCACTTTTTTACCACGAATGATGCTGGCGATACCTGGACTCTTGTACAGCAAGACTACAGTCGTTGGCCTGCTCCCTGGTACTACGCAGCGGTGTTGGTGAGCTTGCTGCTAGCCTTGGCACCTATTAAAGCGGTGGCAATGCTTAAGCGCCAGGGTTTGGGTATTGAGGAGCGGGGAGAAACTGACCTGCCGATTGAGACTCAGCTGCAAGACAAGCTCGACTTCTGGCCGGTCAGCCAGGCGCTGTCGAAGTTCCTGCGCAATCGCAACACCCAACCGCCGCTGACGGTGGCAATTACCGGTGCCTGGGGTAGCGGTAAAAGCTCGCTGATGAATTTGCTCAAGGCCGATCTCGCCCGCTCAGGTGTGCAAGCCGTGTGGTTTAACGCCTGGCACCACGAGAGCGAAGAACAATACCTGCTACCGGCCCTGCTGCAAAATATTCGCCAGCAGGCCATTCCGCCGCTGCTGTCATTTAACGGTGGGCGCTTTTATGGCATCCGTTTTCGTGCCCGCTTACTGTGGAAGCGACTTAAAGCGCATCCGCTTTTGCTGCTGCTACTGCTGAGCTTTGTCGTTGTTAATACGGGCTTTGTCATCGTTAAAGACAGAGCTGCCTTCGGGCCTGAGCAGCTGGCTTTGGCACACACGGCTTTTTGTCAGGGCTTTCAATTACCGGAATTGATCTGCTCGCATGAGAGTAAGAAAAAAAGCGAGGAAGGTTTGCCAGACGAGTCCAATCCAGTGGCGGGTGACGATGCTGCTTTAGTCGAAGCAGAAACCCCGGTTAATTGGCTCACAACCCTCATTAATCTACTGCTCGGTGGCAGTGGTGGGGCGGCCCTGTTGCGCGGACTGCGTGCTTTTGGCATTAGCCCGGCACGCCTGGCCAAAGAAATTGGCGTGGGTGGTGAGCGGCAAATAGAGCAGCGCATGGCTTATCGACACAATTTTCAACGGGAATTCAGCACCGTAACCGATGCCCTTAGCCCCCGCACCATGTTGATATTGATTGACGATTTAGATCGCTGTCAGCCTAAAACGGTGGTGCAAATACTTGAGGCGGTCAACTTCCTCACCTCGGCAGGGCGTTGCTACGTGGTGCTGGGTATGGCGCGCGAGATGGTGGAGCCTGCGGTGGGTTTGGCCTTTAAAGATATCGCCGACGAAATCACTCACCACCGTGGTGGGGCAGAGGGCAGCGAGCAGCAAAAAAATGGCTATGCTCAGCGCCGCGAGTTCGCACAAAAATACCTCGAAAAATTAATTAACCTGGAGATTCCCGTGCCGACGGTTGAGGCCTCACAGGCTCTGCGTTTATTGGGTGAAAGTAAATATAAGCCAACAAAAGGCAGATGGCGATGGTCGGCAGTGACTGGCCCCGCTCTTGCCCAGGGGGCCCTTTTCCTTGTGCTGAGCTTGGCCATGCTGTGGTTTGGCAATGTGCTCGGCCCGCAAAGTGATCCCGAGGCGTTACGCCTTAGCAAAGCGGCGACCGGAGTCGATGTTGTGGCAGATGGTGCTGGGCTTGATCAGGCCGAGAGTGCCGATTTAGCTGATTTCCCCACAAGCACTGAGCCCGTTATGGAAAAGCCGGCTGAGTTTATCCCCGGTGCCCAGGTGCCAACAGGGCCCTGGTTGCCCGTACTGGCCGCAGCATTGATTTTTGCTCTTGGCAGCTATCGTGTTATGAGGAAGTTGAGGCAGGCCGAGTCGGAGGAAACGGTGGCCGTGATCGACGACTCGGAGCCCTTTAGCCGTGCCTTGAGGGTTTGGAATCCGGTCATCGCCAGCCAGCTAGAAACGCCCCGCGAACTGTGTCGCTTTATGAATCGCCTACGCTATAGCGCTGTGCGGCTCAATGGCATGACAGCCGCTTCAGGTTTTGAAAACACCCTCAGTGAAGAAGAGGTTGTTAGCTTGGCGGCGCTGTATTTACTCGATCCCGACTGTATTGAGCTGACGGCAGAGCTCAATAGTGGCGAAGAATTTCTCCAGCACCTGACGACTGAAAAGATGAAAAAACAAAGGAGTCGTGAGTTTCGCTCAGTATTAACAGAGGCTCAGTTTGCTGCACTGGGGCAGGCCATTGGTAATTACACGGCAAAGGACGGTATTGCCACATGGGATTTTGATAATAATAAAATCAACATTTTCAAAGTATTACTACAGGGTGTTAAAGTGCATTAAGCGCTTATTTTAAGCTCCCTTGGATCACTGCCTGAGCAAGGTTTGTCGAGCCTACGGGGCACTTGCCAGCACCAGGGCGCCTCGGTCTTATCGCCTGTTATACTGTTCGGATATATGCCCATCCTCTACGTGTCAGCACTCTTTTAAGCCCCGGCAGGAAAGAATTAGCGGCGACTCTTTAGTCTCCCGCCGCAGTCATCCTGTGGCAGCGCTGAGGTAGAGGGAAAGTGATTTGCAACAGGAACCCACTATGACTAATGCTACACACCCCTCAATCGATCTATCTCAGCTTGATTTTGACCCCAATGCCCTGCGTGAAAAATACCGTTTTGAGCGCGATAAACGCATCCGTACAGAGGCCGATGGGCAATATCAGACAGTGACCGGCGATTTTACCAAGTACGTCGATGATCCCTATGTTGAAGAAGAAATAAGCCGTGAGCCCCTCAACGACGAAGTTGAAGTGGTTATTGTCGGTGGTGGTTTTGGTGGCCTGCTGGCCGGTGCTCGCCTGCGCGAAGCCGGCGTGGAAGATATCCGCGTGATTGAAAAGGGCGGCGATTTCGGCGGCACCTGGTACTGGAACCGTTACCCCGGCGCCCAGTGCGATGTCGAGGCCTATGTGTATTTGCCGCTGCTTGAAGAACTGGACTTTGTGCCCACCGAAAAGTATTCCCACGCCCCGGAAATTCTCGCTCACTCGAAGGCCATTGCGCGTAAATACAATCTTTACGACAACGCCTGCCTGCAAACTGAAATCACCCACATGCAGTGGGATGAAGATTCAGCTCGCTGGATTATTGAAACCAATCGCGGTGATCGCATTAAGGCCCATTATGTGGTGATGTCGAACGGCCCGCTGAACCGTCCCAAGCTGCCCGGTATCCCCGGTATTAACGACTTCAAAGGCCACACCTTCCACACCAGCCGTTGGGATTACGACTACACCGGCGGTTCCTCCGAGGGTGGTCTCGATAAACTCAAAGACAAGCGCGTCGGCATTATCGGTACCGGTGCCACCGCAGTGCAGTGTATTCCCCACCTCGGTGAAACTGCCCAGTCGCTGCATGTTTTTCAGCGCACGCCATCGTCCATTGATGTGCGCAATAATCGCGACACTGACCCCGAGTGGGCAAAGAGCCTGCAGCCCGGTTGGCAGCAAAAGCGCATGGACAACTTCAATATTATTACCGCCGGTGGCTTTCAGGATGAAGACCTGGTCAGCGATGGTTGGACGGAAATCTTCCGCAACTTATCCGGCCCCATTCAGCGCAAGTTGAATCCGCACATGAGTTCGTCAGAAGTCGCCGCCGCTCTGGAAATTGCCGATTTCAAAAAGATGAATCAGGTCAGGGCGCGCGTTGACACCATTGTTAAAGACTCTGACACTGCCGAATTGTTGAAGCCCTACTATCGTCAGTTTTGTAAGCGCCCGGGTTTTCACGATGAATATCTCGCCACTTACAATCTGCCCAACGTGACTCTCGTCGATACCCAGGGTCAGGGCGTTGAGCGCATCACCGAAAAAGGCGTGGTGGTTGATGGTGTTGAATACGAGCTGGACTGCCTGATTTTTGCTACCGGTTTTGAAGTTGGCACCAACTTTACCCAGCAGTCGGGCTACGACCTGGCTGGCCGCAATGGCGCTACCCTCGGTAAAAAATGGGACAAGGGCCTGTCCACTTTCCACGGTCTCTATACCCATGACTTCCCCAATGTTTTCACCATGGGTCTCACCCAAACAGGGTTTACCACCAGCATCCCCCACGCTTTGAACGAGCAGGCCAAGCACCTTACCTACGTCTTAAAACACGCCATGGATAACAATGCCTGCACCGTTGAAACCACTGTCGAAGCCGAAGCGGAATGGGTGGCGACGATCAATAAACTAGCCAACCTCGGCAAACGCTTTTACGCTGAATGTACCCCCGGCTATTACAATCAGGAAGGTAAAGAAGACGGCGCTGGCTTTTTCAGCGGTCAATACGGCGGCGGAGCACCGGAGTTCTTTAAAATTCTCGATGACTGGCGCGACGAGGGTCAATTCCAGGGTTTAGAGATTAAGTAAACCCGACGAATGGGTGGCGTGTGCTTTCTAAGGCGCGCCACTCAAGCTGTTCTCAGCTAATATGGGCGCGCTGATATTAGCGCCCATAAAAAAACCCCGCTGTCACCAGCGGGGTTTTTTTATGCTGTCAGTTTTATACGCTTAAAACTGATTCATGGTCTTGTCTCTGCCCGAGGCTTTCAGAGCATGGTCAGCAGAGAGGTGCTCTTTGTGCGCATCGCCGATATCGGAGCCAGCGATGTTCTGTCGCTTGACAATATCCGGCGCTGCCGTATATTCTTTTTATGGTCTTTATCGAAACAACGCTCTTTACCAAGCTTTTGTCATCTTACCTTTCTGATGAGGATTATCGTGGTTTGCAGTCCTATTTACTACAGAAGCCAGATGCTGGTGATATTGTCAGGGCCTCTGGAGGGGTAAGGAAGATCCGCTGGGCAGCTCAGGGTAAAGGTAAAAGCGGTGGTGTTCGAGTGATGTATTACTGGAAAAAGGCAGATTATGAGATTTGGATGCTGACTATTTTCAGCAAGTCTGAAAGGGCGACAATTTCGGGTCAATTACTAAAGCAAATTGCGGAGGCTATAAGCCATGATTAATCGAGATATTGGTGTGGAAATTCTGGAGGGTCTGGGTGAAATTAAGAAATTTAAAAGTGGAGAGTTGAAACTTCGTACTACGGAGCTTTGTGCACCATCCACACCCAAAGTTATACGGGCTAAATTGAACCTATCGCAGTCGGCCTTTGCAGGTCTGCTTGGTGTGAGTATGAGAACTCTGCAAGATTGGGAGCAAGGTCGCCGATGCCCTCAGGGGCCGGCCATCGCGTTGTTGCGTATCGCCGAGCAACACCCTGAAGTGTTCTCACAGTTACATTAAAGTAGGTGTTATGTGAATTAAGCAAATGATAATCACCCTGCAATAAAAAACCCCGCTGTCACCAGCGGGGTTTTTTATGCTGTCAGTTTTATACGCTTAAAACTGATTCATGGTGTTGTCTTTACCCGAGGCTTTCAGGGCTTGATCACCTGAGAAGTACTCTTTGTGGGCGTCGCCCATGTCAGAGCCCGCCATGTTTTGGTGCTTAACGCAGGCGATACCCTGACGGATTTCTTTGCGCTGAACGCCGGCAACATAACCGAGCATGCCCTGGTCGCCGAAGTACTCTTTGGCCAGATTGTCGGTAGACAGTGCGGCTGTGTGGTAAGTCGGCAGGGTGATGAGGTGGTGGAATATACCGGCTTCGCGAGCGGAGTCAGCCTGGAAGGTGCGGATTTTTTCATCGGCAACAATGGCCAGCTCAGTCGCATCGTAGCTTTCGGCCATCAGATCATCGCGGGTGTAGGCTGAAACATCTTTACCCGCTTCTGCCCAGGTGTCGAAGACTTGCTGGCGAAAGTTAAGCGTCCAGTTGAACGAAGGTGAGTTATTGTAAACCAGCTTGGCGTTGGGGACGACCTTGCGGATTTCATCAACCATGGCACCAATTTGGCCAACGTGGGGCTTCTCAGTTTCGATCCACAGCAGGTCGGCACCACTTTGCAGTGAAACGATGCTGTCGAGTACGCAACGCGCTTCGCCAGTACCGGGTTTAAAGCGCATCAGGCCATTGGGCAGACGCACGGGGCGAACCAGCTTGCCGTCTTGTTTGAGAACGAGGTCGCCGTTACCCAGGTCGTCGGCAGTGACTTCTTCGACTTCGAGGAAGGCGTTGTACTGCTCGGCCAGGTCGCCGGGAGCAGTTGATACGGGGATCTTTTGCGTCAGGCCAGCACCCAGTGAGTCAGTGCGCGCAACGATAACGCCATCGTCAACACCCAGCTCAAGGAAGGCGTAACGTACGGCATTGATCTTGGCGACGAAGTCTTCGTGGGGAACGGTAACTTTGCCGTCCTGGTGGCCGCATTGCTTGGCATCGGAAACCTGATTCTCCAGCTGGATGCAGCAGGCACCGGCTTCGATCATTTTCTTGGCCAGCAGGTAAGTGGCTTCTTCGTTACCGAAACCGGCGTCGATGTCGGCAATAATCGGCACCACGTGAGTTTCGTGGTTGTCTATCTTGGCTTGAATCTCGGCTTCCAAAGCGCTATCGCCGGCTTCGCGGGCAGCGTCGATTTCGCGGAACAAGCCGCCCAGCTCGCGGGCATCAGCCTGGCGCAGGAAGGTATAGAGCTCTTCAATCAATCCGGAAACAGATGTTTTCTCGTGCATAGACTGATCGGGTAAAGGGCCGAAGTCAGAACGCAGAGCGGCAACCATCCAGCCAGACAGGTAGAGGTAGCGCTTGCTAGTCGTCTCAAGGTGCTTCTTGATGGCGATCATTTTCTGTTGGCCGATAAAACCGTGCCAGCAGCCCAGTGACTGGGTGTAGCTTGCGGAGTCAGCGTCGTACTCGGCCATATCTTTGCGCATGATGCCGGCAGTGTATTTGGCGATATCGAGGCCAGTTTGGAAACGGTTCTGGGCGCGCATACGAGCGACATACTCAGGGCTGATGGCGTTCCATGCACTACCTTGCTCTTTAATTAAGCTGGCAGCAGCGTCTATGTCTGATGAAAATGACATGGTCAGTGACTCCTTAAAATAAGGTGGATTGTGAAGTAGCAGCTTAGTTGAACTTTGGCGCCTTACCTGTAATCCGGTCCGGTGCCAGGCCCGCTTAACTACTGATGTTTTCTAACGCAGTGCATAGTAGCGAAAGTGGCCTAATAAATTAAATCAATAATTTCTATATTCGGTATTTATTGGCTGAATGTGCGGCCTGCCCAGACCTTTGCTGTCAGAGCTAAGTTATTGACATCGGGTGTTTCTTTAGCGTGTGGGGATTATCGTGGCCATGTACAGAAAAACCGTAATAGCGGCACAATAGTGCTGTTTTATGCGGCGCGAGTACCCATAATAGCCGCCCGCAGGGGCTTACTCGACGTAGTGGGCCACGCTGGGGCAAGAACAATACACAGAGCAACCCCAGAACAACGATAGCATCCCGAATAAAGCCAAATAGACTGAGAGTGAATAAGTGTATGGAGAGTATTGCGCAGCGCATCGCCGACGAGATTGGTGCCAAACTAGCCCAGGCCGTCGCGGCGATTGAAATGCTCGACGGAGGTGCCACGGTGCCCTTTATTGCCCGTTATCGCAAAGAGGTGACCGGCGGTCTCGACGATGGACAGCTGCGCACTCTGGAAGAGCGTTTGCGTTATCTGCGTGAAATGGAAGAGCGCCGCGAGGCCATTCTCAAAAGTATTGATGAGCAGGGTAAGTTGACTGCTGAGCTGGCACAGGCGATAGCGCTGGCCGCTACCAAAACTCGTCTCGAAGATCTCTACCTGCCCTATAAAGTGAAGCGTCGTACCAAGGGTCAGATTGCTCGCGAGGCGGGACTCGAACCACTGGCCGAGGCCTTGTTAGCCGAACCGAGCCTGAACCCGGAAGACGAAGCGCAAAAGTACCTCAATGGTGACAGTGAAGAAGGCAAGAAAATCACCGATGTAAAAGCCGCTCTCGACGGTGCCAAATTCATTCTGATGGAAAAATTTGCCGAGAATGCACAATTGCTCGGTCAATTGCGCACGTTTCTTAAAGACGAGGGGCAGGCCAGCGCCCGTTTGATTGAAGGTAAAGACAATGAAGGCGCGAAGTTTCGCGATTATTTTGAATACGATGAGCCGCTGAGCACGATTCCCTCCCACCGGGCCCTGGCGATTTTCCGGGGCCGCAATGAAGGCGTGCTCAGCATTGCCATCACCGTGGGTGATGGGGAGGAGGCCGGCTCGGCAAAAGTTGCCCATCCCTGCGAGGGCATGGTCGCCAGCTTTTGGGGCATTAGCGACGAGGGCCGCGCCGCCGACCGCTGGTTAAATGAAGTGGTGCGCTGGACCTGGCGGGTGAAATTATTAACCCACCTCGAAACGGACTTGCTGGGTGAAATTCGCGAGCGTGCAGAGGAGGGTGCGATCCAGGTTTTTGCCGATAATTTGAAAGACCTTTTGCTGGCCGCACCCGCCGGTCAAAAGGCGACAATTGGTTTAGACCCCGGTTTGCGCACCGGCGTAAAACTCGCCGTTGTCGATGCCACCGGCAAGGTGCTGGACCACTGCGCCATTTTCCCCACACCACCGCAAAAGCGTTTGCGTGAAGCCGAAGCGGTGCTGGTGCAACTGTGTGAAAAACATAAGGTCGGTTTAATTGCTATCGGCAATGGCACCGGCTCCCGTGAAACGGAAAAATTTGTCAAAGATGTACTCAAAACCCACAAGCAATTAACAGTGCAAAGCGTGATGGTAAATGAGGCAGGTGCCTCTATTTATTCGGCCAGCGAGTTTGCGGCCCAGGAATTCCCCGATCTCGACGTGACGATTCGCGGTGCTATTTCCATCGCTCGACGCCTACAGGACCCATTGGCCGAGCTGGTAAAAATTGATCCCAAGTCGATTGGTGTTGGCCAGTACCAACACGACGTGTCGCAATTTCAACTGGCCCGCTCCCTCGATGTAGTGGTTGAGGACTGTGTGAATGCCGTCGGCGTTGAGGTGAATACCGCGTCGGCGCCACTGCTGGCTCGGGTCTCGGGTTTAAGTCAAAGTATCGCCAACAATATCGTCGAATTTCGCGATAGCAACGGGGCTTTTAACAGCCGCGATGGGCTCAAAGCGGTGCCGCGCCTCGGTGCCAAAACCTACGAACAGGCGGCGGGGTTTTTGCGCATCGCCAATGGCAGCAATCCACTGGACGCCTCTGCCGTCCACCCCGAGTCCTACGCGGTGGTCGAGCAAATTGCCCAACGCAATAGCCTCGAAATGGGCAGTCTGATTGGCAATACGACCTTTCTGCGCAGTGTTAAAGCGGCGGATTATGTCAACGAACAATTCGGCCTGCCCACGGTGAACGATATTATCGGCGAACTCGACAAGCCCGGTCGCGATCCGCGCCCCGAATTTAAAGCGGCGCAGTTTCAGGAGGGTGTGGAAAAGATCAGCCACCTCGAAGCGGGCATGGTGCTGGAAGGGGCGATTACCAATGTCACCAACTTTGGTGCCTTCGTCGACATCGGCGTACATCAGGATGGACTGGTGCATATTTCTGCCTTGTCGAATCGTTTTGTAAAAGACCCAAGAGAAGTGGTCAAAGCCGGTGACGTGGTGAAAGTGAAAGTGATGGAGGTCGATGTGAAGCGCAACCGTATCGGCCTAACTATGCGCCTTGACGATGAATTGCCGGATCAGCAAAGTGACGATGGCGAAGCGCGCCGCCCAAAACGAGCAAAAGCGGCGGGGCAAAAACACAGCGGCCAGCGCAAGCCCGGGCAGAAACAGCAGGCGGCTGAGAGCGGGGGGAAAGCCAAAGTGGGTAGTATGGGTGCGCTGTTGCAGCAGGCATTAAAAAACAAAAAATAAATTTTAATTAGCGAATAATTCACTATGCGTCTATTCGATATTATCGCCATTCTTATCAGCCTTTCGGCGGTGTTCAGCTGGCTCAATTATCGTGTCTTGAAGCTGCCCACCGCCATCGGTTTAATGCTCAGTGCCCTGTTAATGTCGTTGGTGCTGCAACTGCCCCTGTTTGGTGGCCTGGAACAGCAGGCCGAGCAGATGCTGGCGAGTATCGACTTTGACCAAACCCTGCTCCACGGCATGCTGAGCTTCCTGCTCTTCGCCGGTGCTCTGCACGTCAACCTTAATGACCTCGCCCAGCAGCGTTGGGTGATCGGTATTTTGTCGACCGTCGGCGTTGTCGGCGCCACTTTTTTAATCGGTGGCGGTGTTTATTATTTATTTGCCTGGCTCAATATAGAAGTCCCGTTTATTTATTGCTTGTTGTTCGGCTCTTTAATATCCCCCACCGACCCCATCGCCGTGTTGGGTATTCTCAAAAGCGCCGGGGCACCAAAAACACTGGAAACAAAAATTACCGGCGAATCACTTTTTAATGACGGTGTCGCCGTTGTGGTGTTTTTAGTGCTGGCGGATATCGCCGCCGGTGAGGCTGAAGTCAGTGCCGCATCGGTAGCCACACTGTTTTTTAAGGAGGCCATTGGCGGACTCGTGTTTGGACTGCTCAGCGGTGGCCTCGCTTTCTTCATGCTCAAGCGGGTCGATAACTATCAGGTAGAAGTGCTCATCACCCTGGCACTGGTCACTGGCGGTTACGCAGCCGCTGAACACCTGCACTTGTCAGCCCCCATTGCCATTGTTGTTGCCGGTCTACTTATTGGCAATCACGGGCGCAGCGTGGCCATGTCTGCGAAGACTCGCGAACACCTCGACACCTTCTGGGAGCTGGTTGATGAGGTGCTCAACGCCGTGCTTTTTGTATTGATCGGTCTTGAAGTGCTGGTGATATCCCTACAACAGAGCTATCTATTGGCGGGTGTGCTGGCCATTCCATTAATCCTCCTGGTGCGCTTAATAAGTGTGTGGCTGCCGATAACATTGATGCGGCCCTGGCGCAGCTTTACCCCCGGTGTCGTGAGTATTTTGACCTGGGCCGGTTTGCGCGGTGGCATTTCTGTGGCTCTGGCACTGTCGCTACCCAGTGGTGAAATGCGCGATGTATTGCTCACCGTCACCTATGTGGTCGTGGTGTTTTCCATTCTGGTGCAGGGGCTTAGTTTGGGGCCACTGGTGCGGCGACTCACGGGGCCGCAGTAAAACAAGGTTTATAGAGCTAGTGGGTGAAATGAAGGGATTAAATGAAGGGACTAAATGAAGGGACTAAATAGTGCCGCCAATACTTGCCTTAAGCGCTTAGCGGTACTCTAAAAAAAACAGACCTGCTGTTTATGTCAACCAAAGCCAACCGCAAGGCGTTTCTTATTAAAGCTTTGTCGGCATGGCTTGTGCCTCAATAGTGGGTCGGTCTAAACTGTCATATTATTGGGGCGTGAAATTTAATAGCGATTACGGAGTCTCTATTATTAGCCCCCAAATGACTGTGAGCTCAGGTAAGAGCGTCGCCATTTTAGGCGCATAACATGCTCGAATATTTTTTTAACTTGCTTAGGAATTAACAATGAATAAAGTAGTAATTCTCTGTTTTGTGCTGGTATTGGCTGCCTGTACGTCAACCGACCCCTATACGGGCGAAGAAAAAACCAGCAATACCGCAAAAGGTGCGGGTATTGGTGCGCTTGCGGGTGCTTTGATTGGTGCGGCTGTATCCAGTAAGTCGGATCGCGGTAAAGGTGCGCTGATTGGTGCTGTTGGTGGTGCTGCAATTGGTGGCGGTGTAGGTTCTAGTATGGACAAGCAGGAGGCTGCACTACGTGCCAAACTCGAAGGCACTGGCGTGCGTGTGGTTCGTGAGGGCAATAATATTCGTCTGGTCATGCCCGGGCATCTTACTTTTGAAGTTGATCGCCACGATGTCAGGTCGCAATTTTACGGCACACTCGAGTCAGTTGCCCTGGTCCTGAAAGAGTTTACCAAGACCAATATTCGCATTGGCGGGCATACCGACTCTACGGGCAGTGATAGTTATAACCAAACTCTGTCAGAGCAGCGTGCGGCGAGTGTTGGTCAGTTTCTGGTTAGTCAGGGCGTGATGTCGGGTCGGGTTTCGACAACGGGTTACGGTAAGCGTTACCCCATCGCCAGCAATGATAGCGCTGCGGGCCGCCAGACTAACCGTCGGGTTGAGCTTGAACTGGTGTCGTTTTAAGGGCTAAAGTTTTAAGGGCTGTGGCTTTAACGCAATACGACTAACAAAGAGGGTCGCCGACTTTGCGAGTCGTATTGAGGTTCGACACGGGCTATCAGGCGGATGCCGAGGAATTGGCGAGTTCCCTGCACATAGCCCTGCTAAGAGGTGATCAGCCCGCTCCGGCCGCTACTGATTTTGAATTGCAGCTTGGCAGTGCAGGGCTCTCACTTCGCCAGCTCAGTATCGAGCAGGCGCAGGGCAGCGCGAAGCAGCGGAAAAAACGCCAGGACAATTCAACAGCCGATATCCGCTGTGATTTTATTGCCGGTGAACTGCGCCATCGCCGCCTCTTCGGTGGCGGTAAAAACCAGATGATTCTCAAGGCTACCGGCCTCAACAAGCACAAACCCTCGGTGATGGATTTAACCGCAGGCTTGGGCCGCGACAGCTATGTGCTGGCCACGGCCGGAGCGCGGGTGACAATGTTTGAGCGCCAGCCCATCGTCGCCGCACTGCTGGCCGATGGTTTACGGCGCTTGCGCTGCGGTGGTGATGAGCAGGAATTGGCCATTGCCCAACGGCTATTTCTCCACCGGGGTGACAGCCTCGATTGTGCGGCAGCACTCGCTGAGCAGGAGGCGCCGGATGTGATTTATCTCGACCCGATGTTTCCCGAGCGGGGCAAAACGGCCAAGGTTAAAAAGGCGATGGCTTTTTTTCATCACCTGGTAGGCAGTGATGACGATGCCGCTGGCTTGTTACCCCTGGCTCTGGCAACAGCCCGCTACCGGGTGGTGGTAAAACGGCCGCGCCATGCGCCACCTCTGGGGGATGTGCAACCGGGGCTGTGTTTTGAGGGTAAATCGACACGCTTTGATATTTACCCCCTGAAAAAAATGCCCGGCTAGTGTCCCGCTTTATCTTTTTTAATCGCTATTCGACGCGCTAGCCACTTGCGCGGGTGTCTTACTACGCAGCGCTAAAATACTACCTGCTGCGATTAGGCCGAGTCCGGCAAAGGCGTTTAGCGTCCATTGATAGGACTCGAAGACGGTCGATATTAGCAGTGCCACAATGGGGAAAATCAAGAAGGTATAGCCGCCTTTATCGGGGCCGATCAGCTCGAGCAAGCGCAGGTAAAAGCCAAAACCCAGGGCCGTGCCGAATACAGCCAGATAAAGTAGGGCGGCTGAATATTGCAGGGTGTATTCGTAGTCGAACGTTTTACCACTAAACAAGGCGACTAAAAACAGCAGGCAGCAGCCGTAGAACATGCCCCAGGCATTGTATTGCACCACCGGCAATTGTCGGCGGGTGCTCATCCATGTCGCGGTAATACTGCCCATTGAGGCGAGGAAGGTGGCGAGCAGGGCCAGTAACAAGCCGCGAACGCTGTCATCCGCAAAAGAGATACCGTTTAGTTCTGCCGAAAAAACCAGGGCGATGCCGCCGACGCCGATCAGTGCCCCGAGCAGTGCTGGCAAGCGGGTTTTATTGCCGAGAATAATGCGCCCGGTAAAAATATTAAAAAACACGATGGTTGAAAACGCCACGGCCACCAGGCCGCTAGTGAGCATGCCGGTGGCTTGATAAACCAGATAATAATTGCCGGAAAACAGGAAAAAACCCAGCAGTAAAAATCCAAAATGATCGCGCAGAGGAAAGTTCAGGGAAAGGTTTTTATAGCGGCACCAGGCAAAGAGCACCAGTGCGGCAATGGCATTGCGATAAAAGGCCGAAACACTGGGGTCGACCACCCCGAGGTGAAGTTTAACGGCTATCCAGGTGGAGCCCCAAATCAATACCGTGGCGCTAAAGAGTAAAAATACCTGCAATGTTTATCCCGTTTAACTTTTTGTTTATGCGCGGTGCTGGGGAGGCATTAAAATCCTACTAACTTATTAACTCAGTAAATTTTTGAGTATGCCCTGATAAATATTGCTCAGTTTATCGAGGTCGCTGGCGACGATCTGCTCATCGACTTTGTGAATAGTGTCGTTAAGTGTACCGAGCTCAATCACCTGGGTGCCCAGTTTGGCGATAAAGCGACCATCGGAGGTACCGCCACTGGTCGACAACTCTGTATCGAGGCCGGTCTCTTGTTTAATGCTATCGACAACGGCTGTTACCAGATTTCCGGGTTCGGTAATAAAGGGCTCGCCGCTTAAATTCCACTCGATGTCATAGCGCAATTGATGTTGCTTTAGAATGGTTTCGACCCTTTCCTGCAACTGTGGCGCGGTGACTTGCGTTGAAAAACGAAAGTTGAAAACAACGCAGACATCACCGGGAATAACATTGGTGGCGCCGGTGCCGCCATTAATATTGGAGACCTGAAAGCTGGTCGCCGGGAAAAAGTCATTACCTTCATCCCAGTGTTGGGCCATTAATTCTGCCAGCGCGGGTGCAGCGCGGTGGATGGGGTTGTCGGCCATGTGGGGGTAGGCGATGTGTCCCTGGGTGCCTTTAATAGTGAGGCTGGCATTAAGGGAGCCTCGGCGGCCATTCTTTACCATGTCGCCCAGTTGTTGATGGCTCGATGGTTCGCCGATAACACACCAGTCGGGAATGACATTTTTCTCGCGCAGCCAGTCGACAACTTTAACGGTGCCATTAATGGCCGGGCCCTCTTCATCGCTGGTGATAAGAAAGGCAATGCGGCCGGTGTGATTGGGCTGTTCTTTAACAAAGCGCTCGCAGGCGGTAACCATTGCCGCCAAGGCCCCTTTCATATCGGCTGCACCGCGACCGTATAAAATATCGTCGGCAATTAGCGCTTCAAAGGGTGGGTGCTGCCAGTCTTCAAGCTTGCCCGTTGGCACCACATCGGTGTGCCCGGCAAAACACAGCACCGGCCCGGACTCGCCTTTTACGGCCCAAAAATTATCGACATCGGCAAAGGGCAGGCGCTGGATGCTAAATCCGATAGCTTGCAGGCGCGCAATCATTAACGCCTGGCAACCACCGTCGTGGGGCGAGACCGAGGGCTTGTTAATAAGCTCGCAGGCCAATTTCAAGGTGGCCGATAATGTCTCGCTGTTTTCCGTCATAGTGGTTGTTTCTTGTGCTGATGATTACTTTGAAAGCGGATACTTATTTTGAACACAAACGTATTTTGTACTGAAACAAAGTTGCCGTGTGTAAACCGACCCGCCAGGCAAGTCGGTTTATCAATAGCGTTAAAGGGCTATCAATTATGCGCGTGCAGCGCTTCGTTAAGCTCAACGGCGGTCTGGTTGGTTAAGCATTCAACGGCACCGCTGGTGGAGTTGCGACGGAACAGCAAGTCGGACTTGCCCGCCAGTTCCCGCGCTTTGGTTTCACCGACAACTTGCCTGCTGTCATCGAGCATTACCACTTTAGTACCGGCGGTAATATAAAGTCCGGCTTCAACAATGCAGCGATCGCCCAGGGGAATGCCGATGCCGGCATTGGCGCCGAGCAGGCATTCTTTACCGACGGAAATAATAATATTGCCGCCGCCTGAAAGGGTGCCCATGGTTGAGCTACTACCGCCGAGGTCGGAGCCAGCGCCGACAAATACACCGGCGGAGATACGCCCTTCGATCATGTTCGGGCCTTGCGCACCGGCATTAAAGTTGACGAAGCCCTCGTGCATGATGGTGGTGCCCTCGCCAATGTAGGCGCCGAGTCGCACGCGGCGGGCGTCGGCAATACGGACACCGGCGGGGACGACGTAGTCGCTCATTTTGGGGAATTTATCGACGCTATCGACGCTCAGGTTCTGGCCATTAATGCGTGCCTGAACCTGTCGGCTGGATAGCTCGGCAAGATCGATGGCACCTTCGTTGGTCCACGCGACATTGGGTAGAGAGCCGAAAATACCACTCAGGTTAATACCGTGGGGTTTTACCAGACGATGGGAAATTAACTGCAATTTCAAATACGCTTCCGGCACCGAGCCGGGCTCGTCATCAGTGGCAAGAATGGTGGCAACACAGGAGCGGGAGCTGTTGAGTAAAGAGCGCGCGGCATCGGCCTGGGCGCTTTGCTGCTGTTTGTCCAGTGCCTCGGCGAGGCTTTGTAGTTTGCTGTCATCGAGATCAATAACGGCAGTACCGGTGCTGTAAGCGAGGGCTTCACTCAGGGCACTGGCGATGGTGTCGTCGGGGTTTAACAGGGGGGCGGGGTAGTATACTTCGAGCCATTCACCTTTTTTGTTCTGAGTACCGACACCGATACCCACGCTGTAGAGCTTAGTCATTTGCTGTGCCTCGTTACTGGGTTGCTAGTTGTTTGCTGCAAAAATAGTGTTGTAGGTGTCGGCTTTAAAACCGACATAAACCGCGCCGTCGTATTCGAGCACGGGGCGTTTGATCAGCGTTGGCAGCTCGACAAGGAGTGCGTTAACACTATTTTCATCGAGGTTTTCTCGCTTTGCTGGGTCGATTTTTTTCCAGCTGGTGCTGCGCTTATTGAGCACAACTTCCAAGCCGAGGGCATCTATCCACCGGGCGACCTGCTGCTGGCTCAGTCCATCGCTGCGCACATCGTGGAAGGTAAAGGCAACATCGTGTTCCTCCAGCCAGCGACGAGCTTTCCTGACGGTGTCGCAGTTTTTAATACCAAAAAGTACGGTCACAAGTTCTGTACCCCAGTTTCTATAAATTCAATTGCGTGTTGAAAAGCGGGGCTAGAATAGCAAAAGCGCCTCGCGAGCACATTCTGTTTGTGTGCTTCAAGGCATCCCATATTTTTTACTGGCCATCGTTAGCTATCAACTGCAGGCAGCGCTTTAGGCTTTTTTAGTGACGACGGCTTTTTTTCGCTTTGGGTAGCAGGTGGTGCAAATTTCGCAGACGGTGCCATTGCAACCTCGGGCCGAGCAGTACTCACGACCGTAGTAAATAATTTGCAGGTGCAGGGCATTCCATGCCGCCTTCGGAAAAAGGCGTTTCAGATCTTTTTCCGTTTGCACCACATTTTTGCCGCTGGTGAGCCCCCAGCGCTGTGCCAGCCGGTGGATGTGGGTGTCGACGGGAAAGGCGGGGTGGCCAAAGCCCTGGGACATCACCACGCTGGCGGTTTTGTGACCGACGCCGGGCAGGGTTTCCAGGGCGTCCATATCTTCGGGTACTTCAGCGTCGTAGTCATCGACCAGGATTTGTGAAAGCCCGGCAATAGCCTTTGATTTGCGCGGTGAAAGACCACAGGGACGAATGATTTTGAGAATGCTGGCAACCGGCACATGACACATGTCGCGGGCATTATCGGCCAGTGCAAACAGCGCCGGAGTTACCGTATTGACGCGGGCATCGGTGCATTGGGCGGAGAGCAGCACGGCCACCAACAGCGTGTAATGGTTGCTGTGGGTGAGGGGGATGGGCTGGTTCGGGTACAGCCTGGCAAGGGTGTCGAGAATATAATCCACCCGTTGTTGTTTTAGCATTCTCTGATCCTGATTAAAGGGTCTGATTAAAGCGTCTCAATATAGTGTTTGATGCGCTGTGCGGCCTCTTCACATTGGGCTAGTGGCGCGACCAACGCCAGGCGAATACGCTGTTCACCGGGGTTGCCCCTTGTCGTATCGCGCGCCAGATAGCGCCCGGGAACCACGGCGACATTTTGTGTGGCGAGAAGCTCGCGGGTGAATACATCATCGGCGATGGGCGTTTGTGGCCACAGATAGAACCCGGCATCGGGTTGGCTAAAGGCCATGACGGGTTTGAGTATCTCAGTCACGGCACTAAATTTTTCGCGGTACTGTCGGCGGTTGTCGAACACGTGTGCTTCATCGCCCCAGGCCGTGACACTGGCCCACTGGTGTTGCAGCGGCATGGCGCAGCCGTGGTAGGTGCGATAGAGCAAAAACTGTTGAATGATGTCGGCGTCACCGGCGACAAAGCCGGAGCGCAGACCGGGCAGGTTGGAGCGTTTTGAGAGGCTGTGGAAGACCATGCAGCGCTTGAAGTCATCTCTGCCCAGTTCGGCGCAGGCCTGCAATAAACCCGGTGGTGGCTGGGATTCATCGGCGTAGATTTCGGAATAACATTCGTCGCTGGCAATCACAAAGTCGTGGCGATCGGCCAGCGCGATTAATTCTTTCAGGGTATCGAGACTCAGCACCGAGCCGGTGGGGTTGCCTGGGGTGCAAATATAAACCAGTTGGCAGCGTTGCCAGTCGGCTGCGCTGAGGCTGGAGAAATCCGGCGCAAAGTCGGTGTCCTCGGTGCAGTTGAGGAAGACGGGTTGGGCACCGGCGAGCAGTGCGGCACCCTCATAAATTTGGTAGAAGGGATTGGGCATGACCACCGTGGGCTTGTTGGCGGGGTCGATCACCGCCTGAGCAAAGGCGAATAGCGCCTCGCGGGTGCCGTTGACCGGTAATATCTGTTGCTCAGGATCGGGCATTGTCGATAAATTAAAGCGCTGGGCCAGCCACTGGGCAATGGTCTCGCGCAGTTCGACAATACCTTTAGTGCCGGGGTAAGCGCTCAGACCGCTGCTTTGCTCGATGCCTGCAGTGTGCTTAATCAGCGTGTCGATCACTAATTGCGGGGCGCCATGTTTGGGCTCGCCAACGGAGAGGCTGATGGCCTCCATTGCGCTCGGCGCCTGGGTAGTGGCGAGTAGTGCTTTCAGCTTTTCGAAAGGGTAGGGCTGGAGGCTTTGTAAATCGGGGTTCATGGGCTCTCTTTCGGCCTGCCCTTGTGGTCGATGGCGGGGGCAGTGTCTTTTTACTGATTGATTTAGTGGCGTGTTTGTAGCAATTCTACGGTGTTTCCGGCGTCTTCATCTTCGAGATTACGGGTGTCCAGTTCGCGGCAAATGGTTTGTTCTATCTGCTGGCATAAATCGAGGTCGGTCAGCGGCTGGTTTTGTGCGTCGGTGAGATAAAAAACGTCTTCCACCCGTTCACCCAGAGTGGCAATTTTTGCGCTGTGCAAGTTCAGCTTGAAACGCATGATTATCTGCCCGAGTTCGGCCAGCAGGCCGGGCCGGTCGGGGGTAATGACCTCGAGATACGTTGCGCGGCAGTCGTGGCTATGGTCGAAATGGGCGGAGGTGCCAATGGTGAGTTGTTTCAGTTGGCGCGGTGTGCGGCGGTTGACCTCGATATCGTCTTTGTTGTCGGCCTGCAGTGCCTTGCTGAGTTTGCGTGCGACTTTCCTGGCTTTTTTACTGTGGGTGGCGAAAGGCTGGCCCTGATCATCGAGCACATAAAAAATATCATAGGTGTGGTTTTTATTACCGGTGTAGAGCCGGGCGTCGTGAATATTGAGGCGCAGGGTGTCGAGGGTGGCGGCGATGATGGGGAAAACATTGGTCATGTTTTTGGTGTGAATGAAGATGCGCGTTACGCAGTCATCTTCCATGCCGGCGTCTTCGATCAAAATGACCGGCAAGCTGGGATCGTCGGCGGAAAGTACTGCTTTAACCCCCCGGGCAATCACGCTGGCGCTCTCGCGCAAGAAAAGCTCGCTGTCCATATCAGTCCACAGCGCGGTGCTTTGCTGTTGTGAAATGCCTTCTTTTTCAAGCAGGGCGAGGGTTTCGTTGCGGGTGTTATCAATCCACTTCTTTTTGCTAACCGGGCTTTCCAGACCGCGCTTGAGGGCCTCGCGGGTTTGAAAATAAAGTTGCCGCATTAAAGAGCCCTTCCAGTTGTTCCACAGGGTCGGGTTGGTGGCATTAATATCGGCAATAGTCAGTGTAAACAGATGGTCGAGGTGCATTTGATCGCCGACCAGCAGGGCGAATTTGTGGATCACGTCGGGGTCGGAAATATCCTCGCGCTGGGAAACGCTCGACATCAGCAGGTGACTTTCAACCAGCCAGCAGATCAGTTGAGATTCCTGCTCAGAAAAGCCGTGTCGCCGGGTGAAGTCGGCAGCATCCACCGCGCCCAGTTTCGAGTGATCGCCACCGCGACCCTTGGCAATATCGTGATAGAGCCCGGCGATTAACAGCAGCTCGGGCTTGGGCAGGTTTTTCAGCACGTGGGAGGCGACGGGGAATTTTTCTTCTTCTTTGGCGTTGCCGAGTCGACGGATATTGCGTATCAGCTGAATAGTGTGGGCGTCGACCGGATATATATGAAACAGATCGTGCTGCATAAGGCCAATAATGCGATCGAATTCGGGCAGGTATTTGCCGAGAATTCCGTAGCGGATCATGCGTTGTAGTTGGGTAGTCAAATTGCCCTTACAGCGGAACAGGCGCATAAACAGCTGGCGATTAACGGGGTCATTGCGAAAGTTGTCATCGATTTGATGGCGGTATTGGCGAATCTGGCGAATGGTGGTCGAGCGCACGCCCTGAATCGATGAATCCTCACCGAGGAGGACGAAGATTTCGAGCAGGGCAGAGGGATACCGGGCGAAAACAGTATCGTCTATAACTTCAATATAATGGTCGCGCACCTGAAAATAGCTATTGATTGGGCGAATGGTGTTTTTCGTGCGGCTCTTATTGATGACCTCATCCATGTAGTGCAGGAGCATGTCATTTTGTTCGCGCATGGCCAGCACTACGCGATAGTAGCGCTGCATAAACTGTTCAACAGCGAGGCGCTCTCTGGTGTCCTTATAGCCAAACATTTGCGCCAGCTTGCGCTGGGAGTCGAAGAGCAGGCGCTCTTCAGGGCGCCCGGCGATCAGGTGCAAACCGTAGCGCACCCGCCATAAAAAGGCCTGCCCTTTGCGCAGTAATTCGTATTCTTCTCCGGCGAGAAAATGGGTGTTGGCCAGCTCGGCGAGGCTGTGTTTGTGAAAATGCCGTTTCGCCACCCAGCTAATGGTTTGGATGTCGCGCAGCCCACCGGGGGCCTCTTTAATGTTCGGCTCGAGGTTGTATTCGGTATTACCGTGCTTATCGTGCCGCTCATTTTGCTCGTCGTATTTGGCGCGGAAAAACTGCTCAGCGGGCCAGATCTTGGCGGGGCCAGTCAATTCCTCCATCTTCTGCTGCAGTTCGCCATTGCCGGCGAGGGTGCGAGATTCCATTATGTTGGTGGCGACGGTGATGTCGGCCTTTGCCTCTTCAACGCAATGGGACAGGGAACGCACGCTGTGACCAATATTGAGCTGAATATCCCAGAGGAAAGTCAGGAAGCCCTCAATGTTGGTTTTGTAGGGATTGTGATTTTTATGCTTGCTTAAAATAAGCAGGTCGATGTCGGAGTGGGGATGGAGTTCCCCACGACCGTAGCCGCCGACCGCGAGCAGGCTAATATTTTTATCCCAGCTAAAGCGCTGCCAGGCGTGCAGTAGTATGCGGTCAATAAAAGCAGCGCGTTCATGCACCAGGGTTTCAGCGTCTTCGCCCTGTTCAAATTGGTTGTTGAGAAAGGTGTCAGCAGCGCGAATAGCATCCTTGAAAACGGTTTGCGCATCACCCTTGTCGAGGCTGGCGAGAAAGCGTTTCTCGTCGAAAAACAGGGGTATGGGTAGGGCTATGCTGGCTGGATTCATAGTTTGTCGTCAATATATCGAGTGTGGTGTTTCTCTAAGTTCGGTGTGGCGCTTTATGCGGCGTCTTCTATACGGTGCGGCTATTGGCTCGCTATCACCTTAAAAGGATTCATCGGGGCGCGCGGTGAGCACATCGACGCCAGTTGCGGTGACCAGCAAGGTGTGCTCCCATTGTGCTGACAGGCGGCCGTCGCGGGTTTCCACGGTCCAGCCATCGGGCTTGAGTTTGGTGTGTTGTTTGCCGGCGTTGACCATCGGTTCGATAGTGAAAGTCATGCCCTCTTCAAGCACCATTCCGGTGCCCGCTTTACCATAGTGCAGCACCTGGGGTTCTTCGTGGAATTCACTGCCAATGCCATGGCCACAGTATTCGCGGACGACTGAATAATGCTTGCTCTCGGCGTGTTTTTGCACAACCTGGCCGATATCGCCCAGACGATTGCCCGGCTTGACCTTTTCTATACCCAGATAAAGACATTCCTGGGCGACTTTTATCAGCCGCTCAGCGTGACTGGGGGTTTTGCCGATGCAGAACATCTTACTGGTGTCGCCAAAGTAACCGTCTTTAATCACGGTAATGTCGAGATTGATGATGTCGCCGCTTTTCAACACTTTGTTGGCTGCGGGGATGCCGTGACAAATGACCTGATTCACCGAGGTGCAGATCGACTTCGGGAAGCCCCGGTAATTCAGGCAGGCGGGGATGGTGTCTTGCACATCGACCATAAAGTCATGGCAAAGGGTATCGAGTTCGAGGGTGCTGATACCCGCCTGTACGTGGGGGGCAATCATCTCGAGTACATCGGCGGCGAGTTTGCCAGCAATGCGCATTTTTTCGATTTCTTCAGGTGTTTTGATGGTAACGGACATGGGCTCAGGCAGCAGCAGTGAATAAGCTCGCTATTGTAACCAATTTTGTCGACCTTAATGGGAGATTCCCCGCTCGGGGTATCTTAATTATTGAGTGCACGGATTAGGGTTGGGCTGGTGCCCCTTATTGCCCGGGCTTCTTCTAATAGCTCTTTAATTGTGGTATAAAGCGCGCCCCGATGGATTGGCCACCGGGGTTAACTTTAACGACTCACACTTACCGACACATTGGCTTGGGTGCCTGCTTGTTCGCAACGCAGGTTAGACAATGGGGTGGTGGAGGCTTAACCCAACAGGAAATTTGAATTATGACTATGGTTAGTATGCGCGATATGCTCCAGGCGGGTGTCCATTTCGGTCACCAAACTCGTTACTGGAACCCGAAGATGAATCAATACATTTTCGGTGCACGAAATAAAATTCACGTCATCAACTTAGAGCACACTGTGCCAGCATTTAACGATGCTCTCGAGCAGGTTCGCCAGCTCAGCGCCAGTGGCAATAAAGTCTTATTTGTCGGCACCAAGCGTGCTGCTCAAAAAGCGATTAAAGAAGAAGCGGAACGCGCGGGCATGCCCTATGTTTGCCATCGCTGGTTGGGCGGAATGTTGACCAACTACAAAACGATTCGCGCTTCTATTAAGCGCTATCGCGATCTCGAAGCACAGAGCACTGATGGCACTTTCGAAAAACTGACTAAGAAAGAAGGCTTGATGCGTCTGCGTTTGAAAGACAAACTCGAGCGTTCCATCGGTGGTATTAAAGATATGGGCGGCCTGCCCGATGCCTTGTTCGTGATCGATGTTGACCACGAGCGCATTGCCGTACAGGAAGCCAACAAGTTGGGCATTCCCGTAATCGGCATCGTCGATACCAACAGTAACCCCGATGGCGTCGATCTGGTGATTCCCGCCAATGACGATGCGATTCGTGCGGTCAAGCTCTACACCATGGCCATGGCTGATGCTGTGCTCGAAGGCAAAGCTGGCGGTGCTGTTGCCTCTGAGAAAGACGAGTTTGTTGAAGTCACCGAAGCTCAGGCCGATGCCGTTGTTGCTGAAGCGGCTGCTGAAGAGCCTGTTGCTGCACAAGAGCCTGCTGCATCTGAAGAGCCTGCTGCTGCAGAAGCGCCCGCAGCTGTTGCGCCCACTACAGAGGCTTAAGCCTTAAAGACCGGCACCTTTATAGGGCCAGTCTACGATGTAAAAAGGGGGCTTTGCCCCCTTTTTACTAACTATTTACAGCAGCTTTGATCGCTTGAATACGATCTAAGCCCAATTGATTGAGAGGATTTCCCATGGCAGCGGTTTCTGCTTCCCAGGTTAAAGAATTACGCGAGCGCACCGGTCTCGGCATGATGGAGTGCAAAAAGGCACTGGCAGCGGCTGATGGCGATATCGACACAGCAATTGAAAATTTACGCAAATCCAGCGGCATGAAAGCGGCTAAAAAAGCCGGCCGCACAGCAGCTGACGGCGTTGTTACTGTAAAAGTTGCCGATGATGCCTCCTGCGGTGTGCTGGTTGAAGTCAACTCAGAAACTGACTTTGTGACTAAAGATGCAGGTTTCCAGGCTTTTGTTGCCACCGTTGTCGACAAGGCTTTTGCCGACAAGCAGACCAGCGCTGAGGCGCTGTCCGCTGATGTGGAAGATGCACGTCAGGCACTGGTGCAAAAGTGTGGTGAGAATGTCAATGTACGCCGCGTACAGCTGGCCGAAGCCCCCGTGGTTGGAGCCTATGTGCACAGCAATAAGCGCATCGGTGTTCTGGTCAGCCTTAACGGTGGCACTACCGAGCTTGCCAAAGATGTGGCGATGCACGTTGCCGCTGTTAATCCTCAGGTGGCGACTCCCGAGGAAATGCCCGCAGACGTGGTTGCCAAGGAAAAAGAAATTTATGTTTCCCAGGCCATCGAAAGTGGCAAGCCACCCGAGATTGCTGAAAAAATGGTGGTGGGTCGCCTCAAGAAGTTTCTTGCCGAAAGTAGCCTGGTTGAGCAACCATTCGTACGCGATCCCGATATAAAAGTGGGCAAAATGCTGGCCGATGCCGGTGCCAGTATTATCGGCTTTACTCGCTACGAAGTGGGCGAAGGTATTGAAGTGGAAGAGACCGATTTTGCCGCCGAAGTTGCCGCGCAGGTAAACGCTAGCAAATAAGCTTTAGCCCATCTGCCAGTGTCTACTGGCGGATGGGCTGTAATCGTTTTATATCAATCGCTTAATGATGGGTAGCCGCATGCCGACGAGTAATCTGGGTAAAGATAAAAAGTACAAACGCATCCTGCTCAAACTCAGCGGTGAAGAACTAATGGGCGATGGCAATTTTGGCATCGACCCAAAGGTGCTAGACCGCATGGCGTTAGAGATTGGTCAGTTGGTCGGTATTGGCGTACAAGTCGGTCTGGTGATTGGCGGTGGCAATTTGTTCCGCGGCGCCGCACTCAGTGCCGCCGGTATGGAGCGGGTGACGGGTGATCACATGGGCATGTTGGCCACGGTGATGAACGGCCTGGCAATGCGTGACGCCCTCGATCGCCATAATATTTCAGCGCGAGTGATGTCGGCGATCCCCATGAGCGGCGTGGTCGAGCATTACGACCGACGTCGCGCCCTGCGCTATTTATCATCGGGTGACGTGGTCATCTTCAGTGCTGGCACCGGCAATCCGCTATTTACAACAGATTCGGCAGCCTGTTTGCGCGGTATCGAAATTGATGCCGAGCTGGTGCTTAAAGCGACTAAAGTGGATGGTGTTTACTCTGCCGATCCAATGAAAGTAGCGGATGCGACCCTGTATTCGCGCTTGAGTTACGATGAAGTACTGGATAAAAAGCTGGCAGTGATGGACTTGACGGCAATCTGCCTGTGCCGTGAGCATCACATGCCGGTGCGAGTATTTAGAATGTCCAAGCCCGGTGCTCTGTTGAATGTGGTAGTGGGCGGTGAAGAAGGGACATTGATCGAGGAAGCATGATCCGTAAAGTGACTGTCAAGCAGGACGCTTCCCAGTAAGGCCGCTTTAAACAGATCAACGAGGAGAAAACTGATTATGATTAATGAATTGAAGGAAGATGCTCAGCAGCGCATGGGCAAGACGGTTGAGGCGCTGGGACACGCGCTGAATAAAGTGCGCACCGGTCGCGCTCACCCAAGCATTCTCGAAGGGGTCAGGGTTTCCTACTACGGTAGTGAAACACCACTGAGCCAGGTGGCGAATATTTCCGTTGCCGATGCGCGGACTTTGGCGGTGACCCCATGGGAAAAGAATATTGTTCAGGACGTCGAGCGCGCCATTATCAACGCTGGACTGGGTCTCAACCCTTCCAGCGCCGGTGAAGTGATACGCATTCCCATGCCGGCTCTCACCGAGGAGACGCGCAAAGGCTTTATTCGCCAGGCCCGTAAGGAAGTGGAAAACTCGCGTGTGTCGGCGCGCAATATTCGTCGCGATGTACTGTCTGACATAAAAGACTTATTAAAAGAAAAGGACATTTCCGAGGATGAGGAGCGTCGCGCTCAGGATGATGTGCAGAAAATAACGGACAGTTCCATCAAGCAAATGGATGATATGCTGGCGGTAAAAGAAAAAGACCTGATGGAAATCTAGGAACCTTTTTAAATACTCAATAGGGAAGATCCGGCAAGGAAGTTCCGGGAAAACATCTAGGAAAGCAGAGTATGGCGGAATCTTTGGCCGGTGATAGTGCCCAGCCACTCAAACATGTTGCGGTGATTATGGACGGCAATAATCGCTGGGCTAAAGCTCGCGGTTTGCCCGGCCACGAGGGTCATCGAGCCGGTGTCGAACGCGTCCGCGACATGATAGAAAGCTGCCGGCGCCACCGTGTTGAAGTGCTCACCTTGTTTGCTTTCAGCAGCGAAAACTGGCAGCGACCCGCGCTTGAAGTCAGTGCCTTAATGACACTGTTTTCCACCTACATCAAAAAAGAAGCTAAAGCCCTCCATGAGCGCGGCATTCGTTTGCGAGTGATTGGTGAGCGCGAGCGCTTCAGTTCGCGTTTGCAAAAGCGCATTGCCGACGCCGAGGCGCTAACACTCAATAATACTGAAATGACACTGGTGCTGGCCGTCGATTACGGTGGTCGCTGGGATATCGTCGCGGCGACGCGAAAATTGGCACAGCAGGCCGTGGATGGCTCTTTGGCAGTTGATGCTATCGACGAAGAGGTGTTTGCAAAAACACTCTGCCTTGGTGACCTTCCCCAACCCGACTTGTGCATAAGAACGGCCGGCGAGCAAAGAATCAGTAACTTTTTACTTTGGCAGCTGGCTTACAGCGAGTTGTATTTTGCCGATTGCTACTGGCCCGATTTTGACGCCTCGGCCTTTGACGATGCCGCCGCTGCCTATTTCCAGCGTCAGCGCCGGTTTGGCTTAAGTCAGGAGCAAGCGACTGATGCAGAGGACGATCGACAGCTTGAGCCGACTCGGGAGCGAGTGAGCGCTTAATGCTAAAACAGCGGGTTATCACCGGCCTGGTTCTGGCTATTAGTTTTCTTACTGCTTTGTTTGCGCTACCTGCCCTGGGCTTTATTTCGCTAATGGCCGTGGTGCTGGCCTATGCCGCCTGGGAATGGAGTCATCTGGCCGGCCTTGAGAGCCCCGCTGTACGTGGGCTTTATATGCTTGTTGTAGTGGCCATCGGTGGCGCTTTAGCCACCTACCTCGGTTATGAACAGGATATTCTACTCGCTGAAAAGCCCCGTTTTTTACTACTTATTGCCTGCACCTGGTGGGCTATCGCCATCCTTTGGGTGCAAAGCTATCCCAGCAGCGCGATTCTTTGGGGCAGGCGCTGGATCTGTCTATTGATGGGCCTGTTGGTGCTGCTGCCCATGGGCCTGGCCATCGCTGGTCTTATGTCTTTGGCCGAGGGGCCAACGTTAGTCCTGGCCGTTGTGCTGTTGGTTGCCCTGGCTGATATCGGTGGTTATTTTGTGGGCCGCGCCATTGGTCGTACCAAGTTGGCACCCAAAGTGAGTCCGGGTAAAACCTGGGAGGGCCTGCTCGGTGGCCAGTTGGCGATCATTATCGTAGTGGCTGCCAGCGCCTGGTTTATGGATGTTGAGCTGCCTCGCTTGGGCTTGTGGTTGGCTTTGGCGATGGTGACAGGCCTGGCATCGGTACTGGGCGATCTGCTGGAAAGCATGATCAAGCGCCAGCGCGGAGTGAAGGACAGCGGCACTATTTTGCCCGGTCACGGTGGTGTGCTGGATCGCATTGACGGTCTTACCGCTGCCTTGCCCGTGTTCAGTCTGGTCTTGTCTCTGCTGTACCATCGCCTCTAAACGCTGCCTTGACTCAACTTCTTTTTTCTCAATGGCCCTTTGTTAAATAAGCCCTGGAATAATGTCGTCGGTATGGCGGGCTAATTGCCAACAATCCGCCATTGTTTATCACTCACGCGGTCGAAAATTAATCCTGTTATGAATTTGCCAATACAAAAACTGACTATTCTCGGCTCGACCGGGTCGATTGGTGTTAGCACTCTTGATGTCCTTGCGCGGCATCCGCAGCAGTTCCAGGTTTTTGCTTTGACTGCCAAACAGCGGGTTAAAGAGCTTGCCCTGCAGTGTCAACAATTTCATCCGCGTTATGCGGTGCTGGGTTCGCAAGCGGCCGCTGAGCAGTTGCGCACTTTGGTCGCCAGCGATATCGAGGTGTTGTGGGGGGAAGAGGGCCTGGCTCTGGTCGCTGCCCACGAAGAGGTCGACACGGTGATGGCGGCCATTGTCGGTGCAGCTGGCTTGTTGCCGACGCTGGCAGCGGTGCAAGCGGGTAAAAAAGTTTTACTGGCCAATAAAGAAGCGCTGGTGATGGCGGGGCACTTGTTTATGGATGAGGTGGTGCGGGCAAAGGCCACTTTGCTGCCCATCGACAGTGAGCACAATGCTATTTTTCAATGCCTGCCGGCGGACTATAGCGGGCGTGAAAAGGCCGGTGTGCGCCGTTTATTACTCTCGGCTTCCGGTGGCCCCTTTCGAACCACACCATTGTCCGAACTGGCGGCAATGACGCCGGATCAGGCCTGTGCCCATCCCAACTGGGCAATGGGCCGCAAAATATCCGTCGATTCGGCGACCATGATGAACAAGGGGCTGGAGCTGATAGAGGCCAGTTGGTTGTTTGCCGTGGATGCCAGTGATATCGATATCGTTATTCATCCGCAAAGTATTATCCATTCGCTGGTGGAATATAAAGACGGTTCGGTGCTGGCCCAGCTCGGCAATCCCGATATGCGCACGCCCATTGCCCACGCTCTGGCCTGGCCGGAGCGGATTGAGTCCGGTGTCAGCTCCCTCGATCTTATTCGTATTGCCAGCCTCAATTTTGAGGCGCCGGATGAGCAGCGTTTTCCCGCATTGGGCCTAGCGCGAGCCGCTGCCACTAGTCGCGGCGATGCGCCAGCGGCACTGAATGCGGCCAATGAGGTGGCGGTCGAGGCCTTTTTGAATGAAACTATCGGCTTTACCCGTATTGCCGAAGTGGTCGACAGGGTGATGCAGGCTTGGCCACTGGCTGAACCTCGCGAGCTCGCTGCAGTCCAAGAGGCTGATAAGCGTGCCCGGGCGATGGCGCAACAGGTGATCAGCCAACAAGTACCAACATTATAGCCCTCTGGGCAGCGGGCTAAAACAACACGAGAACGCGTTATATGGCATTTTTACAAATGGTTTTTTACACCCTTATCGTACTCGGTGTGCTGGTGACCTTTCACGAGTTTGGACACTTTTGGGTGGCTCGACGCTGCGGTATTAAAGTGCTGCGCTTCTCCATCGGTTTTGGCACGCCCTTGCTGCGCTGGCGCGACCGCCACGATACCGAGTTTGTCATCGCTCTCTTGCCCCTCGGTGGCTATGTGAAAATGCTGGACGAGCGCGAGGGCGATGTTAGTGAGGCCGACGCTCCCTACGCCTTTAATCGCAAGTCGGTCGGGCAAAGAATGGCGACAGTAGCGGCGGGGCCGATCGCCAATTTTATCCTCGCTGTGCTGCTCTACTGGGTGGTTTATATGCTCGGTGTGCAGGGTGTCGCACCGGTGATAGGCGAGGTTGTGCCCGGTTCCATTGCCGAAGCGGCGGGTTTGGAGGCGGGACAGGAAATTCTCTCGATCGACGGCGAGCCGACACCTACCTGGCAAACCCTTGGCGAGCGGCTGGTGCATCGTATTGGTGATGACGGTGACATCCGCTTTACCGTGTCCTATGCCGACTCCAACCTGCAGTACTCCAGTGTGGCTTCTCTAGCGGGTTGGCAGATCGACGCCAAAGTGCCCGACCCCATTGGCAGTATTGGCATCGAGCTTTACCGGCCGCTAGCATTGCCGCTGGTGGATGTAATTACGCCCGATGGCGCGTCTGAGCAGGCCGGGTTTCTCAGTGGCGATCTGCTCTTGTCTGCCGATGGTGTCAATATGGTCGACTGGTACGCCTGGGTGGAGCATGTGCGCGCAAGACCCGAGCAGGCCATTGCCGCCGTTGTCGAGCGCGATGGGCAAACCCTTGAACTCAGCGTGACGCCGCGCCGTGTCGAGCGCGACGGTGAGGTTTTTGGCCAGGTGGGCATGAGCGTGGTGGCACCCGAGTGGCCGGAGGACTTCTTCCGCGAAACGCGCTATGGCCCGGGTGGTGCCTTTATGAAAGGGCTGTCGCAAACCGGCTCGACAGCGCAGATGATTTTTAACTCGATAGGCAAAATGCTCACCGGCGCTCTTTCGGTTGAGCATTTAAGTGGCCCGATTACGATTGCCAAGGTGGCGAGTACCTCAGCAGAATACGGGCTGGTGGCCTTTTTACAGTTTATGGCCCTGCTCAGTGTCAGCCTCGGGGTGCTCAACCTGCTGCCGGTACCGGTGCTCGATGGTGGCCACTTACTCTATTATGCGGTCGAGGCAATAAAGGGCAGCCCCGTCTCTCTGCGCTTTCAGCAAGCTGGACAACAAATAGGATTGTTCTTAATTATTGGTTTGATGGTGCTGGCACTATACAATGACCTGCTACGGCTTTGAGTCGATAAACTAAACTAACAACAAGAGTTATCCTACGCGTCCATGAAACGACTTTTTCTGCCGTTGTTGCTTTGCCTGTGCCCTGTATTCGCTTCCGCCGAGGTTTTTCAAATCGAGGATATCCGCCTTGACGGCCTGCAGCGGGTGTCAGCGGGAACAGTATTCGCCTCACTGCCGGTCCATGCTGGTGATCTTATCGATGACGAGGGTATCCGCGTTGCGGTGCGGACCCTGTTTAAAAGCGGATACTTTGATGACATTAGCGTTGCCCGCGAGGGTAAAGTGCTGGTTGTTAGTCTCAAGGAGCGCCCTGCGGTTGCCGAGATTAATATTGATGGCAACAAGGCGATAGAAACCCCCGATCTGCTCAATGCCCTACGCGATTCGGGTTTGGCTGAGGGGCAGATATTTCGACAGACAGTGCTGGAGGGGATGAGCAGTGAGCTGCGTCGCCAATATGTCAGCCAGGGCCGCTACGGTGCGACGGTCATCTCCGAAATTGAAGTTCTGCCACGCAATCGGGTGGCTGTCAATCTGACCATTGACGAGGGCAAAGTTGCCTCGATCAAACATATTAATGTCGTCGGTAATCAGGTGTTTGATGACGAAGCGCTTCTGGGGCTCTTTGAATTAAAAACCACCGGCATGCTGTCCTGGATTTTTAGCGACGACAAGTATTCCCGTGAAAAGCTCTCCGGTGATCTCGAGCGACTGGAATCCTGGTATCTGGATCGGGGCTATCTACAGTTTGCCATTGACTCGACACAAGTGACGATCAGCCCCGACCGGGACGCGGTATTTGTCACCGTTAATATCAGCGAGGGTGATGTTTACACTGTTAGTGAGGTCGAACTCGCCGGCGAGTTGATCCTTCCCGAAAAATTTGTCCGGCTGTTGATTCTAACGCGTCCGGGTATGACCTTCTCCCAAAGCTTAATGACCTCGACAACGGATATCATGATTCGCCGCCTGGGCGCTGACGGTTACACCTTTGCAGAAGTGGAAGCCTATCCAGACATTGACGAAGAAGAGAAGACCGCAAAGATCACCTATTTTGTAACGCCCGGAAAGCGCTCCTACGTCAGGCGCATTGAGTTTCGCGGCAACACCAAAACCGATGACGAAGTGCTGCGCCGCGAAATGCGTCAGATGGAAGGGGCCTCGGCGTCAAACTCTTTGCTGGAGCGATCCAAAGTCAGGCTTGAGCGTTTGAGTTATTTCAAACAGGTCGATATGGAGACCCGAGAAGTGCCGGGCACCGACGACCAGCTCGATGTTTTTTATACCGTTGAAGAGCAGCCATCGGGCAGTGTTGGCGCCAGCCTCGGCGTCGCTCAGGGTTCGGGCATCATCCTCGGTGGTAATATTTCGGAGAGCAACTTTTTCGGAACGGGCAACTCGGTCACTTTGGGGCTCAGTAGTAGTACTTACCGAGATAGCGCATCACTATCTTTTAACAACCCCTACTTCACCAAAGATGGTGTCAGTGCCGGCTATCGTCTCGCGTTTACATCGACTGACTACGGCGAGTTCGATGTCGCTGACTACACAACGGACAGTTTGAGTACCAGTGTCAACTTTGGTTACCCACTTTCAGAAACGTCACGCATTAGCCTCGGCTTTGGTTATGAGCAGCTAGAGCTTGATGTGGGCTTGTTTCCAACCCTGGAAATCCTGCAGTTTATCCGTGATAACGGCGACAACTACAAGATGATTACCAGTACTTTAAATTGGTCACAGTCCACCTTGAACCGAGGGGTATTGGCAACTCGGGGGGCATCGCAGCGGGCCGGTGTTGAATTTTCTACGCCAATTGGCGATATGGAATACCTGAAATTCAGTTATTCTGGCCAGTACTTCCACCCCATCACGCGCAGTTTAACCCTGCATTTAAAAACGGACCTCGGTTATGGCATTGGTTTGGGTGACACCGATCGCCTGCCCTTTTTCAAGAACTATTACGGTGGCGGCTTTGGCTCAGTGCGTGGCTTTAAGCGCAATACTCTCGGCCCTCAGGACACACCGTTTCCCGGCTTTGATGATTCAGATGCCTTCGGTGGCAACGTCAAGATTACCGGCTCTGCAGAAGTGATTTTCCCAGTACCCTTTATGAAAGATAACCGCAGTGTGCAGGCAGCGGTTTTTGTCGATGCCGGTAATATTTTTGATACTGACTGTAATCAGACTCAGGCCAACTGCTTTAGCCCGGAGTTTGGCGAATTGCGCTACTCCGTCGGTATTGGTGGTACCTGGCTCAGTGGCTTCGGTCCAATTACCGTGGCCCTGGCGAGGGGCATGAACGATGGCGAGTTTGATGAGACGGAGTTTTTCCAGTTTTCACTGGGGCAGGGTTTCTAAATAAACTCTTCATTAAAGTAACAATAATTTTTGAAAGTTCTATAACGTTTGGATGGGAGAGTAGATGTGTTTAGTGTAAAACGCTTGTTGGTTGTTCTGGTTTGTATGATGAGTTTTTCTGCGGTGGCAGAGGAAAACATCGCTGTTGTCGATGTTGCCCGCGCTATTTTTAGTACAGAAATTGCAAAGCAGCGGCAGGAAGAAATGCAGAGTGCTACCGCGTTCTCCTCTCTGCAAGCCAAGTACGACAATATTGGTGCCGATATGAAGGCCCTGCAAAAAGAAGTCGAGGGTAAAGCCATGACCTTGTCTCAGGAGCAGGCTGCTGAGTACAAGAAAAAGATGGAGTATTTGCGTGCCGATATGGAGCTAGTCTCGCGCAAACTGCAGGCGGAAATTAAAGAATTACAAAACCGTATTATGCAGGAGCTACAGCCGAAGGCACTTGAGGCCATTAAAGAGTTGGTCGAAGAGGGCAAAATCACGCTGTTGTTACAGCGCGAGGCCGTGATTTCAGCCACACCTGAAAAAGATTTGACCGGTAAGCTGGTTGATCGCATGAACAAGAAAACGCAGTAAGACGCCCCTCGATGAGTGCAACTTATAGTCTGCAAGAGATAGCCGACTACCTCGGAGCCGAGCTTCGAGGTGATCCGGCATGTCGCATTCAGCGTTTAAATACCCTTGAGCAGGCGGGAGAGGGGGAGTTAAGCTTTCTTGCCAGCAAGGCCTATGAACGTTATTTGGGCACGACTGAGGCGAGTGCGGTGCTCGTTGATGCGCGATTTGCCGATGCCTTGCAAGGCAACGCGCTTATTATTGCTAATCCCTACGTCGCTTATGCCCGAATTAGCGCCTGGTTTGATCGCAGCGCCCAGCCCCTTAGCGGCATTCACCCCACGGCGGTGGTCGCTGGCTCCGCCGTGTTGGCTGATGCGGTGAGTATTGGCCCCCACGCGACCATCGGTGAGCGGGTGAGAATCGACGCTGGCGTTATCATCGGCCCAGGGGTTTCGATTGGCAACGACACTACCATTGGCAGTGGGTCGCGTTTACACAGTAATGTCAGTGTCTATCACGGTGTTAGCATTGGCCGCAATGCGGTGATACACAGCAGCACGGTGATTGGTGCCGACGGTTTTGGTTTTGCCAACGATGGTGGCAAGTGGGTGAAAATTCACCAGCTTGGCGGTGTCGAAATTGGCGACAATGTCGAAATTGGCGCCTGTACGACGATTGATCGCGGAGCCCTCGGCAACACGGTTATTGACGATGGCGTGATTCTCGATAACCACGTACAAATTGCTCACAACGTACACATTGGTGAAAACACCGCCATGGCTGCTTACTCGGCTATTGCCGGTAGCACTACCGTAGGCAAGAACTGCGTCTTTGCAGGGCAGGCAGGTGCGGTTGGCCATATCTCTGTGGGCGACGGCGTGGTAGCGATGGCGCGCTGTACTATTTCCAAATCGACCAGTAAAGCGGGTTCCTACTCCTCGGGTTTATTGATGTATGAAACACCAGTTTGGCGGAGAAATGCCGTACGTTTTGGTCAGCTCGATGATATGGCTAAACGTTTAAAAAAGCTGGAAAAAAATAGCCTCGAAAAAGATAAGCTGGAATAAAATAGTCTTGGCGAGAAGCCTTAAGTCACCGTAGTCTCTATTTTATGTGTACAGAATTTTATGTCTAAGGAATTCAATGGATATTGAAGAAATTAAAAAATTGCTCCCCCACCGCTACCCCTTTTTATTGGTCGACAGGGTAGTGGAGATAGAGCTGGGCAAAACCATTCTCGCCTATAAAAACATCACCGCCAATGAAGAGGTCTTTAACGGCCACTTCCCCGACCGGCCTATTTTTCCCGGGGTGATGATTATTGAAGCCATGGCCCAGGCTGCGGGATTACTCGGTTTTGCCTCCGTCAATAAGCAGGAGGGTGATAACTCCCTGTATTTATTCGCCGGTGCCGACGATGTGCGTTTTAAGCGACCGGTTGTACCCGGTGATCGCCTCATGCTGAAAGCTGAAATTGACTCCAATAAACGCAATATCTGGCGTTTTATCTGCAGTGCCCACGTTGACGATCAACTGGTTTGCCGAGCGACTATCCTCTGTGCACTGCAGGGTGATAATGCCAAGTAACTTTATTGGGTGGCGCGCTTAAGTGAAGTGCGCTACCTGGGTGTTGAATGGTGTGAATTGAAAATATGACAAAGATACATCCCGCAGCAATTATTGATCCCTCTGCACAACTTGGCGAAAACGTTGAAGTTGGCCCCTGGACACAAATTGGCCCCAATGTAGAGGTTGGTGATAACTGTGTTATTCACTCCCATGTAGTGCTCAAAGGGCCGACTGTCATCGGTGAAAACAACCGTATTTTTCAGTTTTCAACCCTTGGTGAAGATACCCCTGATATGAAGTTTCAGGGTGAGGAAACCCATCTCATCGTCGGTGACAATAATACTTTCCGCGAAGGCGTCACGGTACACCGCGGCACGGTGCAAGATAACGCCGAAACACGCATTGGCTCCGACAACCTCTTTATGGCCTATGTGCATGTTGGCCACGATTGCGTGGTCGGCAATCACAATATACTGGTTAACAATGCCTCTATATCCGGCCACATTCATGTTGGCGACTGGGTTTTTCTCTCCGGCTACACGCTGATTCACCAGTTCGTCAAAATTGGCTCCCATGCCTTTTTGGGTGCCGGTGCTTATCTCAATCAAGACTTACCTGCCTACGTGATGGCGGCGGGGCACCCGGCAAAACCGCGCACCATCAACAAGGTTGGCCTGGAGCGCAGAGGTTTCGATAGAGCGCAAATATCGGCGATTAACAAGGCTTATAAAATCCTTTATCGCCAGGGTTTAAAACTCGATGAGGCGCTGACTCGTATTCTTGCCAACGAAGAACATCGCGACGTGCTGCAGCCGCTTATCGATTCGATCAATAATACCGAGCGCGGTATTATTCGTTAATCGTGGCTAATCCTCCTTTACGTATCGGCCTTGTCGTCGGCGAGGCCTCTGGTGACCAGCTCGGTGCGGGTTTGATGGCGGCCCTGCAAAAGTCTCACCCCGATGCGGTGTTTGAAGGTGTTGGCGGTAGCAAGATGCAAGCCCTGGGCTGTCACTCTCTTTATCCGATGGAGACCCTGTCGGTAATGGGCCTGGTTGAACCCTTAAAGCGTTTACCTGAGTTACTGCGCATGCGCCGTGGCCTGGTGCAGCATTTTATCGCCCAGCCCCCCGATGTCTTTATTGGTATCGACGCACCGGATTTTAATCTTGGCATTGAGCTGCGTTTAAAAAAGGTCGGTATTCCAACGGTGCACTATGTCAGCCCTTCCGTCTGGGCCTGGCGCCAGGGGCGGATTAAAAAAATTGCTCGGGCAGTCGATCATATGCTCACCTTGTTGCCCTTTGAGGCTGAATTTTATCAGCGTCACAATGTGCCGGTGACTTTCGTGGGTCACCCGCTGGCCGATGATTTGCCGATGCAGCCGGATATGCTCGGTGCGCGGGCACAACTCAATCTGAGCAACGATGGCCCGGTGATAGCATTATTGCCCGGCAGCCGCCAGTCTGAAGTCGCGCTATTAGGTCGCTTGTTTCTTGATGCGGCAAGACTGTGTTTGCAAGAAAACCCCACCTTGTCATTTGTCTTACCGGCGGCTAACCCTGCGCGGCGTCAACAAATTGATAGCATGCTGGCCGAGGCTGGGGATTTACCGATCACCGTGCTCGATGGTCAGTCCCACTTGGCAATGGAGGCGGCCGATGTCGTGCTGCTCGCTTCTGGGACGACAGCCCTGGAGGCAATGCTGTTGAAAAAGCCCATGGTGGTCAGCTATAAAACCGGCTGGCTGAGCCACGCGATTATCTCCAGAATGTTGAAAGTCCCCTACGTTTCCCTGCCCAACCTGTTGGCAGGCCGAGAGTTGGTGCCCGAAGTCCTGCAAGATGATGCCACCGCACAAAGCCTTACCGCGCTCTTACTAGCACGTTTGGGCAACTCGGCGCTGGCCGTCCAGCTGCGCAGTGACTTTACTCAGTTACACCAACAGATTAAGTGCAATGGCAACGAGAAAGCGGCCGCAGCCGTACTTTCGGTGATTGCCCAAAAGGCCAAGACCCACTGATGACCACGCGTACCCGCCAGCCTCAATTGAATCCCCAGTGGCAGAAGATACGACTACTGGCGGGCGTTGACGAAGTCGGCCGTGGCCCACTGGCTGGCGACGTGGTGACAGCGGCGGTCATTCTCGACCCTGCTCGTCCCATTGCCGGCCTGGCAGACTCCAAGAAACTGAGTGAGAAACGCCGCCAAAGTTTGTATCACGAGATTCGGGAAAAGGCGCTGCATTGGACGCTGGGTAGAGCCAGCGTTGACGAAATCGATGAGATCAATATCCTCCAGGCGACAATGCTCGCCATGGTGCGAGCCGTTGATGCGCTACCTTTGACACCGGAGCTGGTGTTGGTCGATGGCAATAGGCTGCCGAAGTGGGATTATGCCGCGCAGGCCGTGGTGGGTGGCGATGGCCGGATTGCGGCAATCAGCGCTGCATCGATTATTGCCAAGGTAAGTCGCGATGCTGAGTTGGTCGAACTTGATACGCTTTATCCGGGCTATGGCTTTGCCGCCCACAAAGGTTACGGCACGGCTCGCCATCTTGCGGCCCTGCGAGAGCTTGGGCCGTGTCCCGTGCATCGACAATCCTTTCGTCCGGTTAAAGAGAGCGTCCGTTAAGACTCTACTATGATGGTGGATCGGCCTATATTGGCTATGCTTTCTATAGTGTTTATAAAAAACAATATTGTTTGAACAATTGCTGGGAATGTAAAAATCGTGCTTGATACTCGCCCCCTCTTATTAACCACTGACTTTCCCGCGATGCAGCGCGAAGTGCCGCAGACCCTGCAGGTCAACCTCGGTTACCTCTGCAATTTGAGTTGCACCCACTGCCATGTCAATGCCGGCCCTAAACGCCGCGAGTTAATGGATCGCGAGCAGGTTGATCTGGTGCTTGAGGTGCTGCAACAGCGGCAATTAAAAACCCTCGATTTAACCGGTGGTGCGCCGGAGATGAACCCCCACTTTCGCTATCTTGTTGAGCGAGCACGCGAGCTTGGTGTCACTGTAATCGATCGCTGTAATCTAACGATTTTGCAAGAGCCTGGTTATGAAGATCTGGCGGCGTTTCTCGCCAGCCAGGGTGTTGATATTGTCGCTTCACTGCCGTGTTACTCCGCACAAAATGTCGCCGAGCAACGGGGCAAGGGCATCTTTGAAACGAGTATTACAGCGCTTAAAAACTTGAATGAGCTGGGCTATGGGCAGGGTAAAGGCCTGCAATTAAACTTGGTATACAACCCCAATGGCACTTTTTTACCGCCACCCCAGGCCGCTCTTGAGCAAGAGTATAAAACCCATTTACAGCAGGAATTTGGTCTGCAATTTGACCAGCTTTTCACCATTACCAATATGCCCATTAAGCGCTATGGTGCCATGTTATTGGCGAAAGGTGAGTACGAAGCCTACATGCAATTGTTAAAAGATAATTTCAGTGCCGATAATCTGCGAACGGTGATGTGCCGACAGTTACTGAGTGTCGACTGGCAGGGTTATTTGTACGATTGTGATTTCAATCAGATGCTCGAATTAGCGATCAATTCAGGCAATAAGGCCAGCAGCAGTCAATCTAGCTTGATCGGCTCCGATAGAGCGCGCCCCCATTTGCGGGATTTACTGACGCGTGATTTTTCAGCGCAGCCCATTGTGGTCGGCGAGCACTGTTACGCCTGTACGGCAGGGCAGGGCAGTAGTTGCGGGGGCTCTTTACATGAGGAATAAATCAACGATGGATAAGGCTTCAATGAATGATTCACCTGCTGCCGACAGTGACTCTCTACCTCTGTCGATAATTATCCCCGTGCTCAATGAAGCGGAAGAAATCTATCCCTGCCTGCGGCGTTTACAGGCGCTGAGAAAACAGGGGGTTCAGGTTATTGTGGTCGACGGTGGCAGTGACGACGACACCATTGCCGTGGCGACACCACTGGCCGACCAGGTTATCAGCTGTGACAAGGGCCGGGCACGCCAGATGAACGCCGGCGCTGCTTTAGCCGATCGGCAGTGGCTACTTTTTCTCCACGCCGATACACGGCTGCCCGTAAATTTGCCAGATATCATGGTGGTGTTTAATTTCACCTCCTCGGTCTGGGGTTTTTTTGGGGTTAAGGTTAGAGGGGCGCCAGCGCTATTGCGCGTCGTGCAGTGGTTTATGAACAAGCGCTCTTTCTTAACGAGTATTAGCACGGGCGATCAATGTCAGTTTGTTAAGCGCGCAGTGTTTGAGCAGATTGATGGCTTTGCCGATATTCCACTGATGGAAGATATTGAACTGAGCAAGCGCCTGAAGCGCCAATCCCGTCCGCTCTTTGTCAGTGCCAAGGCGGAGACTTCCGGGCGCAAGTGGCAGCGCGACGGTATTTGGCCGACTATTTTCTTAATGTGGCGTCTGCGACTGGCCTATTTCTTTGGTGTTTCACCGACGCTTCTTGAGCAGCGCTACTATCCCCCCGAAAAGCCTTGAGCTGAGGCCAGTCCTTTGAGCGACGAGTTTCCCGGTGCTCTGCTTATTCAGTTTGCCAAAGCCCCGCAGCTGGGGCAGGTGAAAACCCGCATGCAGCCCCAGCTCAGTGTCGAGCAAAGCCTGGCGCTACACTGCGACCTTGTGCGGCGGACTCATCAAACAATTCACCGCGCAGCCCTTTGCCAGAGCCAGCTGTGGATTAGTGGCGAAGACAGCGCGGGGTTTTTCCAAAGTCTGCAGCCCCTGCCGACGATTAAACATCAACGCGGTGCCGACCTCGGTCAACGCATGCATTCAGCCATTGCCACAGGGCTGGGGCACTGGCAGTCGGTGCTACTCATTGGCAGTGATTGCCCGGCCATTAATCGCAACTATTTACGCCAGTGCCTACTTGCTCTCGAAACAGTGGATGTTGTACTTGGCCCCGCCGAAGATGGTGGTTATGTATTGATTGCCATGAAAACCGCCGCCCCCGGCGTGTTTGACGGTGTGTCGTGGAGTAGCCCTCAGGTGCTGGCGCAAACCCGAGCGCGACTGGCGGCTTTGCAACTATCCTACTTTGAATTGCCGGTATTAAACGATATTGACCGCCCAGAGGATCTGGTTCACCTCGAGGGACTGCCTGGGCAGAAAAAAACTTCTGAGTAGTAGTTCCTTTTATAAATTTTACGTCCTTGACGATCAGAGTTTATAAGCTTATTTTTCGCCTAGCTGGCCCTTGTGCGCAATCGCGATGGCACCAGTACTCGACGTATTTTGTTTGGCCTTGTCTTTACTTACAGTAATTGGCTTACAGGGATTTTGGCAGACAGTGGTTCAGCAAAAGACGTTTCCGATTAATGGTATCGAAGTTGGGAGATTTCGGTATGGGTGATGATGATTTTGACGGGCTAGAAGAGCCTTATAGTGAGCCACGCGGTAAGCTTGATCAGCCCCGTGAGGACAAGCAATCGAACAATCTTTCCAGTGACCAGCGCCGACGTCTAGAGGAGAAATTAGAACAACGTCGGCTCGATCGACAAATCGCCGATTACGAGTTCGAATAAGCCTTTGGCCGTCCCACTGAGCTGTTTCTATTCCCTGTAAGCAGTCTGCACACACAGCACTTTTGGGGCATAATGCGCCCTTCATTTATGGAGGGGGTTAGGGCTTGTCGTCGCAACCACTGCTGGAGTTTCAAGCGCTGACTTTCGAGCGGGATGACTGGCCCCTGTTCAGTGATCTGTCCGGCGCTATCAAGGCTGGCGAAATCCTCCAAATTACCGGCCCCAACGGCTGCGGTAAATCTACCCTGTTACATATTCTGGCGACCATTGAGCCCCTTAATATCGGTACTTTGCGCTGGTTGGGTGAAGATATTGCCAAATGCCGCCAGCAGTATTTGGCCGATGTGGCTTTTATCGGCCATCAGGCCGGCCTCAAATCGGCACTTTCACCCCGTGAAAACCTGCAGTGGCTGAGTAAACTCCACCCCCTAAGTCGTTGCACTAGCGCCGCAGCTCTGGCCCGTATCGGACTGGCCGGTTTTGAAGATGTTCCCTGTTATACCCTCTCTGCCGGTCAGCTACGTCGTGCGGCGCTGGCGACACTGTGCATGACACAAGCCCGCCTCTGGTTGCTCGACGAGCCACTCACTGCGCTGGATGTACAGGGCATTGCCGACCTAGAAGCGCTATTACTCGCGCATGTCGAAAACGGCGGGGCAGTGGTGCTGAGTAGCCATCAGCCACTGGCAAACCCGGCTGTTCGCACCCTGGCGTTGGATGCCATGGCAGAGGCGGCGCTATAAAATGACTACCCTGAGCGGTGCTTTCTTTGGTGTCATTCACCGCGATTTGTCCATCGCCATGCGCCACCGTGGCGACCTGCTTAATCCGCTGTTTTTTTTCCTGATTGTAGTGACATTGGTACCGCTGGGGATTAGCCCCGAGCCGGCCCGTCTGGCGGCCATGGCACCGGGCATGATCTGGATTAGCGCCCTGCTGGCGACACTACTGGCTCTCGATAATTTGTTTCAGGCCGATTTTGCCGATGGTTCGCTGGTGCAAATGATGCTCAGCCCCCAACCCCTGTGGTTGTTGGTGCTGGCGAAAATAATTGCCCACTGGCTGGTCAGTGGTTTACCGGTGGTTTTGTTCGCGCCCCTGCTCGGCCTTATGCTGTCGCTACCGCAAGCCGGCTTCTTGCCCCTGTTACTGGGACTGGTGCTGGGCACGGCGGTTTTTAGTTTGATCGGTGCTGTGGGTGCGGCGCTGACAGTGGCCTTGCACAAAGGCAGTGTTTTGCTGTCTCTAGTGGTGATGCCGCTCTATGTGCCGGTATTAATTTTTGGTAGCAGTGCCGTGCAAAGGGCGGTTGACGGTATGAGCTACGGCGGCGTGTTGGCCATCTTGGCGGCGGTTTCGGCTTTCACTTTATTGGTGGCGCCCTTTGCGGCAGCCGGTGCACTCAAAGTCGGTATTAACGGCTAGTTGACTCTAACGAGCGACAGGCGCTAACAGACATTAGCAGGTAATTATCTATGTGGCAGTGGTTTCACAAATTGGGTTCGCCACGCTGGTTCTATCAAATCAGTGGTAAGTTCTTGCCCTGGCTGGCAGTGGCTTGCGTGGTGTTGATTGCGACGGGTGTGGTTTGGGGTCTGGCCTTTGCGCCGCAGGATGCACGGCAGGGTAATAGCTTCAGGATTATTTACATTCATGTGCCGGCCTCATTTTTGGCTTTGGCGGGCTACTATGTGATGGCCGCGGCGGGTGCTGTTGGCATGATCTGGAAAATGAAGCTGGCCGATATGGTGATGGTCGCGGCTGCACCCTTGGGCGCTGCCCTGACGTTTATCGCGCTGTTTACGGGCGCGGTCTGGGGCAAGCCAACCTGGGGCACCTACTGGATATGGGACGCCAGAATCACCTCCATGCTGGTACTTTTGTTTCTTTACATCGGCATTATCGCCCTGTCCCGTTCTTTCAGCACTCGGGAAACTTCCGCTCGTGCCTGTGCTATTTTGGCGCTGGTGGGCACGGTTAATATCCCGATTATTTATAAGTCGGTGGACTGGTGGTACACATTGCACCAGCCCGCGACAATCAAGTTGAGTGGCGCACCCTCCATGCACCCGGATATGTTTAAGCCGCTGCTGGTGATGATTCTCGGTTTCTACTGTTTTTATGCTCTGGTCTTACTGCTCAATACACGCACGGAAATTCTTCTGCGTGAACGCCGTACGACCTGGGTTAAAGAGTTAGCCGAAGGGAAGTAAGCTCACCTAACTGGACTTTCGCGAAACTAGACTTTCGCGCAACTAGATTTTCGCGCAACTAGATTTTGCGCGTAACAAAGAGAACACAGCCAATGTTTCAATTTGAAAATTTCGATGCTTTTATCGCCATGGGTGGACACGGTCCTTACGTCTGGGGAGCCTACGGCATCAGCCTGGCAGTCATGGCCTGGTTGGCACTTGCGCCCCTGCGTCGCCAGCGCGCATTGCTCGTCGATTTGCGCACACAACTTTTGCGTACACAACAGCAGGCGCAGCGACGCAGAGGTGAGAGCCAATGAAGCCTGCACGCAAACAACGCTTATTGGTCGTGGTGTTTATTGTGGTGATAGCGGCACTTGTCGTCGGTCTGCTGAGTTACGCCCTGCGAGAAAACATCAACTTGTTTTACACCCCCTCACAGATCGCCGCCGGTGAGGCGCCCAGCAATACACAGATTCGTGTCGGTGGCATGGTGGTGGTCGATAGTTTGCAGCGCGCAGCGGATTCTCTGGACAGCTCCTTTCTTGTCAGTGATGGTTCGGCAACGCTGTTAATTCATTATTCCGGCATTTTGCCCGACCTCTTTGCCGAGGATGAGGCGGCCGTTGCCACGGGTGCTCTGGGTGATGACGGGGCGTTTGTTGCCCAGCAAGTACTGGCCAAGCACGATGAAGAATACACACCGCCGGAAGTGGCCGATGCCATGCAGCAAGCCATTGATAAAAAAGCTAAAGCCAGTAGCGCTAAAGCGGCAGGTGATGCTCTGAATAAAACAAAAAGCAAAGCGCTCGATTCAACTGAGGCGGGCTACTAATGGTCGCCGAGCTGGGTCACTTTGCCCTGATTTTGGCCTTTTGCCTGGCCTTCGCTCAGGCGCTTATTCCCCTCGCCGGAACCCTCACCAATAAGCCCCTGTGGATCGGCACAGCACGGCCACTGAGTTGCGGACAATTCGTCTTTGTCGCCATCAGCTTCGGCTGTCTGGTGACGGCGTTTGTACAGGACGACTTTTCACTTGCCTATGTCGCCAACAATTCGAATTCGCTTTTACCCTATTACTACAAGGTCAGCGCTGTGTGGGGCGCCCACGAGGGTTCGCTGCTACTTTGGGCGCTGATACTGGCGGGCTGGACTCTGGCCGTCGCTATGTTTAGTCGCAGCCTGCCAGCCGACATGGTGGCTCGGGTGCTGTCAGTGATGGGCATGATTGCCGTCGGCTTTTATCTCTTTATGCTGTTCACCTCCAACCCCTTTGAGCGTCTCCTGCCATTTCCGCCCATGGATGGCAAAGATCTCAATCCACTGTTGCAGGATATCGGCCTAATTATTCATCCGCCCATGCTCTACATGGGTTATGTCGGTTTTTCGGTGGCTTTTTCCTTTGCCATCGCGGCCTTGTTGGCCGGGCGTATGGACTCGGCCTGGGCGCGCTGGACTCGGCCCTGGACCAATGCCGCCTGGTCATTTTTGACGGTGGGTATTTTTCTCGGCAGTTGGTGGGCCTATTACGAGCTAGGCTGGGGTGGCTGGTGGTTTTGGGACCCAGTAGAAAATGCCTCGCTGATGCCCTGGCTCGCGGGCACGGCATTAATCCATAGCCTCGCCGTGTCGGAAAAACGCGGCCTGTTTCGCAGCTGGACTTTACTGTTGGCGATACTGGCCTTTTCCCTGAGTTTACTGGGTACCTTTCTGGTTCGCTCAGGGGTGCTAACCTCGGTTCACGCCTTCGCGACAGACCCCACGCGAGGGGTGTTTATCCTCGCCTTTCTCGGCGTGGTGATTGGCGGCTCGCTACTGCTCTTTGCCCTGCGCAGTTCAACGCTTGGCGCGACGGCCAGTTTCAGTTGGCTGTCTCGCGAGGCGGGCATACTGCTCAACAACGTGCTGCTGGTGGTAACACTGGCTATGGTTCTGTTGGGCACGCTTTATCCCCTGGTGGCCGATGTGCTGGGTTGGGGGAAAATCTCAGTGGGTCCACCCTATTTTAATTTTTTCTTTGTACCTCTGGGCCTGTTGCTGGTGCTGGCAATGGGTGTCGGTGCCAGCTTGCAATGGAAGCGACAGGGCACTAACAGGCTGCGTTCTTTGGTAAAGGCACCCTTGTTACTGAGTCCTGCACTAGCCGTGCTATGGCTGCTGCTGGCGGGCTGGAGTCTAAAAATTGCCGCACTGCTGGGCTTAACTGCCGCGCTTTGGTTAACACTTATTACCCTGCAAGATGTCTGGAAAAAATCTCAGCACTCGCACAGTCGTCGCGTTGGCCTTGGCCGCTTGAACAAGAGCTATTGGGGCATGGTGATCGCCCACCTGGGTATTGCCGTGCTTGCCATTGGCATTACCCTAACCAGTAATTACAGTGATCAGCGCGATGTCAGACTGGTCATCGGTGAGCACATTGAGGTGGCGGGCTATGGCTTTTTATTCCATAGCGTCGAGCAAGTTCGTGGCCCCAATTATATTGCGCAGCAGGGTCGCTTTGATGTCTTCGTTGTCGGTGCAGAGGGTGGGGATGGAGCAAACCTGGCCATAAAACCTTTTACCCATTTGGCGCCAGAAAAAAGGCGCTATCTGGCGACTGGCAATATGATGACCGAGGCCGATATCGACGGCGGCCTGTTTCGGGATCTCTACGTGGCTCTCGGCGAACCCCTGGGTGATGGCGCATGGTCGGTACGGGTTTACGTTAAACCCTACATTCGCTGGATATGGCTGGGGGCAATGATGATAGCTCTGGGTGGCGTAATAGCCGCGTTCGACAAGCGCTATCGAAAAACTCGGGTTGATGTTAAGCAGCCGTCTGTTTCGCAGCAGAGCGAAGCAAGCCCCATCCTAGCCGTCGCCAAGAAGGAAAGTTAACGCTGTGGAAAGAATTAAACTTTTTATTCCCTTAATTATTTTTGTGGTGCTCGCCGCCATGTTGTACTGGGGCCTTGGTCGCGATCCCAATGCCATGCCCTCGGCTTTAATTAGTCGCCCGGTGCCCGTTTTTCAATTACCGGCGCTTGGCGGTTTAAACGCCGGTAATACTAGCGCGGCTGATAATAACGCGACTGTGGCAGACCCCGGTGAAGTGCTCGATGAGAGTATTTTTCTCGGCCAGGTATCGCTGTTAAATGTATGGGCAACCTGGTGCGTGTCCTGCCGGGTAGAGCATCCTTATTTGCTGGATATTGCCGAGACTGGGGTGCGCATAATCGGCCTCAATTACAAAGATGAAGTCGCCGCCGCCCAGCAGTGGTTGGCGAAATACGGCGATCCCTATGAGCAAACCATTGTAGATGCCAAGGGCGCTTTGGGTCTCGACCTCGGTGTTTTTGGCGCGCCGGAAACGTATTTAGTCGACCATCTCGGAGTGATTCGTTACAAGCATATTGGCGTGGTGGATGACAGAGTGTGGCGCACGTCCCTGCAGCCTCGCTATCAATTGCTGCGTGATGCTTTGCCCGAGGCAGACAAATGATCGCCGCTGACACAGGGGGCGCGCGTTGTTATTTTAAAGAGGGCTCATTGGCTAACTGGCGGGCCATAACGCTGTCTGCTCTATTACTTGTACTGTGCTTTCCCGCCTGGGGTGTGATAGAGGTAGACCGCCTGTCTACCCCCGAATTGAGCGAGCGTTATCAACAGTTAGTGGCCGAATATCGCTGTCCAAAATGTCAGAATCAAAACCTGGCTGAGTCCAACTCGCCCATATCCATTGACCTGCGCACCGAGATTCGCCGCTTGCTGGAAGAGGGCGCCAGCGATACCCAAATCAGTGATTATTTGGTTGCCCGCTACGGCGAATTTGTTCTCTATCGGCCCAGAGTACAGGCCAGCACTTATTTGCTGTGGCTGACCCCGGCGGTACTACTAGTGCTGGGTTTACTTGTCGTGGTCTTTATTGTGCAGCGTCAAAAGCGTGGTGCCAGTGCTGCGCCAACCGCTCTTAGTGGCAGCGAGCAAGAGACCCTGCAAGCCCTGTTGGAAGAGACGCAGAGCCAGCAAGATAAAACGGCAAACCCAGAAAAGGTTGAATCATCGTGAGTTTTTGGTTAGTGGTAAGCGCCTTATTGGTGATGGCCCTGAGCTTTGTCCTCTACAGTTTTATACCCTCGGTTAAACGTCGTCGTGGCAATAGGGCTGTTATTGACAGCGCTTTAACTAGCGCCGGTGATCAACAGCAAGAACTCAATGTCGGTCTGTTTCGAGAGCAACAAACAAGCCTCGAGGCCCAGCGTGATGCCGGTGAACTGAGCGAGAGTGAATACGTTGAGCTACTTGCCGATGCGCAAAGACGCTTGCTAGAGGACGTAAAGCTGAAGGACAACAATGGCGTCAGTTCTCTACAGGTCGCTGTTGACCACAGTGGTAATTGGTTGCTGATTGGCGCAGCCCTTGTTGTGCTGGCTTTCTCTATCTTGCTTTATGGCCAGCTCGGTGCGGCCACCGATATGGACATTGCCAGGCTGTTGCAACAAAGCCAGAGTCAACAAGCAACAGGGCAGGATGCAAAAAGTGCCATCGCCGAGAAACTACATAGCGCTTTAATAAAGGGCACCCATAAAAGCCCCGATAACTTGTACTACTGGGTGCTGCTGGCGCGACTGGAACAGGAGCGCAATAATACTGAGGCAGCTGTCACCGCTTATCGCGGCGCATTGGCAGTCGCCCCGGACGATGCCAATGTCCACGCAGAACTGGCCCAGGTGTTATTTTCTCTGGCGGGGAATACCCCCACCGAGGAGATGCAGGCACATGCCCGCAAAGCACTGGCAGCCGATCCCGGCAATGCCAGTGCTCTCGGCTTACTGGGCATAAGCGCCTTCGCCCAGCAGGACTATCGTGGCGCCAGCACTTATTGGCAAGCGGCCCTGCAAAACACAGCACCCATGTCGAGTAGCGCCAAAGCACTGCGCTCCGGTATCAGCCGAGCTAAAGCGTTGTTGGGTGAAGCCGTGAGCGACTGGTCGATTAGCTTGCGCGTTTCACTACCGGCTCCGCTGGTGGCACCGCCCGATGCCACTGTATTTGTCTATCTGCGCGAGTGGCAGGGCATGCCCATGCCGCTGGTTGCACAGCGTGTGCGGGTCGCCGACTTGCCGCTGACCATTGAGTTTGACGACACCATGGCGCTGTCGCCTGAGCGTTTACCCAGCGGCATTCGTCAGATTGAAGTTGTCGCGCGCATTGCTATGTCGGATCAGCGGCAAGCGAGTAGTGGGGATCTGGAGGGGCGTCTGGGACCATTAAGTGCAGAGCAGATGGAGCAGTCTTTGAACCTTGAAATCAATAGCCGTTTACCTTGAAATAGTTAAAGTGGGTTTGTTTTCTCCATACAACGCGTCTGTTTTTTCAGTGTGAATATGAATTAATATCCGCAAATAAACAGCAAGAAATTATTCTTGTTTTTCAGTGAATAGAGGAAAACATATGATCTGGAATGTCTATCTTTCGGGCGAAATACACACCGACTGGCGGCAACAATTAAAGGACGGTTGTGATGCAAGCAATCTGCCTGTTGTCTTCACTTCCGCTGTTACCGACCACGGTGCCAGCGATAGTGCTGGTGATGTTCTGGGTGGCGAGGAGAAGAGCTTTTGGCGCGATCATAAATCAGCGAAAGTGAACGCTATACGCAGCAAAACTCTGATTGAAAACTGTGATCTGGCGGTGGTGCGTTTTGGTGATAAATATAAGCAGTGGAATGCGGCTTTTGATGCCGGCTATTGTGCGGCGATGGGCACACCGTATATTACCCTGCACGGCGAGGATATTATCCATCCCCTGAAAGAGGTCGATGCGGCGGCGATGGCGTGGGCAACAACGCCGGATCAAGTGGTGGAAATCCTCAAGCATGTCGTTAGCAAAGTGTGAAACCGGCTAAATCCATGTAATTTCCGGCCCTTTAACGATCTGTATCCCGAGTAGTTTTTATCAAGGCTATGACCAACATTAAATGAAAAAAACCGATAAAAAAATTGAAAAGGCCATCACCCAGGCACTGACAGAAGTTTGTGGTGTGGCACTTGATGAGGTGGCTGGCTTTGAATGGCTCACCCATATCGTCAATTACAGCCGCTTTCCCGGCTCACTTTCAGTGGTCTGTATATTCGCGACCGATAGTGATTTAACACGGGCATTACTCGCTAAACACGACGATTTTTTGCGCAGTTTAATTGCCGACAAATTAAGTGCCGTGGGCATTGTCATGAAAGATATGGCGCGGCAAGTGAGCTTTGATAGTGAAGAAGCCTGTGCGGCAGAACATGGCGGCCGCTGGCAGGAGCGCCTGTCTTAATACAAGCGGACGTTCGGCCTTTTTGTGGCCGCGACTCGATTGCTCGGACTCAGGCTTTTCGCGCTGTTATCAGATAAAAGGGCGTTTCCAGGGCAATGGTCTGTATCTGAATATCGACGAAACCGGCGCACGTCAGCAGGTTCTGGTAAATGTCGGCCGGGCGATAGGAGCGGAAGAACAGTAGCGTAGAGAGGCTGCCGTAGCTGGGACTGGTCGTAAACGCTGGAATGGGAGCGCGCTCAAAAATAAGTACCTGTCCCTTATCTTTCAGACTGCTGTGGGCTTGCTCAATAAAGCGCTGACAGGCGGCTTCTGGCCAGTCGTGAAGTATGGACTTGAAGCTGACCAGGCACTGCTCTTCTGGCAGTTTATCGGTCAGCGCATCGGCCTTGATAAACTGAATGCGCTCTGCCTCTCGATAATTGCCGACATGCTGTGAGCCGACTTCGCAGACCACGGGTAGATCAATAACGATGGCTTGTAGTTGTGCATATTGACGGGTGATTTGTAGGACAAATTCACCACTGTTACCGCCAATATCCATAATTTTTTGGTAGCTGGAAAAATCGTGGTGGGCGAGACAGGCGGGGCCCTCATAGCGGGTTAAAGTGCTGGTTAGTTTCATCCAGCGCTCGGTAAAACGATAATTTTCCGGTGTGCTGTGCAGTGCTCGTTGATAGTCAAATAACTCGAATAAATGCGAGTTTTGCATGAATTTTTCTTCATCGCTCAACAAGCTGTCGAGGTGCTCAAGCAGGTCGGGGGCAAGCAGGTTGGCAAAGAAAATTTTAGCTTCGATCAGACTGCGGTAAGGCAATACCTCGATAAAGTCCGGGCTTAATGAAAAGTGTTTTCCCGCCTCTATGATGACGCCGCTGTGGAGCAGTGCCTTGAGTAAAAAGCTCAGCCCGGGGGCGTCAGTGGCGCTAATTTTTTGCAGGCTTGCAAAGTCGCTGGGGCCTTTGATCAGTGCGTCGATGAGGCCGTTATCGAGCGCACCTTTGAGCATTTGCGTCTGCATGAAATCCTGTAAATACTGATCGACGCGCAGATAGTCCCGATAGTTTTGCATCAACTATCCCCTTGTCGTTGATGGCCCTTTGCAATGTACTGGGTAATGGCGCCGAGGGCCTGCTGAGTCAGTGACTCTATACTTTGCTGGCCGTCAAGAATGAGATCGGCTGCCGCAGAGAGTCGCCGGGATTGCTGTGCGAGTGTGGCGCGAACACTTTGTTGATAGTTTTGCAGATAGCCCTCCAGCCACTGTATTTGTCCGTGGTGGTGACTCTCCTCAGCGCTTAAAAAATCCTCACAGAAAGCCCTTACATTGCGTGCCAGGGCAAGATCGAGAGGGGTTTCTAGCCAGATCATAAAGTCTATGTGCTGGCCAGAAGCGTGGTGCTCGCGCCCGAAATGGCTTTCAAAGAGGATCGGGCCATTGGCGGTGACTGGCTCCTCACTTCCGGGTAGGCGCGTGCTTATGCCCTCTTTTAAAGCCACGAGGTCGTCATCCAGCTGGGGGATTTGAAACAGATTGTAATCGCCGCCTGCAGCCAACCACAGTTGTATGTCATCGATGGCCTGCTCAGTAAAGCTTTGATAGTGGTCAATATCAATATGTACCGTAGAGCGACTCCCCGAACTCGAATCGCTGGCCGGTTTAAGAGCCTCCGCCAGATGAATGGCGAGTGTGCTTTTACCACTGCCGGGTGTTCCGCAAATTGCAAAGATGGGGTTGGCGTTGTGCACGTCGGCCTCGATGAGAATAGGAGTGTGAGCATGATACTGACTCACAGAGATTTTCGGAATGACCTGTATAGCACTGTTGCTTCGCTTGTGTGAGGTTTTGGATACCTTATCTTCGCCCCCAACTTCGTGCAGCTGCGAACTGATTAGTCGCTTTGTTTGGGTTAAAATACGCACCTTGCTCTACCTTTGAGCACATAAGCCAGAAAGTACAGTTGGGGAATACAGTTTTAATATGAGTCAAATCAAACACGAAGATAAAGCGACTTATCAGGCCATTCACACACCGGAGAAGATCGCCAGCCGTCTGCAAGATGGCCCCGGTTCCGTCTATCTTAAAGATTTTGTCTACGGGGCTGTGGATGGCGCGGTTACCACCTTTGCTGTTGTCGCCGGTGTTGCCGGTGCGGGAATGTCCTCCGGGGTGATTATTATTCTCGGTTTTGCCAACCTGCTAGCCGACGGCTTCAGTATGGCTGTCAGTAATTTTCTCGGTACGCGGGCGGAAAACCAGTTTCGTGCGCAAACGCGCAAGCGCGAGCAGGATGAAATTTATAAGTGGCCGGAGGGTGAGCGCGAAGAAGTGCGGCAGATTTATGCATTGAAGGGTTTCGAGGGTGAGTTACTCGACCAGGTTGTCGATGTCATTACAGCAGACCACGAGCGTTGGATTGATACCATGCTGCTGGAAGAGCACGGTATGACCCTGCAGGATCACAACCCCAGTAAAGCGGGTTTTGCGACCTTCGTTGCTTTCTCTATCGTCGGTTTAATTCCCTTGCTGCCCTATCTTTTTAACTGGATAAACCCGGGTGCAGTGGCGAATACCTTTTTCTGGAGCTCGATTTTAACCGCGCTGGCTTTTCTTTGGGTGGGTGCGGTCAAGGCTCGATTTGTCAATCAATCCCGCTTGCTGGGTGCTGTTGAGACTGTCGGTATTGGTGGTATCGCTGCGGTGCTGGCCTATGGCGCTGGTGTGTTATTGAAAGGGCTAGTTGATTAGTTGTTTGACGGTGATGGCGATATTGAACCCCGGGCTTTAGTTTTTACCGGGCACGGCTGGTTAAGCGTTTGCGGCTGGTGTTTGGCCAGACCCATCGAGAGTAGGCAGGCTGCGACAATAAAACCCGATGCCACTAGCATACAAGCTTCCAGTCCCTGCCATTGATAGATTAACCCCGACAGTAAAGAGCCCGCCAAACGGCCAGCCGCGTTAGCCATGTAATAGAAACCGACATCGAGTGACACGCCATCGCGCTGGGCATAAGCGACGATAAGGTAGGAATGCAGGGAAGAATTAATCGCGAATAATATTCCGAAGACTGCCAGACCAATAATGATAATTACTGCCGGTGCGGCCAGTGTGTAGTGCAGGGCTAGCGCAATTGCTGCGGGGATTAAACTGAGGGGCAGAACCCAGTGCAGGGCGGTTTTGCCATCGGGCTTATGGGTACTAAAGCGAGCGGTGATTTTAGGCGCCACGGCTTGCACCGCGCCGTAGGCAATGATCCACAGTGCCAGTAAGCTGCCGACGGCGGTGTAATCCCAGTTCAATTCACTTTGCAAATAGACGGGCAGGGCAACGACAAACCAGATGTCTCTGGAGCCGAAAAGGAAAAATCGCGCCGCAGAAAGCCGGTTGATGGCGGGGCTTTTTGAAAACAAGTCGTGAAATTTTGGCTGGTACTGACTTTTACCCATGCCCCGATCGAGGAGCAGAAAGCTGGCGATGCACACCAGCATCAGGCCCAGAAATAAAACCACAATGGCGGCGCGAAAGCCGATGCTAGATAGCAGTAAGGCGCCGAGAAAAAAACCGGCACCTTTCAGGGTGTTTTTCGATCCCGTTAACAGGGCTATCCAGTGGTAGAGTTTGCCCTGGGCATTGTCGGGCAGGAGTAATTTAATACTGCTTTTGGCACTCATTTTATTGAGATCTTTGGCGATGCCCGATAGTGCCTGGGCGGCCATCACATAGATAACAGAGAGCCAGCTGGGGTCAACTAACAACATTCCCAGTGCCAGCATTTGCAGGGTCAAGCCGATGTGCAGAGTGGTGTTGAGTCCGGTGCGAGCGGCCAGCCAGCCGCCGAATAAATTCGTCACCATGCCGAAAAATTCATAAAACAAAAAAAGCGCGGCGACTTCAAAGGGGCTGTAACCGAGCTGGTGAAAATACAGCACCACCAACATGCGCAGAGCACCATCGGTAATGGTAAAACCCCAGTAACTCAGCGTAACCATAATGTATTGGCGCAAGGCGTGGCTCATTATTAGCGCTTCAATTATTCGCCCGGACTAGCAATGGAGCGCCCAACTTTCAGCGCCAATTCCATCATCCGGTTAACGTAGCCAATTTCATTGTCGTACCAGGCGAGGATTTTCACCTGGGTTTTATTAATCACCATGGTCGATGGGGCGTCGATAATGCTGGAGCGCGTATCGTCGGTGTAATCGACGGAGACCAGAGGGCGTTCTTCGTAACCCAGAATACCCGCCAGCCTGCCATTTGCCGCTTCCTGTAAAGCCTTATTAACGAATTCAACGCTCGTTGGGCGGGCAACTTCAAACACACAGTCGGTCAGTGAGGCATTGGCGAGGGGTACGCGCACGGCGATGCCATTGAGGCGGCCCTCCAACTCGGGGAAGATTTCCGCAATAGCCGTTGCCGAGCCGGTGGTGGTGGGAATTAAGGACAGGCCACTGGCGCGAGCGCGACGCAGGTCGCTGTGATATTCATCAAGAATACTCTGGGTATTGGTAATATCGTGAATGGTGGTAAAACTGCCGTGCTTAATGCCCAGTTTTTTTTGTATGACATCAACCACTGGTGCCAGGCAGTTAGTCGTACAGGATGCCGCAGTGACGACATGGTGGGTATCGGCTCGATAGAGGTGGTCATTGACACCCATAACAATATTCAAGGTGCCGTCTTTAATGGGGGCAGAAACGACGACCTTTTTAATGCCAATATCGAAGCAGGGTGCCAGGGCTTGCTGCGCTTTGAACTTACCCGAGCATTCAAGTAATACATCAACACTGCTTTCAGCCCAGGGCGAAGCCTCTAATTCGCTGTTTTGTGAATAGCTAATGGCTTTGCCATCGATAACGATTTTGTCCCCATCAACGCTAACTTCGTGGGGCCAGGTGCGATGAACTGAGTCGTATTTTAAGAGGTGAGCGGCGCTGGCAATATCGCCAGCAGGCTCGTTAATATGTACAAACTCCAGCTCTGGCCAGTCCCAGGCGGCACGCAGGGCCAGACGCCCCATACGGCCAAAGCCGTTAATACCTATTTTAATTGTCATGGCGTTGTCCCTCAAAAACCCTGTTTGTGCACTCGTCTATTAATTGCGCATATGCGTATAAACAAATGTCTTGGCGCGTTTTAGACCTTGTCAATCAACTAAAGCATGGTGAATAAATGGTGTTGAACCGGCGAACGAGAGCTGCGCGCTCAGCTACAGTCTCGATTGGCACAGGTGCTGAACATTTTCAGGTCATTCTGTAATGAACCCGAGTCTTCACCGGAGCGGTGAAATAAGGCCAGTAGCTTATCGATGAAGGGTGACACTTTAATGACCTGATAGTAAATCCACACGCCCTCGCGGCGAGTGCTGAGCAGACTATTATTGCGCAAATAGGCAAGATGACGGGACACCACACTTTGGGAGAGGCCCAGAGTATCGACAATATCGCAAACACAAAGCTCGCCCTTGTCGAGTAAAAGAAAGAGGATGCGCAGGCGTACTGGCTCGGAGAGACACTTAAAGAGGCTGGCATATTCGTCAGTATTCATGGCGGCAACTATATTTGTATGGCCAAATATAGTCAAGGTGGCTGTGCGCGTTGGCTCTATTATCAGGGGTGAGTGCTATACAGTCTTGAACCGTATTCAGTACCTGTGGTCTACTTGATGACTATGAGCCCTAACCACAAAACAAGCAGCTCCCCAAAGAAGGCATCATTGCCCATTCTTGGGCAGTGCTTGTCTTATCTCTTAAGCCTGCTGTTTGTCATCGTTTCACTCAATCCGGCTCAGGCCATGATGAATGCCGATAGGGCTATGGGCGAATCTCCCGTCGGGTCGGAAATGAACTTGAGCCAAGCACCCCTGAGTGAAGCCTTGGTGGCAGCGGGCAGTAGTGCTCATGATATGGCTATGGCGATGAGCCAAGGTGATGATTGTCAGTCTGACTGTGATTGTTGTCCGGGTTTATGTTCTGCTTATTTACCGACTAGCTTGAGTTCTTCGACCTTTCCCCCCGCAGTTTTTGTCCGCGCTGACACTTCTTTTCAGCGCAAAATTTCTGCCAGTAGCACTTTATTTCGTCCCCCCATTACCCACTAAGACAGGATAGCTGCGCCTGAAAAAGGTGTTTCTGGATAGTGGGAGCGACAGACTTACTCCTTATTATTTCTATAGCCGCACAGCGGTGTTATAAATTTGTTTGCTATTGCCGGGTCTTTTTAGGCTTAACAGTGGCAAGGGAAAACTAATAAAGGAGCCTCTGATTAAGTCTGGACGAAGCAGGCTGTGTTTTAGGGTGTTTAGATTCACCAAAAGTAGGCGCTTGAGGCGAGGCGCAAACCGCACGTAATACCCAAAGCGTTTCACGGGGCAGGCTCTAGCGAGCTATTGCGAAGGCTTGTACCAACTGTAGGCGCTTTAGGCGACGCAGACGCTGAATATCCTAAAGTGCAGCATGCGAGTTCATGACTTGTTCAGAGGCTCCTTAAGTGAGCAGAAATGAGAATTGTAATCATTGGCTTGACGCTAATGTTAGCGGGTTTTATTGATACAGTCTGGGCAGGGCCAGCGCCACTGGGGCTGGGGGAGGCGATTAGCTACGCCAATAATAATGACCCCTGGTTAAAGGGTAATGAGCTTAATGAGCGGGCCTTACTGGCCGAAAGCATTGCCGACGGAGAGCTGCCAGACCCGCGCTTAAGCCTTGGCTTACTGAATTTGGCGACAGATACGCTGGACTTTGATCAGGAGCCTATGAGCCAGTTTAAGCTGGGTCTTGCTCAAAAGTTTCCCCGTGGTGATACGCTGAAATTACAGCGCCGAATAAAACGTGAGCAAAGCGCGGCTTATCCCTTTTTGCGCGATGACAGAAAAGCCCGCGTTGCGTTAACAGTGAGCTTGCTGTGGTTCGACGCTTTTCTTGCCCAGCAAAGCGTGGCGTTAATCGAAAATAATCGGCATTTATTCGAACAATTGATTGATATTGTCCACGCCAATTACACGGCGACCTCCGGTTCAACCCGCCAGCAAGATGTGATTCGTGCCGAGCTTGAGTTGAGCCGACTTAAGGCCCGGCTGAGTCTGCTTTGGCAAGATCACGACGCCGCACAACAGGCCTTGGGTGAATGGCTGTCAGAGGCCCTGGTTAATAGAGTCTTGCGCGACAATCTTCAAAGCAATCTTCAAAAAAATGGCCTGGCCCCCATGACGCTTGAAAATAAGCGGCAGACAATGGCTGGCATTGTGAAGCACCCTCGGGTGCGGGCCCTTGATCGCAACATCGAATCTGTCGCCACCAGACTGGAGCTGGCCCGCCAGCAATACAAGCCCGAATGGGCTATCAATGCCGCTTATGCCTATCGTGATGAGGCGCCGAGCGGCAATGAGCGGGCCGATTTTGTGTCCATGAGTATTACCGTCGATTTACCGCTGTTTACGGCCAACAGACAGGATCAGCGTGTGTTGGCGGCAAGTCATCGTCGTGCCGCTGCCCAGACTGAGCGGGATTTACTACTGCGAGAATTACGCTCAGCTTACGAGCAGGCGGGGGCAGAATTGTTGCGCGTGGACGAGCAGGAACAGCTTTATCAACAATACTTACTGCCGCAAATGCACGATCAGGCCGATGCAACGCTAGCGGCTTACACCACCGACGGTGGTGACTTCGCCGAGGTGATGCGTGCCCGTATTGCCGAGCTCAATACTAAAATTATGGCTTTGCAGTTAAGTGTAAAACGGCAAAAAATATTGGCCAAAATGCACTATTTTATGGTCGGCGCTGATGTAAAAATCGCTAATGTGAATGACGTTCATATAAACGACGCTTTGAGGAAAAAATGAAATGAAAAATTCTGGCATTTTTGTACTGGCTTTATTGCTCGGAGTTATTGCGACAACAGCCTATTTTAATGGGCAATCTGTCGATCGCAGCCAAGTGACAGTAGCGTCCAATGAAGCCCTCTATTGGCAAGCGCCGATGGATGCCAACTACCGACGCGATGAGCCGGGCCTGTCGCCAATGGGTATGCCGCTAGTGCCCGTTTATGAAGCACAGGCAGCCCGTAAAATTAAAGGTGCCGGGGTGGTGACAATAACGCCGCAGGTTGAAAATAATCTTGGTGTGCGCACGGCAGTAGTTGCGTTTAAGCCTTTAGATATAGTGATTAACACCGTTGGCTACGTGGGTTTTGATGAAGACCGCTTGATTCATATTCACCCCCGCGTGGAGGGCTGGGTAGAGCAGCTCTTTGTGAAATCAGAAGGGGAGTCGGTACAGGCTGGCCAGCCATTATATGCCCTGTATTCGCCCAAGCTAGTGGCCGCTCAGGAGGAATTTGTACTCGCCCTGCAGCGCGGTAATCGGCGTTTGATCGGCTCAGCCGAGGAGCGCTTACTGACCTTACAGGTAGCGCAAACACAAATTAATGCCTTGAGGAAATCCCGCAAGCCAACAAAGGCCATCATCGTGCCTTCGCCTCAAGATGGTGTTATTGCCAATTTGGGTGTGCGTGAAGGTATGTTTGTAAAACCCGGTACTGCCTTAATGTCTGTCGGTGGCCTGGATGAAGTTTGGGTGACGGCACAGGTATTTGAACGACAGGCCGGGGTGCTGGCCGAGGGTGACCAGGTCAGTATGTCGCTGGATTATTTGCCGGGTCGGCAGTGGCGGGGGCAGGTTGATTATATTTATCCCATTCTCGATAACCTTACTCGCACCGTGCGGGTGCGTTTGCGCTTTGCCAATACGGATGCCCTGCTGAAACCCAATATGTTTGCCCAGGTGATTATTCACAGCGGTGGCGCGCAGCCGACCCTGCAAGTACCCCGCGAAGCCGTTATCCGTACCGGCAGCCAAAACAGGGTGGTATTGGCGCTGGGCGATGGTCGTTTTAAATCCGTGGCGGTGACACTGGGGCACATTGGTACTAGCGAGGCTGAAATTCTTGACGGTCTTAAGGCGGGAGACAGGGTGGTCAGCTCGGCCCATTTTTTACTGGACTCTGAATCCAGTATCGATTCCGATTTTCAGCGCATGGCAGTGAGTGGCGGGCGAGACGAATGATAGAAAAAATTATTCATTGGTCGATTAACAATCGCTTCTTTGTCGTACTGGGTGCGCTGATATTAGTCGGTGCTGGTTTGTTTTCGCTGAAAAACACACCGATTGATGCCATCCCCGACCTTTCCGATGTACAAGTTATTATTAAAACCTCCTATCCCGGTCAGACACCCCAGGTGGTGGAAGATCAGGTGACCTATCCACTCACCACAGCCATGCTGTCGGTGCCCGGCGCGAAAACGGTGCGCGGTTACTCCTTTTTCGGTGACTCCTATATTTATGTGATTTTTGACGACGCTACCGATTTGTACTGGGCGCGCAGCCGGGTGCTTGAATATCTGAGTCAGGTGGCTCCAAGCCTGCCACCAACGGCAAAGCCCCAACTCGGCCCCGATGCCACGGGAGTGGGCTGGGTCTATATTTACGCCATTATCGATAAAAGCGGCAAACACGATATTAGCCAGTTGCGCAGCATACAGGACTGGTTTTTACAATATGAGTTACAAACGGTGCCCGGTGTTTCTGAGGTCGCTGCGGTGGGCGGTATGGTCAAGCAATATCAGATCAAGGTTGACCCGGAAAAACTCCGCGCCTTTGGTATTCCCCTCAGCCATGTTCAAAAATCGGTACAGCGCAGCAATCAGGAAATTGGTGCCTCGGTGGTCGAGATGGGTGAGGCGGAGTACATGGTCAGCGTTAGTGGTTATTTACAAAACCGTGGCGATATTGAGAGCATTCCGCTGGGCATGAACGTGAAAGGTACACCCTTGTTACTGCGTGATATTGCCGATATTAACCTCGGGCCGCAAATGCGCCGGGGCATTGCCGAGCTCAATGGCGAGGGTGAAACCGTCGGTGGTATTGTCATTATGCGCTATGGCGATAATGCCCAGCAGACGATTAAAAAGGTCAAAGCCAAACTGGAAGAGCTAAAGCGCGGCCTGCCCGAAGGCGTCGAACTGGTCACTGTCTACGATCGCTCGGGCCTTATCGAGCGGGCAGTGGCGAATCTCTGGCAAAAACTACTTGAAGAATTTGCCGTGGTTGCCCTGGTGTGCATGGTTTTTTTATTCCATATTCGCTCCTCTTTAGTGGCCATTATCAGTTTGCCGGTGGGTATTTTAAGTGCCTTTATTCTCATGCATCTACAGGGTCTAAATGCCAATATCATGTCTCTGGGGGGCATCGCTATTGCCATTGGCGCGATGATAGATGGCGCCATTGTGATGATAGAAAACATGCACAAGCACATGGAGGGGCAGGTGCTCACCGATAAAAATCGCTGGCAGGTCGTCGCCAAAGCCGCCACCGAAGTCGGGCCGGCGCTATTTTTTAGTTTGCTGATTATTACGGTCAGCTTCCTGCCGGTGTTTACACTGGAGGCTCAGGAAGGGCGAATGTTTGCCCCCTTGGCCTACACCAAAACCTATGCCATGGCGGCATCGGCGGTGCTGGCGATTACTTTGGTGCCGGTGTTAATGGGCTATTTTGTGCGCGGTAATATTAGGGCCGAGGATAAAAACCCCCTCAACCGTTTATTGCGCCAGCTCTATTTGCCGGCTTTGGGCAAGGTCTTACGCCACCCCAAAAAAACCATTAGTGCAGCGTTTTTATTGACCCTGCTGGGCTTGTGGCCGGCCAGTCAAATTGGCAGCGAGTTTATTCCCTCTCTCGATGAAGGCGATTTAATGTACATGCCCACCACTTATCCGGGTATTTCTATTGGCAAGGCGAGGGAGCTACTGCAACAAACAGATAAACTTATTCGCACGGTGCCCGAAGTGAAAACGGTGTTTGGAAAAATGGGCCGCGCCGAGAGTGCCACTGACCCAGCCCCACTGAATATGATAGAGACCTTTATTCAGTTTAAAGAGCGCGACCAATGGCGCGAAGGGATGACGCCCGAGAAAATTAGACAGGAGCTGGATGCGCGCCTGCAATTCCCCGGTGTCACCAATGCCTGGGTAATGCCCATTAAAACCCGCATCGATATGCTCGCCACCGGAATTAAAACGCCGGTGGGTATTAAAATCGCCGGGCCGCAATTAAAAGAAATTCAGGCCATTGGTTTACAGCTCGAAACAATTCTTAAAGATGTGCCAGGTACGGCGTCAGTGTATTCAGAGCGTGTCGCCGGTGGGCGCTACATTAAAGTGGATATTGATCGTGAACGGGCGGCGCGATACGGCTTGACGATTGCCGATGTACAGCAGGTGATCGCCACCGCTATTGGCGGTGTCAACGTCACCCAAACTGTCGAGGGCCTGGAGCGCTATCCGGTAAATATTCGCTATCCCCAGGCCTATCGGGATTCTGTCGAGCAACTGGCGCTACTGCCCATCGTCACCACGCAGGGGCAGCGCATTGCCCTCGCTGATGTGGCGCGGGTTTATATTGAAGACGGGCCGCCGGGTATTAAAAGTGAAAACGCCCGAGTGAATGGCTGGTCTTTTATCGATATTAAAAATGTTGATATTGGCACTTATGTGAAGCGGGCACAGCAGGCGGTCAATGAACAAATCGATTTGCCGGCGGGCTACTCCCTGACCTGGTCGGGGCAGTACGAGTACATGTTGCGGGCTAAAGAAAAACTGGCCTACGTGGTGCCATTAACCTTGATGATCATCGTCTTGCTGCTGTATCTGAACTTTCGCAGAAGCGCCGAAGTACTCATTATTATGGGCACCTTGCCCGTGGCCGCCGCTGGTGGCCTGTGGTTAATGTACCTCGCCGGTTACAATTTCTCAGTCGCGGTGGGTGTCGGTTTTATTGCTCTGGCCGGTGTGGCGGTAGAGATCGGTGTGATTATGCTGGTCTATCTCAATCAGGCCTGGCTGCAGACTGTTGCCGAATGTAAAAGCCAGAGTATTGACCTCGACGCAGATAAACTACGCAGCGCAGTGCTGCGCGGTGCCGGTCTGCGGGTACGGCCGGTGATGATGACAGTCGCTGCAATTGTCGGCGGACTGCTGCCCATTTTACTGGGTTCGGGCACCGGCTCCGAAGTGATGAGTCGCATCGCCGCCCCCATGGTTGGCGGTATGCTCAGTGCTCTGTTGCTGGTTTTATTGGTGTTACCTGCCGTTTATTATCTGTGGCGCAAAGCTCAACTTGGCACGGCAACTACACGGCATTCAATGATTGGAGATGAGCAATGAAAAGTGTGGCGAACCAGGGTGGCCTTATTTTTACTCTTGACCCCCATCCCCTGGCGGCCTCTTTGGCTGACAAGCTTGGCTTTGAGCAGGGTCAAAGTAGTCAGCGTTTGTTTCCCGATGGCGAGTCCTACCTGCGCATCGATACGCCGGTGCAGGGCAGGCACTGCATTGTGCTGGCTGAGCTCTCCCATCCCAATCGCAAATATTTACCGCTGGTGTTTTTACTGCAGACCTTGCGCGAATTGGGAGCCACTTCGGTGGGTTTGGTCGCGCCCTATTTAAGTTATATGCGCCAGGACAAGCGCTTTGCCGAGGGTGAGGCCATCACCTCGCGAATTTTTGCCCAGCAGTTATCCGCGCAAATAGACTGGCTGGTGACGGTCGACCCCCACCTGCACCGCTACCATAGCCTGGATGAGATTTATGCCACGCCTAGCCGTGTGGTCGCCGGGGCACCGTTGTTGGCAGGCTGGCTGAAAGGGCAGGCAAATCTACTGCTGGTGGGACCCGATGCGGAGAGCGAACAATGGGTATCGCAGATTGCCGCTCACAGTGGCCAGCCTTTTGTGATTGGCGCCAAGCAGCGCTTTGGTGATCGCGATGTGCGTGTCACCCTGCCGGATTTAGGCCCTTATCACCAGCACACGGCAGTGGTTATCGATGACGTTATCGCCAGTGGCCAAACTATTTTAAAATGCATCGCGGCACTGCAAACGCAGGGTGTTGAGCGTATAAAATGTGCCGCTGTGCATGGCATCTTTGTGGGTGGTGTCGATGCGCAATTACTTGCCGCAGGCCTCGAAGAGTTGGCGACCACCAATACCATTGTGCACTCGTCTAATGCGATGGATATTACCGATCTACTGCTAACCCCTATCAATGAATGCTTGCAGGATCAGCAAAAACACCACGTTAATGATTAATTAATCATGCACTTTATACTGACACTGCTGCTTACCTTTGTCCTTGTATTGGCTGCAATGTGGGTATTCTTACGCATTGGAACGCCTGTCTATCGACTCGATAAAAATAACGTCATTACGCTATTAGAGCTTGTGCTCGCTGGTGGGGCCACAGAGAATGACTGGCATGTGTTTATCGGCATTCCAGTGCGCCACAATGCGCTTTTGCAAGACATTCAGCAGCGTTGTTCAGACCTCGGTGAGACAGAATATGTCGGTGTTTGCAGTGCGACCCTGTTCACCGAAAAAGGCACCCAGGCGCTTAAATTAATACTTGAAGAGTTAAAACATCAGGACCTTGATGAATGAATAATCTTTCAACAGCAGCACGATTTATTTTATTGGCGGCAGCTTTCGTGATTGTCGTCGCCGGGCTTAAAGCGGCGGAGCCCTTACTGGTGCCTTTTTTACTGTCGGTATTTATTGCCTTGATTTGCTCTCCGTTGTTGGGGTGGTTGAAATCCCGACGGGTTCCCAGCGGTCTGGCTATTCTATTGATTGTACTCGGCGTCGTTTGTCTGGGGATCATAGTGGGGGCGGTGGTTGGGTCCTCGATCCGGGATTTTCGCGCCGATTTGCCCGAGTACCAGGCGCGCCTGCAAATTATGAGCAGTGGTGTACAGCAGTGGTTGACGAACATTGGCATCGACTTAGATCCGGTGTTATGGCAGCAAAGTTTTAACCCCGGTGTGGCGATGCAATTGGTTGGCAATATGCTGGCCTCTTTTGGCAGTGTCATGACCAATGCTTTTTTGATTTTGATCACCGTGATTTTTATTTTTGCTGAAGAGGTGGGTTTTCGGGAAAAGCTACTCAATGCCCGTGGTGCAGGCGAGCACTCAATGGGAGGGCTGGAGAGCTTTAGTAACAGTGTTAATCGCTATCTCGCCATCAAAACCTTACTTAGCCTTGCCACCGGTTTACTGGTGCTTTTAGTGTTATGGATACAGGGGGTTGATTACCCGGTGATGTGGGCCCTGCTGGCCTTCCTGCTTAATTTTGTGCCAACGGTGGGTTCCTTTTTGGCAGCCATACCCGCTGTATTATTGGCTTTGATACAACTGGGGCCGGGGCAGGCCGGCTTCCTCGCCCTTGCCTATGTAGCGATTAATCTGGTGATTGGTAATGTGGTGGAGCCACGCTGGATGGGCAAGGACTTGAATCTATCGCCTTTAGTGGTATTTCTGTCCCTGGTTTTTTGGGGCTGGGTGTTGGGCCCAGTGGGAATGTTGCTGTCTATTCCCCTGACCATATTGGTGAAAATTGCCCTGGAAAGTGACACTGAAACGGCATGGGTTGGCATTATGCTCGGCTCTGGCAAGGCTCAGTTAAGAGTTGAAAAGCAGCAGGAGGGTGAGGGGTGAGTGATGCTTCCCACGCCTATCATCGCCAGTTAGAGGCGCATATTCAGACTCTATTGCCCTCTGCTCATTTAAAACGTTTGCCACTTAAAGTTGAAAATGCCGCTGGGCAAGGGTTAACACTCTGGTTGATCGACCCGGATGGAATGGATGCACCGCTGAGCGAAGAGGAAACCCGTGCTATTTTCGCCAATCCGCCCTATTGGAGTTTTTGCTGGGGCAGCGGCCTGGCGCTGGCTGAACGGCTACTCAATGGCGCTCATTCAGTCAAAGGTAAAACAGTACTGGATTTCGGCTGCGGTTCCGCCGTTGTCGCAATAGCCGCAGCATTGGCTGGGGCCGCTGAGGTGATTGCCTGCGATATTGATCCGCTAGCACTGAAAGCCAGCGCATTGAATGCCAGTGAGAATGGCGTCGAACTGGCGTATCTGGATGATTTTTTTAACTTCACGGGCAAGGTGGACATACTGTTTGCAGCGGATGTGCTCTACGATCCGGACAACAGACCCCTGGTTCAGCGTTTTCGTGAGGTGGCCGATGAGGTAGTGGTTGCCGACTCGCGGGTGAAAAACTTTGCCGAGCAAGGGTTTGTCCTCTGCGGTGAGGTGCGCGCTGTGACTGAACCCGATCTTGGTGAGCTGGAAAGCGTCAAACAGATTCGTTTTTATCAGAGCCAGGGCAGTTGAGACGCGAGCGCGGGAAGTAAAAGGGCAGGGGTGGAGGGATAGTTTCTTATTGCTGTAAAGCGGCCTAAGGTGCTATTGAGTTAGGCTGTGAGTAGCGCAGCCCCGAGCCAAGTTATGGCCTGGGGCAACACTTTATTATGAGTATTTACTCGTCGTCAGTTCCGGTGGTAGGTTCTTTTATTTTATCTTCCACACGATCAACGGCGGTTTCTGCCGTCGATTTGGCCTTGGAGGCGACGTTTTTCACAGCTCCCCTCAACTCTTCAGCATTACCGGCATCGGAATCATCTCCTCCACAAGCAGATAAGCCAAAAATAACAACGCTGAATAACGCAGCTATAAAAGCGGGTTTCTTAAAAATGGACATAAGGGAACTCCTTGGTAACAAGCCTAATACAGTGTGCATTAGGAGAGGTGCATTTATAGCGATTACGGGGGAAAGGTCAACTATTAATCATGCTTTTTGCCGTTTACATCAAGCACGCTTATGCTTGCCTCCAGGCAAGATGTTTTATTAAAGTTCGCGGTGGCCCTGGGCGCTTTTGTTAAACTGTCCGCCAATCCATTAATGTGAGGTCATCGGTGATAAAAAAGCTTGGCAATGGGCTGTGCCCGGAAGCGGCGCTTGAGCAGTTTTTACTATCCCCCGATAGTGCTTTGACACTGCGCTACGAGGTCACGCAACATTATTTACCCGCTGCTCCCGCTATCGAATTACTGGCCATATTCTTTAAAAATAAATGTGGTTTGCGCCTTTTGCTAACGGATAAATTGCCGCAAGTTGAGGCTGCTCTCGCCGCAATGGCCGTGCCGTTAAGCAGTGACAGCTTGAGCCTGTTGGGCGCAGGTTTGGCCGCCCCTGTGTTCAATCTGGAGCACCCACTTTTATTATCACCGATTGCTATTGCCAAGCCCTGGGGGCGGGAAATCTGGTATACCGGCATCGAAGCACGGGGCCAGTCGGGCTTTAGTGATGGCGAGTACAGTGTACCCATTCCCTGGTTGCTAGCACTGCTGCCCAAGCGTTTGCTCGGTGCAGAGTCGGTCAGTTTGAACCTCTTGAAAATTCTCGACCCACTGCCCGAACCTGTTTATGGCGATCTTTATTTTGAGCTCCACGAGGAAAAGCGTGAGGTTTATGTCGTCACCCATGTCGACCAGCAATGTTGGCCCGATGGCGAGGGGGGCATTCGTTTTGGCTTTGCTGCCAAGGTTCGCGATGAGTTTGCCGACCCCGAGGCGTTTCGCCAGGCCTATCTGCAAGCGGTGCAAAACTATGAGCAGGTGAGGCGTAAGATTGACGGGATCTTTGATCAACAGCGTTGTGATCAGGGCCTGGATTTAAACCAGCCAGTCGCTGCGGGCCTGTTAAAACAGTGGCATAAAAGCCTGGCCCCAGAACTTCAACAAGAAGAAGCAGCGTTGCGAAAGGCGATGAACCGCTTCACTCATATGCAAGGCCTGCGTGAGGGTGATGTGGTCAAGGTGCCTTGCCTGACTCCCCACGCCCTACAGCACGGCGTGCGCACGGTGGAATTTCAGACGCCGGTTTATGAGCGAAAAATACTCGCCTTTGGGCAAAAAGTATTAACCCAGGATCACTGGGATACGGCGGAAGCGGTAGCGCTGATGTCCCTGCAGTCTGAGGCCGAACAGCCGCTGGATGTACTCGAAGAGAGCGAGGGCTTGTGTCGTGAACAAGTCGTCGCCTTTGATGATTTTCAGGTGCAGCGTATCGCCTTGTCGCCAGGCGCTCGCTGGCAAATACTGCTCAGTGAGCGTTATAAATTACTGATGGTGGTCGCTGGCAATGTTGGCCTTGGTGATGGTGTGACATTAAAAGCAGAGCAAGCTGTCTTATTACCCGCCCTGGGCAGGCCCACTATCGTTAGCAATTGTGGGCGGGAAGAGGCCATTGTTTTGTTGTCTCAAGCCCACACTGCTTGACGAGTCTGTTGTCCACAAACTGGGCTTTAAAAAACTCTTACACATGAGAAGAGGGAATGTCGGGGTATCCGGTTGCCCCCGAGCAGACGCTGTGGCAAAATCTGCGCCCCTTTGCGGGGTGAGGTAAGACTTACTCTGCATAAGTGAAAAATTTGTACCGGCAAACTCGTGGGTACAGGTTGAGAAAAATCGTGGCGAGACTCGTCGCGAGCAGGTTTAGCGGAAGTGGTGAAATTGGTATACACGCTGGTTTTAGGTACCAGTGCCGTAAGGCGTGGGGGTTCAAGTCCCCCCTTCCGCACCAACTAATATTGAGTATTCCCACTGTTGGGTACTTCAGACTTAATCCATAAATTTAACTGACTGTAGTGAGGACAATCCATGCAGGTTTCTATAGAGACAACCTCCGGGCTCGAAAGGCGTATGACTGTGGGTGTTCCCGCTGAAGAAATTGATAAAGAGATTGCTCAACGCCTGCAGAAGGCATCGCAGACAGTACGCATAGATGGCTTTCGCAAAGGGAAAATCCCCGCCAAGGTGATCAAGCAACGCTTTGGTGCCGGTGTGCGCCAGGAAGTGGTTGGCGAAGTATTGAGCCGCACCTTTTATGAAGCGGTGACGAAAGAAGAGCTGCGTCCCGCTGGACAGCCCGCCATTGAGCCGGTGAAAGATGAAGAGGGTGCCGACCTCGAATATATTGCGACTTTCGAAGTCTACCCTGAAATCTCTCTACAGGATTTCTCCCAGATCAGCCTATCTCGCCCTGTGGCGACGGTCTCCGATGAAGACCTCACCGACATGGTTGAGAATTTGCGTAAACAACGCGCCAACTGGGATGTGGTCGAGCGCGCCGCAGCAGACGGCGACCAGGTCAATATTGACTATAAAGGCACCCAAAACGGTGAGGAATTCCCCGGTGGTACTGCCGACGCTTCGGACCTGGTACTGGGTTCAGGGCGCATGATTCCCGGTTTTGAAGATGGCGTTGTTGGCTTGTCCGCCGATGAAGAAAAAACCATTAGCCTGACTTTCCCCGAGGACTACCACGCCGAAGACCTACGCGGCGCTGCAGTTGAGTTCGCGGTTAAAGTGAATGCCGTTAAAGAGCAAACGCTGCCGGAACTCAATGATGAGTTTTACGAGCAGTTTGGTGTCAAAGAGGGCGGTGAAGAGAAATTCCTCGTAGAGATTCGCTCGAATATGGAGCGTGAGCTCGAAACAGCGATTAAGAACAAAGTTAAATCCCGCTTGATGAATAAGCTACAGGCATTACATACAATTGAAACGCCCAAAGCTCTGCTGACGAATGAAATTCAGGCGCTACGCCAACAAATGGTTGGTCAGTTTGGTGGTGCCCAGCAAATGGATATGTCTATTTTCCCCGACGAGCTATTCGCGGATGAGGCTGGCAAGCGAGTATCGCTGGGTCTGTTAATGGCTGAAATTGTTAAGGTCGCTGAAATTACTGTCGATAACGATAAAGTTAAAGCCTTTATTGAAGAGCGCGCGGCTAGCTACGACGACCCTGAGCAGGTGATCCAGTATCACTACAACAATGAAGAGTTGCTCAATAGCGTGCAATCGGCAGTGATGGAAGAGCAAGTTGTGGAACATATCCTCGGTCTAGCCGATGTCGCAGAAGAGGCGACAGACTATAAAGGTGCGCTGACGCCAGATCCTGCAGAGGAAAAAAAGTCTGACGACGATAGTGAAGACTGATTTATACGCTTGATGTAGAGTAGTGAGCTGCAACTGACGCCTAACTTCATTCAAGTAAGGGCCTGTGGTGTAACTGCAGGCTCGGTTGGGCAGTTCTTACTGATTAATCTGGGAATAGACTATGCTCCATGATGGTATGAAATATAATAATGAGACCAGGGCGGCCGGTGGTTTAGTGCCCATGGTGGTCGAGCAAACTGCTCGCGGTGAACGCTCATTTGATATCTACTCGCGCTTGCTTAAAGAGCGTGTGATTTTTCTCGTCGGTCCGGTCGAAGACTTTATGGCCAACCTGGTCGTCGCCCAGTTGCTGTTTCTGGAATCCGAGAATCCTGACAAAGATATCCACCTTTATATTAATTCGCCGGGTGGTTCGGTAACGGCTGGCATGGCAATTTATGACACCATGCAGTTTATCAAGTGCGATGTCAGCACCATGTGTATTGGTCAGGCAGCTAGCATGGGTGCGTTTCTTCTTGCGGCTGGAACTCCGGGCAAGCGTTTTTTACTGCCTAATTCCCGCTGCATGATCCATCAGCCCAGTGGCGGTGCCCAGGGCCAGGCGACTGACATTCATATTCAGGCCCAGGAAATACTCAAAATCCGCGAACAGCTGAACAAGGCTATGGCTACCCATACTGGTCAAACGGTTGAGAAAATTGCGGCTGACACCGAGCGCGACAACTTTATGAGTGCGCAAGAGTCGAAAGAGTATGGTCTGGTTGACGAAGTGTTGGACAAGCGCGCTTAGTCGATGTAGCCTGTTTTTCTTAGTATTGGTGAAGTCTTGAAATAAGTGCAGTAAATACAAACACTTATTAGATGTGAGGATAATGTAGTGAGTGAAAAAAGCGGCGATGATAAAGATGGCGATAAGCTCCTCTATTGCTCCTTCTGTGGCAAAAGCCAGCACGAGGTTCGCAAGCTTATTGCCGGGCCATCAGTGTTTATTTGTGACGAGTGTGTCGACCTCTGCAACGATATTATTTCTGAAGAACTGCAGGAAGCTAAATCCGGCGAGACAGTTGAAAAACTGCCAACGCCGATAGAGATTAGCGAAACCCTCAACGAATATGTGATCGATCAACTGCGCGCAAAGAAAGTTCTCTCTGTGGCGGTTTACAATCACTATAAGCGTCTTCAGCTAGGTGCTAAGGCTGCCAAAGGTGGCGTTGAGCTTGGCAAAAGTAATATTTTACTGGTGGGCCCTACTGGTAGCGGAAAGACTTTACTGGCCGAAACCCTTGCGCGTCTCCTGGATGTACCCTTCACCATTGCCGATGCAACGACATTGACCGAAGCCGGTTATGTGGGTGAGGACGTCGAAAACATTATTCAGAAATTGTTGCAGAAGTGCGACTACGATGTCGAAAAAGCACAGCAGGGCATCGTTTATATCGATGAAATTGACAAGGTGTCTCGCAAATCTGACAATCCCTCAATAACCCGCGATGTATCGGGCGAAGGTGTTCAGCAGGCACTCCTCAAATTGATCGAGGGCACTGTTGCTTCGGTGCCACCTCAGGGTGGGCGCAAACACCCTCAGCAAGAGTTCCTGCAAGTTGATACCTCCAACATTCTCTTTATTTGTGGTGGTGCTTTTTCCGGCCTCGAGAAAATCATTAAAGATCGTTCTGAGAAGGGCGGCATTGGTTTTTCTGCCAGTGTTAGCAGTAAGGATGAAGAGAGTAACATTGGCGAGGTTTTGACTGATTTGGAACCAGAAGACCTAATTCGCTTTGGTTTGATTCCGGAGTTCGTCGGTCGCCTGCCCGTTGTCGCTACCCTTGAAGAGCTGGATAAAGATGCGCTCATCAATATACTCGTCAAGCCCAAAAATTCTCTGGTCAAACAATACACTGCCTTATTCGAGATGGAGGATGTTGAGCTTGATATCCGCCAGGATGCTCTCGAGGCTATTGCAGAAAAAGCACTGCTTCGTAAGACCGGAGCACGCGGCCTTCGCTCTATTATCGAGAACACTCTGTTAGAAAGTATGTATGACATTCCCTCTCGCAAGGATGTGCATAAAGTTGTCGTCGATGCTTCAGTTATTAAGGGAGATTCTGAACCACTACTGGTTTACGACAACCCCGAGCAGCTGAAGACAGCGAGCGACGAAACATAAACAATAACGGGCCCCAGTGGCCCGTTATTGTTTATGGGTGCTTGTATTTGTCGAAAATGACCCCATACCATTGGTATTCACCCAAACCAGCATGAACTGGAATAAGAGGTAAAAATGGGACAGGAAACAGTAAAAGATTTAACGCCGACAAGGTTGCCGATGCTGCCCTTGCGAGATGTTGTGGTTTTCCCACAAATGGTCGTGCCCTTGTTTGTTGGTCGCGAGCGCTCCATCCTCGCGCTGGACGACACGATGGCAGAGCATAAAAAGATTGTGCTGGTTGCCCAGCGCGATGCGGCCTGCGATGACCCCGGCCCTGAAGAGGTCTACGACATTGGTACCGTGGCTACGATTTTGCAATTGCTCAAGCTTCCCGACGGTACAGTGAAGGTTCTGGTCGAAGGTTCTGAGCGGATTAATATCGATGCCATCGAAGAGCACAATGGCTACTTTGTGGCCGACTACTCGGTGATCGATAGTGGCGTTGCGGTTGAGGATGAGCGCGATGCCCTGGTTCGTACTCTCGTCAATGCCTTTGAAGAATATGTGGGCTTTAATAAAAAAATCCCGGCCGAAGTGGTGACAACGGTGGCCGGTATTGATGAGCCTGGGCGGCTTGCCGATACGGTGGCGACCCATATGACCCTGACGCTTGAGCAGAAGCAGGAAGTGCTCGAAATTAATGATGAAAAGCTGCGCATTGAACATCTTTTAGTATTGATGGAGTCTGAGCTTGATATTGCCCAGATTGAGCAGCGTATTCGCGGCCGCGTGAAGAAACAAATGGAGAAGAGCCAGCGCGAGTATTACCTCAACGAACAAATGAAGGCGATTCAGAAAGAGTTGGGTGATATTGATGATGTGCCCAATGAACTCGAACAGCTAGAAAGCCGCATTAACGAAGCGGGCATGCCTAAAGAAGCCTTGAAAAAAGCTTCCGCCGAACTCAATAAATTGAAAATGATGTCACCCATGTCGGCTGAGGCATCGGTGGTGCGCAGCTATCTCGACTGGATGGTCAGCGTTCCCTGGAAAAAGCGTTCTAAAGTACGCCACGATCTGGTTCTGGCTGAAAAAATTCTCAATGAAGACCACTACGGACTGGATGAGGTCAAGGAACGTATTCTTGAATTTCTGGCAGTTCAAAGTCGGGTTAAAAAGCTAAAGGGCCCTGTGTTGTGTTTAGTGGGCCCTCCGGGTGTTGGTAAAACCTCTTTGGGTGAATCCATCGCTCGTGCAACGGGTCGGAAATTTGTACGCATGTCCCTCGGTGGCGTTCGCGATGAAGCTGAGATCCGTGGCCATCGACGCACTTATATTGGCTCCCTGCCGGGCAAGCTTATTCAGAAAATCGCTAAAACAACGGTAAAAAACCCGCTTTTCTTACTCGATGAAGTTGATAAGTTGGGCATGGATCATCGTGGCGATCCCTCCTCAGCTTTATTGGAGGTTCTCGACCCCGAGCAAAACCACAGTTTTAACGATCACTACCTGGAGGTCGATTACGACTTGTCCGAAGTGATGTTTATCTGCACGTCGAACTCGATGAATATTCCCGGGCCGTTACTTGATCGCATGGAAGTTATTCGGATTCCTGGCTATACCGAGGCGGAAAAAGCCAGTATTGCATCGAAATACCTTTTGCCTAAGCAACGTAAAGCCAATGGCTTGAAAGATGAAGAGCTTGCCCTTGCGGACGCCGCCATTGTCGACATTGTGCGTTACTACACCCGAGAAGCCGGTGTGCGAGGTCTGGAGCGCGAAATTGCCAAGATCTGCCGTAAAGTCGTGACCGGTTATGCCAAGAATGCCGATCAGCAAGCGGTCAATGTTGGCACTGAAGAACTTGAGGACATGCTCGGCGTCCGCAAGTTCGACTTCGGTCGCGCAGAAGATCAAAACCAGGTGGGTCAGGTGACTGGGCTGGCCTGGACTTCAGTCGGTGGCGAGCTGTTAACGATTGAAGCATCTGCGGTACCGGGCAAGGGCGCTATTATTAAAACGGGCTCCCTCGGCGATGTCATGCAAGAATCTATTCAGGCGGCGTTGACGGTTGTTCGTAGCCGCTCACAGGTGTTGGGTATCCATCGCGACTTCCATCGCAACTACGACTTACATATTCATGTGCCTGAGGGTGCTACACCTAAAGACGGCCCTAGTGCCGGTATAGCAATGTGCACAGCTCTGGTCTCAGTATTGACCGATATTCCCGTGCGTGCAGCAGTGGCCATGACGGGTGAAATCACCTTGCGTGGGCAGGTGTTGAAGATCGGCGGCCTGAAAGAAAAGCTTCTCGCTGCTCACCGCGGTGGCATTACCGAAGTCATTATTCCGAAAGAGAATGAACGTGATCTAAAAGAGATCCCCGATAACATTAAGGCGGATTTGACCATCCATCCGGTGAAATGGGTAGATGAGGTTCTGGAGTTGGCTTTACAGCAAATGCCCAAGCCGCTTTCTGACGAGGAGTACAGCAAATCGCTGGGCTCGGGATTATCGTCAGAGGGCGAAAGTGGCGATCAATCAGCATCACGTATTAGTACACACTAAAATAACGGCTTGCGTGCTTGACCGCTCTAAGGGCGGTTGGTATAAAGTCTCGTCCCAGCGTATTCGCTAATAGGCTGTAGGGTCATCAATCAAATTTAGAGAGGTTTAATGTGAATAAATCAGAGCTTATCGACGCAATTGCGGAATCAGCTGACTTGTCAAAAATGTCTGCCGGCAGAGCACTGGATGCAGTTGTAGAAGCGATTACGGAGTCTTTACAAAAGGGTGATCCGGTTTCGCTGGTTGGCTTTGGTACTTTTGCTGTTAAGCATCGCCCCGCGAGAAAAGGGCGCAATCCAAAGACCGGCGACGAAATCCAAATTAAAGCCGCCAATGTACCCGGCTTTAAAGCGGGTAAAGCTCTTAAAGAAGCGGTGAACAGTTAATTAAATCGCCACTTTAGAGTAGTCAATACGTAGTAGGGAAAGGCGCTTAAATGCGCCTTTCATCTTTTTGCACCGGGCTAATATTTAGATAAGGTAAGGAATTAAAATGCTGCAAGATTTCCGTGAAGGCATGAAAGGGATTGCTTTTTTCATTGTTATTTTGATCATCGTGCCATTCGCTTTCGTCGGCATTGACTCAATTTTTTCAAATAGCCCCGCCAGTGACGCAGAGCTGGAAGTCGACGGGCACAGCATTTCCCGCCTGGTTGTCGATCGTGCTTTAGCTATTCATAAACAACGTCTGCTGCAACGACTGGGCGATATCGATCCCGCATTGCTCGACGATGCAATGCTGCGGGGGCCGGTCAAGGAGCGTTTGATCAAAGAAAAGGCGGCGGAGCTAACAGCACTATCTACTGATATGGGCGTATCTCCTGCCACTATCGCCTCCTTGCTACAGACTGTTGATGTCTACCAAAGTGCTGGCAAGTTTGATCGGGACAAGTACGAATTTGCTATTCGGCAAATGGGTTATACCCCGCGAGAGCATCATGACTACATGAGCAATGGTTTATTGCTCAGCCAATTTGCCAGTGGCGTTGTCGATACTGGTTTTGTTACCGATGCTGATCTAGAGTTGGCGGCAAGAATATTTGAACAGCGCCGTAATTATTATTATCTGACGGTGCCAATTGCGCCCCTGGTTGCCGAGACAAAAGTTGAAGACGCAGAAGTTAAGGCGTATTACGAAAGCCACAAGGAAGCGTTTCGCACCGAAGAAAGGCTTGCCATCGATTACATTCAATTATCGGCCAACAACTTGTTGGACCTCGTCGAGGTTGATGAGGTCATGGTTCGCGAACTCTTCGATGCCCGCCAACAAATGGCCCAAGCTGCCGAGCGGCGGCGGGTGGCCCACATTCTTGTTGAGCCAACTGACGATGCTAGTCAGGCCGCTGAAATTGCCGATATTCAGGCCAAACTTGCAGCAGGTGGTGACTTTGCTGCGCTTGCCCGTGAGCACAGTGACGATTTGGGCAGTGCCGAACAGGGTGGTGATTTGGGCTTTGTCGAGTCGGGTGCTTTTCCCGCCGAATTCGAAACAGCCATACTGGCCCTCTCTGAAGGTGAGATTTCTAAACCCGTGACGACCGATAGCGGCATTCACTTGATTCGCCTCACTGAGCTAGAAAAAACGCAGGCTTTAGTCTTCGAAGACGAAAAAGCCGCCATCGAAACCAAGCTTAAAGGCCAGTTAGCGGCCGAATTACTGCCACAAAAAATTGAGCAGTTACGAGAGCTGTCATACAACGCTGAAACCCTTGAAGAACCAGCCCAGGAAATGGGCCTTGTTGTCGCCACTACCGAACCCTTCCCGCGCAGCGGTGGTTCTGACCTTGCGGCCTATCCTGCCATTGTCAGTGCGGCCTATGCGGAGGATGTGCTGAACAACGGTTATACCAGTGATATCGTTGAACTCGATGATGCCGGAGTGGTGGTGCTAAAAGTTCGCAAACACTACCCAGTAGCCTATCGCCCCTTTGCAAGCGTCGCTGCTGATATTACTGCGTCGTTGAAGCACGAGTCAGCGAAGCAGGCACTGGCAGAAAGGGCGCGTGCACTGCAAGCCCAAATCGCCAATGGTAAAAGCATCGAGAAGCTCGCCCAGGAAGAGGGGCTGGCATGGCAGGTTAATCTTGATACTACGCGTTTTGATAAGCGTGTCGATGAGGCTATTCGCGATCATGCTTTCGGTTTGCCGGCGAGTAGCTCGCTGCCTGCAACGAGCGGTTTTGGTCTCGCTAGCGGTGATTATGTGATTCTTTCTGTGGCCGCGATTCACTCAGGTGAGCTGGATAAAATCTCCGCGGCAAGGCGCGACAGTCTGGCTCAGTCAGCTAGCCGTACATTGGCACAGCGCGAATACCAGGGCTATGAGTCATTAATTCTGGCAGATGCCACGGTAAAAATGGATAAGTGAGAGCTGAGTAGCCTCTAAATAATGACGCGCTCGATGGCCCTAAAGACTGATGCCTGCATTCTTACGGGCTTCAGTCTGTCAATGTCTACTGAGCTAAAGCCGCTACATTAAAGTCTTTTAGGAGCGGGGGAAGAGGCTAAGGGTTTGCCCCGCTTTGATGAAACCCCGAGAGTTGAGTTTATTCCAGCGCACAATATCACGGACACTTACTTTGAACTGCTTTGAGATCAGAGACAGTGAATCGCCCTTCTTGATTTTGTAACTGAGCTGACGCGATTGGCTGACAGGTACTGGGGCGCGTATCTTCAAGCGCTTACCGATTTTTAATGGGGCACTGTGCTTGAGACCATTCCAGCGCGCCAGGTTGACCGTTTTAACCTGATAGGCGTGAGCAATTTTCCACAGGCTATCACCACGCCGGACGCGATAATACTGGGTGGGTCTGGCAAAGCTGGGCAGATAGGCCGAGCTGATACTGGGAATCTTCAACACCTGTCCCGCGCGAATCCTGCTCGACGTCATATTATTTTGTGCCATCAGCGCTTGCGCACCGAGCCCGTGGTGCTGGGCAATTTCACTCAGGGTATCGCCTTGTTGCACCTTGTATTCACGAACGATAAGCCAGCGGTCTTTGGGCGTGCTGTTAAGTCGCGACTGAAAACTGGCTGTTTTGTGCTGGGGGATTAGCAGGCGATGGGGGCCCTCGGGTGGTGTCGCCGATTGCTGACAACCGGGGTTGAGGCGATAGACACCATCGATACTCATATCTGCGAGCAGGCTGACCTGATAGAGATCTATTTGTTGTGGCAATTCAACAATTTGAAAGTAGACTTGCGTTGGTATCTCCGGCAGTACCACTTGAAAGTCGGCTGGCGAGGCGGTGACCTGAGCCAGAGCAATCAACTTCGGCACATAGGCTCGTGTTTCTGCAGGTAGACGCAGTGACCAAAAATCACTGGCTTTACCCTGGCGACGGTTCGCCCTGATGGCTTTCCTGACGGTTCCTTCACCGGCATTATAGGCAGCCAGTGTGAGTAGCCAGTCGCCGTCAAAGCGCTTATTTAAGTATTGAAAATAACGGATGGCGGCATCTGTGGAGCTAACGACGTCACGTCGCCCGTCGTACCATTGATCACGTTTTAAACCCAGGTGGTCACCCGTGGGGCGCATAAACTGCCAGAGCCCTGCCGCACCGCTGGGTGAGTAGGCAAAGGGGTTATAGGCGCTCTCAACAAAGGGGAGCAGAGCCAGTTCAAGGGGTAGCTCGTTGCGCTCTAATTCCTCAACGATATGAGCCATATACAGCTGCGCTCGTGTGCCAAGGCGGTCAAAATAGCGTTGCTTACCGGTATACCAGTCGCGATATTTACTGACCTGCGTATTGTTTATATCACCAGCGAAGCCGTGGGCCTGTGCAATTTTTTGCCAGGCATCGATGGGGAGTTCTACTGTTTCGACATCAGCGTCGGGGCTGCTTTGCTCGACAACCTTTGTCTCAGCTTCATTGCCTCGCTTGTCTGTCGGCTCTTGGCTGCTAAAACCTGGCAGCGGGGCGATCTGGCCTTGCTCGATTTGGGGCGTCGAGATTTGTTGGGCACAAGCGGTGAGTAAACTAAGACTGAGTGTTAGCGGGAGTAACAAATATTTCATAAAGGCCTAAGTGCTTATATAGGGGGGGCTATTATTTCGATTAACCGTACAATTGGAAATAGTCGCGGCTTAGAGGCTGAGAAAAGCCTCACATCACCAGGCTGAGATAGCTCTCAAATCCTTAGAAATTGTCTTTCCAGAGGCGGATTTCTCGCATCACCTCAACGGGAGCACTTAACTGGTGGGCGCTATGCTGACTCGCCGCCAATGCCAGCGAGGGCAAATGGCAACGCAGAAAGGGGTTGGTTTCACGCTCAACAGCCAGCGTGGAGGGCACGGTGGGCAGCCCTTGTTGACGCTTTTTCTCATCATCAGCCGTTTTGTCCTGTAGTGCTTGACTATCGGGTTCAACGGCAGCGGCGAATGCCAGGTTGCTGAGTGTGTATTCGTGGGCACAGTAAATGCGCGTCGCGTCGGGAAGTGCGGCTAATTTTTGCAGGGATTGGTACATCTGTTCGGCACTACCTTCAAAAATTCGCCCACAACCGGCAGTAAAAAGCGTGTCACCACAAAATACCAGCGGGCTTTGGCCCTCGGGTGACGCCGTATAGGCAAGGTGATCGAGGGTGTGGCCGGGTATTTCGAGCACCGAGAAAGTGGTATCAGCCAGGGTAATGCAATTACCCTCGTAGAGGCGATGACTTATCTGTGGGATATTCGCCGAGTTGGGGCCATAGACGGGGACATCATAGTGGGCCAGCAGGGTTTTAATCCCACCGGTGTGATCGGGGTGGTGGTGGGTAATCAGTATTCCCGCCAAGTCCAGATCATGCTCCTGCAAGCAGTCGAGTACTGGCTGGCCATCACCGGGATCGACGACAAAAGCAGCGCGCTGGCCGGCCTGGTGAAATAACCATAAATAGTTGTCCTGAAATGCCGGTATGGTGTGAATAACAAGGGGCATGATGAGTTCTCCAGTTACTTTTCAGCGCATTTTTAGCCATGATAAGATGCATCGCTTCACAAGTCATTACCGAGAGGCCTCACTTTGGGCAAAGACCGTTTAAGCCTGCGCTACTTGCTGAAACGGAAATACCGTGTCGCGCCTTTGCCACTGGTTCAGGACCAGCTGGGCGAGTGGTTTGATGAGGGTTTTGGTCAAAGACTTTATCAACGACAAAAAGACTGCTGCGCACAAAACCTTAAGAGCTACTTTGGTTATCGACTATGCCAGCTGGGTATATCGCCTCGACACAGCCTTTTAGAAAACCTGCAGCCAAGCCATAAATTTATATTATCTCGCGCCCACAGCGAGGCTTCCTGCCAGTGCGATTTTGATGCACTGCCACTGCCATCGGATACCATCGACATTGTTTTACTGCATCATGTCCTCGACTTTTCCAGTCACCCTCACCAGTCATTGATTGAGGCCGCCAGGCTGGTCACAGCGGGCGGGCACATAGTGATTATTGGCTTCAACCCCCTGAGCCTGTTCGGTCTTTATAAGTGGTTGGGCGCGGTTTACTCGGATAAGGCAGTTTGGCGACATAATAGTCTTCGGCGCAGCCGGATCGTCGATTGGCTGCAGCTACTGGGATTTCAAGTGAGCTATCGTTCGCTGGATGGTGATAAACCGACGGGCGAGCAGCTTAAACCCTGGAAGAAAATACTAAACAGACAGGATCTGAGTAGAGGTGCCTCTTATATGATTGTTGCACAAAAGATGGTGACCCCCCTGCGGCCCATTAAAGCGCGCTACTGGTCGCCGCTGAAAGTCGGTTCGCTGGTGGGCTTGAAGCAAGTGCAAGCAGAGGACAGAGGTGCAAAAAAAAAGGAACTTAAGCAATGAAGGCTGTAGAAATATTCACCGATGGTGCCTGTCGAGGTAATCCAGGACCCGGCGGTTGGGGCGTATTACTGCGCTACAATGGCACTGAAAAAAGCCTCTACGGCGCTGAAGCCCATACCACGAATAACCGCATGGAGCTGTTAGCGGCAATTCGTGGCCTGGAGGCTGTCAGCGAAACCTGCCATATTGATCTGACCTCCGATTCACAATATGTGCGCAAAGGCATTACCGAGTGGTTACAGGGCTGGAAGGCAAAGGGCTGGAAAACGGCGGCCAAAAAGCCCGTGAAAAATAAGGATCTGTGGCAGCTGCTCGACGAGCAGGCCCAGCGCCATCACGTTAACTGGCACTGGGTTAAGGGCCATAGTGGCCATCGGGAAAACGAAATTGCCGATGATCTGGCCAACCTCGGCATAGACGAACTACTGGAGCAAGCGTGAGACAAGTTGTACTGGATACCGAAACCACCGGCCTTGAGGTCGCCCTCGACCACCGTATTATTGAAATCGGCTGTGTCGAAATTATTAATCGCAAGCTCACAGGGCGCCACTTTCACCGCTACATTAATCCGCAAAGAGAGATTGATGCGGGGGCGATGGAAGTTCACGGTATCAGCAACGAAGACTTGGCGGATAAACCCCTCTTTGCCCAGGTTGTCGCTGAGTTTATCGACTTTGTAAACGATGCCGAGCTGGTTATTCATAATGCACCCTTTGATCTCGGCTTTCTCAATGCCGAGATCGAAAAACTCGGTGGCCAATATCAGCCCCTTGAAAGGGATTCAGGTGTTGTCGATACTCTAATAATGGCGCGCCAGATGCACCCGGGGCAGCGCAATAGCCTCGATGCCCTGTGCAAGCGTTATGGCGTCGACAACTCCCAGCGCACCCTGCACGGTGCCTTGCTCGACGCCGAGATTCTTGCCGACGTCTATTTACTGATGACGGGAGGGCAGGTCGACCTCGTACTCGGCGCTAATTCGGGTGACGGTGAGCAGGGTGAAACGGAGCCGGCAATTCGTCGACTCAGTGCTCAGCGCCAGCCCCTTAAAGTGATTCGCGCTAGCGATACGGAGCTGGCTCTGCACCAGCAAAAACTCGAGCAAATCAATCAATCGAGCGCGCAAGCCTGTCGCTGGCCCCTTGCCGAGCGGTGACGACAAAGACTCAGCTGGTTACCCCGTCAGCCTTGATAAACCCTCTTAAAAACCGCAGAACGTTATTAGAGCCTGTTCTAATGCCTACTGTTTTCACGATGGCTACAGAGTGTTCTCTTAGCGCCTTGCGGGCCGATTCCTCGCGCTGGATACCTTAAAAGTGCGACCTGGTAACCGCGTGTACTATCGCCAGTCTGCTATAGTTGAAAAGTTAATCAGATATCAGATCGTTTTCCAGCTTTAGCCTATTGATTTATAAGGCTTTATATGGAATTTGTAGAGACAAGCGAGCCACACATGCAAAATATACATCCCCAGGTACTCGAGTTCATCGGCAACGAATATAAGTCGGTTCTTCAATCGGCCCACGGTTTGGTACAGCTTCTCACCGTCGCTCATTTAGAAGACCTCAATGTGCAGTTAATTGAGCTGCGTGGTGCTGCTCAAATAAGCCAGCTCGTCGGCATGAAGCGACTCTTTAGCGAAATGGCTACGGCGGTCGATACGGTGATTAGTGGCGATAAGGCCATCGACGATCTACAGCCATTACTCGACCAGTCTTTGCAGCTAGCGGAGGGTTTAATCGAGACCATCGTTGAGCAGAAAAGTGAAAACCCCTGTATTTTACTACCCGAAATGACGGCACTGCGCCGCTTTAGAGGGGCGCCACCGCTCTACGAATACCACTTACTCAAGGGTATCGCGTGGCCATCATTTGCTAGTTTGGCTCAGGATGAAGAGGTGATAGGCCCGCAAACTGAAGGTTTAAAGCGTCTGCACCATCTTTATCAACTGGGCCTGCTGGACATTATCCGCAATAACAATCGTCAAAAGGCACTGATTAAGTTATTTCGTGTTGCAGGGCGCTTACAGAAAGTCGCCATTTCTGAGCGAGAAAGTGATTACTGGTGGGTTTTTGCCGCCACCATCAAGGGTTTTGCCGAACAGAAATTAAGCCTGCAGCCGGAGCGAATCCGCCTACTTGCCGCGGTGGAAAAACAGCTGCGCCTGTTAGTGGCGACACCAGAGGAGGGGGCGCGAAACCCCTACCCAGAAGGCTTGTGGCGAGCCTTCGTTAGTCTGTTGGCGATGACGGACATGAGTAGTGACGAGCGGGCGCAGCAAATTGGCGTGCCTGAATTATTATTTAGCGATTCGGCAATTTCGTCAGTGCGCAACGCCATCAATGGCGAGCGTGATGCTGACAAGAGTATTTTCGAATCGATGGCACTATCGGTGTCGAGTTTGCGAACTCTGCTCGACAACGCCGATGAGGCGGCCTCTTTGTGCAATGGCGAAATACTCAACGAGTTGAATGTGGGCTTCGAAGCTCTGGCTGACGAGTGTGAACAGGCCGGGTTTAAAGGCATGGCTCGACACTACAGGCAGTTTTGCTCGCGTCTCAAAAGCTGTGATGAAAAGGGTCTGCCCATCGAAATGCTCTCGGAATTCACCGATGCCATACTGCATGTAGAGTGTGCGATGGCTGACTTCTATGGTAAAAGGCCTCAGGCGGAACAAATTAAGGCCTGGGAAGATCAACCGTTGATGGTCATCTTACAAAAAAGCTTATTGAAGACAGCACAGCTTGCCGTGGTTAGCGAAACGACTTCAAGGTTGAGTGATATCAAGCAACTGGTCGACAACGTGGCCTCTGGTTACGCTTCTGCAGAAGTCACTCCCGAGCTGGAGCTGGCCTTTTCAGAAATTGAAGGTAGCGCCAGTATGCTCAATATGACGCGTTTGGCCAGCCTCGCACAACGCTGTTTGAGTCTCGCCAAAGAGGTGCTCTTTAAGGATAGCGATGGCGAAGATGGCAAGGCCATCGAAGCCTTTGCCGATACCATTGTCTGTCTGGAGTACTTCCTCGATGGCTGTATGGTAGGCGATAGCGTGGATGAAAGTTCGCTGGATGTCGCCAATGAATGTTTGTCGACTCTGGGCGCTTAGTTAAAGGCCCATTGTCTGTATTTCATCAAGTCTCTTAGCGATTAAGTTTTTCTTCTTCCCTGGCAGTGATAGCTGACGATATCAGTTAGAATCACGTCTATTACTTCAATAATAGTTTTCAATATATCAAAACACTTGTTGAGAATAGACAAGTTGTCGATAGAGGTGTTTCTTTGGAATTTTTAAGTGAATATGGGCTATTTCTGGCCAAAGCCGCAACCGTCGTTATTGCTGTGGCGATTGTTGCAGGTATTCTGGCGAGTCTCGGACAGAAGGGTAAGAAACACGAAAAGGGGCATATCGAAGTCGTTTCTTTCAATGAAACGATTAGCACAATGACGGATGTTCTGGCCGATGTTGTGGTGCCCGCCGATACGCGCAAAGCGGCATTAAAAGCAGAGAAGAAATCACATAAAGCAGAGCAAAAAGCTGAGAAAAAAGCGCTGAAAAGCGCTGCTGCGCCGCTTGTCAAAAAACGTGTTTTTGTACTGGATTTTCACGGCGACCTGCGAGCCTCCGCGGTTGATAGTTTCCGTGAAGAGATAACCACGGTGCTGGCTCAGGCGAGCAGTAAGGATGAGGTGGTGGTGCGTCTCGAAAGTGGCGGCGGCATGGTGCCGGGCTACGGCCTTGCGGCCAGTCAGCTTGACCGCATTAAAAAGAAAGGTGTTCCGCTTACCATTTGTATTGATAAAGTCGCGGCCAGCGGCGGCTATATGATGGCCTGTGTGGCCGACCAAATTCTCGCCGCGCCCTTCGCGGTGATCGGCTCCATTGGTGTGGTTGCTCAGGTCCCCAATGTCCATCGCCTGTTGAAAAAACACGATGTTGATATTGAGCTGATGACGGCGGGGAAATACAAACGCACCTTAACCATGCTCGGTGAAAATACCGATGAGGGACGAGAGAAATTTCGTGAGGAGTTAGAAGACACCCATGAACTTTTCAAAGCTTTTGTTGGCGAGCATCGCACCGGCCTCGATATTGAGGCGATAGCGACAGGCGAAGTCTGGTACGGCGCTCCCGCTGTCAAAAAAGGCCTGGTTGATGATACCAAAACCAGTGATGAATATTTAACCGGCCAGCTCGACAGTGCGGATATTTACACCGTCACCTACGCCCACAAAAAGAGCTTGCCGGAAAAGTTCGGCTTTGCCCTTGAAAGTAGTGGCGATCGCTTTCTTATGCGCTGGTTGCAGCGCTTGACGGGCCCTGCGCCCCTAGCTTGATTCAGGCTTTATTTGTAACAGCCATTTCGCCCCAAGTTTAATCCCGGCGCAGGGAGTCTTTGATCGCAATGGGATTGGGGAAGTTGAGAATCACAATATAGCTCGACAACAGAAAGGTTAAAATCGCGGCCGCCTGAATCAGGTGAGATGCGATTACCCCTATTAACGAAGCATTAAAGGCAACGTATGCAATCAGCAGAGAGAACTCGCTGATTTGTCCCAGTCGGCAACCGATATCCCATGCAAAGCGATTTTTCTCACTTTGACGGCGCAATAAAAAACGAAAAATTAATGGCTTGATGATTAACATTCCGCCACCTAAAACCAGCGCTGGGATAATAACGTCAGGCAACAGGCCAAGGTTGAACTGGGCGCCGAGCGAAAAGAAAAACATCACTAAAAAGAAATCTCTGAGGGGTTTTAAACTCAGGGCAATATATTGGGCGATGGGGCTAGTGGCAATGGTGATACCGGCAAGGAAGGCGCCAATTTCTGCCGATAATCCCAGAAACTCTGCTGCGGCAGAGACCCCCAGGCACCAGCCAATGGCGAGTAGAAAAACATATTCGCCAATGCGGTCAAAGCGTGCCAACAAGGGTAATAATATATAGCGCACGGTGGCGATGCAGGCTAGCACCAAGAGGGGGAGGGCCAGCAGGGTAATGCCGACCTGGCCAATATCAATCTGCCCGTTTTCGCCACTGAGTAAAATCAGCAGTACAAAAATCGCAATAAAGTCCTGCATTAGCAGCATGCCGACCATCATCTCGCCGATATGGCGATGGTGGAGAATGGTGGTTGGCAACAGCTTAATACCAATGATGGTGCTGGAAAACATCATGGCAGCACCGATGATCAGGTTTTCCAGGTGGGTAAAGCCAAAGAGATAGGCGATGCCGTAGCCGCTGGCGGCAAAAACCACGGAGCTAATTACGGTTACGTGGGTGACTTTTTTCAGCACGCTGAACAGGGACTGGGGCTGCATATCCAGACCCAGTAGAAATAGCAGAAAAATAATGCCGATGTGGGAGATTTCAGAAATTAGGTGAACATCGGGAATCATGCCCGTGCCGTAGGGGCCAAGAATAGCCCCCAGTACAATATAGGCAACTAAGAGTGGCTGACGGGCAAACAGTGCGAGCGATGCCACCAGTGCGGCACCGCTGAAAATCAATACAAACGAATGAAAAACATCACTACCCATGAACTACTCCCTCTAACGCTCTATTTTGCCTATCGGAGACGGGGTAGGGAAGAGCTAATGCGCAGAGGCTTTATCCGTGTCGGCGACGAAATAGTGGTTGTTGCTCGTTGACACAGGCCTGGTAGGTGACACTAAAGGTTGCCAGATAGTCTTCAAGCTTGTGCTTGTCGTCGGCCTCGTCGTCAAGCGCCAGGGCGTCAAGGCAAAAAGCATCAAAACCACAGCGTGACAGATAAAATAGTTGATCGGGCACAATCTGCCCAATGGCGCGCAGCTCACCTGAAAACTGGTAGCGCTCACGGATGAGGCGAGCGATGGAAAACCCCCGTCCATCCATAAAGCTCGGGAAGTTCACTGCCAGATGCTGGAGCCCGGCAATATCGCCGGCGAGTTGTTCCGGCTCCTGTTCTGCATCGAGCCAAACGCCAATAGAATCTGGCTTTTGCAGCTGATCTTTATTGGCCAGCCAGTAGTCGAGGGGCACAAAGCAGGGCGCATCGGGCAGCGAACCGCTGAAGTCCTTGGGCAGTACCTGCCAGTCATTGTCTACAATGGCTTTGTCTTTAAGCAGCTTTGGCATAGATAAACTCCTTGAAAGGGGCGATGCCGATACGGCGGTGAGTGTCGAGGAATGTTTCCCCTTCTATGCGCCTATCGACGTAGATCTGGAGAATTCTTTCCAGTACATCGGGTACTTCGTGGGCATAAAAGGAGGGGCCGAGGACTTTACCCAGCGAGGCATCGTTGAGGGCACTGCCGCCGAGCTGAATCTGATAAAACTCTTCGCCCTTCTTGTCGACCCCGAGGATGCCGATATTGCCGACGTGGTGATGACCGCAGGCATTCATGCAACCAGAGATATTGAGTTTGATATCACCCAGGTCGTAGAGATAATCCAGATCGTCAAAACGCCGCTGAATAGCCTCGGCAACGGGGATGGATTTGGCATTGGCCAGTGAGCAGAAATCGCCACCGGGGCAGCAAATCATATCGACCAAAGTGCCAATACTTGGCGTTGCAAAGCCCAGTTTTTTCGCCGCTTGCCAAAGTTCGGGCAGGTCGCTCAACTTGACATCGCCCAGCACCAGGTTTTGGTGGTGAGTCACTCTGACTTCGCTGAAAGAGTAGCGATCGGCCAAATCGGCAATTGCCTCAAGCTGACTATCGGTGACATCACCCGGGGCGACGCCGGTGGGCTTGAGTGACAAATGCACGGCGCAGTAGCCGGCCACTTTATGGCTAATCACATTCCTGTCGCGCCATTTGGCGAAGGCAATTTGCTCCCCAGCCAGCTTTTGCAGTGTCGTTTCACAGCTGGCGACATCGACGCTTTCATAGGCTGGGCTGGTGAAAAAGTCTTTGGCGTGGGCAATTACCGCATCGGTCAGTGTCGAGGGGCTGTCGATTTGCTGTAGCCATTCTTGCTCGACTTTGTCGGCGAAGACCTCAGCGGTCCAGGCTTTGACCAGGATTTTAATGCGCGCTTTGTACTTATTATCGCGGCGGCCATAACGGTTGTAAACGCGCAAAATGGCTTCGAGATAAGTCAGCAAATGTTTGGCGGGCAAGAAGTCTTTAATGACTTCACCGATGGCGGGGCTGCGACCGAGGCCACCACCAACGAGTACCTTAAAGCCGACTTCATCAGCGGCGTTTCTAAGCACTTGTAAGCCAATGTCGTGAACCTGAATCGCGGCCCGGTCACTTTTAGCGCCGCTGACCGCAATCTTGAATTTGCGCGGTAAAAAGGCGAATTCAGGATGAAGCGTTGACCACTGGCGGATAATCTCACACCAGGGGCGCGGGTCCTCAATTTCATCGGGGTTAATACCGGCGAATTCATCGGAGGTGACGTTGCGAATACAGCTGCCACTGCTCTGTATGCCCTGCATCTCCACTGCCGCTAATTCGGCGAGAATATCCGGCACCTCCTCCAGCTGAGGCCAGTTGAGCTGGATGTTTTGGCGGGTGGTAAAGTGGGCGTAGCCCTTGTCGTACTGGCGCGTGATGTGGGCCAGGGCGCGCAACTGGGTCGCGGAAACCATGCCGTAGGGAATGTTGATGCGCAGCATGGGCGCGAGGCGCTGTACATACAAACCATTTTGCAAGCGCAGAGGCAGGAATACCCCATCGGGTATTTTACCCGCCAGGTAATCGTCGGTCTGGCGACGATATTGAGCGACACGTTCGCCGATCAGAGTTTTGTCGTGCTGGTCGTAAATGTACATAAAATCTTGCTTCCTTCCCTAACTATCAGAAATGCCGAGTAATTCGGGCATTCCCAGCGACGGCAATCATAGCCTTCCAGAGCCATCAGGTGAAAAACCCTTTCTTCATATTCCCGTCCAAAAAGGGCATAAGACCCTCCACAAGAGTCGGGACAGTCAGCCCTCTGGCTGGTAGAATGCAGCGCGTTTTAATGTCTGCCCTCGCTATAAAGTTAAAGTGTAGGGTTTGAGGCCGGGCTTGGTGACGAGTTTGGTTACATTTCTTATTTATTAGGTGGCTGGGTCTGCCGAGGTTGAACGAGTATGAGTGATCAAGATAAAGCTGCGAAGAGTGATAGTTTCGTTGATGCCGTTGCCGCATTGGCCGTCATTTCATTAGCCGTATTAACAGCGGTTATCTTTCTCAGCAATCAATAAGCGGGAGGGTCGGCTTTTACAGCCGAGGCGCCTAAAATAGAGCGCTAAATTCTCAGGGCATAAAATGTGCTGCTAGTGAGCTAAGGGCTCCGCTGATTAAAACGCGCCTTTGTGCTTTAAATCCAGCACCTGTTTCAAGGCCTATTTTTACATCAAGGCTGATCCGAGAGGATCGGCTTTTTTATGGCCATACAATAATAAAGCTCTGCTATTAAGCGGGGTAATTGACGCCTGCGGCGTGAACTGGCTTTACATGCTACATTAGGGCCTGCTTAACAAAGGTTCTCAATAATGAAAGTAGCCAATAATGTCTGGTTGTTTATGCTTTGCCAGGCGCTAACGATGTCGATTGCCTCCTTTGTGATTTTTGTCGGCAGTATTATCGGTAAAACACTGGCGCCTGACCCCGGTTTGGCAACCATGCCCGTCGCTGCTTTCGTGCTCGGCTCTGCCATCGCCACACTCCCCGTCATTCTTTCTATGCGGCGCTTTCAGCGCAAGCGAGTCTTTCTTTTTTGTGCGCTTATTGCCAGCCTTGGTTGCGTGTTGGCGATGTATGCCCTGCAATTACAGAGTTTTACGACCTATCTGCTGGCGGTTGTGGTGCTGGGTGTTGGTCTGGCTGCCGGTCAGCAATACCGTTTTGCGGCAATGGAAAGTGTTGCCGTGGAGGACGTTCCCCAGGCGGCATCTCGGGTCTTGATTGGCGGTATTGGTGCGGCCTTTCTAGGGCCTGAGCTTGCGGTGCGCGGTGAGCTGTTAACGACAACGCCCTACCAGGGTTCTTTTGGCTTGCTGATGGTGGTGGCGATCCTTGTTTTTTTGGTGCTGTTTTTCTTTAACGAGCCCGAAAGAGATCAGCAACAAAATGATGCCAAGGGGCGGCCTCTGCTAGAAATACTCGCCCAGCCGGTGATTCTGGTTGCGGTGATTTCCGGGTGTGCTGGCTTCGCGATTATGAGTCTGGTGATGACCTCAACACCCCTGCACATGCATTTTGAAAACGGTCATAGCCTGGTGGATACCAAATGGGTGATTCAAAGTCATATTGTGGCGATGTTTCTACCGTCTTTCTTCGTGCCGTGGATTATTCGCCGCATCGGTGTGCAGGGCTTAATCAGCCTCGGCATTGTCGCCTTACTGGTGATGGTGCTGGTGATCTTCTCTCGCTATGACTTTGTCAATTACTGGGTGTCGCTTGTATTGCTCGGCATTGGCTGGAATTTTTTGTTTGTTGGCGGTACGACGCTATTGCCCGAGGGCTACCGTGAAACGGAGCGCTTTAAAGTTCAGGCCTTGAATGACTTTACGATTTTTGGGATTCAAGCTGTCGGGGCGCTGCTGGCGGGCTTGATCTTGAGCAAGCTTGGCTGGCAAGCATTGTTGCTGATTAGTTTGCCAATATTGGCGCTGCTGATAGTGGCACTGCTTTACTGGCGCAAATCAAAACATCAACTCGCTAGCGTTTAAACCCAGGGGTTAAAGTACGCGCGGCGGGGTAGAAAAAGCGCGTAAAAAAGCACGTAAAAAAAAGCTCCGCCAATCTGGCAGAGCTTTTTTTTATCACGATGGGTTTTTAGCCAATCATGCTGTAACCACCGCTGGCACTGAGTACCTGACCGGTAATATAGCCCGCCACATGCTGCGAGGATAAAAACACCACGGCATTGGCCACATCCTGAGGCTTGCCGATACGTTTTAGTGGCAGGGTCTTGGCAATGGCGACGAATTGTTCTTCGGTAAACATCGCATCCTTATCTTTCCACATGCTGTTTTCACTGGTTTCATCAGTGGTTTCGGGCACGGTAACACCGGGACAGACGCAGTTGCAGCGAATGTTGTAGCGGCCGTTTTCCTTGGCGATGGTTTTCATAAAGCTATTGGTGGCGGCTTTTAAACCGCCGTAAACCGCTTCGCGGGGCTCGCCCTGACGGCTGGCGTCGGAGCTGATCGATACCATCGATCCACCGCCATTTGGCGTCATGTGGCCCAATGCGACTTTGGTGCAGTTCAACAGGCCGACGTAGTTAATGGCGATCAGCTTCTGCCACAGCTCGGGTGTGGTTTGGGTGAAAAACATCAGGTCGTCCCAGCCGACATTGTTGACCAGTGCTTCAACTGTGCCGAAGGTGGAGGCAACGGTATCGAAGAGGTTTTCGACACTGGCCAGGTCGGTGATATCCGTTTTGATGACCTGGGCATCGGCGGCGCCGGCTTCTCTCGCCAGGGCGGCTACTTTTTCGCCACTCTCAACGTCGAGATCGGCAATAGTGACTTTGGCGCCTTCTTCGGCAAATTTGAGGGCGATGGCGCGGCCAATATTAGAGGCGGCGCCGGTGACGATAACGGACCGGCCTTTTAAGTCGAGATCCATAATAAAATCCTTATAAATTAGTTGATTAAACTACAAGCTTAATGTTTATTTTACGTACTTACGAAAGTCGGGTTTGCGTTTTTCAGCCAGTGCATTAACCCCTTCGCGGGACTCTTCTGAATCGTAATAAAGACGCAGCGCTTCAAGGCCAAGGCTGGCGATACCGCGAATATTTTCGGTGGCGGCATTGAAGGAGCGCTTGCCAATAGAGATGGCCGTGGGGCTGCGTTGTTCCAGCTCAGCACACCAGGCATCCACCTCGGCATCGAGCTGGTCGTTGGGAACCACCTTGTTGACCAGACCCATTTCCTGGGCCTCAGCTGCCGTGTAGCGGCGGCACATATACCAGATTTCTTTGGCTTTTTTGTCGCCGACAATTTGTGCCAGCAGGGCAGTACCAAAACCGGGGTCAATGGAGCCCATTTTGGGGCCAACCTGACCAAATTGTGCGTCTTCACCGGCAATGGTCAAATCACAAATCGTCGCCAGCACGTTGCCGCCACCGATGGCATAACCCTGTACTTTGGCAATAACGGGCTTGGGGACATCGCGAATAACCGTGTGCAGCTCTTCAACGGGTAAGCCGATAGTGCCACGGCCATCGTATTGGCCATCGTGGGAGGACTGGTCGCCACCGGTACAAAAGGCTTTGTCGCCAGTGCCGGCGAGCACAATCACACCGATGCTGTTATTCCAGCCCGCTTTCTGGAAAGCATGGATTAGTTCATCGCAGGTGATACCGCGAAAGGCGTTGTAAACCTCGGGGCGGTTGATGGTGATATAGGCGGTTGCGCCCTTAACTTGGTAAATAATATCCTGATAATCCATGTTGCTTTTTACCTCTGCTTGGCGCTCAGCGCATTAAAGGGAAACGCTGCACCAGGAAGCTATGCTAGTCCTGATCAGCGTGGGTTTATTGTAACGATGGAGCAGTTACGAGACGAGTTTTATTCATTTTTGCTTTAGCGCAGCCTAACTAAATTTGGGCGCGCGTTTTTCGCCGAAAGCTCTCAGGCCTTCGCTCACCGCCTCGCTGCGCAGCGCCGGTGTGGCCAGATCGAGTTCCAGTGCCAGGCCTTGCTCAAGGGGCATGTCCAGTCCCCGGTCGGTTAATTGTTTCATCAGCGCCAGTCCGGCTGAGCTGCGTTGGCTCAACTGCTGACAGTAGGCGAGGGCACTGTCGAACAGTTTTTCATCTTCAATCACATAGTTAACCAGACCGAAATCGAGAGCTTCTTGCGCGTTTAGCCAGCGCGCACTGAGCATCAGTTCAAGGGCGCGACGGCGGCCAATCAAGCGGGGCAGGCGTTGGCTGCCACCCCAGCCGGGTATCAAGCCGAAATGGGCGTGCTGATCGCCGAGTTGTGCGCTTTTACCCGCAAAGACAACGTCGCCTGCGAGGACCAGTTCCAGCCCTCCAGCCAAGGCCAGTCCCTGCTGAGCAATCACCACGGGCAGGGGCGATGTCTCAAGTTTGCGCAAGGTATCGAGCCCGGTTTCCAGGAAGGCGCGAATATCTTCATCGCTGTCGCGAAAGCCACTAACCTCTTCAAGATCGGCCCCGGTGCAGAAATTTTTACCGTTGGCGGCGATCAGTACAGCGCGCACACTGCTGTCGACTTCGAATTGATCCATCGCCTCATATAGACTTTCGTGTAGCGCCATCGACAGGCAATTAAATTGCTCGGGGCGGTTCAATTTGATGATACCAACGCCATCTTGTTGGCTGATTTCAATAACGGGCGACATAACTATTCTCTTTTAAATTACTGTATAAGTAGTTGTTATTAAAGTATTTGCTAGTATCTATTAAGCGGGTTTTCCGACATAGCTCCGGGCAATCACCATTTTCATAATCTGCGCGGTGCCGTCGCCAATTTGCATGCCCAGCACATCGCGCAAGCGCTGTTCAAAGGGCAGCTCGTCGCTGTAGCCCCCGTGGCCGTGGGTTAACAAACACTGCTGAGTAATATCAAAAGCCAGTTTGGGCGCCCACCATTTCGCCATTGCGGCTTCTTTCGTGTGGTCCTTACCCTGGGCTTTTAGCCACAGCGCTTTGAGGCACACCAATCGTGCGCCTTCGAGCTGGGTTTCGGCCTCGGCCAGTGGGAAGGTAACGCCCTGATTAACGGCGAGGACTTTACCGAAGGTTTTGCGCTGTTGAATATATTCCCAGGTTTCATCCAGACATTTGCGGGCGAGGGCGAGGCACTGCAGACCGATAAGCGCACGACTGAAATCAAAGCCCTGCATTACCTGTACAAAACCTTTGCCCTCGCCGCCAATGCGGTATTTCTCATCAATGCGTACATCGTCAAAAAACAGTGAACCCCGACCCACTGACTTTTCTCCAATATCCTCAAAGCGGGTGCGGGTAATGCCGGGGGCGTTGAGGTCGACAAGAAAGGCGGAAACCCCGTGGGCTTTTTCTTCAATGGTACCGGTGCGGGCAAAAATCAGGCAGATATCGGCTTGTTGGGCCATCGATATCGATGTTTTTTCTCCGTTAAGCAGGTAAAAATTGCCTTCCTCGCTGTTATTCAATGTCGCCTTGAGTACAACACCGGCCGCATCGGAACCGCCACGGGGCTCGGTTAAGCCGATACAGGCGATATTTTCACCAGCGCATATACGGGGCATAAACTCTTCAATAATTTCTGGCCGGGCGTGGCTAAGAATGCAATTGCCGACGAGGGATGCATTAATAGGCACATAGGCAACATTCATATCACCCTCGGCAATGGCTTCTGTGATGAGCCCGGAAGTCAGGGCGTCGAGTCCGCTGCCGCCGTATTGTTCGTGTGCCTCGGGGGCAATAAAGCCGAGCTGGCCCATTTCGGAAATTAAGGGTCGACTAAACGCACAAGCTTTGTCGCCCGCTTTATAGGCTGGGGCGAGTTTGTCGTTGGCAAAGCGCCGGGCGCTGTCGACTAATGACTGTTGAAAATCAGTGAGCCCGAAATCCATATTATGATCCTTGAGTATTGTTTGGCTTACGCTGTTGAGAGAGCTTTTATTGTTGTGTCTTTTTCGTATATCGGCGCATGATTTGCGTCATATAAACGAGTTTCGATCAGTATTAACTTTTGCTTGAATAAGGTATATTGCCAGCCAATAAGAATAACACAATGAGCAACCTCCACTCGGTAAGGATATATGGCAGAAACTGACGACGTAAGCTCGGAAATTCCCCTGAAGCTGTTTTTTCGCTTATATCAGGCGATGAACCTTTCCCTGAGAAGAGCGGCTGAAGTACTTAGCGAATTTGATATGAGTGCTCAGCAGTGGTCCATCCTCGATTCTCTCACGCGACCCGGTTTTGACAAGGGTATGACGGTTAACGGTCTGGTTGAATACCTGATGGTTAGTCGCCAGAGCCTCAATGGCGTGTTGCGACGGATGGAGGCGTCTGGCTATATCGAACGTGTGGTCAACCCCGACGATTTGCGCTCGCGACAAATTCGCCTCACGCCCTATGGCCGGGAAGTCTGTAAAAAGGTCGAGCCCAAGGTGAAAAAATTCTACCAAGACAGTGTTAAGCACATGAGTGAAGAGGAGAGGGTCAACAGCCTTAATCTGCTCAACCAGATCCTGGGTAATATGCGGAAAAAATAAGGGGCTTCACACTTTCCCTTGCTAAACCAAGCCTCCGGGACTTAATTTCTTGTTATCGATCAATGCCTGTCACGACCGACGATAATCAGTGGATGGCTCGCGCTATGGCCCTGGCCGAGCGCGCTGAGGCGGCTGACGAAGTACCCGTTGGCGCGGTGCTGGTGGTCGATGGGGCTATAGTGGGTGAGGGCTGGAATTGCCCAATTGGTGGCTGTGACCCCACCGCACATGCTGAAATTCAAGCGCTCAGATCAGCGGCTCAGGCTTGCCGTAATTATCGACTACCCAAATCAACTCTCTACGTCACCCTCGAACCCTGTGCCATGTGTCTCGGTGCCATGATTCATGCTCGGGTTGAACGCCTTGTCTTTGCAGCCTATGAGCCCCGAGCGGGAGCGGTGGTTAGCCAGCTGCAATTGCTCGATCAGCCGCATTTTAATCATCATATGGAATGGCTTGGCGGGGTGATGCGAGAAGAGAGCAGTGCCTTATTGAAAAATTTCTTCCGCCGACGTCGGGGTAAAAAGTGAATCTCGGCAAGCCCATAGTGGGTGTCAGAAATTGGCGATGAAGATCACTGCCAATACGGACTTATAGCGACAGGGGCAGGTTAGTCGGTGCCAGGCTTGAGGTCGATGAGGCCGGCAGTTTATCTGGCATAGCCTGGCGTTGCGCCTGTTCCATGCGTTCTTTTTCGATCTGATGCCAGCGCAGGATAGAGTGAAAGTGGCGGATGTTTTGCACGTATTGCACCGGCTCCCGGCCTCGCGCAAAGCCGTAACGCAGGGTCGAGTAGTATTTTTTCTGCTGTAGCAAGGGTAGATAGTTGCGAATATCTTGCCAGCGATCGGGGTCCTTGCCATGGCGCTCTGTCAGTATGCGGGCATCTTCTAAATGGCCGAAGCCTATATTATAAGCGGCCAGTGCCAACCAGGTGCGGTCGGGTTCGACGATGTCTGTGGGTATGCGCTTTTTTATCTGCAATAAATATTCGGTGCCGCCACGCAGGCTTTGTTCCGGGTCGAGACGATTAGCAACGCCCATTTCCTTGGCCGTCGTCAGGGTCAACATCATCAGGCCGCGCACCCCGGTTGGCGATTTGGCGCGGGGGTTCCAGTGAGATTCCTGATAGGCGATAGCTGCCAGTAGCTGCCAGTCCACCTGGTATTGCTCGGCGGTGGTTTTAAAGAGGGCTTCATAGTTGGCTAGTCGACTTTCGATGCGGTGGCGGAAGAGTTGCGAGCCGCCAACACTGAATTTGTCGGTGTGGCCGAAAAACCTATCCTCTAAACGCTGTAACTCTCCGCTCGCCGCGTAACTAATCAGAAAACGGTTGGCCGCTTTCAATAGACTGTCGTCACCATGGGCGGGAAAAGCCCAGGCGATGGGTTCATCCTCCGACAGGTCAAAAGCCCGGCGAGCGCGAGGGTAGAGCCCCCGGTTGAGTTCCACAGCTGAGGAGTCGACAACCGCATAGTCAGCTTTGCCATCGTGAACCATCTGCATCAAGCTGAGCATTTCACCATCGACAAGCGTTTGCCATTGTAAATCCGGGTATTCGCTATTTTTTAGCGCTTTTAAACGCTCTATGTGGGAGCTGCCCGCCAGTACGACCAGGTGCCCGCCGATGACATCAGCCAGGCTTTTTGGCCGCGACTTGCCGAGTCGATAAATCAGGGTTTGACGCACCGACGTGTAGGGCTCGGTGAAGCGAAGAAATTGCCGCCGTTCTTTCGTTGCGGTCAGGCTGGCCGTCGCAAAATCGCCCTTTGGCCCACCTGTGGCGTTGAGTATTGCCGCCAGATCATCCATCACGGTGATGTCGAGCTGGACATTGAGTTGTTTTGCAAATTGCCTGGCCAGCAGGTATTCAAAACCGTTATCGCCCCTGGCATCGTGAAAGTAAATGCTCGGGCCTATCATTGAAATAACCCGCAACACACCCTTATTCAGTACCGATTCCAGTGTTGACGCGGTGCGGCTGCTGCTCAGCGTTAAACAAAGCCCGAAGATCACCGCTGTCAAAGTAAGACGGTAGAGAGAGCGTTTCATGCGGATCAATACAAAACTCATAACAGCGTTGGTGTTTATCCCTGTACAGCAAGCAGGTTAGTTATCGTGATTCTAGCACCTTGATAATAGGCTTAGCTTGTCTCTCGCTGTCACAGTGATCGAGTCGAGGTTGTCGCCATTTATGGCTGATGCTAGTTTGTCGTAGGTCGCACTAATAATGGCTGTTAGATGAAGGTGTTTTCTACATAAAAAAACCAGCCTGCCAATAGTCTCAGCTTGCCCCAGCAATGTGACCATCAAGTCAAGGATAGTCATTGTATGTTGCTGGGCGGCCACTTACTCTGCTGGCTGGCGAATCTCTGTTTTGACCCTTTATAACGCTACAGAGGACAGCCTAAAGCGGGTGCCTAAAAACAAAGTTTAGCGGCCAATACTGATCATCGGGAGGTGGTATGGATTTTAATATATCTGAAGAACAAAGCATGATTCACCAATACGGCAAGAGTCTCAGTAAGACTTACGACCGTAAGTACTGGATGGAAAATGCAGAGATTCATCGCTTCCCCGAGGAAATGTACAGCCAAGTCGCCGACGATGGTTTTCTCGGCACCATGGTACCCGAAGCCTTTGGCGGTGCCGGTTTGGGGATGCTGGAAATGCTGCTGTTTCAGGAGGGTATTGCCAACGAGGGCATTCCGCTTTTAAGCCTGGTGGTCGGTGCCTGCATGACCATGTCAGTGTTGTCCGAGCACGGCAGCGATGCCCAGCGCAACAATTATCTACCCGCTGCCTGCAAGGGTGATATTCGCTTTTGCTTTGCGATTACCGAGGCCAATGCCGGCACCAACACCATCAATATCGGCACCCTCGCCAAGCCGACCGCCAATGGGTGCTTTAAACTTAGCGGCAATAAAACCTTTATTACCGATGCCGCGGAGTCCGACTACGCATTGGTCGTCGCTCGCACTACGCCCCTGAGTGAAACTAAACGTAAAACCGACGGCTTTACCCTGTTTATTGTGCCCACCAAGGCCAAGGGTGTGGAAATGCAACCCATCCCCGTGAGTATCGCCCTGCCCGAATTGCAATATCAGGTGTTTTTTGATGATGTTGAGCTGGGGCCGGAAAACGTCCTCGGCGAGGTGGGTAAAGGCTTTAATATTCTTTTCGATTCCCTCAATCCCGAGCGCATACTCGGCGGTGCTATTTGTACCGGCATCGGCCGCTTTGCAATGGATAAAGCCGTCGCCTATGCTAATGATCGAGTTGTTTTTAACGGCCCGATTGGCGCTTATCAGGCCCTGCAGCACCCGCTGGCAATAGCCAAAACAGAAGTTGAAATGGCATCGCTAATGGCGCGCAAGGCCGCGTGGTTATTTGATCAGGGAAAGCCCTGTGGCGCAGAGGCCAATATGGCCAAGCTGGCGGCCTCCGAGGCGGGTATTAAAGCGGTGGACGCTTCGTTACAGTGCTTTGGTGGCAATGGCTTTACTAAGGAGTATGGTATTTTTGATTTATACCCTTTAGTACGGCTGACCAAAACAGCGCCTATTAACAATGAAATGATCCACAATTATATTGCTGAACATGTCATGGGTTTGCCGCGCTCTTATTGAGTGTTGGTGAGTATGAGTAAACACCTAGTTATCAAACCAAGCGGAGTGTAGACGATGGATTTTTCCCTTTCTGAAGAACAGCGGATGATCTACGAGTACGGTGCCAATTTGGCGAAAACTTTCGACCGCAAGCATTGGCTAGAATATGCCGAAAAAGGTCGCTTTCCGACCGATATGTATCAGCAAGTCGCGCAAGATGGTTTCGTTGGCGTGATGGTGCCAGAAGCCTACGGCGGTTCTGGCCTGGGCATGATGGAAATGGGCCTTTTAAATGAGGGTCTATCGGAGCAGGGCATCCCTCTCTTAAGCCTGGTGATTGGCGCGACGATGGGCTTAGGCCTAATCGCCAGTTACGGCACAGAAGAACAAAAACAACATTATTTGCCGGATGCCTGCTCTGGTAAAACGCGCTTTTGCTTTGCTATTACCGAACCCAACGCGGGCACAAACACCATTAAGACCAACACTATCGCTAAAGCGAGCGGTGATGGTCGCTTTAAAATTAATGGTGGCAAAACCTTTATTACCGATGCCGCTGAGTCCGACTACATGCTGGTGGTGACGCGCACCACTCCCCACGACCAGGTCGAGCGTAGTACCGATGGCTTTACGCTGTTTATTGTGCCCACCAAAGCTAAGGGCGTGGAGATGCACCCCATCCCGGTGAGTATCAAAATACCGGAAACCCAGTATCAGGTATTTTTTGACGATGTAGACGTCGGCCCCGAAAATGTCCTCGGTGAAGTGGGTAAAGGCTTCCGTGTACTATTTGACGCGCTGAATCCTGAGCGCATATTAGTCGGCTTTATCTGTGCAGGCCTTGGTCGTTACGCCATGGGCCGGGCTGTCGAATACGCCAACGAGCGCGTTGTGTTTAATGGCCCCATCGGGGCCTATCAGGCCCTGCAACATCCATTAGCGAAAGCAAAAACAGAAATCGAGCTAGCCAGCTTAATGGCGAAAAAGGCCGCCTGGCTATTTGACCGGGGTGAGTCCTGTGGTGGCGAGTCGAATATGGCTAAATTTGCCGCAGCAGAAGCTGCCTGCCATGCCATTGATGCCTCGCTACAATGTTTCGGCGGCAATGGCTTCACCACCGAATACGGTATTTTTGACCTCTACCCCCTGGCGCGCTTGCTAAAAACTATTCCACTGAACAATGAAATGGTGCTTAACTATGTCGCCGAGTATGTGCTTGGTTTGCCCCGTAGCTATTAATTGTAGAACTATCTTTGGAGATTTGATCAATGGATTTTAATTTATCCGACGAACACAAAATGATTTACGAATATGGCGATAGTCTGGCCAAAACCTACGATCGTAAATACTGGATGGAGTGCGCCGAGCGTCGCGCCTTTCCCAAAGAGCTCTACCAGCAGTCCGCCCAGGATGGTTTTGTTGGCACCATGGCTCCCGAGGCCTACGGCGGCGCTGGCCTTGGCATGCTCGAAATGGAATTGTTTACCGAGGGTTTGGCCAATAACGGCATTCCCCTGTTGACCTATGTCGTCGGTTCGGTGATGTCGCTGGGTCCCATTGGTGACCACGGCACCGACGAGCAAAAGCAGCGCTATTTACCCGATGCCTGTGCCGGTAAAACCCGTTTCTGCTTTGCCATTACCGAGGCTGATGCGGGCACCAACACCATGCAGGCGAAAACCTTTGCGACGAAAACCGCAGACGGGCGCTTTAAGTTGAATGGCAATAAAACCTTTATTACCGACTGGGTTGAATCTGACTACGCACTGGTTGTGTCGCGTACCACCAGCCTTGCAGATGCCAGTAAAAAGACCGAGGGATTCACTCTTTTTATTGTCAATACAAAGGCGAAAGGAATTGAAGCACAGCCCATTCCCGTGAGCGTGCCACTACCGGAAATGCAGTACCAGGTGTTTTTCGACGATGTCGATTTAGGCCCGGAAGATGTGCTGGGTGAAGTCGATAAGGGTTTTGAAATTCTTTTTGAATGCCTCAACCCCGAGCGCATTATGGTCGGTGCCATTGGCTCCGGTCTCGGCCGCTTTGCGATGGATAAGGCGGTTGAATACGCCAATGAGCGCGTCGTATTTAAAGGCCCCATCGGTGCCTATCAGGCTTTGCAGCATCCCCTGGCAAAAGCCAAAACTGAAATTGAAATGGCCTCGTTAATGACCCGCAAAGCCGCCTGGTTGTTTGATAAAGGCGAGCACTGCGGGGCCGAGGCCAATATGGCGAAATGTGCTGCCGCAGAAGCCTCTATTCATGCGGTGGATGCTTCATTGCAATGCTTCGGCGGTAACGGCTTTACCAAGGAGTACGGCATTTTTGATATTTACCCAATGGTGCGTTTATTTAAAACAGCGCCATTAAATAATGAAATGGTGCTGAATTATATTGGCGAACATGTGATGGGCTTGCCGCGTTCTTATTAAGGGAGACAGCTATTAAGGCCGGTAGATAGTTCTAATAATAAATCAAAAATAATCGGGGAAAATAATGGATTTTGCACTGAGCGAAGAGCAACAAATGATCTACGACTACGGGAAAAATCTGTACAAAGATTTTGACCGAGATTATTGGGTGCGCTGCGCTGAGGTCCATGCCTTCCCCACAGAAATGTACAAAAAGGCAGCGGAGGACGGCTTCGTCGGCATGATGGTGCCCGAAGCTTACGGCGGGGCAGGCCTGGGCATGACCGAAATGGCCTTGTTTCAGGAGGGTCTGTCCGATATGGGCATTCCCCTACAAAGCCTGGTGGTCGGTGCCACCATGTCGCTTTCGCCGATTGGCAAGCATGGCACCGAGGCGCAAAAGCAAAAATATTTGCCCGGCGGCTGTGCTGGTGATATCCGTTTTTGCTTTGCCATTACCGAGCCGGATGCCGGTACTAATACTATGCGCATTACCAGCACGCTCAAGGATGACGGGCAGGGTGGCTATCGACTCAACGGGCGCAAAACCTTTATTACCGATGCCGGTGAATCCGATTACATGCTGGTGGTTAGTCGCAATGCCGACCACGCTGAGAGTACGCGCAAAACAGATGGCTTCACCATCGCCATTATCGACGCCAAAGCCCAGGGCATTGAAACTCAGCCGATCGATGTCAGTATCCCCATGCCGGAAAAACAGTATCAGGTGTTTTTCGATGACGTCGCCGTAGGTGCCGATGACATACTCGGCGAGGTGGGCAAAGGCTTTAATATTCTTTTTGAATCCCTTAACCCCGAGCGAATCATTCTCGCTGCCATGTGTGCCGGTTTAGGCCGCTACGCCATGGGCAGGGCGGTGGACTACGCCAATGAGCGAGTGGTCTTTGACGGCCCCATTGGTGCCTATCAGGCTTTGCAACACCCGCTGGCGAAAGGCAAAACTGAGATCGAAATGGCCTCATTGATGGCCCGTAAAGCGGCCTGGCTCTACGACCAGGGCCTGCCCTGTGCCGCCGAATCGAACATGGCCAAATTCGCAGCGTCAGAGGCGGCGGTACGTGCTATTGACGCCTCCCTGCAGTGCTTTGGCGGCAATGGTTTTACCAAGGAATATGGGATTTACGACATCTATCCCATCGCCCGTTTACTCAAGACCGCACCGTTGAATAATGAAATGGTGCTAAATTATATTGGCGAGCATGTGATGGGCTTGCCGCGATCCTATTAACCCAACTGCTGCCCTTTTTTATAGGTAACAGCTCACCAACCGAGAGATAGAGCCCGATGGATTTTGCACTGAGCGACGAGCAAAACATGATTTATGACTACGGCAAAAGCCTGGTCAAGACCTATGATCGCAAGTACTGGATGGACTGTGCCGATGCCGGGCAGTTTCCCGTCGATATGTACAAGCAGGTCGCGGCCGATGGTTTTGTCGGCACCATGGTGCCCGAAGCTTATGGTGGTTCGGGGCTGGGTTTGCTCGAAATGGAGCTGTTTCTCGAAGGTTTATCGGACCAGGGCATTCCGCTGTTAAGTCTGGTGATTGGTGCGACCATGTCGATGGCGCCGATTGGCGACCACGGCACGGAAGAGCAAAAGCAAAAGTACCTGCCGGATGCCTGCGCAGGTAAGACGCGTTTTTGTTTTGCCATTACCGAGCCGGGTGCCGGTACCAATACTATTGAAGCGACCACGATGGCCAAACAGGGGCCGGATGGCCGTTTTAAGCTCAATGGCGCAAAAACATTTATCACCGATTTTGTTGAATCCGATTACGCCCTCGTTGTTGCGCGCACCACACCGCACACCGAAGTTAAGCGCAAGACCGATGGTTTTACGCTGTTCATTGTCGATACAAAAGCCAAGGGCGTTGAAGCCCACCCCATACCCGTCAGCATTCCCATTCCCGAACTTCAGTACTCCGTGTTCTTCGACGACGTTGAGCTGGGCCCGGAAAATGTTCTCGGTGAAGTCGGTAAAGGTTTTAGTATTTTGTTTGAATCCCTCAACCCTGAGCGCGTTTTAGTGGGTGCCATTTGTGCGGGCATGGGTCGCTACGCGATGGATCGAGCAGTCGAGTACGCCAATGATCGCGTTGTGTTTAATGGCCCGATTGGTGCTTACCAGGCCTTGCAGCATCCGTTGGCAAAGGCGAAAACCGAAATTGAACTGGCCTCTTTAATGACGCGCAAAGCGGCCTGGCTGTTTGATCGCGGTGAGGCCTGTGGAGGTGAGTCGAATATGGCGAAATACGCAGCGGCAGAAGCGGCCCTGCATGCAGTAGATGCTTCGCTGCAATGTTTTGGCGGCAATGGCTTCACCAAGGAATACGGTATTTTTGATATTTATCCCATGGTGCGCCTATTCAAAACAGCGCCTTTAAATAGCGAGATGATACTCAACTATATTGGCGAGCATGTACTCGGTTTGCCGCGCTCTTATTAGGAAAATACCCCGCCTCGTTTTTAAAACGAGGCATTCATTTTATTGTGATGTATGCGTCTGGGCTAGTCGTCACAGGCGCTTTTAATGGTAACAACGAGGAATAGATGATGGATTTTAATCTCAGCGAAGAACAACAAATGATTTATGAGTACGGCACAAATCTGGCCAAGGATTTTGACCGCAAGTACTGGACTGATTGTGCTGAGAAACGTGAATTCCCCACCGCGATGTATCAGAAAGTTGCCGATGACGGTTTCGTTGGCATTATGGTGCCAGAAGCCTACGGCGGTGCAGGTCTGGGCATGCTCGAAATGGTGTTGTTTCAGGAGGGATTGTCGAATCAGGGCATACCTTTATTAAGCTTAGTGGTTGGCGCTACGATGTCCCTTGGCCCTATTGGTGAACACGGCACAGAAGAGCAAAAACAAAAATATTTGCCCGCAGGTTGCCGGGGCGATATTCGTTTTTGCTTTGCCATTACCGAGCCCGATGCCGGTACCAACACTATGAATACCAACACCATGATTAAAGAAAACGGTGACGGTACTTATAAATTAAACGGCGCGAAAACGTTTATTACCGACGCTGGCGGCTCCGACTACATGTTAGTGGTCAGCCGCAACAAAGCGCTCGCCGACGTTGATCGCAAGACCGATGGTTTTACGATTTTAATCGTCGACAGAAATGCGCCCGGTGTCAGTGTACAGCCGATTGATGTCAGCATTCCCATTCCCGAATTGCAGTACCAGGTATTTTTTGACGATGTTGAAATCGGCCCTGAGCATATCCTCGGTGAAGTCGGCAAGGGTTTCGATATACTGTTTGAGTCGCTAAACCCCGAACGTATTATCCTCGCCGCCGTGGCCAATGGCCTGGGTCGTTATGCGATGGAGAGAGCGGTCGAATATGCCAATGAGCGCGTGGTATTTAAAGGTCCGATTGGCGCCTACCAAGCTCTGCAGCACCCACTGGCAAAGGCCAAGACAGAAATAGAAATGTCCTCACTGATGACCCGCAAAGCGGCCTGCCTGTTTGACAAGCGCGAGCCCTGTGGCGCCGAGGCCAATATGTCGAAATACGCCGGTGCCGAGGCGGCAATGCACGCCATTGATGCCTCACTGCAGTGTTTTGGTGGCAACGGTTTCACCAAGGAATACGGCATTTTTGATCTCTACCCCGTCGCCCGCTTGCTGAAAACAGCACCACTGAACAGTGAAATGGTGTTGAACTACATCGCTCAGCACGTTATGGGTTTGCCGAAATCTTATTGATTTACTGCCAACATTAGTTATGACGAAAAAGCCCGAGCCAGTTCGCTGCCCGGGCTTTTTTCCGTCTATTGTTAATACAGAATATAAAAATAGTTGACCACTCTTTATGTGATAGATACATGTGAGAGGCAAATTTCTTTAAGTCGTTTAATAGAAACTGTGCCAGACTAAAGCGGCTGGCATCGAGCTAGCCTTTATTCCAACACAAGGAGAGTATGGTGCGTTTAAAAAGACAATATAGTTTGTTGTGGGTTTTGGGTCTGTTCTGTTCTTCAATGCTCGGTGCGTATTCTGCTTCTGCTCAGCCCCCGCCTTTTGACAGTATCGTGGTCTTTGGTGCCAGCCTCAGTGATAGCGGCAACGACTTCGTGGTGCTATCTAATCCCGAGCAGTTTGGTTTTGAGCCAGGCTGTGATTTGACGACACCCAGTAATGTTCCGCCCTATGCAAACCTGGACGACTTATTTATTCCCTCTGCCAGCTATAGCCGGGGCGGTCATCATTTTACTAATGGCGCGACCTGGGTGGAGAGTTTGGCAAGTGCCACAGGTTTAAGTGGGACCCTGCGCCCCGCTTTGCGAAACGAGGGTGAAAAAGCACAAAACTATGCGGTCGGCGGTGCGCGGGCGGTGGACCTGCCCTGTCGTTTTAACTTAATGGATCAGCTGGGCGCCTACCTGAGTAGCGGTCATCGGGTCAGTGACGAGACCTTGTTTATTTTCGACATTGGTAGCAATGACCTTCGAGACGCACTGGCCGATTTGCCGAATGATCCAGCGCCTATATTGACCGCGGCACTGAGCAATATAAGTGATGCTATTCAGACGCTTTATGCCGTGGGCGGGCGTCAATTTTTGATCGCCAATGCGCCCGATTTTGGTCAAACCCCCGCAGTGCAAATCCTCGATGGCAGCGTTGCTCCCGGCGCCGCTTTTGCAGCCAGGCAACTAGCTCTTGGTTTTAATGACGGTCTTACCGGCTTGCAGCTGGGTCTGAGTGCTTTGCCGGCGATTGATATTCGCTCCCTGGATTTATTTGCCCTGTTTAATGAAATTCTTGCCGAGCCTGAAGACTTCGGCATCAGTGAAACTGAGATGCCCTGCATCACGCCGAATATCCCGCCCTATGTTTGCAAAAAACCCAATCAATTTTTATTCTGGGATGGCATACACCCCAGTAAAGCGGTCCACAAAGTTATGGCCGATGAAGCGCGTAAGGTATTGTTCGCACCCAATGAAAATTAAAGCCCGCAAAATAAATAACACGTTATTAGGAGATAAGGATGACTCGAGAAATTAACCCGGCCGGTATTCAGCTGGTCAAAGATTTTGAAGGCTTTCGCAGCGATGCTTACATCTGCCCTGCAGGGGTATTAACCATCGGTTATGGTCACACGGGCCATGATGTTGGCGAAAGCCAGTGCATCAGCGAGGCGAGGGCAGAAGAACTTCTGCGTGCGGATATGGAATCTGCCTGCGCCAGTGTCGAGCGGCTAGTCAGTGTCTCTCTTTCCGGCAATCAATTTGCAGCCCTGGCGAGCTTTGCCTTCAATTGTGGTGCGGGAAACCTGGGTGTCAGCACCTTGTTGAAAAAGCTTAACCGAGGCGATTATGACGCTGTGCCAACGGAACTTGGCCGCTGGGTAAAGGCGACTGATCCCGCGACGGGCAAAAAAAGAACACTGGCTGGCCTGGTACGCCGTCGCGCTGCTGAAGGTGAGCTATGGCTTTGCGCCGATGGTGCTGCTCCCGAAGCCAGCAATGAAGCCATGCCCCAGCGCATTGAGCCGCCTGTAGAGCCCGATCGTTACCGGATCATCGCAAGAGGTGGTTTGCGTTTACGCGGTGGCCCAGGTCTGGAGTTCGATGCAAGTACAAGCCTGCCTCAGGATGCGGAGCTGACGGTCACCCAACATAGCGGTGACTGGGCTGAAGTTGATTGCGATGGTGATGGTTTTGTCGACGGTTGGGTTTTTGCGAGTTACTTACAGCGCATAGGATAGGGGAGAACAAGCGATTTTATAGACTTCTTGCACCTGGCAATAAATTCGCCCGTACTAAATGCGTTTATATCGTTACAATGGGGCTGCAGAGTTCTGCAATTGTTAATCAGTGATCTAATGAGGTTGTTATGAGTAAAGGTACAGTTAAGTGGTTCAACGCGGATAAAGGCTTTGGTTTTATTACTCCTGAAGATGGCGGCAAAGATCTTTTTGTTCATCATTCTGAGATTCAAAGTGGTGGTGGTTTTGCAACACTGAACGATGGTCAGCCTGTAGAATACGAAGAAGGCCAAGGTCAAAAAGGCCCATGTGCTAATAAAGTAGTGCCTGGCTAGTAGCAAAAAATATACCAAAAAGGCTGTGTGAGGAAACTCATGCAGCCTTTTTGGTTTTAATGACGTACTACTAGTCGATTTGAGTCAATATTGGCCTTCCACCGGGTCTTGATAACACCGCTTTAGCGCAGGCTGCGAAAGCAGTTGCGCACTTCTTTAATAAAGGTTTCCGGTACTTCAAAGGCTGAAAAGTGGCCGCCTTTATCCAGCTCATTCCAATGGATCAGATTCTTAAAACGTCGCTCTGCCCAGCGCCGGGAAGCGCGGAAGATTTCTTTCGGATAAACGCTACAGCCGGTCGCCAGCACCACTTCGTCCCGCGACAGGTCGTTAAAGCTCTCCCAATAGAGGCGAGCAGAGGAGGCCGCGCTGGCCGTACACCAGTAGAGCATAATGTTGTCGAGCAGCTCATCTTTGCTGAGTACGTTTTCCGGGTGGCCATCGCAATCCATCCAGGCCCAGTATTTTTCCAGTATCCAGGCCATTTGGCCGACGGGTGAATCGCTCAGCCCATAGCCGACAGTTTGTGGCCGCGTGCTTTGTTGCTTCGAATAACCCGAGTCGTGATCGGCGTAGTACTGCATACCAGCCAGCGCGCTTTGCTCCAGCGGTGTTAGATCGTCCATCGTCGCAGGGTCGGGTTCGACGATCACCATATTGAGATGAATGCCCTGGCAGTTACCCAGATTTTGCATGCCGATGGCCGCAGTCACCGCCGCACCCCAATCGCCACCCTGGGCAAAATAGCAATCGTAACCGAGCCTCAGCATCAGCTTATTCCAGGTTGCGGCAATCTTTTCAATATTCCATCCATGGTCGCTAGGCTTGCCCGAAAAGCCGTAGCCGGGCAGTGTGGGGCAAACCACGTGAAAGGCGTCGGCGGCATCGCCACCATGGGCTTCGGGGTCGATTAAAGGGCCGATGACTTTCTGGAATTCGACAATGGAGCCGGGCCAGCCGTGGGTCATCAGCAGTGGCCGGGCATTGGCATGGGCCGAGCGGGCGTGAATAAAGTGGATATCAACACCTTCGAGTTCGGTGATGAATTGATCGTATTGATTCAGTAGAGCCTCGCGGCTGCGCCAGTCGTAGTCATTGAGCCAGTACTCGCAAACTTCCTGGGTGTAGGCCAGGGGGATGCCCTGGGACCAATCGTCGACGGTTTCTTTTTCTGGCCAGCGGGTGTTTGCCAAACGCTGCTTTAAGTCGGCAAGTACTTCATCGCTGACGGCGATTTGAAAGGCTCTGATGCTATCGTTACTCATGGTGCGGCTCCTAAGATGGGCTAAGGCCTATAGAGAGGGAAGGTTTTTTATTTTCATCACCTCGACAGCTTGCCAAATTATCGCCTGGTGCCTGCGTCGTCAACTCTTCGTTTGTTTATTTGTACAAAATTTCACTGTATAGCTATACAGTGAAATGCTTTTCATTTAAGCTGGGCTCTCGTCTTGGATGCTGGGCTGAGCCCTGCTACGATGGCGCCAATAGATGGCAAATTACACTTGGTAAGAGAGGTACAGTTCGATGTCGATGGATCCCAATAAGGAAAAAGCATTACAGGCGGCGCTGAGCCAAATTGAACGACAATTTGGCAAGGGCACTGTAATGCGTATGGGGGATAAGGAGCATGTTGGTATACCCAGCATCTCCACCGGTTCCCTGGGTCTCGATATTGCTTTGGGCATTGGTGGTCTGCCACAGGGGCGAGTGGTCGAAATTTATGGCCCAGAGTCTTCGGGCAAAACCACGTTGACGCTGTCGGTGATTGCCGAGGCACAAAAGCAGGGCGGCACCTGTGCGTTTATCGATGCTGAGCATGCCCTGGACCCGACTTATGCCGAAAAGCTCGGTGTCAACGTCGACGACTTGATGTTGTCCCAGCCCGATACCGGTGAGCAAGCGCTGGAAGTCACCGATATGCTGGTGCGCTCGGGCGCGATTGATGTACTGGTGATCGACTCGGTAGCAGCCTTGACGCCACGGGCCGAAATTGAAGGTGATATGGGTGATACCCACGTGGGTTTGCAGGCTCGTCTCATGTCTCAGGCGCTGCGTAAATTGACCGGTAATATTAAAAACTCCAACTGTCTGGTGATTTTCATCAACCAGATTCGCATGAAAATTGGTGTTATGTTTGGCAGCCCGGAGACCACTACCGGTGGTAACGCGCTGAAATTTTATTCCTCCGTGCGTTTAGACATCCGCCGCATTGGCGCGGTCAAAGACGGCGATGAAATTATCGGCAATGAAACCCGCGTTAAAGTGGTGAAAAACAAAGTGGCGCCGCCGTTTCGTCAGTCCGAGTTTCAAATTCTGTATGGCATTGGCATTAACCGCCCCGGCGAAATTATCGACCTCGGTGTAAAGTGTGGTTTTGTCGATAAAGCGGGAGCCTGGTATTCCTATAAAGGGGATAAAATTGGCCAGGGCAAATTCAACTCCTGTGCCTATCTGCGCGAGCACCCCGAAATTGCCAATGAAATTGAGGGCAATATTCGCCTGCAATTACTCGGTGATCCGGATGCAGAGAAGGCAGCCGGTGAGGCAAAAGTAGAGCAGTCGGATGCTCTCGATGAGTAACTTTGCTGCAGCGGCAGAGACTAGTACTTGTTGAGTGAGCTCTCTGTTAGATTTTTAGTTTACGTGTAAAACCTTAAGCGCTAACACTAATGATTTAAGCACAAATAATTTAAGCACAAATAAAAAGGGCAGCCACTTGGCCGCCCTTTTTTGTACACTTGTGTTGAGGGGATACTGTGACAGTAGTCAGGCTTAATAGCCCAGCTTAACCGTAACCGTAGCCGAGCTTAGCCCTCCACCGGGTAGCCTGCGGCAATCCAGTTGGGCATGCCTGTGTGGCTGACACAGACCAGATTGTCGACACCGATCAGTGATAAATTGGTCAGTGCCGTTTGTGCCCGCCGCCCCGAGCGGCAGTACATATACACTTTGTCATAGGCCTTCAGTTCATCGGCGCGATCACCTTCACTGCCCAGCGGGAGGTTGATACTGCCAGGTACATGGCCCTCGGCAAATTCTTCGGCCCGGCGATTGTCGACGATGGCCTCATTGTCACCCAATTGCTGCCAGGCGGTATGCAAGTCACTCATGGAAAAATCTTCGTGCACATAGCGCCGTGGATTGTAATCGACGCCAACATTGACATTGGCGGGAACAGCTTCGTTGATCTTTTTCGGCATATCGAGGTTGAGGTTGTCCATAATATCGATAAAGCCACTGGCGTTTTGCCCACCGCCGAGACGAGGGTTCCAGCGCTTTTCTTCGCCAATACTCGAGCTGGTTCTGCCCTTGTAGTCGTGGGCGGGGTAGACGATGGTGTCATCGGGCAGGGTGAATAGTTTGCTGGTTACATTGTCGTAGAGCATCTGGGCATCGCCTTGCTGGAAATCGGTCCTGCCGCAGCCGCGAACTAACAGTGTGTCGCCGGTGAACACTTTGTCATCGATGTAGTAACTCATACAGCCACTGGTGTGACCGGGAGTGGCTATCGCTTTTATGCTGTAGTTGCCGAGCTTTAATTCGTCGCCATCAATTAAGGCAATGTCGATGGCCTCTATACCTGCTGACTCACTAAAGACGATTTTGGCCCCGGTTTTTTGGCGCAGTAAACCGGCCGATGTAATGTGGTCGGCGTGGGCGTGGGTTTCGAGAACGTAGAGCAGTTCAATGCCGAGCTCTTCAATATATTGCAAATCACGATCAAACTGCTCCATCACCGGGTCAACCAGAGCACCCTCGTGTGTTGCGGTGTCGACCAGTAGGTAGGTGTAGGTGAAGCTGTCTCGGTCAAACAGTTGACGGCAAAGTAAGCCGGAGGTGGAGGTTGCAGTCGTCATAGCTAGCCCTTAGCTTCTGGTTGAATGAGCAGCATAGTAGGGATGGGCATGGGTTTAAAGCCCCTTTAGTTGAAATCCCTCTTTCGCTTGTCTCCTTTTACTTAGCCCCTGTTGTTAAAAACGAACAGAGCTTTTGATACTGATTGCTAGTGGCCTCAATAAACGCCGATATCCAGATAGGAGCGGGATATTTTGTCGATGGCGACGACATAGGACGCGGTGCGGTAGTCGTTGACTTTACTATTACTATCCAGCACCGCTTTTATCTGCTGGAAGGCAACTCTCATGGTGTCATCTAGCCCCGAACGGACCAGGTCTAGCTCGTCGGCTCCCTGCACCAGTTCTTTCTGTATCCACTCGGGGATGGGCTGCTCGGTCATGCTTTGAATGGCGTTGAGCATATGGCCACCGCGCATTTCATCGTAGCGTCGCTCCATACGGCCAAAGCGAATATGGGCGAGGTTGCGCACCCACTCGAAATAGGAAACCGTGACACCACCGGCATTGACATAGGCATCGGGCAAAATTGCAATGCCGCGTTGGCGCAGTATTTCATCGGCCTCAAAGGTAACCGGGCCGTTGGCCGCCTCGACAATTAAGGCGGCTTTAATATCTGCGGCGTTATCGGCTGTGATCTGCCCCTCCATGGCCGCAGGAATTAGAATATCGCAATCCATGGTGAGTACACTTTTACCATCGGCGCACAATGTGGCATCGGGATAACCCTCAATGGTTTTATGCTCGACAATGTAGTCGCGAATGGCCTGAATATTAAGACCGCTGGGGTCAACCAGAGCACCATCACGCTCGATGATGGCAGTAATCAGGCAGTCATCTTCTTCCTGCAGCAATTTCGCGGCGTGGAAACCGACGTTGCCCAGGCCCTGTACGATTATCCGCTTACCACTCAGGCTGCCCTCAAAACCCGCAGCGCTAACACAGTCGGGGTGGCGGAAAAATTCTCGCATCACATAAACCACCCCGCGCCCGGTAGCCTCAGCGCGGCCGCGGATACCGCCATGGGCCACCGGCTTGCCAGTGACGCAGCCAGCATAGTTAACATCCTCGGGGTGCAGGTGCTTGTAGGTGTCGGCAATCCAGGCCATCTCACGCTCACCGGTGCCCATGTCGGGAGCGGGCACATTCGTTGCCGGGCTGAGGAAACCCTTGCGTATCAGCTCCCGCGCAAAACGCCGGGTAATTTTTTGCATATCATCGCGACTGTATTTAGAAGGGTCTATCAATAGCCCACCTTTGGAACCGCCGAAGGGCACATCGACAATGGCGCATTTGTAAGTCATTAACGCGGCAAGTGCCTCCACCTCGTCCTGATTGACAATAGTCGCATAGCGAATCCCCCCTTTTGCCGGTAGTCGATGGCTGCTGTGCACCGAACGCCAGCCAGTGAACACCTCTATCTGACCATTGATTTCAACCGGGAAGTTTACTTCCAGTGTCGCCGTACAGGCCTTTATGGCACTGGCGATACCGGGGTCAATAGCCAGTACCTCAAAGGCACGATCCGCCATGTGATTAACGCTTTCGGTGAAGGAGAGAGGTGCAGCACTGGTTTTTGTTGCCATGATCGTTCCCTTCGTTATTTATTATGGTTTTTAGTTGACTTCAATATCTAATTGAAAAGGGTTTTGAGCAACTGTATTTATTTATAGCCTAGTATCATTAGCGAATACAAGTTGTGACTTGTACGTCTTTTCAAAACAGTACTATTCATTAGTCATTACGGCTGTAAGCATCAAGTTTGTCGCCATTTTATTTTTACCCTGAGCATTACATTGTCGGGATACATTCATTGTCAGTTGGACGCACACTCGGGCATGATTTTGTCGGTAGTGGGGCTTTTACTATTGTTATGAACTGTTTTTCGTAGCCAGCAAGCGGGGTGGCGGGTTGCCGTGCGTTAACTCACTTGAGCCAGTGTGTTAACGGTATTTTCGATGCCACGGATTATGCTCATCTTTACTGTGTTTTAATCGACACTGAAACGATAAGTGACTTATATCAACTGTGGTTTTTCCGCACCAGCCTATTATAAAAAAATCACCAGTCTATTAAAAAAACGCTATGGAGTTTTGCCAATGGATGTAAAGCCGGCGGGTAGTGAAGCGCAAGCTGAAACCATTAACACGACAGCGAGTGAATTAATGACTATCGACGGCAACCAGGCCGCCGCCATCATCGCCCACCTCTGTAATGAAGTGATCGCCATTTACCCGATTACACCCGCCTCGCCAATGGGAGAGTGGGCGGATGAGTGGTCGTCGCGGGGGCAGTGCAACCTTTGGGGCACCGTACCTGCCGTTATAGAGATGCAAAGCGAAGGTGGTGCCGCCGGTGCTATTCACGGCGCTTTGCAAAGTGGTGCGCTGACCACCACCTTTACCGCCTCCCAGGGCCTGCTTTTAATGTTGCCCAATATGTACAAAATAGCCGGCGAGTTAACGCCGACGGTGTTTCATATTGCCGCACGCTCACTGGCCTGTCAGGCCCTGTCTATTTTTGGTGATCACAGCGATGTAATGGCTGCTCGGGCCACCGGCTTTGGCATGTTGGCTTCAAATTGCCCGCAGGAGGTGATGGATTTCGCGCTTATTGCCCAGGCGGTAACACTAAAGGCGCGGCTGCCAATGCTGCATTTCTTTGACGGTTTTCGCACTTCCCATGAAGTGGCAAAAATTAAGGCCATCCCCGAGCAAACGGTGCGCGCACTGCTCGATGAGGAGGCCATTGAGGCCCATCGCCTGCGCGGTCTTTCCCCGGAGCGCCCGGTGCTGCGTGGCAGCTCACAAAACCCCGATGTCTATTTTCAGGCCCGCGAAGCGGTTAACCCCTATTACGCAGCAGCGCCAGGTATCGTGCAGCAAACCATGGACACCTTCGCGGCACTGACCGGTCGCCAATATCGCCTGTTTGATTATGTTGGTGATGAGCAGGCCGAGCGAGTGATTATCTTAATGGGTTCCGGTGCCGAGGCGGCTGATGAAACGGTAGATTACCTGACGCGGCAGGGCGAGTCCGTGGGCCTGTTAAAGGTTCGCTTATATCGCCCCTTCGACAGTGCGGCGCTGGTGGCGGCACTGCCGCGTAGCACACAAAAAATAGCGGTACTCGACCGCACCAAAGAACCGGGGGCCGATGGCGAACCACTCTATAAAGACGTGATTAGCGCTATCGCTCAGGATTTTTGCAGTGGTGATGCTCGCTTTACGAAAATGCCCGTAGTCACGGGTGGCCGCTACGGTTTGTCGTCAAAGGAATTTAACCCGGCGATGATCAAAGCAGTATTCGATGAGCTAAAACACGAGCGCCCAAAAAACCAGTTCACCATTGGTATTCACGACGATGTCAGCGGCACGAGTCTGAGTTGGGACGCTGACTTTCGCACCGACGCCCACAGTAACAACTTCCAGGCTTTGTTTTATGGTTTGGGTAGTGACGGCACAGTCGGTGCCAATAAAAACACCATTAAAATTATTGGCGAAAGTACAGAGCTACACGCTCAGGGTTATTTTGTTTACGACTCTAAAAAAGCGGGGGCGGTGACCATTTCCCACTTGCGCTTTGGCAGCACTGCTATTCGTTCCAGCTATTTGATTGATGACAATGACGCAAACTTTATTGCCTGTCACCAGCCAGTATTTCTCCAGCGCTACAACATGCTCGACAAGGCTGCACAGGGTGCGGTGTTCCTGCTCAACTCAGCCGAGCCGCCAGGTCAGGTTTGGCACACTTTACCGAAAAAAATGCAGCAGCAAATTATCGACAAAAAAATTACTTTTTATGTGATTGATGCGCTGGCTGTTGCCGAACGCGCCGCCATGGGCAAGCGCATTAATACGGTTATGCAGGCCTGCTTTTTTGCGATTTCTGGCATCTTGCCGCAGGCTCAGGCGATAGCGGCAATTAAACAGGCGGTGGAAAAAACCTATGGAAAAAGGGGTCGGCGCATTGTCGAACTTAATTTCAAGGCGATTGATGAAACCCTGGCCTGTCTTCATCAAGTCGCGGTTCCCGACGCTGTCTCTGCAAGCTATGTCATCCCAGCTACGGTGCCACACAATGCCCCCGACTTTGTTAAACGAGTGACGGGTGAAATTATTGCCGGGCGGGGTGATCTTATCCCGGTTAGCCAGTTGCCAGCCGATGGCACATTTCCGCTGGGTACCGCCGCTTATGAAAAGCGTAATCTGGCGCTGGAAATTCCGGTGCTGGACGAAGTGCTTTGTACCCAGTGCGGCAAATGCCCGATGGTTTGTCCCCACGGGGCAATTCGCAGCAAAGTCGTTAACGAGGCTGAACTCCAAAATGCCCCCGCCAGTTTTAAACACGCGCCGACACGCAGCAAGGATTATCCCGAAGGTACGCACATTATTTATCAGGTGGCGCCGGAGGACTGCACCGGCTGCACTTTGTGTGTCGATATTTGCCCCATTCGCGATAAAAGCAATGTCAGCCGCAAAGCTTTAAACATGGCACCCCAGCCCGCACTCAGGGAGCAGGAAGTTGAAAACTGGAATTTCTTTTTGCAGCTCCCCGAGTACGACAGGCGGCAATTAAAAACCTCGACCATTCCAGGCTCGATGCTGCTTGAACCGCTGTTTGAATTTTCCGGTGCCTGTGTCGGTTGTGGAGAAACCCCTTATTTAAAGCTGGCCACGCAATTATTTGGCGACCGGATGATGGTGGCGAACGCCACGGGTTGCTCCTCCATTTATGGCGGTAATCTGCCTACCACCCCGTGGACTACCAATGCCGATGGCCGAGGCCCGGCATGGAATAATTCCCTGTTTGAAGACAATGCGGAATTTGGCCTGGGTATGCGTGTCGCCGTGGACAAACATCGAGAGCAGGCGACTGAATTATTAACGCTTCTTAAAGGCCAGCTCGACGCAACATTGGTCGAAGAGATTTTGACGGCGGATGAAGCCGATGAAACGGGCATCTATGAGCAGCGCCAGCGGCTTGAGCTTTTACGGCAACAACTGGCGGGACTCGACGATCCGAGGGCCGGTCGCCTGAGTAATCTCGCCGAAAACCTCTGTCGCAGAAGTGTCTGGATTATCGGCGGTGACGGCTGGGCCTACGACATCGGTTACGGTGGCCTCGACCATGTGCTGGCCAGCGGGCGCGACGTTAATATTTTGGTGCTAGATACAGAGGTCTATTCCAATACTGGCGGCCAAACTTCGAAGGCAACCCCCCTGGGCGCAGTGGCCAAGTTTTCTTCCGGCGGTAAAGCCACGGCGAAAAAAGATCTGGCGCTACTGGCAATGGATTATGGCAATGTCTATGTCGCCCATGTGGCTTATGGCGCTAAAGATACTCAGACCTTACATGCCTTTCTCGAAGCCGAGGCTCACCCGGGGCCATCAATCATTATTGCCTACTCACCCTGCATCGCCCACGGTGTTGATTTATCGAACAATCACCGTCAGCAGGATCTGGCAGTGAAAAGTGGGCACTGGCCACTATTTCGTTTTGACCCGAGTAAAATTGCACAGGGTAAAAACCCACTACACCTCGACTCAAAAGCACCGAGTATTCCCTATCGCGAGTTTGTGGAAAGCGAAACCCGCTTTAGTATGCTCTGGCACACCCACCCAGAAAACGCCGAAGCTTTTCTCGCTCAGGCACAGCGTGATGTGAACCACCGTTTTAATTATTACCAACAACTGGCTGAACTCGACTGGAGCGATGGGACAAGTGTCGCGGCGCTAAAAGCCGGGACGGCGAGTCAACAGGAGGAGGCGAAATAATGATCGATTTAAGTACAAAGTATCTTGGTTTAAATTTGAAAAACCCCATCGTGCCCTCTGCCTCGCCCTTCAGTAATAGTGTGGCCAGTGCACTGCAATTGCAGGACGCCGGTGCCGCAGGGCTAATTATGCATTCGCTGTTTGAAGAAAAAATTCAGCACGAAGGCGAACACCTCGAACGCTTTTTTCACCAGCAGTCTATTGGTCACGCGGAGGCCGAGGGTTTTCATCCCCTGCCCGATGACTACTTGGGTTATCAGGATGAGTACCTTGAGCAACTGCAGCGTTTGCAGGCAGGGCTGGATATTCCGCTAATTGCCAGCCTCAATGGCACCACGGCCGGTGGCTGGGTCGAGTACGCCCACGAGCTTGAACAGGCGGGTGCGGATGCGCTGGAGTTGAATATTTATTACATCGCCGCAGGCAGTAATGAAACAGCCCAGCAGGTCGAGGATCGTTATATCGCAGTGATTCAAGCGGTGCTGGCCCAGGTTTCAATACCGGTTACGGTAAAGTTGTGCGAGCAGTTCAGCGCTCTGGCCAATATGGTAAAACGCATAGAAGCGGTCGGCGCCAAAGGTGTCGGTCTGTTTAATCGTTTTTATCAGCCGGATATTGATCTCGACACACTTGAAGTGCTGCCCAAACTTGAGTTATCGACTTCGCAAGAGGCTCTGTCGAGAATTCGTTGGACGGCAATTTTGCGCAGTCAGGTGAATTGCTCCATCGGCGTTACCGGTGGCTTTCATACTAGCGAGGACGTGCTCAAAGCATTATTGGCCGGTGCCGATGTGACGCATATGTGCAGTGCTTTATTGCAGCAGGGCCACGGGCATATTGCCACTGTGTTGGCAGGGCTAGAGCGCTGGCTTGAGTTGCGTGAATATGAATCGGTAGAGCAACTCAAAGGTAGTGTCAGTCAGCGCCATGCCATTGACCCCGGCGCTTACGAGCGCGCTAACTATATTAATGTGCTCGATAGTTACACGCGTCCGGCCGGGGTGCGGAGTTAAGTTAAGGCAAAAAATTAACCCGGTAAGTAAAGACCGCCGTTAACGTGCAGAGTTTGGCCAGTGACATAAGAAGATTCTTCCGAGCAGAAAAAGTTAACTGCCCCGGCAATTTCTTCGGGCCTGCCCATCCGTTCGGCGGGCACTTTAGCCGCCATTTTTTCGTACTCTTCCTGGGGTAGTACTCCACGCAGACGCTCGTGCCAGATAATGCCTGGGGCGATGGCATTAACGGTAACGCCATGTTTGGCAAGATCCAGTGCCACCGAGCGGGTATAACCCGTGACAGCAGCTTTTGCCGCAGCATAGGGCGACTGACCAACGCCGGGGTGGTAGGCGTAGAGGGAGGCGAAATTGACCACGCGGCCAAAGCCTTTTTCGACCATCGCTTCACTAAAAGCACGGGTCAAATAAAAGGTGCCGTTGGCGTTGACCTTCATCACTCTATCCCAGGTTTTTGAATCCAGCTCCCAGGGCTTAGCGTTGCCTTGAATGCCGGCGTTGTTAATCAGGTAGGCGATGTGGATGCCTTCATCCTTGAATTTTTTCGCCAGCGCGTCGGCCTGCTCTTCCTTGGCAACGTCGAGGGGATAGCCGGTAAACATGGCGCGCTCCTCGTCGTTGAGTTCGGCCTCTATCCACGGGTCGATATCGGTCACCCTACGATCGGTGCCGATGACCGGAATACCTGCGGCGATGAGCCGTTTTACGATTGCAGTTCCCAGTCCGCCGATGGCGCCAGTTACCAGTGCATGTCCTCTGTTCATAGTTATCTCCATTTATTGTGTGATTGACTTTGTTGCGCGTCTTAAGCGACGCACGCTAAAAAAGTGTTGGGGATTTGACCAGTAAATAGCCCTATAAGGCAAGGCTTGCTTGTCGCTTCCTGATTGTTTGAAAAAATACCACATGTGAAATAGTACATGTCAAATAGCTACTCGGGTAATAGCTGGCTGAGTAATTCGCAGGCTTCGAGGTAGCCATTCACCAGCTCGGTCATTTGATCGCGTGCGCTGATGCTGCTGTTCATGGCGCCGACGATCTGCCCGACGGGGTTAAAGAAATAATCCTGAAATTTGTCAGGGTGACGGTTCATGCGCACCACAGATTCTCCGGCCATCATCATTTGCATGGGTGCGCCGAGGGATGCCGGATTACCCGGCGCGTCCCAGGCCTCCGTCCATTTATTGCGCAGCATGCGCACTGGTTTGCCGGTAAATGAAGAGGAGCGAACGGTGTCGGCAGAGGTGGCCGTGAACATCGCCTCTTTCGCGGCCTCGGAGGTCTCGGCTTCAATGGTGGTTAGCCAGATCGAGCCACACCACACGCCCTGCGCACCGAGGGCCAATGCCGCAGCCATTTGTTGGCCGCTGCCAATACCACCGGCCGCCAGTACCGGAATATCCCCGGCGATGGCCACCACCTGCGGCCATAACACCATGCTGCCAATGGTGCCGGTGTGCCCACCACCTTCACCACCCTGGGCGATAATAAAATCGAGGCCCGCATCGACATGATATTGCGCATGCCGGGGCGAGCCACACAGAGCGCCGATTAATACGCCAGCATCCTGCACCTGTTTAATCACATCATCAGGCGGGGTGCCCAGGGCATTGGCGATTAACTTGCAGTTTTTATGACTCAGGGCCACATCGACGAGGGGGGCGGAGACGGCATCGGTCATCGACAACCTGTCTTCCAGTTTTTTGCCCGGAGGCAGGGCGGGCACACCGGCATCGTCCAGCAATTTGCGGGCGAAATCGCGGTGGCCCTGGGGGATAGCGGCGCGCACCAGTGCCCGCTGTTTCTCGATATCGCGCTCACCGCGGCCTTCAAAGCGGCGGGGGATAATGACATCGACACCGTAGGGGCGGTCGCCGACTTTGTCGTCAATCCAGTCCAGCTCTATATGCAGTTGTTCAGGGCTAAAGCCTGTGGCACCCAGTACACCGATACCACCGGCATTGGTCACTGCCGCAACCACATCGCGACAGTGTGTGAAGGCAAATATCGGAAAATCAATGCCGAGTTTTTTGGCCAGTTGGGTTTGCATGGCAATATCTCCAGACGTTAGATGAGGAGCTGCACACTATTTATCGACGCTATATTTATCGACGCTACATTATTCGGCGCTAAATGATGGCGGGTGAGCAGTATTATTTGTTTTTTTGGCTCGTGGCTAGCTTAAGAATAAAGGCAAGCTAGCGGTATTTAAACAAAAGATTGGTAGAAAAAGCCGGGCAGGGTGTGGGTTGAGTCTTATGACTTGGCTAAGGATCGCTGAAAATTGGCAAACTTAAGGTGTGACAAGCTTTGCTAATGACAAGCAGCAGGGGCGGGACAAGCCTCTCGATCAAGCTAGAAGATGATGCTCTGTGCCGCGAAATGGAGAGGCTTTGATACGTGGGACTACAACTTACATTTTCAACTGGTCGGCGTACTCCTCTTCGGGACAGCTAATCGTCATGTGCTCCTGCAGTCCCATTAACTGCATAAAGGCGCCGTGATTGAGGTGGATTAAATGCTCGTGGTCGCCGCTTTCGAGATAGACGCTGTCAGTCTCCTGTAGGCAGTCATCCCAGACCACATGAAAGCCATAAATCTGCCCCAGTGCTGGTACCGCGCCGAGTTCACAATCATCAAACACACTTTTTAGCTCATTTTCTTTGGCCAGTTGATACTGTCCATTCATCATTTTATTGAGCCAGTGAAAGACGATGCGATGAGATGCGGGAATGACACAGAGTAGATAATTATCGCCATCGTGGCAGAGCACCGCTTTAACCACCTCGCGTGCCGGTACATGTGCCAAGTGTGCCGTGTGCAAGCTGGAGTGAGAGTGTGGGTGGGCCAGGAGATCATAATCGACCCCCACTTTGTGTAAATGTTGCTGCACGCTGTAAGCCATAGTCATTGCCCTGTCCTCCAAAATATCGCCTTATTCGCTTAAATATAGTCTAGTCAGCAGGGCTGCCTAAGAACTTGTGCCCTTAACAAAGAGTACTGATAAAGCTCCTTTGTATAAGGGACAAATGTATAAGCGACAAATAAACCCTGGCCCGTGTGATGCCTGCCCGTGCTGCCAGCCATAAGTGGTGCAGCGCTATAGCCGGGCTTGTGCATTGTGAGCGTATTTGGTGCGTGTTGCCCCAAGGTCTGTACACATCTTGGTGCGTAGATACCCATGGTAGGGCGTAAGCCTGCAAATGGTGCACCACGGTGCTTACCTGCCGTCGTTTTTATAGGGCTCGATATATGGCCTAATAATTGCCTAGTTAGCTGCCAGTGCATTGCGCACACGATATTAACGGATTACGGAGCAGCTCCATGAGTGAGACGACATTTAGAGGCAGTTTTCTGTCATTTAGCGGAAAGTCCAAAATTCTGCACATGACGTGGATGGCTTTCTTTGTCACCTTCCTGGTCTGGTTCAACCATGCGCCTCTGCTGGCGTTGATTCAGGAGTCGATGGGCCTCAGTGATCAACAAATTAAAACGCTGTTGATTCTCAACGTCGCCCTGGCCATTCCCGCGCGCATTGTCACCGGCATGCTGGTCGACCACTACGGGCCGCGAAAAACCTACACCGCCATGTTGGTGGCGACGGCGGGGCTGTGTTTCTTCTTTGCCATGGCAAACAGCTTTGAAATGCTGGCCTTATCGCGTTTTTTGCTGGGCTTTGCTGGCGCCGGCTTTGTGATCGGTATTCGCATGATCAGCGAGTGGTATCCGGCCAAGCAATTGGGCCTCGCCGAAGGTATTTACAAGGGCATGGGTAATGTCGGCTCCGCTGTGGCGGCTGTCACCTTGCCGACACTGGCCATTATGTTTGGTGGTGACGATGGCTGGCGCTATGCGTCGGCTATTACCGGTGTTATTGCGCTGGTTTTCTCCGTGTTTTACTACCGTGCTGTGCGAGATACGCCCGCCGGTTCCACCTACTTTAAGCCGAAGAAAGGCGGTGGCCTGGAAGTCACCAGCAAGCGCGATTTTTACTTCTGCGTATTGATGAACCTACCCATGTTCGGCGCTCTGGCCGTGCTGACCTGGAAGGTGACAGTGCTGGGCCTGCTGGGTGAGACAGCCTCAACCATCATTTATGGATTGTTAATTGCCCTGTATTTGTTTCAAACCCATCATCTGTACAAGGTTAACCATGAGATTTTTGAGCACCCTGTTGATGAGTTAATGCAGTACAATTTTAAGCAAGTGGCTATTTTAAGCGTTGCCTACGCGGTTACCTTTGGTGCCGAGTTGGCGGTGGTATCCATGTTGCCCCTGTTTTTTAAAGACACTTTCCTTATTCCCGTTGCACTGGCGGGTTTGTTTGGCGCCTGTTTTGCCGTTATCGATGTTTTTTCCTGTCCCTCCGGTGGCTTTATTAGCGACAAATTTGGGCGTAAGGGTTCGCTGGTGATTTTGCTGGGTGGCGCGGCTGTTGGCTTCTTTCTTATGTCACAAATCACGGCTGACTGGCCTATCGCACTGGCAGTAGCCGCGATGATGTTTTGTTCTTTCTTTCTCGGCTCTGCGGCCGGTTGTGTGTTCGCCGTGGTGCCCCTGATCAAGCGACGCCTAACCGGACAAATTGCCGGCATGGTCGGCGCCTACGGCAATATTGGCGCGGTTGTCTTCCTCACCGTATTTTCTCTTGTCTCACCCTCGGTGTTCTTTTTAACCATTGCCGGGGGCATTGCCTTCGCCATGTTTTGCGCCATGTTTCTCGATGAGCCCAAAGGTACAATGGCTGAAATCATGCCCGATGGCACCGTGCAGCTGATTGAGGTTCACTAATTAGCAGCTGAAATTACGTGTAGAAACTAGCGAGGTCAAATGTCAGATCAGTCGGTAGCCCACCTAAGCTTCACCATCGCCCAGCACTCGGTGGCGGGTGTCAAACCTGAAAATGAGGATGCTATCGGCATTCGCATTCCGCAGGGGCTGACACTAACCAATAAAGGCGCTGTCGCGGTAATTGCCGATGGTGTCAGTGCCGCAGAGGCGGGCAAGGAAGCGAGTGAAACCTGCGTCCACAATTTTCTTTCTGACTATTACTCCACGCCCGATAGCTGGGGTGTAAAAAAATCAACGACGCAAGTTTTAACCGCGCTCAATCGCTGGTTGTTTGGCCAGGGGCGGAGTTATTGCGATGCCCAAAAAGGCTATGTCAGCACCTTTAGTACTGTCATTTTCAAATCGCAGGCGGCACATATTTTTCATGTCGGCGATTCACGCATTTACCGTTTGCGCGACAATGATCTTGAGCAACTCACCCGTGACCACACCACATTTATTAGCGATGACCAATCGTATTTAGCACGGGCCATGGGGCTTGATGTCAAACTCGATGTCGATTATCGCAGTGTCGATTTAGACATTGGCGATATTTTCTTTTTAAGTACCGATGGCATCCACGACTTTGTCAAAGACCGGGATATTCGCACCGCTTTGCGTAGCCTCGTCGGCGAGCCATCGGAACAAAAGTTTGAAGATTGTTGTACTGCTTTAACTGCCATAGCCCTCGAAAATAGCAGTGGTGATAATTTAAGCTGCCAAATTTTACGGCTTGATAACTTTCCACGCCAAACTATTGATGACGTTAACCGCAAGTTGTCGGCCCTACCTTTTCCCCCCTTGCTTGAACCGGGCATGATTCTAGATGGTTATCGTGTCGAACGAGAATTACATGCGAGTAATCGCAGCCAGGTTTACCTGGTCAGTGACGTCGATACTGACGCCCGTTATTGCATGAAAACCCCCTCTATTAATTTCGATGATGACCTCGGCTATATCGATCGCTTTGCGATGGAGAGCTGGATTGGCAGCCGCATCGACAATCCTCACGTTGCGAAGGTTATCGATGGTGGCAGGTCGAAGAGCTGTCTTTACTACCTTACCGATTATGTTGATGGCATCACTTTGGAGCGCTGGATAAAAGAAAATCCAAAGCCAGCTGTGCAAGATGTGATTTATCTGGTGCAGCAAATGGTTAAGGGCATACGCGCTTTCCATAATAGAGAAACCCTGCATCAGGATATTAAGCCGGGCAACATACTCATCGACAAAAATGGACAGATTAAAATTATCGATTTCGGTTCCTGTTTTATTCAGGGAATTGCCGAGATAGCCACACCCTTAGAAAGAGGGGGGATACTGGGTACTGCGTCCTATTCGGCACCCGAAGTGGTGATAAACGCAAAAAGCACCGTGCAATCCGATATTTTCTCCCTGGCTGTTATCGTTTATGAAATGCTCACGGGCGAAGCACCTTTTGGCGGCAAGCTTGAAGAATGCCGTACATCAAAGGCCTATTTGAAAACCAAATACATCCCCTGCTATGACATTAATCCCTTAATACCCATCTGGATTGATGGCGCGGTGAAAAAGGGACTGCGCTTCAACCCAGAGCGCCGCTATGACGACGTTTCAGAGTTTTTACACGAATTACAAAAGCCCAATCCAAAATATACGCAGAGTCATAATACGGCGTTACTGGAAGCAAACCCGCTGTTATTTTGGCAGGCGACATCGGCGGTATTGTTTGTTGCTCTTTGTATTTCTCTAGCTTTTTAATACCCGAATTTGTTGCATTTAGTGGTGCCAGATGAAGAGGCAGATTCAATCGTTGAAACTGCCTAATGAAATCATGATGGCTGTTCATAGCTTAGGGACGAGTTCCGGCAAGATCAGCCATTAACTCCAGCGCTTCGTCCTGTGGCGTACTGATGGTGAGTCCTGTTGCACCAGAATCAGCCCAGGCTTTATAGCGCTCGCCTATCCTTTCCGCGCTGCCGACCAGTGCACCCTCGTCACAATATTCATCGGGCACCGCTTCTGCTGCTTCGGTTTTGTGCCCGGCCAGGTATAGCTCCTGTATGCGTGCTGCCTCATCGCCATAGCCACGTAGTGTCATCATATCTTTGTGGAAATTTTTATCTTTGTGCCCCATACCTCCAACGTAAAGGGCGATGTTGGGTTTTAATCGAGCCAGTGCCGATTTTATATCGGCTGTAATGAGCACGGAAATACCCGGCTGAATTTCAAAATCTTTATAGGATTTACCACCGCCCGCCCGCGTAAAACCTTCTTCCAGCCAGGGCCCATATATTTTCAAACTACCCGGCACAAAATTGAGCGGTAACCAGCCATCGGCAATTTCTGCTGTCAGGCGCACATTGGTTTCTGTCGCGGTACCTAGCCAGATAGGGATATCCGGGTTCATATGAAGAATAGATTTCAGCGGTTTGCCTATGCCAAGGGCGCCAACACCTGAAAAGGGCAGTGATATTTCCCGCCCCTCGTGGGTGACAGGGGCCTCGCGCTTGAATGTTTTGCGCATAATGGTGACATAGTCGCGTAAACGCCAGTAGGGCTTGCCCCAGGGTTGCCCATACCAGCCTTCGACGATTTGTGGGCCCGACATGCCCAGCCCGGAAATCGCTCTATTACCACCGGCCAATGCATCAATTGTCGCCATGCCCATGGCGGCTGCAGTCGGTGTGCGTGCGGCGATTTGTAGAATTCCTGCGCCGAGTCGAATTCGCTCAGTACAGGCTGCAAGGTAGCCGAGTGGGGATATTGCGTCTGAGCCATAGGCTTCGGCTGTCCACACCGAGTCAAAGCCAAGCTTTTCAGCAAGTTGTACAGTTTTTACGGGCAGCTTTAAATGAGCGCCGGAATATCCAAGGCTAAGTCCTAGTTTCATTTGTCACACTCCTTTAAGTTGATTCGGTGGTTGAGTTATTTGTTCAGGGGTCAATGGCTAAATTAATTACTCGTTCAATGCTGAGATCAATTCCGAGATTTAGCCCCGATCAAGAGGTAGCGATGTCTTCATTCCATGAATTTCTTTCGCCAGTGCCTTGCCAGTTTGGTATTTAATCGCACTATTTTTTTGATCTTTTTATACTTATTCTCAGGCAGGCGGCGTCGTTAATTCTTCGTTAATATAGTCATTGCCGAAATTAGGGCAGCTACCATTTTTCCACTTTATATTTCTTTGATAATGTTTACGTGGCATTCCACAAACAGACTAGACTATCTTGAAAATAACTAAAAGAGGAAAGACGATGAAATTAGGCGCGATTTTCCCGATTACCGAAATTGGCACCGACCCGGTAGTGATTCGTGATTATGCCCAGGCGATAGAAGATATCGGCTATGACCATTTGGTGGTGTTTGACCATGTACTGGGTGCAGATCCCAGTAAGCATGAATTATGGGGGCCCTATACCCACGAATTTCAGTTTCACGAACCTTTTGTTCTGATGGGCTATCTGGCTGCAGTGACCCAAAAAATCGAGCTGGCAACCGGTATTGTTATTGCCCCACAGCGGCAAACTGCTTTGCTCGCCAAGCAGGCAGCGGAGGTGGATGTGCTCAGTGGTGGCAGGCTGCGGCTGGGTATTGGTATAGGCTGGAATCAGGTTGAATATCAGGCTCTGGGACAAGACTTTAGCACTCGGGGCCGCCGGGTTGAGGAGCAGATCGAGCTACTTCGCCAGTTGTGGAGTAATGAGCTGGTCACTTTTGAGGGCAAGTGGGACACCATTATTGATGCAGGCATCAACCCCTTGCCCGTGCAGCAGCCGCTACCTATTTGGATGGGCGGTTGGGCTGATCCTATGATCAGGCGCATTGCCCGCATCGGCGACGGCTGGTTTGCCTTTTTTAAACCGGATGACACGGGGAAACACCTGATTGGAAAGTTGCGCCAATACGCCGAAGAAGCCGACCGTGATCCGGCTGACATTGGCATAGAGGCCTGGATCACCGTTAACAATGCAGATATACAGGCGGGCTGGAATCAAAAACCTGAAGACATGCTTCTGCGCTCAGCGGATGAGTGGTGTGAGGAAATAGCTGCCTGGCAGGATTTGGGCGCAACTCATCTGGCCTGCTGGACCATGTATGGAGGCTTAAGCTCAGATCAACATATCGATGTGGCACGACGTTTTAAAGAAGCTGTCGATAGCATGTAGCTATCATCTGTATTCATAGTAATGTGGCAATACGTCGTTTAAGCTTCGTGCACTAATAATTAAGGGTATTAAGATATGCAAGATGTAACAGGTAAGGTTGCCTTTATTACCGGTGGCGCCAGCGGCATGGGTCTGGGCATGGCCCGAGCCTTCGGTGCTGCGGGCATGAAAGTGATGATTGGTGATATTGAACAAGAGGCACTGGATAGCGCCGTTGCCGATTTAAAAGAAAGAGGTATTGATGCCGCCGGTGTCAAAGTCGATGTCGCCGATAGAGACTCGGTGTTTGGCGCCGCCGATGCGACGATTGCCGCCTTCGGCAAAGTCCATGTGCTTTGTAATAACGCCGGCATCGGTGTTACCGGCAAGTCCGAAAAATGCGCCATGGAAAACTGGCAGTGGGTGATGGATGTCAACCTGTGGGGTGTAATCTATGGCCTGCAGGCCTTCGTGCCTCTTATCGAATCCCACGGTGAGGGTGGCCACGTGATGAGCACCGCATCCATGGCCGGCATGGTTAGCTTCCGTTATATGGGCCCCTACAACGCCACTAAATTTGCCGTGGTAACGATTATGGAAACCATGATGGAAGAGCATCGCGAAGACAATCTGGGCGTCTCGGTTCTCTGCCCCGGTGTCGTCGCCACCAATATTGCCAGTGGTACCCGCAATCGCCAGGAGCGTTACGGCGGCGCTAGAGAGGCTCGCGATATTGATGCCAACGAGGAAATGCTTGGCAAGGGTCTCGATCCCGATATTGTTGGTGAGCAGGTGCTTGAAGCGATACTCGAAGACCAGCCCTATATTTTCACCGACCCGAATATGCGCAAATTTATTATCAAGCGCAACGAGCGATTGATGGCGGGTTACGACTGGTCAGAAAACTGTGCGGCCCTGAAAAAGGCCGGATTGTAAAATCTGTTAATCGCCACAGCTGGGTAAGCACTGCTGTGGCGATTAAAAACACAGACTGCCACCACATAATATTAATGAAAATAAGACTAATCAAAGGGATAAAACCATGGGGCCAGATCTCGTTGACTATCTACTCTATGAACCGGAAGAGTCCGGGATTTTATGGATAAAATTTAATCGCCCCGAGCGGCTCAATGCCCTCTACGGCCTGGCTGGCGCAGACTCAACGATGGCTAAGGTGGGCGAGTATATGCGCGCTGGTGATGCCGATCCCAATATTCGCGTCATCGTACTCACTGGCCTCGGCAAAGCTTTTTGTGCCGGTGCCGATATGAAATCAAAGGCCATTGAACAACTGAGTGACCCCGGGGTGGATGGCAGTCGCCAACATTTCAGCGAGCACTTTACCCCGCTATTTCGCAATATCTCCAATATTCGCAAGCCCACTATTGCCATGCTCAATGGCGCTGCCGTGGGCGCAGGACTGGATATGGCACTGCATTGCGATATTCGCCTGGGTTGTGAAAACACCCGCTTTTTTACCTATCAAAATGTGGGTCAGATAGCCGAAAACGGCGCGCTTTATTTATTGCCGCGCATTGTCGGCATGGGCAGGGCGCTGGAATTATTTTATACCGGCGGCTTTCTCGAAGCGGATGAAGCCTATCGCTGGGGCCTGTTAAATCATCTGTACAGCAGTGACGAGCTAGAAGAAAAGACACGAGAGTTGTGCGCTCGCATTATAAAAAGCCCACCGCTAGTGCAGTGGATTAGTAAACGCATTATGCGCACCAGTATGGATACCAGCATGGAGGCAACCATGCAGCTGACCGCCAATGCCTCGGGTATTCTCGATAAATCAGAAGATGGTCGCGAGGCCCGCAAAGCCTTTCTCGAAAAACGTGAGCCAGAGTATAAAGGCCGTTAGCGGCGGGTTTATCTCGGTGCGTGAAATTGAGGCTATACTTTTTTCCGGTTTCTCATAACTTAAGATACATAACTTAAGAATAAACAAGTAAATTCATAACTCATAAAGAGGCTAATAAAAATGACAAATACAGCTTTAGCAGTATCGGGAAGTGATGAAATATTAACGCGCAATGAGCAGTTAACCAGAGACTTCTTCGCCGCCTGGGAAAGGGCTGACGAGGCGGCGATTACAGCGGCCTTTGCCGAGGATGCCATCTACCACAACATCCCTTATAAGCCGGTTAGCGGGTCGGGAAAAATTCAGAAGGCGGTAAAAGGTTTTCTTAAAAGCGGTGAGAATATGACTTTTGAACTGTGTAAATTAGTGGTGGCGGGTAACACCGTGGTCACCGAGCGCGTCGATGGCTGGACCCAAAAGGGCGCGCATAAAACCCTGCCAGTACTCGGCATTATCGAGTTTAACAATGCCGGTAAAATTAGTGGGTGGCGGGAGTACTTTGATGTGAAAACCTTTGAAGGAAGCTGAATTGTCCCACTAAACTGATGTGTTGAGGGCTGCAGTGAATCAACGACTACTGACTCAAGGGCAGCCCTCGCAAGCATTATGCCTTTTTAATCTTCTTCGACAGGCCAAACTTCCGCCAGCACGCGAAAGGCACTGGCAGCCACTGGCCAGCCCGCGTAGTGGGCGGCGTGAGTGATCATCGCCTCCAGTTGCTCGCGCTCCAGCCCGAGGTTTTTTGCCCCCGGAAAATGAATGCGCTGCTCCGCCTCACGATTCAGTGCCACCAGAATGGTGCAGGTGATGAGGGAGCGCTGTTGTAGACTCAGCTCCTCTCCTTGCCATACATCGCCAAACAGATGTTCCAGTGTGTAGTCGACGAATTTCTCCGGCATCGCGCCCTTGGTTAATGATATGGGCTTGTCCTGACCGGCAACCAATTTGTTGAAGAACTCGATTCCCTTTTCTCTTTTTTTCTCGTTAGACATTTGTCCTGCTCCTAAATTATTGTTAGTGGCTGTTTGTGTGGTGTGCGTTTTTTGGCTTTAGCTGGCCGTATTTAAAAATCATGTACACAGCTTTATAACTTGCCAGCGATAAGCCAGAATAGAGCCATAATAGACCCAAAATAAAATAACAGGGTAGGGCAAAATTATGAAGCGACTCAATAATCAGGTGGCCATTGTCACGGGAGCGGGCAGGGGCATCGGCAAGGCGATTGCCAGCCACTATGCACGCGAAGGCGCCAAAGTCGTCATTGCCGAGCTAGACGAAAGCCTCGGTAAAAAGCTTGAGGGTGAGCTCACCAGCAGCGGCGCTGAGGCCCTCTTCATCAAAACTGATGTCAGTAAGTTAGCCGATATTGAGGCTTTAACTCAAGCCACACAACAGTACTTTGGCAGCATCGATGTACTGGTCAATAACGCCGGTGTCACTAAAAGTCTAGGCTTTTTTGAGGTCAGCGAAGACGACTGGGACTGGATACATGGCGTGACCTCAAAGGGTTTGTTCTTCTGCATGCAGAGTGTCGCCCGAGTGATGAAAGCCCAGGGCCATGGGCGCATCGTCAATATTGCGTCAATTGCCGGCAAGGGTTATCCCTCAACCTCCAATATTTCCTATGCCGGTGCCAAGGGTGCGGTGATCGCGATGACGCGGATTGCGGCATCGACATTGGCCTCAGACAATATCAACGTCAATGCCATTTGTCCGGGGGTCACGCGGACCGAGCTTTACTACGAAGTGGTGAAAGGCAAAATCAAAACCCTGGGTAAATCTGAAGCCGAAATCATTGAAATGTTTGATGGCACGATCCCGATAAAGCGCTCCAACGAGCCGGAGGATATCGCCGATCTGGCGGTATTTCTCGCCTCCAACGAAGCGCGAAATGTCACCGGCCAGTCCTGGAATGTCGATGGTGGACTGGTCTGTGACTGATTTTAAACGGCAATTTATTATAAGTGAGTGAATACCCCATAAAAGGAGATGCGAGTTTGAGTGAGCAGCAGCAAGGCCAGGACAGTGAGTTTGCCCGCAGTATGGCGCTACGACAAATTGATGAGTGGGTGTGGGAGGGCGACTTTTCTGCCGGGTGGTGCATCGGTCAAGTACCCAATGGCGGCTATACCCTGGCCTTCGGTGCTAAAGTGCTGGCCGCTGCCTTGCCCCATCACGACCCGCTCAATGTTAATGCCTACTATCTGGCGCGCAGCGAACCGGGGCCAGTGCGCTGCGAAGTGGAGCTGCTGCGGGTGGGTAAGTCGACCTCCAATGGCATGGTCAAATTGATTCAAAACGGTGAGGTGAAAATACAGCTGATCGGCGTGTTTCAGGACATCGACAAGCTCAGTGGCGTCACTCAGGTCAGGGAGGGTATTCCCGATATGCCCAGTTACGAACAGTGTGTGGACATGCCCCACGCACCCAATCTCAAGCTGCGTGACCGGCTGATACAGCGCCTGGCAGCAGACAATATTCAGGCGCTCACCGAGGGCCCCAACGGTGAGCCGACCTGGCGGGGCTGGCAGGCCTTGAAAGACGGCAGCGACATCGATTTGTTTGCGGTGCTGATGTTCTGCGATGCTCTGCCACCGCCAGCCTTCGCCATTTACGGCGCCAAGGGCAGGGTGCCGACCATTGAAATGTCAGTGCAGGTTCACCGTCGCCCCTGTCCCGGGCCACTGCGCTGTGAATTTAAAACCCGCTTTATTACCGCAGGGGTGGTCAATGAAGACGGCATGATCTGGGACAGTGAAGATAATCTTGTGGCCCTGTGTCGGCAGACGGCGAAGCTGAGAGTGGCCCCTAGCTGATAGTGCTCCGTAACATGATAGTGCTCCGTAACATGATAGGGCTCGCTAACATGACAGTGCGCCGCTATATATAGCGGCTCTACCTTGATTCATCATTGTATTAGTTCGTATAAAACACAATAAAAAGGTACTTCAAGTGTTTGATAAAATTAAGTTTAACTTCTTTATTTTCTTTCTGCTTATAGTCTCTTCAGTGCTCGGTGTTAATCATGCCACGGCTGCTCAGGCTGACTATGAGGAGCGCCGGGCACGCGGTGTGGCGGTTCTCCAGTCACTGACAGGCCGTGACGATGCCACGGAACTGGCCGCCAGACTCGAAGCTGAAAACGGTGCCCTCGGCTCCTTTGCCCTCGATTTCGTGCTCGGCGATATCTGGAGTCGCCCCGGCCTTAGCAAGCGCGACCGCAACCTGATTGTACTGACCATGCTCGCAACCCTGCACCAAACCAAGCAGCTGAGTTATTACGTGCCCGGTGGTTTGAACCACGGCCTTACGGCAACGGAAATTCGCGAAATCATGACCCACATTGCCGCTTACGCTGGCTTTCCCCGTGCGCTCGATGCCATGGCCGAAACCAATCGTATTCTCGCCAAACTGGGCCACGGCCCGGAAAACGGCAAACTGGCAGGGGCAGAAAAATTTTCCAATGCCCAACGCCGGGAGCGGGGTGCCGAAGTGATGGCCAAACTGTCGGGCAACCCAGCCACTGACCCCGACAAAGTGATTGCCGCCATGGCGTGCAAGCTCGGCCCTCTCGGTGCCTACGGCATTGATTTCGCATTTGGCGAAGTGTGGGCGCGCTCGCAATTATCCCGGCGCGACCGCAGTCTGCTGGTGGTGTCTGTGCTCACCGTATTGGGACGCACTGAGGAACTGCATATTCACGTGCCCGCGGCCATACGCCATGGTGTGACCAAGGCCGAGTTAGAAGAACTGATGCTGACGGCTTTTGCCTATGCCGGTGCGCCACTGGCGGTTGAGGGAATGCATGTGGTGCAGGCCCTCGATTAAAGGTTTGTCGTCATCCTGTTTACAGTGAGTGAACAAGTGCGTGTTGGTATCCGGGCCAGGCGGCACTCGCTTGTTACAGCGGCTGGGTTTGTTTAGCCCTTCATGCCAGCCGCACCACTGGTGGCGTGCAGGCTGCTCTGGGCACTGGGGCGTTGATCGATGCCTTGAAACCAGGCGCTGAGGTTTTCAGCTCCGGGTTTAATGGCTGGCCAATACCTGCGGCAAAATCGAGGCAGTAGTACAGCACTAAATTAGCCAGGCCGAGGGTCTCGCCGCCAATGTATTGCTTACTCGCCATCAATCCATCGAGCCATTCCAGCTGGGCCTGAGACTTGGCTTTAAGGCCGTCGGCCGCTTCGGGAATACAGTGTAAAAGGTCTTTGAATAGCGCCAGACGCCTCGGCTAAGTGTAAAGGCAGTCCGCAGCGTAAAGTCACAATATAAAGTCACAATATAAAGTCACAAAGTAAAGCCACAACAAAAGGGGATATTAATGTCGCAAACTTTGCCCGAGACAAAGCCTTATCGGACAAATTTCTGGGGCCGATCTGGCCATTTACAGACGATTTTCCCCGCACTGTTTCGCCGTGTCAGTGGGCCTGGCTGGCAGCGTGAAAGAATCACCACTGGCGACGGCGATTTTATTGATTTGGACTGGCATAGCAGGGGCGGATCGCGTTTGCTGATCCTGTGTCACGGTTTGGAGGGCAGCAGCGACACCCACTATATCAAGGGCATGGCCCAGGCCTGCGTCAGTGAGGGCTGGGATGTGCTGGCTTATAATTTTCGCGGCTGCAGCGGCGAGCCCAACCTTATCGCCAGCAGCTATCACAGTGGTTCGACCGATGATCTGGCGGCAGTCGTCAAGCACTCTATTGCGAGTCAGCGCTACCGGCAAGTGGCTATGGCGGGTTTTAGTCTTGGTGCCAATCAGGTCTTGAAGTATTTGGGGGAGGATAGGGACGACCGGCCGGCCGAACTCTGTGCGGGCATTGGCATCTCGCCACCCTGCGATTTATCCACCTGCAGCGATCAACTTGAGCAGCGACAAAACCGTCTTTATCAAGCGCGTTTTTTGCGCAGCTTGCAAGCGAAGGTCAGACTCAAAGCGGCACTGATTGAGGCTCAGCTTGGCCCTGTTGAGCCCCGGCCCTGTCGCAGCATTCGCGAGTTTGACGAGCGCTTTGTGGCGCCGCTCAACGGTTTTACCAGTGCTGAAGATTATTACCAGCGCAGTAGCTGTTTGCCGATGCTGGCACAAATCGCTATTCCCACGCTGTTACTGTCGGCCCTCGATGACCCTCTGTTAAGCCCAGCTTGCTTTCCCTCCGCCCAGAGCATAGCCAACCCCATGCTCAGTCTCGAATATAGCCAGCATGGTGGCCATGTCGGCTTTATACAGCGCCATCCTCTGGGCTGGTACTGGGCTGAGCAACGCACTGTCACGTTTTTGCAGGCTATAGTTGCCGGCCACGTTTAAGCGCTGGTGCTTATTGGCTGCCTATAAATCGGCATTTTTATCGCGCTGGTTTGTTAGAATTAAGCTTTTCGCGCTGTAATTTATGCGGCGTACATTTTATGCGGTGTAGAACCCAGGCGCGAGACACCTTGAATAGGCCCTAAATATGAGCGATTTCCCTAGTTGCCCCGAATGCAATTCTGAATACACCTATGAAGACCGGGACATGTATGTCTGCCCAGAGTGCGCCCACGAGTGGTCGCAAGTCGCCGTGGAAGAAAGCGCCGATGATGGGCCGGTAATTAAAGACAGCAATGGCAATGTTTTGAACGATGGCGACAGCGTGGTGGTGATTAAAGACCTGAAAGTAAAGGGCTCGTCGTCGGTGGTAAAAGTCGGCACCAAAGTGAAGAACATTCGTCTGGTCGATGGCGATCACGATATTGATTGCAAAATTGACGGCATCGGTGCGATGAAATTGAAATCGGAATTTGTTAAAAAATCTTAATGTTCTGTGAGTTTGAGCCGGCTCATTGCCGGGCTCAAACTCACCCGTTTTGCCCTTAGGGCAATTGCGGAACCGGAAAGCCGGCAAAGGGTGATGGGCTGCGCTTTGGTACATGCGGATCTTTCAAACCATAGCTATTGCCCCACAGTGGATAATTGTCGCTAAAGGTTTTTAAATAGGCGACAAGATCGGCCTCATCCTCTTGCGTTAAACCCAGATCACCCAATTCTTCCGTGTTGCGAGTGCTGTGAAATTCACCCCTTGGCCAGCAGGTTTGGCCAAAACCTGGGTGGGTCGCATCGACGGGCTCTGAGCACTGTGGCAGCACATCCCGCGTATTGTAAAAATGCACCACCTCTTCCAGGGTCTTAAAAACACCGTTGTGCATATAGGGTGGCGTCAGGGCAATATTGCGCAGGCTCATGACTTTATGACGGCCTTCGACTTCGCCGCTGCTGGAGGGCTCACCACGCAGGGCTTCCAAATTTGGGTTGCCCTGTAAGCCGGGATCAAAGGCGGGATTGCCCGGTATTTGCGGGTTCGGCGGCACACCGAGATTGTCGTAACTGAAATCCGTTAGCAGGGCGGGGGAGTTGTCGCCGTCAATACCCTCTGTACTGTGACAAAGACTGCATTGGGCGGCATCGTCGAACAGATCGGCCCCCCGTTGTTCGGCGGCACTGTAGGTGGTGATGCCCGCGGCTTCGTAATCAAATTTTGAATCAAAGCGATTAAAGAGCGCCGTTCTTTCAAAACTGGCAATAGCGTGGGCCATGGCATTAAAGGCGTCTTCCACTTCACCATCCCCTCGCTTGATCTGCTTTAGCTTAATGCCATAGAGATAGCGAAACAGTAGTACGTATTTTTTATTATTTTTTAAACGCGCCACCACAGCCCAGGCGTCGGGCATCGCCATTTCAAGAGGGTTGAGTAAAGGCTCTTTCGCCTGCTCCATTAAATTGGCGGCGCGACCATTCCAAAAATGACCGCCGATAAACAGTTCGCCATCCCAGTGGAATTCGGGACTGAAAGCGGCGTAGCCAATGCTCGGTGGATTTAGCTTACCAAGGGCACGGTTGAGGGAACCATGGGCAAGGGCGCTACCATTGCGCACATTGGCTGTGTCGACAAAACCCGGTGAGGCTTGTTGGCGGAGTTGAAAAACACCCGGTTTTACTTCAGTGGGCACTTTTATGCGCGCTAGTGAATGGCAGCTTTGACAGGATTGGTTGTGATTAATGGACAGGTTAATATCGTTAAACAGTTGCCTGCCCAGTCTTTGTTCGATACTCAGTTCGCTGGCGCTGGCTGGCGCTATCAGTAAAAAACTGCACAGCAGCAGGGCTATTTTCCCGTGTTGCATAAATGACTATTCCCTTAGTGGTGTTGTGTGAATGATTGTGGTTTCAAGTTATTAACGGGGTATTACGCTACAAATACAAATGATATGTATTCGCATTTAACTAGTTGCCCGCTAAAATATCAAGGTAAAAAACCGGGCCATGCCGTAAGCTTGCGCTACAAACAACCGGTTAAAGTAATGACGTTTATATTTGAAGAACTCGATTGTCAGTCCAGTCCCCTCGGCGATATCAGCTTGAGGCGTAGGTCTGAGCCGCGCCTGAATAATCAAATTGTCTTCGAGGTAAAGTTGGGCGATGAGTTTTTAATGTCCAGTCTTTTTGTCGAAGCAGAGGAGCAGCTTTCGAGCCTGGGGCTGGCAGCATTGAAGAGCAACGGACATCAGAAGGATCTACAGATTATTGTCGGCGGCCTCGGACTTGGCTATACGGCGGTTGAGGCCTTGAAAGATTCCGCCGTGCAAAGGATGCGGGTGATCGACATTATGCAGCCGGTGATCAGTTGGCATCAACGGGGGCTATTGCCGGTTGGCGATATTCTCGCCACCGATCCGCGCAGTGAATTAGTGCAGGGTGACTTTTTCAAGCTGGCGACTGCCAATGAGGGTGGCTTTGATCAACAGCAGCCACAGGACAAAGTACACGCGGTGTTACTCGATATTGACCACTCGCCGAGCCACTGGCTCAACGACGCGAATCAAAGCTTCTATACGCAAGAGTCTCTGCGCAGGCTTGGCGAAAAGATCTGCTCTGGGGGGATCTTTGCACTTTGGTCTAATGAACTGCCCGATGCGGCGTTTAGCGACTTGCTGAGTAGTGTCTTTGTCAATTGCCAGGCCCATATCGTCACCTTCCCCAACCCCTATACGGGGGAGGAATCGAGTAATTCCGTTTATGTGGCAACGAAACAATAAGCCCTAAAGGGTGTGACGGCAATGATGACAAGCAACAAAGTTTACCGTGTTTTACTGGGCTCACTATCTGCACTATTAATAACATTATTATTTTCATTACCAGTGCAGGCAGAGACTATTGCGCTCAGTCAATTTGCCACAGAAGGGCTTAATGGCTGGGCCGAAAAAAGTTTTTCTGGGCAAACCCAATACAGTCTTGTCGAACGCGAAGGCCACACAGTACTAGCGGCGCAAAGTAAAGACTCCGCTTCCGCGCTGTATAAAAAAATACGTATCGACCTCGAAAAAACGCCTTATTTAAACTGGAGCTGGTTGGTGGTTAATCATCTAGGCAGCATCAATGAACGGCAAAAGGCCGGCGATGACTATGCGGCCAGAGTTTACGTCATCATTGATGGCGGTGTTTTTTTCTGGAAAACCAGAGCCTTAAATTATGTCTGGTCAAGTAATCAGCCTACGGGCGCCACCTGGCCCAATGCTTATACGGATAATGCCTGCATGATAGCTATCGAGTCAGGTAGCACTCATCTCGGTCAGTGGCGTGTCGAGAAAAGAAATATCCGCGCCGATCTGCGCCAGCACTTTGGTGAAGATCTACGCTATATTGACGCAATTGCAGTGATGACGGATACCGATAATAGCCATGGGCAGGGCCTGACTTACTATCGGCAATTATATTTTTCCAGTGAATAAAGCAATATTGAAACACGACAATTCCCAGCTCGGAAATTATTGCCGCGAGCGGTCCGACTTAAGAAATTATTGTGTGTTGATAAGAGGCTGATCGATTTTATCTTTATTAGACCAGAAATTAACATTAAACTGAGCATCTTCACTAAGCTCAACCCGGTGCCAATACTGGGGAGGGATGGTCGTAAATTCGCCCGCCTCGATGGTAATAACAAGCTCCGCCTCCAGCGTATGCTTATCGGGAAAGCCATAATAAGTCACGGTGCCAGCCATCACGCAGAGCTGACCGAACACGCCTTCAGCAGTATTGTGGTGGCTCAGTAAAGCCTGGGGCACGCTGGCTCGCGTAAAGAAAGGGGTAGAGCGCTGGATTTTCCAGTCCGAGGGTATTTGTTGGTGCATGATGGTCTCTTTACAATGGCTAGCTTTCATTCAGATGTGGCCGTCAAGACCAGCAGTTAAGTCCAGTAGAATAGTAGAAAACCAGCCTTGAAAATAGGCCTTGCCGGGCTAAGCCCCTTGATTTTTTTGAGCGGCCAAGATGGATTCACGGCTAAAGTAGGGCGGCCAAACACGGTTGCGACCCCTGTTTTTGGCCTCGTAGAGGTTGGCATCAGCCTGGCGAATCCAGTCATCAATACTGCGCTCGGTACTGTAGCTGGCCACGCCGATACTAATGGTGATCACTAGCTCATCGAGAATTTTAGCGTCTTCAACGGCGACACGCAGGCTATCGGCGAAGGCGATAGATTCGCCCGGTTCTATATTGTGAGCGAGCACAATAAACTCTTCACCACCGGTTCTAAATATCTTGTCGAGTTTGCGTTTGCGCTTCTGGAGGGTACTGACAATGCCCTTAAGGGCTTCATCACCCACTTTATGGCCCTGGCTATCGTTGACTTGTTTAAAGTGATCAATGTCGATGGCAATCAAACTTGCCGTGCCGATGCCTCGACGACAACTTTCGGCGGCATCGCCAAGAGTGGCCAAAAAGGAACGGCGGTTGTAGGCCCCGGTTAATGGATCGATGAGAGTGAGTAGCTCCTGCTGAACTTGAGCCTTGTCGAGTAGGCGAACCACAATGTCACCAAATATACAGACCATGAGATAGGTCACGGAAAAGCGTACAGCGATGCCGGGCTCAGCGCTATAAAAAACAGCCGGCACAAATACAAGAATACTCAGAGCAAGCATTATTCTTGCCTGGCGATGATGGGCAATGGACAAAATAATAAAGGCAAACGGGTAGTACCAATAGATAATACTGCTACCTTGTAAAACCAGGCCGGCTGTTAGAACCGCTAAAATTAGTGTGTAAAAATAAGCAAAAGGAACGACTTGTATTCTTCGACGAAAAATAGAAAATGAATTGACCGATGCTAGAAAGACAATAGCAAAGGTGAAGGCCGCCATTATCAAGCGCTGTTGCAACAGGTGGTTTATAACGTAGGGCGATAATAAGAGAAAGGTCGCAAAACCAAAATACATCTCGAAATTGAGGCGGAAATTGGTGATTAAATCATCGTCTTGAGGTGGAGATGGGCGCGATGTCGTCAAGAGCCACATATATCTTCATCCTTGTTGATATGTTTTAGGGCTTGAGCTGCCCATTCAATTGGGCTACTGGGCTTTGCTACCAGCCTCAGTTAGGCTTGGCGGCTAGTCGTATCACTCTGTCTGTAGTGTAGCTCCGCTATCGCAAAAAACGAATCATTCAGGACCTTAACATTCGGGGCCTTAGCTGAGGTAGAGCATTAGACTTTGTAGCGATATCAGTTTCTGGTTCTGGCAACAATTATTATTAATCACGGGCCAAGACTTTGTCCGCCCCGTTTTTTTATGTGCAAGTCTGTGATTGTATACCACTATATCTGAAAATTGGAACAGACTAATCTAAAAATTGGAACAGCCTGTTTTTTAACCTTGGCGGGGGGCTACAGCGCCAGTGCTTATTAAAGCAATGTTTGCTGAATCAGCGCTTGTTCGATAAAGCAAAAATCTCTGGAGCGCTTGATGTTTTCAAACAGCGTACCCGCCTGTGGATAGCTGCGCATTAAATAAAAAAGCCATTGTTTAATACGATTGCCTATGTGTTTGGGCTGATAATAAGCCTGCGTCAGGCGCAATAACTTTAAGGCTAGCGCGGCTATTTGAGGCCACTCGAGGTATTGATAATCGTCGCCTCGCAAGTAGGCTTTGATGGCAAGGCCCAAATCGGGGCGAGCCAAGAGACCGCGTCCGAGCATGACGCTGTCACAGCCCGACTGTTCACGGCAGGCTATGTAGTCTTCTAGCGTCCAAATTTCACCATTGGCGATCACCGGTATATCGAGCTGCTGCTGTATTTCTTTGATATAGCCCCAGTAGGCCGGAGGCTTGTAACCATCGGCCTTGGAGCGTGCATGCACAATCAGCTCGCCAGCACCGGCCTCGGCGATAGCAATGGCGTTGCGCAGATAGCTGCTACGATCTTCATAACCGAGGCGAATTTTGGCGGTCACCAGCGTGGTCGATGGCACGTGCTCTCGCGTCGCTTTAACAATGTCGTAAAGCAGTTCGGTCTCATCGAGCAGGCGGGCACCACCGTAACTGCGATTGACCGTTTTGGCAGGACAACCAAAATTCAAATCGATAGCCGTGGCACCCAGTTCTGCCGCCCGTTGCGCATTCAGGGCGGTTAACCCCGGGTCACTGCCGAGGAGTTGCACCCGTGTGGTATTGCTGGAGCCGTATTCAGAACCCTCGGTGTCTACCCGCTCGGCCAGTGGTGTTAGTTCGGGACAGGCGCTTAAAAAAACATGGCTCGGCAACAGCGTTTTACTGACCCGAATAAATTCAGTGACACACAGGTCTATGCCCCCCAGGTCATCGAGCAGGTAGCGCATATGATGATCAATAACGCCCTCCATTGGGGCGAGGTATATTTGCATGTAGTCTTTACTATGGGTGAGAAACGACGGCGATTTTACCTTAGCAGGGGGCAGACAGCGACGCTGTTTCCCCCTGGTCCTTTAGAAAAGCGTTCATGGCAGGCAGTGCTGTGATCGCTCTATTGAAGTAGAGACCATCAACGCGCTGTTCGTGTTTATTCGGGGGCTGTATAATCGCCGCCATTTTGCCAGTATTTGAATCGTCGCCCATCTGGATGTCGAACCCAATGATTCATTTCAGGCTTTATTTACCGTGGGAATAAACACATGGCTGATGCCAATTTTGTCAATGAAGTCAATAAGCGAAGAACCTTCGCCATCATCTCTCACCCCGATGCAGGTAAAACCACGATAACGGAAAAGATGCTGCTGTTTGGCAATGCCATTCAGGTGGCGGGCACGGTGAAGGGCAGAAAGAGCGATCGCCACGCGACCTCTGACTGGATGGCGATGGAGAAGGAGAGGGGCATCTCTGTCACCTCTTCGGTAATGCAGTTTCCCTACAGGGATTGCACCGTCAATTTACTCGACACCCCGGGCCACGGTGACTTCTCCGAAGATACCTATCGCACCTTAACGGCTGTCGATTCGGTGCTGATGATGATTGATGGCGCCAAGGGTGTTGAGGATCGCACCATTAAACTGATGGATGTCTGTCGCCTGCGCGATACGCCAATTTTAACCTTCATCAATAAAATGGATCGCGAAGTGCGCGAACCCATCGATGTGCTCGATGAGGTCGAAACCGTGTTGAAGATTAATGCCGCACCGATCAACTGGCCATTGGGCATGGGCAAGGCTTTTAAGGGCGTTTACGACCTTTATCAGGACAAAATTCATGTCTATCAGCAGGGGCAGGGGAGCCAGGTGCCCGACGACGTGCAGATTGACGGCCTCGACTGCGACGCCGCGCGGGAGTTGCTGGGTTTTGAATACGACAACATTTGCGAGGAAATTGAGCTGGTTAAGGGGGCCAGTAATACCTTTGACCTTGAGTCCTACCTGGATGGTACGCTCACCCCGGTGTTTTTCGGCACCGCACTGGGTAACTTTGGCGTGCGCGAAATGCTCAATAACTTTGTGCAATGGGCACCAGCGCCCATTGGTCGCGACACGGCCCAGCGCCACGTCGAGCCGACGGAAGAGCCACTAACGGGGTTTATCTTCAAGATTCAGGCGAATATGGACCCCCGACATCGGGACCGTATCGCCTTTATGCGCATCTGCTCGGGCAAGTACCGCCAGGGTATGAAAATGCGCCATGTGCGCATCAACAAAGATGTCAAAATTGCCGATGCCGTGAGTTTTCTGGCGGGTGAGCGCAGCAGTGTGTCGGAGGCCATTGCCGGCGATATTATCGGCCTGCACAACCACGGCACGATACAAATTGGCGATACGTTTAGCGAGGGCGAAGTGCTGAAGTTCACCGGTATTCCTCACTTTGCACCGGAATTATTTCGCTCAATAAGGCTGAAAGACCCTTTAAAAACCAAGCAGTTACATAAAGGTTTAAAACAACTTTCCGAAGAAGGATCGACCCAGGTTTTCTATCCCCTGCAAAATAACAATATCGTGGTGGGAGCGGTGGGTCAGTTGCAATATGAGGTTGTCGCCTATCGCCTTAAAGATGAATACGGCGTTGAGGCCATCTACGAGCCGGTCAATGTTTTCACCGCCCGCTGGGTCGATAGTGAGGATGAAAAAGCCCTTGAAGCCTTTAAGCGAAAAGCGGCCGATAACCTGGCCATTGATGGCGGCGGGCATCTCACCTATCTGGCACCGACGCGGGTCAACCTCAGTTTGTCCACTGAACGCTATCCGGAAATAACCTTCTTTTCGACCCGCGAACACTAAGGGCCATACCTTTTTAGGCTGCGCATGTGCTTATTTCAGACCTTGCGTAGCCGGGCTTGATTTCCCGCAATTGCTTTTCTAATCAATGGCTTCGATAATCACCTGAGCATTGCCCACAATTTGGCAATAGCTTAATAACGATAACGATAACGACAAGCCCAAGTGAGAAAAGCCTTATGAAAAAAGAGACACGTATCGACATGGTTGAGCGCGCCTTTGCGCTGCTCGATAATAAGGATACAACCCGGGTCGATGACATTTATTTAAGCCCGGTCGCCTCCTACACCTGCAAAGATTGGCTGGCGCTGGAAGAGGAGATTCTGTTCAAGGATTACCCACTGCTCGCGGCATTTTCCTGCGACCTACCCCACGCTGGCGACTTTATTACCAATGATGATACCGGTGTGCCGCTGTTGTTAGTCAGAGGCAAAGACGGCGGCATTAATGCTTTCTATAACACCTGCCGCCACCGCGGATCCAAGCTGGCAAAGGGTTGTGGACGCGCCCAAACAGGCCTCACCTGTCCCTATCATGCCTGGACCTATGATTTTAGCGGTGAGCTTAAAGTCCTTCCCGACCCGGTGAGCTTTCCCGGTGTCGATAAAGCCGAACACGGTTTGGTGAAGCTACCGGTAGTGGAGAAGTACGGCATGATTTGGGTCTGCCCGAGCACGGGTAAAGACTTCGACATTGACGCGCAACTCGGCGGACTCGATAAGGGCCTTGTCGACGATTTACGCAGCTATGGTTTTGCCGATTATCATCCCTATGCCCAGCGCCGTTTGCACTGCAAAATGAACTGGAAGCTGATGCTCGACACCTTTCTCGAGCCCTATCATTTTGCCCCCTTGCACCCGACGACAGTTGGCCCCTTGCTCTACCACAACCTCTGTTTGCTTGACACCTTTGGCCAAAATCTGCGCGAAGCCGTGATTCGAAAATCGATAGAAAAACAGCGCGACCAGCCTAAAGACAGCTGGGATATCGTGCCCGACTCAGCCCTGGTTTATTTGCTATTCCCCAATGCAGGCTTAGTGATGCAACGCGACCACGTTGAGTTGTGGCGCTCCTATCCCGTTGCCGGTAAGCCAGACGAATGCATTGTGCAGATGGACTACTACATTCCCGAACCGGCAGAAACTCAGTCGGCGAAAGATCACTGGGAACGCAATATGGATCTCGCTGTGCGCACGGTACTGGAGGAAGATATTCCCGGTGTTGAGGGTATTCAAATCGGCTTAAGCAGTGGCGCCATCAGCCACAGCACCTTTGGCCGCAACGAGCCGGCGCTGATTCACTTTCAGCGAGAAGTGGCCAAAGCGATAGGCCGCGCTTGATTGTTTTTTCATCAGGGTGCTGGTGAGACAGCTGGCGCCCTCAACGCCCATGCCCCTTGGCGGCGTACTAGCTAGGTGAGCATTATCTGGCTATGTTTACAGGGCCAAAAAAGCATCTAACGTTTAATATTTTTTATCTGCTCACATCAGTTGTTGCGAGCCAGCCGATGGCCTTTCGGCCAAAAAATAATGTCCTAATGATGAGAAAACAGCCAAGTTAAAACATAATAAGCTCCGACAGTCGGTGACATTTGTCATAATTCTTTGTTATGGTCGCTTAAGCAAAGCTAAACTGTAAGCAGGAAAAGTATAAAATAACTTCGAAAAGCCGACGAAAATTATTCTGTTCCGTAATTTTGTGCGTTGCTTAATCGACCTGATTACTAGTTGTTTATGGCGTGGCTCAGGGAGGGCGTATGAGAAAGATCGCTTTATTCGCACAAGCGGATATCAACGAGATCTTGGTTGATCAAGTACTTGGTTTGCTTTCACAGTGGCAAGTGGAAAGGTTTGGCGAGTGGGATGGCATTCGTGAAAACTATTCAGAATACTTACTGGGAATTTTCCTGGTGTCAGATGATGTTATCAACGACCCAGCTTTGCTCGATAAGTTTGAATCTCAGCTGTGCAAGGTGAGTGAAATTGACTGGGTGGCCGTTGTGACCGCTAAACAGCTCGATTCTCCAGCGCACAAAGACCTTCTGGCTCGTTACGCCGTCGATTATATAAGCCTGCCAATAATGAGCTCCAAACAAAGCCTGCTTGCAGTTTTTGGCCACCTATATGGAATGGCTGAGCTGCGTAGGCGCACTTACCAGAGTGACCATCTGATTTGTGAGAAAATCGTAGGCAATTGTCCTGCAATGAAGGAAATCTACAGGCTTATTCCCAAGCTCGCAGCGACAGATGCGCCAATTTTGATTAGTGGTAAAAGTGGAACCGGCAAAGAACTAATAGCACAAACTCTACACCAGCAATCAGCGCGGGCAGCACAGCCCTTTGTCGTGGTTAATTGTGGTGCCATCCCTGAAAACCTTGTTGAGTCCGAGCTTTTTGGTTATGTGAAAGGCGCCTTCACTGGTGCCGATGGAAATAAAGTGGGCAAAATAGAACTGGCTCAAAAGGGAACATTGTTTCTTGATGAAATTGGAGATTTGCCTTTAACTCAACAAGTTAAAATTTTGAGATTTCTACAGGAAGGGACGATAAACCCTGTTGGACTGGCCGAGGCCAGGCATGTGGATGTCAGGGTAATTGCCGCTAGCCATATTAATTTAGAGGAGGGCATAGCAAAGGGAACATTTCGTCCCGATTTGTTTTATCGATTAAATGTATTGCAAATACACTCCCCAGCTCTAGTTGAACGGTCTGGCGATATCGAACTTCTGGCAAGACATTTTTTGAAAAAATACAGAAATGAAGGCCTTGGCGTGGTTAAAGGTTTTTCAAAAGAGGCCATGGACGCCCTAAAATCCCACACATGGCCTGGCAACATAAGGGAGTTGATGAACAGAATAAGAAAAGCAGCTGTGTTATCTGAGTCCAATCTTGTTTTAGCCAGCGATCTTGGTTTATTGCCTTGCGATATACCTAAGCAGGCTGGCGTTCGCAACCTTGCTGAGGCTCGCGATCTGGCTGAAAAGCTTACTGTAGTCGATACCCTTGCCGCTAATAATCACAATGTTTCAAAAGCGGCGAAGCAGCTTGGTGTTTCTCGTATGACGCTCTACCGTTTATTGGGCAAACATAAAATTGAGCCCGCCAGCTCGAATACAGCTACGATTTAGCCATTTATATCTTTTATTGTAACGACTTAAGCTCCTTGTTTAATGTTTTCGTTAATCTTTAGAAAGACTTTTCCCCTCATCTAGGCGTAGTTAACCCCTGCTAATACCCCCTACTACTATTGGCGCTAGAGGCTATGTCTAACCATGGCTGTTTTCACTCTTGGCAACATCACTGGGTCTCGCCCGTAGTTTTCATCACACTCCCTTGCAACTTCCTTTCAATTGACTGTCACGTCAGTGTTACTGCTGTAAAAAATATCGTCAGGTAGTGATTCGCCATTAACTCTTTGTAAACTATAGGTAATATTTTTTTTTGTAAATAAGTTGTCACAACCTTGAGACAACTTATTGAGCGATTACCTGGGAAGGCAAAGGTGGTAATTATATTAAACCCATTAAAAACATAGACTTATAAAGATGGCACTCTATTTGCATTTGTTAGCTACAGGAGTAGCGCAGGTTAGTCAACTGACAGTTCTTACAGTTGCCTGGGTCTCAATGTAGGCTGGATTTCAAAAAATATAAAACAGCCTGGGGACTCGATACTTGCTTTGTAGGATTGCATAGGGGGCTTTGTGGATGAAGGATTATCGATATAAATTTTGCACCGTTGTCGTTAGCCGAATTTTGTTAAGAGATGTTATTAGATCTAAAACGGATCTCAATACTGTTCAATGTTGTTCTCCAATTGATCGTGTGAAGATATTTAAAAAATTGACTATTTCACGGTTACTTAAGCACTCCCTATTTTCAAGTCCTTTCATTTTGTTTTGTTTCGGGTCTATAAGCCCGGCCTTTGCCGATCCGCTTTCTGACCTTGAGCATCAACAGCTCACTTCTATTTCAAACAGTAATATTCAAAGTGCATTTCAAAATGTATCGGGAATAACTCGTGTCAATGTTACGGCGGGTACAGCTAACCTCCAGCAAAACTCTGCTGCGGTAGCAATAATTGACAGCCAGGTCCTTAGCTCTTTCGCCAAAGTAAAAAGCACGCAGCACACAGATAATCCCTCCTTTAAAAATAGGCACATAGTGTCAGCCAAAATTGGCCCAGGTGCTTTCAATGGTGCCCGAGGTATGACCTCTGTTAATCAATCTGCCGGTGCTGATAACGCTCAGCTCAACGCTATGGCTGTCGCTGTAGGCGGATCAAGACCATTCGCGATTGTGGAAATGGATGATGCCCAGCTACTGGGTGAGTCGCAGGCAGCAGGCTTGAGTCTATCTGCGCAGGCCGGGAGTACAGCTCAGGTTGACGCCGTTACGGGCCTCTCAACGCGTGCCTTTAATGGTGCGCGGGGCGTTATTCAGGTTAACCAAGCCGCAGGTACAGGAAACCTGACGAGCAACAGTTTTACGATGTCGGTGAGCAAATAATTGTTTCACCGCCAGGGTAAAAAACCGCACAAACATTAGAGGAGTGTGCATATTATGAAATTTACAAAGTTACCACTTAGTATCGCAATTGCTACGGCAATGGGTGTCAGTGCTGCTTATGCTGAAGATGGCATGTATAACGGCGGCGACGATAATGTCTCTATCAATAAAAACATCAACGTATCTCAAAATACGTCAATAAATGGTGAGATTCTTTCATTGGGTCTGATCATGGTCGATTCATCGGCCATGGCCGTGTCTGACCTGGTTCAGGACACCAACAATAACCAGGTAACTAACGGGCCAGATTCTACGAATAGTGCTTTAGTCGATGGCAATGCGCTGGACAGTGCCAGTGGTAACATTGGTCTCAACGTCGCTGCTGGTGATAATAATATACAGCAGAATTCCACGTCGATTGCTACTGCCGAGTCTGAAGGTATTACCGCTACTTTCCATGCCGACCTGAGCGAATCAGCGGCTTCCGGCTGGAATGAAGATGCTTCATCTAGTCAATCGCAAAGCGCCTCGGCATCTTCTGCTTCTGGGTCTTCTAAAAATGCAGCTGCAGCCTCTTCAGAAAGTGCCTCTGATAGCACCTCTGGGTCAGCATCATGGGATGAATCTAGCAGCGCTTCCTACAATGCAGCTGCCAGTTATACAGAAAGTGCCGCCGGTTCTGCATCATCCGATGACTCTAGTAGCACTTCATCTAATGCTTCGCTAAGCGCATCCCAAAGTGCTGCGGGTTCAGCTTCATTGGACGATACTAGCAGCAATTCTACGAATGCTACTGACAGTGCGGCTGAGAGCATGTCCTCCAGTACCGCCTTAAGCGATGTAGGTAGCGCATCTGTAAGTGCGTCTGACAGCTGGTCTGACAGTAGCTCAGCAAGTGCATCAGGAAGTGCTTCGGGAAGTGAATCTGCTGGCTCAAGCTCAGTAAGTTCAACAGATGGTTCTAATGTTATTTCTAATGACGTTAGCAATATCCATGAGCACCACGAAGAAGATAGCTCATCCTATACCGATGCAGAAGGTTATTCTGTTAGTGGTGATGCCTCATTGACGGTGAATGCAACACTCGATGCCAATGCGGCAACGGCCTCTGATTCCGCAAGTGCAAGTGATGATGGTGCTGGTAATACATCGTCAGCAAGCGACTCTTTTGCGGCTGATGCCACCGTCGGTGTTGAAGCAGATTTGACTGTGAATGGTACGGGCTCTACTGAAGATTCATCTGAAGCGAGTGGATCAAGCTCTACGTCCTGGTGGGATGCCGACAATTCTGAGTCTACAGGTCAGGACAGTAGTGCATATTCAAGCTCGGATGATTCCAATAGCGCATCTCAAAGTGAAGCTGCTCTAGAGGGTGCATCTGCTGAGGAACATGCTTCAAGTGCACAGTCCGATGCAAGCCGTGATATCAGTGTTTCAAACACAGCTGATACTGCGTCTAGCGCAGAAAGTGCCTCCGACTCAGCGAGTAATTCTGCCAGTGATCATGCTCTACACCAAGAAGAAAGCTACGCCGTTGACGGAGCGATTTCTGCTGAACAAAGCACTGCCAGTGATCATGCTGTACACGATGAGGATAGCTACGCAGCCGACCTTTCTATCAGCGGTGAAGAAAGTGCAGATAGTTCGCATGCTGCAAATCAGGAAGATAGCTATGCAGCTGATTCCGCTTCCGAGTCTTCTGAAAATTCAGCAAGTGAGTCTTCAGAAGAGCAGCAAGAGCAAAGCGCCAGTGCTTCAGAAAGCAGTGAGAGCAGTGGAGCCTTCGCGGATGAGTCCTACAACATGAACGCGAGTGTTGATGCGACTCTGGTCTTTGGCGCTTCTTTAGATGCTGAAACTTTCTCTAAGCAGTACGCTGTGGGTAATACCACCTTTAACACGGGTTCCACCAATACGGCGACATTGGGTAGCGATATAGCTGTCAATGCTGCTGGTAATATTGGTGTCAACGTGGCTGCTGGTAATAGCAATGCCCAGGGTAACCAGTTGGCAATCGCCTCTGGTGATGCGTCACAGGCTACTGCGACAACAACATCATTCCAAATGGCTACGGCTAATACTACTGACAACGTTGGTTGGTATGAGGAAACTACTGTTGTCCTTGACGACACGACTGTTCCCCCTACTACGCAGATGCAAATGGTATTTCAGCAAGGCCATCTTAACGATGCAACTCTTGGTGGCAATGCCTTCGCAAATGCCAGCGGTAACATAGGTGTCAATGTGGCCGCCGGTAGTAACAATCTTCAGGGTAATGCCTTGTCGATTGCTTCTGCAAGAACGCCTTCTATAGCTCCTTAAGCATTGCTTAATAGGCTATAAGGTCAGGCGGGTGCTATTCGCTTTTGGGTGACACCCGCTTTTTTGCTCAAGATTAAGGATGCTGTTTTGTTAGACGTAAATCGGCAACAAGTACTTCCTCATTCTTTTCATCAGTATTTAAGAATAACTGGCATTGTAGGGCTGTTATTTTTAACAGTAACGCCACAGGCTTCTGCAGCCACTATGAATTTTTACAACCTTGCGAGCATTAGTCACTTTAGCAAAAAGGTTGTCAGCATGAGGGAGAGAAAGTTTGAAAACCTGGTGGAGCAAAAATATGACTTTAGCTGTGGTGCGGCTGCCCTCACAACCATACTTCAATATGCCTATCACATTGATGTGGATGAGCTAGATGTTCTGAAAGGTCTTGCGAAAGTGAGCAATGAAGCAGTTGTAAAAGAAAAAGGTTTTTCTTTATTAGATATTCGCAAATATGTGCATACCCTGGGTTTGCGTGGCAGGGGTTATAGAATATCCGCTGATAAACTTGATGAAGTTAAAATACCCACAATTGTGCGAGTCAATATTCGTGGTTATCACCACTTTGTCGTATTAAAGCGAGTTGTTGGTGATGAGGTTTATATTGGTGATCCTGCACTGGGTAACCGGGTAATGAACCGCGACGAATTCATTACTGGCTGGAGCGGCTCTATTTTTGCCGTTGTAGGAAAAGGCTTTGATAAAAGAACCGTGCTCAGTCAGCCCAAGAAGGCTTTGACGGCGCGCAAATTTTTGTTTGGCAAAGCACCGGTAACAAATAGTGACTTGCTTGACTATGGCTTTACACACGCTGATCTATTTTAAGATTGAGTGTAAAAGGAGGGTTTCGGATGAGTTACAACCCTGTTTCAGCAGCGAGTAGCAGAAGGAATTTTCACAAATTTCCGATCATACTGCTCGTTTTGATTGCGACAATGCCCTCTGGAACTTTCGCTGGTAGCTTGTTCTTTACTGAGTTATCCGAGGCCGAGTTGTCAGCAATACGTGGCATGTATGTTTCTCGTTCGCGGGTTCAGTATTTCGGTTTGTCCATGACAACGCAATGGGCGACGCCCGCTCGACGTGCTCACAATGTGGGTATGAGTATTGCTGTTCAGGTGAATGGAGATACACCCAATTTACGGATAACAAGAACCGGATCCCTCGGTGAAGAGGTAGACAATAGCTTGGTAAATGAGGCAGAAGTTAACCCGGCTCTAGAACAAATTAGTGGTGCCGTACAGAGCATACAAGTCAGTGGTATTGATAATGCTGTTCACAATAAGGTCGCAATAAACGTTATTGATTCAAATAATACTGTGACATCGAGTGAAGCACAGGATCTCCCCCTTGGTCGCCATACTTATCAAACGGGTAGTGGCATCACTACCGACTTTTCCATCAGTAATGAAAGCCTGGGGTATAAGGTAGTCACAGGCCAGGGTGTTGTAACTCAGGCACTCTCCTATAATGCTTTGTCTAATACTAATCAGCTACTACAGTCTGCAAATATTATCGGCAATGGCCAAAGTATCGTTAACGCAGTAAGGCTAGACGTAGCCTTTGATAATACTTGGCAGTTGCGTACTAACAATACTAATTTTGGCATTAGAAATTTAATGGGACGATAGGCTCGTCGTAAGTGGATTTACAGTACGGCAGATTATAATTTTAAAAAAAATATAAATTAACGCATGCCTATTAAGTAAAGATTTTATTTTTAGTGCGAAGTGCCTTTTATTCGCCTTACTCAATTGTTAAAGTCTTACTCATTGAGAGTTTGATAGAGGGTTTTATGCGATTGCAAAGCCGGCTTGTTCTCGGCGCGATGTTGGCTTTACCGAGCGCCGTATTGTTAGCAGCAGAAGTGCCAGCAACGACTGAGCGCGCCTCTATTGCCCAACCTGACACTGATAAAATTGATCGAATAATGCAGGAAATTGAACAATTAAAGAACGTCAATCAGCAGGTGATGCGCCAGATTCAACGCTTGGAGAAAGAGCTGATGACGGTAGTACCCGGCCAGAAAACGGCTCCACGTGCCACTGCGCCAGTGCCTGCGGCACGCCAACAAGTGAGCACTGTTGCTAGTTCTCAAGCCAAAAAAATAAAGGTCAAGAAAGCCCCTGAAGCTAGCCGCAGTGTTACAGATCTTGAGCGAGAAGTTCACACCGCATTTAATCAAACGTTTTCTCTGGAGCTGGGCTTTGAGTATGCACATTTTGACCAAAGCCAGCTTGTTCTCAATGGCTTTTTAGCGCTGGATGCTATTTTTCTCGGCGATATCAGTATTGACGAAATTGAAGCCGATATTTTTAAAACATCAGTGGTAGGTCGTTGGGGTTTTTCTGACAGGGTACAGCTAAGTCTTGAGGTACCCTATATCTACCGAGAGACTACTGCCCGTTCTGGTGGTGCCGAGCTGGGTTCACGATTGGTCACAGAAGCCAGTGTTGACGATAGTAATCTTGGCGACATTTCCCTGGGTCTGAGTTACCACCTGCTGGCAGAAACCATAGATCGCCCCGACGTTGTCTTCAATCTAAGTGTGACTGCGCCTACTGGTCAGGAACCCTACGGGATTGATTTAATCAGTGATCCCGATGGTGATAATACCAATCTGCAAATTCCCGATGAATTACCCACCGGTAGTGGTGTTTGGTCTTTATCGACGGGCCTGTCTTTTCTTACCACCACAGACCCTGCCATTCTTTTTGCGAATATTGCCTACACTCACTATTTTGAAGAGAGCTTTAGCGATTTGGGCAGTAGCCCTGGCGCGCCCAATCAACCGGGAGAGATCAAGCTTGGTGACTCTATACAAATAGGTTTGGGTATTGCTTTCGCTATCAATGAAAGAACCAGTTACAGCATGTCCTTCACCCAGCGCTTTTTTGACGAAGCTGAAATCACCCCTAAAGGTGGCAGAACCCAGCAGGTGACGGGATCGGACACCTCAGTTGGCACCTTCGACGTTGGCGTCACTTATGCGTTAACGGATAGATTATCACTGGTGACAAATCTTGGCCTTGGCTTGACTAATGACAGTTCGGATTACAAATTTAGCTTCCGTCTGCCTTATCGCTTTTAAAGCGTCGTTGATCGATGCATTTTTTATCAAATGGCCGCTTAAATCGGCACAATACCCCGTCGTTTAAAGGGGTGGCCGGGGCGGCGATTCTTCGCCATTTCCAGGGCCCTGATCAATACTTTGCGGGTGTCTGCCGGGTCGATGACATCGTCAACCAGGGCTGCTTCGGCGGCGGGTAGAATATTCGTTTTCGCTTTAAATTCAGCCACCAGCTCCCCCCTGCGTTGCTCACCATTTTCCATGTTGGCCAATATGCGGCCAAAAAGAATATCGACGGCGTCGTCCGGCGAAATGGCACTGAAGGATGCAATTGGCCAGGCCACCAGTAAATTAGGCTGCATGCCGAGGCTGTTCATACCGTAGTGGGCGAGGCCAAAAGCCTTGCGCAGCATTACCGTAAAGCGGGGCACGGTGGCGTGTTCAATTTCGTAGAGCAGGCGTGTCGACCAGCGAATAATGCCATCGAGTTCCGACTGGGGGCCGGGGTAGTAGCCCGGAATATCCTGCAGAAAGATCAGCGCAATACCGAAACAATCGCAGAAATTAATAAAACGGCTGATTTTTTGGCAGGCTTTTATGTCGAGAGTACCGGACATATAGGCCGGTTGATTGGCGATAAAGCCGACTACGCGACCATCCATATGCGCCATGCAGGTAACGATATTCGCTGCGAAATTGGGTTTAAATTCAAAGAATTTACCGTCATCCACCAGACCGCTAATAATCTTTTTAATATCGTAGGCAAAACGTAAATCGGTGGGCACGATGTCGCGCAAGCCAGGGCAGGAGCGCTCGGGGTCATCCTGAGTTTGTCGCAGCGGTGGCGCTTCATTACAGTTATTGGGCAGGTAGCTGAGAAACTCTTTAATTTTGTCGATGCACTCCTCTTCATCGGCGACCAGCAAATCGCCCATGCCACTTTGCTCGACATGCTTGCGGGCACCGCCGAGCTCTTCCAGTGTGGTATCAATGCCCATTTTACTTTTCAGCAGGGGCGGCCCGGCGATCATCATCGCCGAGTTTTCTGTCATCGGCACGAAGTCGCCAATAGCGGTAATATTGGCGTGGCCACCGACACAAATACCCATCACCGCAACCACAATTGGTACATAGCCGCTGAGGCAGACCAGGTTGGCAAACTGGGGGTTATCGTAGGCACCTTGTGAACTCACTTCCTCTTCAAGCCGCGCCCCCGTGCCCTCGGTGAGAATCACCAGCGGAAAGCCCTGTTCCAGAATCAACCTTTTAAGGCGAGTGAATTTCCACTCGCAGGTTTTGCCCATAGAGCCTGCGCGGTACTGCATGTCGTAGGCCGCGACGCCCACCATGCGGCCGTTGATTTTGCCGTAGCCAACGACGATGGCATCGCGGGGAGTCTCCCCAGCTTTAGTGGCAGCGGCTAAATCGCACTCTTTGGCTAGTGGCGCAATTTCGGTAAAGGCATCTTTATCAAAGAGCAGATCGACACGCTCGCGAGCCGATAACATACCTTTGGCGTGGCGCTTGCTGTAGTCGAGTTCATCGAGGGCTTTCTTTTTATCGAGAAAGGGTTGCAGTGCCTCTTCCATGTTAGTGGCCGAGGGGTTTTCGGCGTCGAAGAAAACACCACTGGGGATACTTGTTGATGGCTGATCTTTTTGTGACACGGCGAGTCTACTTCCAATTTTGTGAGCGGGCTGAAAATACAAAGCGCGCTCAATGTAGCGGCCATCCCGTCACAGATCAAGTGATAGAAGCTCTTGCTCTTTTATGTGTTTTTCGACGCGCCAACGCGGTGTGTCCAGGCACAAGCTTATTACCTGGCGTGCTTAGTGATTGTTGTTCGTGGCGAGCAGGGCCGAGCGCAATTCTCGCAACCAGGATTGCAGCAGGGCCGTATTTTTAGCCCCCATTCGCAACAACTGTTTTTGCGCGCCGGGCAACGCTTCAAGACTGGGGTCGGCATATTGATAGAGCACCGATTCGCGCTTTAGGGCAATAGGCCCCTTGAGAGTGGGTGTCGCAAGCAGGCTATCAATGGCGCCAATCACGGCCCCGCCGAGGTTCTCTGCGGGGTAGCCAAGCTCACTATAGGCCGTTTCCAATAGTGGCCGTGTCCAATGGAAAAAGGCGGCAGCCTGCTTGCTATCAATGGCGACAATACTCTGGGCAAAGGCATCGTAACGCTGGAAGTTGCTGGCCCCCATCGATAGGGCCTGACCCTGTTTATCGGCCACAAAGGTCTGAGTGGGGCGGGCAAAAGGCTGCAGTTTATCGACTAGCGCACCCTTCGATAAGCCATCGAGAAAGGCGACGCTGCGCTGTAATACAAAGTCTTTATTGAGTGCGGGCAGGTTTTGGGGGTTGATGTTTAGCCCACGCCAATGCGCATCAGTCAGTTGCGCGGTGACAAAGCTATTGGCCTTTTCATAAGCGGGCAGGGGGGGCAAGGGTGGCGCTGAGGGTTTGCTGGGTGCCGCATCAAAATACAGGGGGGGGATTTTTACCGTCGGCAGAGGGTCGAACTCAATCGGCGTCGGTTCTGGCTGTAAGGCCGGTTCTGGCGAGGTGACGATCTCGACTGTCTGATCCGGCTCCTGAGCCCGATATAGATGATTGCTGTAAAGAAAGTAAATCGTCGCCGCGAGCAGTGAAAAGGCAATAATTAACAGACCCACACGCGCATTTGCAGGTGATGCATGGTGGCGGCCATCGGCAACAAGAGGGTCATTCGGGGCAAGTGGCATAAATTATTCCTTGTTTTTTTTAGCGGCTAACTGTCAAGCAGTGGCGTGGGGACAATGACTCGGGGCAATCACTCCAAGCCGTCAATAGTGACGGACTTTAATGTCATTTCGTAGCTTTCTCCGTCCTCCTCGCGCTGCCAAACTTTGACCGGGAGATAGGCGAATTGTTCAGCCATCCAGAAAATTGTCTCGCGCTCTTGATGCTCACGCACGCGGCGAATTTTTAGGGCTTTTATGTCACCCAGACCGGTGCTAATCAGCTCTTCACCCAGGCGTTCAAATTGATAGTGTTTGATTTTTCCGTGGGCAATCACCGTATAACTTAAGGCCGAATCACGGTCGGCAAGGTCGCGACGCAATTGCAGTTGGTAGCTTATCGGGCCAAGGTGCTCCGGTTGCAGCGCTATTTCACGCCTTTTCTTTTTGCGGGTATAAATGGCTTTGTTTTGCTGGTGGTCGATTAGCAGTTTTTCTTTGCGCTTGCTGCCGAAGAAAGAGCGCTTTGACTCATAGCCATCAATGCGAATCTGGCCCTCGACATCGAGGTGAAGCAGCTCGGTTTCACGCATATTGCCGAGCAGGTTCGTCGCCCTTGTTTCGAGACGGTAGCCTTGCTCCAGCTTGACCAGCTGGCGTTGGGCCTCAATGGGCATGCCGTTAAATGTTGCCGCGTAGCTGGCCTGATAGGGCCGTAGTGCAAGCGGGGAGTCTGGCTCGATAGCGAGAAGTGGGGGGCTAACAAGGAAGAATAAAAACAGTGTGCCCAATGTGGCAAAAATACTGGAAGGGGTAAAAAGGCTAGTAGTAGTGAATGTGCTAGAAGTCGTCGGCGTGCTAGAAATAGTTGGTGTGCTAGAAATAGTTGGTGTGCTAGAAGTGGCACGCATAATCAATCGTCGCAGTAAGAACCACCGGCAGAGGCTGTCATCAAAGCCTCTGCCGGTTTTTTGAATGTTATGTGATTCGAGTTCCCGGGGCTGATTTAGTTCAGTTCGATAGCCTCTTCACCCTCTTTAGCAGCGCTAATAGCGCCAATCACCATGGCCGTTTCACCGGCGGCGGCTAACAAGCCCAGTGCCGTATCTGTTTCCCCAGCGGGGACGCAAATCACCATGCCAATGCCACAGTTAAAGGTGCGGTACATTTCAGTGGCTGAGATATTGCCCTTTTCCTGCAGCCATTTGAACACGGGGGGCATAGTCCAGGTGCTGGTATCAATCGTCGCTTTGGTATGCTCGGGCAGTACACGGGGAATATTTTCCAGCAGGCCACCGCCGGTAATGTGGGCCAGGGCGTGAACCTTGCTCTCACGAATAAGGTGGAGTAAGGATTTTACATAAATGCGGGTTGGCGTCAGCAATACATCCGCCAGGTTTTGGCCATCGAGTTCAAGCGCTGCGGGATCAACTTCGTTGACGTCGAGTATTTTGCGGATCAATGAATAGCCGTTGGAGTGGGGGCCGCTAGAGGCCAGACCAATGAGCACGTCACCGGCGGCCACTTCTTTGCCGTCGATAATCTTATCGTTCTCGACCACGCCGACACAAAAGCCGGCCAGGTCATAGTCCTCGCCTTCGTACATGCCGGGCATTTCGGCGGTTTCACCGCCAACCAGTGAACAGCCCGACAGTTCGCAACCCACGCCAATACCAGTGACGACGGCAGTGGCGATATCAATGTCCAGCTTGCCAGTGGCGTAGTAGTCGAGAAAAAACAGCGGCTCGGCACCACAGACAATCAGGTCATTGACGCACATGGCCACCAGATCTATACCCACGGTATCGTGCTTTTTCAGATCAATCGCGAGACGCAGTTTGGTGCCAACACCATCGGTGCCAGAGACCAGAACTGGCTCTTTATAACCGGCGGGGATTTTACACAGCGCGCCAAAGCCCCCCAGCCCGGCCATGACCTCGGGGCGTCGGGTGCGCCCGGCCACCTGTTTAATGCGCTCAACCAGAGCATTGCCCGCCTCAATGTCAACGCCGGCGTCTTTATAGGTAATTGAAGGGGGCTGGTTCTGGCTCATGGCGACTATCCTGATTAAAGCGCGCATTTTATAGTGACTGGCCAAGAAAAGCAGGTTCAACTTTACTTTGAGGGAGAAATTTTTTGTCGCGATACTATCGCTGCCAATGAATTGCACCCCTTTGTCGCCACACGACCATGATGATAGCTTGGCGCTGGAAGATCGCCGCTGGGCTCGTGTCTTGATAGCACTAAAAAAATACGTTTGCGAGGTGCGGGTGATTGAGCTTGTGGATGCCTTGAGTGCGCCGCAGCTGCTACAATCGCGCCATGAAATTTATCTGTAAAACACTGCTTATTACTTGCCTGGCGAGCTTGCCTCAGCTCGCGCTCGCCGTCGCCGTTGAGGCTTTATATTCGGCAACCGTCGAGGTGGCCGATCAGAGCCGTGAGCAACGACAAAAGGGTTTCTCGCAGGCTTTAGCTGCGGTATTGGTCAAAACTACCGGCGCTAACGATATTGCCGACCGCCCCGGCGTTGACCAGGCCTTGGCCCACGCCAGCGACTACATGGTTAAGTACGCCTATTTAGCACAGCCCGCGCCGGTGTCACCGCCAGCTGATAGTGAGGCTCTTGATATGGCTCCAGCGGTTGATATGGCTCCAGCGGCTGATATGGCTGCAGTAGCGCCGGTGTTTCCCTTGTCCGTACAGTTCGCCAAGGCGGCAGTCGATAAACTGACGCGCACCCTCGATTTGCCCATTTGGCCGGCGAATCGCCCCGAATTACTGGTTTGGGTGGTCGAGCAAACGGCTTCGGGCTACCGTTTTGTCGATGCCGCCGATCTACCTGTGAGTCTGCAAAACAGCTTCCAGCGTCGCGGCTTGCCCTTTCAATTACCTTTGTACGACCTCGGGGATCAGTTGGCGCTGAGCTCACTGGCCGCCTGGTCACTCAACCAGCAACAATTACAGGAAGCCGCCAAACGCTATGGTAGCGATCACTGGTTGGTGCTGCGTTATAGCCAGGTTTCGAGCGGTGCTGTCAGAGGCTCCTGGTATCTTGCCGCGCGCAATGGCCGTTTTGCAGGGCAGGGGGCACTACTCAATACACTGCAGGGGGCTTCAAGCGATGACTTCCTCAGTCGCAGTGTCGACCAGGTGGTCGATCGCTTCGCCCAGCAAATGGCCTACTTTGCCGATACCGAAGCGGATTTATTTAGGCTGGTGGTCGAAAATATCGGCAGTTTCGCCGCGTTTACCCAGCTCAATGATTTTCTGGGTGGGCTAGAAGTTGTCAACAGCGTCAAGGTGCGCAGCATCGAGGGCGACACCATCGTTCTGGATCTGGCGATGGAGGGTGAGTCTCGGGTCTTATTGCGAGCCTTAAATAAAGAGTCGCGTTTGTCGCGAGTCACCGAACTCGGTGCTGATACTCTCGAGCCATCTGCCCCGGCGACTTCACCCCAAACAGCTGGCGCAGAACATTTTCGCTGGCAGGCAGCGCGCTGACACAGATGCCCGCACAACAACTCAATCTGGCACTGTCACTCGCCGATGACACACACTTTGATAACTTTCTGGCCGCTGCCCAAACGTCTCGCCAACAAGTGCTGAGTACCCTCAAGCTTCAGTGTAAAGAACAACTCAGCCCCAGCGCTGGCGCTAATATTTTGCTGTGGGGCGCAACGGGCAGCGGCCTGACGCATTTACTCCAGGCGGCCTGCCACGATGCTGTCGCCTGTGGTCAAAGCATTCAGTATTTACCACTCGAGGCGATGGCCAGCTATCCGGCGCAAGATGTGCTTCAGGGTTTAGCGGCCTGCCAGCTTATTTGCCTCGACAATATACAGGCGGTGGCGGGTATTGCCGAGTGGGAAGAGGCGTTGTTTCATCTGTTTAACCAGGTGATGACAGCCGGCGGCAGACTATTAATCAGCGCCAATGCGGCGCCCCGTGCGCTGTGCTTTCAATTGGCTGATCTCGAATCACGGCTGGCGGCAAGTACCGTCTTTCAGTTGCCCCAATATAGCGAGGCAGAAAAAGCCGCCATTGTGCAGTTTCGCGCAGCGCGGCTGGGTTTGATCATGAGTGAAGAAGCCCTGGGCTTTTTAATGAATCGCGCCCCGCGAGACCTGCATTCTTTAATCGACCATCTGCATCGGCTGGATGGTTTTGCCTTGCAATATCAGAGCAAAGCCACCATTCCCTTAATGAAAAAGGCCTTTGGCTGGTAGGCCCTGATCCTTGCCTAAGCGTTGATTTAAGCCTTTGAATTAGGGCTTTGCTTTTAGGCCCTGGTTTAACAACCTTGATTTAATGTCTTAATCGCCAGGCCTAATTAATCAACACGACACTGCCAACACTGCAAATAGAGATGTCCGGGCGCCTGTTCGCCAAGATAGGTTTGCGAAAAAAGTCGCTCGGCATAGTCACTCAAAGCGGGGGGCAGCAGCGTTTTTTGCCCGCCACTTAGGCCCAGGTTTTGGGATGTTTTTTCAGCACGCTGAGACAACTGCTTCAATATCTGCTGTTGAAAGTTGAGGCTCGGTTTAATATCGATAAGCTCATAGTCATCCAGCTCGGCAAGTGTCGCAGCAGCGGCAATGGCATCATCCAGATTGCCCAGCTCATCCACCAGCCCCAGCTCTTTTGCCTTGCGACCCGTCCATACGCGACCCCCGGCAATTTCATGAATATTCTCGGCTGTACTATCGCGGCCCTCAGCGACCAGATCGAGAAATTGCTGGTAAATGTTATTCACACTCAGCTGAATCAACTGTTTAGCCTGGGGGCTCATGGGACGATCGAGATGATAAATATCGGCGATGGGGGAGGTGCCAATGCCATCGTTGTAAACACCCAATGTTGCCAGCGCGTTTTCAAAGGTAGGCACTACACCAAACACACCGATGGAGCCGGTAATGGTGGTCGCTGAGGCCCAAATTTGATCGGCGCCAGCGGCGATCCAGTAGCCACCAGATGCGGCGAGGGAACCCATGGACACCACCACGGGAATACCGCTTTGCTGAATCTGTGCAATTTCACGGCGTATCACTTCCGAGGCAAAAGCGCTGCCACCGGGGCTGTCTATGCGCAACACCAGGGCGCGAATATCTTTGTCTTTGCGCACCTTGGCCAGCAGCTCACTGAAGCTTTTACTACCGATATCACCCTCGGGCCGCACGCCGTCATAAATAGTGCCCTTGGCGACAAGTAGGGCTATTTTATCTTTGCTCGGCGACTCGGAAAGCTGGAGTTTTTGGTGGAATAAATATTCCTGCAGATCGACGTGCAGATAATCATCCTTGTCTTCATTAAGCCCGGCCATTGAGGTCAGGCGTTTACGCATAGCGGGGCGTGGACTGAGGTGGTCAACGAGCCCGTGTTGCAGGGCCAGCTGAGCGCCATTGCCTGCAGCAAGGCTGAGGTTATGACCCATGTTGTTAACATAATTGTCTATCGTGTTGGCCGGTAGTTCACGGTTGCTTTCAACACCGCTGCTATAGGCCTGCCATAATTCATTCAGCCACAGTGAGGCCTGCACCTTTGAGGCAGGCGACATATCGTTGCGGATAAAGGGCTCTACCGCATCTTTATATTGGCCCACGCGAAAGACGTGAAAGTTGATCTTTAACTTATCGAGAGCATCTTTAAAAAAGGGATGATAGTTGCCATAGCCGCTGAGAACGATCGCCCCCATAGGGTTGAGGTGAATTTCATCGGCAAAACTGGCGAGAAAATATTGCTCCTGGCTATAGTTACTGCCGGTGGCAATAACGGGTTTACCACTGGTTTTAAAGTCTGTAATAGCAGCGCCGACGGTCTGCAGCTTGCTAATACCACCACCTGCCAGAAAATCCAGTTCGAGCACCAGCCCGGTAATGTGCGGATCGCTTTTGGCGCTTTCCAGGGCCTCGATAAGATCACTGAGTAATGTTTCAGTGGGGTGCTGAGCTCTTTGGCCAATGATTTGCGAGAGGGGATCGGTGTAGGTCAATTGCTCGACAAGCATGCCACTGGGGGTCAGTCGCAGAAAGGCTTTGTCGGGCAGAGGTTTTACGTTGTTGCCAAACATGCTGGCAATAATGCTGATAACAAAGAGCAGCACAACAAGGTTAATTGCCGAGCGTAAAAATTTAACCGTGGTGTTGATCAGGGAAAATATTTTCCTGAAAAAGCCCTGTTGTTTTTTATCCTTCTTACTTCCTGTCACTCTTGCAACCTCTGGTTATGCGACATCCTGTCTTGGCTATTCGCTATTAAGTGCATGCTCTGGACTCAACATTCCTGACTATAATCAATGGCAGGCTTAGCCTGTTGCCGCTGTAACCAGCGACTGTACATCATCGAAACGATAAATAGTGTTACCACGGCAATTACCGCGCTAACGTCAAAGGCCGATCTATCGGGTTCAAACAAGTTGGCCACTATCACCGTAAAATAAAGCAGGGTGACAAAGCACAACATGCTGATAGAGCGATAATTTTCTTTGCGCAAACCGGGAATGAAAATCAGCAGGGGCGCCACGGCAAACAGCAATAAAATGGCCGGTGTACCGCTGACTAGACCACCGCCAATAAGGCTGACAATGAGCAGGCAATAGCTAAGGCGGGTAATGACTCGCGCCTTAGTGATCAATTGACTAAGGTCGCTCAAAGCACGAAACCTCCATGGCTATGTCACTCCACCTAAAAACACTAAGCGTTGCCACTGGTGGCAGGCCTTTATTAAAGGATTTCAAGTACGGATTCCGGAGGGCGACCCAGGGCCGCTTTGTCGCCATTAACGACGATGGGGCGCTCAATTAATTTGGGGTATTGGAGCATAAAGTCGATCAACTGCTCATCGGAGAGAGCCGGATCTTTAAGGTTATTCTCTTTGTAGTCCGCCTCGCTCTTGCGCAGTAGTTGCCGTGGGCTAATGGCGAGTTTGTCGAGCAGGCCCTGCAGTGCGGCTTTGTCGGGGGGTGTTTCAAGGTAGAGGACAATCTCGGGGCTAATGCCTTTGTCTTCGAGTAGTTGCAAGGTTTGGCGAGATTTAGAACAGCGCGGATTGTGATAGATGCTAATCATAGTGACGGTGCTTGTTTGTTTATTAAAGGCTGCCATTGTAATGCTTAGCCCCAACGAGGGCTAGATAGGCAGAGGCTTGTATTGCCGGCATAAAGATAAAACCCAGCCTCGAAAAGCCGGGTTTCATCTTGCCATGTAATACCAGCTAAGCAGGTAAAGCCCTATTCGGTACTCATCATAATGGCCGCCATTTTGACCTTTTTACCCGAGCGATTTGACCAGGCGTGATTGGTGCCACGCTGAATCAATACATCACCGGTTTTAAGCAGGGTTTCCTCGGTTTCCATCATCGAATAAATCTCGCCCTCAAGGACGATAATAATGTCGGAGGTATTGGTTTGATGAAAACCCGGATGGGAGTCGAGGCCAGCACCCGGCTTGGCCGTGCCCTCGGGCTCGGGTGGGAACTCCGCGATGCGCACCATCATCGTGCCGGGGATGGGGTCGAGATTGTATTCACCGGGGCGCTCGCCAAAGTTATCGGCGGCGTTATTGGCGGGCAGGGTGCCCATCCATAAATCGGCCATGGCCAATTGCCCCTGATCGGTAAAGCCCTCCATACCCTGGCCACCAAAAAGATCGTCGCGGCCCTCATCTTGAGTAAATACAGATTGGCCCTTGTCATTCACACCCGTTACGATTCTGCGCACTGCTTTCATCTTATTACTCCCTGATTATCTTTATTATTGAATAATTGCGTGCTTATTAGAGCACAGCTGGCAAAAGTCGGCCAGAAGTACAAACCACGCCAGCTATAACGCTACTGGCTGGTAATAACTCAAGGTTTGCGGTAACTTACGCCCGCAAAATTTTAATTAGCAATATTTTTTCTGGCGTAAAAAGCGCTGTAAGAGGCTTCGCCATTCACGCTTTCATTAACCAATATCAGGATAGGAGACTCTTATGGACTGCGGCATTCACATGTTGTTCCAAAACCCCGGCAATATGACCGACCTGGCCGTCTACGACGCCGAACTGGCCATCGCCAAGCTGGCTGAACCCCTCGGTTTCGACTCGCTGTGGTGTGTTGAGCATCACTTTACCGACTACACGATGTGCCCCGATGTCACCCAGTTTCTCAGCTACATGGCTGGCCAGACCAGCAAAATCAAACTCGGCACTGGCGCGGTCATTTTGCCCTGGCACGACCCACTGCGCGTCGCCGAAGAAATTGCTCTGCTCGACTACTACTGTAAAGGTCGCACTATCTTCGGCATGGGCCGAGGTTTGGCGCGCATTGAGTACGACAACTTCCGCCTCGACATGAGCAAAAGCCGTGTGCAGTTCGACGAAAGCGCCGAAATGATAATGACAGCCCTGAAAACGGGTTTCGCCGAATACGACGGTGAAGTCATCAAACAGCCCCGCGTTGAAATTCGTCCACGCCCCCCCTACAGCTTCGACGATCGCATTTACTCGGTCGCCATGTCACCCGACTCCATCGATGCCGGCGCCAACATGGGCACCACTATCATGTTGTTTATGCAGAAGCCTTTGGACACGATGGCGGTTGAAATCAATCGTTACCGCGATCTCTTCCAGCAAAAACACAATGCTACGGCACCCCCCGTGCTCTGCATCGACTTTGTAGTGTGTGATGACAATGCCGATCGCGCCGAAGAAATGGCCCGTAAATACGCAGCAGATTACTTCCACACAGCGGCTAACCACTATGAAATGGCCGGCGATCACTTTGAAGGTACCAGCGGTTACAACTCCTATGCCGAAGCCTCGAAAATGCTCAACGATGTTGGCGTCGATGCCGTCGCCCAGGCCTTTGTCGACTTTCAAATATGGGGTACGCCTGAGCAGATTCTCGATAAAGCCGTAGCGCGCAAGCAAGTTATCGGCGATTTTAAAATGAGCGGCTGCTTCAGCTTTGCCGGCATGCCCTACGACTACGCAACAAAAAGCATGAGCCTGTTTGCCGAGAAATGTATTCCCGAACTGCATAAGTTATAAGTGGATTATCAGCTAGCCTTGAGGGAAGGGCTTAGAACCTGAACTGAAAGCTGCTGTTACGTGCAGAATAAAAAAGGCCGAGCCATTAATAGCTCGGCCTTTTTTTGTGGGAGTTTTGGGGATGGGTCACTCGCAATCTAAGGTGATTGCGTTAGGCCTTTTTAATTTTCATGTACTTCAAGCAAGTTGCGCAATTTTCCCCGTCAGCAGTTATCTTTGACGTGGTTAATAAGATAAGTACAACAAGGCCATTTAATAGACCGATTTGTTCTGTATTTTCTGAAATATGCAATATGCAGAGCTGTTATTAGCGAGCTGTATTAGGATGCTGAAAAATCAATGTCTTGTCCGTATTACCAACCCATATGATAATAAGCCCAAATCCGCTCAATATTCATTGGCAGCCATTCTTTGTAGTATTGCCAGTTTTCGTACTTAGGAAGTTTCACGGTTTTTCTTAGTACATCAGGGTTATGACTACCAGAAACCATTGCTTTTTTTACTGCTGCCATCAAGTCTTCTAAGTACACACGTTGCTCTTCAACTATAGATGCAGGGTCGATTGCCGGTTGATTTTCAGGACCATGCCCTGAGATAACATAGTCAAAATCCATCTGTTCAATTTCTTTTAGCGATCTGATCCATTCATCTGGCCAGAAATCTGGCATGGCTCTGAATGCTACTCTTCGTGGTGTAACGATATCCACAACAAACAGTATCTTCTCTTTTGGCAGTCGCATAACGACCAGACTTTCACCATGGTTCGGGCCGAAGTATTTCAGTTCGAGTATCCTGCCACCTAACTGCACCGTATATTCATCCTCAAATATGATGTCAGGTAGAGGTGTAGCATGACTAGGATGATCACCAAGTTCCTTCAGCACATTTTTGTGAGCGATGAATGTCGCTCCCTGCTCCTTGAACACCTCACCGCCAGAAATATGGTCATGATGATTGTGGCTATAAACAACATACTTAACTGGCTTGTCGGTGATCTTGCGAATTTCACCGAGCAACAGATTAGCTGCTTTTGGGTTCATCGGGTCGGTAACGATAACCCCCTCATCAGTGACCATAAAGATATTTCGATACACCCACCAGCGGAACACGTACAAACCATCACCAATGTTTTTTACACTGTGGCCGAACGGTTCTCCCCCCATCGGTTCCACTGTTGGAAAGTTTGAGGCCGTCGTTATTGACGAAAGCAATAAGCCAACGACAAATATTGATCGCATAAATAACCGTTTCATTTTTTATCCTCTAAGTTAATTAAATGCTTGTTGTTGGTGATCACGCACCAGTAGTCATCTGCTTCAATACCTTGTCTTTCTTAATAAAATGGTGGTGCATTGCAGCACCTGCGTGACCCACCACTGAAATTACAAGTAATATCCACACGGTGCCATGTATGCTGAGAAATGTTTTCGCTGGCTCTGGCTCCTTATCCAGGAAAAAGGGAATGCGAAGAGGCCAAAGAAGCTCACCGGGATACCAGTAGCCTGGCTCATCATGATAATCGCCTAAAATAAGTTGTTTGTTTGTATCCGGTGATTCAAGTACGGCTCATGGTTCTAATGGCACTGCAAATAAGTCTATATGGTTGTTGTGCCGGTATAAACAGGGTAAAAAGAAACTCATTGTTTCTAAATATTAACTAATATGAGCATTCTTCCTTATCTCGAGACATTTTCTGCTGTTGTTGAGAATGGCAGTTTTACTGCCGCAGCCCAAGCACTGGGTATATCCAAGCCTGTAGTGAGTAAGCAAGTCTCTCTCCTCGAACGACATCTTGGGGTTCAGCTTCTTCAACGTACCACCCGGCGTCTACACCTCACTCATGCAGGGGAGGTATTTGCGAGTTATTCGAAGCGGATCATGTCAGACGTGCGAGAGGCTGAGCAATCAGTCTTACCTTTGCAAAGTGAACCACAAGGCCGGTTACGAGTTTTGTCCCCCGAGAGCCTTGCGATTTCATTACTTCCCGAGGTACTACTGAGGTTTCAACAGCAATTTCCCAAGGTTGAACTGGATATACATGTCTCCGGGCGGTTAGTGAATCTTGTAGAAGAGGGTATCGATGTAGCGCTTAGAATTGGTAAATTAGAAGATTCGAGCTTGATCTCGCAACAGATTATGCCGTGTGGCTTACATGCCTGTGCATCAGCCGAATACCTAAAAAAGCATGGTAAGCCCGAGCATCCCCGTGAACTAGAAAAACATAACTGTCTGATCTATTCACAGTTGCCTCACCCGGATAACTGGCTGTTCAGAGATGAACAGGGACAAGACATCAGTATCAAAGTTAATGGCAACCTTCGTTCAGGTATGGGGAGTATTCTGATGAACGCAGCGCAGAACGGTAGCGGCATATTCATAGGGCCGACGTTTATGATAGCCAGTGCCTTAGAAGAAGGGCGATTAGAAACTGTCCTGGACCAATACACGCCGATGACTACAGGGCTATATATTGTCTATCCATACAGTAAATTCGTTTCTACAAAGGTACGAGCTTTTGTTGAGTTCATTGCTGAATCATGGAGTAATTGACCTTAGACGGAACGTCCGACTTCGGTCGTTAACCGACTGTTACTTAGTCACATATCAGTTAACCATACAGAACGCAAAATTAAGCAACTAGACAGATTCTGTATAGTCCTGGCAAATACAGAATGTCTTAACCAAAATAATATAATCTAATCAACACGGAAGTTTCCTAAACCACAAATACAAAGGGCGAGTCCTTAACGACTCGCCCTTTGTATTGAACACGGCTTTTAGCCTAAAAATAACTAGGCAGATTTTTTCGCGGCATTGGCACCCAGTGGCAAATTAAATAAGTTAACGCAGTTAAGGCCCAATATCTGCTCTTTCACTTCTTGAGTAACACACTCGGCATGCTTTTCGAGCATGGGCATAGAGTGCGGCCAGGTGGAGTCGCTGTGGGGGAAGTCGTTGGCCCACAGCAGGCGCTCAGGGTTCATGCGATGTGAGCAACCGAAGGCTTCCCAGTCGTCCTGAAAGGTGAGCCAGACATTTTCGCGAATGTATTCGCTGGGCAGTTTCGGCAGTAGAGGGCCGTGTTTGCCGTGGCCGTGGCGGATCATCGCGTGGTCCATGCGGGCCATGTAGTGGGGCAGCCAGCCGGCGTCACCCTCGGCACCGACAAAGCGCAAACCGGGGTGGCGTTCAAAGACACCGCCCAGCGTAAACAGGCCAATTAAGTCTTGAATAGCGCGTATTAATTTCATAAAGCCATTGAGCTTGTGACCACGGTACTGGCTGATGCTGGCGGCACTTTCTTTGGAGGTGAGGATGTGGAAGCAGATAGGTAGATCAAGATCCACCGCGCACTCCCACAGCGCGTCGTACATGGGGTGATCGTAGTCTTCTTCAATCGGTGTGCCGGGCATCATCACCCCGACAAAACCAGCCGCTTTAATACGGCGGAAGTCTTCGATGGCCGAGTCGACACTGAGAATAGCCGTTTGGCCGAGACCAAAGATGCGGTCGGGGACTTCGCTACAGTACTCTTGCAACCAGAGGTTGTAGGAGCGAAACAGCGCATCTTTATAGAGTGGGTCTTTGGCATTGCACAACACCATGCCCACGGAGGCGTAAATAATTTCCGCATCAACACCGTCCTGTATTTGATCGGCAACGCGGTACTTAGGATCCCAGCCACTTTTATGCATATCGTAAAAGCGTCGGTGGGGGCCTTCTTTGGGCATGATTTCATCGGGTATGCCCGCCGCCGACATCAGACCGAGATCGAGGGGGCGCTTAATGCCCTCCCATAAATAGCCGTCGCCACCCTTGCCGTCATCGACAATGCGCGGCACGCGATCGCGGTACTTGGGATCAATATGTTTGGAGTAGGCTTCGGGGGGCTCGACAATATGGGAATCTGCAGAAACAACGGGGGTTTTCATAGTGCTCAACCTCGATTTATAGAATGAATTATGGATTTATATTTTTCTATGAGTATCAGTTGAAATGATCGCAGGCGAAAATGCAAGTAGAGAAGTGCGCGAGCTGTTGCCAACTCGCACGCGAGAGCTGCCTTAGGTCATGGCGGGCAAGCCGGTATGTGCGGTCATGCCGCCGTCGACAATGTAGGCCGCGCCGGTAATAAACGAAGCCTCGTCAGAGGCGAGAAACAGCACGGTATTGGCAATTTCTACGGGTTTACCCAAACGCCCGATGGGGTGGGCATTCTCCATGACTGAGCGCAAATGCTGGCTCGTCTCGGCGCTGACCTGGGGTAGCCCGCTTTGTCCTGCGACCGATACATGGGGCAGGGCTTCTTTACTGCTGCCGGTTAAACCCTGGATGGCCGGGGTGTCGATGCCGCCGGGGCAAACGCAGTTCATGCGTACGTTGTGACGAGCATTTTCGATGGCGGCTGAACGGGTAAAGTTGATCACCGCCGCCTTGCCCGCGTTGTAGGCCGACATGCCGTAGTCGCCCCGCGTACCGGAAATGGATGCGGTATTCACAATCGAGCCACCGCCCTGTTTGATCATAATCGGCAGCGCGTATTTGGTGGCCAAAAAGGGCGCGGTGACATTGACGGCCAGGGTTTTGTTCCAGCCCTCCAGTGTCAAGCTTTGTACCGGGCCTACTTCCAGTGCCGTTGCATTGTTGTGCAAGATGTCGAGCCGGCCAAAGGTGTCGACCGCATGCTGGATCATGGCCTTTGTCGCGGCCTCATCGGCGACGTCGGCAGTAAAGGCAGTGGCTTCGCCGCCCTTAGCTTTTAATGCCTCGGCAACCTTAGCGGCTTTTTCGCCATTAATATCAACCACGACCACCTTTGCGCCTTCCTCCTGAAAGCGCAGGGCGGTTGCCTCACCAATACCCGAGCCGCCACCAGTGATGAGTGCGACTTTTCCTTCTAATCGACCTGTCATAATTTGCTCCTTATTTTTATATTTTTTTTATCTTTAAATGTATAACTCTGGATTAGGGAGCCTCTGTAGTGGTCTGATTAAGCCTGCAAGTTCATGGCTTGTTCAGAGACTCCTTAGTCTTTAGCGGTGCTGCGCTTAAGCTGTTTTTTCCTTAATAAATTGACCAATGCGCTCAATGGCTTCGCCACCTTCAGGCACCATGGGGGCAAACAAATGCCAAACGTGAACCATTTCAGGCCAGACCTCAAGGGTGGTATCGACACCGGCAGCTTCCGCTTTGGCGGCAACGCGAGTGGCATCGTCGAGCAGGGTTTCAAGGTCGCCGACCTGAATCAACAACGGTGGCAGGCCGGTGAAATCAGCGTGTACCGGTGAGGCCGTGGGCTGTTTGGGATCACCGCCGCCCATGTAGATTTGGCCCATGCCCATCAGACCGCCGGGCTCAACCATGGGATCGAGGTCGATTTTTGTTTTCATCGACTCGCCCGTGCCTTCCATGTCGGTCCACGGTGAAATAGGAATCGCACCTGCTGGCAGGCTGTCACCCGCATCGCGCAGAGCAATAAGGGTGGCGAGGGTTAAACCGCCGCCCGCAGAGTCGCCCGCGATGGTGATTTTATTGGCGGCAATGCCCTCGCTCAACAACCAGCGATAGGCCTTGGTGGCATCTTCCACTGCGGCGGGGTAAATGTGCTCGGGGGCCAGGCGGTAGTCGAGGGACAGCACCCGGCAGTTGGCGGCTTTTGATAGTGCGCCGGTCAGGCCGCGATGGGTGGCGGTGGAGCCAATTACATAACCGCCACCGTGGAGGTAGAGCAATACGCGGTCGGTATCGACATTCGGCGCATCGAGCCACTCGGCAGCGGTGCCATCGACATCGATGGCTGCAACGCTTACGTCGGCGGGCGGTGAGGCGAAGCTCGCTGTCGCTTTGACAAAGTTGGCGCGCATTTTATCGACTTTGTCTTTCATCATTTCGTAGTTTGATGGGCCGGGATAATTCTTCCACAGCAGTTCAAGTAATTTTTTACTTTCCGGGCTAGCCATTGGCATGTTTCCTAATTGATGGAGTTATTGTTTTTATCTGCTTTTAGCCGAACTGCTTTTGCAGGAAGGCGCCAATGCTTTCGACCGCTTGCTGGCCCTCTTCGAGCATAGGGGCAAAGGCGTGCCAAACGTGGAACAGCTCGGGCTCGTCGAGTAGCTCAACTTCAACGCCAGCCGCTCGGGCTTTATTGGCAACAGTAATGGCATCGTCATAGAGGATTTCACGGCCACCGACGTGAATGCACAGCGGCGGCAGGCCGGCCATGTCGGCGAATACCGGTGAGGCCAGCACGGTTTTGGCGTCGACACCGTTGAGGTATTGCGCACCCAGTGAATACAGGCCATCGGGCTTGACCATGGGGTCGCTGTCGACGCGGGTGGTGACCGAACCTGCTTCGCCGGTAAGATCGGCCCAGGGTGAAATCAGCACCCCGGCAGCGGGCAGTTCAATGCCCTGGTCGCGCAAATTAACCAGCGTGGCCAGTGTTAAACCGCCACCCGCAGAGTCACCGGCAATGGCGATGTTTTTGGCTTTATAGCCCTGGGCCAACAACCATTGGTAAGCTTTGGTGGCGTCTTCAACGGCGGCGGGGAAGGGGTTTTCGGGGGCCAGACGATAGTCGAGACCGAGGGTTTTGGCACCGGCAAAGCGCGACACATTCTGCATCAGATAGCGGTGGCTTTTAATGGAGCCAATAACATAGCCGCCACCGTGTAAATAGAGCACCACGCGGTCGGCTGCTGCACCGGGGGCGACTAGAAATTCGGCGGGCACGCCGTCGGCATCGACCACTTCCTGAGTGACGTCGTCGGGGACTAAAAAGCGCGCACCGCCCTCGTCGAGATTGATTCTCTCCTCTTCGAGAGACAGCGAGCCAAGGGTTGGCATTTTTTCAAATATGTTGAGCAGTTTGTCGAGTTGAGCTTGTGACATGTATGAATTACTCCAAATGTTATTAGTATTTAATGTTTAAATTTAAAGGCTTGTAATTTATTTCTATAAATAGCATTAACTTAAAATAGGCCTACTTGCTAAAGGCTTTGCGCAGCACCTGCACGGCTTCATCTAAAAAGCTGCGCGCCTCATCCAGTGCGCCCGCCATCGAGGCAAAGCCGTGGATTTGCCCCTCGTAACAGACATATTCAACCGGCACGCCAGCGGCTTCAAGCTTGTCGGCATAGGCACGGCCCTCGTCACGCAGGGGATCGAAGCCCGCTGTCATCACATAAGCCGGCGCCAGCCCTGCGAGGTCGTCATTGAGCAAGGGGGAGGCCAGTACATTGTCCCAGTCTTCAGGCTTGGTTAAGTAGTGGTCGAAGAACCAGTGCATCGCTTTGGCGGTAAGGAAGTAGCCGTCATCAAAATCTTTATAGGATTGAGTTTCGCCACCCATGCGTGTGGCGGGGTAGATCAGTAATTGCAGGGCGAGTTCAGGGCCGCTGCGCTGCTGGGTCATTTGCGCAACGACGGCGGAAAGGTTGCCACCGGCACTGTCACCACCAATGGCGATACGGGTTTTATCACCACCGAGCGACTCAGCCTTGTCCGCTGCCCATTGCAGTACCGCATAACAATCTTCGGGTGCTGCGGGGAAGGGGTGCTCTGGCGCGAGACGATAGTCGGGGACAATAACGATGCACTGAGCACCGTTGGCATAGTGGCAACACTCTTCGTAGTGGGTTTCCGGGCTGCCAATCACCCAGCCGCCGCCGTGATAGTAAACAAAGATGGGCAGATCTTTTGTATCGACACCCTTGGGGGTAATCACCAGGGTGCGAATATCGCCATTCGGGCCGCTGATCTGAACCTCCTCCGTGCTTTTCACCTCGGGAGCGGGCAGGCCCAGTAAGTCGGTGGTGGCGGCAAAAATAGCGCGGCCCTCTTCGGGCGTGCCTTCACCAAGACCCGGTGTACCGCTTGCGGCGGCGCGTTTGAGTAGTTCATCTGCCTGAATATTAAGTGCCATGGGGGCTCCTGTTGTTATTGCTTTAAAAAATTAGAGTGATAAAAATATTTGTTGGTGGTTGCTTAACTCATCAAAAAATGGCCGTGCATGGCGGCGACGGGCTTATCGGGGTTTTCCTGCCAGCACCTCACTTGCACATTGGCAACGCGGCGGCCCTGCTTGGTGACAATAGCGGTGGCGTGGAGGTCTTTAATAAAACCGGTGCGCAGATATTCGACGGTAATATTAATGGTTCTCGGTAAATTGTCAGTGTCCTGATCGTGAGCCAACTGAATGATGGCGGCCGTTTCGAGCAAGCCGCCAATAGTGCCGCCGTGTAATGCCGGTATCCACGGGTTGCCCGTCAATTTAGGGTCGGCTTTCATGGTGGTAATCAACTGACCATCGTTCTCAACAACGCTGATACCCAGCGACTTCATATAGGGAATACCCTCGGAAAGAAGGGAAAAATCGTCCTCTTCTTTTGCCTGTTTAATTAATTCCATCAAGCTCATAGTTTGGCACCTGTCGCTTCGTCAGTTCTGAGCTGATCGTCTTTCTTGCCAGTGTGATTAGCGGTGATCATAAAAGTGGCGGTGCTATTGGCGATGGGGTCTGACTTGTCTTTCTGGTAGGCCAGACCCCTGACAAAACAGACATTGCGGGTGGTTTTGTAACAGTGGCCATAGGCGAAAATGACTTCGCCTGGCGTTGCGGGCTTTAAATAGTCAATGCGCAGGTCGAGGGTGGCGATGGTAATCGCCCGTTCAAAGGTGGCAATTACCGCGAGACCGCTGGCGGCGTCAAGGGCGGTGGTGACAATGCCGCCATGCAAAATACCGGTCGCCGAATTGCCGGCAAGATCTTTTGAATAGGGGATTTTAACGGTCGCCTCGGCTTCGTCGACGTCCATGATTTCCAGCCCCAGAAATTTGCCGTGGGGGGATTGGTTTTCCGGTTTGGCGCGAAAGGCGATGATTCGCTCCATTAATGCTTGGTCGGTCATAGGTCAATATTGCCGTTTGTAGTCGTTGTGTTTAGGGGTTCTTATCCACGGCGAGGCGATTTTACACACACGCCGCAAGCCTCATTTAATAGCCGAATTCTTAGTTCAAATCTCTACTTAAGGCTGTGCGGCCAGTTTGATCACTCGCAGCAGGCTAAATTTGCGCTCCGACATGATAGGCGCAGGGTTGCCACTTTTCAATCGAAGCAACGGTGTAATCAGGCCGGCCTGTTTACTCCATCGGTGTGTGGTAAGTGGTATATTTGCCGCCATGCTACTCAAGATAATGAAAAGGTTATTTAACATGGGAAACTCAAAAGCCGCATTGCCCACCGCAGAACAGGCACTGCCCGGCAGAAGCGCAGTGATGCGCGTACCGGCAGAACACTTCGTTAATGGTCATCCCCTCAAAGCGCCTTTCCCCGCTAACATGCAGCAAGTGATGTTTGGCATGGGCTGCTTCTGGGGTGCCGAGCGGCGCTTTTGGCAGCAGGAGGGCGTGTATACCACCGCCGCCGGCTATGCGGGTGGCATTACGCCGAACCCTGCTTACGAAGAAGTGTGCAGCGGTGGCACCGGGCACACCGAAGTGGTGCTGGTGGTTTTCGATCCGGCCATTATTACTCTCGCCGATCTGCTTAAAGTGTTTTGGGAAGCTCACGACCCCACCCAGGGTATGCAACAGGGCGGCGATATGGGTACCCCGTATCGCTCCGCGATTTATTGCTACGGGGCTGAGCAACTGGCAGAAGTCGAGGCGAGTTGTGTGCAGTATCAAGCGGCTTTAAAAACGGCGGGGCTTTCAACCATTACCACTGAAATTGCTGCCGCGCCCGAGTTTTATTATGCCGAAGACTACCACCAACAATATCTGGCAAAAGAACCCAATGGCTACTGCGGACTGCGTGGTACCGGCGTGACTTGCTAATAAGATTTTACCGTGGCCACTGAATGTAAACCTGGCCCGATGGAGCCAGTCGTTGTCTACGATGGCCAATGCCCTTTTTGCCGCGCCTATGTCGCCAGCCTTGAGGGCAAAGTGCTGGAGTGTGAGGCTGGAAGTGAAGATAAAGCGAAGCAGGGCGGGCTGAATAAAGTAGATGCCCGCTGCTCACCCGAACTTGTCGAACAACTGCTAGCAGCGAATATTGATATTAATGCCGGTATTGCCTTGATTAAAAATGAGCAGGTGTACCAGGGGGCCGAGGCACTGAGCTTGCTGGCCAGAGAACACGCCGCACCGGGCTTAATGGCGGGCGCCCACCACCGGCTGTTGCGTTTTCGGCTTGCCAGTCGCTTGCTTTATCCCGCTTTACGACTACTTAGAAATAGTTATTTGCGACTAGTAGGCTTGGCGCCTATCGAGCCAGAGCCCAAGGTTAAAGCATCAAAAAAATAGCAACTTCCCCGTCAATAAGTTCTTCAACAAGTTCTGCAATAAACCCATCAACAAGCTCGTCAACAGTTGCAGCCTTATTATTCCATTACTCCGGCTTGCCCAGACATTCGAGTAAAGCCTGTGTCACGGGGCGATTAAAGCTGACAAAAATCACTTCTTCGATGGCCTCGTGACTCGCCAGAAAAGACCTCACTTCATTGACCGCAATCTGGCAAGCCTCAGCGATGGGGTAGCCATAAACCCCGCAACTGATGGCCGCAAATGCAATCGAGCGCAGGCCATTTTCAAGGGCCAGCTGCAGTGAATGGCGATAACAAGCCGCCAGTAATTGCGCTTCATTATGCTGCCCGCCCCGCCAAACGGGGCCGACGGTGTGAATAACAAACTTGGCCGGTAGCTGGTAAGCCGGGGTAATTTTAGCCTCACCCGTGGCACAGCCATTGAGCTTTTTGCAGGCGGCTAGCAAGCCTGGCCCCGCTGCGGCGTGAATGGCGCCATCAACACCGCCACCGCCGAGCAAAGAGTTTTTCGCAGCATTGACAATGGCATCGACCTTTAGTTGGGTGATGTCCGTTTCCAGTACTTCCATTTTGTTCATTATTTTTGACCTGTCAATTGTTGACCTATTCAGGGCTGGAAAGGTATCGGGCCGGTCTGCGTTTTTATTGTTTACGGAGTCTATTGGCGACAAGGTGGAAGAGGAGGCGGATATCACCCAAAGCGTACTTCCAGCCAGTGCTTAGTAGGCTTCTTTCTTCCTGCATTTTGCCTTTGGCGCTGGAAATCGAGCGGGCAAGTTCTAAATAACTGCGTTTAAGGTGTTTGAGCAGTAGTGGGTGATAGGCCGCCAGCTCCGGGTTGGCTAAGAGCTTTTGATGGCACTTTACTTTTTCGGGGCGAATATGGGTGGTGGTGCCAGAGACATTGGTGTCGTGGGTGCGACGAAAAAACAAGGGCTCGTCTATGTAGTTAAGCTTGCCTCGGGTCAACAGTAATATCGGTGTATCGAGGTCTTCGTAATAGCGAAAAGTGTCTATGTCAAAAGCCTCAATAGCCCGTAGCGCGCTGGTTCTAAACAGGCCAGTGGCAAATATCGGCCGGGCACCATTGAGGATATGCGGGATCGGATCATCACTCGCATACATCCGCTTTAACCTGTCACGGGTAATTTTACGCTGGGTGACAATATTGCCATCGACACTGTAGGCGTCGGTGTAAACAGCTACACAGTTGGTATTGGCACTGAGCTTTTCGACCCGCCTGGAGATGCTGTCACTGCTCAAATAATCATCAGATGCCAGCTGGCAGAAAAATTCCCCCTCGGCTATCGCGAGAGCCTGTTTCAAGGTCGCAATTAATCCCTTGTTCTGATTGCGAATGTAGGTGAAGTTGCCGTGCTGCTGAAGCGCCTGAATAATCTGCGGCGAGCGATCTGTTGAACCATCATCGATAACAATCAGCTCAATGGCAGGGTAGTTTTGCGCCAGAACACTATTAATGGCCTCGGTAAGGTATTTTTCGTGGTTGTGGCTGGGGATCACAACTGTAACGAGGGGCGAAGTCATTTTATGTCAACATTTACTGTGGCAGATTGGCGCGGAATTAGGTGCGGATGTGGCTGCTGAGTTTCGATCACTTTCAATAGTGCACCATTAGACTTGGGCCATGCTGGAGCTCGTAATGATAGTTAGTCGCTGCCAAGGGGGCAAGTTTTAGCGGCATTAGGGCATAGACAGCTGTAGGGGCGCTGGTTGAAGAGGTATTGGAAACAGATGCAGATTCAACTTACAATCGGCTTAGCATATCAATGTCCGCAATAATCAATACGCAGCATGAATTAAAACCCATCGTCCAAAAAGACCCAGGCCAGCCTTAATCTATGCTCTTTAGCTCCTACCCTTTTATTTTTGCTTTTTTACCGATAACGCTGATCGGCTATTTTTTCCTTTCCCGTCAATGGGGTAAAGAGCCCGCTATAGCATGGCTGGTGGTTTGCAGCCTGACCTTTTATTCGTGGTGGAATCCCCATTACCTGGCCTTACTCAGCGCATCCATTATTATTAATTATCTAATGGGCAAGGCCCTGGCGAAAAGCCCGCGTAAAAAATTATTAGTGTTCGGGGTGGCCCTCAATCTACTGGCGCTCGGCTACTATAAATACGCTAACTTCTTTGTCGATAACGTAAATTCACTTTTTGACAGTCATATTTATTTGCAGGAAATAATCCTGCCACTGGCGATATCCTTCTTCACTTTTCAGCAAATTGCCTTTCTCGTTGATGCCTACCGGGGTGAAGCTGAAGAATACAGTTTTTTACACTACTGCCTGTTTGTCACCTTCTTTCCCCAGCTAATTGCCGGGCCGATTGTGCACCATAAGGAAATGCTGCCCCAGTTTTCTGATCAGGATAGCTTTTCTTTCAAGCATTCGGACTTTGCTATTGGCAGCACCATTTTCACCTTTGGCCTGTTTAAAAAAGTAGTGATTGCCGATCAGCTGGCACCCTTTGCCAATGTGGTGTTTAACACTGCGGCAAATGGCGAACTGCTCAGCTCAGCCGATGCATGGGCGGGCACAATTGCCTATTCCCTGCAGCTTTATTTTGATTTCTCGGGCTATTCAGATATGGCCATTGGTCTTGCCCTGCTGTTCGGCATTCGGCTACCTTTGAATTTTCACTCACCCTATAAAGCCTTGAATATCATTGATTTTTGGCGCCGCTGGCATATGACCCTATCGCGCTTTTTGCGGGATTACCTGTATATCGCTCTGGGCGGCAACCGCAAAGGCAGTGTTCGGCGCTATATCAACCTCTCGGCAACCATGTTGTTGGGCGGCATATGGCATGGGGCTGGCTGGCAGTTTTTTATTTGGGGCGCCATGCACGGCATCTTTCTGGTGATTAATCACTTTTGGCATCACATAAAACCCCAGAGCTTTGAGCAGCAAGAATCATTCTTGTTAGCCTTTTCAGGCCGTTTTCTGTCGCGCCTGTTGACTCTGTTCTGCGTGCTAGTCGCCTGGGTGTTTTTCAGGGCGAGCGATACCGCGACAGCCCTAGACATGTTGCAAGCCATGTTTTCATTGTCAGAGGCGGGTTTTGTGCTCACGGATAAGGGTGATTGGCTAAACATAGTGGCTGTTGGCTCGGTGATCGCTTTGTTTTTACCCAACACTCAGCAGCTGATGGCCCGATACAAGCCCGTGCTTCTCAACTCGGGATTTACCTTGAGTCAGACGGAACGCTTCTGGAAGTGGCAGCCCAATATCTTTTGGGCCGGGGCTATCACCGCGCTATTTATCTGGTCAATGTCGAGAATGACCGGTGTTAGCGAATTCCTTTATTTTCAGTTTTAGTGCTCAAATGAAAACATATACCAATATATTACTGTCCATTTACTTTACAGGCCTCCTGCTACTCACCGGCCTGGGGTTCTATTTGCAGCCTTTACGTGGTGATTTGACACGAATAGGGGGCTTTGCTGAGAACAATTTTGCGGGCAGTAAAACGGAACAAGTGTTTGCTGAGAGCCTTAGTGATTACGACCAATATGAGCATTACTACGATGTGATTGTTATGGGAGACTCCTTCTCTCAAAATCGGCAGAACGGCTGGCAGCAATGGTTCGCCAACAAAACCGGGCTGAGTATAACTACCTTGCATGTTAACAAGTGGTCTATGAATGACTTGCTTGAGCATCCTGTCTTTAAAGCAATGCCCCCAAAGTTATTGATTTATGAAACCGCCGAAAGAAACCTTGAAAAAATGTTTGTGCATAACACGGCCAATTGCACGGCAACAAGCACTACCCGGCCTGCTGAGAAAATTGCAATCAACGCTCTGCAACAGGAGACGATAACGCGGCAAGTTGAGGAAAAAAACGACAGCCATATCGACTATGAGCAAGCCGTCAGTTTTCTTCGGGCCAATTATCGCCAGTATATACAAAGAAAACCTCGCTCAATTCAGCTTGAATTGACCAGCGAAAATTTATTCAGCAATGCTAAAGCCGATTCTCTGCTGGTATTATCGAGGGACTTTACTAAACTGGATTGGCCGTCAAATACTCTGGATAAGAGCCTGTGCGCATTAAAGAACATGCAATACCAGGTTCAAAATAATGGTAAGACATGGTTTCTGAGTACGATAGCCCCAGACAAACTGACAGCGTATACACCGTATATTCAGACAGGAGCGCAGCTGCCGCTTACGCTGCTTGCCAAAATTCAGGCACACGATGGCTTGCAGTATGTCGACTTACTTGGCCCCTTACAGCAAGCCATAGGGCAACACGAGCAAGACGTATATTTTTCTAACGACTCTCACTGGGGGGAGGCAGGGCATAGAATTGCCGCAGCCGCATTGTTGGCTTTTTTAACAGAGCAAAGTATTGTTGCGCCATAAGTGTAAATTTAATAAGGTTCTTTACTGGCCACTGGCTACAATCACTACTGTCATAAAAATAATATTGAATAAACCAGCTGTTTACTGCTATTTTTCTGGATAAGGAAATAGCTTTTTTTTGTTCCATGGAGGATACCGATGAAAAATATCTCGTATTACCTTGTGCTGCCATTTCTACTGGCACTTACATTCTCTGCAAACCAGGTCTTTGCCAAAGACTCAAAACCCAATATTCTTGTCGTTTGGGGTGATGATATTGGCCAGTCTAATGTCAGCCGTTACACGAATGGGGTGATGGGTTACCAAACCCCCAGTATTGATCGAATCGCAAAAGAAGGTATGACCTTCACCGACTATTACGGTGAGCAGAGCTGCACGGCGGGGCGCTCCTCATTCATTATGGGACAAAGTGTGTTTCGCACCGGCCTTTCCAAGGTCGGCTTGCCTGGTGCTAAAGAGGGGATGAATGAAAAGGACCCCACTATTGCGGGTCTTCTCAAAGATCAGGGCTACGCCACGGGGCAGTTTGGCAAAAACCACCTGGGTGACAGAGATGAGATGTTGCCGACCAACCATGGCTTCGATGAATTCTATGGCAACCTCTACCACCTGAATGCGGAGGAAGAGCCGGAGAACGAGGATTATCCCAAGGCAAGTGAATATCCCGATTTCAAAAAGAACTTTGGTCCTCGGGGCGTCATCCACAGTTACGCTGATGGCAAAATTGAGGATACCGGCCCGCTCACCAAAAAGCGCATGGAAACCATTGATGACGTCACCTCCGATGCCGCTATTGGATTTATCGAGAAACAAACCAAGGCCGGCAAGCCATGGTTTGTCTGGTGGAGCGGTACGCGTATGCATTTTCGCACTCATGTGAAGAAAGAGCTGCGCGGTATTTCAGGGCAGGATGAGTACTCCGACGGCATGGTCGAGCACGACCGCCACATCGGTAAATTTCTCGATAAGTTGGATGCGCTTAAAATCGCCGATAACACCATCGTCTTTTATTCCACGGACAATGGCCCGCACATGAACACCTGGCCCGATGCCGCGATGACACCTTTCCGTGGTGAGAAAAACACCAACTGGGAAGGCGGCTGGCGAGTGCCCGCCATGGTGCGCTGGCCCGGACATATTAAAGCCGATACCTGGTCTAACGAGATCATGCACCACATGGACTGGATGCCAACCCTACTGGCTGCCGCAGGTGATACAGGCGTAAAGAAAAAACTACTGAAAGGTCATAAATCGAAGGCGATGGGCCGCAAATATAAGGTCCACCTCGACGGTTACAACTTCCTACCCCTGCTGACAGGTAAGGAAGATAAAGGCCCGCGCAAAGAAGTTTTCTACTTCTCCGATGACGGTGACCTGACTGCCATGCGTTATAACGACTGGAAGCTGGTCTTTATGGAGCAGCGGATAGCGGAGACCTTCGAAGCCTGGGCAAACCCTTTCACACCCCTGCGGGTACCGTTGATATTTAATCTTCGGCGCGACCCCTATGAACGAGCTCAGCTCACCTCAAACACTTATTATGACTGGCTATTAGATCGTGCTTATCTGCTGGTGCCTGCGCAGGCTATTGCCGGGAAGTTTTTGGCGACATTCAAAGACTATCCACCGCGCCAGAAAGCCGCGAGTTTCAGTCTCGAAAAAGTGATGGAGAAGTTAGAGGACGGTGGCGGCGCTCATTAATTGCCGACCACACAAAAAAGTTTAAATCTCTAAGCTCTTGTGGGCATAGTCACTAAATAAAAAACCCGCTTGTCTAGTTTATTAGACAAGCGGGTTTTTTATGTCGGGTATGTTTGTGCGCGGTATTCCCGAGTCAGAAATCAACTGTTAATAAAAGGATGTATGACAATGAAACGCCGTCCCCCGACCTCACTAATTTTTCGCTTCGCTCTAATAAGCCTTGTCCTGCTAGGCTCAACTCAGCTGGCAAACGCTGCGACGACTGACCCACTGCCATCCTGGAATGAAGGAAAATCTAAACAATCTATTATTGCGTTTGTTACGGCGGTGACGAAAGTAGGTTCTGCCAATTTCGTGCCACCGGCTGAACGTATTGCCACCTTCGACAACGATGGCTGCCTGTGGTCTGAGCAACCCATGTATTTCCAGCTGTTCTTCGCTATTGATCGCGTTAAAGCGCTGGCACCACAGCATCCCGAATGGAAAAACAAAGAACCTTTCGCCTCATTACTCAAAGGTGATGTGAAAAGCGCGCTTGCAGGCGGCGAGAAAGCCATTCTCGAAATCATTATGGCGACCCATGCCGGTATGACCAGCGAAGAGTTTGAGGCTACCGTCAAAGACTGGCTGGCCACTGCGAAACATCCTGTGACCAAAAAGCCTTACACCCAAATGGTCTACCAGCCGATGCTTGAAGTACTCGCCTATTTACGCGCTAACGACTTCAAGACTTTTATTGTCTCTGGTGGCGGCATTGAGTTTATGCGGCCCTGGACGGAGAAAGTTTATGGCATCCCGCCCGAGCAGGTCGTCGGCAGTAGCGTTAAAACAAAGTTTGAAATGCGTGACGGTAAACCCGCCATCGTGCGTTTGCCCGAACTGAATTTTATGGATGATAAAGCAGGCAAGCCAGTAGGCATCAGCTCACATATTGGTCGTCGCCCCATTGCATCATTCGGCAATTCCGATGGCGACTTACAAATGCTGCAATGGACCACCGCTGGCGAGGGTAAGCGGTTCGCACTTTACGTGCACCACACCGATGCCGAACGCGAATGGGCCTACGATCGTAAATCACATATTGGGAAGCTTGATAAAGGCCTTGATGAAGCCAAAAAAGAAGGCTGGACAGTGGTCGATATGAAGCGGGACTGGAAGGTGATTTATCCCTTTGAGGAAAGGTAAACTAAGGGCGCTCAGGCATATCTGAACAAACCCTGTTTTTACTATTATCGGAAAGATGATTTATGAAGAGTCAGTGGATATTTCTTTTTATTATCGGCGGGCTATTCATCGGCTCGCCTATTCATGCGGCTCCCGCAGGGGGGAGTGGCGGTGACGTTGCCTCACTAGCAAAGGCCGCGCAAAATCCGATTGCGAGCATGATTAGCGTGCCATTCCAGAACAATACTAATTTTGATGTCGGACCGGAAAATAAAACCCAGAACATCCTCAATATTCAGCCGGTCATTCCGTTTAGCCTTAATGAAGACTGGAACCTGATCACGCGTACTATTCTTCCGGTCATATCCCAACCTGCTTTTACCCCCGGCGGCAACCGGACAAATGGCATAGGTGATGTGCAATTTTCGGCATTCTTTTCGCCCAAAGCGCCGACGGCCGGTGGCTGGATTTGGGGTGTGGGCACTATTGCCGAACTCGATACCGCATCGGACGATCAGCTTGGCTCGGGCAAATGGAGCCTTGGGCCCACGGCGGTCGCATTAAAAGCTAGTGGCCCCTGGGTGTTTGGCGCGCTGATTAATAATCTCTGGGATGTCGCTGGCTCAGACACTAACGGTGACGTTAATAAGATGCTAATCCAGCCTTTTCTCAACTATAACTTTCCCAGTAAGCCCGGGCGTTATTTGACAACGGCGCCCATTATCACCGCCAACTGGGAAGCGGATAGTGGCGAAAAATGGACGCTACCGATTGGTGGGGGTATCGGCCAAATCGTCCGCGTGGGGAGTGTGCCGGTCAACTTTCAGGCTTCGGCTTATTACAATATGGACAAGCCAGATAATGCCGGTTTCTGGCAAGTGCGCTTACAGGCGCAGCTGCTGTTTCCAAAATAATTTGCCCTGTTCGTGCTGAATGAAGGGTCGCTCTTTAGGCGAGAAAGCGCCATTGAATTGAATGCTTTATGTCACAATACATCCTTTGATCAATAAGCTGAGCCCTTAATTCATGTTGAAACGCCCTTTGCTTATTATGCTGGCGGCAATTTGCCTTGCACTTAGCATAAGCTTTAAATTATTGGCGGCTCAGCTTGATAGTGCGCCCTATGTCGGTGCCCAAGTGTGTGGTGGCTGTCATCAGCAGCAGCATCAACAATGGCAGAAATCTGACCACTTCAAGGCAATGCAGGTCGCCAAGTCTGATTCTGTGCTGGGAGATTTTTCTGGCATAACGGTTAGTTTTCACGATATTGACAGCCGCTTTTATCGAGATAAAAATCGCTATTACGTCGCGACTATTGACGGGGTCGGTAAAAAAAGTACCTTTGAAATAAAGTACACCTTTGGCTTTCAGCCCCTGCAACAATATCTGATTGAAACCAAGGACGGTCATATACAGGCTTTAAATACCGCCTGGGATAGCCGAAGTAAGGAGGAGGGCGGGCAGCGCTGGTTTCATTTGCAGCCCGACGAAAACATTAGCCCAGAGCATCCCTTTTTCTGGACACGACATTTTCAAAACTGGAATAACCGCTGCGCTAGTTGCCACTCGACCCATGTTGAAAAAAATTACGATGCCGAGGCTCACAGCTATAACACTACATGGTCGGAGATAAATGTTAGCTGCGAAGCCTGCCACGGTAGCGGCGCCAAACATGTGGAATTGGCGAAGAACAAGCAATTAGTCGACAATAATAGTGGTTTTGCCTCGTCGCCACTCCCGGCTATGAGTTGGCAATTTAAGCCCGGCGAGTCTATTGCCAGTCCGCAGGGGAACAAAAACACCCAGCAAATTAATATGTGCGGCAGTTGCCATGCACTGCGCACGCCCTTAGTCGAAAAAACAGAAGGCGCGGATTTTCACGATGCCAATCGCCTGCAATTATTAAATGAAGGCTCCTACTTCCTCGACGGGCAAATTCGCGAAGAAGCCTTTGTAATGGGCTCTTTCCTGCAAAGTAAAATGCATGGCAAAGGCGTGACCTGTAGCAATTGTCATAACCCCCATAGCGGTAAAGTGTTAATAGAGGGCAATGGCCTGTGCGCTCAATGTCATAAGCCAGAGGTGTTCGATACACCGAAGCATCATCACCACCCGGCGGCGTCAACAGGTGCGGCCTGTGTGAATTGCCACATGCCCGCCCGTACTTTTATGCAAGTGGACGACCGGCGTGATCACAGCTTTACGATTCCACGGCCAGATTTATCGCAGACTCTGGGTGTGCCTAATGCGTGTACCAATTGCCATGCAGATCAGGCTGATAAAGGCGGCAACACCTGGGCTAGCGAGCAATTATCGAAGTGGGGCGTAAAGCCTAGCGCTAACCATTGGGCGAACTTAAATCAGCGCGCTCAGGCAGGGGACGTACTGGTGACAAGGGCCTTAACCCAACTGGTCGATGAGTCGAAGTCACCTGACATCATCAGGGCTAGCTTGTTGCAGCAGGTTTCTGCCTTTCCATCACGAGTCAGTGTGGCGACGGCACAAAAGAGTTTGCAGGATGACAGCCCAATGCTTAGGCGAGGGGCTATCCGCTCTTTGCAGGCCTTACCTGCGCAGACCCGGTGGAAATTGCTCTTACCTTATCTGAACGATAATAGCCGCTCAGTACGCTATCAACTGGCTGAAACCCTGGCAGATACTTTTACACAACTGCAAGCTGAGCAGCAGGCTGTGCTTGCACCCCTCCTGCAGGAATACCTTAGCTCCCTGCAAGTTTCAGCTGATTCCCCGGCGACACAAAGCACTATCGGGGGGCTGGAGCTGAGCTTTGGCAATGTTGTGGCGGCAGAAAAAGCGTATCAACAGGCGCTGCGTATTGAGCCCCATTATGTGCCAGCCCTACTGAACATGGCTGACTTGTATCGCGGTACTGGGCGAGAGGCGCAAGCGGCAGACTTGCTCAAACGCGCATTAAAAATGACGCCCGACAGCGGGGCGGTGCAGCACAGCTATGCTTTACTGCTGATTCGCAAGGGTGATTACCAGGCTGCCTTGCCTCATTTAAAACTAGCCATTGAGCAGACCGATGCACAAGCGCGCTATGCCTATGTGTACGCCGTTGCCCTTGACGAGCTGGGTCAAACCGCTGCGGCGGTACAAGCTCTGGTGGCGGCGACAAAGCGCTGGCCCAATCAATATGACTTACTGATGACGCTCGTGTTCTATCTGGAGAAAAGCGCTAATACTTCTTCAATTTACACCTACATTTCGCAATTGACCGCTATCGCACCGGCTGACCCGGCAGTTAAAAAGCTGGTAGAAAAATACCTTCATTAAGTTATTATTATTTTCTTGCCGCCGCTGGTGCTACTCAATAGCAGTTAAGCCACTGTCATATCAGCGTTGCAGTTGCTCTCTAAATTATGGGATGAATGAAAATGAATAAACGGATATTAATACCCCTTGCGGTTTCACTGGCCGCTATTTCCATGCAACAGGCCCATGCCGGCGGCTTGTGGCTCAACGAATTCGGCGCACCGGCCATGGGCCGAGCAGGTGCTGGGGCCGAGGCGGGTACTGGTGATGCTTCAGCGGCACTGTATAGCCCCGCGAGCATGGCGCAAATTAAAAACACACAATTGATGGTCACCGGCGGGCTTCTCAGTTCAAGCAGCAAGTTTTCTGTTGAAAGCAGTGGCGTTTTGAATGGTACTGGAAATGGTGGTGACGCCGGAGACGATATACCAACCGGCAGTATGTTTTACGTCAAGCCGATTAATGATCAATGGCAGTTTGGTTTCTCCTTTGCGGCTTTAGCCGGTGCCGGGCTCGATTACGACAATAACTGGGCAGGGCGCTATCAAGCTACATTGGTTGATCTGGTGGCGATGGTGGCGATGCCCTCTATTGCTTATAGCATTACCGATAAACTGTCGGTGGGTTTCGGCCTGCCTATTATGTACACCGAACTTGAAATGAAACTCGCCGTACCTCGCCCCTCGAATAGTGATGGTCAAGCGAAGATAGATGGCGATGATACGCTCGTAGGCTACCACTTAAGCCTATGGTATGAATTCAGTGAAACCACTCACTTCGGCATGTACTATCAGTCAGAATTTGACGCTGAATACGGTGGAGATGCCGAGATTACTCCATCGGGTTTAAGCGTTGGTAGTGATCTTGACCTCAATTTGGCCGCCAAAGCCTATGCGGGCCTAAGCCATCAGTTCAGCGACGCGTTAACCGGCCATATTACCTTGGGCTGGGAAGACTGGAGCACAATGGATAATGTCAATCTCTCGACCCAGACAGGTACGAGTATTGACCTACCCAGAAATTGGGACGACACCTATCACTACGCCGTGGGTATTGAATATCGCCTGGCCCCCGAGTGGATCTTAAATGCGGGCTATGCCTACGATACCAACCCGGTGGATGCGCAGGATAGAACTGCCGACTTGCCAATTGATCGGCAAAATCGCTACGCTCTTGGCATTCAACATACATCTGCCACCAGTTTCGATTGGGGTGCTCAGCTGGTTTATGCCGACCTGGGTTCCGCCAAAATAAACACGCAGTCAATAGCGGGCGGGCCTTTAACTGGCTACTCCGGTGAATATAAAGACAACGAAATAATCTTTCTCTCGTTCAGTGCCAACTGGACTTTATAAAGAGTCCTTCGTTTTCTACGACAACACACATTAGCCTGAACTGTTATTGCCCCTGTATTGATAACAGGCTTCAGGCTAATGCTGAATCAAGTGCCCAGGCTGCAAGGCCGCTTAAAACACAATAAAGTGGCATTTTCAGTTATCGAATAGATGTCGGTGTTGAGGATTTACTCTATCGACACCAGACTTTTAATTACGGCGTGAAAGCAGTGCCTTAAAAAATATCTTCTACAGTAAAAACAAGCAATTTTCACTGCCTCGCCGCGACAGGCCATATTCCAAATCAATTGTTAATCACTAACCGTCAGTGATCACTTGCCTGAGGCTGCTTATAGGGCTATACCCATTAGGTGGTATTAAATAAACGCGTCTACAGTTTAAATATTTTAGTGTTTGGCGAGGTGGAAATGGCTTTTTATGAAAGATTCTAAAATAGCTTTGTTGGCTGCGCGTCTCACCCTGCGTGACTGGCTCACCGCTCTGGTCTGTTGTTTATCACTATGTTGTAGCGCTGCCTCTGCCACAGCGGGGCAAGCCGTGCTTTTGTCAATTGATGGCGCCATTGGCCCGGCAACTGAAGATTATTTGGCCCGCGCTTTCCAGGATGCTATCGACACTTCACCCGCTATCATTATTATCCGCGTGGACACACCTGGCGGCCTCGATACTGCCATGCGCGGTATTATCCAAACGATTACCGCATCACCCGTTCCCGTTGCGACCTATGTGTCACCCACCGGCGCACGGGCGGCCAGTGCCGGCACTTATATTTTATTGGCCAGTCATATTGCGGCAATGGCCCCCGGCACCAACCTGGGGGCAGCGACACCGGTGCAAATAGGGGGTATCTCGCTGCCGGGCATGGACAAGAAAAAGGAGGAGGGCGAGGAGGCGGAGCCTGCTGACAAACCCCAGGGCGATGCCATGCAACATAAAATTATCAACGATGCCGCAGCCTATATACGCGGCCTGGCAGCCTTGCATGGGCGCAATGAAGAATGGGCTGAGCAAGCTGTGCGCCAGGGCCTTAGTCTTCAGGCGAGGGAGGCACTGGCGTTGAATGTGATTGATATCATCGCCACTGACATCACCGACCTGCTAGTGCAGATCGATGGGCGCAAAGTGAAGGTGCTCAACAAGGTGCAGACCCTGCACACCTCTGACCTAACGGTAGTCGAGCTGCTGCCAGATTGGCGCAGTCGCCTGCTCAATGTCATTACTAATCCCAACGTTGCCTATATTCTGATGATGATTGGTATCTATGGATTGATACTCGAATTTTATAATCCCGGCGGTATTTTACCCGGCACTGTGGGCGCCATTTGCCTGCTGCTGGCGCTCTATTCCTTCCAGCTACTGCCCGTCAACTATGCGGGAGTGGGCCTGATATTACTCGGGGCCGCGTTAATGGTGGCGGAGGCTTTTCAGCCCAGTTTTGGCGTGCTCGGGCTTGGCGGGCTAATTTCTTTTGTGATCGGTTCCATTGTTTTAATGGACACCCAGTTACCTGCATTTACGATTTATCTTTCCGTTATTTTGACCTTTACCCTGGTCAGCGCTCTGGTGTTTTTCCTTGCGGTTGGCATGGCGCTGAGGGCCAGAAAGCGTCCCGTGGTCAGTGGTGTTGAGCAGATGATCGGCGAGAGGGCGACGGTGATTGAGCTGCTCGACGATGGCATGGCAATGGTCGCAATACACAGTGAAAGGTGGCGTGCACGCAGTGCTCAACCATTGCACAAAGGCGAGCAGGTCAGAGTTAAAGCAGTCGAAGGCTTAAAGCTGGATGTCGAACCCCTGAGCATAACTGAGCAATGAGTGGCAACCAGACAAGGTTTGCACAATGACGGGTATCTGCCCAATTCTGTTGAAACGTATTGCACAATAATTTTTTATTGACGAATCAAGGAGCGTGACCGTGATTGAATATCCACTTTATACCCTGCTAGTGCTGGTTATTTTATTTATTGCTAGTGCGATAAAAATCCTTCGTGAATATGAACGTGGCGTGGTCTTTTTACTGGGCCGTTTCTGGAAGGTGAAGGGGCCGGGGTTCATTATTATTATCCCCGGTATTCAACAAATGGTGAGAACAGATTTGCGCACGGTGGTGATGGATGTGCCCAGTCAGGATGTTATTTCCCGCGATAATGTTTCCGTAAAAGTGAATGCAGTCGTGTATTTCCGCGTGGTCGATCCGGAGAAAGCGATTATTCAGGTCGAAGATTTTTACGCGGCCACCAGCCAACTGGCCCAGACCACGCTGCGCTCGGTGCTGGGTCAGCACGAGCTGGATGAAATGTTATCGGAGCGCGAACGCCTCAATACCGATGTACAAGCCATTCTCGATGAACAGACCGATGCCTGGGGTATTAAAGTCAATAATGTTGAAATTAAGCATGTCGACCTCGACGAAAGTATGATTCGTGCCATCGCCAAACAAGCCGAGGCTGAGCGCACCCGGCGCGCAAAAGTGATTCACGCTGAAGGTGAGATGCAGGCTTCCGAAAAACTGCTGGAGGCTGCCAGAACACTGGCCAAACAGCCCGAAGCCATTCAATTACGGTATATGCAAACCCTGACTGAAATCGCCAGCGAGCGTACCAATACCATTGTCTTCCCACTGGACCTGGTTAATAAAATGTTCAAGGGCAATGAATGAATGACTTCGGCTGGCAGATCGTCTTATGCAATTAATCAGCGCTTGCCTCAATTGAAAGGCCGGAATCTATGAATTCAAAAATTGATAGTCTGCTGATAAAAATGCGCGCTCTTGAGGCAGAGCTTGAAGCGGCCTTTCACGAGCACGAAGACAAGGTCGCCTATAACATCAAAGGTCGGCGTGTACGCTTTGAACAGCAGGTAAAAGCCACCCACCGACAAATGAAGTTGCGCTGGGGTGAATACCTAAAACAAACACCGCCACGGCACTTGTTGTCGGCGCCTTTTATTTATTCGATGTTTTTCCCGCTGTTGATACTGGATATATCCTTGTTTATTTATCAGCAAATTTGCTTTCGGGCCTATCGCATACCGCGAGTGGCACGGGCTGATTATGTGGTGATTGACCGGCATATGCTGGCTTATCTCAACCTGTTTGAAAAGTTCAACTGCGTTTACTGTGGTTACGGCACCGGTGTGCTGGCTTACGCCAGAGAAGTTTCAGCGCGCACCGAGCAGTACTGGTGCCCAATTAAGCATGCACGGCGGGCCGCCAACCCCCATGATCGCTACAGTGAATTTATGGCTTATGGCGAAGCTGAGGGCTTCCATACGCGGCTAGCAGAACACCGGCTACGTGTTCAGCTTGGCGAGACCGGGGCAAATATTTCGCCAGGAACAGGTGATACTGATTAAACAATGGATGCTGGGGATTCAGCTAAATATAGAAGACATAATAATTCCTGCAGACTATTATGAGTTGTCAGAATAAAAAACTATTTGATCTTATGGATATGCTTTATCTAACTAATAACAAAGGCTTGCACTGTCCGGCTGGCATCTCTATCCAGGCCAGTTTTCAAGCACTAAGTACCATAATAAAGCTGTAATACTATGTTGATATATATCATTTTGGTGGGGAGCCATCCTTACTATTATGGTGTAAATCCAGCTTGTTTTATTAATGCTTATAGTGGTGATGCAACTGCCTGCTCTCCAGGGGAGTTATCCAAGGCGGTCAAAACTACAACCTTTGAAAACACGAAGTTGAACGTCACCCCATTGGATTGGAATGAGGTGTGGTACACCAACGCCCCCTCATATCCGCCAGTAATATCGATCAGGAACTGGGCTGGACCCGAGAGGAGTACAAGAAGCTCGGCGTGAAGTACGATTACTTTCGCAACACCCGCGAGAATGATTTCTACCCGCACTATATCCACAATCTCGACAACCTGATTCGTTTTGGCGGTTTATTCCCGCCGGTTCATGTTCATGCCGATATGCGTCGTACCAAACTATTGGGGGTAACACAAGTACCACAGGAAGGCGGTTGCATGATGGTTCGCTCCCGGGACGACATATACCGAATGACCGAACTGAAGGGCAAGAAGATCGGTATCACGAAAAGTATGAACGCCATCAAGAACGACTGGTGGCGCATTCAGGAAGAACAACAAATCGAGTTGATGCTGCGAGTGAATGGCATGACCCGCGACGATGTCGAGATCGTGGAGTTTCCCTACGCCGACGATTGGTATAACAATCCTGAGATGCTGGAACCGCTGTATAACCCATCCGACCTTTGGCTCGCTCGTGACCACAAGCGCGACCTGGCCTTCCGGCCGCTGGAAACTGCACTGTTGGATGGCACCGTCGATGCAATTTATACCCAAAGCAAGGTCTTCCAACACCTGCAGGAAGCGACGGGTAAGATGAAGGCGATTGAGGAACTGTCACGGTATCCAGACTGGACCCTGCAAGTCGCCAACATTCCCGCCGTTATCACCTGTACCGATGTCATGGCCGAGCAGCACCCTGAACTCGTCGTCGCCTTTATGAAAGCCATGATTAAGGTCGGGCGCTGGAGCAACGAGCACAAGCATGCCGCGGCGGCGATTCTCGACAAGCAAACCTTCTATCTGGACGTTGAGGACACCTACGAAGGCATTAAGCATATCGACATGGTGCCCAATCTTTCGCCCCAGAACATGGCTTCCGTCGAGATCGGCAAAGACTTCATGCTCAGCCACGGCTACATCAAGAACGACTTCGATGTAAACGAGTGGGCTGCACCGCAGTTTCTCGAGCACGCCGCTAGAGAACTGCTGGAAGAGGAATGGAAGAAAAGAACCACATCCAAACTGCCTCAAGTAGCCGACCCGCTGAATTCAGGCGGACGGATCGGATAGTTTGGAACAAACGGCCTAAGGACAGGTATCCAACCTTCAGATAGGGAATTCAACATGCTGGACACAGTCAGTTTTTTCTTTAATCGCGCCGCTGATCATCTTGGGCTGGACGATCGCCTTCGCACCATCTTGTTGACTCCGAAACGTTCGGTGCGGGTGGAAATCGTTACCGAGAGTGACGATGGCGAATTTCATCATCACCTCGGTTATCGGGTTCAACACAACTCTGCTCGCGGGCCAATGAAGGGTGGCTTGCGTTACCACCCGAGTATGGACGAAGACCATGCCTCCAGCCTGGCTAGCCTGATGACCTGGAAAACGGCCGTCGTTGACATCCCCTATGGTGGCGCCAAGGGCGGGATCAACTGCGACCCGTCCAAGCTCAGTGAAGCAGAGCTTTACCGGATCACCACCACTTTCGTGGGGCTGATCAAGGAAGTTATCGGCCCCACCATCGATATCCCCGCGCCAGACGTCAATACCAATGCTCAGGTCATGGGCTGGATTATGGATGAGTACTCGAAGTACTACGGTTTCAGTCCCGGCGTGGTAACGGGTAAGCCAGTCGACTTGTTCGGCTCGCTGGGACGGGATGAGGCGACGGGTCGCGGCGTTATGTATGTGCTGCAAGAGTGTCTACACGAGAGCCAGCGCAAACTTGCCGATGTGACTATCGCCATCCAGGGCTTCGGTAATGTTGGCAGCCACGCCGCGCGGCTGATTGCTGCCCAGGGCGGTAAAATCGTGGCCGTGTCCGACGTCAGTGGTGGCATCGCCAATGACGAGGGAATCGATATTCCGGCCTTGCTTACCTGGGTGAAGGAAGAAGGCGTGGTGCAGGGGTTCCCGGGGGCGGTGGCCATCGAAGGGCATGAAGTCCTCACCTATAAGGCTGAGGTATTGATTCCTGCCGCAATGGAAGAAGCCATTACTGCGGCGAACGCAAACAATGTGCAGGCATCTATTATCGTGGAGGCGGCCAATGGGCCACTCACCGCGCAGGCACACGATATTCTAGTCGACAAGGGTGTCACGGTGATCCCCGATATTCTCGCCAATGCCGGCGGCGTAACTGTCAGTTACTTTGAGTGGACCCAGAACATCCAGCAGTTCAAGTGGGAGGAATCCCGGGTGGTAGAAGAACTGGACAAGGTGATGCGCAAGGCCTATCGGGCCGTGGCAGAGCTTGCTCGCCAGGATCAGCTTGATATGCGTACGGCGGCGTTTGTTATTGCCATCAAACGCGTCGCCCGCGCCTCTGCGTCAAGGCGCTCGATTGCTCACCTGCTACCACCGAGCGTGCTGGATTAGCCGCTAAAGTGAAATTCGCTATCAGCAGCTTCTTGAGCAGCGGGGATGTTGTGCGACCAAACTGAATATTAAGAAGAGAGCATTAAATGAAAGTCGTTATTGTTGGAGGCGTCGCCGGTGGTGCGTCCTGTGCAGCTCGTCTACGCAGACTGGATGAAAAAGCCGAAATCATCATGGTTGAGAAGGGGCCGTATGTTTCCTATGCAAACTGCGGGCTGCCTTATTATGTTGGCGGCGTCATTGAGAAGGAGTCGAGCCTGCTGGTAGCATCTGAACAGATGTTTCGAAGCGTATTCGGCATTGATGTGCGCACTCATTGCGAAGCTATTTCGATCTGTACGCAGAGCAAGACCATTGATTTACGCGATGTCAGCAGTGGCGAGATCACCACCGAATCTTACGACAAGCTAGTGCTGTCGCCGGGCGCAGCGTCGATCCATCCACCATTACCGGGCATTGATTTGCCGGGCATATTTCAGGTGCGCACCGTACCCGATGTCAGGGCAATTCGGGAATGGCTGGACGAGGGCACGAGCTTTCTGGCTGGCATGTCGAACTACTCCGGCATCCAGATGGTGAAGCCCCCCAGGCGAGCGGTGGTCGTGGGCGGTGGTTTCATCGGCCTGGAGATGGCCGAAAATCTTATCCATCTGGGCTTTGAAGTTACGGTGTTGCAGAAGCTTCCGCAGATCCTCGGGCCATTGGACCCGGAAATCGCGGTGACGGTTGAGGGCTTTCTGGTGAGGCACGGCGTGCAACTTGAGCTGGGTGACGGCGCGGCTGAGTTCGAGCAACTTGAGAACGGATCGATTAACGTTAAAACCATTTCCGGGAAAACGCACATTGCCCAAGTGGTGATTCTTGCTATCGGGGTTCGACCAGAAACGGATCTCGCGAAAACGGCAGATCTGGAGATCGGCGACTGCGGCGGTATTCGCGTTGACGACCAGATGCGTACCAGTGACCCGGATATTTTGGCCGTAGGCGATGCCATAGAAGTTAAAGATTTTGTCACCGGGGCGTGGAGCCTGATTGCGCTGGCCGGCCCTGCGAATCGACAAGGGCGGATTGCAGCCGACGTGATTAGCGGGCGCGACGCCCACTTCCGGGGTACTCAGGGAACGGCGATTATTGGCTTGTTCGGCGGTGCCGCCGCCTGGACGGGTGTCAGCGAAAAGATGCTCATAGCAGCCGGTGATACGGATTATGAGAAGGTCTATCTCTATCCGAACTCACACGCCGGATACTATCCCGGCGCCACAATGATTGGTTTAAAAGTAATCTTTCGCAAATCGGATGGCAAGGTTCTGGGCGCTCAGGCGCAGGGCGAGGACGGCCCGGCGGTCGACAAGCGCATTAGCGCGCTGGCCATGGCCATCCAGATGGGCGCCACCGTGTACGACCTGGAGGAAGCCGAACTCTGCTACGCACCGCAATTTGGTAGCGCGAAGGATCCGGTCAACTTTGCCGGCATGGTCGCAGCCAATATCCTGCAGGGTGAAATGCCAGTCAGCCACTGGGACGCTACGGATGATGCCTTCCTGCTGGATGTTCGCGAGCCGGTGGAATTGGCGGTGGAAGACGTGCCCGGTGCGGTCAACATTCCCCTGGGGCAACTTCGCTCACGTCTGGCTGAGCTTCCCCTCGATAAAGAAATCCACCTTGTTTGTCGCTCTGCACAGCGTGCCTACTACGCAAGCTGTTTGCTGATGCAGAGCGGATTTAACGTTCGCAATCTATCGGGTGGCACGCTATCCAGGAATATTCACATCCTGGATAAAACCAAATAGCCAGCCCACCCGCAGTGTAGGCAGCAGGTGAACAGCTTTAGCAACAACTTTGGCAACAACATAGCTTTTCTGGAAAGGATTAGCTGGAAAGGAAACGGACAATGAACGCTTTCATGGAATTTCTTCAGACTACATTTCCAGCACTGGTATTAGTCTTCACCGTTTCGAACCTCGCAGCCATGGGTCTGCAGGTCAACATATCCGAAGTGATGGTGGCTTTGCGAAATAAAAAAGCCATGGTGCTAATCTTTGTGTGGGGCTGGGTGCTCGGCCCGGCATTAGGTGTGCTTATCACCTGGGTGCTGCCGCTGGATGAACCCTATGCCATCGTCGTGATCCTCGCTAGCCTTGCACCCTGTGCACCCTTCCTCCAGCAGATGGTAGTAAAGGCCCGAGGGGAAGCCGGTTTCACCGGAGCCTTTATACCGCTGGTGGTCATCGGCACAGTGATATTTATGCCAACGATGGCTCCGCTATTGATCGAGGGACTGGCAATAGATACCTGGAGTCTCGCGAAACCCCTGCTGCTGACCATACTTCTGCCACTGATCATCGGAGCCGCATTCCGCCATTACGCGGGGGCGATGGCAAGCCGGATCTTTCCGGCGGCGAAGGGCTTCGCCATGCTCGCTACACTACTGACCATTATTTGGTGTTTGGTGATCTATGGCCAGGGCATGCTCGATACGGCTGGTAGCCTGGCATTGCTCTCAATGACCTTGTTTATGGTCATCATGGCACTAATAAGCTATCGCATCGGCTTCGGCATGAAGCAAAATCAACGAAGTGTGATGGCGCTGGGGATGGGCACTCGTAACATCGCAGCGGTGTTAGCGGCGGCGCTCGCTATTCCAGACGCGGACCCACGCATCACCGTGATGGTTATCATGTGGACCTTGTGGTCTGTGGTCCTCGCGGCAATTGGCGCCCAAATTTTCGCCAGACTGCATGATAAAACGACTAATGCCGAAACTGCATGACGAAGGCCTGAGGTGTTTTCAATAAATAGCATACTGAGAGACTGCTTGAATTACTTGAGGCCTTCTCAAAGTGGCTCTCAAAGTAGCTCTCAAAGCAGTTCTTCGTATCCAGCAGATAATGACAAAGCAGGTTTAGATATGGGCTTTGCTCAAAACAGCAGGCACACGGTATCAAAACCGATGCCATTGAATCACCGAGGATAAGGCAAAATGTTTTATCACAATTTACTATTTATGTGCGCATTCCTGTTTGTTTACAGCGTTTTTGCTGGCCGTCTGGAATCGCGCTGGATTCACGGCGCCTTGATGTTCGTACTGGTCGGCATCTTGTTCGGGCCGGCCGTACTCGATGTGCTGCATTTTCAGATTAGAGGCCCCGGCATTGGTGTCATCGCGGAAATCACCCTGGCGATTGTGCTATTTACCGACGCAGCCAATGTTAACTTCAAGGTCTTGCGCACCTACAACTGGCTGCCTTCACGGTTATTGCTGATTGGTTTGCCCTTGTGTTTGTTATCGGGCTGGGGCTTTGGCTTACTGTTATTTGATGATATGCCGTGGTTGGAAGTCGCCATATTAGCCACCATCGTAGCGCCCACCGATGCCGCTTTGGGCAAAGCAGTAGTCACCAATCCCGCCGTACCAGCACCCATGCGCGAAGGCTTAAATATGGAAAGTGGCCTTAATGACGGTATCTGTGTCCCGCTATTATTGATTCTATTGGCAATAGTCGCACCCATTGAAGAAGGGCACGGTACTGTGGCCCATGCCTTGCTGGTGATACTCGAAGAAATTGGTATTGGCTTATTGGTGGGAGCAGGCCTAGCTTATATTTCAGCAGCATTGATGAAAGTTGCTATCAAACGCAAGTGGAATTCACCCTTGTGGGATCAACTCACGCTGATGAGCCTGGCGGTATTGGCATTTACCATGGCGCAAGAATTAGGTGGTAGCGGCTTTATCGCGGCCTTTGTTTGCGGCTTAATCGCCGGGCCTTTACTTGAAAACAAACACAGCTACCTCGAGCACAACGAGGGTTTTGCGGATCTACTCTCCGTATTGGTATGGGTATTGTTTGGTGCCGTTATTTTAACCAACACCTGGCCACATTTCAGCTGGAAGACATGGACCTATGCCATCGCCAGCCTGACGCTATTACGCATGCTGCCCGTATGGCTCAGTCTGGTGGGCACCACACTTGGTTCCGAGTCGCGCTTATTTATGGGCTGGTTTGGGCCGCGGGGTCTCGCCACTATCGTCTTTGGGGTGATTGTGATGGAGTATGAACTCGTGGCAATGGAAGAAATTGTTGCCACAGCGGTATGCGCCGTTTTATTGAGCGTTGTCTTCCATGGGCTCACGGCAAACCCCTGGGTGGCTCGATTGCGGCGTCAAGCTGCAATGACTAAAAACTGACTTCAAATAAGAGACTTCATATGATCGCCGCTGCATTAATCGCCTGTTGAATGTCATGAAATCACTGCATAAATACTTGCCGATTTTAACTTGGGGCGCAGAATATTCGCGGCAAACACTGGTCAACGATCTGGTGGTGGCGTGCATTGTAACCGTGATGCTAATCCCCCAGTCGCTGGCCTATGCGCTGCTGGCCGGGCTGCCGCCACAGGTGGGGCTGTATGCCTCAATGGCGCCACTGTTGCTTTATGCGGTCTTCGGCACCTCTCGGGCGCTAGCGGTTGGCCCTGTAGCCGTGGCCAGTCTGATGACAGCAGCTGCGGCAGGCCAGGTCGCCACACAAGGTACACCAGAGTATTTGGGCGCAGCGGTGGCGCTGGCGATGATTTCGGGCTTGCTGCTGCTTGCCATGGGCCTGTTGCGGCTGGGCTTTCTCGCCAATTTTCTCAGCCATCCGGTTATTTCAGGTTTCATTACAGCGTCTGCCATTCAGATTGCGGTCGGCCAGTTTGCGCCCGTGCTCGGCATCCACGCACACGGCGAAAGTTTCGTCGCTATCGTGCAAAGCATGGTGCCCAATCTCGGCGCTATTAATCCCTATACCGCGGGGATTGGCCTGACATCACTGGCCTTTCTATTTTGGGTTCGCCGTGGGCTCAAACCGCTTTTACTCAAGCTTGGGCTGGGTGAACGTATTGCCGATATTCTGGCGAAAGTGGGCCCGGTGGCAGCAATTGCCGTGACCACTGCTGCCGTTTGGGGTTTCGGTCTGAGCGAGCACGGTGTCAAGATTGTCGGCACGGTTCCCCAGGGTTTGCCGGAGCTGACCCTGCCGTCGTTCGAGATGGGCCTCTGGGCTAAGCTCCTGGTGCCGGCGCTACTGATATCCATCGTCGGTTACGTGGAGTCAATTTCGGTCGCCCTGACGCTCGCTGCAAAACGCCGTCAGCGTGTAGATCCGGATCAGGAATTGATCGCCCTCGGCATGTCTAACTTTGGTTCAGCTGTATCGGGTGGCTTTCCCGTCACCGGTGGCTTTTCACGCTCCGTGGTGAACTTTGACGCCGGTGCCGAGACGCCGGCGGCTGGCGCCTTCACGGCGATCGGTATTGCCTTAGCTACGCTGTTCCTGACGCCGCTGCTTTATTTTCTCCCCAACGCCACCCTCGCTGCGACCATCATTGTTGCCGTGCTATCGCTGGTCAATCTCGGCGCGATCAAGGACACCTGGCGTTATTCTCGGGCCGATGGTGCGGCGATGGTGGCCACGATCATCCTCACCCTGATTGCGGGTGTGGAGGCGGGGCTTATTGCTGGCGTCGGCCTGTCGATATTCCTCCACCTCTATCAGACCTCGAAACCCCATGTCGCCGTCGTGGGGCAAATTCCGGGGACTATGAGTTTTCGCAATGTGGCGCGCCATGACGTGGTAACCGACCCGGAAATTCTCTCGCTGCGGGTGGACGAAAGTCTCTACTTCCCGAACGCGCGCTTTCTGGAGGAGCTCGTCAATGAGTCGGTAGCGGCCAGCCCGGCGATCCTCCATGTCATCCTCGAATGCCCGGCAGTGAACACCATTGACTCATCGGCACTCGAAAGCCTTGAGGCAATCAACAATCGGCTTTGGGATGGTGGGGTCACCTTACATCTGTCCGAGGTGAAGGGCCCGGTGATGGATCGCTTGAAGCGCTCGCATTTTCTCGAACAGTTGAGCGGCAAGGTTCATCTGTCGCACTTCGATGCGGTGTCCAGCATCAAACCCGATCTCACACGCCGCACGCTGGAGGCGCCGAGGGCGTCTTAATACATCAGCTGATCACCATACTCGACCCAGTAAGCACAGAGGTCGGGATCGTGCAGTACTGTTAAACAGGTACTGAGTGAAAAGGTGGTAACTGAATGTATGCAGGGGGAGGTGAGGGCAGACTAGCGGGCTTAATGAACTGTTTTTATTCTTTTATAAAAATCTCGAACAAGCGTTGTTAACAAGTAATGTTGACAGGCTTGTTCGAGATTGCATTGGGCTTTATTTAAGCCTTACATATTCGGGTAGTTTGGCCCACCTGTGCCTTCGGGGGTTACCCAGGTGATGTTTTGTGCCGGATCTTTAATATCGCAGGTTTTACAGTGCACACAGTTCTGACCGTTAATCTGAAAGATTTTTTCGCCGGCTTCATCTTCGAGCACTTCATAAACGCCTGCAGGGCAGTAACGCTGTGCCGGCTCGTCATATAAAGGCAGATTCTTGGCCAAAGGAATACTGTCATCCGTCAATTTCAGATGGCAGGGCTGGTCTTCTTCGTGGTTAGTGTTGGACAGAAACACTGAAGAGGGCTTGTCAAAACTGAGCTTGCCATCGGGTTTGGGGTAGTCAATTTTCTTACACTCACTAGCCGGTTTCATCTGTGCGTGATCGGGCTTTGGATCTTTCAGAGTGAACGGTAGATTGCCGTTGAAAATATTGATGTCGATAAAGGCAAAAGCGGAACCGATGATATTGCCCCATTTGTGCTGAGCGGGGCCAAAGTTACGCTGCACATGCAGCTCTTTATAGGCCCAGGAATTCTCATAGGCTGTGGCGTACTCAGTGAGTTCCGTGCCAGCCTGCTCTTTACCCAGTGCAGCGCTGACCACTTCTGCGGCAATCATGCCGGACTTCATCGCCGTGTGATTACCTTTGATTTTAGCAAAGTTCATGGTGCCGGCATCGTCACCAATAAGCAGACCGCCAGCAAAGCTCATGCGTGGCTGCGATTGCAAGCCACCCTTGGCCAGCGCTCGTGCGCCATAGGCGATGCGCTCACCACCTTCAATATATTGCTTAACGATGGGGTGATGTTTAAAGCGCTGAAATTCATCAAAGGGGCTGAGGTGGGGATTGGAGTAGGACAGATCGGTGATCAGGCCCAATGCCACCTGGTTGTCTTCGAGATGATAAACAAAGGCACCGCCTGCCGACTTGCTCTCGTCCAGTGGCCAGCCAGCGCTGTGAACAACCAGGCCCTGCTGGTGCTGTTCGTCGCTGACCTTCCAGATTTCTTTAATGCCGATGCCGTAGTGCTGGGGGTCTTTACCGGCATCGAGTTTGAATTTCTCGATCAGCTGTTTACCCAGACTACCGCGACAGCCCTCAGAAAACAGGGTGTACTTGCCGTGTAGCTCCATGCCCTGCATATAGCTATCTTTTTGCTCACCGTCGACATTGAGGCCCATATCGCCGGTGGCAATGCCTTTTACACTACCGTCGTCGTGATAGACGATTTCGGCGGCGGCAAAACCGGGGAAGATCTCAACACCGAGTGCCTCCGCTTGTTCAGCCAGCCAGCGGCAGAGATTGCCGAGACTGATAATGTAGTTGCCTTCGTTGTGCATAGTTTTGGGCACAAACAAAGAGGGCACCTTGATGCCTTTCTCCTGGCTGGTGAGCACATAAATGTCATCACCTTCTACCGGGGTGTGCAGGGGCGCGCCCTTTTCTTTCCAGTCGGGGAAGAGTTCATTGAGGGCAGTGGGTTCAAACACCGCACCGGAGAGAATATGTGCGCCGACTTCAGAGCCTTTTTCGACAACACAGACCGTCGTCTCGGGATTTAACTGGCGCAGACGACAGGCCGCTGAGAGCCCGGCGGGACCGGCGCCAACAATGACGACGTCGTATTCCATATATTCTCTTTCCATCACTCAACCTCCAACAGCTTAGACAATCGCGTATTTTAACCTACTGTGAGTGGGCAAAACTATGCCCCTGCAGAGAAAACTGTGACGGGCGGGTTTTTATAAGCAAACAAGCCCCGCCAGCGTTGCATTGATGTTCAACGTTTGATTTTTGGCCCCGAAATCGGCATTATGACGCCCCCTAAATTCGGTGCTGTTTTGCACCCAATTTATTCGTCACACTCCATAACATACCAAGGGTGGTTCATGAAGATTCTTGTCGCTGTAAAGCGCGTTGCCGACTACAACGTAAAGGTAAGGGCCAAGTCAGATAATACCGGCCCCGATCTGGCCAATGTTAAAATGGCCATCAACCCCTTCTGTGAAATTGCTGTCGAAGAAGCTGTTCGACTGAAAGAAAAGGGTATCGCAACAGAAATTATTGTTGTTTCCATTGGCGCACAGGCAGCTCAAGAGCAGGTTCGCACCGCTCTGGCACTGGGTGCTGATCGCGGCATTCTGATCACCACCGACACTGACCTTGAGTCACTGGCCGTTGCCAAATGCCTGAAAGCGGTTTGCGACAACGAAAGCCCCGACATCGTATTGCTGGGTAAGCAGGCGATTGATGGTGACAACAACCACACTGGCCAAATGCTGGGTGCACTGACCGGTTGGGCACAGGCAACTTTTGCCTCGGAGCTGACAATTGATGGCGACAGCGCCACGGTTATACGTGAAGTTGATGCCGGCTTGCAGACTATTCAAATTAAACTGCCGGCCATTGTTACCGCTGACCTGCGCTTGAACGAGCCGCGTTACGCGTCACTGCCTAACATCATGAAGGCGAAGAAAAAGACTATCGACAGCACCACACCGGCCGATCTGGGTGTCGATGTTGCACCGCGCACAACTCTGCTCAAAGCCGAGCCACCGGCCGAGCGCAAGGCGGGCATTAAAGTGGAAGACGTTGCACAGCTGGTTGATAAACTGAAAAACGAAGCCAAGGTGATCTCATGAGTATTCTGGTAATTGCGGAACACGACAACAACGAAATCAAAGGCGCAACGCTGAACGCCGTTGCCGCCGCTCAGGCTATCGGTAGCGATGTCGATATTCTTATTGCCGGTGCTAACTGTGGTGCCGCAGCCGATGCCGCTGCCAAAATCGCCGGTATTAGCAAGGTCGTCGTCGCCGATAACGCCGCTTACGAATTTATGCTGGCAGAAAACGTAGCGCCTCTGATCGCTGAATTAGCGCCTAACTACGGCCACATTCTGGTGCCTGCTACCACTAACGGTAAGAATGTCATTCCCCGTGTTGGTGCTTTACTCGATGTGCAGCCTATTTCTGACATCAGCGCTGTTATCAGTGAAGACACGTTCCAGCGTCCTATCTATGCGGGCAATATTGTTGCCACCGTACAGAGCAGCGACAGCATTAAAGTGATGACCGTGCGCACCACCGCATTTGACCCCGTTGCAGCAGAGGGTGGCAGTGCCACTATCGAAGCAGCTGGCGGTGCTCATGACGCTGGCATTTCTGAGTTCAAAGGCGAAGAGGTTGCTAAATCTGACCGCCCTGAGCTGACAGCTGCCGAGGTGATTGTTTCCGGTGGTCGCGGCATGCAAAACGGCGAGAACTTTGAGCTACTTTACAAGGTTGCCGACAAGCTCGGCGCTGCGGTTGGTGCTTCACGTGCCGCTGTTGATGCCGGCTTCGTACCCAACGAAATGCAGGTTGGTCAAACGGGTAAAATCGTTGCTCCCGATCTCTATATCGCCGTGGGTATTTCAGGTGCCATTCAGCATCTGGCGGGCATGAAAGACTCCAAAGTCATTGTTGCTATCAACAAAGACGAAGACGCACCGATTTTTCAGGTAGCGGATTATGGTCTGGTTGCCGACTTGTTTAAAGCACTACCAGAGCTGGACGAAGCGCTGTAAAAACGCTTACCGTTCAAGTATAAAAAAACCGGCTCTATGCCGGTTTTTTTATAGCTGCTGACTTCGATCTAAAACTATATTTTAAAATTACCGGCTCAAACTACGCACTAAAATCACCTGCATAAAATACGTGCTATGCCTTTTTCTTACGTTTTTTGTTAATCGCTTTATCCCGCTCTTCGGGCGATAAATCGCGCCATTTCTGCTTCAGCTTTTTTCTCTCCTCGGGGGGCAATTGCCTGAACTTCTTGCGTGCATCTTTTAGGCGCTGTTTCTCTTGCGGCGGCAAGGATTCAAAACGTTTTCTCCGCTCTTTAAGACGATCGCGCTGCTCGGGGGTCATTTCTTGTCGATGCCTCGCATCGCCTTCATCACGTGTAATGAGCCACGCTCCAGGCACCAGAAAAACCTCATTCTTATTCTTCAAATTATCCACAAGCAACTGAAAATTATCAGTATTTAATACTTCACCGGCAGGGTGTAAGCGGGCAGCAACGTTAAGGCTTGCCGCACTGAGCAGCAGACCGAACAGCATCATTACAGGCAGGGGAGCTGGCATATCAGCCTCTTACATCCACTTCGTTGGCGGCTAGCCAATAATAAAACTCAAGATCCTCATAGAGTTCAAAGTTGTCGCTCAAATACTCATTCGATGATGTTGCTGAAAAAGGTGAGAAAGGCAGAGTCAGAACAAGCACGAGAATGGATGCCAGTGCCATTCCGGCAGACGGCCACAGCAAGCGTCGCAAGCGGCGGGGCATGGCTGTAGTGCTAGCGGGCTGCACATGCAGCGCCTGTTGGCGAAGAGCTGACAAACGCGCCATCTGCTGGGTATCAATGGCCTGTTCGCCATGGCGCAAGTCATTTTGTAAGCCTTGTTCAAATTCAGTTTTCATAAGGGTTTTCCTCAAGGGCCTCCCCAAGCTTTACACGCAGAGCACTCAGGGCTCGCGAATAATGAGTTTTCACACTACCTTCACTACACCCCATGGTTTGGGCTGTCTCCCGTGTGGAGAAGCCCTCCCAGCAGCGCAGCATAAAGGCTTCACGCTGACGGCGGGGCAGCTGACTTATCTGCCCGTGAAGACTCGCGATGGTGCGCTCACGCTGCAGGTGAACAGCGGGGTCGCCATCAGCAGCCGCTATTTTGTCAAAGGGGTCCGCCAGTAAATCCTGCTCCTCACTGTTGTGGCCTGCAAGCCTCGGTAGTAAAGCGCCAAAGCGACGCTGTAATTTACGGCGCCGAAAGAGGTCGTTAATTTTGTTATTGAGAATACGATAAAAAAGCTTACGCCATTCATCGGCATCTCTATCGCCATAGGACTTGACCAGTTGCAGCATGCTGTCCTGCACCACATCCATGGCATCGTCGGCATTGCCTGAAGCCGCTCGCGCCATGGCAAAAGCACGGCGCTGCACTGAGGCTAAAAAGCCATCCAGTGCCGCACGGGATGCCTTTGTCTCGCTTCTCAAATCACGTTTCAGCGTTGAAATACCCATAACAAGAGCGCAGTGGCGGGCTAGTGATGGATATGATGTAAAACTTCATTGAGCACAATAGCCCCGGCAATAAGACGGTAAGTATCGCGCCGCTCATTGCTGTAGGAACGGCGGTGCTCGTAGCCGTGATCGTAGCGACGCTCATCGCGATGAGCCGAGTGGCGCTTAACGCTACGATAAACCGTACGCCCCGGGTAGCGCTGATAGCTCTGTCGGTGTTGCTGAGATTGATGGACAGCAGGCTCGCGGTGGGCGTCGTAATAGCGCTGCTCGGCCCGGTGCCCCAGGTGCTTGCCTGTCACCTGATGGTGGGCACTCCGGTGTTTATCCGCGTGTTTATGCTGATTCTTGTGCCCAGAGTGATGCTTGTGCTCAGCGAAGGCGCTAGTGGCAAACACCAGCGTTAACAGCGCCGCGAATAGTTGCTTGCTTACAGCCATTTTTATTCTCCAATTTTTAGCGATGTGGCGGAATATATAAACATTAACGCCGCAAGCAACAATTGGTTGACAGTAATGCGTACTTATTTACTCACTTAACTCCTTACTGACCAGGCGTGTTTCAGCGGAAGCACTTGAATGACGGGCGTAATCCGCTAATAAGTGTGCCGACTCCTGCAAGATGGGGTCTGGCGTTTGCTCATCTTCTTTCTGCTGTTTACGGAAGGCCTCTACGGCCTCGGTAGATTCAAATGCAGGCTCATCGCGAGTTTGTCGTCGTGTGTTTTCGATAGCCAGCCAGGTTTCTTCGCGCTGAGTTTTTAATTGCTCGCGGCTGGCCTTATTTAAGGTAAAGGTCTTTAGTGCGCGTTGTTCGGTGATCAAGGCGATCTCATCGAGCATAAAGCGCCAGTCGGGATCGGCTTCCACGCGCTGCTGGTGCTGGCTTTTTAGCACTGCCAGTAGGGGGTTAAAGTCCTCATACATGCGGTGTCTGACCTTGCGAATACTGTCCCAGGGCAGGGCATTGTCCTGGCTGCTTTCACCGACCTCGTCGAGGTCGAAGTAAGAGGGGAAACGAATATCGGGAACAACGCCCCGGTGCTGGGTGCTTTGCCCTGACACACGGTAGAACTTCGACTCCGTCAATTTAAGCCGACCCTGTTTTAAAGGGGCCAGAACCTGAACAGTGCCCTTGCCGAAACTGGTCGTACCCACCACTAAACCGCGCCCGTAATCTTGAATGGCACCGGCAAAAATCTCCGAGGCCGAAGCGCTGAGTCGATTGATGAGCACCATCAGCGGGCCGTCGTAAAAGGGCCGCTGCCGGGCGCGTTGCTCTCGGGATACATGCTGGTCGGCATGGCGAATTTGCACCACCGGGCCGGGGTGAATAAACAAATCGGTCAACGACGTTGCCTCGTAGAGGGAGCCGCCGCCATTATTGCGCAAGTCGAGAACAATGCCGTCAACACCTTCCTTTGTTAAGTCGACGATGAGCTTCATAACATCGCGAGAGGTACTTTTAAAGTTGGGGTCGCGCTGGCGGTAGGCTTCAAAATCCATGTAAAAGGCGGGCACCGTGATAACGCCGGCACGAAAGCTCTCACCACCTTGTTGCAGCTCGATCACCCGACTCTTTGCCGCCTGCTCCTCCAGTTTCACCTTGTCGCGAACAATCGCCACGATCGATGTTTTATCGCTACCTTCAGCGGTGCCGGGAATAATTTCCAGTCGCACCCGGCTATCTTTTTTGCCGCGAATCAGGTCGACAACATCGTCGAGCCGCCAGCCAATCACATCGACCATGGCCCCCTCGTCCTGTGCCACGCCAATAATTTTGTCTTCGGCTGCAAGCACCCCTTGTTTGTCGGCGGGCCCGCCGGGAACGATGCGTACAATCTTGGTGAATTCATCCTCCAGCTGCAATACGGCACCGATACCCTCAAGGGATAAGGACATGGAAATATTGAAGTTTTCAAGGGTGCGCGGGGCGAGATAGCTAGTGTGGGGATCGTAGAGCCCGGCCATAACATTGATAAAGCTCTGTACGACATCGTCGGCATCTTGTTGGCCAAGTTGCTTGATCCGATTGGCGTAGCGTTTACGCAAGAGCTCGCGGGCCGCCGCCGTTTCCTTGCCCGACAAGGCCAAACGCAGCAGGCTATCTTTCATACGCTTGCGCCAGTAATCGTCGGCTGCCGCTGGGGATGCTAGCCAGCTGTTGCTATCTCTGTCGAGATCGATGCTTTCATCAACAGTGAAGTCAAAACTGAAATCGCTTTCGAGCAGCGCAATATTACTCTCAAGGCGGTCGCCAATACGCTCGCGGAAGCGATTGAAGATAGCAAAGGCCTGGGATAAATCGCCATCCTCCAGGGCATCGTCAAAGCCGTAACGATCCGCTTCAAACTGCGCCACATCAGATTTTAGAAAATACACCTTCACCGGATCGAGGGCATCGCAGTAACTATCCAGCAAACGGCTTGAGAACGCGTCATCGACAATTTGTTTTTTGTAATGCTTGTTACTCAGCGACTCAAGAATCTCAATCGCCGTTTGCGAGTGCTCTTTAGTAAATACCAGCGGCTCTGTCTTAGCATAGACAGTGGCCGTGAACAGGAGCAGGGTAAGTGCGAGTGACAGTAGCTTCATCAAATATGCAGCCTTTGCGTTGTAAGGACGAAAGTGTAGTGGACGCTCAATTATAGGGATAAAAGAGCCAAACTTATAACCTGCTGATTTCAAGGTGTTTAACAGGATGCATTCAAGTATAGCGCTAAAAACAGGGTTAAGTGACAGCAAATCACTTTGTCAAACACTCGCCAGGCACAGGGCTAAACAGCTCGCCAACATTAATGAACGCCAACTGCCTAAGGCTCAGGGGCCGGGCTTGAGTCGTGATCCGGCAAAGCTATCGAGATGCTGACAAGGAGATGAATATGCTTGCACAGCATTGGCATCGCGTATTAGAATTTGCCACCATTGAATTGTTGGCCGGTCAATTTCCAAATAAGCTAATGATAATAATTCGCGACCTCTTTTCTAGGATAACAAGCACCTCTTCCTAGCTGGAAAAACCTTTCATTTCTCAACTGTTTCGTTGCCCCATTAGTCATTGCCTCGCGTGATAGCATGTTGGCTTTATCGCATTATTAGAGCTTTCGAATGTCACCCTTTGGTCATTTAATACCATAAAAAGTTTCATAGAATAAGAAGCCACTTGCATAGGAGATGCATTATGTCACTACGATCAACATTTACAGGTTTGGCACTGGGGATAGCGGCTGTTGCAACGAGCCCCTTTGTGGCTGCTGAAAATCTACTGGATATTTATAGCCAGGCACAACAAAACGACCCAAGCTATCAGGCCGGCCTTCACCAGCACGCCGCCTCGTCGGAAGTTTATTTTCAGGCTCGCTCTGCTCTTTTACCATCGGCCAATTTAACCGCCATGCACTCTGAGACTGACCAGGAAATTGTCAGCTCGGACAACACGCTCTTTCAAAAAGGCAGTGATGATTTCCCAACGGATCGCTACGAATTCTCCTTAACTCAGTCGGTTTACAGCTACACAAACTGGAAGCGTTTTGACAAGGCCAAAGAAGACATAAAGCGCATCGATGCCGAGCGCATTGCACTTGAACAAAACCTCTTGTTACGCGTGGCCGAACGCTATTTTGCGGCATTGGCGGTACAGGAAGATCAGGCTTCCATTGCCAGTGAAATGCTCGCGGTGAAGCAGCATTTGACGCTGGTGGAAGCGCGACGCAAAAGTGGCCAGGCCCGCAAAACGGATCTATTAGATGCACAGGCCCGCCATATGCAAACGCTATCGCGGGAGCTCGAAATTCGCAGCCGCTTTAGAGATTCTTTAGAAATGCTACGTGAAATGACAGGTCAGTCCCCCGAGGGCCTGATACTTGTTGGCAACGATTTACCTTTAGCGAAGCCCGAACCGGCAGAACCGGGCGCCTGGTATTCTCAGGCCAAGGAGTTTAATCCCGAAATCATGGTGCGCAAATTTGCCCTTAAAGCGGCAAACAAGGAAGTAAAAGCGCGTCGTGGCGACCACTATCCAACGCTGAATCTTGAGGCTTCATTCAGTTCAGAGGAAAAGGACGGAACGGTCTTTGGTGGTGGTAGTGAGGTTGAAGAAACTGTTTTAGCTTTGAATTTTAATATGCCGCTCTACTCTGGCGGCATGGTGTCTTCTCGTGTGCGCGAATCAGTGCAGCTTTACAACCAGGCCAAGGATCAGCTGGAGTTAGAGCAGAGGGCCGTGCAGCGACAAACATTTTCAGCTTTTGATGGTGTCTTGACCGACATTAGCAAGGTCGAGGCTTTGCAAAAATCGGTTGAGGCTTATGAGCTAGCAGCTGCTGCAAAAAGCATTGGCTTCGAATCCGGTCTGGTTAATAGCTTGACTGTTTTAGATGCTGAGCGTGATTTGTTTTTTGCGCGTAGCGAATATGCCCGGGCGCGCTACGGTTATATTCTCAACCGCTTGCGTTTAAAACGCGCGGTGGGCTTATTGAGCCTACAAGATCTTGAAGGTATCAATCAGCATTTAACGGGCAAAGAAATAAAAGTGTCCTTTTATGCCCCTGTGCCACAGTAAGTCCGCAGGGTGTTAACTGGGCTTCAAGCTTCCCGGCGTATGCTTAGCTTTGCGGATAAGCTGCCAGGCCCCTATGGTTTTGAACGCTCTATCAAATTTATTGGCTCGCAGATTTTCCGCGATCGCTTTCTGCTGAGCTTTCCCAAAGTGGCTCTGTCGATGGGGGCCGATTTTGACTGCCTACTGAGCGAGCTGAGTTTTCCTGCGCCCGCATCGCAAGGCCTACAGGCTCTTTTGGCAGAGGGTGACATCTTGCACCTCGGTTTTGAGGGTGAGACCAGCGCATATGTCTGTAAGCTCTATGTTGAAAATGCTCAGCGCATCAGGCAACTTTGGGATTCGCCACTAAGCAGTGCGGGCAATACGGACACCATTAATGTACACCGCGCCCTCAAATGGTGGCCTTGCCATTCCCCCGAAGTCTCCTTGGTCGAGGCACACTACGACTGGCTACCCTGCGCCGACCAGCAAGCACTGCTAGCGGGTATCAGTGACCTTTGCCCGCGTGAAGCAAAGAGGGCGCTCGTAGACTTATTACTGCTCGCTGCTCAAAAAGTACCCGCGCGTGACTTACAGTTACTACAGGTGAGTGAACCGGGCAGTGTGCGAAAATCTTTTGACCTGAATCTATACGACGCCTGTCTGGCATTGGCCGATGTGCAATCTATACTGACTGAAATGCTTGTCGCCTGCGGTGCTGAACCTGAGAGCGTCAACAAAACGCTTTCACCTCTGGCCCATGAAACCTTGGGGCATATTGCGGGAGGTGTAACGCGCAATGGCCAGTCCTTTTTAAGCATTTATTTTGGTGGTGCTGAACGAGGTAGTTTTAATGGCTGATTACCCCCATTCCCCCACGCCGGCAGCGGACACTATTATCGCCTCGCCAGTCGATGTCGAATTGTGCCAGCCAGACAGTCGTTTTTTTGATTACTGCCTGTGGGAATACCCCCCCCGCGTCGATACACAGGGCAAGTGGCACAGTAGCAATCTGCTGTTTCAATCCTTTGCTGCAACCGGAATGGCCGCTACGCTGATGCCGGTGTGTGATGCGATTCGCCGAGCGATTGGCAGCAACAGTACTGTCTGGGGTATTAAGTACGCAGAGGGCAAGATTTCCTGGGAGTTCTATTTTTACGACTATGAGCGGCTCGAGCGCCGGGTGTCTTTGACGGCGCTACTGGAGGCACTCAAACCCTTTGCGTCCTGTGAGCTAAGCTATTGCGAAGAGCGCCCTTACTTTATGTTTTCTATCGACCTCGATGAAAGCTGGGCCGAGCCGAATAAAGCCCTCGACGAGGTGAATATCTATGTCGGCAATATTGGCAGTCAGGTGTCTTCGGGCATGAGCTATTCGCTAACGCCATCGGGCCTAAACTTCGACAATCTCTATTATTTTTTTGATGCCCAAAGTGAGTACGAAATTGCACAGGGAAAGCTTGCCTGCTCAGCCCATCTCGATTTACCAAAGCTGGCCCTGGACGATATTTTGTGGCCTCAAATGCGCGATTGCGAAGTATTGGTGGTGGCCAACAAACGTCAATGCGACGGCGTTTATTTTTCTCGTGTCGGGGTCGAACATTTGTTGTGGTTTATGCGGAAAATGGCCTTTCCCCTTTCGCTATTAAATTATGTTGACGCCAACCGCCAATACTTAGACCACCTCTTATTTGATGTCGGGGTGGACTACAGAATGCAAAATGGTGAAATACAGTTGTTGAAGTCAGCTTACTACGGGGTGTTTTAAGTGGGCTGCTTCAAACATGAAGACTATATATCGGTGACGATGGAGTTTCGCTGCAACCTCAAATGCGTGCATTGCATGATTGAGGGAACCATGGATGTCCTCCAGCCCCAATCTAATCAGGTCTTTGCCGAGGTGCTAGCCGAACAAGAGAGCCATCAGCGTTGGCGGGGGATTATTCTCACCGGCTCTGAAATTACCCTGCACAAGGACTTGCTGCCAATGGTGCGGGCTGCCAAAGCTGCTGGCTTTCAGCATGTGCGTATTCAGACTCACGGCATGCATTTGGGCCAGACCAGTTTTTGCGACGCCCTGCTTGAAGCCGGGGTGGATGAATTCTTCGTGAGTGTGGCCGGTAGCGACACTGACACTCACGATGCCATTACTCAGGTCGACGGCTCTTTTGACAAGATGATGGCCGGGCTGCGCTACCTCGATCAATTTGACCATGTCACCCTGATTACCAATACCGTCGTTACTCAACTCAGTTATAAGCTGCTACCCGACCTGGTGGCATGCCTGTCGCACTTACAGCGCCTTCGGCAGATGGAGTTTTGGCATTACTGGCCGATGACCGAACTCGACGATAAAAGCTTGATCCCTCGCGTGGCCGATGTGCTGCCTGCCTTACAGCAAGCCATTGAACGTGCACAGGCATTGGGTCGTGTCGTTGAAATTAAGAATTTTCCCGAGTGCTTACTGGGTACAAACGGACACTTGCTGGATAACGACCAGCCGCAATTGCTGATTGACCCCGCTTTTTGGGATCAGTTTAACCGCAACGGTTTCCACCAATGCGTGTATCGCGAGGAGTGCAGCTCACTGCAGTGCCTTGGGCTCAATGAAGCCTATACCGGCAAATACGGCTGGGAGCAAACATTGCTATCGCCGGTTCGCAACGGCGCTGTCATTGCCCGCTCGCAGGAGGACTCACCCTCTTGATCGGGCACAGCTATTTAGCTAAGCCCCAGCCAATATTTGTAATGGCCGCTATAGATGTTTCCTGCTATTGTTGAGAGGTTCATCACAATTTGCACTTGCCCGTCATCACAGCAAGGATTGCACAGAAATCATCATTAATTAACAGCCTTCTGGGCTTTTAAGATAGGGAATAGGGATAGTGTCTAAGCAATTATTAATTTATACCCGAGCGCAAGCAGTCTCCAGTCAACGTCACCGCGAATGGTCAGTCAAGTCTGGCGCTTCTTACGAGTTTGCCCGCGAGGTAAACTCTCTGCCTCTAACAGCCGTAGAGTTCATGTCATCTGCCGCTGAATACCCCATCGTTTTTGCCGGTTCCGACGACCAGCTCATGCCATTAGCGGTGATGGGTGTGCGCGATAAAGAAAATTTATTTATTGACGCCGATGGCAAGCTCGATGCCAGCTATGTGCCCGCCTTTCTGCGACGTTATCCCTTTGTTTTTTCCAGTCAGGATGATGGCGACAATTTCACCCTCTGTATTGATGAAACCTTTAGTGGCTGCAACCAGGAAAACCTGGGAGAGCGCCTGTTTGATTCAGAAGGTGAGCAAACCCAGTACTTGAAAAGCGTGCTGGAATTTTTAAAAGAGTACCAAATACATTTTGCTCGCACCCAGGCTTTCAGTAAAAAACTCAAAGATTTGGGCTTGCTGGAGCCGATGGGCGCTCAATTCACACCACCTTCGGGTGAGAAATTGACGCTGACCGGTTTTTACGCGGTGAATCGGCAGAAGCTAAAAGAGCTGCCTAGCGAAGAGCTGGAGCAATTGGTAAAAAATGACGGTATGGAACTCATTTATCTACATCTTCATTCGCTGCGTAATTTTAATACCATGCTGACAAAAATTGGTGTTGAAAAAGCGGCAGTTGATGCACCAGAGAAAGAGGCAGAAATAGTCGCGTAACTTTACCGACTAGCGATTGTTGCCCACATAAAAGCGAGGCTTTCCTGATTTCCAGGAAAGCCCTTTGTGTTTTAAGGGCATGGCAACACCCCTGAAAATATAGGGTTTAGGACAGCTTATAGAAGGCGAAGACATTTGTTGAGGCGGCGCGTTGAAAGGCAAGTGATTTCAACACTGACAAATGTTTTTGCTTTGTGATTAGTACCAATAATAAGTAGCCAGGGTTGGCAATTCCTAGAGTACGTTCTAGGTTTGATGGCTGCGAATAACTGAGCAGATTATCATGGCATTTCCGTTTTCTAAGTTGTCGAAACAGGGCGTTTGGTCAAAAGTAGCAAGCCACTCTCGAGTGCGTGGTAACAGCTTGCTGAAAGATGTCAGCACATCTCTTAAAGCGCTAAGGGCTAACCCCCTGAGTTGCGCTGTCAAAAAAGCACGCGAGCCCTTGCGCAACAAATTTTCGCTGGAAAGCATGGAGCCACGCCTGCTTTTCTCCGCCGATCCGCTGACGGTAATGATGGCTGATGATGCCGACCTGTCCATCGCGCTAAGCGAAGATGAAAACCAAACTGCTCTGGTTCAAATCCTCGACAATGCTAACGACTTTAATGTTCTGCAAGAAGTCGCACTCTCCGACTTTAATGGCTCTATCACCATTACCGGTACCGATGGCGACCAGACACTGACACTGGACGCCAGCCTCACCGAACTCGCTTCACCCTTGATGATTACCTTTGATGCCAAAGGTGGTAATGACACGATCAATGCCCCCACGGCGTTGACCAATGAGGCCGATAATCCCGATGCGCTGATTGATTGGAGTTTAACGGGTGAGCGAGAGGGCTCTGCCAACCTTGATGGCACTGCCAGCAATGCAAACTTTAGTTTCCAGGGCGTAGAAAACATTAATGCCGGTGATGGTAGCGATAGCCTTAGTGGCGCAGCTATTGCCAGCAATCTTAACTGGGCCGTACAAGGTAGCAATAGTTTACTGCTCAATGGCATTACCTTCACCGGCATAGAAAGCCTTGTTGCAGATGGCGGCGACACCCTCGATTACAGTGCCTATACCGATGCCGGTGTGACGGTTAATTTAGAGGATGGCAGCGCCACGGGTTTCAGCGATATTAGCGGTTTCCAGAATGTTACAGGCTCCGCACAAGACGACACCCTGGTGGGTGATGGCAATATCAACACCCTGAGCGGCGGCGCTGGCAACGACCAGCTGCAGGGCGGTCTAGGCAACGATGCACTTTGGGGTGGCGAGGGTACAGATACGGCATTGGCTTCGCGCGATGCCAACATGACCTTGCTGGATGACTCTCTGACGATGGCTACGGAAATTGATTTCCTCAACAGCATCGAATCAGCTGAGCTGACGATCAACGGCACCACTGGCCGCACTTTGGACGCCAGTGGTTTCACCTTGGGCGGGGTCAGTTTACAGGGTGGCGATGGCAATGACAGCCTAATTGGCTCTGAGCAGGACGATAGCTTCACCGGTGGTCTGGGTAACGACACCATTACCGGCAATGGCCAGGATGAGTTCGACACCATCGTCGTAGAACGCGATGCTGACATGCTGTTGACGACAACAGATGCCAACAGCGCAGCCGGTACTTTGACCCTAAATGGCAGTGAAATTGATACCTACACCGGTATTGAAACAGCCCGTTTAAGCGGTGGTGACTCCGCCAACATACTCGATGCCAGTGGTTTCAATAATAGCGGCGCCCTGCAAGGCGTCGGTGTCACCTTAGATGGCGCAGCCGGCGATGACACCCTTTATGGCTCGCAGGACGACGATGTTATTAGCGGCGGTCTGGGCCAGGACACTATCGATGGGCGGCTCGGCACAGACACCTTGCTAGAAGATGGCGAGGGTCGCCTAATCATTGAGTCTGACGCCAACGGTGACGGCATCCTGGATGCGGCCGACGGCAATAATGAAGTGCAAACGATTTTACTCAGTGGCGCAACGGAAGGTTATTTCACACTCAGTTTTGATGGTGAAGAAACAGCCTCTATCGCTCACGATGCAAACTCTGCTGAGCTGGGTGGGGCACTGCGTCGTCTCGCCACCCTGGATGACGAAGCCATAACTGTCTCTGCAGTCGATGGCGGTTGGCGCATAGAATTTGTCGGCGTGATGGCGGCTGTGGATGTCGCTTTAATTAGTGAGGCTAGCAACAATACCGTGGGTGGGGTACTGACGATTAGCGCCAGTGATCCAGGCCGCAATAGCGTACAGATCTTCTCCCGCAGCGATATGGGCACGGGCGATTTTAAATTTCAGTTAGGCACAGACCAGACATCGGCAATTGCTTTTGATGCCGATGCCATCGCACTGCAAAACGCCTTGCAGGCGCTGCCCGGAATTGGTGCCGGCAATATCACCGTCACTGCCATTACCGATGATGAATTCTCTATCGAATTCGTCGCTGCCCTGGCAAAAACCCCTGTCGATGCCTTGCAGATCGTAGAGCAAAATGGCGATGCACAATTAAGTACCTCGGTGTTGCTTGAAGGCATACAGGCCAGAGTGTCAGCGCAAGGTTCGACGCTTATCGATAGCTTTGTCAGTATCGAACAGGCCAACCTTTACGGCAGTGCCAGCGCCGACTTGATCGATGCCTCCGGCTTCACCGGCAACACCTATATTTGGGGCTGGTCGGGTGATGATATTTTACTCGGCGGTGCCGGCCAGGACATCATCATTGGCGCCGAAGGTAACGACACCATCAGCGGTGGCGGTGGTGAAGACGAACTCTATGGCGATGGCGGCTTCGATATTATCCAGGCTCAGGGCGCTGACGGCGAAAATATCACCCTGTCAAACGATGGCTTAGTCATTGCTGCTGAGACCGACCTGATTGCTGGTTTTGAGCGTGGCGATTTGTTTGCTGGCAATGGTGGTGTCACCCTGGACGCCAGTGATTTCACCGGATTAACAACAGACCTGCAGCTCGAATGGCTAGGCGCAGGACAGGGCCTGGGTGCCGTTGAAGGCCTCGACTTTAGCCTGCAATTCAGTGATTCAGCTGAACTTATTGACGTTGATTTAAACAATGCGAAAACCTTAGGCGATGTACTCGACATTTTATCGTCCCTGGATGAGGCGCTAAATGTAGAAATTGCAGCGGACGGCACCGGACTGTCTCTCATTCATAGCGGTGCAACGGATCGCACCCTAAGCTTAACTCTCGGTGATGGCTCCCTGGCTGCCGAGCGCCTGGGGCTACTGGGTTTAGTGGCTGCACCAACACTGGCGAGCGCCTGGCAAGGTAGTGCGATGGCGGTGGGCTACGTCTCGCTAACTGGCGGTGACGGTAACGATACGCTAATCGGTTCTCAAGGTGGCGACCTGCTCAGGGGAGGAGCGGGTGATGACACGATTCGCGGCGCTAAAGAAGGTGCCATTGATAGCAGTGTCGATATTTTATTGGTGACCCGTGATGCCGACTTATATTTAAGTGGCACCGAGTTAAACATTGATACCGATAGCGATACCTCGGTCTTTGAAGAGAGCGATACTTTAACGGGTATAGAAAAGGCCGAATTGGCCGGTGGCGCCTCAATTAACCGCCTCGATGCCTCCGCCTTTATGGGCAGTCATGTCATCTTGCACGGCGCTGCAGGCGACACCTTAGTTGGCACTGGCGATGGTGTAGGCACAGCTGATGCTGAGTTTCATATTGATACCAGCGCCATTGTTCTCAATGACGGTGATGACAGTGATTTAATTACCGTCACTGGCAACCGCTCAACAGACCGCATTGTGCTGCAAGCCAGTAGCGTAGACGCTAGCGTTCTGGACTATGTGGCTTGGACAGGACACCTGGTTTTTGAAGTACATAGCGATAGCTCTATTGCCCTTACAGGGGATATTACTGTCCCCCAAAGCGGCACCAGGACAGCAGATTTCTCCCTTTCTGCCGATGATCGTTTACTACTGACTTATAATATCGACACCTCCAACAGCGCTGGTGATGCGGGCAGTATTGAACTAAAGGCCCGCCATATTGTTATTGGCGACGGCGTAGTGCTCGATGCCCGTGGCAGCGGTAATTCCGGCGATATCAGCATTAGCGCTGCCGACAAAATAAAAGACTTTACCGGCTTTGGCTTTGCCAATGTTGATTACAACGAAGCCTCTGTCACCATTAATGGCGCCCATTTATACGGTGCCACGGTCAGTGTTTCTGCCGAGGCTGAGGCCGATCACTTCTTTGAAAACAATAGCCACTGGGCACTAGAGCAGCTCGTCAAAGGCGCCGACCAATTGCTCAGTGCTATTGATCAGTTCAGCTTAATTGCTGGCGTGGCAATTTCCACCTCTAAGGCGAATGTTGTTATTGGCTCTGCCGCAGTTATTGAAGCGGAGGAGTTTGCAGCCCAGTCCTCGGCTAATGCCACCGCTGAATCAGAACCTCTGTCGTGGTTGTTCGGCGGCGCCTTGTCTATTGCCAACACTGAATCGACGCTGACAGTGGACGGCTCTATCACTACCACCATTGGCGATTTATTACTCAGTGCCATCGGAGAAACACAAGTTAAAGCCGTTGCCGATGTCGCCGGTGACGATAAAAAAATAACCATTGGCGGCCAGGAAAAAGTATTGCCGGGTAAAGGTGTGGCAGCGGCCGTTGCCGTTAGCGTGATTAATGCCAATGTCAGTATCGTCGTTGGCGAAAGCGCCACGCTGATATCGGGTAGTGATGTGCGCCTGGTGGCGAATGCCATTGACCGCAACTACACCAATGCAAAATCCACCGCCGGTAAGAACGGCAAAGTGGGTTTGGCGATCGCGGTGAGTGTTGAAAATACCGACGTCACGACCTCACTGGATGGCACTGTCGATGCAGAGGGCTTTGTACTGGTGTCGGCCACCCACTCGGCGAAAGATATCGGCAAAGATGGTGGCGTTGCGGCCGAGGCGGGTATTGGCTCGGCATCCGACCCGGTCGATGCCGATGATAATGCCAAGAAATCAGTGCAGAGTTATTTGGCAGAATCGAGCAGCGTCGCTGCGGAAAACCTCCTCGGTGAAAGCGCTGCTAAATTTGTCGATGGTGCCGCCAGTGTGTTCTTTTTGTGGCAAGACCTAAAAGCGGCCCAGGAAGATAGTCCAGAAGGCGAGAAAAAGTCGACGTCAAAATCTCAGGCCACTAGCAAATTTAGTATTGGTGCCGCACTGGCATTGATGATCGACAACAATAATGTCAGTGCCCATATCGGCGATGATGTTTTGTCCAACAACGCCCGCACTGCCGATATTGAGGCAGACGGCGGCGTTATCGTCACTGCCAGCATTGCCAGCTCACCAAAAATCTCTGCTTCATCGTCGGTCGATGGCTCCAATGGCGACTCTGCCAGTAGCACCAAGTCTGGCTTTGCCGGCTCACTGGCGACGGCGGTCGGTTTGTACACCAATACAGCAGAAAGTTATATCGGCCTTGATGCCGAGGTTGATGCCGGTGCCGGGCTAAAAGTCAGCGCCGATACCACCAACGAAATCGATTGGTACGAGGTCTGGGGCATCGACCTTATTACCTTCTTTAAAGATGACAGCGCCACCTTCAATATGGAAACCGGCGCGAACCTCGATCACGCGACCCTTGAAACGGGCAATACTGTTGATGTGAAACTCAATGACGCCGATGTCATTGAGGCATCCCTGCAAGATCAAATTTCACGTTATGAATATCTTGGCGTGACAGACCCTGACTTTGATCTCACCAGCACAGACTTTGACGATGAAGATTTGTGGCTCTCACTGGGCTCGCCCAATGAATCAACCGCCAAAGAGGTCTGGGGCGCAATAGCCCAGCGCATTACGGATATTGCCGAAGCTAAAGAGGGTGAAAAACTCACCTTAAAAACCCTGGGCCTGGAGTTAAAACCCTTCGCGTCTGAGACGAAAGCCACGGCAGCCGGTCAAAAAACAGGGGTCGCCGGCTCAGTCATGGTACTCAGTGTCGACCATGAAGCAATTGCCGAAATTCGTGGCGGCGCACTCATCAACCAGGACCAGGCCATTCAGAATTTGGCGACTGAGCAGGCGGTTGTGGTTGAGTCGAGCAGTATCAGCCAAACCATTAATGCCGTGGGTGATGTGCTCAGCAACCCCTTAGGTAAAACCAAAACAGCCAACGGTGTGGGCTTAAGTGTCGGTGTTTATTTATTAGAAAACACCTCCAAAGCCCTTATTGGTGAAGGCGTAAGCCTCTACGCTGACAGCCTTGAGGTCGATGCCGCCAACGATACGCTATTGGCCACCCTCGGTAAGGCCGGTGGTCTGTCGGGCAACGTTGGTGTCAATGGCACCGTTGTTGTCAATATCATCGATAACCAAACCCACGCTCAAATTGCCAATGGCTCAAACATTGTTGTTGGCAGCGGCGCCGTTGATGACACTGACGCCAACGGTGGCAGTGTCTTTGTCGACGCCACAGATACCACCTTCCTGCTCAGTGCTGCGGGCAGCATTGCCGGTGGTGACAAAGCCGGTGTCGGGGGTTCTGTTGCGATCAATGTCACGACCCGTGATACGCAAGCGGTAGTGGGTGATTTTGACGGTGTAAACAGCACCGACTTATTGAACCTGTCAGCTGATGGCGACATGCACGTACATGCCGGCAACGACGGTTATGTTAGCGCCATGGCCATCGCCGGCTCTAAAGCGGGCGGCAAATCGACCCCGGCGCCCAGTGACGGGTCTACGGGCACCGGTGGCACCCAGGGCTCCGACGGATCAGCGCAAAGCGATAAAGATTTACTCGACTGGCAAACCCAATGGGGTTCAGTGCTGGGCGAAATGCAGTCCAGTGGCAAGGTGCAAAATAATGCCTCTAACTCGGGCGTTTCCCAGGCCGACACAAGTGGCAGCGGTGCCAGTAGCGGGCTTGCCGTTTCGGCTTCCATCAGCCTCAATGTGATCGACGATACGGCCAATGCTTATATCCATAACCCCGGCAGTATTACCCTCAAGGCCGCCGCTGATCTGGCGGACACCTCGATTCTACCCAGCGGTGATCTCACACTGAGCGCTGAGGATGAGACCGATTTGGTAACAGCGGCCGGTGCGGTGGCCTTTGCCTCGGGATCGAATGGCGGTTCGGGTACCGGGCTTGCGGGCGCCTTGAGCTTTACCTTCGTATTTGGCTCTATAGAGGCCTATATCGACGGCCAGGGCGTAAATTCTACGATTTGGGCAGATGCGGTCAGTGTCAGTGCCAATCGTAGCGGCACCATCGTCAATGTGGCAGCGGGTTTGGCAGGCGCAACAGGTACCAGCGGCACCGCTATTGCCGGCTCTTTTGCGATGTCGTTTAGTGAATACACGGTTGCCGCCTTTATTAAAGATGTTGACCTGGTAGCAGAGTCGACTTTAGCCGTGAGTGCTGAAGATAATACGCAATTGATACAAGTTGCCGGGGCCGGGGCCTTCGGCGGTAAAGCCGGGGTTGGTGTCGCCGTAGCGTTTGCCAGTTTTGACAATGCGGTGTCAGCGAAAATTGAAAATGCCACCATTGAGCATGGCGCCGATCTCAGTGTCAGTGCCAAAGCCGATAATGCCGTTCTGGATTTCGCCGGTGCTGCGGGCGTATCGACCAAAGCCGGTGGTGCCGGTATAGCCGCCACCATTGCCATTAATTTTATGGATAACGTGGTCGAAGCGGCCATTATCAACACCGATGTTGTCGCCGGTTCGCAGGGCAACATTAGTGTCAAAGCACTCGACGACAGTAACCTGGTCGGTGTTTCCGGTGGCGTTGCCTTTGGTAAGTCGGCCGGTATTGGCGCGGCCTTCTCATTAAACATTCTCAATAACAATATTCGCTCGCGGGTTGAGAGCTCGCGGTTGCGCAGCAGCGGTAATGTTCTAGTTAGCGCGGCTGAAACTGGGAGCAATACCGGTGTCGCGGTGGGCGGAGCAGGCTCGTCAAAAGTAGCTTTATCCGGGGCCGTTGCCATCAACCAGACAAGCTCTAGCGTCGATGCGCATATTTCTGCCGAGCGTGACTACGACGCTGAGGGCAATCCTGTTCTGCCCGGTGCCAGCAACAGCCTGGTCGATGTGGGTGGCAGCGTCAGCGTTGTCGCCAGTGATAGAACGACAAACGTCAATGTTGCCGGTGGTGTTGCTTTCGCCGGTACCGGCGGCGGTGCAGCCGTAGGTGTCAACCTGATCGGCAACACGGTTGCCGCCAATATCGATAGTGCCGATATCAACAGCGCTGGTGCTGTGAATGTCAGCGCAACAGAAGAGAGCACGCTGGTGAGCGTGACAGTCGGTGGCGCAGGCGCGGGTAAGTTTGCGCTGGGCGCGGCCGTGTCGGTGAATCAGCTGGAAAATACTATTTCCGCATCGATCAGCGATTCACGGCAATTGAATCAAACCGCAGCGGCCGATAAAGCACAAATTACGGCCACTGGCGACGTCACCCTGAGCGCGGCAGACAGTACAACAATGGTGGTGATTGCCGGTGGTGTTGCCGTTGGCGGTACGGGCGCTATTGGCGCGGCGGCATCGACAACACAGGTTGATAATACGATTAAGTCGTATATCTCCGGTGCCGAGGTGACGTCGACGGGGGGCAACATTAATGTCACCGCTGGTTTCACACCGACAGGTAGTGATGTTGACCTGGCGAGCCTCGGTGTCGATGTCGGCAACTTGCCGGACGATACCGATCTGGGTTCACAGATTATTAATATTGCTGTTGCCGGTGCGGGTGGCGGTACGTTTGCAGCGGGCGGCGCGATCAATCTCAACTGGTTAAAGAATCGTGTCGAAGCCTATATCGACGATGGCGCAGTCGTCACCACAGTGGCTACCGATAAAGACATCAATGTTGTGGCCAAAGATGACGCCAGCATCATTAGCATTGCCATGGGCGCGGCAGTGGGTGGTACGGCTGCCGGTGGCGCGGCGATTTCCTATAACTATATTGGTGGTGATCCGGGCAACCCTTCTCGCGAAGTGGCTGCCAACCCCGAGTCGAGTGAAGCCGGCTATGTGTTGTCTTATATCGCCGGTGCCACAGTTGATGCGCAGGGCGGTGATGTCAATGTTTTTGCCACGGCCAATGCGCTTATTGTCAATGTCTCCGTGGGTGGCGCAGCTGCGGGTACAGCGGCATTAGCAGGCTCTGTTTCGATCAACTTTATGCGCAATGTAGTGCAGGCGCAGATTAAAGAGGGCGCCGATGTCGATGCTGATAACAGTGTTAACGTCCTGGCAAGCACCAGCCCGCTAATGGTCATTGTTGCCGGCGCCGGCTCTGGTGGCGGCACTGGAGCGGTGGGTCTGGCCTCTGCCACCAATGACATGGTTTCCGATATTGAAGCCAGTATTGAAGGCGCGAACACCAACGTGAGCGCTGATCACGGTGACATTGTCGTCGTCGCCAGCATTGTTGATAACAATACTTCTCCCAGTGTGACGTTGGCCGATGACGGCAATGATGATGAGGATGACGCGCAATTTGATGCGCAAATTTGGTCATTCGCTGTCAGTGGCTCGGGTGGCGGTGCGGCTGCGGGTGCTGGCTCCTTATCGTTGAACTGGATTCGCAACAACATTACTGCGCATATATCAGACGGTGCCACCGTTAGCGCGACTACCGATGGCGCTTTAGTCAATGTCCATGCCGACGATAAGTCGACCATGAATACCCTGGCGGGTGCCGGCGCGGGCGCGGGCACGGCGGCAATTGGTGCCTCAATCGCTTACAACTATGTTGGTGGTAATCCGGACGACCCCACCTCAGCTGACCGTAATCAAATTAAAGCTTACATTGATAACGCCACCGTCAATGCTGATAGCCTAAGGGTTGCTGCGGACTCTACTTCTAATATCAACAATTTGAGTATTGCTGGTAGCGGCGCGGGCACCTTTGCGGGTGCCGGTGCTCTGTCATTAAACTGGATTCGTAAAAATATCGATGCGCGTATCAGTGGTGGCGATATTAACGTGACGGGTAACGTCTATATTGGCGCTACGGATAACTCCGGGCTACACGCGATTGCCGGTCAGCTCACCGGTGCCGGTGCTGTCGCAGTGGGTGCTGCGGTTGCTTACAACGATATAGCCAATACCATAAGCGCAGCCGTAGATAGCGGCAGTGACGTGACGGTAGCCAGTGGTAATGCGGGCAACATAAACCTGCAAGCGCGTTCAGCTGCGACTATAGAAACAATTTCTGCTGGTATTTCCGGCTCCGGTACGGTCTCCGTCGCGGGTTCTGGCGGTGGCGCTTTAATTGGCAATACGGTTGCGGCCTATATTTCCGGATCGACAATATTCACCCCAGATACCTTAACTGTCTTTGCCGAGTCTGCCGATACGATTGCCTCCTACGGCGGTACGCTCGCCGCATCGGGCACGGTTGGCGCGGGAATAACCGCGTTTGTTAACCTCCTATCTTCAAATACCAGTGCTTATATTAGTGGTGATTCCAGTATTACCGCACTGGGTGTCAACGCGGGGACTGTTGATAACTGGAGCGATAACGGCGACGGTTCTGAAAACTTTATCGATGATGGCGCTCTCAGTGGCGTCGCTGTTGTTGCCAATACGGCAAACGATATCGATGCCATTGCCGTCACCATTGGCGCCTCTGGCGTCGTGGGTATTGCCGGTAATTTAGTGGTTAATCAGGTGGCGACAACGACCGAAGCCTACGTTAACGATTCCGCTATTAGCAGTGATGGCTCCCTACGCGTTATGGCCCATCAAACCACAGATATCGATAGTGGTGGTGGTGCTCTAGGGGGTGGCCAAGTTGGTCTCGGTGCGGCGGTAGACACCAGCATACTGAACAATACCACCCGTGCTTATATTGCCGATAATGACGTGAGCACTGATGTTGATGCCATCGCAGCCAATAATATCGATGTTATCTCGGTGTCCCGTGAAACCATTGACAGTGTGGCAGTTGGTGTCGGTGTTGGACTCTACTTTGGCGGAGCCGGTGTTGCCTCAGTGGTGAAAAGCACCTCGCGCACTGATGCCTTTATTCACCTGGCGCAAGTGACTGCCGATCAAGACATTAATGTCGATGCCCTGTCCTATGTCTACGCTGGCATTAGCGATGGTTCGCTCGGTGGTGGCTTTGGTGCGGTTGGCGCCACCGTTTCTGTCGGTATTTTTGAAGGTAGTACCAATGCCTATGTCGCCGGGGCGACTTTGGTGGCGGGTAATGATGTTTCCGTGCATGCCGATGCCTTTGAAGAGGCCTCGGTCATAGCGGCATCTGGCTCTGCGGGAGCAGGTGCCCTGGCGGGTACCGTGGGTGTATTGGTCGTTGCATCCGACACCTCGGCCTGGATTGGCGACGACAGCCTAAATGGCAACCATGCCGATGTGCGGGCCAGTAATGATGTGCTGGTGACGGCCGATAGCCGAACGGATGTGAATCAACGTGGCGACCGTTTGGAATTAGTCGGTGCTGCCGCTGCTGGCGGGATGGGCATCGGTGCGTCGGTGGATGTGATTACCGTCAATAACAGTACCTCTGCCTTTATTGGCAGCGATTCTTATATTTCCGCCCTTCGCGATGTGAGTATCCATGCCAATGCCGATCGCAATTTGGCCTCAACTGTTGTGGCCTTTGCCGCCAGTGGTGGCTTTGGTGTTAGTGGTGCGGTATCGGTAGTGAGTGTTGGGGCCGGCGTCAGCGGCGATGGCGCTGATTCTGTCAATCCGGCTCAAGATTCTATTTCCGGCATATTGACTGGCTCTACCTCTGGTTATAGCACCGCATCACGTTACACCCATCTCGATGGTTCGCAATCCATGGTGCAGGGCGACACCGTTGATGCTGTCAATGGCCTGCGTTACCGCTTTGTTGGTGATGAGAATACGACGCTCAACCTGGGACTTGTACCTTTCGGTTCTAACTGGGAATTAGCGGGGGAAAACCAAACGGCTGCCGATAGTGCGAGCAAGTTGTTTACCGGTGCCGCCGATCACTCGAGCGATGTCACGACAAGCATCGCCAAAGATGAAACAGTTGATATCGAAACCGCCTATGCCGGCACCGGTGATACAGCGGCCACTATTGGCAATCGCTACGAATACATTGGCACTTCGCCTCTGTCGGTCGGTGACTGGAATAGTGTCGATTTTAGTGATGACAGCCAGTGGCTCAACCTGGGGTCACAGCAGAAATTCTTTGATAACTCTGAAGATAGTAAAGCTGATCGCACGGCTGCAGTCGTTGCGCGCGGCGACTCGGCAGCCAACAGTAATCTATTCACGCTCGATTTAGATGCCAGTATTGAGGTCAGTGGAACCACTGCCTTGATTGGTAACAATGCCAGTGTCAACACCACAGTTGGTGATATTAGCGTTGTCGCCGAAGAGACTGTCGATGTCGATATTATCACTGGTGGCGCCGCCATTGGTGCGGGGGGCAGTATCGGTGGCTCGGTCGCTGTCACCACTTTAAGTAGTGAAACCTCTGCCTTTGTCGCTGCAAATGCAGCACTGAGTGCGGGTGATGACATTACGATTAATGCTATTTATAGCAACGATATTAATGTCAATGCCTATGGCGGTGCTGCGGGATCTGTGGGTCTTGGCGCTCAGGTTGCCGTTGTCGATGACAGCAGTAACCAGTCGGCCTATACCGCAGACAGTGCAACGCAGACCAATGGTGTAGAAGTATTCAAGGCTGACAGTGTAACGATTACAGCCCAGGCGACTCGTGATATCAGTGTAGAAGCTAAAGGTGTGTCGCTTGGAGGGCTTGCCGCAGGAGCCGCGATTGGCGATGTTACGGTCAGTGGCTACACCACTGCTTATTTAGGCTCGTTCACACAGGTCGGTATCGGCAGCCAAAACGGTGTGCCTGCAGCGGTCACTAACCTCAATATTTCGGCATTATCTAAACTGGATATCACAGAGTCGGTCTGGACCGTTTCTGCCGGTATTGGCGCCGGTTCTGCCAATGTCGCAAATGCCACGTTTGACTCCAGCATTTACGCCTATATTGCTGATGGCAGTGATATCGCGCTGACAGGTGATTTAACCATTACGGCCCAGGCGACGCCTTACATTAATGCGAAGATTACCGGCGTTTCTGCCGGTGCTGCGACGGTCGGAGTGTCTCTCGTTGACGTTCTTATTGAGCCTTATATTGTCGCTGCATTGGGCAACCCTGAGCTGAGTGCATCAGGTGTCGGTGTTGATGTCAGTGCGCGTAACATCACGATTAATGCGAAAAACATCATTGGTGCTAACAACCTGACCGTTAAAACGGACAGCACCTCGGCATCTGTCGGTCTTTTATTAGGTATCGATGCGTCGATTAACCTGGTTGAAAATAACACCTATGTACGTGCGGGTGTCGCTGACAATGCCACCCTTGATGCCAGTCATGCCATCACCGTGCTGGCACAAAATGACACTAAACATAAAGCAGAGGCCGGTAGTGGTGCCGGTAGCCTGGCCGCCGCAGTGGGTGTTGGCCACGCCGAGATCACTACGGCCACACAAACCTATGCCTACCTGGATAATGACGTCGAAATTGATGCCGGCTCACTATCGATTGAGGCATTGAGTAGCAATTATAATTTTGTCGATCTGGTGTCTGGTTCTGTTGGCCTAGCATTCAGCGGTGCCGGGGTGAGAGCGAAAACATCGGATACCGCGACCACGAAAACCTGGGTGGGTAGTGTCAACTCGACAAACGGCAGTCGTGCTTTCGACAAAATCACCTTGAGCGGAGAGCTGCAAAACACCGACGGTAGCAGTGGTGAATTTAATATGCTCGCCGAACATACGGCTTACTTTGACCACAAAGTTCTCGTGTTTTCAGGTGGTATGCTGTCTGGATCGGGCACCGATATTGACCACGTTATCGAGCTGGATATCGAGGCGAGAATTGGCGATAACGTTATTATTTCTGCCAACGATATTGATATTCGTGCGCTGACAAGTGTGAATAAAAATCTGGTGAGCGGCCGCAATATCGATGCTTACGCGGTGGGTGGTGTGTCTGTCGCGGGCAATGACGTCGACGTCAGTCTGGATGTTGATACCCAGGTACACATCGATGAAGGTGCTGAATTACTGGTTGTCGGTTCAAAAAACAATCCCGGTAATATTCAATTACATTCGCTGAATCATTTTGACCTTGATGATGAGACTTTATTTGTCGCCGCCGGTGGACTGGCGGGTGTCGGCTCTTATGTCGAAATAGTAGCCTCGCAAGATATTTCACGCGTCACGATTGGTTCATCAAAATTAGATTCGATCGGTGAAATCAACATAAGCGCACGTGGTAATGCAGATATTGAAGTCGAAAATTATACTGAATCTCACGGTGCTGGCACCCTTGCCATTGGCACCTCTCAAGTTACCTTAAAGCCCGATAATGATGTGACGTTCAATAGTGGCGCCGAACTGCGCTCCGACGGCGATTTACGTATTGCAGCGGGTATTGCGCCCAGTAGTGACTGGTTTTATAACCGAGATAGTTATCGACTGCATGCGACACTCGATAACTTTTCTGTCAGCCTGATTCCAATCAGTGATCTCGATGCCGATGCCACCCTGATCCAGGCCAATAATGTCACGATTAACAGTGGCGCCACTTTACAAACTGGCGGTATCGCGCGCATTTATGCGGAAGAGCGCGGTTACGGTGACATGAAGGGGCAATCCGATAGCACCAACTGGGCCAGCGCCCTAAATGACTGGGTTAGTGGCACCTCGCTATCCGGTGGTACGTCTACGTCTGGTGGTACGGGCATTGTCCGAATCGATGGTGAAATACACACCGGGATTAATCGCAATGTCGGTGTAAGCCTCACTGAGGATGCATCCCAAGCGATTACGGCTACCGGTAGTATTGGCTTTAAAGAAGGTTTGATGACGAATGAGTCGTCACTGGCTAAAGATCTTATTTTTGCTCAGAAACAGCTTGCCGAATACGATGATGGCAATAGTAGCTTTACTGATATAGAGCAGTTTTATCAGGACGAAATTGTTCGCCTCACCCAGGAATTAAAAGACCTTGGTTTGTGGAATGACCTTAGCAATACGTATTCCGAAGTGGATGTGCGCACCATTGTTGTCGACCCGGTGCTAGCTCAGGCAGGTTATATCGATGTCATTGGTGATTATCTGGTTAGCGCCGGTGGTGTACTGGATGCACCCGGCGATGCCAATGTCACCATACTTAATGACACCTCAGCCTTCTTAATACTGTCTGATCTCAATATTCCCGACACGGTGGGAGGGGTGCGTTTTAACAGTGAAACGGTAGCGAGCAATAGTGAGATAGCGCTAATAAATAGCGGTATATCGGCTAATTTCGTCACTATCACGGACAACTCAACCAATAATGCCCCTCAGATTACGATTACCAATCAGCCCAGTATCGGCCGTTGGCCCCAGCCTGATATCACTTTGACAGGTGATGTATTTAATTATCGCGGCACAGTAAACATTACTAATACTGATAATAACGGCGCTGGAAATATTTATATCGAGGGTAATATTGGTGCCGCTAATCTTCAAATAACAGCGGGGGGTACTTTAAATGTCACCGGCGTGACGCGCTTTCAAACGGGCAGTGAAGGCTATTCCGATGTTAACCCCTTCACCACCGCAAATCTCAATGGAGAATACGGCTCAAGCTCGGCAAACGATACCCGAACAGATGCTCAAATTTTAGCCGCATTAAAAGCAAGCTCACCGACCAACCTGGTTATTGCCGACCGCATTGTTATTGACGCTTCCTGGGTGCATTTGAACGGGGTATTACAGAGTGGTGAGGAGGCTAAATCATTAACGATTGGCGCAGAGGCCGATTACTTTATTAACAATCTGGGTACTCAGTCTGGACGTGTCTGGATGTCCCAGTGGCAACAGGCAACATTCGATGTCAATCAGGACGGAGTGATTAATGCTTCTGATCAAGTTCAAAAGAGCCTCTATACTAATTTCAATGTTTTTTACGATACCGACACTGGCAATATAGAAGTTGACGATGTCGCCATTACTGGTGGTTACATTGATATCACCGGTAAAATCACCAATATTGGTGCCGGAGAAATCCGCGTCTTGGGTGGCTATGGCGATATCAATATCACCAACACCACCAGTCATAATGTTGTTGTTGGTCGCATTGATAATTCCAGCAGAGGGCTGGGTAAACTTATTATTAAGGACACCTTGAGGGGCACCGACACCAATCCTTTAGTGACTATTTACACCATGGATGAAAATGGTGTGAAAGTGAATAACGGCAGCTATAACCCTGATACTTCAGAGGCCCTTTATTATTCCCCCGAGGCGGGAGCGCGTTATGGCTACGTTATTAATGAAGAAACTGGCACCTATTATCACACCATAGAAAGTCAGGCGACATGGTTGGACATCGATTGGCTAGCAAAAGATCCCGCCGATGTTAATTGGCAAAGAGGGCCGATTTCTCTGTCATCGACTTTGTCCGATGAAGGACCCTATTTTTATATCGATACCGACCCTGGCGTTATCAACGATGAATACACCTATCTGGCCAGTACGCCTATCACGCTGACTGACGAAACAAAAGAAATCAGATCGTGGGATAAAAGCACCTGGTATGGAAAAAAGACCTATTACACGGAGTTAGAGCGAACGGTTGGACAGAGCCTGACACACACACATACGCTGAAAGCCGATCACGAAATAAAAATCTCATTTTTGGGTGACCGATCCTCAGGTGATATTGCCTTGCTGTCGACCGCTAACGGTGCCGACATCATTTTGACCGAATCCATTGTTAATACCACCGGTATCAGCTCTGTGATTTCTATGGGCGGTATAGTTTCAGGTGCGGCGGCAACGGTTGGCGGTGTGAATATTAATTTATACGCGCTGGGGTCTATCGGCTCACAGAGCATCGCTACTTCTGATGTTAATGGTGACGGAGTCGTTAACAACGATGACGTGATTATCGAAGCGGTGATTACCGAACAGGTCGATATAGCCTCAGCCAGTTTACTTGCCATTAGTGCCACGGGTGACGTGCATATTCGTGAAAATACCGGCGGCCTGTTATTGGATCGAGTCCAGTCCAGCAACGATTCAGCGCTTACAGTCAGTGCCAATAGCATTACACGGGCCGCCAATATGTCGGGTACTGTGAATGTTCAAGGTGGTGACATCACCTTGAACGCTGATAACGGCACCATTGGTACAAGCACTATCGACTCCCTGTTAATTGACACCGCCGATAGCCCAGGTAGCCTCTTTAATGCGACGGCGACGGGCAATATTTATATCTCTGAAGTGGCTGATGATCTACGCGCAGACACAATTAAGTCTATTTCTGGTGATGTGTGGGTCGATGTTCAAAACGGCAGTTTCATTGATGGTAATTCAGAACAAACGGTTGATATCGATACGATTGAGGACCTCTTAGGCGTTTGGCAGGCCTTGGAATTACGCGAAGAAGACGGACCTAACGGTACCAATGTAAAATGGGATGAGGCCAAGGCCGCCTTTACCTATGCCAAACAGTCTGAATACCAGGCCTATTGGAATTACCGTAATGGTTTCGCCGGGGTCTATGACCCAGCCCAGACTATTAGCCTTGCCTCCGATGAAGAGTCTTACTATCGCAATGAGTTTAGCGACCCGGATGGCGCCGATGCCGATAGTGCTATTGAGACTTTAGTCAATAAAAGAACAACGGAATACCACGATTTACACCAGGAGTGGGGCTCCGTCACGGTAAATTATGACGCCGCTTATACTTACACTTTAAGCGCAACTGAAAGTGCCAAAATTGAAGACAGTATAAAAATTTGGACAGAAGATGAACTCCTGAGTGTGTTTGGTCTCGGGCTTCTTAAGCCGGTGACAAATACCGTGACAACCATTGAGGCTGAAAATATTTACGCGGCTGGCAATGTGACCATTCGCACCTCTGACAGTATGGGCGCACCTTTTGAAGGTGTAGAAATTGATCTTTCCTCCAAACCGGTACAACTCACGGATGACGAAAGAATTGCCCTGTTAACCGCCGAACGAACAGATATTAATTATTTATCCAGTGACTTCGTGAATGCCACCGTCAACTTCATTCACAGTCAGACTGATGCTGACACCATTGTGCGTACTGATGGTGGCGATTGGTTTGCCGATGGCTTCGTCGCTGGCGACGTGATTCGGGTCTTTGAAACAACGGTCAATAATGGCTCAACCCGCAACACCAGTGAGAGTGGTGGTGTGCTGACGATTGCCTCGTTAACAAAAGATACCATTACCTTAACTAACGCGGATACCGTTGTTGACGAGGTATTGCGTGCACTTAAATTTGCTGAGGTGGTTATTGACCCGCTCAGCACCGCAGATTTTACGCTGGATCTTATCTATACCCATAATGAGGCAAGCGGTGATGTCATTAGCCGCTCCAGTGGCAGCTGGCTTGATGATGGCTTCCGAGACGGCATGCGCATTACCTTGTCGGGAAGCGCAAACAATAATACCGCGACTGATGACTTTTTTATTATTGATACTGTTACCGCAGGCGAGCTTATCCTATCGCTGGCAACGGAGCTGATTGCAGAAAGTGAGACCGGCGTTACTGTTTCTCGTGCCGTTGAAATCAGGAAAATATTTATTGATCAGCGTGATGATGTCGATGTTGAAGTGATTGGCGGCGTGCTGAAGGCTACAGCGAATTCGACTGGCGCTATTGACGAGGCTTCGATTTATATTGGCTCTACCCACGATATTGCCTTGTCTCACGTTGAGTCGAGTGGTGTTGTGCGTATTAAAACCTCGGGCAGTATCAGCAATGGTACGGGCGATCAGACGAGCGTTAATGTTGTCGGTGAAAACATTGTATTGGAAGCGGCGTCTGGATTTATTGGTAGCGATACAGCCAGAATCTTACTGGATATTGAGGCCGACAGTACGATCACCGCTCGCGCAACAGCGGATATATACCTTGTCGAAACGGCTGGCGATATGGCAGTGGCAAGCCTTTATTCGGCGCAGGGCGGCATCAGTTTAGTCGCAGAAAATGGTGCGATTGTTGACGGCCTTAATCATAGCTATACCAATATCAGTGCTCGGGACTGGTTGATTTTGTCCGCGGCCACGGGTGTCGGTGAAAGTACCGATATTCTTGAGCTCGACATGCAAGGTGATGTGGCGGGCAGCGGTGATTTTCTCGATGTCTTTAGTACCACCGGCAATATTTATCTCGAAGAATTAGTCGGCAATATGAACATTAAGCGAGTTCAGACCGATAACGGTGACGTTACCCTGGTGGCACAAACGTCTATTCTTGATGTTATTGATAAAGGAGCCATCGTGGTTCCGGGTGCAACACCTGGGGCTTATATTACCGGCTTGCCCGAGGCGGATGTGATAGCCAACAACATCACCTTAAGTACCACGACGGGCACCATTGGTATGACGGGGAATGATCTCGATATCAACACCTCCCACACACAGGCCGGTGTATTAACCTCAAGCAGTGCACTCAACACCTATCTCATAGAAACATCTGACGATCTGTTAATTAACACCATAGGGGCTGGTAGTACTGGCGGCATCAGTGGAACGCAGACCGCTTATATTCTAAGTTATGGAAAAATCCTTAACGGTCGAGTGTCTGGGTCAAACATTACCTCCGGGCGTGTTCAATTATTTGCCGTGGGTGACATCGGTAGCTCAGCGAAAAACCTTGAAACTGAAGTTGGCTATATGGAAGGTCGCTCAACGACAGGCAGTGTTTGGGTAACGAATTCCGGCTTATTGGTTGCAGGAGGCTTGAATAATACGAAGAGTGTTGAGGCCAGCGGATCGGTAAACCTTGTCGCTAACAGCCCTATTATTGTCGATAAAGATATTTACGCTGAAGGTGATATTAATATTATCGCCACTGAAAGTGCTGCCGGCGACTATGATCATCTGACAGTGAATGCGGGTATTTCTATCGAGTCCAACGGCGGCAATATCACCCTCAGTGCCGGTGACGATATTACTGTTAAAGATAATGCCAGAATTATTACCAGCGGTAGTATTGATGTCAGTAGTTTGGATCTTCTGGCAGCTGATCCTGCTGGGACTGGTGACGATACAGCCAGTGTCATCACCTTGAACGGCTATTGGCAGGCACCGTCGATCACTGTTACGGGTAGTGCATCTAACGATACAATTATTATTAATGGAACCCTGCGTGATACCAATTTCGCCAGCGATGGTGATGCCGATATTATTCGTATTAATGGCGCAGCGGGTAACGACAGCATTACCTTAAATGCTACTGAAATAACTGGCCGTACTGAAGTTCTGGGTGGCACGGGTGATGACAGTGTCAACATCATCAAATTGCATACCCGTGTCGAAGACCTTGATCTCGATGGCGGCGAAGGTTCCGATGATTACTACATTGAAACCCGCAACCTCGATGCCGACGGCACGACGAAAACCGACAACGTGATTAATGTCTTTGATAGCGGTGTAACGGGCATTGATACGCTAGTGGTCGATGGTACGAGCGACACCGATCTCTTCCTCATCCGCGAGAACTTTATTGCGCGGCTTCACAATACAATTGTCGACACTCGTGATATCGGCAATGAAGCCGTTGAGCGCATTAATTACGACGCTAGCCTGAATGGCCTTGCTGACATCGATGGCGTCGTAGAGGCAGGCATTACTATTAACGGCCTGCTGGGCGCCGATGAGTTTGTGTTTGACGATACCGGTACTACCTTCACCGTTGATGGCGGTTTGGGTGAAGATACTTTCCTTGTTGGACAGATCTTTGGTCATGAGCCAACAGCGGCTGACGGGGTGAAGCCGGGGGATGAAATTTCTGGTACCGCCACAACGCGAGGCTTCCTCAGCTTTGGAATAAGCCACGAAACAACGCTAATTGGTGGCGATGATAACGACCAATTCTCGGTGTACAGCAACAAAGCCGTGCTTTATTTAAAGGGCAATGATGGCGATGACAACTTCCAATTACGTGCCTTTATTTCCACCAACAACCTGAATGTGAATGGCGGCTCCGGTCAGGATAATGTCGAATACAACATTAATGCCCCGGTGTTTATCGACGGTGGTGACGGACACGATACAGTCACTATTATTGGTACCGAAGCCAATGACGTTTTCCTGATTAACAAAGACGGTGTCTTTGGTGCCGGCTTGACCGTTAATATTGAAAACAGTGAGTTAATTGAGGTGGATGGTCTTGAAGGTGATGACACCTTTTATGTGCAAGGCCTTCAGGGTGGCTCGGTAGTCACCAGCTTGTACGGCGGCAATGGTAGCGATGATTTCATCATCACCGGTGATATCACCAAAACCCTGTCGGGTATCGGCACGCCCAATACAGCGATTAACAGCATTGACGGTAAATTACTGATTAACGGCGGTCTCTCCGATTCACCACGTCACTTGCGCACAGCCGTGATGTTGCCCAGTGAAACGCCAAGCGACCCCATTGCTATTGCCGACCTGACCGATGAAACGGTTACCAGCGATGAGCTGCTTATCTTCCGTGATCACGCTCTGGCCGCTGAGTCGTGGGCGCTAAGCTCGAAAAAAGTGACCCGTTTGGATGGTGCTGACGTACTGACTGATATCACCCATACCGGCCTGGAAGTACTGGAGCTAATGCAGGGCGAGTACGACGATAGCGTGGCGATTGATACCACGGCAGAGTCGATAACAAGTGAAATGAGTTTCCTCACCACTAACACCATTGAGCGCCAGATTAGTGCAGATACCTGGTACTCCGATGGTTTCCGAGTCGGTGACGAGATAAGTATTCGTGGCGCTGGCACTAACGACGGTCGCTATATTATTAGTGCCATTTCTGACAATGGCCTGGCGATAGAAGTGGCCGGAGCCAGCTTTACCCATGCCAGTGGTGTCGCGGATGTGACGGCCATGCGTCAACTGCCGATCACCGTGGTTCATGGCGGTGGTGGTAGTGACACGATTACTGTCAGCGGTTCGGGTTACGGCGATGGCAGTAATGTCCCGGTGATTATCTTTGGCGATACGTCCCAGGACGGTAGCCCTTATACCGATAACCCCTTAAACCCAACGACAGATAAGCCGGTAGCGTTTGCCAGCAGTGGCAACGATCGGGTTGACGCCTCCGCCGCTACTTCCGGCGTAGTCATCTACGGTGGTGCTGGCGACGACACCTTAATCGGCAGTCAGGCCGACGATCATATTTTCGGTGGTTCGGGCAATGACACCATTGCAGGTGAAGCTGGCAACGACCATATTTATGGTGACTCCGGCCTCAACATCAACATAGCTCAGCGCACCAGCTTGCGCACCGATGCTAACAACCCCGTGCTGATGCCTGTCACTGACAATGCCTCTAACCTCAGTACCCGCGATAACCTGGCTGTCGGCGATGACACCATCAACGGTGGTAGTGGCAACGATATTATTATCAGTGATCACGGCACCATCACTCAGCTGCGTGACAATCTGCCTGCGGATCTGCGCTTATTCACCACCGCCAATGTCAGTGACATTCGCTCGGTGCGACTTGGCCAGGGCGGTGATGACACCATTCATGGCGACGACGGCAATGATATTGTGATTGCCGGCTCCGGAGCAGATACCGTGCTAGCCGGTGCTGGCGACGACCTCGTTATTGGTGATAACGGCCAGGTGAGTATGAGTAATGGTTTGCCAACTCGTGCAGCAAGCACAGACCTGACTAACAGCACGGGGGGTGACGATGTCATCGAACTGGGCTCAGGACGCGATCAAGCGATAGCGGGTGTCGGTAGCGACAGCGTCACCAATAGCAGTGGTGAAACCATCATTATTGGTGATGACGGTGCTATTGAAAACGACGACGCGGGCCGTTGGTTGTCTGCGACAACGGGCAATCCGCAACTGGGTGATGATGACCACCTTATCGGCGGCAGTGATCGCGATGCGCTGCTCGGTGGTTATGGTCAGGATTATCTCAATGGCGGGGACGGCAGTGACTTCCTCGCGGGTGATGGCGCCGCGTTGACACGCCAGCCTCATTTACAACAGATTCAATTCGAAACCATCGACCTGTTGAGCGGTGACGAAGATGAGCTGGATGGTGGCGAGGGCAGTGACTTTATGCTCGGCGGTTTCACCGATGACCTTTTCCATGGTGATTTAACCTTTGATGTTCTGATCGGTGAGTTTGCCCGCATTACAGTTGATACAAGCGCTGTCCAGGAGTATGTCGCGAGTGTCGTTACTTTGAGCCAGAGCCTGGATACTCTTCGCGATGTCGACCAGGGTCAGTTCAGTGTTTCCAATAACGCGGTTGCTTCCTTTATTGACGACACCACGGTCGCAGCGCCGATACAAAGCCTGACCGATCCCAGCGCCCTGACCAGTCGTGACGGTGTTGGTACATCGGCTGAACTGGTATCACAGCTGAGCGCCGATAGACTCAATGGTGAACGCTCAGCAGGTATTGATATTGTTCTGCCGACCGATTCCCAGGCGGGTGAGCCCGATTCACCCGAGGGGGAGGGAGACGCTGATGAGGCTGTTGTTGAGCAGGAATGTCAAGAAGCTGGTGAAGCCAGCGCTGCAGACGAGGCTGATGTCGACGCTAATATCAATATAATGGATGCCGAGAAAGCAGAGGACTGTCAGCAGCCAGAAGGCGATGACGAGGTGAAAGCCGAAGAGTCAGATGAGGTGCCGACGACACTGCTAGACAATCATAATCCACAGATTGCCGCCATGATGGCGGGGGCGGTGGGCTGGAAACTTTCAGCAAAACCAAAAGCAGATGCTATGCGGCTCGATCGTTCCAACCTCCCAGGGCTGGGTAAGGCCGCGGCGCAGCGGCGCTACAAGCGCTGGGATAGCCCCCGTTTCTGATAAACCCAGCTTTACATGCCCTGAAAGCAAGCTGGCGATGGCCTGATACACGAGCTCGTAAATAAAGCCCCCGCAAGGGGGCTATTCTTTTGCGTGCCACTCTGGCATCGTCTTTTCCCCATCAATAAAGTGAGTTTGCTTAAAGCACCCCAATGGCGTCTCAATTTCAATCACCCGATACAAAGTCAGAGCAAGAGGCCGAAGAGTCCTCAACCCTAACGACCCCCGTCAGGCCCGCTCAGGAGCACTGGCAAAGAATGGCCCAATTGTCTGCCAGCATGGATTTTCAGACATGGCTGGAATTACAGTGCGGTCTTATTGAAGGGGCATATAGCGCTATTTTGGCGGTCCGTGAAGGTGAGCATTTTCAGCCGGTGGCCGTTTGGCCCGATGCGAATCAAGCAATGGATAGCTTGTCGGATCTGACCGAGCAAGTGATGGCCCAAGGCAGTGGTTTGGTGACAGAGCTGCCACCTACAGAAGGGCAAGTCGCAGAAGGGCAAGTGACAGAAGGGCAGGAGGCCGCTCATTGCTTCGGCGTCGCCTATCCCGTGCAACTGGCAGATGAGGTCTCAGCGGTGATTGCCGTGGCCGTGCACTTAGATTCAGAAGCTCAGCTATCGCACACCATGAATAGCCTGCAGTGGGGTGCTGTCTGGGTAGAACTGGCACAGATGCGACGTTTATTTGATGAGCGTCAGGCTGCCTTTATGCGCCTGAGTACCAGTGTCGATCTATTGGCCCGAGTCTTACCTGAGCCAGGTTTTAATAGCGCAGCCATGCGCTTAGTCACCGAGCTGGCGATCAACTTAAATTGCAATCTGGTAAGCCTCGGCCTGGTAGAAAACGAGGGCGTCAAGCTGGCCCACCTGTCTCACAGTGCCGATTTTGGCAGCCAGATGAATATGGTGCGGGCGCTGGAAAATGCCATGGACGAGGCGGTTGATCAGCGCGCTGCCGTTGTTTTGCCCGTACTACCAAAGCTGTCGGCCAATCTGGTAATGGTGGCCCATAAAAGTTTGGAGGAGCTACAGCAGGGTGAAGCGCTGCTGACCATACCCTTGCAGGTAGATGAACGCTGGGTGGGGGCGATCACCCTGCAGCGCGATATTGACCAGCCCTTCAGCCTCGATGATGTGCAATATTGTGAGAGCGTGGTGATGCTGGCGGTCAGTGCTCTGGAGGGTAAGCGTGACAACGACCGGCCCCTTCATCAAAAAATTCGTGACGCGGCCCGGCAACAGTTACAACGTATCTGGGGGCCGGGCTACCTCGGCCGCAAGTTACTGTTGTCCATAGCCAGTGTGCTGGTGTTGCTGGGGGTGATGGTTGACGGGGCTTATCGCTTGTCCGCCCCGGCCGCACTACAAACCGTGAGTCAACAGGTGGTGGCAGCCCCTTTTGATGCTTACATCAAAAATGCTCAGCATCGTGCCGGTGACGTGGTCAATCAGGGCGATGTGCTGCTGCACCTCGATGATAGAGACCTGTTACTGGAACAGCTCAAGTGGCGTGGCCAGCAGAATAAACTAAGCCGTCAATATCAGGAGGCCACAGCGGCCCACGATCGCGCCCGTATCACCATCATCGACGCTCAGTTGGAGCAAGCTCAGGCGCAATTGCATCTGGTCGAAAGTCAGCTGCAGCGCACCAGCCTCTACGCACCATTTGCTGGGCTGGTGGTGAGTGGCGACCTCAGCCAGCGTCTGGGTGGCGCGGTTTCCCACGGTGAAGTACTGTTTGAAATCTCCCCAGTCAGTGCCTACCGGGTCGATCTGATGATTAAAGAAAGTCGTATTGGTGACGTCACTATCGGGCAAAGTGGCGCCCTGTATTTGTCGGCTCTACCGGACATGTCCTTTGCATTTACGGTCAGTAATATTACCCCGGTAACTGAATACAAAGACGCTGCGACCTTCTTTATTGTCGAGGCAATGTTGCACGATAGCCACGAGCGCCTACGTCCGGGTATGGAGGGTATTGGCAAAGTATTTATCGATGAGCGCAATCTATTCTCGGTCTGGACCCGTGAGTTGAACGATTGGTTACGGCTGCGCTTTTGGCGCTGGTGGGGATAAATTTTGTCGCTTAATGCCTCACTTTTCAGTCAATCCTGGTATCTAGTTTCTGAATTATCTCCCCGCCTGCGACGGCACACGGCGATTCACCGCCATTTATACCGTGGTGAAATTTGGTATGTATTGCAGGATCACGCCTCGGGCCAGTTCCACCGGTTTACACCCGAGGCGTATCTGATCATTGGCAAGATGAATGGCCAGCGCAGTTTGCAGCAAATTTGGGAGGAAGCCTGCGAGCTACTCGGTGACGACATGCCCACTCAGGACGACATTATTGGACTGGTGTCAAAACTTTTTAGCGCCAACGTGCTGCACTCCGACAGCATGCCCGACATGGAGGCTCTCGATAGACGCCACGCCATGTTGGCGCGCCAAAAATTGATGCAGAAGATTAAATCGCCTCTTGCTGTGCGTATACCGTTGTTTGATCCCGAGCGGTTTTTGAATAACACCATGGCCATTGCTGCCCCTTTCTTCACGCGCTGGATGGCCGTGCTATGGGTGGTGGTGGTTGGTGTCGCGGGATTAATGGCTGCCGTTCATTGGGATGGTTTAACGGGCAACCTCAGTGATCGAATACTGGCGGCCTCAAACCTGCTGTTGATGGCCTTAATCTACCCCTTTGTGAAAACCCTTCACGAGCTTGGACACGCCTATGCCGTTAAGCGCTGGGGCGGTGAAGTACATGAAATCGGTATTATGTTTCTGGTGTTTTTCCCGGTGCCCTATGTCGATGCCAGTGCCGCCACGGCCTTTCGCAGCAAGTATCAGCGCATGCTAGTGGGCGCGATTGGTATATTAATTGAGGGCTTTATTGCCGCTCTGGCAATGTTGGTTTGGACACTGGCGGAACCGGGACTCGTGCGTGCCCTGGCCTTCAATACTATGCTGATTTCCGGCGTCTCGACGGTATTTTTCAACGGCAATCCGCTGCTGCGTTTTGATGCCTACTACGTGCTTGCCGATTTTCTGGAGATCCCCAATCTGGCCAAACGCTCGGCAAGTTATGTCGGATACTGGGTGAAAAGTAGCCTGATGGGTGTGCGCGGGCTGATCTCGCCAGCGGCGACAGGCCGAGAAGCCCGCTGGCTAGTGGCTTATGCCCTTAGCTCCTACCTGTATCGCATTGTCATCATGATGTCGATTGCGCTATTTATTGCCTCCGAATACTTGTTTATCGGTACCCTATTGGCCATGTGGACACTTTGGGGCGGGATAGTGCAGCCGCTGTTTAAATTATTGGCCAAGCCCTTCAGTGATACGCAACTGCAACAAAAAGCGAAACGTACCTGGGGCGTGATTAGCCTTGGGGTTTTGGCGCTTGTCCTGCTCCTGGGGGTCATTCCCTTTCCCTATGCGACGTACACCCACGGCGTGTTGACGGCATCGGACAACTCCCAGGTACGAGTGCGCAGTAGTGGCTTTCTCGATGAAACACTTGCCCAACCGGGTAGTCAGGTGGAGCAGGGGCAAGCTTTATTACGTTTAAAAGATCCCACACTGGATGCCGAGGTCGCGGTGCTTGGGGCACAGGTTCGCGAAGCCGAAGCGCGCCACCTGGCGGCGCTGGGAGATCGGGTTGAATCGGGTATTGCGCAAGAGTTCCTGGATTTTCGTCGCCTAGAATACCGCCGTGCACGGGACAAAGAAACGGCCTTGACCCTGGTGGCGCAAAAGAGTGGCACCTTTATCTTACCCCATGCCAGTTCACTGCACGGCCGCTATCTTTCCCGTGGTGATCTACTGGGTAACATTGTTAATTTTGACCAGCTACCGGTCACCGTTCTGGTCGATGAAGACCATATTAATGCCGTTCGCAATCGCACGCGCGCCGTTGAGGTACGGATGGTTTCGCAGCAGCGACAAACGTTTCCAGCCACCATTTCTCGTATCGTACCGGCCAGCACCCAAACACTAGCCAATGATATTTTGGCGGTGGAGGCGGGGGGCTTGATTATTACCCGCCCGGATACCGGTAGTGAACTCCCCCAGGCCTTTAAACATCATTTCCGTCTCGTGCTGGATGCACCGCAAGCACCCCGAGAGCGCCTCAATGAGCGAGTGCATGTGCTTTTCCATCATCAACCCGAACCGCTGCTCTGGCGTTGGCTGCGCGATTTACGTCGCGTCTTTCTGAGGCAACTTGATGTCTGACCTGGCGACTGTTGGTTTAGCCCCGCACAACTCAAGCGCAGCAAGCGGGCCTACCGTTGCGGGGCCCAGTCGCCAGCCGACATCGATACTGCTGCGCCCAGAGCAAGCCCTACCACGGCCAATGCGCTGGTTCGAGCGGCCATATCACCAAATTAAAGGCTGGGGCGGTCGCTGGTACTGGCGTAAGGGTCGGCCTTTAGATCCTTATATAAAGCGTATTAAGGGGCACGATGAAAGGGTAGGGGCTTACAACGACGCCCAGTTGCGCGAAGCCGTGGCCCAGCTTCGTAGCCACTTACTGTGCCGGGCTTTTGACCGCGACAGTCTCTGTCTAGCCTTTGCCTTAATTCGCGAGGTAGCTGGCCGCAGTTTGGGTATGCGTCATTTCGAGAGTCAGTTGCGCGGTGGCTTAGCGATGTTTCAGGGCCGGGTCGCTGAAATGGCTACCGGTGAAGGAAAAACACTGACGGCCACACTACCCGTGGCTGCCGCTGCGCTGGCGGGAATTCCCGTACACATCATTACTGTGAACGACTATCTGGCGGCTCGCGATGCCGAAGAGATGACACCCTTGTACGAGTGGCTGGGCTTGAGTGTCGGCTGTATACAGCAGGGTATGTCAAAAGATGAGCGCCGCGACATCTATGCTCTGGACATTGTCTACTGCACCAACAAAGAGCTGGTGTTTGATTACCTGAAAGATTACCTAGTGCTTAAGGGAGCCTCGGCGGCCATGCATCGTCACGCCGAGCGCTTGAAGGGCAATGATCAAATGGATCAGCAGCTGATGCTACGCGGATTACATTTTGCCATCGTCGATGAAGCCGATAGTGTGTTTATGGACGAGGCCCGCACGCCTCTGATTATCTCCGGTGAGACCCATCACAATGAAGGCCAGGAACAGGTTTATCAGCAAGCGGTCGTGCTGGCCAGGCAGTTGCAGCGCGATACGCACTTTGAGCAGCAGGATATGCGCCGCCAAATACAGCTGACAGCAAAGGGGGAAGCCTATATTGATCAGGCTTCGGCCAACCTCGGGGCTTACTGGGTAGGGCGCATTCGGCGCTATGAAATTATTCGCCAGGCACTGACGGCACTGATTTTTTTCGAGCGTGACCGCCATTATTTAGTGCGGGATGGCAAGGTACAGATCATTGATAGTCACACCGGTAGAGTCATGCCCGATCGCACCTGGGAGCGCGGTCTACATCAGTTGATTGAAACCAAGGAAGGCTGTGAGCTGACAGCGCCTCGGGAAACACTGGCCAAGATTAGTTATCAAAACTTTTTTCGACGCTATCACTGGCTGGCGGGAATGACCGGAACTGCTCGCGAGGTAGTGGGTGAATTTTGGAAAATTTATAATCTACCCGTGGTGGACATCCCCACTCACCATCCCCTACGCAGACAGCATTATCCCGATACGCTGTGCGCCACCGACACAGACAAACAAGCCTGTATTGCCGAGGCGGTCGCTCGCGAAGTAGCCTTGGGGCGCTCGGTACTTGTCGGTAGTAGTACGGTCAGCAGTTCTGAACTCATTGGCGCTGCACTCGCTGAAAAAGGGCTGCAATGTCGCTTGTTGAATGCCAAGCAGGATGCCGAAGAAGCGGCGTTGATTGCGGCGGCGGGCCAGCCGGGGCAGGTCACGATTGCCACCAGTATGGCGGGGCGGGGCACGGATATTAAGCTACATAGCGATGTGCACGGCGCCGGTGGTCTGCATGTTATCTTAACTGAGCTGCAGGAAGCCTCACGTATTGATCGCCAGTTAGCGGGTCGCGGTGCGCGCTTTGGTGATCCCGGTAGTGTCGAATTAATTGTTTCCATGGATGATGAATGGCTGCAGCGCACCTGGTATAGACACTTACTGGTAAGAGTAAGTCGCCAGCGCTGGGGACAGCGCCTGGCGCTTTTTCTTATGCGCCGCAGGCAGGCACGTTTACAAACCCAGCATAGTCGCCTACGCCAGCAACTACTTAAAGTGGACTCCCGTCAGGGGGATATTCTGGCCTTTACGGCAGAGTCGATATAATGTGCCACACCTCGATCGACGGGGTGCGGCGAAGGGAACAGCGAAACCCATAAACAATAGTGGCAATGAGGTGGCAATGAAGTTTGTAACAATTTTTTTCGGGACCTGGATTATGTTATCGGCGTCCAGTGGGGCGCACGCTGAACTATCCGGCTCACAACTCAGCTGTCTGCTTGAACCATCCAGCGAAATACTTTTGAGCAGTCAAGTCTCCGGCATTGTGAGTCGGGTCAATGCTGAACGTGGCGGCATGGTGAAAAAGAATCAGATACTGCTGTCCCTGGAAAGTGAGCTGGAGCGGGCGGCGTTGAGAACAGTAATAGCCCGAGCAGATTTTGCCAGTCGAAAACTGAATCGTAATCAGGAGCTACTCGAACAGGGGCTGCTTTCCGATTTTGAGCGCGACGAACTGGTGACCGAGCAACAACTTGCTCGCTTAACGGTGGCTGAAGCGGAAGCTCGTTTAAAACAACGGGATATTCGCAGCCCCATTAAAGGTGTCGTGGTTAAACGCCATGTCTCCATTGGTGAGTATGTGGGTAGTGAACCAGTGATGGAATTGATGGCGCTCAACCCACTGTATGCTGAAATTGTTATGCGCTCTGATAGCTATGGGCAGGTCAGTAAAGGCATGAAGGTAAAGGTGAAAATTGTCCACCCCTCCGGTGATGGCTCCGAGACGGAGGTGGCGGGCAAAGTCGTCGTGGTTGACCGTGTAATTGATGCGGCGAGTAATACTTTCGGTTTTCGCGTTAAGGTCAACAACCCAGATTTAAGCTTGCCCGCAGGCCTTAAATGCCGGATTGCGTTTAATTAGTGGTTATCTTCGGGTGACTTATTCCAGGGTTTCTAGTTCAGCGAGGTAATACCCCTGGGCACCACTGACACCCAGTTCCATCAGCAACTGCCACTCGGTTTCGGATTCTACGCCTTCGGCAATTAAAGGCAGAGAGCGAATGCTGGCCAGTTGAACTAAGCTGCGAATGTAGAATTGATTGTCTTGTTCACCATCAATGTCGCGAGTGAAACTGCGATGTACCTTCAGGTAACGCAGGGGCAGGCTGCCTAAATAGGCAAATTTTGAGCTACCGAGCCCAAAGCCGTCGATAGCTAAACCGGCACCGTATTGACTGAGCAGGGCTTCAAAGCGACGAACCTCATGCTCGGCCAAATGCAAAACCCTCTCTGGCAATTCACAGCTTAAAAGCGAGGCGAAATCCCGGTTTTGTGCTAAAAACTTAGCCAGCCAATGGCGGAATGATGCGGATTTTAGTGAACTCAGAGAAATATTGACATTCAGTGGCTCGTTACGCCCTTGCCACTTGTGCAGTAATTCACCCAGCACAAGTTGATCAAATTCAGGGCCGAGGCCCGCACGTTCCAATGCCGGTAGAACAGTGCGAGCGCTAAACACCGAACCCTGGTTTTCATCCGGAAAGCTGGAGAAAACCTCGTAAGACAAAATGTTGCGCTCAGGCACACTGTAAACGGCCTGTATATTGAGGAGGATTTTTTTCTTACTGATGGCCTCAGAGACGAATCTCGGCCAATCGATATTGAGAACAGAACTTGTCGGGCTCTCAATGTGACTAAATTGCTGCCACTGGCTGCTTGCATTATCCGCCATCGAACCCAGCGCCATATCGGCCTCACGCAATAACAGCGGGCCGTTAGACACGCAATCACTGTAGGTATAGCCCATTTGCAAGATGGGACTTATCGAGGGCAGGTGTTGTTGGGGATCTTGAAACCAGCTTAATTGCTGAACATCAGCGAACAGGCTTTGTGCTATCGAGAGAGCATCGATGCGCTCGATATCGCTAATAAAAATGGCAAATTCACAACCTTGACGGCGGGCAATGAGCGCTTGCTCGTAGTGCTGTAAAGACGTCGATAAACACGAGGCCACTGACTTGAGCAGATTATTGCCCTCTGTGCGCCCTGAGTGTTGATTGAGTTGGCCGAGGTGGCGTACCGCTAAAATCATCAATACTCCACAATGACTTCCCGACTCAACATCGACAAAAGCGTTGAGCCGGGCATCAAAATCGCTGCGATTTCCGAGCCCCGTTAATTCATCACGGCGCGTCTTTTGACGTAATTCGCTGATCAAATCGAGCTGGCGTTGAAACAGCTGGCTCACCTGCAGCGACATACGATTCATTGCCTTAACCAGAGTCGCCAGCTCTCGCGTCCTGGGGATGTTTTGCTGCTGGACAAAATCCTGTCGACAGATGGCATTCGCCTGGTTCTCCAGCCTTTTTAAAGGGATAAGCAAGCGCCTAATAGCCAGGGATATGAGTACATAAGTGATGATGGCGACGAGGGAAAACCAGATAAGTTGTTCTACAAGTACCGTCCACAAATTGAGATAGGCCTGTCCGGGGTGGCTGACAACAACAAGGGTACCGAGCCGCTGGAACAAATCAGTGGTGACTTCTGCTGATCCCTCGTAAACCGGAAGCTGCACTACGCGGATGAACCAGGGTGGTACTGATTCCACCCGTAATGGAAAATAGCGGTCGATGAGTAATTTCTTATCGATACCGCGGAAATAAATACGTTGATAGAAGCCGTTGTCAGAAACGGCGTTGAGAATAGTTTCAAGCGTGGCGATATCTTCATTACTTGCCGCTTGAGTCATCGATAGGGCGATGGACGTGGCCGTATCCTCTGCATGGGTACGCATCTGCTTTTCGACAAGTGTCTTATTATTGTGTGCAGCAACGGCTATATTGCCTAAATAAAGCAGTGCTACAGCGATAAGCAGGACTATTAGAAACTGTCGAAACAGAGTCACAGGCAACCTTTTAAATTATATGATGGATAAATTGATTCTAATTTAATATCCCCACGATGCCAACGTGGTGATCTAAATAGGCCCGAATTCAAGTAACATCAAGGCCATCGATGCTGAGGATAGTTGCTCCGTGTGCTCACCGTTTCTGCCCTTAGCCTCTACATTCAAAGGGATCAAAGCTTCAATTTGTGGAGGAACCCACAGCTGAAACTAGTTTTCAGCAAAGAAATTCACTAAAGTGGCCAGTGTCAATATTTCAGTAATCGCTATCAAACAGGTTGTAGCTTTTATCGTGCCGCTTCAGTCATTCACCTTCAATAATATTCGCCCATATTTATGGGTACTTATATTGCTACTGTTTTGTTTAGGTACTCATGCCTATCACAATGGTATCAGTGATTATTTGTTAAAAAAAATAGCCGAACAACACGGTGAAGTGACAGCCGCCCGGGTAGAAAAATGGCGGCAGCTGGTTGATGACAGTGCCGATATGACTGAACAGCAGAAGCTGGAAGAGGCTAACAACTTTCTCAACAATGCCCGCTTTACCTCCGATATGGAGCAATGGCAACAACGCGATTACTGGGCGACACCCCTTGAGTTTCTGATTAAAGACGCCGGAGATTGCGAAGATTTTTCGATTGCCAAGTACTTTCTTTTAAAGGCGATGGGCGTCGATCTGGACAAACTTCGTATTTCCTATGTCAAAGCTCTGAGCTTGAACCAGGCGCACATGGTACTCAGTTTTTACCCCTCGCCAGGCGCGATTCCGCTGATTCTTGATAATCTTAACAAGCGCATCATACCTGCCGATCAACGCCAGGATTTACAGCCAGTCTACAGTTTTAATGCCGATAAACTGTGGCTGGCTCACTCTCGCAACCTTTCGGTGAAAGCGGGAAGGGGCAGTCAGCTGGGCCCCTGGGCAGATCTCAACGAGCGCATGAAACACGAGTTACCGACAAACCATTAGTTATTCAATATGTGTGTAACGTAGGCAACAGGTCAGTGCCTCAGAAACAGACCGGTATCAACCATAGGTTTCACAATAGTCAGTCCGTAAATACACCCTGATGCCCAAGTCTACAGGCAGGCTCTTATCATCTAGCTCTGCGTTGACATGCCAGCGCGCCAACATCAAGAACCCCATTAGTCAGTACTGCGCCCAAGTTAAGCGTGCGAAGCTATTTAGGTGGCCAGCCCCTGGCCATTTCACTCAAGTTCAGCCGGTAGAAACATAGCCAGCACCCGGTGGAGGACAGCCTCTTTTTGTTTAACACTTTAGCTAGAACCCTTGAGCCTATCGTTAAATACCCATACTTAACCTAAAGGCATAGCTGACAAATATTCAATTTAACATAATATACAGAGTACGCAAGCACGTTTACCGCTTACCTGTTTAAAATCAAGCGCTTACCCTCTTTTAGACTCGATTATCCGGGAAATTATTTCCCACCTTGACTGGGCCGCCGGTTAGCTACCGGCAAAAGCTCCTCAGTCAAGGTTAACTAATAGTCGAGGTTTTCAGTTTATGCCACAAGTTAATCAAAATAATTCCGTTGTCCCTTTCCGCGCCAAACACCACCAGCCAGAAAAAGCCAGCCCCGAAACCGCGAAGGCGGCATTTAAAGCCATGCGCGCCGATATTGGAGATGACCCAATGTCGCGGATCTGGGACGACAAACTAAACAGCACACAAAAAAACGGGCTTTTAGTGGTGGCCGGTGTTGATCGTGAGTTGGCGTGGTCGAGTCTGACCCCATGGCGACGGCTGACAACTGTAGAGCAAGACAAATTACGGGGCGTTATTTCAACATTTGCGGGCCTTGCCGTGCGAATCAAGGGGGCTTTGTAATGCTGAAATATATCGCAAGCATCGTGGTCATGAGCGAAATAACCGGAAAATATGAGGCGATGAAGTTTAGCGTGGCGGCGGAATCATTCGCCGATGCCGTGATCACAATCATCGGTGATGATTTTATCGAGGAGTACGGGCCAAACTTTGAAATTGTCGCAATGTCACGACAGCCAGCGGAGCAGCAAGGACGGCGGCTTTTGTCGGTTGTTCATTGATGGAATTTGCAGAAGCGACGGACGACCAAATAAGGGCGGCGGCGCTGGGCTTTTTGAAAATGGGGCCACCGGCACCGGGAACCTGTAACAAAGCCGGGATTGATCGGGCAATCGAGAGGGCGCAGAAATGCGCCTTTTCTTCGTCAAGTTCCCGCGACAGCGGGGGCTTTATGCCTTTGGGTGGCAGAGCCGCCTTTAGTCTAGTCAAGGCCGCCAAAAGTCCGACAAACGATAAAATCGCCCAAACCGAAGCCGCAAAACTAAAATTCGAGGTCGCTTGTGCTTTCAACGCAGGACAGCACAAGCGAATGCTCGAAACAGGGGAGATACCTGCGCCGGTCTTTGTCGATGTTGTCGAGGGCCGCGAAAGAGTGGGCCACGGCGCGCCGGGTGTGCAGTGCATCGTTGAACAGCGCAAGTGGGCCGACGAGATCAGAATTCGCTCACAAGTGGAAACGGCATCGGGAACGGCACCACCTGCGCAGTCTGGCCCGCGTATCAGCGATTGGCTATCAGATAGAGGGCTACGGGCTCTCACGGACTCGGCGGGCTTTGTATCAGCCACTCAGGGCGGCTATACCACTTTTGTGACACTCACGTTTAACGATGACGGGCGCGAGCGACTGGCAAAGGGTGAAACCACAATTCAGCGCGAGGCTAGCCGCTGTTTTGATGCCTGGGCGAAAATGTACCAGCGAGGGTTAAAGAGACAAGGCATCGCAGGCAATGCAGACGATTTTGATTATTTATGGGTCGTGGAAGTGCCCGACAATGAAGCAGGCGAGCCAAACCCACATTTACACGTTTTAATGAGATGGGCTGTACCATTCGCAAAGTTTAAGGGTTGGTCAGAACGGCTAGAAGGCGCATGGGGGCAGGGTTTCGCGCATTTGGAAAAAATCGAAAGCGGCAAAGGCGCGGCGGCCTATATTTCTAAAGCGATTGGCTATCTTTGCAAAGCACAGGGCAAAGCAGATCAAGGGACCGTTCGCGGTAACAGATACGGCATAAGTAAAAGCGCTAGAGCGCCGGGGTGGGAATTAATGTCGAGAATGCAGCTTGATTGCATGGGCCAACTGATAGCGGACATCTACGATCATTTGTCGTTTACCAACGGGCCGGATTACAAGCAGCGCCAGCAGCTAAACCGGGACACTGCCGCACTCAAAGCAGAGGGCGCAGTACAGCGCAAAAAAAATAACACGAAAAAATCACCGGGATGGATTATTAACAAGCAGCGCAAAGTGGCAAAGGCGCTGGCAGCAGTGCGGGAAAAACTCGACGCTATCCCCGTTAGAGCCAGCAGGTATCAGTTGATTCTCAAAGGCGAGCAAGCCGCAAAGACGTTTTTTAAATGGGCCTACCATCCCACAGGCTCAAAAAGCATTTTGCCAAGCGATTGGCTGCCCGAAAAACCCACAGGCATATGCTTTAAACCAGGCGAAGCGCCAGCCGGTAAACAATCACTTTATTTTGTGAAATTACGCGCGCAATTTCACGCAATGAAAAGGCAGCGATGGGCGATGCCGGACAGTGTTAGCGCGTGGCTTTTCGATGAGTATGAAAGCAGAAAACAGGAGCGGCGCGAGTCGTGGTATTTATATGAATGTTATCACCGGAGAGGGGAGATGGAGGCATGACCGATTTATTAACAAGGGCGCAAGCCCTACAAGTGCGGGCCGGATTAGTCGAGAAAAACACAGCAAAGCTGTCAAAAATACCACTTTTAAAAATGATACCAGGGGCCGGTGATGCTTTGCCGGATATGGTCGAGGCACTGGTCGAAGCGGCGGCACTTATGGCCGATATTGTAAAAAAACTGGAGGAAGAATAATGGCGCGAGTAAATAACCCTGAACTCGGTGAAATCCTTTGCAAAGATTGTGACGAGATGGCCACAGTCCACCAAACGGCGCGAGGCGCGGGCCGTTATCTTTATACCCGGTGCGCTAATTGCGGGCCCGACCAGCGAACCGGGGCGAAGGTACAAACGCGCCTATGGTTCACGACGCAATGGAAAGGCGGGGAGCCGGATATAAAGCCACCAAACGTGGAAGATTCGAATAAAAAAGAACCGGAATCAGAACCGGAAAACGCGGATTTTGAACCGGAAAACGAAAGCGACGAAAACGGCGGAGAACCTAGCAAAACCGGGGCCTGGCCGTGGGTCGCGGGTGGGTTTGGCTTGTTGGCATTAATCATAAAAGGGGCGCGATGATGGACGGTGAAAAAATACCGGAAAAAACAGGGCTAGAACCTGAGCAGGAGGCCGGGCTTGATGCCTTACTCGTCGAGCTGGAGGCAGAAGAAACACCAGCCGGAGAACCTAAAGCCAGTGGCGGGCCTGAAATATCGACAGGAGAAATGTGCTCGGGGGTTTTATCAATTGCGTTTGGACTTTACGCAAGCCGGTGTGGTGCTCACTGGGCTTTATTGCCGGAAGAATCCGAGCAGTTAGGTATGGCGGTTGGGCCCGTATTTGATAAGTATGTTCCGGCGGCAGAACCGGGCCCGGAATACGGGCTGATAATGGCGATTATCATGATTATCGCGCCACGGGTGATGACCGATCGCGCATTGATCGAGCAGGGAGCAGCAAGTGGCAATCCATCCGCGACCAGTATTACCCAATAAAAACACGCTCTATCTTGCCCGCTCGGGTGGCGGCAAGTCGCAGGCGATGAAGCAGAACCCACAGCTTCCCAAAAGCGGGGGCCGGGTGATTTTGTGGGATAAATCACACGATCATAAAGCGCACCACTACGACAATAAAAAAGCATTTACTAAAGCCATAAAACTGGGCTTAAAATCGGGCAAAGGTTTTAGAATTGCATTCTCGGGCGGCGTAGACATTGCAGATTTTGAATGGTTTTGCAGTGTCGTATGGGTATCACTTGACGGCAATCGTTTGACCTACGTCATTGCAGAAGAATTAAGCGAGGTATGCGCCTCGGTCGGCAAGGCGTCGCCATTTGCAGCCAGGCTATTAAATCAGGGGCGAAAGTACGGCATGATTTTTCACGGCACCAGTCAGAAGCCGCAAGAAATCAGCAAAACATATTACGACCAATGCCCGTTTAAATGGATCGGGCCGCAAATTGGCGCGAATATCAAAAAATTTGCAAAGGAAATAGGGGGCAAAGATGACGATATAAAAGCCCTCGATGATCTGGAGTTTTTAGTTTGGGACGGTCGGCAAGCAGTAAAAAAAGCCCTGAAATATAAAAAGTGAACCTATAGGTGCGATTAATATTTTAGTTGTCGAAAAAGGCAAGCGAGGTTTATTGTGTCGACCAGGCCATAAGGCTGATTAATCAATTTAAATAAACAAGGTAAAACAGTATGACCTCAGCAAAAGCAAAAAAAATGGCAAAAATTGGCGGCGGTGTGCTGCTAACTCTGTTGATTGTTAACACTCTCGCCAAACGTGTGCCAGTGGTGGCGCAGGTAAAATCCACCGTTGAAAACGGCCTTTAAGGGGAAATTGAATTGAAATCTTCTATTGGTATTCTTGAAATTTCTACGCTGCCCAACGTCCAAAACGTCGCCGACGCGTCGCGCTTTGTTGTCGGTGTTCCTGTTGGCGTAAAGTCAATAAATAAGCTGGGCTTTGAATTGTCCGGCACTGTTATGTCCTCGGCATTAATTGATACCGTCGACGTTTCAGTTAACGGCACGCCTATCCAAGCCTTTCAGGAAGCGGTTCACGCTGAACTGATCCAAGATTATTACGGCGAAATCACGCCAGCCGATCGCTTTGCCCTCCAGTTTGGCCGATCGCATCTCACACGCAAAAGCGAGCGCGAACTGTTTTTCATCGGTTGCGCCGATGTTGATACCTTGCAAATTCAGGGCAATATCGCTGGAGCTACGGCACCAGCAATTGCCGCATACGAACAAAAAACCGTACTCCAGCAGGTCGGCGAAAAGGGGCAGGCCGTTGCTAATCGCAATCGCCTGGGTTTATTCACCAAGGTTAAAAACTTCACTTACACCTTGACCGGGGCCGGCACAACCGAAGTGGATAACATCCCACGAGAAGCCTTTTTACAGGCTTTGCACTTGATACAAAGCGCCGACGTGATTACAAACGTTGAGGCGTGGGTAGACGGTCGCAAAATCTGGGATGCGTCAAAGGCCCGCATGACAAACGAAGTGCAGGACGCAGGCCGCACCAAACAGGCCAGCACTTACCATCTCGATTGGATGCTGGAAAACGAGCTGGGTAGTCAGTTGCCTTTGGTCGGCTCTCAGGATTTTCGCTTGAAGATTGCCCACAGCGGAGGCGCAACGGTTAATCTTTACGCTGAGTATCTGTCCACTTTCGCCGGTATTTAAGGGGGATTTATGAGCATTTGGGACAGTGTTGTAGGGGGCGCGAGTGACCTCGCGGGCCTCTACGGGGAAGTGCAGTTGTCGAAAGATCAAGCCGATATGCTCGATTCTCGGGCACAGATCGAAGCATTGAAGGTGCAGCAGTCACAGCCAGCACCGCAAAGCCAGGCACTTGAGGATCCTGCTTATTTATCATCGGGATTTTCGCCGTCAGGTAATACCGGGACGATGATTGCCATTGCGCTGGTCGCGGTGTCGGTGTTAGTTATTGCAAGGGGTAAATAATATGGCCTTCGTGCCCCCGAGTTTAACGGGGGGCTTATCAGGGGCAGACTCTGGGCTGAATATCGCGCCTTTATATTTCGGCAGTTATTCCGCTTCGCCCATTACCGGCAGTGGTAACACGGCGGCGGGCGGTGCTGTTTCAGCGGTGCCTCAGTGGCTATGGTTGGTCGCCATCGGCGGGGCTTTTTTGCTGGCAAAGCGGCGGGGTGCTTAATGGGCTTTTTTGATTCTAAAAGCGATTCTGCCTCGGCCGCGTCGCAGTCAGGGGCACAAACGCAGCTTGGCGACCCGGTATCCATTTCAATAAGCGGGAAGAAAGTTGGTGCCAAAATTGCCGTAACGAGCAATGTATTTAGCTCAGATTATGGGGCCATCGGCGCTGCTTTGAACTTCGCCGATCAGGTGTCGGCGCGTGATTCGCAGCTTGCAATGGCAGAGCTAAACTCAGCAGAGCGGGCGGCGAAAGTCCTCGCAAATAATGCCTACTGGTTCGGCTCGAAGGTGGTGGACAAAGGCAATTCGTTTGGCCTTGCGCTGCTCGAATCGTCAAAAGACACGTTAGAAACAACGGCGGATATTTCCCGCGAATTGCTAAAAACAACAGCGGGACAAAGCCAGGCTTTCTCTCAGGCGGTCGGTGATTTGACCACAGGTTTTCAAGACTTTGTAAGCCGTGAAAATAATCCCGGCGAGCGGGTAAATTTATATTTAATAATCGGCGCGGCAAGTGTTGCGGGCCTGTTTTTATGGGGTAAAAAATGAGTGGCTTCACCTTTGTAGATAACTTACCCATGACCATAGAGGCGGGGGGCCATATAACCCTTCCAGTTAATTGCGCCTTTGTTTATGTGTCAGAGCTAGTTGGCGGCTCGGTGACGATGGAAACGGAACAAGGAAGAGTGCCGTTAATTTTAGGGCGGCGGATTGAGTTCCCAAAAAATGAATCGAGAAACATTAGGCTAAAAAATACCGGCGACACCTCAGCGGTCATGGAACTACTGATTGGCTCGGGTGATGTGCGAGATAGTAATGTCGTCGGTTTGGTTTCGGTAGTTGACGGTTCGGTGAAAAGATCGGAGCAGGGTTTGGCATGGCAAATATCCAACGGAGTAAACGGAGTCGCAGGGGAATACCCTATAGTTGAGTTAAAAAACAAGTCATCAGATAAAGAGGTCGTCGTCAACCAGATCGTATGCCAACACGCAACAGCGGCGGCGGGGTATATTCTAGTGAAAAGATTCACACCTGTATTTGGCGCAACGTGGGGCGATTTATCAGCAAATAAATTATCGGGCGGGGCATCGTCCAGTGTTGTTGGTTTGGAGCGGGGTAATTCGGCAACATTGCTGGCAGGCGATGACTTTTACGCAATTAGGGCCGGGCAGGATGAGGTATTAAATGTGCCGATAACGGAACCTTACGTTTTAGAGCCGGGGGAGACTATCGGTATTCAGTTGGCTATCACACAAACAGATATAAGATTTATTTTTGCGGGTTATATTAAATGAAAATAAAAAACACAAAAAAGACGAAAAAAGTGGCTTCAATCAGCGCGGCAAGATTGAATAACATCATGGCAAACAATGTGCTTTCAGACTTTCTAACGTTTGATGATATTCGGCAGGCGGAGGGAAAAACGGCGGAGCAGTTGAGTGATGGCGCAATCCATCAAGCCGCACTTGACGCAGGGTTGACGGTCGAAATATGAAATTAACGGGCGAACTTTTATTTATCGGCGCGGGTGTCGCGGTGCTGGCATTGTCTGCGGGCGCATCGGCGCAGGCATTTAAAGTGCCAGCGCGGGCGGTGCTGGAGATCGAGCAAAGCGCCGACGATGGCAGCGTTTACGATTACCGGGGCGGCGATTACCCGCGAGGCATTCGCAATAATAATCCGGGCAATATTGAAGCCGGGCGCGATAGCTGGGCCGGGGCAGCGGGCGACGATGGCCGTTATTTAATCTTTTCCGATATTCGCTACGGCGTGCGGGCAATGGCGCGCATTCTCGCCAGCTACAATAAGCGCGGTATTGATACAGTCGCGGAAATTATTAGTACATGGGCACCGGGCGATGATGGCAATGATGTAAATAGTTATATTTATTCCGTGTCGGCCAGGTCAGGTCTTACACCATTGGCGGAAATAGAAAAAAGCGATTATCCCGCGTTAATTGAAGCGATGATTTATCACGAAAACGGCAAGCAGCCGCTAACGATGGACACTATAAAAACAGGGGTTTCGTGGGCATGACGGACAAGCATTTTTATTTAACGGCGGGCGCGGTTTTGGTCGGCTTTTATTTTCTCGGGCACAAAGCGGCGGCGGGTATTGCAAAGGGCGCGGATGTCGTGGGCGACGCAGTAAATCCCACCAGCGCCGACAACTTGATTTATAAAGGATTGAATGCCGTGGGCGATGTGTTCGACGATGGCGGCGACAATGACTCGTTTTCGCTCGGGTCGTCAATATACGATTTACTGAATCCAGAAGCAGGTGTTTAGATGCGTAGAATTGATGTTATAAAAAAACGGCGGGCGCTGGCAGCCAGCCCCCATAATGAAGCGCTCGAACTCAGCGGCATGAGCTGGGCAGAGCTAAAATCATTAGCTAAAGGTATGGGCCTGAGCATTCGCCGAAAAAACCGCAAGCAGATAGAAGCAGAGATCAGTGGTGGAAACTGAAATTTTATCCATGCTATCGGGCGGCGCAGATGTGGCAATGATCGCTATCGGCGTGATGCTGATGCGTATGGAGCGGCGAATTGTCAGGCTGGAGTTCAAACTATTCGGCTTCAATATGGGTGCAGGAAAAGAGCGCCAAGGGTAAGCTTGGCGCGGTAGTTTAAATACAATCAAAAGTAATTGTGGTGGTGTAGTCTTCGTCGCCGTTAGGTGTCGGTAGCCACGCACCAGCATATGTGGCAATTGCTTGCACAGTGTCGGCGGTTTTCCGGTTTTGCTCAGACAACATCCCTTTATATTTGGTTTCTCTGCTGCTCACTGTTGGGCTTTTGCCGAATTTGCCGCAATGCTTAACGGCAGTTGATACCGCTTGCGCAATAGAATCTGTATCACTGTACCCTTTGCCGATGGCTTGGCTCCCGGTGGTCGCGGGGATAATTGTTCCTGTTTGGGCGCAGCCAGCCAGGGCCAGTGAAGCGGCAAGTATTACGGTCGGTTTTTTCATCGTTTGGATCTCAGTTTAAATTCGATAATATTGGAAGGCAGCGCGGCGGGCTTGGGCGCGGCCTCCAGTTTTAGGGCTTTGACTTCGTTGTTTAGGGCTTCAATTTCTGCCCTCAGTGCTTTTGTTTGTACTTTCATATAATCAATACTTCTGTCCCTCAGTTCGGCAAGATAAAACATATTGCCGAGCTGGGCAGCGCCCATGCCCCAGCCCGAATCACAAAAAAGCATTTTTTTCCGAGAACACCACCACACGGGCGCTTGCTCGGGAATAATCTTTTTACCCACCACGGCCTGCAAGTAAGCCAGGCGCACCGGGTCGGTTTTGGTTTTCCCGCCCAGATAGTTTTTCGCGGTCTTCACGGTCACGCCCATTATGGGCGCGGCCTCTTTGGCAGATATTTCATAGTGACCACTTGTAAAACAGTGGCTTCGTACTGGGAAATCGGTATTACCTTGCATGGTCAACCCCATTAGCTCGGGTGCGCGCTGGAGTTTAAAGCAGGGGCGGCAGGGCTTTTGTGATGCAGTTACGAAAAAGCCTTATAAAGCGTGGGGCTTGCTATGAATAAACATTCTATGGTAATTTCACGTCATCGGGTTTTTAAGGCCGGTGCGCGATTTAACATAATATACATTATACGCAATTGTGCGTATTACCTATGGCCACAATTGTGAATAACAAGACTGGCTGAAGTCCTGAAATTGAATGTGCTGGGGAATTTAATGTGCAGCTGGAGCCTTGTTACTGCTACACACCCGTTTGTTGCTCCTTTGCCGTCTCATCTACATCGGGTACTTTACTGACCAGATAAAGCCAAAGTACGCCAGCCAGACCGGCAACGAAAGATGCCAGCAGAATCGCCGTTTTGGCAATGAGTAAGAGATCCTCGCGCTCACCAAAGCCGAGCTGAGCAACAAAAATAGACATGGTGAAGCCTATCCCGGCCAACAGCGATACGCCGGCGATTTGGGTAAAACGCGTATCTTTGGGCAGCACGGCAATACCCAGTTTGAGCATCAGCCAGCTAACGCCGGTAATGCCAATAAACTTGCCCAGTATCAGGCCCAGTGATACACCAATAAATGTTGGGTGACTTAGGGTTTCACCCAGGCTTGCAAATTCAAGTGGAATACCTGCATTTGCCAGGGCAAAAACGGGAATAACAATGTAGGCAACGGGCATGTGCCAGGCGTGTTCAAGACGCTGTAAGGGTGCCTGCACACTGTGCACACCATTTTCAAGGCTGCGCACCACAGCGCGCAGCTGGTCGTTGGTCATAATACTCTGGCCGCTTTCATGGTTAGCGTCGAAACGTGTCATTAGAAACTTAACCTGTGTGCTGAAACGTTCTGGGTTGTATTTGGGGATAGCCGGGACACACAGTGCCCCTAGAACACCGGCCAATGTGGCATGAACGCCCGACAACATAACGGCATACCAAAAAATAAGGGAAACAATGAAGTAAGGCAGCACCCTGCGGATGCCACCGAGATTTAAAGCGATCAACAAAGCGAATAAACCCGCTGCCACAGCCAGAGGGCCAAGAGCAATTGTCTCGGTGTAGAACACGGCGATGACCACCACTGCGCCCAAATCATCGACAATCGCCAGCGCAACTAAGAAGGTAATCAGTGCCTTCGGTACACGACTGGCGAGCAATGCCAGCGCACCAATGGCAAAGGCAATATCGGTGGCCATTGGGATGCCCCAACCCCGTGCAGCATCGCCATGGGGGTTGATCAGAAAATAGATCAGTGCCGGCACCACCATGCCGCCAATAGCGGCGCCAATGGGTAGTGCCGCATTGCGCAGATCAGCCAACTCCCCCACCAGAATTTCGCGCTTTAATTCGAGGCCAACAACAAAGAAGAACATGGCCATTAAGCCATCGTTGATCCAGTGATGCAGGCTCATTTCGAGAGACCAATTGCCAACACTGAGGCTGATAGAGGTATGCATAAAGTGCGCATAGGCCGATGAAAAAGGGCCGTTGGCCAACACCAGGGCGACCACTGCTGTGCCCATCAACAACAGACTACTGGTTGTTTGGCGATGAATAAATTCTTCGAAGGGCGTGAGAACTCTATCGAAAGCCTTTTCCCAGGGAGAGAGAAAAACCCCCTTCTTGTTGCTTCCTTTGCTTAAAGGCTCGGGCTGATCCATTTTTTACTCCTCAAGACATGCGACTAGCCAGTTCCTAGCCACATTCGAAAAACAGGTTTACTTACATATCGGCAAGAGTAATCAGCTATCCGTCAGACCGCAAGGGCAAAGCCCTACCCTGCTTTTTTATTTTTATGGGTTTATTTTATTGCCGATAAAATGGCGAGTGTTTTGAAAACTCATGGCTGCAACACTGAACATGCAACAAGCCTTGATAAGCCTGGGGAGGTGGAAATATTTCACAACACTTAAATCATCCAGACCTGGACTGGTGTTGGAGTGCGTTGACTTGGAGGCCTCTGTTTTTACACCTCTATTTCGGCGAGCCTTTGATGACTAAAACCCGGTTTAACGCGTCAAAATGTGAGCGTTAAACCGGGTTAAGTAGCGCGCCTTATTTCAGCGCAAAACCTTCGTAGTCATGTGACGCGACATCGTCACATTTAGCCTTGTAGTGAGGTGCACCACCGGCATAGAGCATAAAGGTGCGTTTGGCATCGGGGTTATTCGGATTAACACCCATAAACCAGGAGTCCGCTGTTGGGAACAGGGTTTTCTGCGCCAGGTCATCGACGTGCTGGGTCCACTCATCTTCCGCTGCCAGCGTTGGCTCAACCTCAACCAGATTTTTGGCATTCATGTAGCTGATGAGATCAGTCACCCACTCCACGTTCTGCTCAATACAGCGGGGAATATTGCAGAAGGTCGCACCGTTGTGGGGGCCTACCAGCGTCAATAAATTAGGGAAGCCAACGGTCTGCATACCCAGATAAGTACGTGGCCCGTCTTCCCACTTGGCCGTTAATTTCTGGCCGCCTTTACCGCTAATATCAATACGTTTGAGAGCGCCCGTTACCGCGTCGAAACCCGTGGCGTAAATAATTAAATCGAATTCATAGAGCTTGTCACTGCAGCGCACACCCTCGGGCATGATTTCTTCGATGGGCGTTTTGTTGAGATCAATCAGGTGCACATTGTCCTGATTAAAGGCTTCAAAATACCGGGTTTCCATGGGTACACGGCGGGTGCCGAAGCCGTGATCTTTTGGAATCAGTAAATCGGCCACGGCGGGGTCATCGACGCGTTGACGGATTTTCTTGGCAACGAATTCAGTGATCAAAGCATTGGCTTCGGGGCTGGTCATAATATCGTTGTAGTTGGCCAGCCAAATACCAAAGCCCGGTTCGGCATAAAGCTTTTCAAAAAAGGCTTCGCGCTCTTCTGCCGTGGCATCGAGGGCCGAGGTATCGACAAATTTGTGGGCAAAAGCGCCAAAGGTGGTGCTGAGAAACGCAAAGGTTTCTTTGTAGTGGGCTTTCATATCGTCCATCTCGGCCTGCTCAATGGGCGCATTGTGTAGCGGTGCACACCAGTTGGGCGCGAGCTGAAATACGGTGAGGTCACGCGCCGTTTTTGCGACTTCCTGAATCACCTGAGTACCCGTTGCGCCAGTGCCGATAACACCAACACGTAGACCGCTAAAGTCGTTGCCCTGCCAGCCGCTATCGCCCTCGGGCCAGCGTGCCGTGTGGCAGTAGTCGCCTTTAAAACTGTCAACACCAGGAATGCGCGGCATAGTGTAGGCCGACAAGGGGCCAGTGGCGGAAATCAAAAACCGAGCGCTGGCGGTACTGCCATCTTCCAACTCGATTTGCCATTGTGTGTTGGCTTCGTCGTAAGTGGCTTTCGCAACACAGCTGTTGAATTGAATATCTTTGCGCAGGTCAAATTTGTCGGCGACATAATTGAGGTAACGCTTGGTTTCTGGCTGCGGAGCAAAGCGTTCGGTCCAGTTCCACTCTTGCAACAATTCGTCAGAAAAAGAGTAGCCGTAGGTGTGGCTTTCGGAATCAAAACGACAACCCGGGTAGTTATTCCAATGCCATACGCCGCCTACGCCATCACCTGTTTCATAGACTTTTACGTTGAGCCCCAGCTCTCTTAGTTTAAGTAATTGATACATACCGGCAATGCCGGCTCCCATAACGATGGCATCGTATTGATTAGACATACTTCGACCTCTTTAATTTGAGCGAAAATAAAACGGCGTGACGCAAGCCTCACCGAGAACCACTGAAAAAACAACGACAAGAAAGAACCACCTGTTAAAGCAGCCCTTTCGATACTACTACTATTTAAAAATCAGTAGTCCGCTAATTGAGAACGAATCCTTGATAGCCGTTCTCGGCCACCTTATCGCACTCGGCGCGGTAGTTTTGCTGACCACCGGCGTAGAGCATAAAGGTACGTTTTTTTGTGGGATCATTCAGGTTAACGCCCATAAACCAGGAATCGGCTGTAGGAAATAATGTGCCCTCTGCGGTCTCATCGACATGCGCCGTCCAGGCATCTTCCGCTGCCACTGTCGGCTCGATTGAATGAAAATCATTGTTTTTCATATAAGCCACGGTATCGGTAACCCATTCAACATTCTGCTCAATACAGCGGGGAATATTGCAGAAGGTGGCACCGTTGTGCGGACCCACCAGCGTAAATAGATTGGGGAAGCCAACAGTTTGCATACCGAGTAAAGTGCGGGGGCCATTAGCCCACTTGTCGGTGAGTTTGGCACCTTCTTTACCGGTAATATCAATGCGTTTGAGCGAACCCGTTACGGCATCAAAACCCGTGGCGTAAATAATAATATCCAGATCGTACATCTGATCACTGCACTTAACGCCTTCAGGTAGAATTTCTTCGATAGGCGTTTCCTTGAGATTAACCAGCTTGACATTATCCTGGTTGTAGCACTCAAAGTACTTGGTCTCCATAGGCACACGGCGAGTACCGAAGCCGTGGTCTTTGGGGATCAGGTTTTCGGCTGTTTTTGGATCGTTAACACGACTGCGTATCTTTCTAGCGATAAAGTCAGTAATCAGATCGTTGGCCTTGCGGTCGGTCATAATGTCGTGGAAATTACCCAGCCAAATACCGAAACCCGGTTCGTCATACTTCTTCTCGAAGAAGGCTTCGCGCTCTTCGTCTGAGACTTCAAGGGCTGAACGCTCATCGAACTTATGGTTGAAGGCGCCAAAGGTTTCGTTACAGTCAGCAAATATTTTCTTGTAGTTGGCCTTAATATCCTGCATTTCTTCCGGGCTGATAGGACCGTTTTTAAGGGGCGCACACCACTCGGGAGCCAGCTGAAAAACCGTTAAAGCGTCGGCTGTTTTGGCCACCTCTTGAATCACCTGTACGCCAGTAGCACCGGTGCCGATAACACCCACTCGCTTGCCGTTGAAATCATTACCCCTGCCACCAAAGCCTTCTTTGGGATAGCGCGCGGTGTGAGCCCACTCACCTTTAAAGCTGTCGATGCCGGGAATACGTGGCAGCGTATGCGCGTTAAGAGGCCCAGATGCAGAGACTAAAACTTCTGCCCGGGCAGTGCTGCCATCGTCCAGCTCAACCTCCCACTGGCTGTTTACCTCATCAAAAGTTGCCTTGGTAACACGCGTGTTGAACTGGATATCTTTGCGAAAGTCGTATTTGTCAGCGACGAAATTCAAATAGCGCTCTGTATCGGGCTGTGCGGCGAAGCGCTCTTTGTAGTCCCACTCCTGTAGAACCTCATCTGACCAGGAGTAACCATAGGTATAACTCTCTGAGTCAAAACGACAGCCGGGGTATTTATTCCAGTACCAGGCACCACCAACACCCGTGCCCGTTTCATAGACCTTGACCGAGAGCCCAAGCTCACGCAGTTTGTGGAGCTGATACATGCCGGAAATACCAGCACCGATGATAATGGCATCGTATTGATTTGACATAGTTTTACCTCATTAAATTTCTGGACAAAAAACATAATACTTGCCGAGAGTAAGGCCTCTACAAAGGGCCAAAAGCAACTACAAGCATGTCGCCGAGTCAGGGGCTTAATCGAGATAGAGCCTGACGACGAGACTGTGAGCTGGATATCAAGCCTTAGACCAGCGAGCCACAGGATTGGCAATGTACCTTTTCAAATAGAAGGGGCATTTGATGTAGCTCAACTAATCTTTTACTACTCACTGTAATGAGGTGGTGAATTTGAAGACTGACTTAGCAGTCAGAAATTAAGCCGCAATGAAATTGCCTACCCTCGGGTAAAGGGCTACTCTTTTTGCTGCCGATAGCAGGCGTAATCATCTAGCGAGAGGTTGATAGCATGGTTCAAAGATCACAAGCGAAGGTAATCGACAAGGCCCAGACTGAAGCGGAAACCATTTTAAAGGCACAGAAGGATGCCTACTTCCAGAACCCCTACCCCTCCTTGCAGGAGCGGCTGGAGAATTTGCACAAGCTTGAAGATCTGCTGGAAAAAAATACCGATGCGATTACGGCGGCTATTTCTGCAGATTTTGGTCACCGCAATCCCACCGAAACCAAAATGGTTGAAATTTTTGGCTGTTTAACAGCCTCTCGCGACACCCGAAAAAACCTGAAAAAGTGGATGAAAGCCCAGCGCCGCCATACCTCGATAATGTTTTTTACCGGTAAAAATGAGGTTATCCCCCAGCCCAAGGGGGTCATTGGCATTGGCACGCCCTGGAACTATCCCCTGTATTTGTCCATCGGCCCGCTGATTAATGCACTCGCCTCGGGCAATCGCTGCATGGTCAAACTCGCCGCCAACTCGCAACATCTTTGCCGCCTGCTACAGGGCTTATTCCGCGATAGTTTTGGTGATGACACGGCGGCCTATTTGCCGGGGCTCAGTGGCGCGGAGTTTTCCAGCTTGCCCTTCGACCATATTGTTTACACCGGCTCGGCAGAAAGCGGCATCGATGTCATGACTGCCGCCGCGCAAAACCTTTGCCCGGTGACACTGGAACTCGGTGGTAAATCACCGACCATCATTTGTGATGACTATGATTTACACGAAGCCGTGAGTCGCATTATGTACGGCAAATACGTTAATGCCGGGCAAACCTGTGTCGCCCCCGACTACGTTTTCGTGCCCCGGCACAAGCGCGATGAGTTCGTGCGCATGGCTGGAGAAATTATGCGCCAGCGCTATCCCGACACCAATAAAGATGACTACACCTCCATTATCGATGAGCGTTCTTACACCCGCCTTAAAGAAACCCTGGACGATGCCGTCGCAAAAGGTGCTGAAGCGGTACAGCTAACGAGTGCTGACTTTAATGATCAATGGCGTAAATTTCCGCCCCACCTGGTGTTAGACGTCAATGAAGAGATGCGCATTACCCAGGAGGAAATCTTCGGCCCCCTCTTCACCGTCATGACGTATGAGTCTCTCGATGAGGTTCTCGACTACATCAACACGCGAGATGCGCCCCTGGCCCTGTATTTATTCAGTAACGATAAAGCCACGCAGGAAAGGTTGTTTTATGCCACCTTGTCTGGCGGCGTCACCGTCAACAACTGCATCTTTCATGTACTCCAGCACAGCATTCCCTTTGGTGGTATTGGTGCCAGCGGCATGGGCCACTATCACGGTTATGAAGGCTTTATGGAAATGAGCAAGCTGCGCCCGCGCTTTACCTTCCCCAAAGTTGGCAAGCCGGAATTATTTTATCCGCCCTATACCAAAGCTCATGAAAGATTGTATTGGCTGCTTAATCGCTTGAAACTTTAGCCCTTCAGCGATACAAAAAAGGCCCGCTTACAACACGGTAAGCGGGCCTTTTTATTGAGACTTTACAGCGCTTTAGTGCTTAACCATTAACTAGAAAGTGCACCCAGATACTCGCGCCGTAACCCAGGGCAATCACCGGCGTCCACTTCAAATGGCCAAAAAAGGTGTACTGCCCACGTGCCTGACCCATCAGAGCAACACCAGCGGCTGAACCAATCGATAGCAAGCTACCACCAACACCGGCTGTCATTGTCACCAGCAACCATTGAAAGTGGGACATATCAGGATTCATGGTCAACACGGCGAACATGACGGGAATGTTATCGACGATGGCCGACATGATACCAACGAGGATATTGGCATTCGTCGCACCCAGTTCGCCGTAAATAAACTCCGAAGACATGCCCAGATAACCAATAAAACCGAGACCACCAACGGCGAGGATTACACCGTAAAAGAAAAACAAGGTATCCCATTCCGCCAGTGCAATTTTACCAAACACATCAAAATTGTAGGGGTCGGCCAGGTCTGCAGTTGGCTCATCAGAATTCTTAACCCATGTCTTCGATTTTAGACGCAGGAAGTAGCCATAAAACTTGAGGTAAGCCAGGCCAGTCATCATGCCGAAAACGGGGGGGATGTGCAGGAAGTTGTGGAAGCAAACAGCCGTAACAATGGTCAATAAAAACAAGCCCACAATTTGCAGACCACCGTATTTTAAGGATTTTTCAGTATTTTCCACCTGCTCTGGTTGCCCAGCTGGAATGAAAAATTGCATGATCAGTGCCGGTAACAAAAAGTTAACGACCGATGGCACAAACAAAACGAAGAACTCACCAAAATCGATAATACCTTTCTGCCAAACCATCAGTGTTGTAATGTCACCGAAAGGGCTAAAGGCACCACCCGCATTGGCACCAACCACGATATTAATACAGGCCAGCGAGACAAAACCCGGTTGCCCCTGACCCACAGCCAGCACCACCGCACACATAATTAAGGCGGTGGTTAAGTTGTCGGCAATGGGGGAAATAAAGAAGGCGAGGATACCCGTCAGCCAAAATAAAGCTTTGTAACTGAAACCTTTCTTCACCAGCCAGTCGCGCAACTCATCAAAAACACCGCGCTCAAGCATGGCATTAATGTAAGTCATTGCCACCAGCAGGAAAAAGAACAGCTCTGCGTATTCAAGAAAGTTATGCCGAATTGCCCCCTCTACAGAGTGCGGCATATCGTGTGTATTGTAGACAATGGCGATCAATATCCAGATAAGCCCAGCCGCTGCTAAGACGGGCTTTGATTTGCGCATATGTATCTTTTCTTCAAGAATAACGAAGAGATAGGCGACTGAGAATATTGCAAGAGCTGCATAACCGACCCAATGGCTGGTTAAATCGAGGGTGCTGCCCCCCTCTGTAGAGGCCCACCCCGGCACGGCAGTTAACATGCCCAGAGCGAGCGCTATATACCATTTAGTCAATTGTCATCTCCACGTTCATCGGTTGCTTGATAAGTTACTTGATAGCTTGCCTGGATCTAAAGATCTACTCTGCGATTCAGGGCTGGGAGATCAGCGAGTGCACAGCCTGGAGAACTGCACAGCTGTGGTTTTTGAGCCCCAACGTTATGTGCCGACAATGCTATAGCCAAATGATACAGCCAGGTGCGGCAAAAAAAGAGCGCCCAATTTTAAACCTATTCTCGCCTGCGGCAAGCTAATAAATGGACTTGTTTTCAATAATCGAAGAAATAAAAGCAAATTCTTACCTTGCGTCCCCCATTAACGCGGCCAATAGCCCGTTGCGGGGCTAACGGGCCATCATTTGTGACGAACCCCACCCTCTTGACGGTTTTCACAAGGCTTAAGTAAGCCTTAAGTTTTGCTCAGTAAGCTTACCCCAGATTCGCAATTCCCTATCGAGGTGAGCCATGCAAACGACACAGTTGTCAGGTACCACAAGCGCCCGCTTGAACAACACCGCAGTGCAATTAGCGCCCACCGTGACAACGGCCAGTTCATCGGCGCCGCACTATAGCCTAAGCTTGCACAGCCCGGATCATCCCCATAGGGCGCAGATTGAAGACTATATAGCGCGGCGCTATGCGCGTCGCCATCAGGCTTCTATTGAACACTATATGCCCCATTTGCTAGCGCTTGAAGACGCACAGCGGACGCGAGCCGTACTGGGCATGAACAGCGCTGACAAGCAGGCCTTATTTCTGGAGTGCTATCTCGACAAGCCTGTCGAACAGGCTATTAGCCAGCAACTCAACACGCCCGTGGATCGGGCGAAGGTCGTCGAAATCGGCAATCTCGCCGCCAGTCAAAGGGCCGCCAGTCATTTACTGTTCACCCTGCTTTCAGCATTACTGGATCGGGCTGGCTACCGCTGGCTGGTATTTACAGCCACGCCCTGTGTTCGCTCCCTGGTTGAAAACATGGGCTTTACACTGCACACCATTGGCGAAGCCAAAGCTGAACGCATGAGTAGCAGTAGCAATTGGGGTTCGTACTATGAAACGCACCCCCAGGTTATGGTGGGTTGTATCGACGACGCCATGCGCAAGGCCTTATCACCGGCCACAAAGAGTCTGCTCACGCCTTATCAGCCGGCTATCAACGCCATTGCTGACAGCGTCTAAGGCACGCCATCGTCGACCTCTCGGATCAACAAGTTCCTGAGCAACACTTTCTTGATCAACAAAGTGTGTCGGAGGCACCCTACCATTTGAACTCTTCAATAATAGCCACCCTGGCTGAACGTGCACGCATCGACCCACAGGCTATTGCCTTAATCGGCAGCGATGAAATATTCACCGCTCAAAGGCTGCACGCTAGTGTGCTCGCCTGCGCGGAGCAGTTGCGCGCGGCGCGCATCACCGCACTAGCCCTACACGCGGATAACAGTCCGGCGTGGATTGTCGTTGATCTAGCCTGTCAATACGCCAACATACGGCTCGTCCCCCTGCCACTGTTTTTCTCTGCCAGCCAGCTTGAGCACGCAATAAAGAGTAGCGCCATTGACGCACTTATCAGCCACAAGCCGCTACGCAGTGGCTCGGCTATTATCCATATAGCATGCTTGAAACTGGCCGGGCTCACGTGCCAGCAGTTTGCCCCCGGCGACATCGCCCTGCCCAATGGCACAGACAAAATCACCTTTACCTCCGGCTCTACCGGTGATCCAAAAGGTGTTTGTCTGACGACTCAACAGCAATTATCGGTGGCCCAAGGGATAGTTGAGCGCTTGCAGCTGACAGATGTCTGCCATTTATGCCTACTACCGCTATCGACGCTACTCGAAAACATCGCCGGCGTTTATGCCCCCCTGCTCGCCAATGGCTGTGTTATTGCGCCATCACTCGGCGATTTAGGCATGAATGGGAGTTCTGGCCTCGAAATCGAGAAGCTGCTAAGCCGCATTTCGCGCTATCAAGCCAGTAGCTTGATACTCGTACCCGAGCTACTACTAGCCCTGTTAGGGGCCTGTCAAAATGGTTGGCAGGCACCACAGTCCCTGTCCTTTATCGCCGTTGGTGGCGGCAAAGTGTCACCGTTTGTTCTACAAAGCGCCCGTGAACACGGTTTGCCCGTTTATGAAGGCTACGGCCTGTCTGAATGCAGCTCTGTGGTTTGCCTTAATGCACCCACTGCGCATCGCACGGGCAGTGTCGGCAAGCCCTTATCCCCCCTCGATGTCTACATTAAAGAGGGCGAAATACAGGTGTCCGGCAGTGCCTTTCTCGGCTATGTCAACGACCCGGCAAGTTGGCAGCAAAGTGAGGTCGCCACCGGGGATCTCGGTCATATCGATAGCGATGGCTTTGTCTTTATCGAGGGCCGACGGGGCAACCGGCTGATTTCATCTTTTGGTCGCAATATCAGCCCGGAGTGGGTCGAGAGTGAATTATTGGCTGGCCCCCTCCTCGCCCAGGCCGTCGTCATCGGCGATGCACAACCCTATTGCGCGGCATTAATTTACCCGCGCAAGCCGCAGACAAGCGCGGATGAAATCGAGCAGTGGATCGCCAGCGTCAATCAACAGCTGCCCGACTACGCCCGCATTCAACGCTGGCACCGCTTACAATACGCCTTGAGTAGTGACAGCCAATTATTGACCGCTAATGGTCGGCCTCGACGCCAGGCCATTCAAGGCTTATTAGCCACTGAAATTAATGCCCTTTACGAAAGCCAGCAGGAGCACTAGCCATCATGGGTTTTTACGATTCACTGCGCCAAGCAACACAAACAGATCAGCAGTATTTGATGGCCGCGCCCATATTTACCCGCATGTTCAGCGGCGATATTTGCAAAGAAGACTACGCCGCCTTCCTCTCACAAGCCTACCAGCACGTTAAACATACCGTGCCCTTATTAATGGCCGTGGGTTCCCGCTTGCCCGACGACAAGGGCTGGCTACTCAAAGCCGTGGCAGAATACATTGAAGAGGAATTTGGCCACGAACAGTGGATTCTCGATGACATCAACGCCGCTGGTTTTGACGCCGAAAAAGCCCGCCTTAAAGCCCCCAATCTGGCGACAGAATTACTCGTCGCCTACGCCTACGACAGCGTACAGCGAGTCAATCCATTGGCGTTTTTCGGCATGGTACACGTGTTAGAAGGCACCAGTATTAATATCGCCGACGCAGCGGCGAGCGTTATTCAAACCTCCCTGCAATTACCTGACAATGCCTTTTCCTACCTGCGCTCCCATGGCGCTCTCGACATTGAACATGTGAAACTATTTGCCGGTTTAATGGATCAAATTAGCGACCCCGAGGAACAGGCACAGATTATTCACAGCGCACAGGTTTTTTATCGACTCTACGGCGATATGTTTCGCAGCCTTGACCCTGAACAGGGTCGCGCCATTGCCTAATCACACACACTAATTAACACAAATACTAATGGCACTCACCGCATAAAAGAATAATTAAAGAGAATGATAAATGGACCTAAAAAATAAAAAAGTCGTGTTAACCGGGGCCTCCGGTGGCATTGGTCAGGCGATGGCTGCAGCCTTGGTGGCAAGCGGTGCCCGGCTGATTTTAGTGGGGCGAAATAGCCATAAACTTGAGACGCTGGCAGCTTCGCTGCAGGGCGAGCACAGCTTTGTTGCCGCCGACCTATCGACAGCGCAAGGCCGCGACATATTATTTGATGTTTGTGTCGCCAATGGCCCCATCGATTTACTCATTAATAATGCAGGGGGCAGCGCCTTTGCAATGATCGAAGATCAAAGTGAGCAGGCAATCGTCGAATTAATAGCGCTTAACCTCAGTGCCCCTATCTTACTCACCAGGCGTTTACTACCCTTGTTACTCAGCGCCAAAAATGGTGGCATCGTCAATATTGGCTCCGCATTCGGCGCTATTGGCTATCCGGGTTTTAGCACCTATTGTGCCACCAAGTTTGGACTCAGCGGTTATACTCAGGCACTGCGCCGAGAGCTGGCAGATACGGGCTTACAGGTGTTTTATCTGGCACCACGAGCCACCAATACGGCGATTAATAGCCATCGCGTATCCGCACTTAACAGTGAGTTGGGCAATGCGGTTGATGAACCCGAAGTGGTTGCCAAAGCGCTGCTCAAGCAGCTGCAAAAAAACCAGATAAATTGCTACGTCGGTTGGCCGGAAAAATTCTTCGCTCGCCTCAACGGTCTGCTACCCAAACTCGTTGATTCAAGTTTGAGTAAACAGTTAAGTATTATTCGTCGTATCGCCAAATCAGAGAAGGGCTAAAAAATGAAGCAGAAAATCCTTATTCTTTTAAGTTTAATCTTATTCAGTACCCCTATATTTGCCCAGAACAATGCCACTGCAAGCAGCGCCGACAAGGCATCAGCCACCATTGCCGACCTGCAAAAGCGCTGGGCAGTCGCCAACTATGAGTTAAACGGTAAAACCCAGATTAAGACTTTTGAACAGTTAATTGCGGATGTCGAAGCGGCAAGCCATGCACAGGGCGGGCAAGCGGGCATCTGGGTGTGGTCGGGTATTATCAAATCAACCTTTGCCGGTGTTAAAGGTGGGCTCGGGGCACTGAAATACGCCAAGGCAGCCAAAAAAGATTTGGATCGCGCCATCGGCATTGATGGCGATGCACTGCAGGGATCGGCCTATACCAGCCTCGGCACGCTCTACTACCAGGTGCCCGGCTGGCCGATAGGCTTTGGCGACGATGAAAAGGCTGAAGAACTATTAACGAAAGCGCTGGCCATTAACCCCGACGGTATCGATAGCAACTACTTTTACGCCCAATACCTGCTCGGTGAAAAGCAATTTGGTAAGGCAGAGCAGCATCTATTAAAAGCACAAAATGTAGCACCGCGCCCCCAGCGCCCCCTTGCCGATAAAGGTCGCCAGGCAGAGGTTGCGAAACTTCTGGTCGAGGCACGCAAAAAATAAAAGAAGCGCTGATCAAGCCGTAAGTGCCAACCTGCTTAACCAGCGTTAATCTAAGCTTCCCCCGGCTCCAAAAACCTTTATATTACGCGCCAACGTTTTAGGTATTAATGCCCATGCGACTACTGCTGGTAGAAGACAACCCATCCCTGGCCTCGGGGCTAAGTCTTGCTCTGTCCAATAAAGGCTTTAGTGTCAATCATGTCAGCAGAGGCCAGCAAGCACTGGCGGCGGTAGAAAACGACAGGCCCGACCTTGTCATCCTCGATCTAGGCTTGCCCGATATGGACGGCTTCGATGTGCTGCGAAAAATTCGCCAGGGTGAAAGCGAGTTGCCGGTATTAATTCTTACCGCCCGAGATGCCATTGAACACAGGGTGACCGGCCTCGATCTCGGTGCCGACGATTATTTGTGTAAACCTTTTGAAATTGAAGAACTCGAAGCTCGCCTGCGCGTGCTTGAACGCCGCCTCGGTACGGCCAGCACGAGCAAAATCGAAAGCCACAATATCAGCCTCGACACCGCAACACTTGAGGTCAGACAAGACGGCAAGCAGGTCGACTTATCGCGCCGCGAATATACGATGCTGAAATCTTTGCTGCTCAATGCCGGTAAGGTTCTCACCCGCGATAGCCTCGAAGACAAGCTTTATAGCTGGGGGGAAGAAGTCGCCAGCAATGCTATTGAAGTGCATATTCACCACCTGCGCAAAAAACTTGGGGCTCAACTGATTAAAACGGTGCGCGGTGTCGGCTACACTATTGAGAAACCATAAAACAGCTGTGATGAAGCGCTAAACCCTGTGAAATCTATTCGCTCCTATTTAATTATCGCCGTGCTATCGGCCATGACCTTGACCAGTTTTCTCGCGGCACTGCACGGTTATCGCTCCAGCATGGCTGCAGCGCAAGCCCTGTTTGACCAACAGCTAAGCGACACCGCGAGTCTTATTGCCGCTATCTACAGTGAAAACAGTGGCCGGCAAACCTTATCTACCCCACAACAGCGTGGCAGTCATATTGCCTTCCAGGTATGGCGGGATGAAAAGACCTTGCTCTACCATTCGGCAAATAGCCCTGCTCAGGCCATCGCTGCTTTTAAAAAGGGCTTTCACGATGAAAATTTTGAGGGCTATCGTTGGCGTATTCTGGTTCACCATAAAGCCGAGAGTCCACATTGGATTATTGTTGCGGAGCGTGCCGATGTGCGCTTCCTTCTGGCGGACAATATTGTTGTTGAGTCTGTGGCGGCGACCGTTATTGGCCTGCCCATAGCGGGCTTGTTTATCTGGATAATTATTGGCCACGGGCTGAGCTTATTGCGTCGCCTGGCTGATGAACTGCAAAAAAAACAGGTGGACGATCTATCCGTACTGGCACTCGATAACCCACCTAAAGAGCTGAAAACTGTTGTCGATGCCATCAATGCGCTACTGCAAAGGCTGGAATTATCTGTCGCCAGAGAACGTCGACTCAGCGCCGATGCTGCCCACGAACTGCGCACACCGATCGCCGCACTGAAGATGCACATTCACAATCTCAGTCAAGACCTGCCCGCTGACCACCCCGTACTTGTACAGCTACAAAATGAAGCCAGCGGGCTGGGGCATTTGATAGAACAGATCCTTTTGCTCTACCGTATTTCGCCCGAACACTACCAGGCAAGAATGGCCCCCCTTGATATCAGCGAGCTGGCCCGACAGGTTATTGCCGATCAATACAGTACTTTCGAGCGTAAGAAGCAGTCTATCGAGCTACTTGGCGAGGCCTGTATTATTAATGGCGACCCTTTCACCCTCACCACCGCGCTGCAAAACTTATTAAGCAATGCCAATAAATACACCCCTGAGCAGGGCCACATTCAAGTTATTATTGAAAAAACAGAAGGCAAGGTCAGCCTCACCGTGATGGATTCAGGCCCGGGCATGGATAGGGCCGAGCGAGAGCGCGTGTTTGAGCGTTTTTACCGTATCGGTGGTGACCGCCACGATTCTAGCGAACAGGGCAGTGGCCTGGGTTTATCCATTGTGCAGTTAATTGCCGACCTTTATCAGGCCGAGATTCATTTTAAAAATTCAAGTTTTGCTACGGGTTTGGCGATTGAAATTGTTTTCCCCACCTTAGCTGAGCAGCGGCGATTAATACCTTGACGAGACTCACTATAGATTGGCAACGCCGGGCTATGAACCTAAAAACACAGGGTAACTAATGCGTAATAATCACTGCTTAAAGGCTTGGCCCGAGCTGGGTAAAAGCGCTGCCTGGCTATTTGTTTTTTTACTATTATCGCCACTGACGCAGGCGGGAAAACCCCTTATAGAAATCACCATTGAACAACATTTGTTTGTGCCCTCCGAAATCATCATTCCAGCCAATACCAAGGTCAAACTACGGGTGCACAACCGCGACGCCACCCCTGAAGAATTTGAAAGCTGGGAGTTAAATCGTGAAAAAGTCATTATGGGTAACAGCTCTACGACTATTTTTATTGGCCCTCTCTCGCCTGGCATCTACCCTTTTTTTGGTGAATTTAATCCAAAAACGGCCCAGGGCAAAGTGATTGTGGAGTAAAGCACCATGTTACTAACCAGTGTCATTATTGTATTGCGGGAAATACTGGAAGCGGCCCTGCTGATAGCCACGCTACTAGCTGCCATTCGCTCTTCCGGCATTGGCTACCATTGGCTGCGTATGAGTATCAGTGCCGGCATTGTTGGCGCCTTGCTTTTCGCCTGGCAACTGCGCTGGATATCGAATCTCAATGAGGGCCTGGGCTATGAGCTGAGTAATGCGGCTTTACAGGTGTTGATCTACATTGTGATTTTAGTGCTGATATCACAGCTTTTTAAACTTTATTTATGTCCTGAAAAAAACCATAAGCCCCTGTTATTTTTTATGGGCCTGGCACTCAGCCTCAGTATGGTTCGCGAAGGGTCTGAAATACTGATCTATTTTTCCAGTTTTTTTCACCATCAAGAAGGCCTCAGTAGTGGGGTTATTGGCTCTATTATCGGTGCCGGCGTAGGTTTTAGTTTTGGTGCGCTTTTTTACTTCCTCCTCAGTGCCTTACGTCAGTCACTAGCCCTGATCGTCGCCCTTGGCCTACTCGTTTTAATCGGTGCCAGCATGTGCTCCCAGGCGAGCATGTTAATGATGCAGGCCGACTGGCTACCCTCCCAGCCACCCCTGTGGAATACCTCCAGCTGGATAGCAGAACCCTCCATTACCGGCCAATTACTCTATGCCCTGATTGGTTACGAGGCGACACCCAGCCCACTACAAGTCGGCATTTACACCGGCAGCGTCTTCATTTCACTGCTAATCGCCCTTGTTGCCTATCATTTTTACAGCAGCGCTAGCCACAGAGAAGTCAATATCGAACCATGAACCTTAAAAACCACAAGGCTTTTCCTGCGGGCATAAAAATAAGCCTGCTATTTATTTATCTGTGCAGTTTTTTCTCTCCACTTAGCCTACTGGCCGATGGCTCAGTAGTGAGTAAAATTTATCACCCCTATGTACAGCCACTTGAAAAGGAAATTGAACTGCGCACCCTCTACGAGAAGGACGACAATAATAACGACCAGCAAAAAGTCAAACTCGGATACGGTCAATCACTCTCCGATAGCTGGTTTGGCGAAATTTATTTAATCGCCCATAAAGACGGCGGTGATGCCTTTGCCATAGAAGCTTACGAGGCCGAGCTTAAATGGCAAATAACTGAACAGGGAGAATATGCAGCAGACTGGGGTCTGCTATTCGAGCTGGAAAAGGAAGAGGGCGATGCGTGGGAGGCAGCGAGCACACTACTTGTCGAGCACCAATGGGGGCGACTAATAGGCGCGGCCAATCTATCGGCAATTTATGAATGGGGTGATAAGATCGACGACGAACTGGAAAGCAAGCTGGCCCTGCAAATGCGCTATCGTCACTCTCCCCGCTTTGAACCCGCAATTGAATTTTTCTCCGGTCAAGACTACAAAGGCATCGGCCCATTGATAATGGGTCGTGAAATTTTGGGGCCCGCCAGAAGACTGCGCTGGGAGCTGGGGGCCAGCTTTGCAATCAGTAGTGACAGTCCTGACCTTACTATTAAAACCGCCCTTGAATATGAGTTTTAGTTTGCGATTTAATCGCCACTGGTCTCTAATTAATGAGCAAAGATAACGCTATGCAGGACGCTAAAAGTACAGCCATCGGCTATATCACCGAGGTCCACGGCCCCGTGGTTGTCATTGCCTGCCAGCAACCGCCGCGGATTAATCAAACCTTGCGCGCCTCGATTGACCACGTGACTTATCTGTTTGAAGTTCACCAACATATCGATCAACAACATATTCGCGCCATCACCCTCCACCAAACGGCGGGTTTACAACGTGGTACACCCGTGTACGACACCGGCGCCCCACTGCATGTGCCCGTTACCCCCGACTGCCTGGGCCGCTTGCTCAACGTCTTTGGCGAGCCTCTAGATGACCTCCCCCCCCTCTCTACAGAGCAATACCGCAATGTCCACAGTCGCCCCGGCCCCTTAAAAGATGCCATCGCGGCCAGCGGCATTCTCGAAACTGGCATTAAAGTCATCGACCTGCTCTGCCCCTTTATCAAAGGCGGTAAAACCGGGCTCTTCGGTGGTGCAGGGGTGGGTAAAACTGTTCTGGTGATGGAATTTATGCACGCCATTGCCACTTTGCACCAGGGCGTCTCTGTATTTGCGGGCGTTGGTGAGCGCACCCGCGAGGGTCATGAGCTGTGGCATGAAATGCAAGATGCCGGGGTTATGCCCCAAACCCTGATGATGTTTGGACAGATGGATGAATCCCCCGGTGTACGCTTTCGCGTTGGCTTGTCGGCACTCAGCTACGCCGAATACCTACGCGATTCTCTGCACAAAGAAGTGCTGTTTGTTATGGATAATGTCTTTCGCTTTGTTCAGGCCGGCAGTGAAATATCCAGTTTATTGGGTCGCATGCCAGCGACGGTCGGCTACCAGCCAACCTTGATTTCGGAGGTGGCGGAAATGCAGGATCGCATCCAGTCCACTCGCGACGGCGCCATCACGTCGGTACAGGCGGTTTATGTACCGGCCGATGATATGACCGACCCGGCAGTAAGCGCCATTCTCAGCCATCTCGATACCACAGTGATTCTCTCCCGCGCACAGGCGGGCAAGGGTATTTATCCGGCGGTGGACCCCTTGCAATCGAACAGTAAATTAATGGATCGCCACACACTCGGCAGCCGCCATTACGACATTGCCGAAGGCGTGCGCGGCCACCTTGCGCGCTACCACGAGCTGGAGGACATTATCACCATGCTCGGCATTGAAGAATTATCCGCCAAAGACCGGCGCATTATTATGCAGGCGCGCAAACTGCAACGTTACTTAACCCAGCCCTTTCGGGTGATCACTGCCCGCACTGGTATTGAAGGTATGTCAGTACCGCTCACGCAAACGCTTGATGACTGCGAGGGCTTTTTACTCGGCCGCTTTGATGACCTGCCGGAAGAGAGCTGCTACATGCGCGGCTCCATGAGTGGCTGAGGGCAGCCTGTGAAACTTTTTAATCTGCACTTGCAGGACGCGGAAAAAAGCCAGCGTTTCGAGGGCCTAAGTAGCTTTGTGGGTGAAGATGAGTCCGGCAGCTTTGGCATTCTCGCCGGCCATACGCGGATGATGACCTCACTGGTATTTGGCCTGGCACGCTTTCGTATCGGCGACCAAAGCTGGCAGTATTTAGCCCTGCCCGGCGGCCTGCTCTATTGCCTTGATAATGAACTATCAATCAGTACCGAGCGCTATATGATCAGCGATGATTATGAACAACTTAGCACCCTGCTGCGCCAGCAATTGGCCGCTGAGCAAGGTGAGCAGAGGCTCGCGAAAAAAAGCCTGCGCCAGATGGAAGAGGAACTCTTCAAACGCCTTTGGGACAGTGCTCGCGAAGGACAAAGCCCCCTGTGAACAGCGATGAGAAAATGCGCAAAAATGAAGCGCTACAAAAAAAATTAGCCCTTCAGGCCCAACGCATGAAGCAGGCAGAAAAGGATAGGCCCACGCTGATGTCTCAAACGGTGTATACCGGCACCCTGGGTTTAATTTTTGTTTTACCCCTGGTTGCCGGGGCCTATTTGGGACGCTGGCTAGATGGCCTCGCCACGGGTTATTCTATTCGCTGGACCATGAGTCTATTATTTGTCGGTGTAGTGGTCGGTGCGGTGAATGTGTATCTGTTTATTCGGGAGCGGGAATAAGTCATGAACAACGAAGGAATTGATGCCAGCCTTCTGTTTCAGATCGGCCCCGTGGAAATCACCAACACGGTGCTGACCACCTGGGTCATTATGGCTCTTTGCGCTGTTGTCGCCGGGCTAATCAGCCGCTCGCTAACGCTACAACCCGGGCCTGTGCAAACCATGGCCGAAGGTATTGTCAGCACTATTGAAGCGGCCATTAAGCAGGTAGCACCCGAACACACTCGCCAACTGCTGCCGTTTATCGGCACACTGTGGTTATTTCTTGTTATCGCCAATTTGAGCGGTTTGCTGCCCGGCGTTCACTCACCCACCCGTGACCTGTCCGCCACTGCGGCCCTGGCCATATTGGTGTTTTTCTCCACTCACTGGTTTGGCATTCGCACACAGGGCCTGAATAATTATCTGCACCACTATTTGCGTCCCAGTCCCATTATGTTGCCCTTTCATATCATTAGCGAAATCACCCGCACCATCGCTCTGGCGGTACGCCTGTTCGGCAATATGATGAGTCTGGAAATGACGGCGCTGTTAATTCTACTGGTCGCCGGCTTTCTGGCACCGATACCCATTCTCATGCTCCATATTATTGAAGCCCTGGTGCAGGCCTATATTTTCGGTATGTTGGCGCTGATCTTTGTTGCCGGCGGCATACAGTCCCAACAAATAAGCCAGCAGAAACAACAAGACAAAAACAGCAAGGAGATTAGTTAATGCCTGAGTTATCCACTTTTATCACCGTCTCGACGGCAGTCGCGGTTCTCGGCATCGCCATTGGCGTACTGCTGCCCGCCCTGGCCATGGGCCGCGCTATTAGTTCTGCTCTGGATGCACTGGCCCGCCAGCCTGAGGCCGAGCGAGCCATTATGCGCACCCTGTTTATCGGCCTGGCGATGATTGAATCACTGGCCATCTATGTGCTGGTAGTGGTGCTCATCGTGCTGTTCCGCAACCCATTGCTGGAATATTTGTTACCGAAATAATCTGCGCTAAAACACTGTGCTAAGAAATAGAACGGCCCAGCAGGAGGATTGCCAACTTGGAACTCAATAGCTCCACTTTTATTCTGGAAATCATTAATTTTCTAGTGCTGGTGTGGATCCTCAAGCGCTTTTTTTACAAACCCGTGTTAGACGTTATCGCCCGTCGCAAAGCCGGTATAGACGACACCGTCGCCAAGGCCGACGCACTGCAAAAAGATGCGCAAAAATTACAGCAACAGTACGAAGAGCGTCTGGCCGACTGGGAGCTGGAAAAACAACGGGCCCAGCGCACACTCGACACCCGTCTTCAAAAAGAACGCGAAGCGCAAATGCGTGTCTTGCAGGCAGATTTGGAGGCCGAAAGAGAAAAAGAAAAAGTCCTTATCCAGCGACAACTCGAACACGATAGCCAGCAAATTGTCGAAACAGCCCTGCAACAGGGCGCACAATTTGCCAGCCACTTGCTCTCCAGCGTTGCCGGGCCAGAGCTTGAAAAACAACTGGTGGCGTTGTTAGTGCAGCAACTTAAAAACTTACCCGCCCAGCAACTCGCGCAGCTGCGCAAGGTCAATGGTGAAAGCGACGCTACAAACAGCTCAACTATAAACAGTGCAACTATAAACGGTTCAACTGCCAACGCTGCCACTATCACCAGTGCTTATCCCCTCGACGCCACTACCCGGCAGGCACTGGAACTCGCCTGTAAAGAAAATCTGTCGGTGAAGGGCGAATTTATCTATCGCCAGGATCCAGCCATTATTGCCGGGCTACGCATCAATATCGCCGCCTGGGTGCTGGCAACAAATCTACAGGACGAGCTCTCAGGTTTTGTCGGTTTCAATCATGAGCACTGAAAACACCCTCCCCACCGAGCGCTTAGATGAACAGGCCCAGTGGCTCGAACACTACCGCCTCAACCTGCGTATTAGTGAGCAGGGTACGGTAGTTTCCGTTGGTGACGGCATCGTCTGGATCAGCGGCCTGCCCTCGGTGGCGATGGAAGATCTACTGCTGTTCGCCGATGGTAGTCAGGCCATGGTTTTTGATCTCAACGAAGAGTTGATCGGCGCCGTGTTACTGCACGAAAGTGAATCGCTGTCATCCGGCACCGTGGTCTATCCCTCCCAGCACACCTTAAGTGTGCAGGTCGGCGACGCATTACTGGGACGCGTTATTGGCCCGCTGGGGCAAGCACTGGATGGCGGCCCAGAACCCGATTGCAGTGTACGGCTGCCACTAGAGCGACCATCGCCACCCATTGTCGCCAGAGACTTTGTTGAAAAACCCCTTTATACAGGGATTAAAGTCATCGACACCCTGATCCCCATTGGCAAGGGGCAGCGCCAGTTATTGATTGGTGACGAGGGCCTGGGGCGCAGCTCAATCGCCCTCGACACCGTGCTTAACCAGCGCGGTAAATCCCTTAACTGTGTTTACGTATTGATCGGCCAGAAACGTTCAACGGTGGTCAATACTATTGAGATTCTGCGCAGCTACGGTGCGCTTGACTACACCACCCTGGTCGTTGCCGAAGCCACCGCTTTACCCGGCCTGCAACACCTCGCACCCTTCGCCGGCTGTGCCATTGCCGAGTACTGGATGCAGCAGGGCAAGGACACATTAGTGGTTTACGATGATCTGGCCACACATGCAAAAACCTATCGCGAACTGTCTCTGCTACTGCGCCGCCCACCGGGTCGCGAAGCCTATCCCGGAGATATTTTTTCCATCCACGCTCGTTTACTTGAACGCGCCACCTGCCTGAATGCAGCCCATGGCGGCGGCAGTATGACAGCCCTGCCCATCGTCGAAACCGAACAGGGTGAAATCGCCGCCTATATTCCCACCAATCTTATTTCCATTACCGATGGACAGTTTTATTTAGAGCGCAATTTGTTCACCGCCGGCTTTCGCCCCGCCATTGATATTGCCAAATCGGTATCGCGTATCGGCGGTAAGGCCCAGCATAAGTGCATCAAAATGGAAGCCGGGCAAATGAAACTCGACTACCTGCAATTTCTTGAGCTAGAGACCTTTACCCGTTTCGGTGCACGCCTCGAAAGCTCGATGGAAAAGGCGATTAAGCGGGGGCGAATACTGCGTGAAATTTTCAAGCAGGAACGTTTCAGCCCACTGAGCATAGAGTTTCAGATGCTCTGGTTAGTGGCATTTAACGATGGTCACTTCGATAATTGCCCAGCCGAGAACCTGCCAGCCATGCTCGACACGCTAAATAAGGTACTTAACAGCAGTCAGCTGACTCTCGACAGTCCCCGTGAAGAGTGGGCGCAACTTGTCAGCCACTCACTGATGCCAGGCCTATTGCCATGAGTCGACGGCGCGAACTGGAGCAACACCGCCACCGTCTCGATGAAACACGGGAAATCATGAGTTCAATGAAGGCTCTAGCCTTTATGGAAACCCGAAAACTCACTACTTTTATCGATGCCCAACGCGCTGTGGTGGATCATATACACCGTGTCGCCGAGGACTTTTTAAACTTTTACCCAGACAGTCTTCACCAGGCTCCGCAGCCAAAACAGGTTTATTTATTGCTGGGTTCAGAGCGTGGCTTTTGCGGTAACTTTAACGAAGCCCTGCCCGCAGCCCTTCACCTTGAGCAAGCTAAAGAGGCGGCTACTGGGCAACAAGGCGCGAGCATAATCGCTGTCGGCAATAAACTTTGTGGGCTACTGGCAACAGACCCATTACTGGTAAAACAAAGCGCATTGAACCCCCTCGATGGGGTCAGTGTTGTTGAAGACATCGAAAATACACTGATAGAAATCGTCGATACACTGAAGCGTTTACAGGCGCAAAACACAGGCTTAGCGCTGCGCATTCTTTATCACGATCCCGACAGGCAAGAAATTATTAGCACTCAGGTGCTACCGCCCTTCGAGTCGCAGCGCCAGCGCAATCCAGCCTTTACTCAGCCACCCCAGCTAAATCTTGCGCCCGAGAAGTTCTGCAGGGATTTAATTGATCGCTACCTTTTCGCCACCCTACACGAAACCCTTTACCTGTCGCTGATGGCTGAAAACCAACGTCGCGTCAGCCATCTTGAAAGCGCCGTGCAACAACTCGACGACAAAGCGGACGAACTACTGCGTCGCAGCAATACCCTACGCCAGGAGGAAATTACCGAAGAAATCGAAATAATTTTACTCAGTGCAGCAAATCTTGAGCCGCCACGAAAACCCAGCAGTGTTCGACAAAAGATAATACCCGCTTAAATCGTCATCTTAAAATGCTATTCGCTGAATAAATACCGGAGTGTCAAGCATGGGAACAAACACTAAACATAAGTCCGCCCTCGAAGCTTATCCTGTGTGGGATCGCACGGTAAGAGTTTTTCACTGGGTCAATGTGCTGTGTCTAATCGGCCTGATCGGCCTCGGACTGATGATATATTTTAATAAAAATTTTGGTGTCAGTCCCGACGGTAAAATTTTATTAAAAACCCTGCACGTCTACATAGGCTATATCTTTGTATTCAATCTCAGCTGGCGAATACTATGGGGCTTTATAGGCAGCCCCTATGCCCGATGGGCGGCGATACTACCCTTTGGAAAAGGCTATAAAAAGGTCTTGAGTGCTTACCTTACGGGGCTAAGAGATAAACGTCCCCCGCCCTATCTGGGCCACAACCCCCTGGCCAGATTGATGATTAGCGGCCTTTTTATTTTGTTGATTACCCAGGCCATAAGCGGTTTAGTTTTAGCGGGAAGCGATTTATATATGCCACCTTTTGGCCGTCACTTTGCCGAGTGGGTCACCGTGTCGGGGCAGGACAACCAGCAGCTGGTCGTAGTCACAGCGGGTTCAAAAGAGCATGTAGACCCCCAGGCTTATAAAGAGATGCGAGCTTTTAGAAAGCCCTTTATTAACACCCATAAATACGCTTTTTATCTACTTTGCCTGAGCGTTGCCCTGCATATTTTCGTCGTCGTCATGAGTGAGATAAAAGAAAAAAATAATATAATTTCTGCCATGTTCAGCGGTAAAAAAACATTTGACGATAAACCTGTCGACGTAGAAAAGGGTGACGTCGAATAAGCGATCTGCTTATTTTTGAGGACGCTTGATAAGGGCTGAGGAGCGGATATGCCCTTGTTCACGGCGATAAGGCGTTTCAATGCGCCTCTCCTCTCTGAGCCGGCCCTCGCTGTGCCTTGGTGGGCTACCGTAGGAAAGGCCGTAGTGGAAGCTTGAATTGCCGCCACCAAGATGAAGCCCTAGTGATGAACCCGAGCGATGGGGTTTATAAAGATAGGGATAGGGCTTGATGACGCGCCGAGGCCGATAAACCGGTTGTTCTACCACGACGATAGGCGGCTGGGAGTAAGGTTTATTCGCCTCAGCCTCTTGTTGGCGCAGCTTTGCTCGCAACTTTCGGTCTTCCTGTAAACGACGGGTGGCAGCAGCCATTTGGTCGATGCGAGTTTGCAGCTCTTCGGGGGAGGCGTTTTGCTGATAACGAGGCCGCTCCAGCGTTTCAAGTTCTACGGCATTGGCCCCGGGATGATCGCCAAAACTGACGCGGCCCTCGGCATCAACTGATTTATAGATCAATGTTTTTTGCGCCGGAGCTTCTAGCGACTGGCCACTTTCGGCAATCGTCGCTGCCGGCTTTTCTGCAGCGCTAAGTGCTTCTTCTGCAGCGCAAAAGAGGGAAGCCCCTAAAAACAAGGCGCCAGGCAGAGCAAAACGGCCCGCTGTGTTAAGCCCTGTCCTCAAAGCTGATCGTTTTGTCATCAACATTTTCATAGCCCCATCATAATACCCAGGCAAACTATTGGCAGTATTCAACTATCGATAGTCGTAAAAAGAGGGGGCAACTGATCACAATAAAATGGCTACCCCCTAACGCACTTTTCTAACTTTTATCGCGAGATAGCAAGACGCCCTGCTCTTCTAACTCGGCAATATTTTCACTGCTGTAGCCCAGTAGTTCGCTCAGCACATGAGCATTGTGCTCACCAAGAAATGGCGCTTCAAGATCGAGCAGCTCGGGAAATTGCGAAAAGCGCAGCGGCACACCGGGTATTTCTACCTCACCAAAACTGCGATCAGAAACGGTTCTCACCGTTTTCCGCTCTTTCAAATGCGGGTGATTCATGGCCTCGGCCACGGTCAGCATCGGCGCTACGGGCACGCGGTGTTTCTCTAGCACGCGAATCGACTCCTCATCGCTGGGCATGGAGGCCAGCCAGGCTTCGATAATCTCAACCAGCTCGAAACGGTTTTTAACGCGTTCACGCAGGTCTTTAAAGCGCTCGTCCTCAGCTAGCTCGGGTTGACCCATGGCCGCGCAAAGGTTTGGCCATTGGGTAATCATGGCGATAATAACAATTTGTGTGGTTTTACCTTTAAACAGGCCCAGGGGGCTAACGGCAAAATGGTGCTGACCAGAGCGCGTCGGCTCGATATGGCCATCGCTAGCGCTGTACATTTGCACATTGACTTCATGGCAGTGGAAATAGGAGTCGAGCAGTGAGATATCCAGATACTGACCACCGTAACCGCGCTCGCGGTGAAATAGCGCGGCATTAATGGCAGACAGCGCGTGCACGCCGGTGTTGACGTCGCCCAGCCCCAGCATTGGCAAATAGGCTGGCCCATCTTTTTCGCCAATCATGCTGGTGACACCAGAGTAAGCCTGGGCGATGTAGTCAAAGCCCGGTAGTTTTGCCAGCGGCCCGGTCTGCCCAAAGGCCGAGAGTGAACACATAATCACTTCGGGGTTGAGGGCATGCACCGTATCCCAGTCAAGGCCCAGACGGGCAATGACACCGGGTGAAAAGTTCTCCATAACGATATCAACGTGGGGAACGATTTCCTTAATAATATCCTTCGCCTCATCTTTACTAAAGTCGAGACAAACACTCTGCTTACCGCGATTTTGTTGAATGTAATAGGCACTGCGTTTGTTTTTAATGTAGCCCACACCACGCACCGGGTCACCGTGGGGCCCCCACTCCACCTTGATAATTTCAGCCCCCATCTCGGCCATGAGCCGAGTCGTCGTAGGGCCGGCAAGGTACTGGGTAAAGTCGAGTACCTTAATGCCATCGAGAACATGTTTTACCGTCATAATATTCACTCACGTCGTTAAGAATAAAAGTAGCTGCCTTGGGCAGTATCCGCAAACAAACGGTGCCTGCACGCAAGCCCGCAGCGCCACAACAAAATATTATTTGCGTCCCCGCCGAGCTGTGGCAAAATAATTTATGTCAACAACCTCCATAATAGCAACAGGGACACAGTATGCGTGAAATAACCAGGGGCAGCATTAGCGCCAATAGCATCGACTTTCATTATTTAGAGGTGGGCGAAGGCCCGCTGGTGCTTTGCATGCACGGCTTCCCGGATAATGCCGACACTTACCGTTCGCTGATGCCGCTACTGGCCGCTGCGGGCTACCACGTGGTCGCACCCTATATGCGCGGCTATGCCCCGACAGGCCTCGCCCCCGATGGCCGTTATGATTCGGCGTTACTGGGTCTTGATGTCGCCGCTTTAATCGACGCCTTAGGCGACGGCCACGCAGCGGCAGTGATTGGTCATGACTGGGGCGCTTTTGCCACCTACAGTGCGGCGGCCTTTGTGCCTGAAAAAATCGATAAAATTGTCACCATCGCCATCGCCCACCCCGGCGCCCTACTCGGCAAAATGGGTCTCGATTACGAAGTCATTAAGGGCGGCTGGCACGCCTACTTTTTTCAAATGCCCAGTGCCGCACAGGCTGTGGCACACAATGATTACGATTTTCTCCTGCGCTGGTGGCAGGATGCATCGCCCGAATTTACTATCCCCGCCGATCTTATCGCTGGCGTTAAAGACACCTTCCGCAACGAGGGCACACTCGAAGCCGCCATCAATTATTATCGGCACACATTTAACCCCGCAGGGGCCGATCCAAAACTCGCTGAATTGACGCAAAAAATAACCGCGCCGACAACCGTGCCCTGCCTCGCTTTTCACGGCACCCGCGACCGCCCCGGCCGTCTTGATACCTTCGAGGGCATGGATCATCTCTTTACCAAGGGGCTTGAAAAAGTGGTACTGGAAGGCACTGGTCACTTCATGCATTTAGAACGACCCGACGAGGTCAATGCAAAAATTATTGCTTATTTACAGGCTTGAACGAGGGCGTAGCAAGGTGGCCATTTGCTGGGCAACTTGCTATTGATCCGAACTATAAATACACAATTAGGGCAGCCATTTATAAGCTCAGGCTGGGTGTCATAGTTAAGTTGCTGCGCTACCGACCACTTATGCCACCCTTCGAAATAATAAAAGCTCTAATTTCTGCCTTGTCACTCATATCCAGGGGTGTTTTTTGACCTTGCGATTTCGCCTTAGCGTTAACATCGGAGCCTCGATCAATCAGTAAACGCGCCACATTAATACTCGTTCTGCTGTAGGCAAAGGCCGCTCGATGTAGTGGAGTTTCGCCATTGACATCGAGGCTGTTGATATTTGCGCCGTGATCTAGAAGCACCTCAGCGACGTCGGTGCGGCCATAAAAAGCAGCAGAGTGTAATGGGCTGCCTGCAGATGACTGGATGCCATTAACCTTAGCTTTGTGAGACAGGAGAAGCTCCGCTATTTTTGCTTTTTTAGAAAAGCTAAGGGCTGTATCTCCAAATTTCGATGTAACATCGACCTTTGCTCCAACATCTAGCAAGCGGGCCGCGATTTCGTATCGGTTGGCCATTACCGCTGCGTGTAAAGGTGTAAATCCATCTAGATCTTGCGCATTACGATTGGGCTGCTTCGCTAAAAGTGCATTAACGACAGCCAAACTCCCCGCGCGGTGCAGCGGCGTAATGTCCTTATCGCCGGTTTCTCGTGCACGTCCGGGCTCTCTGGATAACAGTATTTTTAAAGCAAAGATGTCGTTGGTTCGAAGAACCTCCCAGATATCAGAAGGAATTTCGAGAGGATGCATTGACCGACCTTTCGGAAGTGTGGCAGAGCAGCAAACCGCGACGTCAAGATAACTTCCTTGGTCTTTTTTACAGGTGAAGACGGCGACATCCAACACCCTTTGTCTTTGCTGAGTATAAGGCTTAGCCGCCGCAGCGCAGGCACCTTGATAATGTGAACTGCTTAAAGCTAATTCGGCACGGCTAGCAGCGTCGGCACAATTATTATTGGGATAATGCAACCCCGTTGCTAACGCTTGAAGATGATTTTTTGGGCAATTAAGTATCGCCTCGTAGGCTATTATTTCTGCTGTAACTTCCGGTTCTGGAAGCTGGCAGCACACCAACATCGAGGCATTGCTTCCTTTATCTGACTCGCGCATGGGTGCACATTCATTAACCTGCACTGCTGCGACCGATTCCGGGACATGACTTGTACCGCTTAATTTTTTACATTGACGTCGATAGCCATAGTGTGTTTTTTCTGGATTATCATTAACCTGGTCTACAAGCTGTGAACAGTCCAAACCAGGATAATCGCCATAGCCAGTTTTTATACTGAGCTGTCCCGAGGCACACGCTTTAGGAGAGCTTATAAAGGGCTCACTTACCTTTGATGTCTCAGCTGATTCATCCGCAGGGGTGCAAGCTATCAACAATGAAAGAGCGATAATCGAGCTTCCCGCCTTTAGGCGCTTCAAGAGTCGGTCATCCCTACGTGTGCGCATGAGTGGATTCCTTTAACAGATATCATCAGGCACCCACTATAAACCCTTTTTTAGCCCTCACCTCCACAGCCTGTGGGGCGCGTGTGGTTTTTTTTGATCGGCACTTAAGTGGCTGTCCCGATTAGCGTTTAAGTCGAGTCTGCCCCGGCTATGGTTTTTAGCAATGTCAGTGACGCAGGATTATTCACAAGGTCTAGCCTGCTCTCATTAACAGTATTTTCTCTATATCTATCTTTTCTCGATACACACAAAAGTTTTCTTCTTGTTTTTCAATAGCGAGTATTGACATTCTGTCAGCCAACTCATTGCCCTCGACTCCAACGTGACCATTGACATGAAACACGTCTATTTTTTCTTTAATCGACTGATATAACCCATGCATTTCCTTTATTATCTCTAAATTTTTTATTTCGCTACCCCCTTTCTTCCAACCTTTTTTCTCCCACCCCGAAGCCCACTGAGTAACACACTGAATTGAATACTTTGAGTCACAAAAAACAGCGACAGAGTTGCCCGACTCAAGTTCTAATTTGGACATCATTAGAGCTTGATGCAAGGCATTAAGTTCAGCGGTATTATTGGTTCCTGCGGGATTGTAAATGCCATACCAAAGATCACTAATAATATTATTACGGTATATAGCGATACCGGAACCCGCTTTGCCAGGGTTTGGATTACATGCGCCATCGGTAAATATTTTTATAGCAGCAGACACCTTATAAACTTGTTCGCCGTCAAGTGTTGGCAGTGTCGATTTCGAAGGTGATTTCTGTTTACCGTTTTCTTTCTTTTTCCTGGAATATCCGGGATTTCCATCAAACGCCGCTTCAGCCTCTTTGTGTGTTTTGAAGGATTTATACTTTGCGCCAGCAAACCCATCTACCTGCTTCTTACAGGTATTCCAGTCTGTAAATATCCCAGTCGATCGGCCTTCCCATACCACATAATATTTACTCGCCAAACTACCTCTCCAATGCCAAAAGTTAAGAAATTAATAAGAACACCAGTAAGTACTATTTTATAAGCGTCACTGTAAGCGCCAAACCAACTACAGGGTTGCAAAAACCTCAGTAATTTCCAAGCGCCAAGGCAGCAACCTTTCAATGTCGTCAACCGTCTCGACGTTGGGCAGCCGGGTGAACACTTCTTTCAGGTAATCGTAGGGATTTAAG
>JAGPUW010000006.1 GCA_018069465.1 Gammaproteobacteria bacterium | reverse complement strand
AAAGCATCTGAACGCTGGACACACCCTGTTCAGAATTGGAATTTAACCCTGTCACAATTGGCGATTCATTTTCCAGATCGCCTAAACAAATACATCAGCCTGTAAGCTGGTTAGGTTGACACAGAGTTTTGAACACCCTCGTGGAATATGCCGGATTAGGGGTGGTTTGCGAGACGCTTACGCTTGCCTCGCACCCATATTACTTGCTATAGCGTATCTATAATCAAATCTGTTTGCATGTGTTTGAGCACCCGACAATCCACGACCAAGTGGCTACATAGGTAATATCCGCCACCCATAGTTGATTAGAGTGAACTGCTAGGAATTCCCGCTTAACAAGATCGAGAAATAATATTTTAGATTTTATAAATACAATTTATCCCGCCCCCTTTAAAGCAGGGCGGGATAAATTGCTAGATTTCTCGAATATCAGAAAGAAATTCTTCAATAGTAGACTTCAATTCCCGGCTGTCTCCCGCTAAGCTGGCAGATGAAACCTGAACCTGCTCAGATGAGCGAAGAACAGTAGCGGCTCCACCCTGAACTTGGGTAATTTGGTTACTGGCATCAGCCGTACCTGTGGCGACCTGCTGAATATTTTGCGAGATTTCCTGTGTCGCGAGGGCCTGCTGTTCAACGGCTCCAGTAACATTAAGAGCAACTTCAGTGTTCTCCTTCAAAGCATCCCGAGTCTTGTCAACCGAATTCACGACGTTCGCGCTAATTTCCTGTAGCCGCTTAATATGCTCAGATATATCATTGGTTGCGGATGAAGTCTGGTTGGACAACTCTTTAACCTCGGAGGCAACTACAGCAAAACCCTTACCTGCATCGCCTGCACGCGCAGCTTCTATCGTTGCGTTCAAAGCAAGCAAATTGGTCTGCTCAGCAATCTCGTTAATCAAATCAATGACATTGCCAATATTTTTAGATGAGCTTTGTAATTCAACGGCAATTTGTGCTGTCGAATCAATCGTATCCATGGCTTGACCCGTAATCTTGGAAGAGTGATTCATCTGCTCGTTAATACCCGCAACTGTAGAGGCCATTTCCTCACTCGCTGCAGCCACCGTTTGCACGTTTTGCGAAGCTTCGGATGCTCCCGAAGCAGCCGCGACACTTTGTGTTTCAGTCTGTTTGGCAGTATCGGACAAGGTAACAGCTGCTTGCTCCATCTCAGCGATTGCAGTATTAAATGAGCCAATTTTTTGTAAAATACTCTGATCAAACTCTGCAATTCTGGACTCGAGTTTTTCAGCTCTCGCCTGGCGGCGACGGCTCGTCTCTAACTCTCGCTCTTGTTCAACCTGCTTCGCTTTTTCAGCTTCGATTCGCTGCTCTTCTTCACGCTGACGCGCAATTTTTTCTGCCTCTTGAGCGTCTTCCTCAAGGCGAAGGCGCTCAATACGACCTTGCTTAAAGTTATCTACAGCACTCGCCATTTGCCCTACTTCTGAACCGTAACCCAAGCATGGAACTTCAACAGCCATGTCACCATCAGCCAGGCTCAACATAGCTTCATTCATCATTGACAAAGGCTTTGAAATACTTCTCGAAACAATGAACACAAAAAAAGCGAGCAGAGCAACAACCGCTGCGACAATACCAAATATCAGCACCTCAATAAATGCGCCTGATGCTTTATCACTGGCATCAGTCACAATGTCTGCAGTCACAATATCTTCAACAGACTTGATTAAATTAATTTTCCTTGTCGACATTTCGTACCATTCCAGGCCGGAATAACCAGACCCAGTCATGTCACCACCCTCCATGTCAGTAATAAAAATGCGGACATCCTCCGCATCGACAACAGCCTCACCCGTCACAGTATTATCATATGCCTCGTTATTAGCCGCAGTAGCACTACTGTGAAAAACCGTTAGGAATGTATCCTGGGCACCTTTAAGGCGAAGAAATTCGGAATAAGATTCAGGTGTAAAAAGACCATCACTGAAAGCTGTAACGACGAGCGCCCGTTCATTCGCACTCATTTCTTTCACTTTTAACAAGGTTGATAGAGACGAAAGTTTAGCGCTCATTTCTGCGCTTGATGCCAGGCCTAGCATCTGCTCAATCAAAGCAGCCAAATCACTCTCTATGCTCGCAAAACGTACACCAGCATTATCGGCCAGAGGAACCAAAGGAGTCAAAACGTTCCGCTCCACATAAAGCAATGCTTCACGCCTGGACACTTCCCGATTAAACGCACGAAAATCAATATTTAAAACGAAATCTCGCGTTTCTTTAAACCTACCTAAAGCCTCACGGGCTGCATCAGCTGTTGTAACAAAGCTATCTCCATAAGCACTTAAATCATTATTTAGAGCAGCGCTTAGGTTTCCAACAGAGTCATCAGTGACAAGCCATTGCTCCTTCAAGAATTTTACCGTATCTTCAGAGCCCTCTTTTCCGATGAAAGCAGCGCTAAGCCCTCTTTCTTTTTGAGTTTCATGAATGGCATTACCCACCAACTTTGAAATCTCAGCAAGCCGCTCAATACGCACATTCTGCTGATAGTCCTGATAGGCACCATAAGAATTGAATACCAAGAACATGACAAGTGCTAGAATTGGAGCAAACGCGAGGCCACCAATACGACCTGCCAAGCTATAACGATTCAGAAACTCTTCAGCTCCTGCTCCAAAAATATTTTTTAGCGATCCAAGCATAGCTTTAATTCTCCCAGCATAATTATTTTTAAGGTAGAATCATCCGTGAATATATTCATTTACTGTTTATATAAATATCCTACTAAAATCAAGTAAACAGTATTTCTGACCTACATAGTTCCCTGGCTATATTGGTTACAAACCTACTAACCACCAGGTACTAAAAACCCCACTTTTCCTAATCCATAACGAGGAACTTCCACGTCAAAGAAAACCTGCTGATCAATACTGGCCAGCAATCCAGATACAGAATCGGGCAAGCCATCCTTCACAGAATGCAAGGTTGAAAACCTTAGGTGGCCCCCTCCGCGCAGCATAAAAAGCCGGGATACAATATTCATAACTTCTTTAATATTACCAACCATCATATCTTCTAACTTTCCACTTTTTATCACATCAGCAGCTACAGGCGGTGGCAACATAGTCATCGAACTACCCATATAAGCAGAGAAGGGCATATCACAAACCACTAGGGTCACCGGATTATCACTATCATCTAGATATAAACCAAAGAAAAGATCATCTGCATCCAAAGCTAGAGGCTCACAATCCTGAACGTCTAGATTTGTAAAAAGCATGCCCAGCATATCTTTTAATTCTGCTTTTGACGGTGTACTAAAACTCACAAGCGACCCCCTTACTAAATTTATTTAAAAGAAAGATTTTAATGCATCAAAAACAGATTCTTTGGTAAATGGCTTCGAAATGAGAAATTTGGCACCAAGGCCTTCAGCTTTCGTTCTCATTTCGTCAGAAGACTCCGTTGTAACAAAACCAAAATCAACCGTAATGCCCTCATCATTGAGAGCCGTTAGCAACTCAATTCCTGACATATTAGGCATATTCCAATCACACAAGACTAAATCCGGTGAATCAGACTTGATTTTATCCAAGCCTAGCTGTCCATCAGCAGCCTCTATGAAGTCTGCACTAAATCCCGCAGCCTTAACCATTTTCTTGACAATCATTCGCATTGCGACGCTGTCGTCAACAACAAGCACTTTCATTTACCAACTCCATAATTACTTTATACCATCAAGCCTATAGACATATTACTAACAATACCCATAAAAAAAGTCCAAGCCTATCTCAGTTTTGGCATTAGCCCGCCTTTTCGTAATACACTGAACCTTTATAACTTTTCTTTACAAAATGACCAAACTGGTTATTAAGGAACTCGGTAGCCCCAATCACTAAAATACCCCGTGGCAACAACATAGCAGCCAGGTTATCAAACAATAATGCTCTATCTTTATCTTCAAAGTAGTTCACGACATTTCGACAAAATATAATATTAAACTTTGCTACTACCCTCGCTGGCTTTAATAAATTTCTTTTACTAAATGATATAATCGAGCGAAGTTCTGCCTTAACTTGATAACGATCGTTAACACAATCAAAATAACTGCGGATTTTCTCATCAGACAATCCACGCTGCACTTCAAACTTTGTGTATTCACCCTTGCTAGCTGCAGCAATAATATCATCAGATATGTCGAAGGCATTAATTTGCACTCTAAAATCTGTCAAATTAAAAAGGATCTCTTTCAAGACCATCGCCATGCTATAAGCCTCCTGACCACTAGAACAAGCTGCACTTGCAATTTTGACTACGACATTCTGATCTTCTCCAAGTAAGTCTGGTATAAGTTTGTACTTTAGCAACTCAAAAGGATGCTCATCCCTAAAAAAATACGTTTCATTTGTAGTTATAGCACTAATAAGAGCTTGATTTTCGATTGATCTGTCATCGCTTACACACCCCCACAACTCAGCATAGGAATTAAGGTTGAATTTCTGCAAAACTGGACTTAGCCTAGATTCAAGTAAATAACGCTTTGATGCGTCCAAGTTGATCCCCGTCTGAGATTTCACATGGTCAATAAACTGCCTCAACTCACGATCTGTCATCGAACAGCTTCCTTCAGTCACCATTCACAAGATCCCATTCTAGAAAACACTAGCTCTACCTCGGTCCAGAACTGCTAAAACTTGACATCGTTTCATTTGAGACACAAAGGCCATCCGTCTCGTTATTAAACCTAATGGCCTCTTTGCACGTAACATCGCAATGTATTGATGCCTTAGCGAAATCAAATTTATGTACTTTATCTTTTAGTTGAAAGCCACGCACTAATCCGACTAGAGCTAATTTCGGCTTATAATTATTAACTTCTTCAGCTTCATTATCGTGCATGCACTTCAGGTCTTGAGGCTGATAATTGAAAAACGCTTTCTATCGCGGAGGCCATTTCCTCAATGCTTACCTGTGTATCAACCAAACCTAACTCCTTTGCTACTCGAGGCATTCCATACACCACACAACTCGCTTCATCCTGACCGATTACTGTCACCCCGTGGCATTTCATTTTTTTCAGCCCTTCGCTACCATCACTACCCATACCGCTCAAGATAACAGCCAATGCCCGTGCCTCATATATTTCAGCCACGCTGGCAAAAAAATAATCCACAGAGGGTTTACAAAAATTATCTGACTCATCATCAGTAATTTTTATTTCTACTCCATCAGCGCACTGGACTAATTTCATTTGTCGCCCGCCCGGCGCTATATAAGCATGATTAGGCTGTGGCTTATCTCCATCTTCAGCTTCTTTCACCGAAACCGCACTAATTTCATCAATTGACTTTGCCAAGATCTTCGTAAACATAGTGGGCATGTGCTGCACGATAAAGATAGGCACCTCTAACCCACACTGCAAGCCTGAAAATAGTTTTAGTAAAGCCTTTGGCCCTCCTGTGGAGCAGCCCATGGCAATTGCTTTAGGAGGCAAATTCGGTCGAGAAGTAGGCTGAGACACTGTCGTTTTCTCAGTCGCTGAAGAACCTAATAGCTCAGGAGCTTTCGTACTATTTTTAGCCTTTGGCATTACCTTTGGCGATTGCTTTAATACCGAATTTGGACGGCCACTCAAGACCTCTAACTTTTCAAGTAGTTGTCGATGAATGTCTTCTTTAGCGCCACCTCCGCCCAATCGGCTAGGCTTGGTTATAAAATCATAAGCCCCTAGCTTTAGTGCATTAATGGCAACTTCCGCTCCAGATTGCGAGCATGCACTAACAATAATTAATTTGGCATTCAACTTTTTGGCAGTCACCGCCTTGATGACATCCATTCCGGACATAACCGGCATTTCCATATCCAGCGTTACAACATCGGGTTTTTCTGAAACGATCTTTTCAATAGCTTCTTTGCCATCACAGGCTACCCCGATACAACGTACTCCGGGTATGGCATCTGCAATACTCGTCAAGGCCTGTCGATACATCGCAGAATCATCGACAACTAAAAGCCTTAACTCCGCCATTATGCCGCCTCGGTGTCCAGGGTTTTATCGAGATCAAGCATCGCTACCAAATCTTCTTCACGTCGGAATAAAGCCCTGAAAAAATCACTATCTGCACCATTGACTGTTGCCGGGACAGGAAAGAAATCATCGCTGCTGGCAAATACTGAGTCTTCAATACCATCGACCAAAAGGCCGATCAACTCCTCACCAAATTCAACCAGAACAATATGCACTGCCTTGGTATCCTGATTTATCGTCAGGCCCATACGCTTACTTAAATCAATAATGGTAACGATGCTACCGCGTAAATTAATGACGCCATTGACATAGGAAAATGCTGTGTGCACGGGGGTGATAGTTGGGGATTTAAAAATCTCACGAACTTCTGTAATTGGCAAGCCAATCGTAATATCTTCGACTCTGAAAACAATAATCTCGGTATCTTCCAAAAATAAAGCTTCACTCATTATTTATTCTCCTCAACTTTGACTTAGGCGTTGACTGCGTGAGGCTTGGCCAAGCGGCGACACACATCCACCAACTGTTCACGATCAAGCTTGATTTGGTACTCATCAACCCCTGCATCAAGGCCCTTTTGCTCTGCCGATGCACCTGCCAACGACGTGACCGCGACTAGAGGCAAGCCTGCGTATTCCGGCTTAGCCTTGATAGCTCGAACCATTTCAAGGCCATCCATATTAGGCATTTCAATATCGGTTAATACCATACAGATCTCAGGGTGAGTGCTTAACATTTCAAGACCCAGCAGACCATCGTCCGCCGTCAAAACGACAAACCCTGCAGCTTCAATTTCTTTCTTCATTTGAGACTGGAAAAAAGGAGAGTCTTCAACCAACAATATTGTTAAATCTGTATCTTCAGTACCACCAATAAGGTGCTCAGTCCACTCAGGGTCATCCAGCTCAAGTATTTCATAAAGATCGAGAAACTGAAGGATATCTCCATTGACGATCATCGAGCCGGCGATCCCTGCTCGCTTGTGGGTACGGTTATCAATAGTATCTTTATAATCAACAATATCTCTGATGTCCGAGGCCATTAAACCAATTTCTTCATTACCCACGGTGTAGACGATCACATAGAACTCTCCCCCACTCATATCCAGTGCTTGCGAACTGACAATCCCATCTAGAGAAAGGAGGGGCAATATCCCACCACGATAGCTAATCGCTTTGCGATCACCAACATCTTGCAAGTCTGACGTAGAGAACCTTTCAATTCTTGCAACCAGCTGCAAAGGAACGGCGTACACCTCATCGTCTGCATGCTGAATAATAAGAATGGAGCAAGAATCCACATCCTTGGCTTCTTCACTATCCCGCGTGCGCATATCACTTTCGGTCTGCTGAGACTCGCTAGCCCCGCTGAGCATGCGCACCCCATCAACATCAAGAATAAGAGCTACCGTGCCATCACCGAGGATGGTCGCGCCCGAAAACTCATTACTACCACGAAAATGCATACCCAGCGGTTTAACAACAATTTCTGCCGATTCATGCAGCTCGTCAACGCGAATACCGTATTTAAATGCCCCTGCGGCAACGATAACGATATTGACACTACTATCAGCACTTTCCCGACGCTCAACACCACCACGCGCATTGGTGGTCATTTCTTCTGGATCATCATTCTCGCGGCGGTCAGCGAGCCGGTCACGCCGGTCATTGCTAACAGAGCCCGTGTCTGTCTCGCGATAGGTTTTTGTGATGCCAAAGAATTCAGTCAACTCAATTAAGGGGACAAGCTCACCACGTAAACGCAACATGGCAACACCGCCAACATGTTGAATGCGGCTCTTGATTTCATCCGGCGCAATACCGACCATTTCCACCACATTAACCTGTGGAATGGCAAAATTTTCAGTGCTTATCCCGACTAGCACGCTGGGGATGATCGCCAGGGTTAATGGCAACTTAACGCGAATAGTTGTTCCACCACCCAACACAGATTCAATATCCGCCACACCGCCCACTTTCGCCAGATTTTGGCGGACAACATCCATGCCAACACCACGGCCTGAAATATCCGTAACCTCTTCTGCCGTCGAAAAGCCTGGTTGGAAAATCAGCCGAACAACATCCTTCTCAGTCATGCGAGCGATTTCTTCTTCAGACACCATGCCCTTTTCAATGGCTTTATTAGCGATTCTTTTAGGGTCGATACCGGCGCCGTTATCGCTGACTTCAATCACCACCTGGCCAGCCTCATGGAAGGCATGTAAACGCAGTTTCCCAAAGGGTGGCTTGCCCGCAGCCTTGCGTTGTGCCGGCGTTTCCAAACCGTGGTCGATGGAGTTTCGGACCAAATGGGTCAGTGGATCACCGAGGGCTTCAATAATGGTTTTGTCGAGTTCGACATCTTCACCCAAAATCTCCAGGTTAATCTGCTTACCCAATTGCCCGGATAAATCCCGTACTATGCGTCGAAACTTACTAAAAACGATGTCAATGGTTTGCATTCGCGTCGACATAATCGCGCGCTGCAACTGAGAGGTAATGGCGTCAACCTTCTTCGCCGCAGGTTGTAATAATGCGGGGTCACCTGTTTCTACACTTTGCAGCAGTGCATTACGGGTCAGTACCAATTCACCAGCCAGCTCCATCAGTCGATCGAGAAGCGTCAAATGGACACGTATACTTTGATCACCCGTGCCTGCGGTTTTGGCTGGCGCTGCTTTAGCGGCTGGAGTTTCAGTATCGGCCGTCGCTGCAACGCCACTGGTGTCAGGTGCAGGGGCTTCAGGCGGCGCACTCGTTTCGGGTATGAGCTCAGCAACAGGACTGCTACCCTCATCCACCAGCTCTAAGTCTGCGGCCGCTTCCGGCTCCACATCTTGATCTTCTGCCTCATTGACGACTGTATTATCACTTACAACAGAAGCTTCTTCAGCGGCCGGCTCGCCCTTGAGAATGCCATCAAAAACCGACAAATGATCGGAAATATCATAATCATTCGATGCCTCCAGGTTATCGACCATGCTGGCAACCGTATCGGCACCAGAAAGTAGAGAGGAGACAATCATCTTGGTGGTTTGCAACTCGTCCTTACGAATCAGGTCGAGTATATTTTCCATGGAATGTGCGAGGTTTTGCAGGTTGATCAGGTCAAAAAAACCGGCTCCACCCTTGATCGTATGCAGGGTTCTGAACACCCTGTTAACAAGATCCTCATCAAGACCATCCATTGCCTCCATCGCCAATAAATCATCTTCGATACCCCCCAAATGCTCTCTAGATTCCTCTACGAAAAGCTGGAGAACCTCTTCATCCATATCATCCATTTGCACACCCGTTAGCTAATTTGTTGTTCTGAACGATTTGCACGCGGGGGCCGAATTTTTGAATTATATAGAATCGTGCCCCACTGCTAACTGCCAATACAGGTATAGAAAGAAACTACCATTGATCGCCAGCAAACGCAGGCTATCATCAAATACTCTGAAACTAGAGTTCCCGAGCCGTATTATTATTATAGAAACTCAACTTTGAGAACCAACTATCACTTCTCTAGCGCAAACACGATTTTCAAATCAACCACGTACTCTTTGATCGTCCCAGCCTCAACGTTCGCACGCTCGCCGATCACCTCAATAGACTCAATACCGCGCAGGGTCTGGCTCGCCCGGGCATAGCCTTTTTCCAGGGCATCCTGAAAACTGACTGGCGAAGCGGCACTCACACTAGACACACTAAATACGCTCATTTTAAACTCCTATAGATGTAATAAATCGGGGGGGGTCATAGCAAATTTCAAAAGTGCGCGAACCTGGAATTCCAGTTCGCCGCTGGCCTCTATCGATACGGTTTTACTCACCACCTCCATGGTGTGAATACCCCGTAATGTTTTATTGGCTCGCTGTAAAATACGCTCGAGCGCTTCTTCAAACGATACCACTGAGGTACCGATTAACTCATTCGCTTTGCCATGCTGCATGGTCGCCCTTCCTTATTAGTTTTTACATTACCGGCTTAAATACTGCACCGGGATCGGGTATGGCAAGTAGTTCGTAATGGATCACTCCGCTCAGCTCTCGCGTACTCACAAAACCTTCATCCAGCAAGAGATCAAGATGGCCCATTACCTCAGAGATTACCGCATAAAGTTGCTCTTCCCAAACTTTTGGGAAGAGATATTGACCCACCTCAAAGGGTGTCAGTCGGCCATGTTGCTCAAGTATCTTCGATACCTTCAACAAACGCCGTTCGGTCGACAGTTTATAACCGGCAATTAACTCTCGGTGATCGTGAAAAACATCGCCGTGGCTAGGGTAAATGTTGCGCACATTGTAGGGAATCACCTTGTCAGCTGAGCGGTAGTACTGAGACAGGGCGTGAGTCCGCTCGCCATCCACGGTCTCAGGGATATCCAGCAGGCAAACCGGGGTCACGTTCGGCAAAAGGTGGTCGCCGGAAAACATTTGTCGACTCTCTTGCTGCCAAAAAACGACTTCTTCAGGACAGTGACCGGGGGTATGGATCACCTTTAAATCAAAGCCATCAATGGCTACCACGTCATTGTCCTGAAATTGGCGGTCGAGCTCACAGGGCCTGAAAATATCGCCAATATAAGCCCGGTAATCGTAGGCCTTATCGTACATTTCTGCGCTAAATCCAAAACGCTGCAGGAAGGCTTTCTCCACCTCGATTCGCTCCGGCGATGGCAGGAACCCGGCAACGGTGGTGGCAACCTGCTCGTGCCCCCACACCTGGCAACCAGAGGCTTCACGAATTCGGCTGGCCTGACCAAAGTGATCGGTGTGAGCGTGGGTTAATAACAGCAGGGTAATATCTTCAATGGCGAAGCCGTGTTCTTGCAAACCCGAGGTCAAGCTTTGCCACGCAGCCTCCGTGCCCACTCCGGTATCAATCAGCACCAGCTGGTCTGAGCCAGGCTCCGGCAAAATCACATAGCTGTTGATATCGCCAACATCAAAGCTCGTCGGGCTGGGAATGCGCAAAATACGTTCAAAGCGTTTTACGCCGATTGGCTCACTCGTCTCGTACGTCATCGACGAACAAGCAAACGGTACACAGCAATTATTGGCAATTTATTGGGCCTTTTCTTTAAACCGCAGTGCTTTCACGTCGGCATCGCCAGAGGTCTTAACATCAGGCGCCTGATAAAAGTCCGGGTAGTCTTTTTCCACCACCGGACTCTGCGACGACCAGGTGTAGCAGCCATTGAGCATAAAGGGTGATTGTTGTTTGCCGCCAGACGCCTGGCCCTCCTCTTTCTCCTCAATACCCATCAATTGTTTTGCATATTCCGCAGACAATGTTTGAAAGGTCACTGTTGCCAGGGGGCCAAATAGTTCGGTGATATGGGTACAGCCGTCGACACCGCCAACAGCTTCGCGCACCCGCCGGTTCCAGCCGCCACCCACTTTAAGACCAACAAGTCGCTGGAAGTTTTCCAGCACATTGGAGCAAATGGTGTAGGGCTGCACGTCCATCACCGCTTCCACTTCCTGCACCACGAGATCCCGGTCAATCGTCATGCGTACCGACATATCGTGTACTGGGTAGCCCGAAGCTACCGTGCCCCGCCATTTGCTCTCGTAGGTATAGGTTTTGGTATCGACGATATGGGCTTCTATATCCCATAGGCCGTCATCGCGATAATAACCGGCGAGATCTATTTTGCGGGTGTGCAGGCGCTGTCGTGCTTTCGGTGGTGATAGGGGCATAAGTTAAACGTCTCTTTATTTCTTTCGGTATTGCGGGAAATCAGGGCGTGAGTACGACGCGGCCCTTGATCTCTCCAGCGTGTAAACGCGCCACAACTTCATTGATCGCCTCCAGCGGTTGGCGTTCGATATGGGGCGTAATATGACCCAACCTTGCCAGCTCGAGGACTTCTTTCAGCTCCTGACGATTACCCCAAATACTGGTGGTCACTTCGCACTCCAGGGGAATCTCCCAGAAGGTGAACGGCAGAGTGCCTCCGGCAATGCCCACCACCACGATTTTGCCCGCCACTGCGACACTGGCCGCAGCATTTTTCAGTGTTGCATCAGCACCGACAAAATCGATAACGGCATCAGCACCGGCACCGTCGGTGGCCGCTTTTACCTCGGCACCGACATCGCCACTGCCATTGATGGTCACATCAGCGCCTAATTCCTTCGCCATCGCCAATTTTTCATCGCTCAAATCAATCGCGATCAAACGCACAGAGGGGGCCAAAGCGCGGGCTATTTGCAGAGCCATATGGCCAAGACCGCCGACACCGATAATCGCCAGACTGCGACCGGGGGCTAATTTGGGTAGTACTTTTTTAACCGCTCGATAGGGCGTTAATGCCGCATCGGTCAGCGGAGCCGCAACCACGGGGTCGAGGCCGTTGAGCTTGACCAAGTTGCGCGAGTGGGGCACATACAGTTTCTCAGCCCAACCGCCGTCAACCATAATGCCCGGATAAATCGGGTCCTGGCAGAGGTTCTCTTCACCCATTTCACAGTATCGACAGTTGCCACAACCCCAGGCACCGAACACCGCCACACCATCGCCAACCTCCACATCCGTAACGTCACTACCTACGGCCTCAACAATGCCTGCATTTTCGTGGCCAAGAGTGATCGGCTTCTGCCGTGTGCCGACCTCGCCGTCGATAACGTGCAGGTCAGAGTGGCAAACCCCGGCACCTGAAATACGTACCAATACCCCAGTGGGCCCAACTTCGGGCTCGGCAACTTCTTCAATCGTCAGCGGCTTACCCACGCCATGAAATCTTGTCGCTTTCATTTTTCTTTCCTTAAAAGTTAATTTTAAAATCAGACACTAGTTAAAATCAGTACTAGCATTTCAGTTTGTAACGCTCGCCATCGGCGACGATGTAACCGGCCGTGGGTGGCGAGAAATGGGTGCCGATAACCAGCACCTGCTTATCGACATATTTGGCATAAAAATCCCACCGGGTGTCGATGGCCTTCGGCGGATCGTAGTCGGCAAAGCAGGACCACTCGGGCCGCGCGAGCTGGCAGGGGTGATGGGTCATATCGCCGGTGATCACCGCATCTTCACCACCCGACGATATACGCACACTGATATGCCCCGCCGTGTGCCCGTGGGTGGGCTCAAACCACACCTCATCGTTGACCTGGTGATCGCAGGCCACCAAGTCGGCCAAACCTGCATCGATCACCGGCTTTACGGAGTCTTCAAGCACCGGGCCAAAATGCTCGATATCGGGCTCTTTCTCCCAGGCCTCCCACTCTTTGCGGCCAAACAAATAGCGCGCATTGGGGAAGGTCGGCAGCCACTGCCCATCGACCAGCATGGTATTCCAGCCGACGTGGTCAACATGCAGGTGGGTGCAAATCACATAGTCGATACTTTCACGGGGATGACCCGCTGCCACCAGGTCTTCAAGAAACGATCCCTTGCGCATCGCCCAGGCTTCGGTGGTGCGCTCTTTATCATTGCCCAGGCAGGTATCAACCATAATTTTTACACCCTGTGTTTCTATAATCAGGGCGTGGATACTCATTTTTAGCCAGCCTCTATCGGTAATGAAATTGGGGCTCAGCCAGTCGATCTCCAGTAACTTCTCGGGTGTCGCATCCGGCAACACAAACTTGCCGGGGACGGGAGAATCCTCTTCAATAATTTTGGTGATTTTGACATCGCCAATTTGCCAATCTGCCATTTCAGCTCTCCTTCACACTGATGGTATTACCCTTCATTTAAGCGTTGCGAATCCACAGGCCACCATCCACCGGCATAATCACACCGGTCATAAATGAAGCCGATGGCAGCGCAAAATTGAAGGTCGCGTGAGCCACTTCTTCCGGGTCGCCATAGCGACGCAGAGCCACCCGGCGCTTGGCAAAGGTGACTTTTTGCTCGTCGGTAATAAAATCGGTGAGCGGGGTTTTAATCGGGCCGGGGCAAACACAATTGGCGGTAATGCCCTCGCGGCCAAGGTCGACAGCCAGCGATTTGGTGAAGCCAACCACCGCGTGCTTGGCTGCGGTATAAGGACCGGCGTTCTCAGTGGCACCCAGCCCTTCGGTCGAAGCGATATTGATAATGCGACCGTGCTCGGCTTTGCGCAACATGGGCAGAGATGCCCGCACCAGGCGCTGTACTGAATTGATCAGCACGTCCATGCCGAACTGCCAGCGCTCTTCATATTTATCACTGTCCAGCTTGACGAACACACCCAGACCGGCGTTGTTAACAAGAATATCCAGACCGCCAAATTCGCTGTCAATGGCGTTTGTCACTTCGATAATTTTGTCCGCATCGCAGACGTCGAGAGCCCAGGCTTTGGCGATACCACCGGCGTCATTGATCTCCTTGGCCACCGCTTCGGCTTTTTCCATATCGCGATCGGTGACAGCGACTTTCGCGCCCTCATCGGCGAAAAGGATTGCCGTTGCCCTACCCATACCACTGGCCGCGCCCGTTACGTGAACCACACTACCTTTAACTGAACGGCTTAATTTACTGAGTCTTGCCACAATGCTTTTCCTTTAGATTGAATGTGTCAGCCCGCCAGACTATCTACCGGACCTAGCGAAGAAAAAAATAATACGTCCTAAACCCGGGCCGTGAAAAACGACGCCGAGTTTAGGCCCTGAAGTGCTTTTTTGTGTACTGTTTAAAGCCTTACTTAAGCGACTTTATCTGCAGCCTGACCGACATCTGCCGACTGTAGTACCGGCAGACATTTCTCGGCAAACAGCTTCATCTGCTTATGCACGATGTCGTAGGGCAGTCCCGCAAAAGAGAAGGAAACATTAAAGGTCACCGGCCCGGCCAAATCTTGAATATGATTCATTTGGTCGATACATTCCTGGGGCGTGCCAAATATTTGATTATTGACGTAGAGGTCGCCCATCGACTCGGAACTGCGGTCGCGCATCATGCCCGCCGATTTAGCATAGAACTCATAACCCTTCACATCGGTAAAGTGAGTGCCATCCATTTCATAATGCTGCAGGGCAGAGATCCAGTAGTCGGTCATATACTTTTCAGCCAACTGCCGCGCCTTATCGCCGTCTTCGTCAACCATCACGAAAACATTGGCGACGACGGGCGGTGCTTCACGGCCCTGATGTTTGAGAAAAGCCTCGCGATAAACGCGGCAATCTTCGGCCCGTGACTTCCACGGCGAGATGGCAAACACCATCATGCCCAAACCCAGGCGAGCAATAATCTCAGCGGTTTCGGGCGACTGGCAGGTCACGTAAGTGCGGTCGAGATAAGGCGGCAGCGGTGCCGGGCGAATAGCGCGAGCCACTTGCTTGAAATACTCGCCATCGTGGTCTTTGGCGTGGCCGGTCTCGAGCATATCGAGAATCATCTCTGCCGATTCTTCAAAGATGCCCCGCGAATCGTTCATATCAACGCCAAAACCATCGTACTCGACACGGCCAATACCGCGGCCAATACCCAGTAACAAGCGCCGGTCACTGAGGTTATCCAACATCGCCACATCGGTCGCAATGCGTAGCGGATCCTTGTGCCAGGGGATAATAATGGCCCCAGTACCCAGCTTAATTTTGTCCGTCTTACCGGCCAGATAGGTGAGCATTTCTATCGGATTGGGGCACAGGGTATAGTCGGTAAAGTGATGTTCCACCGCCCAAATGGAATCAAAGCCCAGGGGCTCAGCCATTTCACAGACCCCCAGCTCCTTTTTGTACATATCGTAATCCGCCATCGGCAAATTGGGATGATTCTGAAACAGCATTAAGACGCCAATATCCATGACATAGTCCTCTATTTAAATTTGTTATTGTGACTAGGTTTAAAGTTTTATGAGGGCTATCTTTACACAGCCCCCCTCTGGTAAACAAATCTAAAAAAGGCTCCAACGCAATACCACCCCAATCCCAGCCGATGAGTAATCGGCTCGCCAACAAGCATATGACTCGCCTTTTACTGCAAAAGACACTATATTTGTCAGCGCATAAAAAGATCCATACCGACAGGGCAATAATGCCCGCTGTAATTTTCATTTCAACAACTCAGGGGATAGATTCAATGGGAGCTTTAGACGGAAAAGTAGCATTAATTACTGGCGCAGCACGTGGCCAGGGCGCAGCAGAAGCACGACTGTTCGCCTCTCGCGGCGCCAAGGTGATGATGTGTGACGTACTGGATGAAGAAGGTGCTCAAGTTGCTGCAGACATCGGTGATTCCGCCGCCTATATGCGCCTCGACGTCACCAGTGAACAAGACTGGAAAAATGTTGTTAACGCCACTGTCGAGAAATTCGGCAAACTCAACGTACTCGTCAACAACGCGGGCATCATCAGCCCCATCGTTGAAATCCAGGACACCACGCTGGAGCAATACAACAAGGTCATTAACGTCAACCAGGTTGGTGTGTTTCTGGGTATGCGCGAAGTTGTCGAGCCGATGAAAAAAGCGGGCGGTGGCTCTATCGTCAACATTTCATCCATCGACGGCCTGCTGGGCATGTACGGCGCAACTGCCTACTGTGCGACCAAGTTTGCGGTACGCGGCATGACCAAGGTCGCCGCTCTAGAGTTGGGTAAGCACGGCATCCGTGTTAACTCACTCCACCCCGGTGGTGTAAAAACCAAAATCCTCGATGACACGGGCATGACAGAAGAGCAGGCGGAAGATGCGTTTAAAGCTATCCCTCTGGGGCGCATTGCCAAGTCAGAAGAGATGGCGACACTGGCAGCCTATCTCGCCTCCGACGACGCCTCCTACTCCACCGGCTCTGAATTTGTTGCCGATGGTGGTTTGACAGCGGGCTTTGCGCTGGAAGGCTAGGCTTTTCGCTGAAACAGTACTTTTCAGCGAATACTGTAAAAGAGAGCCTGTCGATCGACGGGCTTTTTTTTGCCTGCTAAATGGGTTAAAACGACTCACCTTTAAATAATTAACCACAAAAAGGAAATACGCTATGAATAACCTACAGGGAAAAGTTGCACTGATCACCGGAGCGGCACGTGGCCAGGGTGCCGCAGAGGCACGTCTGTTCGCCGAGCGCGGCGCCAAAGTTGTTATCACCGACGTGCTCGATAAAGAGGGCAAGCAGATCGCCGCCGAAATTGGTGACGCCGCCCACTACATTCATATGGATGTCACCGATGAAAATGCCTGGGCCGCAGCTGTCAAAGAAACTGTTGAACGCTTTGGCAAGCTCAATGTGCTGATCAACAATGCCGGCATCGTCCAGGTTAAAGCCATGGTCGATTGCAGCGTTGCCGACTATATGAAAGTCATTGAGATCAATCAGCTCGGTGTTTTTCTTGGTATGCGCACGGTTGCCGGACCCATGAAAGATGCCGGCGGTGGCTCCATTATCAACATCTCATCCATTGACGGTTTAATCGGCATGACCGGTGGTGCAGCCTACTGCGCCAGTAAATTCGCAGTGCGCGGCATGACCAAGGTCGCGGCCATGGAATTGGGGCCAGATAATATTCGTGTCAACTCCATTCACCCCGGCGGCGTGCTAACACCCATGGTGACGCAGACGGGACTGGACGAGTCGGCAATAGAGAGCATCTTCGGCAAGGTACCCCTGGGCCGCGTTGGCCAGCCCGAAGAAATGGCGACACTGGCTGCCTATCTGGCCTCTGACGACAGCTCCTATTCCACTGGTTCTGAATTTATTGCCGACGGCGGCCTGACTGCTGGCTTCTCCCTCGAAGGTTAAATAAGCACGAGGCTAAACCCTTAATTTCAGACAAAAAAAGAGCGCCTTAAAGGCGCTCTTTTTTATTTCATGCCGCCACTAAAATCAGGACAGATTCAGCTTGGCAAGTGCTTCACGGTCAACCACAGGCGCACGCTTGGTGCCCGGTGCCAACTTGACACTACCCGGAGTACGATCGAAGGGTCCAAACAAGCCGATTTCATCGGCAAACTTGCGGATATCAGGCAGTACTTCCTTACCCAACAGCTCAACACTGCGCAAGCGATCCTTGTCACTAACATTGCCCTGTACGGCAAAGCAGGTAAAGACACCCGGGCGAATAACGCTGAGGATGTCCTTAATCTTCTGAGCACAAGTTTCAGGGCTACCGACAACAATTTGCATCTGGTCCTGAACCTTTTCATAACCGGCGACCAGCTTGGCACGCAAGCCGTCATAGGCAGAGGCGTCCCAGCTATCATCGGCACCAGCCATCAACTTCTCTTTACTCACGCCCAACCAACTACCACCAGGCTGTTGACCCAGCATGCGAATCGCGCTTTTAGAGTTATAACCTGGAGGCAGAGTGTGCTCAGGGCGAGAAAAGGCGTTTTGACCACCGCCAAAAATAAAGCCCTTACCAATCTCCTGAGCCTTTTCATCAGTATCTGCACAAAAGATAGGCAACAGATAGCCAAAGTTTTCAGGGCCAGCCTGATAACCCAGCTCAGCCGACTTATCGGCATACATGTCCCACAAATCACAGGTTGGACCCAGTGCCGTACCTAAGCCGAGGTAGGGGTACTGCTTCTCAGCACACCACATGACAGTTTCAGCACTCAGCACACCCGGAATCCACTGCTGGGGTATTTCCTGATAAGGCTTCACCCACGGGTTCACATGACGATAGTGAAAATGCTTACCTTCATAGCGCCAGGGGCCGTCTTTGGTCCAGCAATCCATGATGAACGAATGGGCTTCGTTGAACATTTCACGGTTATAGGCTGGGTTGGCATTGTTGAAGAACTGCTCACTACCCGCACCACGAACCCAGCCCGTCACCAGACGGCCACGAGAAATGGTATCGATGGTTGCCAGTTCTTCGGCAACCCGAAGCGGATGTTTAACACCGGGTAACATATTGCCAATGATGACAATTTTAGCCTTAGTCGTAATACGCGCCAAGATCGCAGCTTCAATATTAACAACACTACCCGAGCAGAAAGGATTGCCGTGGTGCTCGTTAAGCGCTACCGCATCAAAACCCACTTCTTCGCAGTAACAGGCTTCGTCGAGATAAAAATTGTAATCGTGAGCAGCCTTCTCTCGATCATAGTACTTATTGGAAACACCAAAGAAAGCGCGGTTCTCCAGAACAGGCTCCTCGGCAAGATAACGTACGGGGCGCTCGGTAAAATGTGCAATTTGCATGATTAATTAGTCTCCGAATCTATTTAAGCGAGGAAGTGTTTAACAGCGGCAACAAATTCAGCGCTATCTTCAATTTCTGGGCGGTGGCCAGTACCCTTAATGGTAACGATATCAGCCTGAGGCAGAGCATCGTGATACTTCCTAATGCAATCCTGGGGCACAATAGCATCTTCACTACCGCGAATTAGCAGGGTTGGCAGCTTGGCATTTTTCGCACTGCGCAACAGGTCGGGCAGGCTGGGGTTGAACATATAGGGCTCCCAACCGAGACGCGCACTCTCGGCCCGTGCGTCCTCGAACCATTCAAACTGCTCGGCCGACATTTCGCCGCCGTAGATTTCACTGAACTCTTTCGCCTCTTTATCAAACACCGTCTGGCGCAAGCAGGTTTTAATCGTGCAAGCAAAGATGTCGAAGATTTCGCCTTCATCGGGCTTAATGCCCATCGGGCCAACCAGCGTAATAGAACCCAGTAACTCAGGGTTCGCAGCGGCCATCTCAGCAGCCGTATACGCACCAGCAGAAAAAGCCAGCACATCGGGCTTTTCCAGACCCAACTCACGAATCACATTCAAATAATAGTTGGCAAGATCACGGTGTCGCCACATCCAGTCCTGACGCGGCGACTTACCAAAACCTGGCTGTAGAGGAATAATGAGTTCCCTAACTTTAGCCAGCTCTTCGTTCCAGCTCATCCAACCCGTATAGCCGAGCTCGTCGTGAAGCACCAATAGTGGTTTGCCTGAACCACCACGGATCATGACAAGATCTGAGCCGGCTAGGTTTTGCGTTTCTTCTTTCCAAGTAGCCAATGGTTTCCCCTTAAAATAACAGTTGGTTAAAAAAAAGTACTTAATTGAATCGGCCTCTGATGCAGTGATCAGGACGGCCAATACCCGTGGTCAAAACACCTCGAAAGCCTTAATTTACCGGGCTAAGCAAGGGTTTTTAAATATAGTACAAAGTAAAACTAATGCGTTGAATTCAAACATAGAGCCATAATCTTTAGCAACCAAAAAGTTTGCCTGCAAAATGTTCTGGATCAACTAAAATGACAACGTAAAATCTTGACTTGTCCCAGCATTAAGTTACCGGTGGTTATAGTAGCTTATACTCAAGGGTACGCTGTGGTACCATCCCGCTCAGACGAGTTCACCCGGCCACACTAAACAGATGAACTTTCATAACGCCGTTGGACGAGAACAAAACAGATTTTTCAAAATATCACCATCACACGACTGCCGGACAACGCAAATACGCCAGCTCGTGTCTTTAATACTCAGCGTAACGGCTTTGACCGACCTGTCGCCGAGTTTATACCCCCGAATTTAAGGTCACTATTTTTACTAAAGGATTGATATGAGTTCGAACTTTCGTATTTGGCTACCCGCTATTGCCATCACTTTGTTTTTGGTAGCCTGTGGTGACGACAAAAATGCTGCACCCGCGTCGGCAGAAAAAACTAAGCCCGCACCTCGGGCAACCATTATCAGCACTACCCTGACCAAAACGATAAGCATTGAAGTCATCGAACACTCCGTCGGTTCCCTGGAAAGCATCATCAGGCCGGAAGTCTCTGCCGAGATTGAGGGTCGCTACATCGGCGGCTTTGTCATGACCGGCCAGCGCGTCAAGCCCGGACAACTCCTCGCCGAGCTGGATACCGAAGATTACGCCATTGCCGCCCGCGCAGCCGATGCCGAAGCCGCACAACTTTCCGCTCTGGTGAAAAACCAGCGGCGCACGGTGAAGCGCTTCACCAAGCTGATCGAAGACAAGTTGATTTCCGTCGATCGCTACGATGAGGCACGGGCGCAGCTCGATTCACTGCAAGAGCAACTCAAGGCTGCAAATGCGCGGCGCAACCAGAAGCAGCGCGGCCTGACCAAAACCCGCGTGCTATCAGCCTATGACGGCATCGTCGATGAAGAGTTAGCCAGCCCCGGCGACTTCCTGAAAGTTGGCGACCCGATATTTCGCATCATTAAAGTCGACAAACTCAGAGCGCGTTTACCGCTACCGGAAACCCTCGCCAATCGGCTGAGCCTGGGGCTCAAGCTCAGGCTGGTGTCACCCATGGCACCGAGCGTTGTCATCGAAAGTTCGATCCAGGAAATCAGGCCCACGGTCGGCTCCCGCAACCGCGCAATAGATATTCTCACTATTATCGATAATCCCGGCCCCTGGCAGCCGGGAGCCAGCGTAACGGGAGAGATCATTCTCACCACCCGAGACAATGCCGTCCTCGTCCCTAAGGCATCAGTGGTACTGCGCCCGGCCGGCAAAGTGGTCTATATCATCCGCGACGGGATCGCCCATCAGCAAATCGTTGAAGTCGGCGAATACATCGACGGCGGCATCGAAATCACCTCGGGCCTGAAAGGCGGTGAAACCATCGCTGTCAACGGTGCGGGCTTTCTCACCGATGGCTCGCTGGTGACCGTAAGCGGAGCAAATAAGCCGTGAACCTGCCATCGCTATCCATCGAGCGCCATGTGCTGACCACCATGCTGTCGGCAGTGCTCATCCTCTTCGGCGTGATTGGCTATTCACGGGTCGGCGTCGATCGCTACCCATCCACAGAGTTTCCCCTAGTCGCGGTGCAGACCAACCTGATTGGCGCCAACCCCAGCGTTATCGATGCCTCGATCACCAATATTATTGAAACCGCCGTCAATGCGGTGCCCGGTATCGAACATATATCGTCCACCTCATCGCCGGGCAATTCCAGGGTGGTCATTACCTTTAACATGGACAAAGATGTCAATGTCGCCTTTGACGAGGTGCAGTCCAAAGTCAACCAGGTGATCAACCAGTTACCCACCGATGCCGATCCACCCATCGTTGCCAAGCTCGAATTCGGCGCCTCACCCATTATGTGGTTGGCGCTCGAAGGTGACCGCACCTTACAGCAGCTCAACAGCTACGCCATTAACACCATTAAGAAAAACCTCGAAACAATTAATGGTGTCGGCGAGATAGTCATCGGCGGCCGACGCGAGCGCACCATCCGCATCAACCTCGACCTCGACAGCATGGCCGCTTTCAATGTCACCACTGGCGAGGTGCTGGCGGCGGTCAGAAATGAGCACTTTATGATGCCCGGCGGCTTTCTGGTCAGCGGCGAGACCGAGCACATGGTCAAGCTCGACATGGAGTATCACGACCCTCGGGAACTGGAAAAACTGGTCGTTGCCTACCGTGATGGCGCCCCCCTCAAGCTCGGCGATATTGGCGAGATTGAAGATGGTATGTCCGATCCGCGCAGTCTCGCTCGGGTTAACGGCTTGCCGACTGTTGGTCTGGGCATCGCCAAAATTGCCGAGGCCAATACGGTTGAAATCATTGACGAAGCGATGCGCCGCATCAATGAGGAAATACGTCCGCAACTGCCCCCCGGCATGAAACTGACCGTCGCCTCCGATGACTCCCTTTTTGTCCGCGCCATGGTCGGCGCCCTGGAAGAGCATTTAATTCTCGGCACCGTGCTGACCGCCCTGGTGGTGTGGATTTTCCTCAAAAGTATTCGCTCCACTATTATCATCGCCATCGCCATTCCCATTTCACTGTTTGGCTCCATCGCCGGCATTTACTTCCTCGGTTACACCCTCAATTCGATGACCTTGCTGGCACTTCTCCTGTTGATCGGCATCGTCGTCGATGATGCCATCGTGGTGCTCGAAAACATTTATCGCCACCGCGAATCCATCGACCCCGACCCCCGCTCCGCCGCCATTAACGGCACCGCAGAAGTCGTCTTTCCCGTGCTCGCCGCGACCCTGTCCCTGGTCTCCATCTTTGTCCCGGTGATCTTTCTCGGCGGCATTATCGGCCAGTTTTTCTCCTCCTTTGCGGTCGTGGTCACCGTTGGCGTACTGGTCTCCTGGTTTGTTTCTATGACCTTGACACCGATGCTCTGCTCCCACTTCCTGCAGGTCGAAGAACATACCGGTGGCCTCTACTACTGGCTGGAGCGCGGTTTTCGCGCTATGGAAAATGCCTATACCAAACTCCTCAGCCTGGCCCTGCGCTTTCGTTGGACCGTCATTTTCATTACCTGGCTGCTAGTTCTGGGCTGTACTTTCTTCCTCAAAGATATCGGCAAGGAATTCTCACCGGGGCAGGACGAAGGCAGCTTTATGGTCATCGTGCGCACCCCCCTCGGCTCCGGGCTGGAATACTCCAGCAACCGCCTGGCAGAAGTCGAAGCCATTTTGGCCGAGCACGACGACGTCATCATGAGCGCCTTCTTTGGTCTCGGTACCAGCGGTCGTCAGGTGACCACCGCCATGGGCTTTGTGCGCATGACACCTGCCTCAGAACGCAAGCAGAGCCAGCAGGAACTCATTGCCGTTCTCGGCAAAAAATTCGCCACCATTCCCGGCGTCAAAGCCTTCCCGGCACCCATCCCCAAGATGGGTGGCCAGCGAGGAGAGCCCCTGCAGTTCTCCGTTAACGGCCCCAACCTCGATGAGGTCGCCCGCCTCGCCTACGAGCTTGAGGAAAAGCTTTCAACCGTTGATGGCATTGGCTATATCGACCTCGACCTCAACCTGGCTCTGCCCCAGTATCAGCTGCGGGTCGACACTACCCGCGCCGCCGACCTGGGCTTTTCCAGTAGAGATATTGCCGAGGCAGTCAACGTATTGGTCGGCGGTATGGATGTCGCCAAGTTTAACGACGACCCCGGCGATGGCGAGCGCTACGACGTGCGCATGAAAGCTGCCGACGGCTACTTTAAGTCCGCCGCCGACATCGATCGCATTTACCTGCGCTCGCGCACCGGCACTATGATCCGCATCGACACGGTCGCCAGGCTTGAAGAGACCCTCGGGCCAGCATCAATTTCACGCTATGACCTGCGCTATTCAGCGCCCTTTTATGGCAAACCGACGCTACCCCTGGCCGAGGCCATCGATACCGTTAAACAACTGTCGGATGAAATATTGCCCGTTGGCTACACGCTGACCTTTAAAGGCCAGGCCGAAGAGTTCGGCAAAACCGCACGCAATATGCTGTTCGCCTTCTCGCTGGCAACAGTGCTGCTGTATATGGTACTGGCCAGCCAGTTCAATTCGTTTTTGCAGCCGCTGATTATTATGACCGCCCAACCCCTGGCAATGATTGGTGGCATCGCCCTGCTCTGGCTAACCGACAATACTTTGAATACTTATTCAATGATCGGTCTGGTTTTATTGGTTGGTCTGGTCGCCAAAAACGCGATTCTACTGGTCGACCTCACCAATCAGCGGCGCAACAGTGGCAAAGCTATTGACGAGGCTTTGATAGAGGCCTGCCCGATTCGCCTGCGCCCGGTATTGATGACCTCTTTCACGGTTATTTTGGCCATGCTGCCTGCAGCCATGGGCTTTGGCGCCGGGCACGAAACCAACGGCCCGTTATCCATCGCGGTAATTGGCGGTATGCTGTCATCCACCCTGCTGACGCTGGTGGTGGTACCCGCTGTTTACTCTATTCTGGAAGGCTTTCTCGAAACGATTAAGCGCAAGCTGGCCGCCAGAGCAGAGCGCAATCAAGCACTCAAATAAACGCCCTCATTAAACCACCAGCAACATTCTGCGCGGCACTGATACTTGTCAGCCCCGCGCAGAATGTTGCACTATCTCAGCGCAATAAACGCCACCCCAGCCAATCACACTTGACTGGGGCTAGCATCAACTAAGCAAAAAAAGGCCGACCCATGCGATTTGATAGCGTTAATTACGAAACCAAAGGCAGCACCGCCCTTATCACTTTTGATGAGCCCGACAAACTCAATGCGCTGAGTACAGGTATCCGCTCCGGCTTTTGCAAGGCACTGGATGAAGCTCGCCATGACGACGCGGTGCGGGTGATTGTGCTCACCGGGGCCGGTGAAAAATCCTTCTGCGCCGGTGCCGATATTAGCGGCTTCCAATTCACCCCCGCTTACGCCAAAAACTTTATCGACGAAGTGCTCGATATTCTCGCCCTGCCCGAGCAAATCAATAAACCCGTTATCGCGGCGGTCAATGGTTACGCCTTTGGTGGCGGCTTTGAAATCTCTATTGCCTGCGACTTTATTATCGCCTCCTCACAGGCCAAATTTTCAGTGCCTGAAATCCAGCTCGGCCTGCTACCCGGCTTTGCCATTGCCCGACTCAATAAACTGATTGGTCGCCAGCAAGCCAAATATATCAGCATGACTGGGGTGAAACTCAGTGCCGAAGAGGCGAAAGATATGGGCCTGGTGCTGAAGGTTGTGCCCCACGAACAACTGTTAGCCGAAGCCTTCGCGCTGGCCGACGAACTCGCCAGCAAGCCGCAAATGGCTATTCGCTACGCCAAATCAATCTACAATCGCGAACTCGGCGGCGATGACCTGACCTACGCGAAAGATGTTATGCCCTTCCTGTTTCTTGATGACGACACCAAAGAGGGCGTCGCTGCCTTTAAAGAAAAGCGCAAGCCCGTTTTCAAATAAGTGTTTCATATCAGCCGCGCTGACAATAACAAAAGTGATGACAAGAGTAATCGCCAGACCAGATACAAGGCTCACCCGGCCCCTTACCCAAGGGGCCCCTCGTTGGTGACAGGCAAACACCATGTCTAGCGAGCGCGGGCAGTTTTCTTCACGCTTCGGTTTTATCTCTGCGGCGACCGGCTCCGCCGTGGGCCTTGGCAATATCTGGGGTTTTCCCACCCAGACTGCCAGCCACGGTGGTGGTGCCTTTGTGCTGGTTTATCTCATCCTCGCCTTCCTGTTGGCCTATCCGGCCCTGATGGCCGAGCTGATCATCGGTCGCCACACCCGGCACAACATGGTTGGCGCCCTGCCCCAATTAACACAGAGGCCCGCGCTGCAAGTTATTGGCAGGGCAACGGGCCTCTACGGCGTGCTTATCGCCAGTTTAATCCTCAGTTTTTACGCCATTGTCGCCGCCTGGCTGATGGCTCAGGTGCCCGCCGCAGTGGCCAATATCGGTGGCCAGCAGCCAGCGGCCAGTTGGTTCACCCAGTCGAGCTTGCTGCGAGATAGCCTTTTTTGCGTACTATTTTTGGCACTCACCGCAGCCATTGTCGCCCGTGGCGTCAAAGACGGTATTGAACGCTGGTCGAGCCGATTGATGCCCGCTCTGCTACTACTCATCCTCGGCCTCACTGCCGTGGTACTCACTCTGCCCGGTGCGATGGAGGGCCTGCGTCTTTATCTGGTGCCTGATTTCAGCCTTATTGCACACCCGAGCCTGTTGACCAGCGCCATGGGCCAGGCGTTTTTTTCACTGTCCCTCGGTGTCGGCACGATGCTGGTTTACGGCTCCTATATGAGCAAAACCGACAACCTGCCCCTCACCGGCGCTTACGTGGCACTGATTGATAGCGGCATCGCCTTTCTTGCCGGGCTGTTGATTATCCCCGCCATGTTCGTCGCCCACCAACAGGGCATCGAGATTTACAGCGCCGACAACACCTTGATTGCCGGGCCCGATTTAATCCTCAAAACCCTGCCCACTCTGTTTAATTCACTCGGCCTGAGCGGTGCCCTTATTGGCCTGGTGTTCTTTCTACTGCTGAGCATTGCCGCGCTGACCTCATCAATTTCCATGCTTGAAGTGCCCGTCACCTATGCCCTGGAACAGTTCACCATAAGCCGCAGCCGCGCCACCTGGCTAATTGCCAGCGGCATCTTCGCTATCAGTCTGCTGATTCTGTTCAACTTTGACGAGCTGTTTGGCAGCGTGATTAATATCACCACAAAATACAGTCAACCACTGCTCGGCGCGATGCTCTGCCTCTTTGCCGGCTGGGCTCTGCACCGCGATAAATTACTCAGTGAAATCAGCGCTGGCTACAGCGCGGCAGAACAAGGTCTGTTCTGGAAAATCTGGCCCAGCTATATCCGCTTTGTCTGCCCGGTGCTGGTCATTATTATATTTGTGCAAAACGTAAGAACTTAGGCAAGCTCAACAAGCTATGAACTCGCAGATTTAATGAGAAGCGCCTTCGTTTTTTTGCGGCAACTTGTCAAGCAGGTTGCGAGCCACCTCTTCGACAACCAGCTGAAATGTCACAGGCCTTTCCGAAAAGGTATCGTGGGCATAACTTAATTCTTCGGTTCCCTCCCAAACAATCGCGCCATTGCCACTATCCCAGACTTGCAGAAACAAGCGAATATTGGCCTGTTTGGTCTGCACCATGCGCCAGCCCAGCATGCCAAAACGCCCTTTGGCGCCCTGCTCAAAACCGGAGAGTTTCAATTGCGCCAGGTAGCGCACCCCCGAAACTTCGCCCGTCTTCTTTAGTGAAGTCTGATTGAAAATCCCGGTATCGCTATAGTCGATGTACATGTGCTTGTATTCATCGGCAAGGCCGGCCTGGTTAATCGCACTCAATGTTTCCGGCAGGCTCACCACGCGAATTTGCGGCCTGTCCTCCTCCAGCACTCGCGCAAAAATAAAGGCCAGGCTCTGTATATCCTGTTCGCGGCCAGTCACCGTCGATGGGGTAATAAACGCCAGGCCATGCGTTTCAAGATCATCCACGGTCAAGGCAATATTTTCGAATTTCACCGAGGCATGGATCTGGTTTCTGGCACAGCCGCTGCTCACCACACAGAGCAGCGTCAGCAAGCTGAAAAGCCACCAGCGATGACGCTTATTTTTCAGATTTTTTTGCTGCAAGATATTCCCCTTTTCTCGATGCTCTAACACTGTCAGCAAGCCGTCTCGCGCTACGCCCAAGACAACACTGGAGTCATTTAAACCCAGTTTGCTCATTTTTTACTCACCATAAAGTAAACACTGCAAGCCCATACTGGCGAAAATTACGGTACAAAATTTACTTATCTGTTAGTTTGTAATCACAAAATAATACGACCCTCTCAGTATAGACGCCAGTACGACAAGTGCGCCAAGCACATCGAGGGGGCAATAATAATTCAGGGAGTAACAGACATGACCAGCAACCAGCAACATATGCTTAGCGGCATCCGCATTCTCGACCTCACTCGCGCACTGGCCGGGCCCAGCTGCACGCGCATGTTTGCCGAGCTCGGTGCAGAGGTGATTAAAGTCGAACCGGCGACAAGTGGTGACATGGTGCGCGGCATATCCAAACTTCGCGGCGAGCGCAGTCTTTACATCATTCAACAAAGCCTCAACAAAAAAAGCCTCTGCGTGAATTTACGCGACCCCGAGGGTCTGGCCCTGGTGCGCGAACTGGTGCCCCACTGTGACGCCGTGGTCGAAAATTTTAAGCCGGGTATTATGGCCGACATGGGCCTCGGCTATGAAGACCTGTGTAAACTCAAAAGCGACATCATTCTCTGCTCCATCTCCGCCCTCGGCCAAACGGGCCCCCTCTCCCACAAGCCCGGCTACGACTACATCGCCCAGGCCTATGCCGGCATTACCTCGATGATCGGTGAGGCCGATGAAGCGCCCCATATTCCACTGGCCGGTATTGGCGATGTTAGCACCGGCGTGCACGGCGCCTTTGCCATTGCCGCCGCCCTGTTAAACCGCGCCAACACCGGGCAGGGCCAGCACCTCGACATTGCCATACTCGACTGCTACTACCACTGCCACGAAATTAATGTGCATCAGGCCAGCGGCAGTGGCGGTGCCATTAAACCGATGCGCGGTGGCCGACACCTCAGCTACCTCTGCCCGGCGGGGCTATTTAATGGCACTGGCGGCAATATCGTACTGATGGGCTTTATGCATCACTGGAAGGATGTCTGCGCGGCAATGAATCGCCCCGAACTGATTGACGACCCACTGTTTGCCACCGACGCCGTGCGTCTCGAACGTCGCGACGCAGTGGTTAAGATCATTGAAGGCTGGCTGGCCACCTTTGCCGATGTGCACAGCGCGGTGGCAAAACTCGAAGCTCACGGCATACCCTGCGCACCGGTGCTCAGCGTCGAGGAAACACTGAGCCATCCCCATTTAGTCGAACGCGGCACGGTGCGCACCGTCAATGATCGCCTGGCGGGAGAATTCCAGATACCCGGCATGCCGATTAAAACCAGCGCCTACCCCGCCGAACCCGATTACCGCGCCCCGACCCTCGGCGAACACAACCGCGAGATACTGAGCGAGGTGCTCAAGCGCAGTGACGCTGAAATAGACGCCTTAGTCACGGCGGGCGTACTAGCGAGCGGGGACTATTAAGCGGCAGTGATGATCAGGGAGCCTCTGATTAACTCTGGACGAGGCAGAGTGCAGTTCACAATGTGTAGATTCAAGGCGCAAACCGCACGTAATAGCTAGCTATTGCGAAGGCTTGTAACGATGAAGCTGCATATTGTGGGCGCAAGATGCGAGTTCATGAGTTGATCAGAGGCTCCCTAGCCTAATAGCAGCGCGATCTACTCATTGAGTTCAAGCGTCGGCAGTCGCTGCCACTTTCGCCACCACAGCAAATTGTAAATAGCCGATATCACTGAGCAAACCAAAGCTCAAGAACTGCAGGAGTTTGATTTTTCTTTTTCGGGTGCCGTGAATGCCTTCCAGCTGAACAATGCTAAACCCGGCATTATTAAACATCTCTTTAATCGACTCACAGGTAAAAAAGCGCAGATGGGTTCGATCTAAAATACCCGAGTCAACATAACGCCATTGCTTCTTGAAAATCAGCTGGTACATATTCCTGAAATGCCGAACATTGGGAATAGACGCCACCACCGTGCCACCCGGCTTTAACTTCTTTTTCGCCTTTTCTAAAAAAAGAAAAGGGTCGACTAAATGCTCAAGGCTGTCGTTAAACACCATCACATCAAAGTAGGCATCGGGCAATTCATCCACTAATTGCTCGGCATTACCGACCAGCACTTTATCGAGCTTTTGCGCAGCCGTGGTACCGGAGGGCGGGTGTATTTCCAGGCCCCAATACTCTTTCACTCGGCCCTGGGCCTGCAGGGCTTCGCCAAAGGCGCCATCGCCACAACCCACTTCAAGATAGTTTTTTTCACCCTCGGGAATAAAGGGCAGCATTTCATCCCGGCCAGCCCGGTAATATTTACTGGCGACTTCTTCTTTGCTTTTTTTACGTTTCTTACTCAATCTACTATCCCACTCCTGACAAGGAGAATTGTTCTTTCAGTGCGTTGCGGCTTTACGCTATTAATAGCGCACATCATAGCGGAAGAATCCGCCATGCCAATCAAAAGTAGTGCCTGGCCCGCAGCACCCGACAGCTGTGTTGGCTAGCGAGGGTATTAGCGAGCTAGGGCTGATTTAGCCAACATAACCCTCAGGATTCTGGCACTGCCAGCGCCAGCTATCTTGCATCATTTGCGGCAGACTTTGCTCTGCCTGCCAATGAATTTCCCGTAGCGCTTTAGCCGGGTCGGCCCAGCATTCTGGAATATCACCGGGGCGGCGCGGCGCTATTTTATAGGGCACTTTGGCAGCGGTTGCCGCCTCAAACGCTTTGATCATTTCCAGTACGGAGTAGCCCTGCCCAGTGCCCAGATTCCAGGTGTGGCAACCGGCGTGATTATTCTCATCGAACAAATATTGCAGGGCTTTTACGTGGCCGGCAACAAGGTCGACAACGTGGATATAGTCCCTCACCCCGGTGCCATCGGGCGTGGGGTAGTCGTCACCGTAAACCGTGAGTTGTGGCTGCTTACCCAGAGCCACTTGCAGCATATAGGGCAGCAAATTATTGGGGATGCCATTGGGCGCCTCGCCGATCATGCCGCTGGGATGGGCACCCACGGGGTTGAAATAGCGCAGTAAACCCACTTGCCAAAATGACTGCTCGCGTAAACAATCCGCCGCCGCCAAATCGCGGAACACATCCTCCACCATTTTTTTTGATGCCCCGTAGGGGTTGGTGGTTTGCAGGGGAAAGCTTTCATCAATCGGCACCGCATGGGGTTCGCCGTACACTGTCGCCGAGGAGCTAAAAATAATGCGCCCGACACCGTGCTTTTGCATCACCTCGCAAAGCGTCAGTGTTCCGGCAACATTGTTTTGGTAGTACAACAGTGGATTAGAGCAGGACTCGCCGACCGCTTTTAAACCGGCAAAGTGCATAACGGCATCGATTGAGTACTGGCTAAATAGCGTATCAAGGGTTTGGGCATCGCAAACATCGCCCTCGATAAAATCAAAGTCTTTGCCGGTAATGGTTTTCACTCGGGCCATAGACAGTGGCGAGCTATTCACCAGATTGTCGATCACCACCAATTGATAGCCCGCATCGAGCAGTGCAACACAGGCGTGGCTGCCGATATAACCGGCGCCGCCGGTGACCAAAACTGTTTTGTTTCCATTCATCAATACTGTCTTCCTGTAATTTGTGCCCGACCAGGCGTCGCCGTCTGATAATAAAATCCCAAGCGCTAAATTATATTACAATCACCCCCGCTGCGAGCGGGACAATGCTCGAAAAACAAATACCACACACGCGTGCAAGGGATGACACTGTCAATGACCGCCAAAACCATTTTTATCACCGGCGGTGCCGGCTTTATCGGCTCCGCGCTGGTGCGTTACTTAATCGCTGAAACACCCTGCCACGTGGTCAATATCGACAAGCTCACCTACGCCGGCAATCTCGAATCCCTGGCCAGCGTCGCCAACAGCGAGCGCTATCACTTCGAGCGAGAAGACATCTGCGACACGGCGGCGATGACACGGCTTATCGCCCACTATCAGCCCGACGCCATTATGCACCTGGCGGCGGAGAGCCATGTCGACCGCTCTATTAGCGGCCCCGCTGCCTTTATCGAAACCAACATTAACGGCACCTTTACCTTGCTCGAAGCCGCACGCCAGTACTGGAATCAGCTAGAGGGCGAGCGCAGGGCGGCATTTCGCTTTCACCACATTTCTACCGACGAGGTTTATGGCGATTTGCAGCCCGGCCTGCTGTTCACCGAACAAACCCCCTATGCACCCAGCTCACCCTACTCCGCCAGCAAGGCGGCGTCTGACCATTTGGTCAGAGCCTGGCAGCGCACTTATGGCTTCCCGGTGCTTATCACTAATTGCTCCAATAATTATGGCCCCAACCACTTCCCCGAAAAACTCATCCCGCTGATGATTCTCAATGCTCTGGCGGGTAAAGCCTTGCCCATTTACGGCGACGGCCAGCAGATTCGCGACTGGCTGTATGTGGAAGATCACGTGCGCGCCCTGTATTGCGTATTGACCACGGGGCAGGTTGGCGAGACCTATAATATCGGCGGCCACAACGAAAAAACCAATCTTGAGGTGGTCACTACCCTCTGCCAAATACTCGAACAACTGGCACCAGAAAAACCAGCCGGGGTGGCAAACTACGTCGACCTCATTACTTATGTCAGCGACCGGCCCGGTCACGATCTGCGCTACGCCATCGACGCCAGTAAAATTCAGCGCGAGCTGGGCTGGCAGCCCCAGGAAACCTTCGATAGCGGCTTACTAAAAACCGTCGAATGGTTTCTCAACAATTCAAGCTGGGTCGACAATGTCAGTAGCGGCGCCTATCAGCAGTGGATGGAAGAACACTATGACGACTAATATTCTACTGCTCGGTGCCGACGGACAGGTCGGTTGGGAATTGCGCCGCTCACTACTGAGCGTTGGCAAGGTGTCGGCCATTACCCGCCAGGACTGCGCGCTCACCGACAAGGCCGCCCTTAGCGCCCTCGTCGCCAGCCACAAACCCGACATTATTGTTAACGCCGCGGCCTACACGGCGGTTGATTTGGCCGAGAGCGAAAGCGAACAGGCCTATGCCCTCAACCGTGATCTGCCCACCCTGCTCGGTGAACTCGCCCGCCAGCGCGATATTCTGGTGGTCGACTACTCCACTGACTATGTGTTTGACGGCAGTAAAAATACCCCCTATATCGAGCGCGACCCCACAGCACCGGCCAATATCTACGGCGCTAGCAAACTGGCTGGCCTGCTGGCACTGCAAAATAGCGGCTGTCGCCATTTAGTGTTTCGCGTCAGCTGGGTTTACTCGTCACGGCGCGGCAATTTTATTAAGACCATTCTGCGCCTCGCCGCCGAGCGTGATGAGCTGAGCATTGTCAGCGATCAAATCGGCAGCCCAACACCGGCCAGCCTGATTGCCGATGTCACCGCCAACTGCTTGCACCTGCTCGCTGCCGGTAGGGGCCAGGAAGGGGTTTACCAACTAGCGCCCACAGGACAAACCAGCTGGCACGGCCTGGCACAAGAAATTGTTTGCCAGGCGCTAGCACTCGACATGCCCCTTAAACTACAGCCCGATGACATTAAGCCGACACCGACCTCTGGCTACCCTACCCCGGCGCAACGACCGGCAAATTCGCTGATGAATACCGATAAACTGACACACGCTTTCCAGATACACTTACCCGACTGGCGACAACCGCTGATACACCTGCTGCGGGAAATCAGCGCCAAGGGCTAAAGTGCACATCTGCTAACGTGCCGTAAAACAAGGACCGAATAAGAAATGAGTCAACGCAAAGGCATTATTCTCGCCGGTGGTTCGGGCACACGCCTCTACCCCATCACCCAGGTTATCTCCAAACAGCTATTGCCAATCTACGACAAGCCGATGATTTACTACCCCCTATCGACGCTGATGCTGGCCGGTATTAAAGATATTCTGCTGATATCAACACCCCAGGACACCCCCCGCTTTGAGCAGTTGCTCGGCGACGGTAGCCAGTGGGGTTTGAATATTCAGTACGCGGTGCAGCCCTCGCCCGACGGGCTCGCCCAGGCCTTTATTATCGGCAAAGCATTTATCGGTAATAGCCCCTCGGCTCTCGTGCTTGGTGACAACCTGTATTACGGCCACAATCTTAGCGAGCTGTTACAGCGCGCCAATGCCGTTGAAAGTGGCAGCACCGTTTTTGCTTATCCGGTGCACGACCCCGAGCGCTACGGTGTGGTTGAATTCGATGCGGCAGGTAAAGCCATTAGTATTGAAGAAAAGCCGACGCAGCCCAAGTCGCGCTACGCCGTGACTGGCCTGTATTTTTACGACAATCAAGTGGTCGATATCGCCGAGCACATTGTGCCCAGCCCCCGTGGCGAGCTCGAGATCACCGACGTCAACCAGGTCTACCTCGACAGGCAGCAGCTCAATGTTGAGAATTTAGGCCGTGGTGCCGCCTGGCTCGACACGGGCACCCACGAATCCCTGCTTGAAGCCTCCACCTTTATTAAAACCATCGAAACCCGGCAGGGTTTAAAAATCGCCTGCCTCGAAGAAATCGCCTATCGCATGAATTATATCGATGCCGCACAAGTTGAAAAACTTGCCGAGCCACTGAAGAAAAACGGCTATGGCCAGTACCTGCTGCAAATTCTCAAAGAAGATATTTTTTAATCGCGCGCTAAAACCAATGCACCGTAAAAAGGCCCACCATGGAAGTTGAACAAACCGAAATACCCGAAGTCTTGCTGATTAAGCCCGCAGTCTACGGCGACGCCAGGGGCTACTTTAAGGAGACCTTCCACCAGCAGCGCTACGCCGAACTAGGCATTGAGCGCAACTTTGTGCAGGACAATGTGTCCTTCTCCAGCCGCGGAGTGTTGCGCGGCCTGCACTATCAGTGGCCCAATCCCCAGGGCAAATTGCTCTATGTATTGCAGGGTGAAATCTTCGATGTTGCGGTGGATATTCGCGCCGACTCGCCCACCTTTGGCCGCTGGGTAGGACGCTTTTTATCATCAGACAATCATCACCAACTGTGGATACCCGAGGGCTTTGCCCACGGTTTTCTGGTCACCAGCGACACCGCATTAATCACCTATAAATGCACCGATCTCTACCACCCCGCCGACGAAGGCTGCCTGCGCTGGGACGACCCGAGCATTGGCATAGACTGGCCCCTCGACCGTATAGAGGGCGCGCCCAGCCTGTCGGGCAAGGATCAACAGGGCAAGTCGCTGGCCGACTCAGCCCTGAAAATTGCTACTGACCAAAACTAAGCCAGCCACCACTACCAAAGGCCCTGTCGACCAAGATGCCCACCACTCGCAGCCCCAATAGCCTTAAACGCCCGACACTCACTCGCGGCCTCGCGGGCTGGTTCCTTCCCAATGCCACCCCGCACAATGCCTATATTGAGCTCGATGCCATGCTGGCCGGCTTAAACACCTCACTCAACGTCAATACCCACGCCGGAAAAACCTATTCCTGCGCCGCGACCGACAGGCTTTTCGCCCTGAGTAACAGCAGTGCAGACAGCGGCATGGTCGCCATTATTGGCCACCCCCAGTGGCACAGTGCCCACCTGGCCACACTGGCTGCCGAGTCCAGCCATAGCGCCGCACTCGCCGCTGCCTATCGTCAAGACAACGACAACTTTCTTGCCCAGCTCGGCGGCAACTTTGCCTTTGTGATTATTGATAGCGCCAAAAACACCGTGCTTGCAGGGGTTGATCGGCTCTGCCACTACCCCCTGTACTATGCCCAACCAACAAACACCAATAGTCGAGAGAGCGGCGGCCTGGTCTTCGGATCATCCGCCAGCGCCGTGCTGGCACATAGCGACATCGAACGCAAAATTCTGCCCCAGGGTATTTACGACTTTATTTATTTTCACATGGTGCCCAGCCCGGTATCCATCTATCAGGGCCTGTCTAAACTGCCCGCCGGACACGTCTTAAAATACAGTGGCGACAAAATAGAAATACTCAACTACTGGCAACCGCGCTTCGCCGAAAGCTCAGATAAGAGCTTTCGCGCCATGGCCAAAGAGCTGCGCCCCCAGCTTAAGTCTGCCGTCGCTCGCTCCATCACCGACTACAGCACCACCGGCGCGTTTCTTAGTGGCGGGCTCGACAGCTCCAGCGTCACCGGCATGCTCAGTGAATTGAGCGAACACCAGGCCCGCGCCTACTCCATCGGCTTTGCCGCCGAGGGCTATGACGAGATGGCCTACGCGCGCATTAGTGCGAAGAAATTTGGCGTCAAACTCAATGAGTACTACGTCACCCCCGACGATGTGGTCGACGCACTGCCCGACATCGCCACCAGCTACGACGAACCCTTTGGCAACTCATCGGCACTGCCCGCTTACTTTTGCGCCAAGCTGGCTGCCGAAGACGGCATCACCTGTCTGCTCGCCGGTGACGGCGGCGATGAAATATTCGCCGGTAACGAACGCTACGCCAAACAGGGGGTTTTTGAGGCCTACCAAAAAATCCCCCCGGCACTGCGCAAGCATTTTATAGAACCCTTCACCCAGGCCCTGCCGAGCCAAATCGCCCTGGCGGCAAAGGCAAAAAGTTATATCGACCAGGCGAATGTGCCCCTGCCCGACCGCCTGCAAAGCTATAACTTTCTCAACCGCCACCGCCCGGAGGAAATATTTTCCAGCGACTTCCTCAGCCAAATTAATACCGCCTCACCGGCTGCCTTGCAGCAAGAGGTTTACCAACTGCCGCCCGATGCCTCGACCCTCAATCGCATGCTCTATCTCGACTGGCAATTCACCCTCGCCGACAACGACCTGCGCAAGGTCAACCACATGTGCGCAGTGGCCGGTGTTGACGTCACCTACCCCATGCTCGATGACGAACTCATCGCCTTTGCCTGCCAAATACCCGGCAAATGGAAAATGAAGGGGCAAAACCTGCGGCACTTCTACAAAAAAGCCCTGACAAACTGGCTGCCCGACGAAACGATTAATAAGAAAAAACAAGGCTTCGGCCTGCCCTTCGGCGTGTGGATGCAAAGTCATCAGCCCCTGCAAGAACTGGCCTACGACAACCTGCTAAAGCTAAAAAAGCGCAACTGGCTCAATCCTGCTTTTATTGATGAACTGATTGATCTGCACCGCAATGGCCATGCGGCCTATTACGGTGAGTTAATTTGGATTTTGACGGTGCTGGAGTTGTGGTTAGATACCCACTTTACGCAGTAACAATTTGGGCTGTCATTAAGGGCTCACGCCCAGCTCTATCCTCTTGGAGCCTGCCCCTTTAGACTGAACAGGAACAGCTAGCAGCTTTCCGGCGACAAGGTACCCGAGGCTTTTACAGAAAGACCGTCGCAGAAAAAATATGTACCGCCCGATTCATGCAGCTCAAAAGTAAAATTATTTGTGCCACCACCGGGTTTATCGTACTTATAGGTCACCACGGCACCGTCCGTCGTCCACGCCCCAATGTCGGTCTCGGGGTCAACCACCGTACCAGCACCCACTTTAAACAGCCGACCACCAGAGCAATGGATTTCCTTCCAATCTTCGCCACCCGTTGCCTCAATACGCTGACCCGATAAGGCAACACCAGCATCAAGTACTATCGTATCGGGTGTACAATCGGCCAATACATTAGCCGCCCCCAAGGTTAAAATCGCACCAACTAGCACCATCTTTTTCATTACTTCACTCCCTCTTATGCCCTGCTTTATGGCGGCCCAGTGCTTGGCTATGCGCCTCATTGGACCGCCTTTGTTTAGTGGACAGCACTATCACACAAAAAGCTAACAAGTAAAACAACATTGAACTGCGCGCACTATCCAGCGTGCTGCCCAGCAAACCGACGGTTAAAAAAGCCAGCAGCGCAGCGGCGAAGGCGGCGGCAACAATGTCACCCTGCAGCACGGGTCGATACAGCACACGCGCTAGTAGCAACAGCAATAACACCAGCGCAATAATGCCGAGTAGGCCTTGAGCAAAATACACTTCAAGCCATTGCTGGTGGATATGCCAGGCCAAATCCTGATCGGTGACGAAGAGCCAATGCTTTGTGCCATCGGCAAAATCACCGTTGGCCAGGGCATCGCCACCGCCGGGCGCTGTAAGCGCGACTGCAGCAATATCGACCACACCACTCCCATTCAATAGCGAAAGCTTGACCGGGCGCCGGGGCCAAAACCCACTACCCAGTTGGCCGGAATCAAAGGGCAAGACCACATCGCCCCAGCTTGAATTGATCAAATCCATATCCACCGGCAGGCGGATACAGCCGAAGGAATACAACAGCGCCTTTTCACAAACGAAGGCTGTCAGGGCGGTGTTTTTCGCGCTGCTAGCCACTGCGCCAAATTCATCAAGCGGGGAGAACTCGGGCCGACGCAGCCGCAGACTTAACTGGTAGTGCTGGTTGGGCTCAATATCAACAATCTGCTCAAGGTAGGCTGTCTTGCCCGCTCTCATCTGCAAGAAGTTAAGACCCGCTTCATTTTTTAAACGATAGCGACTCGCCACCGCCTCTTCATCGGCATACAGCAAATGGTGAACCGGGTATTGCCCAAAGCCATCGCCCATTATTTTGCTCAACACGCCCCCATTCATCAAAGCCATAGCCTGCTGCCAATGGTGAAGGCGAAAGGTAAAGTCATCCGCCGAGCGGGCGAGTCGATATTGGGCAAAGCCTGCCGAGACCAGCGGTGTTAACACGGCCAGCCCCGCCAGTAATAAACCCACAAAAACCAGCAATTTTTTGCCCCTGGCAAGCGCCTCCCTTTTGCCTACCCAGGCAAGAAAAACCACGGTAAAACCCAGGCCAAGTGCCACATAACCGACCCGCGAGTAAGTCACCAGCATCGCGTAAACCGCCATGGCAACGGCGACACCCCCACACAAGCGCCACCACCAAGCCCTTTGATTCAAGACCCAAAGCAGCAGTGCCGGGAAGGCAAGGCCGATATACGCTTCTATATAAGCACCCCCGGTATTCATGCTCGAAAAAGTACCCGTCACCCGAAAGATATTATCGAAATCAGCTAGGCCGACAAAAGCCTGGCGCTGCGCCATCACCACCAGTGATAAACAAACCAGACCCGCGCTGAGACTCCACAAAATACATTGCTTGGCCCTTGCCAGCTGCTCGCCCGGCGTGCGCCGGATAAGGGGCACCAGCAGTAAAGCCCACAGCAAACCTTTGGCCACCATCCACGCGGCGATGGGTGAGTGGGAGCCTGGCTGGCGTAGATCGGCCCCACCCAGCAAGGGCCACAATGGGGGCAGCGTTGACAGCAGCCAACTCAACCACAACAAGGCCAGCACCATGGGTAGCAATGGGTTTGGCCAGGGCAAAGGCGCAGAGCGACCACCGCGCAAAGTGCCAATCAGCAGGGTCATTAATACAAACAGATCAAATTCATCGAGGGCCAGCTGCCCCGTATGCTGGCTAAAATCGAGTAAGGGCAGCAACAGCGGCAACACAAAAAACCACAGCAGAGGCCAGCGCCAAAGCAGCGCCCCATAGACCAATAGCGCCATAACCAGAAGCGGCATCAGCAGCGGGTAGCCGTAAACACCGAGGCCAATCGCCGCCATCAGGGGCAAGGTATAAAGCAAACCAATAGTGCTCGGCCCAGAAGGTGGCGCCACATCACGCCCTGCCAGACCACCGTCAGCCAGCGGCTCAAGACTGAAAGCGGGGCTTGTGTCAGTGCTGCTGTCAGCACTTAAAGCAGCGTTGGAGTCGACAGTTCGAGTGCGCTGCAACGCAGGCTGTGCAGTGTCTTGCGACTTTCGCGCCGCTGGCCTCGCTACGCCTAAGGCCTGTTTATCAGTCTGCTTATCAAGTAATGCCCCCTCCAACCAGCGCATAAAGGCATACGTCAACACCGCCGCCACAGCCGCTATCAACAGATTGGTAAAGTCGGGGTGCTTGGCAGGCACCAGCACTTTACCCAGCTCCACCAACAAGGCCAGACCCATGGCCACCGCAGCCGTGAGCCGCAGCGCGCCCTTACGATAATTGATATTGCGCGACCGCCCCAGCCGCAGCGCCGTATTGGCCCTGACCGTGCGCCCCGCCCACATGGCCAAACCGAGCGGCAGATACATCGCCATATTCGCCAACAAGCTGGCCATGGCTTGTGGCTCTGTCGAATAATAGTGATAGTAAAAAGGCATGACCCGCACATCGGCCAGGCGCGCAGAAAATTCACTCAAGGGCCGCCAGGCTTCGTTAAACCAACCCGCCAGAGCGACCAGCGCCAGCAAATAGGGTAGCAGCAGCCACGGCGTAAACTGGCGAATGGTTCTGGCAAGAAAGCCCGCCCCCAGCTGGCGCAGAATATGGCCGATAAAAACCCCCGCACCCAGCCCGAAACTGCGCATCACTACCGAAAGCCCCTGACTAACCCCCGAGGCCGTAAAGAACTGTACAAACTCAAGTAAAACACCGAGCAACGCGCCAATCAGCAATACACGCCGCAGGCCACCGCCACTGTCCAAACCGAAGGTGGGGTAGGCCAAGGCCGCCAGCACACCCAGCGGCACGATGGCCACCGCCTCACCCAACAAACGCGCCAAGCAACGGAGCAAAGACTCACAATCACCGGCGACCAATAAACCGTAATTATCGGAATCGAGCTTCCAGCCCAGCTCCGCAGAGGAGACTACAAAATCAAAGGGGAAGAGTGACTGGCCAATATAAAACACAGAGTAAACACTCAACATAGCGACAATGGACTGATGCCCACCGTCGCTAAAGGAGCGCCACAAATGTGCCAACCAGTCCCGCCCAAACAACCACAGGGCCATGCCCCCAAGGCCGCCGAGAGTTTCGGCAATCAGGTCATTGATAGACACCGTGCGCGGGGCAAAAAATATCTGGGTAAACTCAACACTGGCCGCGACCACCAATACCAGCGCCAGTACCAGCGGCAAAACCAGATAATCGACAGTTGAACGACGGCCCGCCCCAGCCAGCCACAAGCACGATAAAAACGACAGGGGGATGTACAGAATGATGTTGGCGATCCAGTCGGCACGCGAGCCCAAACCCAAATCTAAATAGCGAATATCGGCAAACTGCGCCAGCGCCTGATCAAAGCTATAGGCGCGGTACTCGAAGGGAATAAGACTGCCGTAGACAATAAACAACAGATAGGCCAGAAAGAACCCGAAAACTTGACTGCGGTTGAACATATAATATCCCCACACCAACAATGGCTCGGCACACTAAAGCATGATATTCATGCCAACGTAATGTAAAACAGCCAAAGGTTAAACTTCACACCTGCGCTGTATGTTTTTTTGCTCAAAGCAGACAGAACCCGCAAGCAGAAAGTCACGTTATTTAACGTTTATGGTGAAGCCAGACACATATTGAACCCTCAAACAACACCCCGCCCGCCTTATGGTTATACTAGCGGCCACGTTTCAAACACTTAGGAATATTACACCGCGCATTTAAAATATGGATTTTTTCTTTGCACTACTCATTTTATTCAGCTGGTGGACCTCATGCGTACTGCTGCTCTGGCTGTGGAAAAAACCTTTATTTCAGCAAACCTGGCGAGAGCCCTATTTCGCCGATATCCCCGTCCTGCTCGAAAGTGACGACTGGGGCCCCGGCGGCGCTTTCCATATTGATCGATTAAACGATCTACTCAATACCCTCAAACAATATTCCGACAGCCAGGGAAGACACCCGGTACTCACCGCCAATATGGTGCTGGCCGTTCCCGATATTGAAAAAATACAGGCCGATACCAAACGCTACCATCGGCTATTGTTAGATCAGGGTTTCCCCGCGCTCACCCAGGCATTCCAAAGCGCCGCCAAAGACGGTGCCTTTGTCCCGCAATTACACGGCATGGAGCACCTCAACGGCGAAGCACTCACCCATCTTCGTAATATTGCTGACCCCAGAACCGACGAAGCCTTTAGCCAGCCCGGCTGGTGGGATTGGGAAAGCCTCGACTCACCACTCCAGGGCCACTATGTCGATGGCAGCTCGCTACCTACCCAGCCCATTGATCCCGCCCAGGCCAGTACCATCATCAAAATGGCTGCCGAATACTTCGAACGCCTCTTTGGCACAGCCAGTTACAGCACGGTTGCCCCCTGCTATTTGTGGAATGGCGAGGTTGAAAGCTTGTGGTTTCAACACGGTATAAAATCCATTCAAACGGCCGGTTATCGCTGCACTGGTCGTGATAGCCAGGGCCATTATCATCAAGATAAGCCGCTAATTCGACCGGGCGAACAGAGCGATGATGGACACATTTATCTCGCCAGAAACGTCATGTTCGAACCCACCGACGGGCGCACCAATGCCGACACCGCCTGGCAGGAAAGCCGCGCCGCTATCGCTCAAGCCCTACCGGTGACGATTTCAAGCCACCGCTACAACTTCACCCGCAGTGAGCCCGAGCACCGCGACTCACTCGCCGGGCTAAAGACTTTACTCAGTAAATTGTCTGGCCTCGGCCAAGTGCGTTTCCTGTCCTCGCCCGAGCTAGCACAAGCAATAGCCAAACCCAGTGCCGAATTAAACAACCCTTTTGCAACCGAATTATCACCGCCCTTGCTCACCCTGCGCGGCTGGCCAAAAATCGCCGCCTACCTATACCGGCTGCGCTATCGCCACCCAAAATTAAAGGCCGTGGCCCTGCTAACGGGCTTGGCACTGCCTATTTTGTTAATTCAAGCCTTGGCCGGACGCAGGATTAAAGCTTGAAAATTAGCGCTGTCATACCGGCCTATAATGCCGAAAGTTTTATCGGCCAGGCGCTAGAAAGCATCCACAAGCAGACCCACCCCGTCGATGAAATTATTGTCGTTGACGACGGCTCTACCGATAATACGCAAGCCGTCGTGCACGCAATCGCCCCCGGTGCCATCTATCTACGCCAGCAAAACCAGGGGCCATCGGCGGCGCGCAACAAAGGCATAGCAGCGGCGAGTGGCGACTGGATAGCCTTTCTCGATGCCGATGACCAATGGACAGCCGAGAAAACAGCGCAGCAGCTCGCAGCCCTCAAGCAATACCCTGAACTCAGCTTAATAGCCTCTGACATGGCAGAAATCGACAGCCAGCACAAACTTATCACCGAGTCTGTGCTGGCCAAACACCAGCAGCGCGCGTTTTTTCAAAATCTCAACGGCGCACCTCTACCCAATGCCCTGGCCCACTTGGTACGCAAAAACGTCATCCCCACCGGCACCGTGTTAGTCAAACGCGAAGCACTATTAAACGCAGGCCTGTTCAACCGTGAGATTCGCTTCGGCGAAGACCTTGAACTGTGGGCAAAAATAGCCTGCCACCACCCCATTACCTGCCTGCCTGCCATCCACATGTTACGCCGCCTACACGGCGCAAATGCCACCAGCAGCACCGAGCCAATGCTCGAAGACCTGGTCAAGGTTATGCAGTCGATAAAACATTTCGCAGGCAACACGCTAGCGGATCAGGGTGTGAACGCCGACCAGTTAGTCGCGAATACATTGTGGGATCTCGCCTACTGGCACTTTGATCGAGGCGAATACAACAAAGCCCGGCAAACTTTCGGCCAGTGTAAACAAGCCTGCCCAACGCTACGCACACGCATTTTTTACCACGCATGCGCACTGCCACCTGTTATAATTTCGCTCGCAAGGAAAGTGACACAAAGCATAAAAAGGATCGGTAATTGAAGCAGGGCAGGGGCAAACAGCAGCATATTCTCTACGTCGAAAATGGCATCGGTTACGGTGGCGCCATTATTTGCCTTCGTCATTTAGTGAGAAATCTCGACCGCTCGCGCTTCACCCCCATGGTCGTTACTGGCCGCACTGGCCCCCAGTATCGGGAAATCGCCAACGAAGCCCAGTGGCAGCACATCCCCGACCGCCATCTCGATATTGTTGGCGCACACCAAAAAGTTGACCCCATAACCTGGATCGACAAAGTCCCCGGCTTGCGCTTTGTGGTCAACCAGATACTCGCCCGCGCCGACGACCTGTTTAACTTCCTGCCCTTCTTCCTCCATTTACTGTGGACAGCCCGGCGCTTTAAAGCCGACCTGATACACGCCAATAACGAACCCCTGTGCAACCGCGCCGCATTATTAGTCGGCAAAGTGCTAAAGATCCCTACCGTGTGCCATGTGCGCGGCGACCAGGACGGCTCACGCCTCATGAGCTGGGCCTTCAGCCTGCCGAGTCACTTCACCCCGGTATCTCACTGGGTATCAGCAAGCATACAAAGCAAACTGGCCGTACCTGAAAATAAAATTAGCGTTATTTACGACGGGCTTGAACTCGACGGCCTCGACCCCAACATCAGCGGTCAACCCTTTCGCCAGCAGCACGAACTCAGTGACGAAGACTTTGCCGTCGGCCTGGTCGGCCTGTTGATTCCCTGGAAGGGTCAGGAAATTTTTCTCGACGCCGCTAAAGCGCTTAAAGATAAAATACCCTGCCTAAAAATGCTCATCATTGGTGGTACGCCCGATGACTGCGTCGCCTTTGAAAGCCACCTGCGCCAGCGAGTTGAACAGGAAGGCTTGAGCGATACGGTAATTTTTACCGGCCACAATACCGACATGCCCGCCGTGTACAAAGGTGTTGATGTCGTCGTCTCCGCATCAACCAGCCCAGAACCACTCGGCACAGTAGTCATCGAAGCCATGGCCATGGGCCGACCACTTATCGGGCCAAATCACGGTGGGGCGGCGGAAATGATGAGCCATGAAAAAACCGGTTTATTATTCACGCCCGGTGATGCCGCAAGCCTTGCGCGGGCTATTAACAGCTTTTATCAAGCGCCAGCAAAGCGAATACATCTTGGCGCAGCCGCAAGGCAGCATGCACTAGCCACCTTTGCGGTAGAAAAACATACTGACTTAATTCAAACTTTATATTCTGACCTGCTGAGAACACCATAATGAATCTAATCGACCTGCTGCCGTGGAGTTTTCGCGGCCTCAACCCCTTTCTAAACACCTATGGCGACAGGTACTTATTTAGGAAAATCATCAAAACCCAACCCATTGCGACTAACCCTGAGGCAGAGACTGAAGTTCACTCAGCCGTACCCCATCGTTACGTCTATGCCTACCTTGTCGCCATAAAGTCCCTGTTACAGTACTACGCCGATCTCTCCATTGTTGTGCACGACGACGGCAGCTTGAACCAGGCTGACAAAGACCTGATAAGCCAGCACCTACCCCATTGCAGAATTATAGAAAGAACCCAGGCCAACAAAGATTTTGACAGCCTAAACAACCCCTTTTTATCGAAGGTGCGCAACAGCTACACCAGCTATATAAAGCTGTTTGACACCAGCTATTCCAGCCAATCAAAGCGCGTCATTATTGTTGACACCGACACCCTGTTTTTAAAGCGCCCCGACCAAATCATAGAATGGGCGGCCAAGGGCGGCAAACCCTGGTACCACCTCGCCCCCAAGGGCAAAATGAAAATCAAAGAAAAAGTAAAACCCTTAAATGATAATAAAACCAGCAGCGACGTCGTCACAGAGAAAGACCATATTCAAACGCTGATAATGAAGAACCTTGACGACATCAATAGCACGCTCGATACAAATTACAGTATTGAACAAGGCTTTTGCTCCGGCTTTATCGGCTACGACAGCACAGCCATTGAGCTGCCTGAGCTCGACACACTCTTTTCGCTACTCTATAAAAAATTCGGCGATAAGATATTCAAATGGGGCTCAGAGCAAACCACACACGGCCTGCTGTTGTGCTCAAAGGGCGCTGAAGCACTACCCATTGACGATTATTTTGTATTCACTCAAGTGAATGCAGATCGTGCTAAAGACGGCACCTTTGTGCATTTTGTTGGGGAAAATAGATTCCATCGCCTTATTTACCCCAAGCTTGCAAATAAAATCATCAACGCACTGCAATAAGACAAGCTGAAAAATCTTATGCGCAACCGAGTACACGTCATGAAAATGCCCTACCTCGCACTCTTGCTAATAGCACTTAATGCCCTGCCAGCAAGTGGGCAAGAACCATGGCGAGCCGCCGTACAAAAAGTAAATTTCCGCAACTCCACGTTGGTGCCGATAATATGCCAATGGGACAACCCCAAATATACACAAGCTCGCTGGCATAAAAAGTATGGTAGCGACTTTGTGTGGATGAACCATTACTGCAGCAGCAAAGTAAAAATCCCGATCTGTTTACGCTACCCACAAAAAGAGCGCAATGAATGCCTGACAAGTCAGCTTCATGGGATCGAATACTCAATAACTCATCCCAAAAAACCAGGTTTTGCCCTTTTGCCCTATTTGCACACAGAGCACGGCGACTTGTTGCAAATGCTCAATCGTCACATCGATGCAATACATGATTTTCAAATCGCACTTAAAATCAATAGAAAGTACATACCCGCCTATATCAAATTGGCTGATTCATACATAGCATTGAAAGATTATGATTCAGCGGAAACCATAGCCCGTCAGGGGCTTACGCAAAAAAACAGCAAAGCCCTTAAAAGACGTCTGAAAAAAATAGAAGTCGCCAGAAAGTAACAAGCTGTTGTTTTACTATCTTAATGGCATGTACTGAAAGTTAAGGAAAAAAGTTACGATGATAGCCTCACCAAAAAACCTTTACCAATATCGGGAACTCATAGCAGCACTGGCGTGGAAAAACATAGTGGTACGCTATAAGCAGGCCTACCTTGGTTTACTTTGGGCGGTAATCAAGCCCCTTATGCTAATGCTAATTTTTACTTTGGTAAAAAGCTTCGTCGGGATTGAAACAGGCGACATCCCCTACCCTATACTGACATTCGCCGCATTAATGCCGTGGATATTTTTCCAGGAATCAGCATCAGAGGGTGTAAACAGCATAACCGCCAACACCTCATTAATTAAGAAAATTTACTTCCCCAGAGAAGTCTTCCCCCTTACAGCTATGGTTACCAAATTGGTAGAGCTAGCTATCGGCTTCCTTATTCTGGCCGCACTAATGGTGTACTACCAAATGCTACCCACTGTACAAGTACTGTGGGTGCCGCTCATTATTTTTTATACCATGCTAGTGGCTTTAACAATCAGCCTCTTCGGCTCGGCGCTGAATGTTTACTATCGTGATGTCGCCCAGGCACTACCCGTATTATTATCCCTCGCCATGTATGCCTCACCCGTAATCTACCCATTAAGCCTGGTCAAAACAAAACTACTTGACGAGCGCGCTGCCGGTGAATGGTCTGAAACCCTGTACACCATTTACAATATCAACCCCCTCGCAGGGATTATTGACAGCTTTCAAAAATGCCTGCTACAAGGCATAGCACCCGACTTTACTGCACTACTACCAGGCTTTATCGCCACCGCGATACTTCTACCCCTGAGTTATCTGTTTTTTAAGCGTGCTGAAAACTGGTTTGCCGATATTATCTAAGCCTATAAATAAACACGCTAAAATACTGATCAACGAGTAAAAGCATTTATGCCAATCATTGAAGTAAAACATCTCACCAAAGAGTATGACCTTGGTACCGTTACCAGCATAAAGGACACACTACGCCACACCTTGGCTAAAATTCAGGGCAAAGGCACCTGGCAAAGAGAACGCTTCAAGGCGTTGGATGATGTCAACTTCACTATTGAAGAAGGCGAAGTGGTCGGCATTATCGGCCATAACGGCGCAGGTAAAAGCACCCTACTCAAACACCTCGCTAATATCACCAAGCCCACCAGCGGTGAAGTCATTGTAAATGGCAGTATCGCCCCACTCATTGAAGTTGGTGCTGGGGTAAACCCTGAGCTAACAGGGCGGGAAAACATCTTCCTTAATGGTGCAATTCTAGGTATACCCAAAAATATTATTCAAAGTAAGTTAGACGAAATAATCGACTTTTCGGAACTAGAACAATTTATCGACACACCAGTAAAACGCTACAGCTCTGGAATGACAGTAAAGCTAGGTTTTTCCATCGCCACTAGCATGGAAGCAGACATCCTGATCGTTGATGAAGTGCTAGCCGTAGGTGACATCGCCTTTCAGCGAAAATGTTTGACTCGTATGGAAAATATGATCAACAAGCAAGGCCGAACGGTACTGATCGTAGGCCACAACGTCCGACAACTTGAGCGGATATGCTCTCGCATGATTCTTTTGAAGCATGGGCAAGTGATATTCGACGGGGCGCCCGCCGAGGCTACCAAGCTATTTCTGGATGAAACGACCCTAGCGCAACTAGACGGGGTCCGCAAAACTAACAACGTCATAAAACCATCTATCGACACTAATGAGATTGAAGTAAGGGCAATTGAGGTTACTACCAATAAGCACATCGACGGAACCCCAGTATGTCCGTTATTCTCTGATTTCCACCTGCAAGTTACACTCTACGTACCTAAGTTAATTAAGAATGTAGAAATCAATATTGGTCTTCATAACCCAGAAATGGTTTTTATGACCAAATCCAGCACCTCGCTATTAGACAGTCCTATTGACCTTATCGCTGGCACCCATACAATCGAAATGATTATCGATAAATTGTCACTGTGTCCAGGCAGCTATGGTATCGGTATCGGCATTTATGACAGGATTAGACGACCACTTTGGACCGGCAATCAACTGATTTGGTTATTAATAGAGGCGTCTTCGGAATTCGCTACTAAATTGCCACAAGGGACACTGGCCTACATGCCTGCGCAATGGTCAATTTCGGATGGTAGAAATACCATTATCGAAAACAAGAACCCACATCAACCACTTAAAAATATGGAATTATGAAATGAATATCTTGATTTTCCTTATTGCTTTTGCAATATTTATTTATCTTCTCACCTTAGCCTTAAGGCTGAAAACTTGGGTGCGCAGCATGCGTCACGATATTTACAACATTCGAGATGAACTCAGCACCTTTAAAAGATCAAATGAGAAAGCAAATGCCAAAATCCTAACAGCAGCTAGTAATATAGCAGCTGAATCCGTTAATGCTTCGTGTATTAACTCACTCGGTTTTGAATTTCCAGTTTTTATGGGAGGCCCAAGTATTGACACACATCACGCACGCAATCTTCTGTTCCTGCTACAAGAACGCAAACCGCAAGCAATTTTAGAATTGGGTTCTGGTAGTTCCACGATAATTATTGCACGTGCATTACAACTTATGGGCGCATCACCTAACAGGCATATTTCAGTAGATCACGAAGAGCGCTTTTTAAACAACACAAAAGAATTGGCTCGCTTGAACAGCGTTGATGAACTGATCCAGTTCGAATATTGCCCATTGCAACCAGAAGATGGCTTCCCTCACCCATGGTATTCACGTATTCCAGCTCTAGCGGGCTCGCTTAAATTTGATTTTGTTTTGATAGATGGCCCACCCGCATATGAGGACGGCTTAGGTAGAACAAGAGAGCCAGCCCTGACAGTGCTTAGACCATATCTAGCGGATAATGCGGTAATCATACTAGATGACGCAAATCGCGTAGGGGAGCAGAATGTCGTCAAAGCATGGCAAGAAAAATACCCTGAATTTAGCCTATACCATGCAACGGAAGGAAAAGGTGTAGCTATCTTTACTTTGGGAGCCTGACTATGCATTTACGGTCTGCGCGGAACAACGCAAATTGCATACCGTTTTCCCCATAAAACTTACTTTCCACCTTTAAGATCGATCACAAGTTTTCCTAATTATTGAGTACGATGATTCGCATATTATTTTTATCGCACGACTCCTCGCTATATGGGGCACAACTCTCGTTGTTGGGCCTTCTGTCACGACTAGATCGGAGCGAATTTGAACCTCTCGTAGTGGCCCCGCATAAGGGGCCACTCAATGATTCCATAGCAGCCCTAGGCATTCCTGTTGTCGTGCGTTCTATCGCCCACTGGATTGCCACAGGTGATGAAGTAAAGCTGAATCATTTTCAAATTGGTCGGAATTTTTTAGCCGGGCTCAAGTCACGGGTATGGGCCTTAGCCCACCAGATCGAGCACAATCAAATTGATGTTGTATATACCAACACAGTGGTATCTATCGAGGGCGCACTAGCCGCACGCCTAACACGGCGACCTCACATCTGGCACCTGCGCGAGCAAGTACCAGGAAATAGCCAGCTGAAATCGCTGGTGCCATCAAGCCTGATACCCCAAATTGTTGGTCGATTCTCCGACAGAGTTATCGTCAACTCGCACTACCTTGGCAAAGCCTATGATAGCAACCAGACTAGAAATAAAACTCAAGTAATCTACAACGGAATCGACCCGGCTTCTTTCAACCTTGACCCTGCTGATTCTGCTTACTCATTGCGCATGGAGCTAGGGCTCGCGGCCCCATCACAGCTCGTCGTTTTAATTGGCTCAATCATTCCACGCAAAGGGCAAATGTTACTCGCGGAAGCCGCAGCTCTTATCAGTAGTCGTATACCAAGTATCACCTTTCTTTTTATCGGCGAGGGCGAAGCCAATTACATCTCTAAAATTAAGGCATTCAGTGAATCCAAGGGCATACAGAAACAGATACGTTTCCTTGGCTGGCGACATGATATTCCACGAATTCTAGCAGCATCTGATCTTCTCGTCGTAACGTCAGATGAGGAGCCTTTCGGTCGCACAGTGATAGAGGCAATGGCAGCCGGGACGCCAGTTGTTTCAACACGTTGCGGTGGTCCTGAGGAGATAGTGATAGACGAATGTACTGGCTTGCTGGTACCGAAAGGTGACGCTGACGCTCTTGCGGAGGCCATTGAGCGTATTATTGGCAATACTACCGAGGCGGCCCGAATGTCTGCCGCCGGGCTAGCAAGGCTTCATGAGACCTTTACACTGGAGGCCCACGCACACCATGTCCAAACTACCATTTCAGATGTCGTTCACAATCACCCGTATAAGCTTCACTCAGAAGAACAATCATGACTGAAATTCGCGCAATTTCCTTCTACCTCCCACAATACCATCCAGTTCCAGAAAACGATGAATGGTGGGGTAAGGGCTTTACTGAATGGACTAACGTCACCCGCGCAACTCCAAAGTTCAACGGCCATTATCAACCGCATTTGCCCGAAGAATTGGGGTTTTATGATTTAAGGCTGCCAGAGACACGACAAGCACAAGCAGATCTAGCGCGAGAGCATGGCATACATGGCTTCTGTTACTACCATTATTGGTTTAATGGGCGGCGCATATTAGAGCAACCTTTCAATGAGGTTTTAGAATCACAAAAACCTGACTTCCCTTTTTGTCTCTGCTGGGCCAATGAAAACTGGACTAGAGCATGGGACGGCAACAATAGAGATGTTTTACTACAGCAAAACTACTCCCATCAAGATGATATTGATCACATCCGCAGCTTGATACCCGCTTTTAAGGACAAGCGCTATATACGTATCAATAACAAACCGCTCTTCCTTGTCTATCGTTCACATCTATTACCCAACCCTATTGAGACTGCTCGTATATGGCGTGAGGAAGCAGAAGCCGCCGGATTAGAGGGTATTTACCTGGCTCGCGTGGAAGATTATGAAAGTGTAAAAGCGGGCATAAGTGCTAAAGAGATCAATTTTGATGCTGATGTCGAGTTCCCACCTTTTAGCTGGTCAATGGGCAACGTAATGTTCCGTTCCCCTCTTGAAAAAATACTTTGTAAACTGGGGATATTACCAAAACAGCTTATTCAAAATACTATTATCGATTATGAGGACATGGCGCAAGGCATTCTTAATCGCCCCGCGTCTAAGTCGGTACGTTTCCCTGGCGTAAGCCCTTCATGGGACAATAGCGCTAGAAGAAAAATCGGCGCAAACATTTTTACTGATTCATCGCCTGCTAAATACCAAGCATGGTTGGAAAAAGCTACTGAAAAAGCTGTGTTAAACCCCAGTAATGATGAGCATATTGTTTTTATAAACGCATGGAACGAATGGGCTGAGGGGAACCACCTTGAGCCTGATTTAAAATGGGGTAATCAGTACCTTAAAGCTACCCAGCAAGCTCTGACTAAGGCAGCAGAGCGTTACAAAAGCACAAGGCCAGAAACCACTAAAATCAATGAAGCCAAACTGAGTCAATCGCCTAGGCCCGAGACCACATTTTTAAGAGCTGCTTATTGGCGCCTTACTAGCTGTGTAAAACAATTTTCTGGCTTATATAAATACTTTAGACTCTGGAAATAACCTGACATGCCTAACCTCGCCAGAATTATAGCTTTCTATCTACCGCAGTTTCACCCAATCCCTGAAAACGACGAGTGGTGGGGAAAAGGCTTTACCGAGTGGACAAATACCGCAAAGGCTAAGCCCTTGTACAAAGGACACCAGCAACCCAACGTACCTGCCGATCTTGGCTTTTATGATCTACGTGTACCCGAAACCAGAATGGCCCAGGCTGAATTGGCCAAAGAGAACGGCATAGAAGGTTTTTGTTATTACCATTACTGGTTTGCTGGCAAACGCCTGATTGAGCAGCCTTTTAATGAGGTACTGGAATCAGGCGAGCCCGACTTCCCCTTTTGCTTATGCTGGGCTAACCAGACGTGGAGCGGCATATGGCATGGGGAACCAAACCGCATACTGATCGAGCAAACGTACCCAAGTATGGATGACCATAAAGAACATTTTTATGTATTGCTAAAAGCCTTTCGAGACGCTCGCTATATTACTGTCGATAACAAACCAGTTTTTCTGATTTATCGCCCCACCGAACTGCCCGAGATAAACAAGGTTACAGATTATTGGCGCGAGCTGGCTTTACGTGAAGGTTTACCTGGTTTGTATTTGATCGGGGTTTCACACCTCAGCAATAACGACCCCGAGACACTCGGCTTAGATGCTGTCGTTGACCAAAGAATGCCCGGACCAACACCCACGATCCCCTCCGAATACCCCTTACTAAAGCTACAGGCATTAATGGGGAAAAAACTGCCAACCATTTACTCGTATCCAAAGCTTATTAATAAGCTGGTCAGAGAAGAGAAGCCCCGATATGAAAGTTACCCTTGTGTGATACCCAATTGGGATAACACACCGCGTTCAGGTACTAACGGAGTTGTTTTTGAAGGTGTCACTATAGAGTTATTCCAAAAGCAATTAGAGCGAGCGCTTACGCGTGTTGAGGACAAACCAACAAACAGAAAGCTCGTATTTTTAAAAGCCTGGAATGAATGGGCTGAGGGCAATTATGTTGAACCTGATTTACGCAATGGCCATAAGTATCTTGACGTTATAAAGTCTGTCGTTAGCCCAAAGTAGCCCACTCAAGCCTTGATGAAAAATAAAATATGGGCCCTTTAATTTCAATCATCATGCCGTGTTATAACCGCGCGGATACCATCGCAACTAGCATTGAATCTGTGCTAGCTCAGTCATTCACCGACTGGGAGCTGGTCATTGTCGATGACGGCTCTACCGATGGCAGTGCGGAGATTACACAAAGTTTTAATGATCGACGAATCAAGCTACATACACAAAAAAATAGTGGCGTGTGCCGAGCACGTAACGCTGGCATCGACCATGCGCAAGGTTCACTTATCGCTTTTTTAGATACCGACGATACCTGGCACCCAGACTACTTATCGCAACTGCATGGGGCTCTTACCAATAGCGATGCTACCCTCGTGTACTGCGGGTGGCAAAATATCGGTCTGGCTGGAGGCCAGGGTGAACCCTTTGTACCACCAGACTATGAAACACCCAAAAAACTTGAATTACTGTTTCAAAACTGCCGCTGGCCGATTCATGCATGCCTGACGTATAAGACTGCCATTATTGAAGCTGGCTTGTTCAATGAGTCCATTCTAACCTCTGAAGATTACCTACTTTGGCTTAACATCGCCATTAAGCACCCTTTAACACGAGTACCTGAAGTACTAGCGTATTACCATTTTCACGCTGGCGAACAGGCTACGCAAGATAAGGCTAAAATTGCGATTAACCACTGTCTAGCTCAAAGATTATTTCTTAGCCAACACCCTGAGGCCATAACGACACTTGGCGCTTCACAAGTAAGGCAGCTGATGTATGGTGAGCTGCTCAAGCAAGGCTTTGCTTGTTATTGGAATCGTGATTTGCGTAATGCACGATCAATTTTCAAACAGGTGATGAAATGCGGCTATGGCAATTTTGATGATTGGAAATATATGCTGCCTTCACTACTACCCTATTCACTGCACAGAAAGCTGATCACAGCGGTAAGCGCTAAATGAGCAGCCATCCGCCGTCATTACTACGTTTTGCGCATATAATTACACCGATAACCTGGCCCGCTATTTTGCAACTTAGTAGAAGGGAATAGAACAAAGACTATGGAGCGCTTCACTATTCTTATGTATCACATGATCTGCGAGCCCCGTACGGCAAAGGAAGCGCGCTATGCCTGTCCACCTCAGCGATTTCGACAGCATATGCAGACAATTAAAGACAAAGGCTTTGAACCCGTTTCATTGAAACAAGTGGGGCTAGCCATGTCCGGAAAGGCCGCTCTGCCTAGAAACGCTATAGCCATCACTATTGATGATGGCCTTGAAGACAATTACACCAATGCTTTTGCGATCATGTCTGAATTCAATATTCCCGCGACTATTTTTCTTACCACGGGCTATATGGGTGGCCAAAATAGCTGGATGCAAGGCGAGGGCTTCCCGAGCAGACCCATGCTGAATTGGACACAGGTCAAGGAAATGGCCCGTCACGGTATCGCTTTTGGTGCACACAGTGTTAACCACCCTCGGCTCTCCACTTTGCAAAAGACTGCCGCACACGCAGAAATTTACGACAGCAAGCAAGAGATAGAAGAGCAGCTAGGCAGCGCTTGCGAGCACTTCGCCTACCCCTATGGCGATTTCATTGAACAAACTACCGAACTGGTTAAGGAGGCTGGTTTTACATTAGGCTGCTCCACCCGCTCTGGCTTTAACAACAATGAGCGTAGCCCTTTCGCCTTGCACCGCATAGAAGTGTACGGCACAGACCCCAAGTGGAAGCTAAAGCAAAAAATAACTTTTGGCCACAATGATGCCAGCCTATTTTTTCCGGTGAAGTATTATGTCGACCGACTTACAGATCGCTCTTAAGATAAGCCATCATGAATACTCATAAAACCTCTTGTAGATATGAAGCAATAAATATTTCTATTAGTAGACTTTTGTTAGGGAAAAATCAGGAGAATTCCTTATGAAGGTATCCCTTATAATTTGCACATATAACCGTGCTGAGTCGCTAAAAGAAACCCTGGCCTATGTTAAAAATTTGGCGACCCCATCTAATTGCGACTGGGAAGTTATCGTGGTTGATAATAACTCAGCGGATCATACTCACGATGTTGTGAGTCAGCTGCAAGACACATGGCCAAACCTGCGTTATGAGTTCGAGAATCAACAAGGCTTATCGTTTGCAAGAAACCACGGCATTGCCTGCTCAAATGGCGAAATATTATTTTTTACTGATGACGACGTACTTCCGGAGCCTGATTGGATTGAAAAATCACTTAACGGTTTAGAAAAGCATAAGGCAGATGCCTGCGGCGGCTTTATAGCGCCAATTTGGGAGAAAGCACCACCGACTTGGCTTACCGAAAAATTCCATGGCTTCTTAGCCATACGCACTGATCGCACTGAAGATTACATTATCAACGAATCGTCACAGTTACCATTTGGTGCAAACATGGCTTTTAAGCGAAGTGTCTTTGATGATTTTGGAGGCTTTGATGTTAATAGAGGCCGAAAAGGTAACGTTCTGGCCAGTGGCGAAGATGGTGAAATGTTTGAACGACTGCTTAACGCAGGCGGGAAAGTGGTGTTTATTGCCAGCGCGAAAGTACACCACAAAGTTGAGGGTTTCCGATTAACAAAAAAATATTTTAGAAAATGGCGCTACCAAACCAGCCGCAATATCGCCCTTAGTAACGGCTGGCCTGGGGAAAGAAAGATAGCAGGTATACCTCTATATATTTTCCCTCAATTAGCCCGCGCCATTTTAAACTCAGTAAAAAGTAGGATATACGGAACGCCCGAAGAAACCTTGCTTAAAGACATCATTACATGTCACTTCATTGGGACTATTTTCGGACTTGCTCAAAGAAACAAAGAACAATCATGACAACAGCTTGCTTTATCTAAACCCCACTGGAAATAGCTCCATGTCCGAACAACAAATCTCTGGGTCTAAACTGAAAGCACCAATTTTTATTGTTGGCGCCCCGCGCTCTGGCACCACACTATTGCAATATATGTTGAGGTCCCACCCCAGTATTACTATCCCTACTGGTGAATCTCATTTTTTTATTCCCTTGTTTCGCCAGGAAAGCGAATACGGCGACTTACGTCAAATCAACAATATTCGCCGTGTGCTTGAACGCATGTACCAACAGAGTGCTCATTTCCTGGATACCGATCTACATGGCATTAAATTTGATATTGAAAAATTAGCCAATACCTTGCATCAACAACAACCTAGTTCTATGGCTCAATTAATCGCAGCACTTTTCGAGCTTAATGCTGCCGGTGAAAATGCCTTACGCTGGGGTGAAAAAACACCTTATTATGTGTTACATATGAAATTGCTATTGGATAAATTTCCGGGCGCTCAATTTATACATCTTATTCGCGATGGGCGCGACTGTGCACTTTCTATGTTTGAGCGAAAACATGACTTCCGTGTATACAACACCTTCTTTGCTGCCAAATATTGGGAAATGTACGTAGAAATCGGGAAAGAAACAGGACGAGAGATTGGCACTGCCAACTACCACGAGATTCGCTATGAGGACTTATTAGAAAATCCAAAAACAGTGATGGCTAGCATCTGTCATTTTCTCGGAGAAGATTATAGCGATTCACTAGTCAATTTTGAAAAATCTGGCGAGGCCGGTAAGACACCTCTATTGCAAAAACCTATACAAAAAAGCAATCAGGCCAAATGGCGCAATCAAATGACCCCAAAGCAAATCCGGATGTTCGACCGCACCGTAGCTGACTCGCTCCGAAATTGTAACTACCCTGTCACCACAGACGCAGAAGCATTATCGTTACCCATCAAAGCTTTTTGGCACCTACATAATAGGCTGCTGACCCGCTATTATAAGTGGCGTTTACCTCGGTGAACGAATAACGTTTATGTCACCATTAAAACTAAGCATCGTCATTTGCACCCACAATCGTGCCAATTTATTAATGCACACCATTGCATCGCTTAATACCGCGCTACGGCCAGATAACTGTGATCTTTCGATTCTCGTTATTGCCAATGCCTGCCGAGACGAAACCAGTCAAGAGCTTAAAAATTATATAAGGCAGCAAAAAACCTCTGATGTAATCACCCTGCAATATCGGGAAGAGCCTCGCCCAGGTAAGTCTCACGCGCTTAATCTGGCCATCAAGAAAATAAAGGATGGCTACCTGTGTTTTGTCGATGACGACCATAGGGTTGATTCTAACTATTTGCGAGCAATCACCGAGGCTATTAGAAACAAACCAACCTGCCCCCTCTTCTGTGGCCGTATCATTCCCGACTGGACGGGTGAGGAACCAGCATGGGTACACATCACTGGCCATTTTCGTATTTACCCCTTACCCGTTCCTCATTTTGAACTTGGTAATGAACCGGCTGTATTGGATGAAGATCAAAGCATACCCGGTGGTGGAAACCTGATCGCACATACGAGCTTATTCCAAAGAATTGGCGGGTTTAATATTAAACTTGGGCCCAAGGGCCACAACTTATTGGGCAGTGAAGACAGCGACTTTGTATTGCGAGCATTAGCAGCGAAAGAAGAACTCCGCTATGAGCCGGATATCGTTCAATATCACTATGTCGATATTGAACGGCTTCAACTTCGCTACCTCTTACAAAAGAGCTTCCAACGCACGCGGTCTATCACTTTGGCACGTAACCCAGAGCACAGTCATACTCCGCGCTATTTGTGGCGTAAACTTTTTGACTATTCTAGACAGGGGCTACTCAGCTTTTCTCGAACCAAAGCACGCTTTTATATGATGCGAGTCGCCGCCACATTGGGTGAGATTGCCGGATATTGGGGGCATACCAAATAAAGTTATGAATACGTACTTGCCCCTGTCTACCCAAATACTACAGAACTTAGCCAGCTCAGCATTAGTGGGTGCTCTGGTTACTGCCGTTCTGTTGTATTTTTCCCTGCGCGACCACACCCGCACCGGCCCGCGAATAAAAGATGAAATTGCCCAGCACTACGCGCATTACACCGTGTATGCACTGGCACGACTTGGCATGTGGTGTTTTATTATCTGCATGGCACTGGCGACTGTGGGTGGCTCACTTTACTTTCTAGCGGCACAGGCATTGAGCCTGCAATACAGTAGCCTAGTACTTTTTTTAGCGTGTCTACTCAGTGTTGCCTTAGTATCAACTTACCTTTTCAGCCACTATCTATTGCATATTCCAAGCCTGCTTATTAGCTCGGTGCGTTTCCGTTTTTCTCGCCTCACACCGTTTTGGAAACAATTGAACCCGCAACGGCTAAAGCTAGCGCGTTGGTTTTTAATGCTATGTGTAGCAGGTATTTACCTCGCTGGCTTTTACCAACTAATAACACTGGCTCAGTGGCCGAGCGCTGTTTTTTATACCCTGCAGTGTGCTCTTTATGTGTGCTTTTATATTTGGGTCACTGATACTAAATCGACACCAGTTACGCAAGCCAAACCAACATCAGAAGCCGACAAGAAAACCCCTAACATTTTAATGATAGGGTCGGACACCTTGCGAGCCGATCGCCTGGGTGCTGCCGATTACGTGCGCAATCTCACGCCGAATATCGACCAACTTGCCGAGCAGGGTGTTACTTTCAGCAATTGCTACACCCCATTAGCGCGCACCGCTCCCAGCCTGACGTCATTATTTACTGGCACCTGGCCCCACAAACATGGCATACGCACCAACTACCCTTATGCCGACCAGCTTGCACTACCCGTCGATAACCTTATTGAAACCCTGAACGAGGCTGGTTATGAAACGGCTGCCATTGCCGATTGGGCGGGCGCAGATTTAGCTAAGATTAACTTTGGATTTACGCAAAATAGCGTCCCAGACGATCAGTGGAACCTAAAGTATTTACTACGCCAGGGCCCCGCTACCATTCGCTTATTTTTGAGTCTATTTTGTCACAACCGTTTCGGTAAAAAGTGCCTCCCCGAGCTGTACTACCTGGCTGGCATCCCTCTAACAAAGCAGCTATTCAGTGACACACGCACACTTATCTCCGAAATGGCCGATAAAGATCAACCCTTCTTCATTAATCTGTTTACAGCAACTACACACGTGCCCTTTGGCTCTGACTACCCTTACTACAACTTATTCACACCCAGTAATTACAGCGGTGACTCTCAGTTCATTATGACCAAGCTTGCCTCCCCCGAGGAAATCATGGAAAAACAAGTTTTAGGACCTGAGGCCTTTGATGTACCGCAAATACTCAACCTCTATGATGGCTGTGTTGTGCAATTTGACGAGGAGGTAGGCAAGCTCATCACCCACCTTGAAGCCTGTGGTTTGGCCGACAATACGATTGTCGTTATCTATAGTGACCACGGCGCCGATTTTTTTGAAACGGGAAGCTGGGGGCAAGGCAATACACTGATGGGCTCTGACCCTAGCGGCAAGGTGCCACTCATCATTCACGACCCGCGACAGGCGCACGGCCATATTGTCGGGCAAACCACTCGCACTATTGATGTCGCCCCAACTCTGCTTGAGCTCCTTCAGTTACCCGCCTTGAAAACCGCAGACGGTGTAAGTCTGGCCCCTGTTATGCGGAGCCCAGAGGTGGTGTTAGGTTTATTCGCTTATCAAGAAACCGGCTTATGGCTGAGCCCCATGCCTGGCGCGCACCCTCAACACCTTTGCTACCCCAACATTCTCGAACTGCTCGATATCCCCAACAAAAACACGGGCATGCTTTGTATCAAAAAGGAATTCTATACACAGGTAATCAAGGCAAAGGATCGCGCTCTAAGCCATGACGACTGGAAGCTTATAGCTCTGGCCACTGATACAGGCATGCTATATCGGCTTTATGACCTGAAAAACGACCCTGACTGTTCTCACAATATTGCTGATAGCCAGCCCGTAATTTTTACGCGTATGAAAGCTAGACTTGACGCACTGATTAACGATGACCCCATAGTGCACAATTGAAATGTGGCGGAAACCGCGCACGTTCAAAACCACCCTCCCGAAGAAGTAGAGAACACCCCCCAATGCGTGATATTGCTGTTTTAATTTTTTTATCAGCGTGCATAATTGCGAGTATTCGCTGCGCCTGGCACGGGGTACTGGCTCTGGCCATTTTCAGCTATCTTAATCCCCATGCATTTGCTTGGGGATTTGTGCGCACGCTACCCGCCTATCAAATCCTATTTTTTGTAGTGCTTATCGCCACGATAATGTCAAAAGAACGTCAGCCTATACCAAAGGACTGGCGTATTCCCGTATTCGTTCTACTCTGGCTATATTTTATATTAACCACTACCCAGGCGTATTTCCCTGCGCTTGCCTGGGAAAAATTTTGGTTCGTCACCAAAATCTATCTGCCCTTTGCCTTTACCTTAGTGTTGATTGATACCCGACAAAAGCTCTATTATCTGATCGTCACCATCGCCTGTTCAATTGGCTTTGTGGCTGTAAAGGGCGGGGTTTTTGCAATAACAAGCGGCTTTGCCCACCGAGTTTATGGCCCCCCAGGCACGCAGTTTTATGAAAACAATGCCTTTGCTATCGCCGTACTAATCGCCATACCACTGTTGCTTCTCTGGTATAAAGAAACGCCGCGCCAAATAATCCGCTACGGGATTACGGCATGCATACCTATAATGATAGCCTGCGCCATCTCATCCTGGTCTCGCGGTGCCTTTCTCACCATGGGCGTATTGACACTAATATTACTCTGGCATAGTAAGCGCAAGTATTTAGTCATACCTATTCTTATAAGCGCTATTCTTCTAGCACCTATGTTTTTGCCTGAGACTTGGTTTGGCCGTATGGAAACGCTGGAAACCTATCAGGAGGATGAATCTGCGATGAGTCGCATCCGAGTCTGGTCCGATGGCTGGCATCATACGCTGCAGCACCCCTTTGTCGGCTCAGGCTTTGAAGGCTGGCGATGGGTTTCTGAACGCGACTGGCACAGCTCCTATGTTGAGATGTTCTCCGAACACGGCTTTATTGCCTTCGCGCTGTGGATGTCGTTAATACTGGGAACACTTTTCAGTCTTTCGTCATTGCCGCGAAAAACAAAAAATATAGAGGGCCTGGAATGGGTCGCCAATTACTGCTATATGCTAAGAGCTTCGCTGATCGCCTATATGACCGGCACTCTATTTTTAGGCTTGTCTTACTGGGATTTGTTGTACCATATTATTTTTATAGCCGTATTGGTCAAAAAATTCGCCCTGGAGGAGCTTGCCGAGAAGCACTTGCGAAACCCTGTTTTGGGCAAGGGGCTAGCGCTAAAGAAGCATCAAATGAAATTATCTGCCGGCAGATAGCACAGGGCTTACGCTACAAACTAATCTCAATAGCCTAAATCTTTGCTGATAGAGTTCATCGACTGCAAGACTTTTTGAATTTTGGATTTATATTCCCCCCCCATCCATTTATCAACGCCTATTTCTGAAAAAGTATTGTATGGATTGTCCAAAACCTTGGCACAGTGCTGTTCGAGCCTTGAGTCAAACGGTAAATCACATGCCTCGAATAAGCCTCTAAACTCATCAACAGGGTTGGCCAGTACCGCCTCGTAACTCACTTCATGCCACTGCTGCGCAGGTATAGCATCTCGCGCATCAAGAATAGCTCGATTCATTGACTCGTACTGAAAAGCACACACTTCTTCAATAGAGGCGCGAGAGTAATTCTTCCACCCCTCTGCCAGAAAAAAGCACCAATTACGATACGCCCCGCCATCAACTTCAATAGTTACCGGCAAATCCTTTGACCAGGCACCAAACTCCGATGCCTTGCCCCAGCCTTTGATCAAAGACTCAATATTGTCACCGGGGTTACGCTTGATGAAAACAAAGTGTGCATCGGGAAATAAAGCATGCAGGTAGGGTATTGAAAGACCATTTTGATTATTCTTATCAACGATACGCGTTTTTCCGGTACCGCAATAAAACAGCTCCCCGGCCTGCTTTCGGTCAAGGTCACAGGCCTGCTCTTTGGGTATTTGGTGGCTCGCCCAATCGCGTTTTGATGTGGGATGCAGGCCTGCCCAAAAGTCGTGGGTCTCCTTCTGTAAAGAACCGAGCTCCCTCGATTCGGAGAAGGTTTTGTAGACCAGGGTAGTACCTGCCCTGCTACAGCCAACAACAAAAATTGGCGCCTGTAATTCTATTGGCCAAAGTGAATACCGACATTTCCGTAAAGAGGACAAGCACTTTTTGAGATAGAAGCGTCCCGTTTTTTCAAATTTTATAAACAACTCATTCATCCGCCAAGCCTTCTTATTGCTTCTTTTTACGAAAATATTTCAAACCCAATTTTCTAAAATATAGATGAGGGTGATTGCTGACAAGCAGCCTCTGCTATTACGCATGGAAGACGCACATCGAAAAACGACAAAACAAATCACACCACAGCTGATTATTTACCGACTGCGTTATTAAGTAGGAGCTTGCACATGACTAATTACATAGCGGAATTTTCCGGATTTCTCGCGCTCAATATGCTCTTTAAAAACCACAGTCACTTCTACGCTCGACCCTAATCGTTCTTTAAACACCCTGACAATCTCACCGACTGATTTATCTTCAAAGCTTTCAGAGCGAACAATTTCAACGTCAATTTGATCTATGCTGTTTTGCGTAATACGAAAGTTCTCTACCCCCGGCAACTCGCGCAAAACATAAATCAACGCCAGGCCGTGCATAACGGTGCCATCTTGAGCGATCACAAAATCGGTTGTGCGACCCTGTATCTCCTCTAATAGCGGCAAGCCTCGACCACAGCTACAGACATTCGCACTCAATACGCCTACGTCTCCGGTTCGATAACGAATAAAGGGGAACTCAGAAGTCGCCATGTGGGTAACGACTATTTCACCCGACTCACCCTGCCCCAAAACCTTGCCTTGCGCGTCGACTATCTCGACAATAATATCTTCGGCGGTAATGTGCATCCCGCCAGCGGGGCATTGATGGGCGATAAACCCCGCGTCTCGACCGCCGTAACCATTTGCCACTGGGCAGCCAAAGACTTCTTCTATCTTTTCTCGCTGGTGGTCATAGAGCCGCTCTGAGGTTACAAATGCCGCTTTGATACCCAGCTTATCCATCGCATACCCCCGGCTCTGAGCAAAAGAGGCGATATGCGCTATCGATGAAGGATAGCCAAAGAGCATTGCCGGCTTAATGCTTTGTATTTGAGCAACAAAGCTTTCGAGGTTTTTTTCTGACATTTCAAAGGCTGGCAGGAGGTGGGTACGAAAAACCCGGTCTCTGAGCTGTTTTATTTTGTCCTGTGTACCGAGTTCTATGGGCGAACCCCACACGACAATCTCGGGATCGCCAATATCCACATTCCACCAACGCGTGGCACGCCACTTCGCAGCAACATCATGGCTAACCCGTTCTCTACCAATAAAAAATGTCAGTGGCTCACCACTTGAGCCACCGGTATTAAAGCTGGCTAAACCCCTGGCGCCATCCGCTTTTAACTCTTCGGTAAATTGACGTATTTCAGACTTGCCTGTCAGCGGCAGGCGCTGTAAATCTTGTAGTGACTGAATCGTGGCCGGGTCAAAATTTAACGCTGCAAATTTCTGTCGGTAATAAGGCACGTCACGGCCGACGCCAATAAGAAACTCGCGCAAGCGCTCAATCTGCAACTGCGCTAAATCTTCAGGCGACAACCATTGGCTTTTCTCCATAGCACGACGCACTTTAACGGTGGTGTGTTGTTTAAGCCGCTCATGTAGGGGGAAGGCTACTGATGATGCTATTTTGGTATACAGGCTCACTTTGCCGATCCTTGCTTTTCAATGATGTACGTACACTTTTGCGCTGGTATTACCAACCGTGTGCTGCGGCTGTGGGCCTGTTACTTTACGGTGAAGTTATTGATTATAAAACATTCTCTTTTCCGCTAAACCGCTAGCCGTGAAATATAAAACCGAGCCACGGCTTACAGAAGCAAACCGCGAATATCACTCAACAGGGCCACTAACTCGGTCATATAGCGACCGGCATCGCCGCCGTTAACGATGCGGTGGTCGTAGGATAGAGATAGCGGCAGCATGTTGCGCGCTATAAATTCACTGCCGTTCCACTGCGGTTTAATTTGCGCTTTAGATACACCGAGTATCGCGACCTGCGGGGTATTGACGATGGGCGTGAAGCCCTGGCCACCCATGGCACCAAGGCTTGAGACGGTAAAACAGCCGCCCTGCATTTCATTCACTGTTAGCTTGCCGTCACGGGCTTTCGCGGCCAATGTGGCAATTTCTTCGGCCAGCTCCCAGAGGCTTTTTTTATCGACATCGCGAATCACTGGCACCATCAAGCCCCGTGGGGTATCCACGGCCATGCCTATGTGCAAGTAGTGCTTTTGGGTGTAGTTCGCGCCATCGCTGTGAATGGAGCGGTTTAAGACGGGGTTGTGGGCGAGTGCCACGGCACAGGCTTTGAGGATGAACGCTACAGGCGTGAGCTTGACCTGGCGCGCTTCGCCCTCCGCTTTGAGAGACTTGCGAAAACTTTCTAGCTCGGTGATATCGGCATCGTCAAACTGGGTAACGTGGGGCACATTGAGCCAGCTGCGATGCATATTAGTGGCGGTGAGTTTTTCAATTTTTGTCATCGCCCCAACGTCGCAATCACCAAATTGACTAAAGTCGGTATCGGGCACGGCGGGGATTGCAGAGCCCCCCGCTGCCGATGACGCCGAACCTTGCTGCGCTATCGTTTGCTTTACATAGGCGTCAATATCTTCTTTCTGAATACGCCCACGGGGGCCAGTGCCACTCACATTGGCGAAGTCGACACCCAGTTCACGCGCCAACTTTCGTACTAGAGGGCCAGCATAAACGGTGGTTTCGTCGCTTTTATTTGCAGGGGCTATAGATGGCGTATCGGTAATGGGGGCTGGTTTTATAGGCGTAGAGTCAATCGGGGCTGTAGCAATTTGGGGCTGCTCTTGTGTCGCTTCTTGGGCGCTAGAAACCGCTGCGGGGCTGGCGGGCTGCGAGGTAAGATCAGCCGATTCAGCGGGCTTTTCTTCAGCACCTTTCGTCTCAGCAGCACCTTTCGTCTCAGCAGCGCTGTCTGCGGCGACTTCCAGCTCCACCAGTGGCACGCCTTCCACTGTAATTTTGTCACCTTCTTTCACCAGTAGCTTTAACACTTTACCGGCTAGTGGCGCGGGAATTTCCATCGTCGCCTTATCGGATTCAAGCACCACCAGCGTTTGATCGATTTCAATGATATCGCCTACGGCGACAGAAACTTCGATAACCTCAACTTCTTCGGCACCGCCCAGGTCGGGTACAACAATTATTTCACTAGCCACTCGCCACCTCTTGTTGAGAGTTTCATCATCAATATCATTACAAAAGCACAGGGTCGATTTTATCGGGATCAATGCCCAGCGATTCGATAGCGGACTTAACCAGCTCTGCCTTTATCGCCCCCTGTTTATACAAGCCATAAAGGGCAGCGACAACAATGTAGCGTCTGTCCACTTCAAAGAAGTCTCGTAATTTTGCGCGCGTATCACTGCGCCCAAAACCGTCGGTACCCAGGGTGTGAAAATCGGTGGGTATAAATGCACGCAGCTGCTCGCAATAGGCTTTGAGGTAATCGCTGGCCGCTACTACTGGGCCGTCGTGGCCAGTCATCTGCTGGGTAATGTAGGGAACTTTAGGCTCAGCAGTTGGGTTTAATAAATTCCAGCGCTGGCAACTTTGCCCCTCTCGGGTAAGCTGGTTAATACTCGGTAAACTCCACACGTCGCTGCTAATACCGAAGTCCTTATTGAGTATCACCGCGGCCGCTCTAACTTCATTTAATATCGTACCGCAGCCCATTAGCTGGACTTTTTTAGTGGCCTTTTTCGCCACTTTTTTAGCCACTACTGTTTCCAGTAAATACATGCCCTGAATAATGCCCTCTTCAGCGCCAGCCGGTATTTCTGGATGGACGTAATTTTCGGTCATGGTGGTGATGTAGTAAAAGCAGTTTTCTTTGGCCTCGAACATGCGGCGCAGGCCGTCTTGAATAATCACCGCCAATTCGTAACCGTAGGTTGGATCGTAGCTGCGGCAATTGGGAATGGTGTTAGCCATCAAGTGGCTGTGGCCGTCCTGATGCTGCAAGCCTTCGCCATTAAGCGTGGTGCGTCCAGCAGTGGCACCGATCAAGAAGCCCCGCGCCTGAATATCACCTGCCGCCCAGGCCAGGTCACCAATGCGCTGAAAACCGAACATCGAGTAGAAAATATAAAAGGGGATAACCGGACAGTCGTAATTACTGTAGGCCGTGGCGTGGGCAATCCAGGCCGACATGGCACCGGCTTCGGTCAGGCCCTCTTCCATTATCTGGCCTTTTTTATCTTCTTTGTAATAGAGCATTTGGTCGGCGTCGTGGGGTTCATAACGCTGACCCGCCGACGAGTAAATACCCAGCTGGCGGAACATGCCCTCCATGCCAAAGGTGCGCGCCTCATCAGGCACGATGGGCACAATGCGCTCACCAATTTTTTTATCCTTCACCAACGTCGACAAGATTCTGACAAAAGCCATGGTGGTTGAAATAGCGCGTTTGCCCGTGCTCTGTAGTTGTTTGTCGAAGGTCGTTAAAGGCGGTATGTCGAGCGCCGTAAATTCTGACTGCCGCGAGGGCAAATAGCCGCCGAGAGCTTCGCGCTGTTTACGCATATAGCTCAATTCAGGGCTGTCCTCGGGGGGGCGATAATAAGGGACATCGACCAGCTCGTTGTCACTAATGGGCAAACCGTAGCGGTCGCGAAAGTTCTTCAAGCTCTGCATGTCGAGCTTTTTAATGGAGTGGGTGTCGTTGGCCGCCTCGCCCGACTCGCCCATACCGTAGCCCTTAACGGTCATGGCTAGAATCACCGTTGGCTGGCCCTTGTTTTCAGCGGCTTCTGCATAGGCGGCATACACTTTATAGGGGTCGTGGCCGCCGCGATTAAGATACATAATATCGTCGTCGCTGAGGTCGGCAACCAACTCTAGTAGCTCAGGATACTTGCCAAAAAAGTGCTCGCGGGTATAGGCGCCGCCCTTGTATTTGTAGTTCTGCAACTCGCCGTCGCAGACTTCGTCCATGCGCTTTTGCAGCAGGCCGGTTTTATCTTTTTCAAACAGGGAATCCCAGTGCCGACCCCACACTACTTTAATCACATTCCAGCCGGCACCGCGAAAGACGCCTTCAAGCTCTTGAATAATTTTGCCATTGCCGCGCACGGGGCCGTCGAGGCGCTGTAAATTACAGTTCACCACGAAGGTTAAGTTTTCGAGATTTTCTCGCCCGGCCAGTGAAATCGCGCCGAGGGATTCCGGCTCATCGCACTCGCCATCACCAAGAAAGGCCCAAATCTGCCGGTCACCGCGCGGCGCTAGACCCCGCGCCGAAAGATAGCGCATCACGTGGGCCTGATAAATCGCCTGTATTGGCCCTAGCCCCATCGACACTGTCGGGAACTGCCAGTAGTCCGGCATTAACCAGGGGTGGGGGTAGGAGGACAAACCGTTGCCGTCAATTTCGCGGCGAAAGTTGTCGAGCTGGGTCTCGTCAAAACGCCCCTCAAGAAAGGAGCGGGCATAAATACCCGGCGCACAGTGGCCCTGAAAATAAATTAAATCGCCCAGTTGCGTATCTGTTTTGGCGCGGAAAAAATAATTAAAGCCAATATCGTAGAGGGTTGCCGCTGACAGAAAGGTGGCGATATGGCCACCCAGGCCCTCGTCATTTTTGTTGGCCCGCATCACCATGGCCAGAGCATTCCAGCGAATTAGCGAGCGAATGCGCCGCTCCATAAATAAATCGCCGGGCATGCGCTTTTCACGGTTGAGGGGCAGGGTATTTCTAAAGGGTGTGGTAATGGCCCGAGGCAAGGGCAGATCGTAGTCGTAAGCCTGGTCAATAAGCTGTTTCAGCAAAAAGACCGCTCGCTCCTCGCCCTGGGTTTTGATCACGGCATCGAGAGCGTCGAGCCATTCCTGCGTTTCTTGCGGGTCGTCGTCAACCCATTCCCTTATTTTTACCAGGCTCTGATCCAGCTCGCTCATAGTGTGGTTTCTCTGACTTTCGCCTATTGAATTATTGTCTACTGAACTACCGTCTATTGGATTGGTGCCTATTAATAAAGGCTCAGCCAAGACATCACCAATCCAACAGACCATAACATACGACTATTGGCTTTGATTCACAGTAAAGGCCAGATTGTAGTTAACCTACAAAAATAGCTCAAGCGCCTGATAAAAAATACAGAAACAAGAACGAAATATAGCTCAACACATTGTTTATCAATGATTAACCAAAGCTAGTTTATTTACAAATTACTGTGCGTAGCGGTAAGTACCTTCGCTGTTTGCCTTCAACTTCTCGTAATCAACACCCTCGGCGATGGCTTTTTTAGTGCTGTCGTCGAGTGTTGTCACCCACAGCGCCCTGCTACTTTGCCCCAATAAACGCTGGTAGGCATCGAACAAGCTCGCTCGGCTAACGGCCCGCACCTGCTCTGCCAGTAGCGGCCTAAAATCAAAACCCTCAAAACCGAGGCTTAATGACTCCCAGTAGCGCGCATTCAGCTCTGCCAAACTTTTTGGCTTCTCTTCAATATTGACCAGTGCCGAGCGCTGGTAACGCGCCAGCTCTTCTTCGCTCATAGCCTCAAGCACTTTGACAAAATCAGCGATAAAGTCCGTCATTTCAGCGCGCAGGGCCTCGGCACTAGCAACCGGGGATTGGATATAAAACATCAAACCCGGTACTCGCTGGCGATGGGCCAGGCCACTACCCACCACATAACCGAGCTTTTTTTCGGTGCGCATATCGCTGTAAAACGGTGCCGACAACATGCCATCGAGCAGGGCCACATGGGCGCGCTCGCGGAGGCTGTCATCATCGCCCTGAACGTAGAGCACGGCACTACTGTCACTGTGCTCGACGGGTATCTGCCGCAATGGGGTCTCTTTTGCAGGCTGTAATTTAAGAATCGAGTAGTCGAGTTTCACGTCGCCGTCACGACCTAACTGCAAGCGGCTGAGGGTGTTCGCCGCCATGCCCTGCGCTGTCTCACCACTCAGCACCCCGCCCGCATAAAACAGGGCGTGACCCTTATTAAAAAGATGGCCGGCAAAGCTCTGCATATCGCCAATGCTGACAGCCTCCAGCTGCTCGGCCATATCAATGGCACGACAATTACCGCGCAGCAGTGGGTCCAGCTCGGCAAAAACCTGGCGAATGGGCCACTGTTTGAGGCTATTGCGCCCCTCGCGAATCAACTGTTCGCTAACCCGCTGAAAACGCGTTGCATCCCAGTCGGGAGTGGCCATCACGTCGAGCACGCGGTCCAACAGCACCGCTTGCTTGTCGGCGTAACCGGCAATTGAAATCGCAATGCCGTTATCCCAGCGCGACAGGCTATAGTTGAGGCCGGCGATACGGGCGGCGTACAAACCGGCATCGAGCTGATCTTCAACCAGGGCGGTATACAGTTCGGCCTGGGCTTGCTCAAGGCAGCTCGACACAAGGGGGGTGGCTAGTCGTGCCGAAAAGCTCGCCCGTGGGCTGGCAAATTGATTGTCGGCGTAATACCAGAGATCGGCACTTGTTTCGGTGCCCTTTACAGGAAGCCGAAGGGGCTTGGCGGGCTCACCATCCTTGCCACTGAGAGGAAAGGCAGCCGGCAAGAAAACATTAGCACCCGGCAGACTCAAGTCACCGGCCACAGACGATGACGTTGTGCCCGTGTTAGCTGCCAGCCGCTGATAGGGCGCGCTATAGCGCGCGGAAACGGTATCGCCAACGACCAGCTCAGGTGCTACCCAGGTCACCAGCGCATTGTCGGGGCGCAGATAGCCGGCAAATTTTTTGATTAAAGCTGCATCAAAGTCGTCGTATAAAAAGTGGCCGCGCAATACTTCTTGTGGCGGATAGTCGTGCAGGGCAACACTCAGCGCCTGCACATAAGAGGAGGCTGAGCTCTTCTCCAAAAAGCGAAAAGCGCTGTGCTGCAGTTCGGTCAGCTCGTCATAGCGCCACGCCTCTATGCCTTGCTCGGTGGTCAATGTCAGCCATTGATAAAAAACATCGAGCACCTCTTTGCGCGCCGCCACACCCTGGGGCGTAAGACCAATACTAATCGCAAAAGCACCGCCCTCACGGGAGTCAAAGGCTGGCCCCGCCGTTAAACTTTCAACCAAACCCCGCGCCTTCATCGCCGCGAGGAAACTGCCCTCGCTCTCACCGCCCAATAGATGGCCAAGAAACAACAAGGGCCCCTGGCGCCAGTATTGTTTAACCGAAGGCAGGGGGAATAAGAGGCTTAACTCACGCTTTTCCTTTTCCGGCGTAATGGCTACCTGCAGCGGTAAAGCACCCGCAAACAGCGGCTCGCCCGATGCTTCAACCCTGGTATTGTGATTAACCACGCCACTGAAGCGAGTTTTTACCGCCGCCTCAAGCTGATCTAATGACTCGTTGCCGAGCACTACGAGAGTCATCAAATTAGCGGAATAGAAGCGTTGGTAGAAGGCCAGTAAGTCAGGCCTGATTGGCCGCTCGTCATCATTGACCAGAGTCTCAAGATTGCCGACAGAGAACTTAGCCAGCGGATGTTTTGGGTTGAGTAGCTCAGACATCACATCCCACTCGCGACGGCTGTCATCCTTGATTTTTAGCTGATATTCCGAGTCCACCGCATGGCGTTCACGGTCGACATATTTGGCATCAAAACGCGGTGCCACAAAAAACTGGGCAAAACGGTCGAGGGTATCGAGCAGATAAGCCGAGTCGACATTGAAGAAATAGTTAGTCTGCTCAAGACTGGTATAGGCGTTGTGCTGGCCACCGTGCTCACTGATATAAGCCTGGTATTCACCGGCCTCGGGGTATTTCTCGGTGCCGAGAAAGAGCATGTGTTCGAGAAAGTGAGCCAGGCCCTCGCGCTCGACAGGGTTTTGAAAACTGCCCACATAAACGTTGAGCGAGGCTGCGCTTTTCTCCGCCTTTGCATCAGAAACCAGCAGCACTTTCATTTTATTGTCGAGCTGTAAATAGCGATACTGGCGCTCGTCACCGGGGCTGCGCAACACCGCGACAGCGCCGCCCTCTTTGGGACTGCCCGCTTGCCACCAGCTCGTCTCGTCGGCTTCAGACCGGGCTTGCGCCACAGCGCTGAACAGTAAAACGGCGGCGACAAGAAACAAACGCTTGAACTTAATAACGCGCATAGAAAACTTCCATATTAAGGCTACTGCCTGTTAACAAAGGGAATTAGCTGCCAAATAATTTAAGCTGCGAATTAATCAGACAGCAGCTCTGGCGTTTCATTGCGCGGCCAGGCGTTATAAAGCGCCTTTACCAGTGTCGCCAGGGGGATGGCGAAAAATACGCCCCAAATACCCCACAAACCGCCAAACACCAGTACCGCGAAAATAATAACAATGGGATGGAGATTGACCGCTTCCGAAAACAGCAGGGGCACCAGCACATTGCCATCAATAAATTGAATCACGCTATAGGCAAAGAAGAGCCAGAAAAAATCACCACCCCAGCCCCATTGAAATAATCCCACCAGCACTACCGGCACCGTCACCACCGCCGCGCCAATGTAGGGGATCACCACCGACAGGCCAACCATCAATGCCAGCAGAGCCGCATAGTTAACGCCCAGCAATACAAACCAGATGTAAGTAGCCGCCCCCACCAGTGTCACTTCTATGGCCTTGCCACGCACATAATTGGCGATTTGAATGGTCATTTCACTCCACACCATCTTCATCACCGGGCGTCGTTCGGGCAATAAAGACGCGGCACTGCGCATCAGCTGATCGCGATCTTTGAGCATAAAGAAAACCAGCAGGGGCACCAGCACCAGATAAATGAGCACCATCATCACGCCGGGAAATATACCCATGGAAGAAGTCAGCGCCGCCTCGGCAAACTGGGCGGACTCCTGCTGAACATAGGCAATAAATTCACTCAAACGGGCTTCAGAAATAAAATGGGGGTAGCGTTCGGGCAACAGCACAACCAGTTCCTGCCAGTGCACAATCATCCCCGGTACCGACTGCAATAGACGGCTCAACTGCTCGATAACGATGGGAAAAAGAAAAATAACCACCAAAAAAAACAAGCTGATAAAAGCGCAAAATACCAGAGCCACCGCCAGCAAATGGGGAAGGCGCCAGCGCTTGAGTAGATTCACCACACCCTGTAACAAAAACGCCAGCACCACCGACGCCAAAAACGGCGCCAGCACCTGCCCCATGGTAACGATAACCAGCAGCGTGCCAGCCATCAAAATCACCAGTAATACGGCCTCTTCATCTGCAAAATAGCGGTTTATCCAGCTATCGACGACCTTCCACATACTCTATCCTTTTATTCACCCTTAACGACTTCACCAAATGCCCTTGCAAGTGGCGACTGAACTGGGGCACATAATAATAGTCGAAGCATTGACTAGCGATACGTTAGACTACAAATAAACAAAATTTGTTCGGCTTTACTCAACTTTGTTCAATAGCGAACGAGTCAGCCAAGCTCATTGCCAAGCTCATCGCCAAGGACGCTCGAATATCGTGCCATTTGCCTTTCAAAAATCTTGCCTCAGCCTGATCTGCATTGTCAGCCTCGCCCTGTTTCCCCTCACCACGAGCAAGCAGGCCAGCGCCAATGAGATCAAACTGCCCATGCTGGGCGATACCACCTCGGGTATTGTCTCCCTCCAGCAGGAGCACGAACTGGGTCGCGCCTGGCTGAAAATGTTTCGCAGCCGCGTCGCCACCCTCAATGACCCATTGATGCAGGACTATATCGAAAACCTCATCTATCGCCTCGCCAGCCACAGCGAGATGATGGATCGACGGCTGGAACTCATCGTCATTAACAACCCCACCATGAACGCCTTTGCCGTGCCCGGCGGCGTAGTTGGTGTACACACTGGCCTATTTTTGTACGCCGAAAATGAAGCGCAATTGTCATCGGTGCTGGCCCACGAACTCGCCCACCTCAGCCAGCGACACTTTGCCCGCAACCTGGCCAATCGTAAAGCCAGCTCCTACACCACCATGGCCGGTATGTTGGTGGGACTTATCCTTGCGGCAACGGTGGGCGGTGATGCTGGCATGGCGGCCATGACCATGACTCAGGCCTCCGCCATGGACAGCGGCCTGCGCTTTTCCCGCCAATACGAGCAGGAGGCCGACCGCCTGGGCATTGATACCCTCTACCGCGCCGATATGGACCCCAGTGCCGTGCCCGCGATGTTTGAACGCATGCTGGCGGCAACCCGTTATATCGGCCGCCGCCCGCCGGAATTTCTTCTCACTCACCCGCTGTCGGAAAAGCGTGTCGCCGATGCCCGTGGCCGCACCAGTAAACTGCCTGTCCGCTACTATCCCGACAACCTCGATTATCATTTAATTCGCGCCCGCGCCTTAATCGCCGTCGACGGCAATGCCCAACGCTCCATCAACCGCTTTAAAAACGAACTTGAGGGCCACTCGCTATCGACCGAGGCGGCTACCTACGGCCTGGCTCTGGCTCAGTCTGCTGGGCGCCAACATAAAAAAGCGCGTAAAAACCTGGATACTTTACTGGCAAAATCGCCCCAGCGCTTCATCTATCAGTTCGCCAACATCGAATTACATCGCGTCAGTGAAAACTTTGACCAGGCCTTTGCCGCCATCGACAAGCTCAACCGCGACTATCCCAACAGCTATCCACTGAAAACCGAACTGGCGGAAACTTTGCTGCAAAACCGCCAGTACGCGCAATCTGAACAAGTCCTGGAGAAGCTGGCCCAACAGCGACCCAATGACCCGGATGTATGGTTCGAGCTGGCTGAAACCAGTGGTCTGGCGGGCGATATTCCCGGCGTCCATATCGCCAGGGCGGAGTACTACATATTGACCGGGATTTTTGGCAAAGCGCGGGAGCAATTGCGCTATGCCAAAAAGCTGGTGCGGCAGGATTTCAAGCTCACCGCTGTGATCGACCAACGTCTCGTCGACTTGAACGCGATGGAAGCGAGGATGAAAAAGCTGTAGGAGTCTGTCGGACTTAGGTGATCGTAGCGAGGGGAAGGCCGATTTGAGTCAGATTTTTCGATTATTTGAGGCGAATAGCTAGCTATTTAACGAGACTAACCGGAAAATCTGGCCAAATTCGGCTTTTCCGCAGTAGATTAATCCTAAGTCAGACAGGCTCCTAGTGCCGTATAGCGCTAATGCAGTGGCGGCAAGCGCTGGCACACCGCCGGGGGATAAAAACCGAGGATAAACGCCCGACAGTTGTGCCAAAAGGCCGACATCAGCAAGAGCGCGCCACCAATGGTTAGCGCCGCAAAAGCAAAACTCAAACTAACCACGCCGTATTCCTGCAACAGGGTATTAAAGGCGTAGAGCACATAGGCCAGCGCCGACACCATCAACGCCCGTCGATCAATGCTAATAGAGACCAGAGCAATGCAGCCGTAAAGTCCGGCGATAGCGAGCGCGGGGCCAAGCCCCATTCTGTAATCGAAAGCACCCACTAATGAAAAGATGGGATGCACCATAAGCGGGGCCGCGACAAGATGGAGCCAAAAGGCGACGTCGGAGCGCCGGGTTTGGCGCTGTGTGTCGGAGGCATCCCAGCGCATGCCAGTGATGAAAACCAATACGCCACCAATGAAAACAAGAAACACCCACCAGTCTTTGGCGCCCGGAAACAGTCCGGCAAAAGTCGCTACCAGGGCAAACACCAAAGCCGCCATGCCCGCCGCAACAGTGATTGGCACCTTAAAACGCAACCAGTGCAGCCAGGCCGCCCCGGCCCCCAAAGCGCAACCCAGACCGATGCCCAGTTCCTCTGCCAGCCCAAGACTTTTTAGCAGCATAATTCCACCGCCCGCAACGCCACCCACGAAAGCCAGTAACAGCACAATAGAAGGCAGAGCCATGCGGCGCACGCGGGCAAAGTATTCTGCCAGCGCCCAGGCGCTAGCCGCCTGCAGGAAGGCACCCACCCAGGGGGCGATGGCGGTGCCAATCCATTGCACGGACACCAGCAATAGCGCGCAGGCGATGACCACAAAAATATCGTTAAAGCCGGTGATAAAACGAAAGTGCTCGTCGTCGACAGCGGGCGCTTTTCTCAATTCTGCGACGTGCTGGCGCAAGGCAGTGACCGCATCACTGCTCAACACTCCGGCTTTAACGGCCGAGGCCAGATCTTCATCACTGTACATAGCGTCTCTTACTTACTGTTTCGCAGATGTCTTTTAAGACAAATTGTGGCGTTTATTGCGCCGGGGGAACTAGCGCCTTCATCAAGCGGCGGCCAGACTATTATTACCACAGCCCAAAGCCCCTTCGTTGCGTACTTCTCCAAGGGGTTGCAGGGTTGCCTCCATCTCGCCCACTAACTCGTCGTCACCACCGGCGTGAATAACCAGACTCGCCTCACGGGCATTGACAATACGGCCCTCAAGCGGCGCCTCCAAAATCCGCACCCCACGCTTTGCCGCCTCCTGGCCAAGATGGCGAATAGCCGCCGCCGAGGTCGTCGTCATATCAATATAAATAGAGCCTGCGGCAAGGTTGTTGAAAAGGCCATTTGCGCCCAGCACCAGCTCATCGACCTGTTGCTGGCCCGGCAGGCAGGTGATGACCACATCGCAGAGTTCAGCCACTTCCTTCACGCTATCGACCCATTTGGCACCCTGTAACTCAAGGTTGCTGGCCTCTTCACGCACCAGGTCGTGAATCACCATTTTTGAACCGGCGGCGAGCAAATTGACCACCATCGGATTACCCATACGCCCCAGACCAATAAATCCAATTTTCATAATCGTGCTTCCCTATTATTGTTTTTTAGCCAGTTTAACTGACCATTTATAATGTAAAGCAGGGCCAAGTATTAGCGAAGTCGCTGGGATTTAACAGCGATTAATCGCCACGATTAGATCGGCCCCCACTGCATAAAACCCTATTTACCCACAGCCGCTCTACTTGTTCGCGCCCATGGCTTGCCCCATAATTGCGTATTCTCCACCAGCTGTTATCCACTTTCATTTCTTGCCCCAGCGGGGCTACTCTTATTGGCCCCATTATGAGCATTGCGATTAAATCTGTTGTTTCCATTCACTACACCCTGACCGGCGAAGACGGCGAAGAACTCGACGCCTCCACCGAGCGCGAACCCATGGTCTATCTGCACGGCGCGGGCAACATCATCAAAGGGCTGGAGCTGGCCCTGTTGGGCAAAAAAGTGGGTGACCAAGTCGAGGTGACGATTGCGCCGGAAGACGGCTATGGGGAATTTATCAGTGAACTGGTACAGCATGTGCCACTGTCTGTGTTTGGCGACGAAGACAAGCCCGAGGTGGGCATGCGCTTTAATGCCGAAACACCCAACGGTCCCCTCTCGGTAGTGGTAACTGCTATTGATGGCGATCAGGCCATTCTCAATGGCAACCATCCTCTGGCCGGCAAGACCATCAAATTTGATGTCACTATCGCCGACATTCGCGAGGCGACGACAGAAGAATTGAGCCACGGCCACCCCCACAGTACTGAGGGTTGTGGACACCATCACTAATTGCCATAGCGAAAACTGCCGCGCGGCTATCTACTCACCAACCCGATGCGTATAATGCCGCGCCTAGATATGGTCCAGCACTGAACCCTATCGACCGCAAGGTACTCATGTTTTTATGATGTTACTTTTGCGGTATGCAAGCGCTTGAATCAAGAGGCCTCATCAGAAAGATCAGTGCCTTTTACATCCTCTGTCAAGCGCCCCCAACCTATGCCCCGGCTTATCGCCTCGGTATAGATATAGCGACCACAACGACGGTTACCTGAAGGCTTCTGGGCTGCTGATTATATTTTTCAGCACCCTAGCCCCTGAGTCTGTCGTCTTATATCGCGCTTAATATTCATAGGAATGATTCATGACATTTGACACCCTCGGCCTCTCCGAGCCCTTACTACGTGCCGTTAGCGAAAAAGGCTACGACACTCCCTCACCCATTCAAGCCAAGGCCATACCGGCTGTGCTCGAAGGCCACGACGTAATGGCCAGCGCACAAACCGGCACTGGTAAAACAGCGGGCTTTACCCTGCCTTTATTACATATGCTGGCTGATAAGCCCCGCGCCAACAGCAACCGCACTCTGGCGTTGGTGGTCACCCCCACCCGCGAACTGGCCGCGCAAATACTCGAAAGCGTTGAAGAGTACGGCAAGCATATGGATTTGCGTTCAGCCGTGGTTTTTGGCGGCGTAAAAATTAATCCGCAAATGATGAAGCTGCGCCGCGGTGTAGAAATTCTGGTCGCCACCCCCGGCCGCCTGCTCGATTTGCACAAGCAAAATGCCATTAGCTTTAGCGATGTTGAAGTGCTGGTGCTCGACGAAGCCGACCGCATGCTCGACATGGGTTTTATTCACGACATCAAGCGCATCATTTCGCTGATGCCGAAAAAGCGCCAAAACCTGCTGTTTTCGGCCACTTTTTCCGACGACATTCGCCATCTCGCCAGAGGTCTGTTGAACAATCCTGTTGAGATTGATGTGGCGCCGAAAAACACCACCGCCACCAAGGTGGAACAAAAGATTCACCCGGTCGACAAGGGGCGCAAAGCCGCTTTGCTCAGTCACCTGATTCACACTAAAGGCTGGCATCAAGCTCTGGTCTTTAGCCGCACCAAGCACGGCGCCAATAAACTGGTCAAACTGCTGGAGCGCGATAACATTAATGCCGCTGCCATTCACGGCAATAAAAGTCAGGCGCAGCGCACTAAAGCCCTGGCCGAATTTAAAAAAGGCAAGATTCAAATACTGGTCGCCACCGATATTGCCGCTCGCGGTATCGATATCGACCAACTGCCCCAGGTGGTCAACTTCGATCTGCCCAATGTACCTGAGGATTACGTGCATAGAATTGGCCGCACCGCCCGAGCCGGCTCCAGTGGTCACGCCGTGTCATTGGTTAGCGCCGATGAAATCAAGCAACTCGGTGATATTGAGCGCCTGATTAAAAGCAAAATTGAGCGTGAAGACGTCGAGGGCTTTGAGCCCGAACACGCTCTGCCCGAATCCCGCTCCGGCCACCAACCTACACGCAATGCTCAGCCACGCCGCAGTTCACCGAGCAACCGCAATGGCCAGGGCCGCAACGCCCGCAGTGATAGCCGTCCTGCTCGTAGTGATAGCCGTCCCGCTGGCAATGGCGGGCAGCGCCGACACTCGGGCCAGCAACGCTCCAGCAGCAGTAATGGCAGCAGCGGTAATGGCAGCAGCGGTAATGGCATCCCGGGAAGCGCTAACAACAATAGCCAGGCACGCACCAATCAAAGCCGCCCCCAGCAGCAGGAACGCTCGGGCAATGTGCATGCACCACAACACTCTATACAGTCCGGCAATCGTTAAACACCAGGCAATAAAAAGCCCCGCTAGTGAAAACTAGCGGGGCTTTTTATTGCCTTCTTTTTGGCGACAGGAATATTACTAAGGGTAAAGTATCACGCCACTTTGGCGCTGTTATCCCACTTTTTCAATGCTGGTAAAGCACCTTCGGCAAAGGTGGTAATGCTCTGCTTGCAGTAATCGTAATCCATCCCCGCATAAGTAAAGAAACAGTTCAGCTCGAAAGCACCGATAATATCTTCAATACCCTTTAATTTTTCCAGGCACTGGTCGGGTGTGCCGTAAATCTGCTGTTCAACATATTGCTCGGTAACACGGTCGGCATCGGCGCGCATGGACACCGACGACTGGGCGTAGTGCTCATAACCCTTAATGTCGGCAAAATGCTCGCCTTTCATTTCGTAGTGGCGCATCGCCGACTCCCAATAATCGCCCATGTATTTATAGGCCATGTCTTTGGCGCGCCCCGGATCTTTATCGCAGATGGTGAAAATATTGGCCGAAACGGGCGGTGCAATGGTGCCGTGATTTTCTTGATACAGCTCGCGATAAAGCTGAATATCTTTAGCCCGTTGTGTCCAGGGACCAACCGCAAACGTCATAAACCGCCCACCGAGGCGGGCCGCGTGGGGCACGGTGTCGGGTGACATCGAGACAATATAGGTTCTGTCTTTAAAGCTTTTAAAGGGGGCCGGACGAATATCGCGCCGCGCCTGTTTAAAGAATTCGCCGTCGTGGGCCTCCATGGTGCCGCTTTCGAGAGCATCGAGAATCATCGCCGCCGACTCATTAAAACGCTCTCGCGAGGTGTCCATGTCAATGCCGAAGCCATCGTATTCAACACGGGCTAAACCGCGGCCCATGCCGATTAAAGCGCGACCGTTGGACATGTTGTCGAGCATAGACATGTCGGTGGCAACGCGCAGCGGGTCTTTGTGCCAGGGCAAAATAATCGCCGCCGTACCGACTTTAATGGTGCTGGTTTGACCGGCCATAAAGCTCAAAAACTGCATGGTGTTGGGGCACATGGTGTAGTTGGTAAAGTGGTGCTCCACACCCCAGATGGAACTGTAGCCGAGGGGCTCGGCCAATCTGGCGATGGCCAGTTCATTTTGGTAAACGTCCAAATCAGACAGGGGTTGATTGTGGCTGCTTTGAAAAGCCATAACGACGCCGACGTCCATAGTATTCTCCTTTATTTATTGTTTATGGATAGTAAAAATTGGATCGATGGATTCTGGCACACTTTCACGAAACACTCATCTTTTGACTGAGCGCCGTGTTTTTACGCCGCACTGGTGAAGGACTTCTTGCCCCGCAGAGGCATTCGGGTAAATCATGGCCGGCGACCCTTTCCCGCTGCATCGAGGCCGTGTGATAATCCAGCTTGTCACTTTAAAACTATCTTCTTGCCGCTAGCAGTGCCGTGTTGATCGCCCCTGCGATTGGTGGGGCAAGTTGGCAAAGTAGATCTACATTTCCCCTACCTTCCCTGGATTAATCCTTATGAGCACCACCTCATCACCACGCCCACAAGGCCCACTTGCGGGCACTAAAATTATTGAATTCGGCGGCATTGGCCCCGGCCCGCTGTGCAGTATGTTGCTGTCGGATGCCGGTGCCACCGTGCTGCGGCTGGACCGCCAAACGGCCTCGGGCCTCGGCGTGCCCCGTGGACAAAACTACGATGTACAGCGCCGCGGTAGGCAATCACTGGCTATCGATTTAAAAAACCCCGCCGCCAAAGAGGCGATTTTAAAATTGGTTGAAAGCGCCGATGGGGTGCTCGACCCCTTCCGCCCTGGCACCCTGGAAAAACTCGGCCTCGGGCCGGATGTACTGCTCGCCCGCAACCCCAGGCTGGTCTTCACCCGCATTACCGGTTGGGGGCAAAGTGGGCCAATGGCGAAGACCGCCGGTCACGATATTAACTACCTCTCCATCACCGGTGTGCTCGATGCCATCGGCCCGAAGGATGGCCGCCCCTGCCCACCCCTCAACGTGGTTGCCGACATGGGCGCGGGGGCTATGTTCTCCGCCTTCGGCATGTTGGCGGCGATTATTTCTGCCCGCAACACCGGTCGCGGTCAGGTTGTCGACTCGGCGATGTGCGATGGCTCCGCCTACCTCGCCGCCGGGGTGTTTGGTATGTTGCAGGAAGGCAATTTCGAATTGCAGCGCGAATCCAATTTGCTCGATGGTGGCGCACCATTTTACGGCACCTTCGAAACCAGCGACGGCCTGTACATGGCCATCGGCGCCATCGAGCGCAAGTTCTTTGACATCGCCATGGACAAGCTCGACATCGACGGCAGTGTGTGGGGCAACCACCTCGATAAAATCCACTGGCCGCAAATGATGGCGCAAATTAAAGCCGCCTTCGCCACTAAAACCCGCGACCAGTGGTCGACTATTTTTGAGGGCTGCGACGCCTGCGTGTCACCGGTGTTGAATTTCACCGAGGCCATGAGCTACCCCCACAATGTCGCCCGCAACAACCTGCCCGAGTTTAATGGCGTCAATCAACCGGCACCCGCACCAGTGTTTTGCGGCACACCCGGCGCCATTCAATTTCCGCCGCCACGCTTTGGTGAGCACAGCGAGCAGAGCCTCAGTGAGTGGGGGTTTTCAGATGCAGAAATCGCCGAGTTACAGCGACAAGATGCCATCGGTAGCGATGGTTACACCGCCAATACTTAACGAGCTGTGCGCTATAGTCTCCACTTCGCTACACTCAGTGGCGATCCTGGCGACCGACTTCAAGCAAGCAACATGACTGTTGCACAACTATTCACAAGGAGCTTATTCATGTCACTTTCCGCGACTGACTTAATCAATAATTTCGAGATGTACTTTGACGGCAGCGATATGAGCAACGCCAGCCTGTACTTATGCATCGATGCCAAGCTGTCTGACGACGACGCCCAGGCGATTATCGAAACGCTGCGCGCCAGTGGCCTGTGGTCGGCGGATGCAGCGAAAACAGTACCCGCAGAACATAAACCCATGTACGCCGAACAGATGGAATTTATCGGTTATGTGTCCGGTAAAATAGATGGCAAGGTGTTTCACGCCTCGGCCTACAACCACGAAAAGTTCCCCTACAATGCCGGGCGCTGGGAAGAGTGGAAAAGCTTTATCGCCGCCAATTATTAATTTTTTTAGGCTACCGCTTTAGTTGGCAATACTCGAACATCAAATTATTGTGCGAGTATTGCCAACATTTATTAGGTTTAGTTAGTCCTTCACGCAACAGAAGAAAGCACGGTGCGAACCACCGCCACGACACCGACCACAAAGACAGTGGCAAATATAACTCCCGCTAAAATAAACTGCAGGGGCTTACCCTGAGTAAAATCCCGCTTTTTATTGACCTTTGACTGCACCCCTATCGCCGCTGCAAAGGTGCTACCCAACACCTCTAAAAACGTCAGGGGTTTTTCCTTATCGACTGTGCCACCTACACCAGCCACGCCATTATTTTTCATTGCTACTCCCTTGATGCGCTACAGAATTTTATAAACATTTAGGCCATTACTGAAAACACACTTTATTCGGCGGGTGTTAGCGGGTCCGGCTTAACCATCAACTCGCGGCCTTTAAGCATAAAATCCCAGTAAATACCCGGCAACATATAACGCTTAAACAGCCAGCCAAAACGATTGGGCTGAGTGCCATCAAAGGGTAGTGAGGGCAATAATTTGCCACCGTAACCGAATTCAGCCAGTATCACTTTGCCCTTTTCTACGGTGAGCGGACAAGCGCCATAACCATTGTAGGAGGCGGCCATGGCTTTACCCGAGGCCGTGGCCAATAAGTTTTCGGCCACCACCGGCACTTGTTTGCGCACCGCTGCAGCGGTTTTGGCGTTCGGCGCATTAATCACATCACCGACACCAAAAATATTTTCGTATTTAACATGGCGCAGTGAATCTGGCTGTACCGCGAGCCATCCCGCCTCGTCAGCCAGTTCACTCGCGCGAATAAAGTCGGGGGCTATCTGCGGCGGTACGACGTGTATGAAATCAAACCCTTTAACCACTTCAGCCTCGCCCTGCTTAAAACGCGCCGTTTTTGCGCTGCCATCCACGGCAAGCAGTGTCGACTGTAAATGAAGGTCAACGTTGTAGCGATCGATGTACTTCTCGAGGGCGGGCACAAATGCCGCGACACCAAAAATAGCCGGGGTCGCGGTATGAAATTCAATATCGACATCCTTTAACTGCCCGCTCCTCTCCCAGTGGTGACCTGCCAGATACATAATTTTTTGCGGTGCACCGGCGCATTTAATAGGCATCGGCGGCTGGGTGAACAGGGCGCGGCCCGACTTCATATTTTGCAGGCACTGCCAGGTATAGCGCGCGTAGGGCAATAAATAATTACTGCTGACACCGTTGTGGCCGAGGGTTTCTTCAAGTCCCTCAATACCCGCCCAGTTGAGCTGCAGACCGGGACAAATGACCAAAAAGTCATACGCCACAGTGCCACCATTGTCGAGTAGCAAGCTATTGTGTTCGGGCTGCAGTTCGGTCACAGCCGCCTTTAGCCATGTAACGCCGCGGGGCATCAAGCGCCCCTCTTCACGAATCACTGCATCGGGTGAAAAACAACCGGCCCCCACTAGTGTAAATCCAGCCTGATAGTAGTGCTTGTCGGAGGGCTCGATAATGGTGATGGCCAAAGTGCCATCGCGCTTTAACAAGCTCGCCGCCATCGAGATACCGCCAGCGCCACCGCCAACTATGACAATCCTTTGTGCCTTATTCATTGCCCTATCCTTTTTATTTAAGCGCTTGCGTACACAGTGCCGTCGAACGCCGGCCCGAGCGGCAATAGAGTAGAACATCGCCCTGCGACTGTAGAATGGGCGCTATCTGGCAGACCAGGCCCGGCGCATCACTGGGTGAGGTCATGGGCATATAGACAAATTCGAGACCATGCTCATCGGCAACTGCCGCCAGCGTTGCGGATGTTATTTGATGGCCCCCCTCCCCATCCGGGCGATTGCAAACAATAGTCACAAAACCCTCAGCCTTGGCCTGGCTTATATCTTCAACGCTCAATTGCTCTGAGACATAGACGCCGGCGGCATGTTTCTTAAATTTTTTCATGTGCTTCACCCTGTAGATAATCAATGGAATTGATAGAGCATTGCTTTTTTACAACGGTTGTTTGTGTGACGCTTTAACGACCCTCCCATAACGGCACGTCGCGAGGCAGCCACTCACCACAAAGATAGTACACAAATCCAGACGCCTTATGTAATAATATTATATGCTAATAACATTAAGGAATATGACAAAACGATTAGTAGCAATCCTCCTCAGCAAGCAGCTGATCACAGAAAAATTAGAAGGTCGTATCAGGTGAAAGGTGGGAAACACGATGAGTAAGGTCAAAACAAAGCCCCGAGACAGGCTTTAGCTGGTTGGATAAGTGGTTAACTTTTAGGTGGCCTCAAAAAGGGAAAGTGGTGGCGGCCAGCGATAAATGACATGGGCCGTGCAAGCCGGTGATGGCCTACACAGTCCATGAATCAAAGAGCTTGCTTAAAAGCCTGCGACGCCCTTATCGAGTTGCACGCCAAAACTATTGAGCGCCATCGACACCATGTTGTACTGACCGACGGTAAACACCACATCCATCAACTGTTGCTCGTTGTAACGCTCACTGAGGGCCGCCCAGGTGCTATCGCTGACAAACGCCTCGCTGTGCAACTCATCGACCGCGCGTAACAAGGTGGCGTCAAAATCACTCCAGCCCTCGGCGTCGGCACCCTCTTTAACGCGGGCGATTTCCTCATCGCTGAGACCGGCATCGCGGGCGAAAATCACATGCTGGCCCCACTCGTATTCCGCCTGGCACAACCAGCCAATGCGCAGGATAAGTATCTCCCGCTCGCGGGGTGCCAGCTTCGAGGTATCGCCCATAATATGGTAGGCCCAGGTGGTAAACTTCTGTGCCGCCTGCCAATGGCGGGACAGCGTACCTAGCACATTATAAAAAGGCCCATCCCGTTTAATCGGCTCGAGCATGGCCCGCTGTTCTGCTGTCCATTCACTTTCCGTCAGTGGCTGGATTCTCGGTTTTGATAATTTCATTATTATTTCCTTGTTGATGAACCATTATTATTTTTAAAGCTTTACACCCTCTGAACGTTAGAGAACACTCTCCACCCAACGCACAATTTCCGCCTGTGGCATAGCACCGGATTGTCTGGCAATTTCTTTACCGCCCGCAAAAACAATCAGTGTCGGAATGCCCCTGATGGCAAGGCCGCTACCAATCGCAGGCTCTTTCTCCGTATCCAGTTTCGCCAGCCGGACACGTGGTTCAAGCTCCTTTGCAGCCAGTTCATAGGCCGGGGCCATCGCCTTGCAGGGGCCACACCAGGGCGCCCAGAAATCCACCACCACGGGAATATCGTTGCGCGTGACGACCTTCTGATAATTCGCCGCGCTCAAGGCCTGGGGTGGGTGGCCAAATAAAGTCTGATGGCATTTGCCGCATTTGGGCGCCTGCAAAAGCTTGTCATTGGGTACGCGGTTTATCCCCAAACAGAGAGGACAAACGATATGTACTGAAACTGTCATGGCTCCAAATCCTTTATGCGGAGGCGAAGATGGTCGACCTCATCCAGTAATTGTAAAATAACGGCCACCCCCGCCAGATTAATCCCTAAATCTGTCTGTAAACGCCGCGCTTTACGGGTGCGCTGTATGCTCAGACCGGTGAAATGCCACTGCGTCATCTCCTCGCCATAGGGCTGAATAAGGCCCTCATCAACCAGCTCGATCACATAGTCCGCGTGTACGGCACACAAACGGCAAAGCTGCGCCAGCGTTAGGCGTGAGTCGGCGTCAATAATCACGCCGACCAGTGTTTCGTATTCTTTGTTATCCGTCATCTTTAAACCCCCAGTCCAATGCGCGGATCAAAGGCCAGATCCTGCGCCATATTCTGATAAGCTTTTTCTGCCTCTGGGCTATCGGCCGGCGGCAATACCACTTGTAGTACCACGTAAAAATTGCCCGGTGTTTTGCCCGGCAGACCCTTGCCTTTAAAACGCAGTTTTTTACCGTGGGCCGAACCGGCAGGAATTTTCACATCGACGAGGCCAACGGGCGTCGGCACTTTAACACTGGCACCGAGCGCAACCTCCCAGGGCGCAACGGGCAGGTCGATAGAAATATCGGCACCCTCGAGACGATACAGCGGATGCTTTTTAAACTCGACATCAAGATATAAATCACCGGCAGAGCCACCCCCCGAACTGGGATCACCCTGCCCGGTCAGGCGAATACTTTGCCCCGGCGCAATACCTTTGGGGATTTTTATATTCAGTACCCGCTCGCGGGTGCGAACATGGCCCTGGGGATCGACGTCCGGCACGTGAAAAGTAATCTTGCGGGTTGCGCCGTTGAGGGAATCTTCCAGATCGATAACCACTCTGGCATGGCGATCGCCACCTTGCTGAGAATGGGGATGCTGTTGCCTGCCGGCATCGCGGAAGCTTTGACCGAAAAGCGACTCAAAAAAATCGCTGTAGTTCTGCCCATCGCCCTGGGTAAAACCACCACCGCTGAACTCAAAGCCGGCATCCCAGTCGGGCGGTGCATTAAAGTCCTGCCCGCCCTGCCAATTGGCGCCGAGCTGGTCGTAGGCCGCGCGTTTTTCCGGGTCTTTCAGAACTTCATAGGCCTCACCTAAAGTCTTGAACTTCTGCTCGGCATCCTCTTCCTTACTAACATCGGGATGATATTTGCGCGCCAACTTGCGATAGGCGCGCTTTATTTCATCTTGAGTAACGTCGCGAGCGAGTCCCAAGGTGTCGTAATAGTCTTTAAATTCCATCGAATTCTCACCATTATCGTAGCTAAGCTATTACAACATGGGTACTGGCGTCGATTAAATCAAGCCCAATTTTGCCGGGAATTCCCAATCACTCAGCCTTAAACCAGGCTTTTATTAACAATTTCATAGACATCTTTCGACAACTCCGGCTTCGCCAAAACGCGCTGCAACTGCGCCTTCATGCGTCCACTGGCAGGCTCTGGGTACTGGCGCCACTTGGTGAGCGGCGTAATGATGCGCGAGGCAATTTGTGGATTGAGAGCATCGAGAGCCAGCACTTGATCGGCAAGAAAAACATAGGCCTCGCCTTCACCGCCATGAAAATTAACGGCATTACCCGAGCAAAAAGCGGCAATCAGTGAGCGCACTTTATTCGGATTTTTAATATCAAACGCGGGGTGGCGCATTAAGTGTTGCACGCGAGCTAGCCCACTGGGCACAGTGCTCCAGGCCTGAATCTGGAACCATTGATTAACCACCAGGCTCTCTTCTTGCCAGCGCGAATAAAATTCACCCAGCGCCTGTTGCGCCAGCTTCTGCGCGGCCGCAGCCGGGCAATTCACCAGAGCCACCAGGGCGGTGCTGGTATCGCTCATATTACCGGCGTTTTGAAATTGCGCGTAAGCCAACTCAATGGCAGCGCTATCGCCGCTGTGTAATAAATAAGCCAGGGCGGTATTTTTTAAACTGCGCTGGGCTATTTGCGCCCCGCTGGCAGCGTAATTTCCCGCATTTTTAAGCGCCAGCTCATTGGCTCGGTAAACCGTGGTGAGTTCACTCGCCAGTGCCTCGGCCAGTGCCGTGCGGGCAAATTGTCGCGCCCGATGAATGGCGGCGACTTCTATCACCTCAGCCACTTCGCTGAGATAGGCCTCGCTCGGCAGAGCCAGCATTAAAGCGACCATCGCCGGGTCGGCATTTTTATCATCGAGCAGGGCGCGATAAGCTTCGATCAAACGCCCATCGAGAAGCAATTCTCGCCCGCCCAGTACATCATCAATCAGACCCTGCAAAATACCCAGGGCCAGTTTATTGCAGGCCTCCCAGCGATTAAAACTATCGCTGTCGTAGCGCATTAAATGCAGCAGCTGGTCGCGGCTGTAGGGGAAATCCAGTTTCACCGGCGCTGAAAAACCGCGCAGTAGCGAGGGGATGGGTTCCTCGGTGACATTTTCAAAAATCAGCGTTTGTGTGGCCGCTGTTAATTCGACTGTTATTTCAGTCTCACCCTTAGCCAGACCTACAAGGTGTAGGGGTAGATCGCCATCGCCGCCCACTAGCCCCAGACGAATGGGTATATGGAAGGGCTCTTTGTCCGCCGACTCGGGTGTTGGTGGGCAGGTCTGACTTAAAGTCAGACTATAGAGTTGTGCGGCGGCGTCATACTCACCACTGGCAGCAAGGCGCGGCGTTCCGCCCTGGCGATACCAGTGCATAAAGGTCGAGAAATCACGGCCGCTAACGGCTGTCATCGCCGCAATAAAATCGTCGATCGTCGCCGCTTCGCCATCGTGGCGCTCGAAATACAGATCGCTAGCGGCACGAAATAACTCGGGCCCCAGCAGGGTGTGTAGCATGCGCACGACTTCGGCACCCTTTTCATAAATGGTCAGGGTGTAGAAATTGGAAATTTCCATATACGCGGCGGGCTGCACCGGGTGGGCGGTGGGGCCGCCATCTTCGGCAAATTGCAGGGTGCGCAGGAAATTGACATCTTCAACCCGCTTAACGGTGGGCGAACCCATGTCCGCCGAGAATTGTGCATCGCGGAAAACCGTAAAGCCCTCTTTTAAACTGAGCTGAAACCAGTCGCGGCAGGTCACGCGATTACCCGACCAGTTGTGAAAATATTCGTGGGCAACGACAGCTTCCACCCGCTGAAAACCGGCATCGGTGGTTGTTTCCCGCTTCGCCAATACGCAGGAGGTATTAAAAATATTCAGGCCTTTATTTTCCATCGCGCCCATATTGAAGTCGTCAACGGCAACGATCATAAAAATATCCAGATCGTATTCCCGCCCGTAGACCTCTTCATCCCAGGTCATGGCATTTTTTAGGGATTGCATGGCGTGATCACACTTGTCGAGATCTTTCGCCTCGACATAAATACGCAGGGCAATGTCGCGCCCACTCATGGTGGTAAAGCTGTCTTCGATACAACTCAGACTACCGGCTACCAGGGCGAAAAGATAAGCGGGCTTTTTGAAGGGATCATGCCAGGTCACCCAGTGGCGGCCGTCGGGGGTTTCACCACTGTCAACGGGATTACCGTTGGAAAGCAGCAAGGGATAAGCGTTTTTATCGGCTTCGACGGTGGTGGTAAATTCCGACATCACATCGGGCCGGTCGAGATACCAGGTAATTTTGCGAAAGCCTTCGGCCTCGCACTGGGTGCAATACATGGTGCGTGATTTATAGAGGCCTTCGAGGGAAGTGTTTTCCTGGGGCTTTATAGCGACGACAGACTCCAGTAAAAACTGCTCGGGCACATTATTGATCACTAACTCTTCGGCGCCAATCTGGTATTGCTCAGGACTCAGCGCCTGACCATCGATGGCCAATGAGCGAAAACCCAGTTCCTGGCCATGCAAGCGCAGGGTGTTGTCGGCTGCACTAGACTCAGCCCTGGGGTTGCGACGAAAGTGCAGGGCCGCTTTGACCAGGGTTTGCTCTTCACCGAGCTCAAAACGCAACTCGGTTTTATCGATCAAATACAGCGGTGGCTTGTAGTCTTCGAGGCGAATGGTTTTTGGCTGGGAATCTCTGAATGACATGGGTGCAACTCCGCTTGCAGATTAATCAGTAGCACTTAATTTTTTGCCACCGTATTTATAATAAAGACCTCAAATAGAAAAAGTCAGGCTGAAAAGCTGACCTGATAGGCCGTAAATTTGCGCATATTAATCACCCCTGTGTCGAGGATCAGATATTGGCCCTTAATGCCCAGCAGTGTGCCCTCAACCAGTGGCGTTTTATCAAAGTTTTGGCTGGTGACTTTGCTGGGATATTCCAGCACCGGGTATTCAATATCGACACACTCGCCATCGCTCACCGGCTGAAGTGCCTGCAAACCAAAGCGCTCGTTGAGCGCATCGAGTTCGGGCCGGCACAGCTCAAACAAGCTGTCGCGGCTAGCCGCCAAATCGACCGCTTCAATATCGCCCTTGAGCATTTTCCGCCAGTTGGTTTTATCGGCGACGTGTTGGCGCAGCGCATCTTCAACCAGCCCCGATTGCAGGCGAGTGGCGACGCGCATTATCGGTAGAGCCTGCACCGCACCCTGATCAATCCAGCGCGTCGGCAATTGCGTAGCGCGGGTAATACCCACTTTTACGCCGGAAGAATTGGCCAGATAAACCACGTGTTCAGCCAGACAAAACTCTTCGCCCCACTCCGGCTCCCGGCAAGTGCCCTGCTCGTAATGGCACTTTTCGGGGCTGACAATACAGCGGTCGCAGCGCGCCAATTTTTTAAGACAGGGAAAACAAAAACCCTGATTAAAACTTTTTTTCGTTTTTCGACCGCAGTGGCAACAGTGAATTTCACCGGCATAGTTGAGACTAATGCGCTGCCCCAAATAGTCGTTGAGCAGCACGCGCTCATCGTCTAAGGCGAGAAAGTATTTTACCGGGTTCGCCAGCTCGACCACCATTTTACTCAGGTGGCCGCTTATTTCATTCGTCATTTATTATCTCTTGGAAGGTTCTACTGCGAAGGCTTAAAGCAGAATTTAATGCTGCCATTTAAGGGGTTTGTCCCGCTGGCTACTGTCGTCTGCCGCGACGATTTCACCCTTGCTGCTACCGCAATGCTGGTGCTTTCTAGGGGCGATAAAACCCACTCGCTCTGCCTCCGGCTTATGCTTGCTGTCGTAGGCAATCACCGCCTGCAGACAGGTCGCCCTTTGTGCGGCGCTCAATTTGCGGCCATCGGACCACTTGCCGATTTCGACCGCTAATTTCAACTTTTCGTAAACATCCGGCGTCAAAGCCTGTAGCGCTTGTTCAATATCCACGTTTATACCTTCGTATTCATTATCCGCAGTTCTTAAATAGCAGGGGTCAAGCGGCCGGTTTTAGCCGACCCCCCAGAGCCCCGGCAAGCATGCCAATCAACAGGCCCGACACATGGGCGCCATTGGCGACACCGCCGTGAATAAACATATCGACAATGCCAAATAAACAGATCAGCAACCAGCCAATGAGCATGTAAATAATGCCTGGTTGTACATTTAATAGTGGGTTTGGTGCGACTTTGTTGCGAATCCAGACATAACCCACCAGGCCATAGACCACACCGGAGAGACCACCGAAAAGTACCGGGCCATCCCACAGATACTGCCCGGCATTAGAGCCCGATGCCAGTGCCAGCATCAGCACCAAATAGGCAGAGCGGCCAGCGACCAGTTCAACCCGGCGCCCAAACTCCCAAAGCCACAGGCTGTTAAAGACGACATGAAAAATACCAAAGTGTAAAAAGGCCGGGGTCACAAAACGCCAGTATTCAGCGGCGGCAAACGTCTTTTCAACCGGAATAAACTGCGGTCCGTTGCCATTGGCCAGGGTGAAATCGACAAAGGTCAGCCAGTGAACGAAATCGGGTAAATAGCTCACGACAAAATAGCCCAGCACACCGAGGATCAGGGTAATAAGCGTGACGGGTACCCGGGTGAAATACAGCCGGGCCGATGCTGCACCCTTCGCCGTCCCCGCATCGAGGGTTTTAGCCACCACCGTCATTTTTTGAATTTGGCCGATAAGCTGCTGCACATCGGCTAGCCTCTGCCCCTTATCCAACCACAGCTCGTGCCCCTCGTCCCGCTCAATAAGGCGATAGCGAATATTGTTGCGGTTGAGGGCCAGCACCAGTAAATCGAGATCAAAACCCGCTGCCAGACTGGACGCCAGTACCCAGTTATCGCCGTCAGCCATTAACGATGCGCCTTCTCACCCGGGCGCAGGGAGTCGAGGCGACGACCCCAGCCGAGTTTATCCCGACAGGTTTCGTAAAAATTGTGCTCGGTAGGGTGAATCAAACGCAGGGCGGTAGGCTTGCGGTGAATTTTAATGACATCACCCGGCTCCGTACTAATGTCGACCTGACCGTCGCAGGAAATCAGCGGGTGCAATTCATTGCGCCTGCCAACCAGCACTTCTAGCTTGCTATCACCACTGATCACAATGGGGCGACTGGCCAGTGTGTGGGGGTTCATGGGCACCAGCACAATGGCGTCGAGCTTGGGGTGCATAATCGGCCCACCCGCCGATAGGGCATAGGCGGTGGACCCAGTCGGCGTGGAAATAATCAGCCCATCGGAGCGCTGGCTGTAGACAAACTGCTGGTCGATATAGAGTTCGAACTCCATCATCCGCACCGAGCGACCCGGATGCAGCACCAGATCATTGAGGGCGAGGCCCTTGCCGATAGTCTCGCCATCGCGCTCGACGCTCATTTCCAGCAGGTAGCGTTCGGTGCTTTTGTATTCACCGGCGAGTACGCGACCAATACCCTGTTCCATTTCTTCGGGGTGGATATCGGTTAGAAAGCCGAGACGGCCACGATTTAATCCGAGTAGGGGGACTTTTAGATCGGCCAGTGCCCGAGCGGCACCGAGCATACTGCCATCACCACCCACGACGATCACCAGATCGACCGTGCCCTCGATTGAGCGCCGGGTGATAGTCTCGATGGCCGGATCATCCAATAGCTCAGCCGTTTTTGACTCGGCAAGCACCTTGCGGCCGTCGGCACGCAGAAAGGCCACTAAGCGCTTTAGGCTATCGACAACTTCGGGGTGTTCGAGTCGGGCGACGACACCGATATTGTGAAATTGCTCCATCCCAGCTCCGGGGAATACATTGAAGCGGGATTATACACAGCCATCGGCTGCGAGGAGTTATAGCGGGAACCGATGAGCCCGACAGACTCCTGGCTTATAAATGCTGATCGATGCCGTGTTCTTTCAAACCCCAGGCGAAGAGCTGTTCCCAGCGGCGATCGGTTTGTCGCAGACGCGAGCTTAAGATTTTCAACAAGGCCTTCAATACCACATAACCTTGCTCGGGGTGCTGATCGAGATAACGCTCCAGAGCCAGGGCATCAAACTCCAGCACCTCGACATCTTCAAGGGCAATCACCGAAGCACTGCGCGAACCCGCATCAAACAAGCTCAATTCACCAAATATCTCACCGCGGCTCAGATCGCAAAGTCCCGGTTGAATATGCCGGCCATCGGCCAGAGCCACTCGCCCGGAGACCCGAGCACTACCCTTTTCAATCAAGTAGAGACAGCGATCAGCCATGCCCTCGCTGACGATAGTGTCATTAACGGCGTAGGCCTTGCTCTTTGCAATACCCGCCGTCACTAGTACCTGATCGCGTAAAATACTCAACATAGCCACAACTCACCCTTTATTCTTAAAATATTATGGGTGCTATTCTCAGGGCTTGTTTGTGTCTATGGCAAGCCATCGCCTTGCGCATTTGCGACAGGACTCTCAAGCTTGTCATCGCCAGTATTACCAGCAAAGGTGCGACGCACCACCAAAAAGAACAGTGGCACAAAAAAGATAGCCAGCACCGTGGCCGTAAACATACCGCCCAAGACGCCAGTGCCGATGGCATTTTGCCCCACCGAGCCGGCACCCGTACTCATAGCCAGGGGCATAACACCCAGCATGAAGGCAAAGGATGTCATCAATATAGGGCGCAGACGCAGGCGCACGGCCTCTAGCACTGCCTCGCGAAGTTGCCAGCCCTGAGACTGTAAATTGAGGGCAAATTCAACGATGAGAATAGCGTTTTTCGCCGACAGACCAATGGTGGTGAGCACCCCGACCTGGAAGAAAATATCGTTCGGCAAGCCCCGTGAATAACTCGCTAGCAACGCGCCGATCACACCCAGCGGCACCACCAGCATGACGGCAAAAGGTATCGCCCAACTTTCATACAGTGCCGCCAGACACAAGAAGACTACGGCCATGGACAGTGCATACAATAGTGGCGCCTGGGCACCGGACTGGGTTTCCTGCAAAGAGCCCCCCGTCCATTCAAATCCAAAACCCGGTGGCAATTGACTGGCCAACTCTTCCATCGCGGCGATGGCATCACCCGAGCTATAACCAAGAGCAGCCTCGCCAACAATTTCCATTGACGCAACACCGTTGTAGCGCTCTAGACGCGGTGAACCTTGAGTCCATTGACCGGAGGAAAATGCCGCAAAGGAAACCATTTCACCCTGCCCATTGCGCACATACCACTCCTTGAGGTGCTCGGGCGACATGCGGTAGCGAGCATCACCCTGCACATAGACCTTTTTCACCCGGCCTTTATCAACAAAGTCGTTGACGTAGGTCGAGGCCCAGGCGGTCGATAGGGTATTGTTAATATCCGTCATCGATAAACCCAGTGCTCGGGCTTTTTGCCGGTCAATGCTGAGTTTAAATTGCGGGCTGTCGTTCTGCCCATTGGGACGCACTTTCGCCAAACGCGGGTCTTGCGCCGCACCACCAAGAATCTGGTTGCGCGCCGCCATCAACGCATCGTGCCCATTACCGGCAATATCTTTGAGCTGAAAATCAAAGCCGGCTGAGTTGCCCAGCGCCCGTATCGGCGGCGGATAAAAGGCAAAAGCGCGGGCATCTTTAATCTGCGATAAAGCACCCATCGCCCGGCGAGATACTGCCTGCACACTCTGCGAGTCCAGCCGTCGCTCAGACCAGTCGTGCATTTTGATATAGCACTGGCCATTGTTCTGGCCACGGCCACTGAAGTTAAAGCCCACTACGCAGTAGACGGTAGAAATGGTGTCCGCCTCTTCCTCGGCGTAGTAATCTTCAATTTGCGCCATCACCCCCCGCGAACGCTCCATCGTTGCACCAACCGGCAATTGCACCAAAGTGAACATCAAACCGGGATCATCCGACGGTAAAAAGGAAGTGGGCATGCGCGCAAAAAGGAAACCGACGGCAAAGACAATCACCCCGTAAAGCAAAAAATAACGCAAGGTTTTATGAAGAATGCTAGCCACGACATTTTGGTACCAGCGGGAACTCTTCTCAAAACCCCGGTTAAACCAGCCAAAAAAGCCACTCTTGCTTAAATGGTGGCCTTCAACGGCGGGCTTAAGCAAGGTCGCACACAGAGCCGGGGTAAGAATTAAAGCGACCAGCACGGAGAGCACCATCGCCGAGGCAATGGTGATGGAAAACTGCCGATAAATGGCGCCCGTGGTACCGGGAAAGAAAGCCATAGGCACAAACACCGCCGACAGCACCAGACCAATACCCACCAGCGCGCCGGTAATTTGCGACATGGATTTTCGCGTGGCATCGCGAGGCGACAAGTTTTCCTCGACCATCAACCGCTCGACGTTTTCGACCACCACAATGGCATCGTCAACGAGCAGACCAATGGCCAGCACCATGCCAAACATAGTGAGGGTATTAATCGAAAAACCGAAGGCATGCAAAATACCAAAGGTGCCGAGTAATACCACCGGCACGGCAATAGTGGGGATGAGTGTGGCGCGAAAGTTCTGTAAAAACAGATACATAACGAAGAACACGAGGATGATGGCTTCAAACAGTGTTTCTACCACCCCCATAATCGACACTTCAACAAAGGGCGTGGTGTCGTAACCCAGATCGACTTCCATACCCTCGGGCAGAAAAGCGCTCAGCTCTGCCAGCCTGGCTTTGACATCCCGTGCGGTGTCCAGGGCGTTGGCACCGGAGGCCTGGCGCACCACAATGCCACTGGCGGGCTTGCCTTTAAAATGATTTAAGAACTGGTAATTCTCACCCCCCAGCTCAATGCGCGCGACATCGCGCAGATAAATACTAGAGCCGTCGGGATTAACCCGCAGCAAAATATCACCAAATTCATCGCTGTTTTTGAGCATGGTTTGCGCCACGATAGTGGCGTTTAACTGCTGACCGGGCAGCGCGGGGCCGGCACCGAACTCACCGGCGCGCACCTGAACATTTTCAGCGCGAATCGCCTCCACCACATCCTGTGTTGTTAAGCTGAAGCTATTGAGCTTGTCGGCATCGGGCCAAATACGCATCGCGTATTGCGAGCCAAAGAGAGTGACTTCGCCGACACCATTAATACGGCCTATGGGCTCCATAATATTGGCCGCCACATAATCGGCCAGGTCGTAGCGGTCATAGCGCGAATCCGGCGAATAGAAGGCAATCACCATCATCACGCCGGTGGCTGCCTTCGTCACCTTTACGCCCTGCTGAAGCACGGTCTCGGGTAGCTGGGGCATGGCGATCTGCAGTTTATTCTGCACCTGCACCTGGGCAATATCGGGGTCAGTGCCCGGCTGAAAGGTGATTTGAATTTCCGCCACCCCCGCCGAATCACTCTTCGACGACATATAGAGCATATTGTCGATGCCGATCATGTTTTGCTCGATGATCTGCACCACGGTGTCCTGTACAGTTTCTGCGGAGGCACCCGGATTGGTCGCTCTAATGGATACCGCCGGTGGTGCCACCTCTGGGTACTGCTCAATGGGTAGTTGTGTAATGGACAGGATGCCAGCCAGCATCACGATAATGGCAAGCACCCAGGCAAAAATGGGGCGGTCAATAAAGAAATTAGGCATTTAATCGACGTCCTTTTTTGCCGCCGCTGTATACGCGACTGTACTCACTTCCACCCCCGGCCTCACTTTTTGCAGGCCGTCGATAATCACTCGCTCGCCAACTTGCAGGCCTTGCAGTATCAACCAGTGATCGCCAATGGCGCGCCCCGTTTTCACCAGTCGGCGTTCCACTTTATTATCGGCACCGACCACCATCGCCACGGCACTGCCGGAGTACTCAAAGGTGATGGCCCGTTGGGGGGCCAAAAGCGCCGCCTTTTGCACGCCCTGCTCAAGGCGGGCACGGACAAACATACCGGGTAATAACAGCGCATCCGGATTCGGCACCGTTGCGCGCAGGGTGACTGACCCCGTGCTTTTATCCACACTCACTTCAGAAAACTGCAGGCTCCCCGGGTGGCTATATTCACTGCCATCTTCGAGTAACAGCCTGATCACAGTAGCGCCAATATCGGACTGCTCTATCTGTCCCGATGCCAACTGCCGCTTCATCGTCAACAGATCTTTACTCGTCTGGCTAATATCGACATAGAGTGGGTCGAGCTGGCGAATAACCGCCAGCACCTCCTCCTGCTCCGCCTCTACCAAAGCACCATCGGTGACGAATGAGCTACCGATACGCCCTGAAATAGGCGCTTTAATCTGTGAGTACTGCAAGTTGATGGTGGCAATTTCCCGCTCGGCTTTGGCCACCGCAACATTGGCTCGCGCTGCGCGTAGGGCTGCATGGGCATCGTCATAATTTTCCTGACTGATCATTTTCTTGCCAATCAAATCTTCGTAGCGATTGGTTTTTAATAGCGCTGCCGACAACGTCGCTTCGCTACGCAGCACTGCGGCCGCAGCTCGATTTACTTCGGCAATAAATAACTCCGAGGCTATCTGATAAAGCGGCTCGCCCGCTGTCACTTCGCTGCCTTCGACAAAAAGACGCTGGGCAATAATGCCCCCAACCTGTGGGCGCACCTCGGCAATGCGATAGGCGGAGGTGCGCCCCGGTAGTTCAGTCGTCAAAGGCACATCGGCGGCCTGTATGGCCACCACCGCGACCTCAACAGGCCCTCTTGCCGGTGCCGGCCCCGCCGTTTTTTCACAAGCGGTCAGAGAGAGCAGCGCCACAAGAGCGCTAAATAACAGCCGGGGGAAGTTAGCGAGGCCTACAATATTTTTACAGTAACAAAGCTTAAACACGGAACTGGCGGGCATGCATTGCCTCCTGACTCTTTATTCATTTTTATTGATAATCCACTGCCGATCATAACCGAACTGCGAGCAGAGCAGTGACCCAAACTGTGAAAAGTTCACGCGACATACAAAACGTTAAAGTGTAAAGCCCGGGCCAGCCGTCAATAATTTTTGGTGAACAAGACGACGTCTGCGCCTTGAAAGACTGCCTCAACCTGCCACTGTTTACCCAGCCAATGGAAGGTCTGCTCGCTAAAAAACACGATGTGAGTGGGATCGTTTTTATAGTGCCAGCGAGCAAAGGCTGTTTTATCGATCACCCGCTTGGTCATCAGTGCCAACACACCGCCCGGCCTTAACAAGGCCCACAAACGGTTGAGTTCGTGGCCCGGCGCCCTCAGGTGTTCAAGTACTTCGGTGCTGGTGACAAAGTCATATTGACGGCTGAATACGCTTTTATCTGGGGCGTAAAAGGGATCGTAAAGATCGACGCTGTGCCCCTGCTCTTGCAGCATTAAAGACAAAGTCGGCCCGGGGCCACAGCCAAAATCTAAACCTCGACTGGCAGGCTCAAGCGCTTGAATAAGAGGTTTTGACAGTCGCTCTAGAAAAGCGCGATAGCCCAGGTCGTGGGGGGAGTTTTGGTGTAAATCATAATAGCCCTTTTCATCGGACTTACTGAGATGACTACAGGGGGGAACAAAAACCAGTGCGCACTGGGAGCAGCGGAAAAAATCACGCTGGCGGTCGCGATGAAATAAAGTATTTTGCGCAGAAAAACAAAGGGGGCAGGCCTCAGCTATTAACCGTGAACCCACCCCCTTCGCCATTGCCGTTTTTTCAGGCGCCTTGATTTTAATCAGTCAGTACTAACAGGCGCCAGCGCAACGATTAATCGTAAACGATAACGCCACGCGCATTTTTACCGGCTTCCATATCGGCAAAAGCCTGGGCAGCCTCATCGATGCTATAAGTCTGGGTGACCATGCTATCGAGATCCAGCTTGCCCTGCTTGTACAGCTCAAGGTACTTGGGGAAATCAACCTTAAATTCAGCACTGCCGTACATAGAGCCTTTAATCGTCTTCGCTGTCATGGGGAACATCAAAGCGTTTAATTCCAGCTTTTGGCTGAGTTTGCCTACTCCGACCACGGTCATGGTGCCGCCACGGCGAGTGACTTTTTGTGCCTGATCGACAACGGCGGGAATACCAATCGCTTCAAAGCCGTAGTCGACGCCGATGCCACCGGTCATGGCCATGATTTCTTTCATCACGTCGCCGCTGGCGTTAACGGTGTCGGTAGCGCCAAGCTTTTGGGCGGTAGCCAATTTCTCATCGGACAGATCGACGGCGATGATTTTCACCGCTCCAGCGATACGTGCGCCCTGAATGATCGACAGGCCAACACCGCCGGCACCAAAGACGGCAACCGTGCTGCCAGGCTTCACTTCGGCCGTTTTCAACGCGGCACCAACGCCGGTAGTGACACCACAACCGACCAGCGCGGCAGCTTTCATGTCAATGTCTTTGTCAATTTTGACGATACACATTGCCGGCACTACAGAATACTCAGCCATATTGCCAAGGAACTGCATGACGTTGATGTCTTTACCGTCGAGCTTCACTCGCGCGGTGCCATCCATCATTTTGCCATCGGGCGTGCTTTTCAGGCACAAATAAGGTTCGCTGCGCAGACAGTGGTAGCAGTCGCCACAATGGGGCACGAAGGACATAGTAACGTGGTCACCGACTTCAACATTGGTCACACCCTCGCCCAGCGCTTCAACAACACCGGCACCTTCATGGCCAAGCACCATCGGAAAAGGAACGGGGATAGTGCCGTTAATCACTGACAAATCGGAGTGGCAGATGCCCGTCGCTTTGACTTTTACCAATACTTCACCAGCTTTCGGGGCATCAATCGTCACCTCTTCCACTGCATATTTGTTGAGTTCGTGAGCCACAACGGCCTTCATTGTTTTCATGTCATTCCTCTTCGTTTGTTACCTAATGAAGCCTTTGCACAAGAGATGATTTTGATTTCAGGCAAGGCAAAAAAGCGCGCAGAGAGGGAATTTACACGTGTAAATGACCGATTGAGCACTTTTTTAACGCTACATGGGAGCAAAATGGCTCTCGTGCAAAGGTCTCCTAATAAAAAGCGGCGCTCAGTTTACCATTAATCGAGGTAATTACACCGCTCCTAGCTAAACACAGACAATATAAAGCGCCAACACGAGGCCAGCGATAAAGTCAGGCTCTCGGTTTTATCGTTTACAGATTGAAGTTTTGAAAAGATGGGGTGGCTGACGGGGATTGAACCCGCGACCACAGGAATCACAATCCTGGGCTCTACCAACTGAGCTACAGCCACCATCGACTGATGCGCCGGAGTCATCGAGATCTCAACTCCGGGCCAGGTATTTCTCTGCAGCTTAATCTGCCTACATTTGAGTAGAACAGGCTGTCAGCAAATACCCATTAAAAGGGGTCAAACTATCTATCACCACCGGCAAAGCACCTTTGAATGGTGCGCCCGGCAGGATTCGAACCTGCGACCCACGGCTTAGAAGGCCGTTGCTCTATCCGGCTGAGCTACGGGCGCTTAACACTACCATGGCATGGCCAAATTACCGCCAAACACTGGATTCAAAGCCCCTGAGTTGCCAACCAATAAAAATTGGTCGGGGAAGAGGGATTCGAACCCCCGACATCCTGCTCCCAAAGCAGGCGCGCTACCAAACTGCGCTATTCCCCGAATAACTGGCTTCGTCAGAAGGCGCGCATAATACCCGTCAGCCCCCATCCGGTCAATCAAACGACGCACTTTATCGTCACAAGGGCGAAGAAAACTCTCTGCCCCACCGCTCTCTATTCTTCTCATTGACAGCCGGGCATGACAAAATAGCGTCCTTGTTTTTTTGCGAATAGTTTCCACCCGCATTCACAGCCCTACCGGAGTCCCATGTCTAGCATTCTTCTTGACGGCAAATCACTCGCCCAGCAAAGCGAAGCCGAAATCAGCCAACGTGTGGCCGCGCTCAAAGCCCGCAATAATGGGCAGGCACCTATTCTGGCGACTATTCTGGTCGGTGGTGACCCCGCATCCGCAACCTATGTGCGCATGAAACAAAACGCCTGCCAGCGCGTTGGCATGGACTCGATGGCCATTGAAATGGGGCAAGAAACGACCACCGAAGAGCTACTGGCGAAAATTACCGAGCTCAACGACAACCCCAATTGCCACGGCATTCTGCTCCAGCACCCGGTGCCTCCACAAATTGATGAGCGCCTCTGCTTCGACCATATCGCCCTGAGCAAAGATGTTGATGGCGTTACCTGCCAGGGTTTCGGGCGCATGGCCATGTCCGAGCCCGCCTTCGGTTCGGCCACGCCCCAGGGCATTATGCGACTGTTGGCCGCTTACGATATTGCGCTCGCCGGAAAAGATGCGGTGGTGATTGGCCGCAGCCCCATTCTCGGCAAGCCGATGGCACTGATGCTGTTGAACGAAAATGCCACAGTGACGATTTGCCACTCCCAAACCAAAAACCTGGCAGCCATTGTCAGCCGCGCCGATATTGTTGTCGGCGCCGTGGGCAAGCCCGAATTTATTAAAAGCGAATGGATTAAAGAGGGTGCAGTGGTGATTGATGCGGGCTTCCACCCCGGCGGGGTTGGCGATATCGACCTCAGCGGCCTCGATCAACGCAGCAGCGCCTATACACCCGTGCCCGGCGGCGTTGGGCCGATGACCATTAACACGCTGATTTTACAGACCCTGGAAGCCGCCGAGGTGCAATAAGTTCGGCGCTGCGCTAGTCGCTCGCAGGTGAAACAAAAAGCACCCGGCACACGCTAACCCGCCAATAAACTACGTTATAAGTTGACTGCCCACTAAAGTGGTCATGGAGTTCAACCCTTGTTCAGCTACGTTGATTCTAAAATTCGCCAGCAGTTAGTCGACAAACATCAGTTGGTCGACCTCGATCGCAATGGCGAGGAAATTATTGACGGCCACGGGCTGCCCTATATTTCCATCCTCGGCCCGGTCACCATTCCGCGCATTATTGCCGGCCAGGAAGTACCTCTTGAGTGGTACCCCTTTGTGCGCCGCGTCGAGCTCGCTCACGTGCAGGCCTCAGCCAATGATGTCGAGGGAGGTGGTGACGAAGCCCTGCGCGAGCTGCTGCAAACCAATATGTCGGTCAACTCTGTCTTCGCCCTGCCCGGCTTTCGCGATGAGCCAAACCCTCTGGTGCGCGTCCACTCCTGCTGTTTGACCGGGGATATTTTCGGCTCCCAACGCTGTGATTGCGGGCCACAATTAACGGCAGCCTTCGAGCAAATGCTTGATGAGGGTAATGGTGCGGTGGTCTATATGTCCGGCCACGAGGGGCGAGGCATTGGCCTGTGGGCGAAAGCTATCACCTATTTACTGCAGGACGACGGGCAGGATACCTTCGAGGCCAATGTCAGCCTGGGTCTGCCAGAAGACTCCCGCGACTTTACCGATGCCGCCGTGGTACTGCGCTATCTGCTTTCACAGCGCCCCATTCGCCTGCTATCCAACAACCCCCACAAACGCGCCCACCTGGAACAGGGTGGACAAGCCATCTCTGCTGCCGTACCCCTTGTTTCGGGTATCTGCGAGCACAACGTGCGCTATCTTCGCTCCAAGCGCAAAAAGGGTCACGTGTTACCCGATGAAATGTAAAGCACTGGGTTATGGACGATAAAGCCGAGCCCGGTAACAACTACCGCAGCCGGCTTGTCGCCCACCGTGGCTACCAACAAAAATACCCTGAAAACACACTGCTCGGCTATCAGCAGGCCATTGCGGCGGGCGCCCTTTCAATAGAGACCGACGTATTATTGAGCGCCGACAAACACCCCCTGCTGTATCACGACCCCACACTGAAAAGAGTCAGCGGCTGCAAGGGACGCGTTGACAGCACGACCCTGGCCGAGTTGATTCGCACCCCCGCTTACGAACCCCGACGCCTGGGCCAGCGTTTTAGCGAGCAATACATCACCCCCCTCAGCGACCTGGTCGAACTCCTTAAAGAGCACCCGCAAGTCACGGCTTATATCGAAGTAAAGAAAGAAGCCGTCGGCTTTGCCGGCACCAGCGACACCTATAAGTTCGTCAGCCAATGCCTGGCCCCCGTCGCTAGCCAGTGCATCATCATTAGCTTTGATCACGATTTCATGCTCTTTGTGCGCGGCCAGGGCTGGGCTCGCTGCGGAGTGGCGATTAAACGCTGGAAGGATTTGCGCTCGGCAAAAATAGCGGCCATCAAGCCTGACACCGTATTTACTCACTATCGGAGAATACCGGCGAAAGCCGATCTCAAGCAACTGGGTTTCGAACTCGTGGTCTACGAAATAGACGAGCCCGCACTCGCCAGAAAATGGCTAGCGAGGGGTGCGAGCAAGGTTGAAACTTTTGATATCGGCGGTCTTATCGCCCACCAGAACCTATAGCACGCGCACTGTCCGCGCCCTCCTCCAGCCAGCTCTGAATTTTGTCGAGTTGCGGCTCCAGGGCTTTGGGGCGCACTACAAAAACGGCGGCGATGGATAGGCCAATAAGCAGCACCAATACAATGGCAATGACAGGCAACCAGTTTCGGGCTGGTTTCACCGCCCTCCTCGGCGAGTTGATCAAGGCATCACTCATATCATTTGCAGCGATAGCCTGAATACTGCTACGCGCTGTCTCGCAGTCTTTTTCCCTTGCCACTTCTTCTGCAGGTGCGTCAACCTGTTTGCTGTCCGCCTCTGCCGGCACATCGACGGGCTGCAGAGCCACCCTCTCTCGACGAAGCGCCTGGTGGCCACGACTCGATGGCGAGATGACCTGATCGCGAATACTGCGGTCGGTATCGGCAGCCGGTGAAAATCGATTCACCGCGTCAAGCGTATTGCCGGGTAAGGCCCTGGGCACCGGAGTCTCTGCTGCGACCTGAGTTTCAGCATCAATAGCGTCGACTGCAGCCTCGTTATCAACGGCAACAGGCTCCGCAGCTGCCGCCTGACGCACAGCTGGCTCCTCTATAGAGGCAGGGGCTGATCTGACGGTTTCTGGTGCTGGCGTTACTTGCGAAATATATTCATCGTAGTCATCGACCACATCAAAGTTAATCTCGCTCAGCGTATCCGCAAAGGCCAACTGCTCTTGCTGCAACTCGGCAATAACAACTTTTATATCCGCCACACCCAACTTGTGACTGCCCTCAACCCCACCGTGCAAAAAAAGTCGGCTGCACACCTGATTAATACGACGGGGAATGCCCGCACTAAAGCGATAAACAGCGGGATAAATAGCATTGCTAATGGCCGGATCGCCCTGCCAGCCCACTTGTTCAAGGCGGTGAACAATATAGGCCTTGGTTTCATCTTCCTTAAGCTGCTCGAGATGACACGCGGCCACCAGTCGCTGGTGTACTTGCTCCATCCCCGGCCCCTGCACCATGGCGCGAAGCTCTTCCTGGCCGAGTAAAAAAATCTGTAACAGCGGGTGGCTATTGAGCTGTAAATTGGTCAGTAAACGCAGCTCTTCGAGCGCCGAGGTCGATAAATCCTGAGCTTCATCAATAATTAACAAAGCGCGACGACCATCGTTGTGGTGGGACATCAGCAGCTTATCCAGGCGCTGCAAGATCGTCGCTTTATCCAGCGCTTCTGTCTCCAGACCAAAGGCATGGCCCACCATGCGCAGCAAATCCGCAGCTTCGAGCTGAGTGCTCACCAGCTTCGCTACTTTTGCACCCGAGGACGACAGCGTATCCACCAGATCATTGACCAGGGTTGATTTGCCCGTACCCGGCCGGCCGGTGACCATCACAAAACCCTCGGCTCGCTCAAAGGCGTACTGCATATAGGCCTTGGCCTTGGCATAGCTTTGATGATTAAAGCAAAAGCGATGATCGGGGCTTAAGCGGAAAGGCTCCGCTTTGAGGTGGTAAAAATGTTCGTACATTATTTTGTTTCGTCCCTACAAACAAAGGAAGCTCTGATCAACTCATGAACTTGCATCTTGCGCCCACAATATGTAGCTTCATCGTTGCAAGCCTCGCCTAAAGCGCCTACTTTCGGTGAATCTACACAGTGTGAACTGCACTCTGCTTCGTCCAGAGTTGATCAGAGCTTCCCTAACACAACGATGTGTATAGCCTTAAAAAAACATCACTCATAGTAGCGATAAACAAACGGCTACCCAAGTGCCTCCCAAATTCTTTCTAAATATTAAGGGGCCTTATTTTCAGCGATAAGGCCTTCTATTGTCGGCCTGTTTTCAGCTTTCTTTTCCATTCTTCGCGCATTGATGGGCGAGATAAACGCTTTATGCAGAAGGTGGGGAATGAGCAGATGAAAAGGCATGCGCAAATAGTGGGAGCGTAAATACAACAACCACTTTGCCAAAGGCGTGAAGCTGTCCACGCACATCGGGTGATCGGCAGGCAGCGCCCGCTCAAAGAGCTTATCCATCAGCCAGGCCAGGGGGCCGACAGGCCGACCCAGTCGAGCGGCCTGCGCCATCACCAATTCCGGCACTGGTGTATCGAGTAAACGCTGACAAAAGCGCAGGGCATAGTACAGGGGCCGAGACAAGTCCATCGTCTCACCCCGCGACACCAAGCTCTGCCAAAAGGCATCATCTTTGCCAAAGTAGCGCAGTAAAGTATCGAGATCGACTAAATCTCGTGCGCCGTGCTTAAACTCATCGTCGTGGAATAAGTGGGTCGCACTGTGTAACACCATATCTTGCGGACACAGTACAAAGGCATTGGGGTAGCCATCGACGGGCACCGCTGCCGCAAAGAGCTTGTCTGAATCTGGCTTTAAACGTGCGGTTTGCGGCAAAATGGCATGGTGAAGATCGAGCAGGGTGTGGCGCTTTAGATGTTGCAGTGGGGGCAGTTCGTGCATCCATTTGCGATAGTATTTGTCGTCGTAGCTATCGGCTGAGGCTACCCAGGCCTGTATCTTCAATAACTTCTCTGCCTCATCCAGGTGCTCTTTCGCGACCATCAAATCAATGTCACTAAACACCCGCCCGGCTGCAGCGGGAAGGCCAGCCAGCACATAGGCCGCACCCTTTAGCACCACCACAGGGGTGTCGAGTTTAGCCAAAATACCCAGCAAGTTACCTAGCTCAAAGCCCACCATGGCGGTGTGGCGGCGCGCCACTCTGCGCGCACTCAGCAAGTGGGGGCGCACCGGCAGGGGCACTGCATCAAACAATTGGTGCTCGGCAACCAACTCATAGACACGCCCCAATAAATCGGCATTGCGCGCCTGACGAATCAACACATCCCAGGTGGGCATGTCCAAATCCGCCAATTTCTGCGGCCTGGCCAGCAGTGAAAAGAGCAAGGTCGCCTGCTTATCCATCGGTGGCACCCCCGCTATTGGTAAGCGAGGCATCGAGCGCTGGTGATGCTCCGCTCGCATCAATCAGCTGTTCAAGTGCTGGAATGACATCATCGAGATCAGAGTAGCTAAGGTCATAGCAGTCACAGTTGTCGAGCACCTGCTTCAAGGCCTGAAAACCTAATTCACCGAGCACATTGAAGTTAAAAGACTGCTCTGCCAGCTCCATAAATGAAGCCGCCTTTTGCCGTGGCACAATACTTGTCGACGCGCCAGGTATGTATTTGGGGAAAATAAGCAGCCGGGAAGTGGCTGTCTCAGTGCCGCGCCGGATGCTTTCAGGGGGTGCAGCCATATGGGCGACCGTACCTTTGGCCGTGTCGTGGGCTATAGGCCCGATCACCTGTTGCGGGGCAAATTCACGGATGACGTCAATAGATTCATTTTTCAGGCTAATGGGCCGAGGCAAAGCTATTACCTCCCCCGGCTGCTCCAGCGACACTAAAGCCAGCTCATCGGTCAACAAACGCCAGCCCCTGGCAACCAGACCCGCGCACAGGGTGCTTTTGCCCGAACCCGGCGGCGCGGGCATGATTAGCGCCAGACCAGCTCTTTCAACGACTGCCGCGTGAACAATCAGGTATTGATGGCACTGGGATGAGACACACCAGTTGAGCCCCCACTCAAACATAGCAAAGCTCTGCTCAAGGGGCAGGGGTTTAAAGGGCGTGCGACCATCTTGAGTGAAATTGGTCTGAGGACGAAACCAGCGTCGCAGGCCGAAAGGCTGATCCAGCCTGACATGGAAATCGGCAAAGGACTGAGTTGAAAGCGGGCAGGTGCCGTACATAAGACGGATATCGGCAGCAAAATTATCGAGAGATGATTGCAGGTTTACCACAAAAGGCCCGACGTCGAAGCGCAGGCCAGAACCGGCGATAAGGCTTTGCAAAGCCTCCTCAGAATAATCCGCAACAATCACGAAAGTGACTTTTCGATAAGGCCGAGTTGCTCAAAATGAATCAGGAAGTTGTTCCTCAGTGTTGCAAGCGCTTCGGCTACAGGCTCTTCATCGGGGAACAGGTCTTTGAAAACAGCCTCTGCACTAAGAGGGGCTGCCTGCAATAGCTCAAGCACTGCAGCCCCCATTGCGCTGATCAAATGGGTATCACCGGACGTGGACTGATAGGCGACGACCGCGTCTTCGCCGGGCCAGGCTGCAAAAAAAAGGGGGTTGACTGGATTAACAAACCAGGTGGTAGACGCCCTCATTACGCTAAATGCCGACTAGCCTGCACACTAAGGTGAGGCAGTACACCAGGGCTTACCGTCAATAGCATCCTGAACACTACAGTATTCCGTACCCCACCTTGGATCATTTTTTGGATAACAATCTCTGTTATTCACATCCCACTGAGTATTACCTACACATGAGGGAATACACTGCCCCTCAAGATTATTAACGTGATTCTTCTCGCAAAAACCGTGGGCATTCAGCAAACAACCACGTTCGTTCATCAACTCCAGCGTTGCATGTAGCTCTTCTATAGTAATAACAACATTATTAATTGGCTGCCCGTAAGCGACCGCACAAACCACATCAATAATCTGCTGGGCATTTGAGCCATAAGCGAGCGGAGCTACGGAAGCATTTAACAAGGCAGCGACCCAATGGGCTTGCATGGCATGATTAACATCAGCGACAACATTGCCGTTATCTTTCACACCCAGCTGTAAAATATCCATTAGCGTTGTGTCTCCATCACCAATAAGAGGAGAACAACCAAAAACTACTGAAAATTTATCGCCGGTACCAGGGTTCCATTCACTGCAATTCGAACTCCCGCCCTTGTATGTTTTACAAGTACCGGGGGAATAAGACGTGTTAATAAACCAGGCTTCAGGATTGTTTTTCCAATAGCCCGGAGTGCAGCCCATGCCATCACCGCTGCAGGGGGCTGGCAGCCCACCAGGGCTAGATACATTACCTGAGGTTAAACCTGAAATTGAACAGGCAACACCACTCCATGCGGGCTTGCTGAGCAGTGACATCAACACGGGCGATGCCATCGCCGCCGTTGTAAAACCGCGTCGTCCCTTATCAAAGCTCGGCCCAAGGACTTTCTCGCCAACGTCTTTCTTCTTGCCACAGCCACCTTCACCGGTTGACGACTCATCGTCTTCTGGAACGCCCCATCCACCGCACATTCGATATCTCCCTGACAAAAAAGAAGCTTAAAGCCTCAACTACTGGTGTTAGAAAATGCAGACAAGCATAGAAGAAACTCAATCCGCTTGTCTCTCGCTCTGCAAAGCCTGTTCAGGCGCAAGTGTAGCACCGCAACGCCACCACCTGTGCCTGTTTATCCCGCGACTGCGCCCGCCCGTCGGAAAGCAAGTTTCAGAAGTCTCAGAAAGCCAGCTTACCACTTGCAAACTCTTTTTCTTTATGGAGGAAAACCCGCATAAGAACAGGCCAGCGACGCCCTTAAAGACGCCATAACTGCAAAGACGTACCGCTATAAGCCTCTCGATCTAATACGGACTTTATATCGATAAGCAGACCATCACTCACCAACAGACGGGAAAAATCTTCCACGGTTCTGCTTTTATAGGCTTGGTGGGCAACCGCCAGCACCACTGCATCGGCTTGGGGCAAGCGCTCCCAATCCACTAACTCGACGCCGTACTCCGCAAGCGCTTCATCACCGTCGGCCAGGGGGTCGTGGACAGATACATCGCAACAATAGGTTTCCAGCTCATGAATAATATCGATGACTCTGGAATTTCTCAGATCCGGACAATCCTCTTTAAACGTAAGCCCCAGCACGATGACTTTAGCGCCATTGACTTTGCGGTTATTTTTAATCAAGCCTTTTACGGTTTGCTCAGCGATGTATTTACCCATGCCATCATTAATTTGGCGCCCCGCGAGAATAACCTGGGGATGGTGCCCTGCCGCCTCTGCTTTATAGGTCAGATAATAGGGATCGACACCGATGCAGTGGCCCCCCACCAGACCCGGGCGGAAAGGTAAAAAATTCCATTTACTGCCAGCCGCTTCGAGCACGTCGAGGGTGTCGATATCGAGTTTGTGGAATATCAGCGCCAACTCATTCATCAGCGCTATATTCAAATCCCGCTGGGTATTTTCGATCACCTTGGCCGCCTCGGCAACCTTAAGGCTGGCCGCGCGGTGGACGCCAGCATCAACCACACGTTCGTAGAGGCTAGCAACACTATCGGTTGTTTGCGGGGTATCGCCAGCAACAACTTTAACAATCGTTTCGAGGCGGTGAACTTTGTCACCCGGATTAATTCGCTCTGGCGAGTAACCCACAAAAAACCCCGGTTTTCCAGCATGGCCATCGGCATTGGGCCCACCCAACCAGGCCAGTCCCGATTGCTGTTCGAGAATGGGGATGCACACTTCTTCTGTACAACCGGGGTAAACGGTGGATTCAAAAATGACGATTGTCCCCGGTGACAGATTGGCGCCCACCGTGCGGGATGCGCCTTCCAGCGGGCCTAAATCGGGCCGCCGGGCTTCATCGATGGGAGTCGGCACCGCGACAATAATTGCCTCTGCTTCTGCGAGGCGAGCAGGGTCACTGGTAAATTCTAATTGCGCGGCAGCGTTTAAGGCATCTGCGCTCACCTCACCAGTGGGATCGATACCCTTGCGGTAATTGTCGAGTTTGTGCTGGTCGAGATCAAAACCAATCGTCGCTACCTGCTTGCCAAAAGCGACGGCTAGTGGCAAACCAACATAGCCTAAACCGACCACGGCAATTTTCTTCATCATCTGTCCTGAATTCAAACCTCGACCTTCCCTTTTAATGCACCAAAATCAGCGCGCTGAGATTATAACGACTCTCGCAGTTTGCTAACACCAACAAGTCAGCAAAAAGTGGCTCGAGCCGAGCGCTCTTCAATGCCTTTAACTTGTACTCACTACCGAGGCTGTTAAGCTCGCATTGTATCGCTTGAGCTTAAGGGACGTACTCTTGAATATTGGATTTATCAGCTACCTCGTAGCCTTTAGCGCTTATTTTGGGCTACTGGTTTTACTGGTCTTTTCCTGGCGCGGCCGTCAGTTTGGAGCACTGGTGATTCTCGCCACCGCCTGCACGGCGGCGTGGGCGGCCATTTCTGCAGCGTCCACACTACCTTCAATGCAATTTCCACCCATGCTCCTGCAGGCTTTTGAGCTGGCAAAAGATAGTGCCTGGTGCCTGTTCTTATTTAAAACGGTTAATCACCACGACACAGATAGCGCGGCCCTCGACGCGACGACGCTACAAACATCGAACTGGAAAATGCTCTTTCTCGGTGGTTTTTCACTAGCCATTATTTTGTTATTTATAGCGCCCTTGATCACCGCCTACACAACCCTGCCCCTGTCAATTTCTCGGGACAGCTCGCTGCTAGTGTGGATAAGTATTGCCATCGCCGGCATGTTACTGGTCGAACAAATCTTTCGTTATAGCGAACCGGCTGACCGCTGGGCCATCAAATACCTGTGCCTGGGTATCGCCGGTATATTCGCCTATGACTTCTTCCTCTACTCGGAGGCTTTACTGTTCAAACAGGTGAACCCAAACCTGTGGACAGCACGGGGCTTTGTCAACAGCCTCGCGGTGCCCTTGATCGCTATATCTATTGCTCGCAACCCGAAATGGGAGCTAGGCATTCACGTTTCCCGCGATGTGGTATTTCACTCGATTACAGTGATGGGCGCGGGCATTTATTTACTAGCGATGGCGAGCGCTGGGTATTTTATTCGCTACTACGGCGGCACCTGGGGCGGCACCGTGCAAATCGCTTTTTTCGTTGGTAGCGGCGTACTGTTAGTTATCCTGCTGTTTTCGGGCAATATTCGAGCCCAGATAAGAGTCCTGCTGAGCAAGCATTTTTTTAGCTACCGCTACGATTACCGGGAGGAGTGGTTAAAATTTACCCGCACGCTCGCCGCCAGTGACACCACCGTGCCCGAGCGTATTATCCGCGCCATCGCCGGCCTGGTCAGCAGCGAGGGCGGCATTCTCTGGGCTAAGCAGGACAGCGGCGCTTACACCGTACTCGCCAACTGGAATATGCCGGAACCCGGCTTCACCCGAGGCACGGATCTAGAGTCGATGACAAGCTTTGTAAAAACCAATGCCTGGATCATCGATATTGAAGAGTTTCGCCAGAACCCTACGCTTTATTCAGGCCTGACACTGCCTCCTTGGCTCACGACCATGGAGGGCGCATGGCTGATTATCCCTCTCGATTTTAATGCTGAGCTCTGTGGCTTTGCCTTGATTAGACATTCAGAGATACAGCAATCTCTCAATTGGGAGGACAGGGACCTGTTAAAAACAGCGGGACTACAGGCAGCCAGTCACCTCGCACAATATCAAACAGGTCAGGCGCTACTGCAAACCCGCCAATTCGATGCCTTTAATCGCCTCTCGGCTTACATTGTCCACGATTTAAAAAACATTCTGGCACAGCAGTCGCTGATCGTATCCAACGCCGAAAAGCACAAACACAAACCCGCCTTCGTCGATGATGTCATCTCAACCATCGAAAACTCAGTTGCCCGTATGACTGGCCTGATGGAGCAAATGAGAAGTGGATTAAGGGGCTCTCAGCCCACCGATATAGACCTCACAGAGCTTTTGAACAAACTGGTCACCAGCCACAGCTCACGACTACCAGCGCCTGAACTGGAAATTCGCACTCCGATTCAAAGCGTTTTTGCCGACTTGGAACAACTTTCTACCGTGTTTTCCCATATCATACAAAACGCACAGGAGGCCACGGAAAATACCGAACAAATCATCGTTCGCCTTTTCGACCACGCCGGGCAAGTCGTCATCGAAGTGGAAGATAACGGTTGTGGCATGGATAAAGAGTTTATCCACCAGCGCTTATTCAAACCCTTTGATTCAACCAAAGGCTTAACGGGCATGGGTATCGGTGCCTTTGAGAGTCGAGAATATATTCGCTCCCTTGGTGGCAATATCGACGTAGAGAGCACGCCCGGCAAGGGTTCATTATTCCGCATCACCATACCTCGTCCGGAAAGTGACAAATAAACACAGGGAAATCCAACTTTGAACGCAACCAACAAACACTTATTGATAGTGGAAGATGACCCGGGCTTACAAAGCCAGATGCGTTGGTGCTTTGATGATTATGAAGTCACCATTAGCGGTGACAGGACAGATGCTATTAGCCAATTCCGACGCCACCAACCCGGTGTTGTGCTGCTTGATCTCGGACTACCCCCGGATCCCGGCGGTGTCACCGAAGGTCTGGCCACCCTTGAACAAATACTATCAATGGCACCAACAACAAAAATCATTATCGTCACCGGTGATAATGATCGCACCAATGCGGTGAAAGCTATTGGTCTCGGTGCCTACGATTTTTATCAAAAACCTGTCGACCCTGAGATACTGGTACTTGTTGTAGACCGCGCCTACCGGGTAAAGACCCTGGAGCAGGAAAACCAGCAACTGCTATGTGCTCAGCAAACCATGCCACTTGAAGGCATCATCGGCGCAAGCCCGCAGTTGCTCAAAGTTTGCCAAACCATTGAAAAAATTGCCCCCTCCGACATTACGACCTTATTACTCGGCGCCAGTGGTACGGGCAAAGAACTATTTGCTCAAGCTCTACACGCCCTAAGCCCTCGCGCAAAAGAAAAAATCATCGCTATTAATTGCGCGGCCATCCCCGACAATTTACTGGAAAGCGAATTATTTGGTTATGAAAAGGGAGCCTTTACCGGCGCAGCCAAGCAAACCCCCGGAAAAATCGAACTTGCCGATGGCGGCACCTTGTTCCTCGATGAAATCGGTGACCTACCCTTTGAACTACAGGCCAAGCTCCTGCGCTTTCTGCAGGAGCGTGTTATTGAGCGTGTCGGCGGCAGAACGGAAATACCCATTGATGTACGCATCATCTGTGCGACACACCAAAACCTGGCACAACATATCGACGAAGGGCGGTTTCGGGAAGATCTCTACTACCGTATCAGCGAAATCGCGATTGATATCCCCCCGCTCAAAGACCGCGAAGGCGACCCACTGATACTCGCCAAAGCCTTCCTCGACAGATTTAATCGTGAATACAACAAGGCTATTCGCGGCTTTGACAAGGCTGCCCTAAGCGCCATAGAAAGCTATGACTGGCCGGGTAATGTGCGTGAAATTGAAAGCAAACTGAAACGCGCAGTGATTATGGCAGAGGGGAGTCAAATCACTCTCGACGACCTACAATTGGTGCAGGCGTGCGAAGAACCCCTGCCTCTTAACCTTAAACTCGTCAGAGAAGACGCCGAACGCAAGGCTATTCAACGAGCACTCGGCCACACTGACAATAATGTTTCCGAGGCGGCAAAAGCGCTCGGCATCACTCGCCCCACGCTTTACAGTTTATTTGAAAAATACGGGCTTAATGCTAATTAAACCGTAGGGACCAGATGAGATAAAAAAGCCTCAGCGAGAACCTTTTTTGAACAGAACAACTTCAACAGTCTGAATTAAGGTATAGGCGTCGAGAAAGAGGCCGTGATTCTTAACATAATATAAATCATATTGAAGCTTTGACATCGAATCTTCGGCCGACGCGCCGTAGGGATAGCACAGCTGAGCCCAGCCCGTAATTCCCGGACACACTCTATGTCGCTCCTTGTAAAGCGGATTGGCCTGACACAACTCTTTCACAAATTCAGGACGCTCTGGCCGAGGGCCAACCAAGCTCATATCTCCCGCCAGAACATTCCACAATTGCGGCAGTTCGTCGAGCCGGTACTTACGAATAAAAGACCCGACACGCGTAACCCTTGGATCTTCCTTTTGGGCCCAACGCGCTACACCATCCGCCTCAGCATCCGTTTTCATGCTGCGAAATTTATGCACATTAAAACACTGACCATTGCGACCAACACGTTGCTGACTGTAAAAAATCGGCCCTTTGCCACCACTGTCCAGCAATATCGCCAAGGCCGTCAGCAGCATAAAGGGTGTGCTAAGAACTAGAAGAGAGACGCTGACCAGAATATCGAAGCTACGCTTGAAACTAGTGCGAATAAAATTTCGTTTGAATCCACCCGAGTGTATAAGCCAGCTAGGCTGAACAAGGTCAAGCTGTATCAGGGCGCTCTCTCGCTCGAAAAAATCGAGCGTATCGGTAATATCGATACCACTCATGCGGCAATTTAACAGGTCATCTGTTGGCAGGCTCTGGCGACGATCGTCAAGGGCCAGGACTATCTCATCAATATCATTGGCCAAGGCATAGGCGCACAGGCTTTTGTCAAATTTGAGGATACGACTCTGATCTACCAGAGAAGCTTGATTGGAATCTTGCTCAACAAAACCCACCAGGTGGAAGCCCCGCATATCTGCTTTACGGCGCAACCTATCGATAAATAACGCATTTTTTCCAGCACCTACGACCAAAACTCGTCGTAACAATACGCGACCATCGATAAATTTATAAAACAAAGCACGGATTAAAGCCAGGCTAACGACCGAGGCGAGAGCACTCGCCTTCAGCAAACCGTCCGCAAGTGAGAGTGATGGCACAAACCGATAGAGAACACTCATGGCCATAGCCGCTAAAAACAGAGCCGCTATCAAGCGCAGAACCAAACCCGACAACCTCTCTCGTTGACGCGTGTCATATAGGCCCATAGCCACCATAAAAAACACAAAGACGACAGCCATCAGGGCTATTTTAGCCCCCGATTCTAGAACGGAGTTCTGTGCGCCCTCAATGCTAGCAATAATGAAATAATTATAGATTGCAGCGCTAACAGTAATAATAAGCGCAAGCTCAGCCAAAGCCAGCAGCATAAATTGAACATGGATATAGTGGCCAAACAGGCGGAACTTTCCAGTCACACCTCGGACACGTGGCAAGGTAAAGCCACCAATCCCCCCCAGCTCTACTGGGCGTTCATTGAAATCCGTTTTAGCAACCAATCCAGCTTCCAGCTTTTCCATCTGCTTCATCCTTTGTTCGCTCGCATTCCTATGCACCTGCTCGTATAGACGTCAACTTGTTGACTGCAATTGCCGTTACTCTGCATCAATGATGCAAGACCCTTTCACCAAGAACTGGGGAGAGGATTGTCGTACAACTGCTTTTAAAACACGAACAGGATGGCGATTAGCGGTCGCAATCCCTGATTAGTGGTCGCGCCTTAAAAGTCTGATTCTAAGGTGTGACCAACAACGCCCTTGAGGCTTTCAAAGCGAAGCGCTAACTGAACAAAAAAATTAAAATATGCCAGAAGCGCTCAGGACGAGCGCGGCATTATAGACCAACATTACTCACGATTCAGTAACTATGAGTGCTGGGGAAAAGCCATGAGTGAACTGAGCAGCCCCGCCTTGCAGTCGGTGAGTTAGTTTGAGTGAGCTTGGCTGAACCCAGGAAGATAAGATTCGACGCCTTGCCCAAAACGGGCAACTCTCTTTTACTCAACCAGAAACGCAGGCTTAAGTCGAAACGAATACACTTTAACCACTATGGCGCGCTCATACTCGCGCCATTTTCGCGGGAGGGTGCACGAAAAAAACGCTTCATATCGTCACCATACGCCAGCTCGCCACAAGTACTATTCACTTCAAGCTCCCGCAACCCTTCAGAGGATCCCAGATTTCGCCTACCCCCCTGTCCCTCACCCGTGCTTAAAGCTCGCACCGGGGAAGCCCTTTCTATAGTTTTTTCAGAACGCTGCACTTGCGCCATTTGCAGAGGGTCACTAAGGGTTTTTGCCCGTAGATAACTGCGTTCAATAGCGATGACTTGAGTATTCATCGTAGCTGTAGCCCTTGCTGTACGCAGCCCATCATCAACAGCAGACTCACCAAATAGCGCCCCCGAACCCAGCTGCGCCAGAACAAGATCTTCCTGGCCGGGCCCCTGTCGAGAAAGGGTAATCCCACCTTTTTCTATTGAATAAGCATACTCGGCGGCATCGTTTTGATGAAACAACACCTCGCCAGGCGACAGTAAGATAGTCTCGTATTGCGCAGAATAGTTATCTAGCAAAAAACCACCCTTACCAGAAACAGGTTGACCAAACGCCCACGAAAACACCTTATCGAAGAGTCCCACCACCGGCACCAGGCTATCACCAACCGACTCAACCCACTGAGCTTCAGCCACAGCCACAACGCCCAGGCGACCATAGAGCGAAAAGGTTTCCGCACTGGCCGCACCAAACACATGAGTCGCCCCCCATCCGTGCATTACAGCCGTTGCTGTTTTAAACAACGCAAAAATCACATTACGCTGGTGCCTCCATTGCTTGCGAATCGCCAGCATGCTGCAACTAACAATACATGTGATATCAGACCCAAAACTAGACTGCGCAATAGTATTGCGCTCACGAGAAAAATCAAAATATTTTTCCGGCACCAAGCCCACGCTTGAGTCTTTGTTGACCCGAAATGAGGCTACCGCCACATCGCCATCATAGGCAACGACATTAGCAACCCCTGGCAATGCATCAAAGTGATCGACGATACGCCCATCACTCGTCGCTCGCTTTTCCGAGAACTTACCTCTCTCTCTCACATAAACGTCATAACGCAGTTTAAAAACATCATCGAGCTCTTTTTCTGTACGGGCGACTTTTAATTTAATTGGCACGACCCACCCTCAAATAAGTAGAGTTAAGACACGTATAGCATGAACGTTACGAAAGAAAGGGCAGCTCAAAACTGCTTTGCCCCTGCTGCGTCCATGCAATTAACGGGTGTTAAATCTAAAAGAGATTCAGGCGTAAGACCTACTTACTCGGCCAAACATACATCTCGCCTGCAATAACGACCACCCGTCTGCATTTAATTGACAGTGAGCCAGGCGCTTTGTTCCGAAATTTTGCGAAGAAATATTAACTTTATTAGCCATAACCACTAATTGAGCAAATAGGGCTTTTCTACAGTCTTCATTGAACCTCCGATGAAAACTCTTGCATCAAGGCCTCGGCCTCCTGTCTTTCCGGAAACTTATCCCCGCTTTTCAACAAGCGCCGCAATTCACTGACAGCACTGCTCTTTTGGCCTGCTGCCAGATTGATCAACACGCGGTGGTAGCGCATCGAGCTATTATCCGGCGTCTTGCCAAGAGCCTTGGCAATGGCATTTTTCGCTTCTTTGTGTTGACCATCGGCCAGCAGCGCCATGGCCAAAGTGTCTTGCACGGCCGCAGCCTCGCCATCAATTTTCACAGCTCGCCTGGCATATTCCAAGGCTTGCTGAGAATTACTGTCACGTAAAAACCAGGCCAGGTTATTTAATGCAACAAGGTGATTGGCTTCATAACTCAGCACCCGCTGATACTGAGCAATAGCCAACGCTGTATCATCTTCTTGTATATGCAAGTTCGCCAAAGCCATACGGGCAGCGACATCCTCCGGGTTGTCAACAACCCAACGTTGATATAAGTCCCCGGCACCCTTCGTATCACCACGGCTTAGTTTTTGTCCAGCCAGGCCCAGCATCGTCGCAGTAGAGGGCAACTGCCCAAAGGCGTTCTCATAGATGGCCAGCACAGCCTGCTCATCGCCTTTGAGCCTGGCCCTGGCAATTTGCAACTGCCATATAACGGGGCTTTGCGGGGCCAGTGTTTCGAGCTTAGCCAGCTGCTTTGCGAAGGCCTTATTATTGCCCTGCTTTAATGACAAGCGAGCCAGAGCGACTCGGGGTTCAATATAGTCAGGCGCTAGCTCTATGGCCTTGCGCAATCCAGACTCAACATCTTTATGACGACCCAAACCGTCGTACGCCTGCGCCAGGAGATAGTGGCCAGCAGCCGCATCTGGCTTGATTTGCAATAGCTTCTCAAAAGAAACCCGGGCGGAGTGGTAGTCTTTTTCAGCCAATTGAGCCAGTCCCGCCACATGTAGTATTTCAGGGTTCTCGCTCGCCCCTTCCAAACCACTCAGTAATATTGCCACCTTATCTGCGCGACCCTTCGTCAAATACAAACGCGCTAATACCAAGCGCGGCTGATAAGCCGCCGGATTAGCCTCCATCGCACGCTCCAAATAGCCAATAACCGCCGCCTCATCACCCTGTAGTTGCCTCAAGGCTGCCAGCTTTAACAAGGCGGGCAAATAACCTTCATGGTGCTCGAGGATCTCCTGATAGAAGCCCTCAGCAGCGCCGTACTGTTTATCCTGTATAGCGAATAAAGCCAGATTCTGACTGGCAAAGGGGTCGCCCGGTGCGACCTCACGCGCCTTTTGGAAAGCCTCTTGCGCCTTATTGATACGCTTTGCCGCCATGTGTACCCGACCCACTAAATTATGGGCTGTAGCAATATCGGGTTGTCGATCACGATAAGCCTCGGCAGCCTGCAGGGCCTCATCGAGCTTATTTTGGCGCAGGTAATTCAAGACCAACAAGACCTCCCCCTGCTGGTTATCCGGGTTTAAGCGCAGGGCCGATTCAATATACTCGACTCCCGCCTGCTCGCCACTCGCCAACATGCCCGCGCCCAAACGCATCTGTGCCTGCGGCGAAGCGGGTTCCAGCTCGGCGACCTCCGATAACAAATCAATGGCCTCATCGGTTTTACCCTGGCGCATTAAAGCATTGGCCAGCAGGTTCATTGCCCCCGCATCATTCTGAGCCAGAGCCAGCACCGGGCGCAGTAACTCCTCAACCTGAGGGTAGTCGCGCTCATCGAGACGAATCGTTGCCAGCAACTTTCTGCCCGCTATATTGCCGGGGGCGATGGCGTAAAACTCACTGGCATAGGCGGTCGCCTGCTCGCGATTTCCCTCTAACAAATGCAAAGCGGCCAGGTAGTAAAGCACCTGGGGGTGACGCTCTTTCGCCGGCAGAGCCTGATCGAATGACACTCTGGCCTCGGCCACTTTTTTCTGCTGAAAATAAATCAAGCCCTGCACATAGTGGGCGCTGGGGTGCTTGGCTGCTCTGGCGAGGAGGTAGCTCACATCGGTCTGGGCAGCATCATATTTTTTCAGCGCAACAAGAACCAGCGCCCGCTTGAGGCGATCAGCAAATTCTGCCGAGCTGGTTGTACCCGCATCAATCGCTCGGGTATAGGCTTGCTGCGCTGCCTCGAGCTTATTTTGCTGCAACTCAAGATCACCCAGCAGGCTCAAGGCCGGGGCGTAATTGGGGTCCACTGCAAAAACAATATCGAGTTGTGAGCGAACCAGAGCGACATCGCCACCCACCAGTAACAAACGGGCCTTCGCCATCTGCGCATAAGCCAGCTGAGGCGCTGCACCGACAGCTGCATCAATTAATTCGCCCGCCGCTTCGACCTCACCTTCTGCCAACTTGGCCAGTCCCTGGGCAGATAACAGCGTCGCCAGCGAATCAGCGGCTAAAGTCTCTGCCGGTAAAGCCAGCAACTCTTCCAGCTTGGCCTGTCCCAACATGGCCTGAGCAAGCAAAGGCAGCACCTCATCATTGCTATAGCCCAGCTGCCGCGCATGCCTTAACTCTTTATCGGCACCGGGCATATCGTCCAGATCAAAATAAATCTTACCCAGCAACCACCGGGCCTCAGCATTATTGCCATCATTTTTTAAAGCATTTTTAAGCTCGATGGTCGCTGCCGTAGGTTCGCCATCATTGAGATAGCGCTTCGCATTCTTCAGATACTCGGTGCTCGTCGTACTTTCACTGCAAGCGAGTAACACACAGCCTACAAACATAATGGCAATAACTCGATAAATCCGTTTCATTAACAGCTGTCCGATTAATGGATAAACACAGCGAAAAACATTTCCCGCTTATTCTAAAGGCAATAGCACTCAACATAAGGCAAACTGGGCCGCACAGCATTGACACATCGCACGACGACGCATAGAGCTACGCGCTCACCGAACGACAATACACGCTAAAAAAGCTGGGGCCTATCAAGCATGGCAGCAACACAAGCGCCAAAACAGTCGCAACAAGCAGGGCCAGCAGCCCGTAAGTTACGGATACTCTTTATCGCCGAAGCCGTCACCCTCGCCCATGTCGCTCGCCCCGCAGTGCTCGCCATGGCTCTGGATAAATCGCAATACGACATAACCTTCGCCGTCGACCCGCGCTACAAAGCGCTATTCCCCGAATTAGCCGACGTTCACCACGACCTATGGTCTATCGATAGCAAGCAGTTTCTCACGGCGCTCGCCAAGGGTGAGCGCCTCTATAGTACTCAAATACTTGAGCGCTATATTAGCGACGACCTTAAGCTAATAGAAGACATTAAACCAGACCTCATCGTGGGGGATTTTCGCCTCTCCCTCTCGGTCAGCGCCCGGCTAAAAAAAGTCCCCTATGCCGCCATCAGCAATACCTACTGGACCACTTTCTCGAACAACAAATACTGCGTACCCCAACTGCCGATGACCAAAATACTCGGTGTTAGCCTGTCACAAATTCTTTTCAATTTAAGCCGGCCACTGGTCTTCGCCACCCACTGCATACCACTGAATAAAGTCAGGAAGAAATATGGCCTACCCAGCCTGGGCCACGACCTGCGCGCCGTTTATTCAGATGCCGACCACTTGTGGCTAGCCGATATGGCGGAGTACTTTCCCACCACAAAAACTGCTGCCAACGCTGACTATATCGGCCCCCTACCCTGGTCACCGCGCAATAAAATTCCACCCTGGTGGAATGATGTTGACGACACAAAACCCATTGTCTACGTCACCCTCGGCTCGTCAGGACAAGTCAACTTACTGCCCATCGTGCTAGAAGCCCTGGTCACGCTGCCGGTCAGCGTAATCGCCGTCACCGCCGGGCGCACCACACTACAAGCAATACCTGACAATGCCTATATCAGCGACTACCTGCCCGGCGATCAAGCCGCCGCCAGAGCCGACCTGGTTATCTGTAATGGCGGTAGCTTAAGCACTTATCAGGCTATTCAAGGGGGCACCCCAATACTCGGCATTGCCAGTAATCTCGATCAACATTTGAATATGCATTATTTAAGCAGCGCAGGTATCGGCGAGGTAATACGCTCAGAATATGTGAGTACTGGACGCATCCGCGAAGCCGCCACACAACTATTGGCGGACACCCAATATAAAAATGCCGCAGCCAAAGCACAGAAAGCTGCGCAGGGCTACAATATTCAGGGCAAACTCACCACATTAGTGCACGCGGCACTCAAGCCAAAACTCTGAACTAAACAGCCATAATAAAGGGCATTAGCCATGCGTAAAATCAGTCTCGGGCAAATCCTGTTTTTTCAAATCGCGTTATTTAGTGCCATTGGACTTGGCGGCTTTAGCGCCTGGTTGTTACTGGGCGGTTTACCACTGGGCGATTTTAGGGGCGTCGTACTTAGCATTAGTGGCATTATTTTTATCTACTTATACGCTTTTCTGATCTACCGCATTTTTTTACGTTTTATGCCTTTAAAAGAGGGGTATCTTGCAGAGGGCTCGCGGGAGGAATTCACCGCTCAGGTCAATATTCTGTTTTACCTGCTAATCTTTAATAGTTTAATTCGCACCCACTTTCTCCCGGTTCCTTTAATGCGCCTCATCTATTTGGCACTCGGCGCCAAGCTGGGCGACAACACCTATAGCGCGGGTACAATCCTCGACCCCCCCTTAACTTTTGTTGGCTCAAATACCATTATTGGCCACGATGCCGCGCTTTTTTCCCACGCTATAGAAGGCAGTCGTTTTTCACTCAATGCCATTCGCATCGGTAACAACGTCACCATTGGTGCCACAGCCGTCATTATGTCAGACGTCATTATTGGCGACGGCGCAATTGTATCGGCTGGCGCGGTAGTGTCTAAAGGAACGCGAATTGCAGCCGGTGAAGTGTGGGGGGGGATGCCCGCAAGGCTTCTCAAAGCGGCTGTGGCTGAAAATGTTAAAACAGAAGACCTTGGCGCTAAGGATTAGTGCTAACTGAGCGGAGGTCATCCTCTATTTTCACCACCGCAAAGCCAAGAATTAGCAGGTGTATGGCGAAGTAAGTCAGCAGCGCGCGGCAAAAAAACGCCGTGCCAAATTTAACATCCATCAAAAGACCAAGACTGATCAACAGCACATGCCCCACCATCATCCCGGTATTACCGAGAAAAAATATACGGTACATCTTCGAGCCGAACTGTTCAAAAAACACACGCCATGTCTGCCTGCCACTGTAAAAAAAGCTCAGCACAGGTAGCAAATAAAACATATTGAGCTGCAATGTCGGTTCGGTGAAAAATTGCAGGAGAAGATAGCTTAGGGGCACCAGATGTAAAACAACGTGCGCCTGCATCCAGTAGCGAACAGAACGACTCCAGCGCTGATTAGCCGATGCCAGCACAAAAACTCGTGTCAATAGTAGAACAAGCCCCAACAGAGCAAGGCCTGCCAGCCCATAGGCCAAGTACCCAACAGCCTCACTGGCATAAAGCGCTATAACAGCCAATATCGACAGTGTGGTAACAAGGGCCAAAAAGCGCGTCACACCTCGCCCCGTTGCTGTGCCGGGAATTTATTCATCGATAGAAACGTTAAAGGTGCTTATATAGTTTTGAAACCTGTCGCGAATGCCCTTAGCTGTTAGGCCAAAATCTTCTGGCTTATAACTATGGCTCCCACCGCCTTCACGCTCCTGCGCTAAAAAAGCTTTCATATTCGTCTGGGCCGCATCGGAAAAGTCCAAACCAAAATGCTGGTAAATAGAACTCACCGTGCCCAGAGGATCATCGACCAAATCATCGTACTGTAAGTCGACAAAACTGGACGAATCACACTGCTTTCGCACCGCCAGGTAGCGATCAAAATCCGTCGCCAAACGATCCAAAGCTTGCTCACCCACCTCATGCAGATCTACTGATTTCGAGCAAATGCCACGAAAGGCAGCACACAGGCTGGCATAAGAAGCGATGGCCTTCACCGGATCTCGGTGCGTCTGCACAAAGCGCGCATCGGGAAATACCTTGAGAATTGAACCAACCGCATCAATGTGGGAAGGCGACTTCAGCAACCAACGCTCACCCGGGTACTTCCATTGAAGGGTTTGCAGAATACGCTTGAAGTGTCGATACGTCGGCACATGATCAGCGCTATTCAGCCACTGTGAATACGCGGGCACATTAAACATCGACGCGATAGCAAGAGTTGAAAACTCCTGCATTAACAAGGAAGTACACTCCTCCGGCCCATCGAGGCGAAAAGTGTGAATATCTTTCATCTGCGGCACTAAATAGTTTTGAAAGCGCAGCAAGTAACGGCCCAACTTACGCCGGGGGTCATTTGCCCAGCTATAGCTGCCCGGTGGCGGCACCTGACCGACTGTAGCCTCCCAATTCGTCAAGTAACGGTGGGCTGGGTCTTCAGCGAGCAAGTCAAACAAAAAGGACGTGCCCGTGCGGGGCAGACCCAAAATGATGAAGGGAGCGCTAATCGATTGCTCAAGTATCTCCGGGTGCTGCCCCCACAAGGCCTGCAGCTTCGCCCGATTGGTCAGTAAACCCACCAGCATTTGCTTGATATAAAAGCGACCGAAAGAGTGTAAATCATCGTCAGCATTGAGTGCTTCCAGCAGCTGCACCAAAGGCTCCCTGAAGTAAGTATCTCCAAAATCGCTAGCCTTAGCCGCTTTAGCGGCTGAGCGCAGCAGTCGATCAAGATCATACTCAGGGCCGCCTCGGCGAACAGGCGATAAACGGGCGGCAATATTCCAGGCTTTGACGAGTAAACTTTGGTAGGGCGAGTGCAATGTGTATCCCTCAATGTCAGCTTCGCTATAGCTATCACTGAAAGCATAGCAAGCAAAACAGGTGCTATCCACGACTCCTTATAAACCGGATTCAACAACGCTGCCTGGCAGCCCTCATTGCATTCAGTAAAACGTCTAATAGACAAGTGTCAGAAAATTTTACACTGGCAATATTCATCGTTAAAAAATAGAGGTGGGATATTTTTCTTTAATTTCAAAAGGTTACGATAAGCAAGTACAAGCCTGCGCCTTGAGAACCCCCAAACTGCTTGTTATTTCAGCAATTATCCAAGAATAAGTGTCAGGATTTTTTACACTTTTAATCACGCCAGTAAATACCGATCAGAAGGTAGCCCACAGCCAAAACACAACTGCACCCTAGCTCATTGAATACAAAGGATTTTTAAAAAACAAAAGCGTGCTTAAAAAACTGGCCCGGTGTTTGCTTTATATTTCATGTGGCGCTAGACCATGCACGGTCAGCCAACAACGACAACTAAAACGGAGCACAAAATGATGAAAATTTCCAGAATCCTTCCCGTTGCCGCGCTGGGTATTGCGCTGAGCATGGGCGCCACCCAAAGGGCAGAAGCATATGCCTACGCCTATTCTGACCTGCAAGTTCGAGAGGGTGTTATAACAATTACTAATGGTGCTGTTAGCCTTCAGCCGGCCTCAAAAGGTTCCGCCACTGCCGCACTTGGCGGTTCAGGCACAGCGACAAATGCTTCTGGAGCCTTGGCCGACACCGCCGTTGCTATCGGAACTGGTTCTACATGGCCAGATGGCACAACTCCGACAAACAATAGCTGGACCTTAGAAGGTTCTTCTGCCGCCCACAAATATTCTTGGGGCGACTCGCAGATTATTTCCGAGCAAAACGCCATTGGTAGCAAAATCGCAACGCGACAAATAGCAGAGGGCAACACCACTGATGAAACTCTCGGCACCTCCGGCGCCGACACCAGCTCCGTGACTGAAGTAACATTCGCTGTTGGCGCTGGCGGTGGTACCTTTAACTTTAATTTCGAAGCCGCCTTGAGCATGCTTGCCGAAATCACTCTCCCACACACAGGCATACAGGCACTGGCAACCGCCAGAATCGAAATTCAAATCAGAGATAAAGACACAGATGCCATCGTCTTCAGCTGGCTTGCGGGTAATGCTACCGGCACTGGCGTAGATGGAGCCGCGACTAATGCCTTTAGTTTTGCTGATGTTTCCGTGGCCGCAACAGGCTCGTCAACAAGCATCAACGGCTTTGGTATATTTGACGTCACAAGCATACTGCTTGGCGAAGGAGTCTATAACTTGTCTATCAATGCCACGGCTTCTGAGGCGGTTCAAGCTAATACTATACCCGCCCCTGGTGTGCTGACCTTGTTCGGATCCGGCTTAGTATTACTCGGCTTAGCAAGACGTCGAGACCAGAAAACTGAGAAAATGGCTGCCTAAACGTAGCAAGCACTGATAAAAAGGCAACAGTTCGCGCTGTTGCCTTTTTTTGTATTACTTAAGCTACATTCTCGTTTTCCCTATATCGTAAAACTTACACCCCACCAACGACTGCACCATTTCTAGCGCCACCAAGAAACCACCCCCTGTGGTATCTGCACTCCCACCCCAAGCAAGCCAGGCATAGAAACTGAAATACAGTACTATCGAAAGCTTCTTATCTTCCCTCACCAGCAAATACTCGGTAGAATTCTTTTATTTACAATCCCATATAGCTGGCCCCAGGACTAGCCATTATGGGCGAGCGCACATGGACAATACTGCCGTATAAAAGGATCCGACAAATGATCGACTCTACCCCCAAACACCGACGCCTAAACACGCGTACTTTCGCCACTCGCACTTTGCTAGTCGGCGCCCTCATCACCCTGCTCGCCTGCAGTCCGGCGACGGAAGAAGATTATGTCAACCGGGCAAAAGCAGCTTTAGCCGAAAACGATAACACCACGGCCATCATCGAGATGAAAAATGTCCTCGGGCTGAACAAGGAAAACGCTGAAGTTCGCTGGCTTTTGGGCACGACCTACCTGGCACAGGGGGACGGTGCTTCTGCAGAAAAAGAATTGCGCGTAGCGATGGAACTCGGCGTTGACCAGCAGTCAAGCCTCTTACCATTAGCGCAAGCCTATTACATCCAGCGGAAATACGATGATGTTATCAAGCTAGAAGTACCGCAAAAGCTCGCATCAAATGATCTAGGGGCGCAGATTTTTACGCTGAAAGGTCGCTCGCACCTCGCCCTCTCAGACCCCTTTTCAGCGGAAAAGATTTTAAAAAGAGCCCAGGAACTTGCCCCTGACCATGTCGATGTAATTACCGGCATGGCTGCACTTAAAGCAGCCCAGGGCCGCATTGATGAAGCTCTGCTGCTTTTATCCCGTGCAAAAACAGCTGATCCATCCTATGCACCAACATGGCGGCAGCTCGCTCAACTCGAGCAACAACGAGGCAATTTTGAGGCGGCCATTGCCGCCTACTCCCAAGTCATTGATCTGGACGCCACCAGCCTCGACTTGGCTCAACGCGCACTGGTTTACATCCAACTAAAAAATATAGATGCTGCCAAAAAGGATCTCGCCCAGGCACAGAAAAGCGGCCAGCACCCTCTCTTACTGGACTATGTAGCTGGCGTTATCGCAGTAAACGAAGGGCGTCACGAAGACGCAAAAAGCTCTCTCCAGGCTGTGCTGAACAAAACCCCAGATTATATGCCAGCCATTTTTTATCTAGGTCTCGTCTCTTATCAAACGGGGGAAATTGAACAAGCCAGAGCCTTGCTATCAACTTTTCAGCGTAAACACCCTGGCTCAGCCTCAGCCAATAAACTACTTGGCGGGGTCTACCTGTCACTTGGCGATAAGAGCAGTGCCGCCAACTATTTGCGCAAAGCCATTGCCAATGACCCTGATGACGTTGAATCCATAAAGCTGCTGGGGCAACTGTCACTAGAAAAAGGCGCCTCTGCTGAAGCTATCGCCTACTTTACCCAGGTTGTCGAAAAACAAGCCAGTAACCCTGAGAACTATATTCTATTGGGCCGTAGTTACAGTGCAGCAAAGCAACCCAATGCTGCCCGCAAGGAATATTCGCGGGCAATGGCGCTCAATCCAGACCTTGCCAGCGCGGAAATCGGAATTATCACCAGTTACATCAACGATAACGAATTTAAACTCGCTTTGGATTATGTGCACAAATTACAACAAGAACGGCCGAATGATACCGACCTACCGGTGTTTGAAAGCGCAATACACCTTGCCTTGGGTGATAGGCAAGCAGCCAGGGCAGTACTTAAACGAGCGCTGGTATTAGCGCCTGGGCAGCCAAGCCTGTCACATAACCTCGCAAACCTTTCTCTATTGGAAGGTGATTTCGACACAGCCCGTGAATTATACCAAGAGGCGATAAAGCATCATCCAGCTGACGTCTCGAGCATTATGCACCTCGCCAGGCTTGAGTTGATTTCAGGCTACGAACAAAATGCACTGGCGCTGGTTGAAAAGGCTTTAGAAATAGACCCAACTTCACTGGACATCCGTTCAACATTAGCGACCTATCACTTAAAACAAGGCCAGCCAAAACAAGCAATGGCGCTCATCGATAAAGTAGCTGAGCAATATGCTGATGAGCCTTCTTTTTTAGAAATTCGCACTAAAATTTATATCGATTTAGGGCAGTACCAGCAGGCCAGAAAATCGCTATCCCGCTTACTCGAGTTACAGCCAAGATCAGCCGAGGCACACTTCCTGCTCGCCAAAGTTAACGTACAGCTAGCTGATGGCGATAGGGTTTTAGAGAACCTATTAGAGGCGCTGCGACTAAACCCCAGGCACTTCGAAGCAAGGTTAATCCTCACCAGAATCTATGCAAAGAATGGCGCATTTGAGCAATCGGATGCCATTCTCGATAGTCTGGTAGGAATATACGGGGCACACCCGCAAGTACTTTACTTGATGGGTTTAAAAGAACTGCGTGCGAATAATGCAGAGCATGCTTATGAGCTCTTTTCACAGGCACAGAGTATAGAGGCGCGAGGGGAATATCTTATCGCCATGACAAATGCTCAGTTTCGCCTGGGCAACATTGACGACGCTGTAGCGAGCCTTAAAACATGGATGAAAAAAAATCCCAGCGACCTTACCGTTCAATACCATTTGGCAAATGCCTTCCTTCTATTACAGCGAAACGATGACGCAATAGTAGAATTCCGTAACGCTCTACGCATAGATCCCGATAGTATCGGGGCACTTAATAATCTTGCCTGGTTGTTAAGTAAGAAATCGCCTGATGAAGCAGAGAAATTGGCAAACCAGGCTCTGGCGCTAGCACCTAAATCACCACAAGCCCTTCACACCATGGCGATGATAAAACTCAATCAAAACAAACCAGGTGAATCTATAAAGCTACTGAAGAAAGCCATCGGCTATAACCCGAACGACTATCAACTTCAATACAGCCTGGCAAAAACTCTTGAAGAAAATGGCCAAGCAGAGGAAGCAGTATCCTTGTACAAAGACCTGCTCAGTAAAGACAAGCTACCCCAAGCACTAAAAACAGAAATCAAAAGTGCCCTGAATCGACAGTAGTAAAAAGGGTTTTCTGACGTTGGGTCGTGACAAGACATTCTTATAACAGAGGCTTATGAAGCTCTTTTTCTTTGGCATCAACTTCAGCCATTGCCCGCAATAATGTAGAAAGCCTTGGCTCATCAGGGGCCAAGGCTTTTACCCGATTGATATAACGACTAAATCGGGCCGCATAGCCTATATCCCACTCAAAAACCTGCATATACCGAACCAGGGCCTGGGCGGCCATAAGATTAAAAATGGGCACATCTGGCTCTTCGTCAGCCAAATATTCAAAGCATTTAATGGCATAGCCAGTGTCATCACCACGCAAAGCAGTGATGCCCGCTTCATAGCGAGCCCTGTAATCTTCTTTAGCGAGCATATCGCTTAAAGCAGTGTCTTCGGAGCGTAGCGCCAAACCGAGTTTGCCCTTCAGTTGATTACTTATCGTTAGTAGCTTACCCGTGGCTTCTCCCGGCAGGGGTATAAGCACTTGCTTTGCCCGGGCTGGCACAAAGATTAGAAAGGTTAAAGGCACGACAAATAATGTTAGCAAGGTCGAAAAGCCGAGCCCCCAAACAATAGCCGTTGCGACTGGCCCCCAGGTTAAGGACTCACCCCCGAGACCAGTGGCCAGAGAGAACAGGCCGAGCATAGTGGTAATGGACGTTATTAATATGGGCACAAAACGGCGTCTTGCAGCACGTACAATCGCAAGCGGGGTTGTGCAGCCATGATCGAGACTTCTGTTCGCGGTGGACATGAGTACGATGGCGTCGTTAGCAGCAATGCCGGCCAGCGCGACCGTGCCATACAGTGTAAATAGGCTGATGGGGTTGGCGCTGAAAAACAAGCCAAAGACGACGCCAATAAAGGCCATGGGAATAGCCGCAAGCACTATTAGCGGTTGGCTGTAACTTTTAAATTGCGTGCCTAAAATCAGGTAAACCAGCCCCAGTCCCAGCACAAACAGTACGACCATGGCACCCAGGCTTTCGCGGATGTCATCCAGCTCACCAGAAAAATCCAGGCTTACGCCCGGATACTGGGTGCCGATCTGTTGCCAGCCCTCGCGGATCAGTTTGTTCGCCGTTAAGGTGTCGGTTAGCGTTGGGTCAAGACTGGCCTCTACGGTGACCGCCCGCCTGAAGTTGTAGCGGCGAATATTGGAAACGGTGACGCGCTCTTCATGCAGTAGCAACTCCCCCAATGGCACGCTGCCTCCGTCCTCGAGGCCGATGGTATTGTTCAGGAAGTCGTCGATATCCTGCAGTTGTGTTGGCTTCGCTCTGACGCGCACGTCTAACTTTTCACCGCGATGTTGCATGCTGGCGACGATCTCGCCATCACCGTGGAGGTGTACCGTGCGCGCCACACTGGTGGGGTCGAGGCCCACTCTGGTGATAGTGTCGGGGTTTAACTGGAGCCTCAACTCCATACCACCGGTGGTGTCATCATCGACAATATCACCGACGCCGGGTGTGAGTGCCAGAATGTCCTGTAGTGCGGCAACCGCTCGACGAATTTCCTCAATATCATCGCCCCGCACTTTAATGCTCACGGCTTTAGCGGTGGGTGGCCCCGTGCGGCGACGTAAAAAGCTAATGTTTTTCGGCCCGGGTATCGCGGCCAGTTCAGGGCGTAAACTTTCAATAATGTCATCGACACTTCGCCCCCCCATCTGAGCTGGTACCAGGCTGACAAATACCTGCCCCCGCTCCGCGCCTTTGAAAGCACCTTGATCGGTGGATTGCTGGCCAGCGTAGTTGACAATGCCCCGCAGTTCATCGTCGCTTAATTGTGAATGGATAAGCGCTTCGACTTTCCCCAGGGTTTCACTGGTTTTTTCCAGACTGGTACCGGCGGGCATTTCAATATTGACGTAGAACAGGCGAAAGAAATCGGTGGCGAAAAAATCGACCCGCACCCAACCCAACACCACCACCAGAATAGCCGCAGATGAGAGCAGGGCCAGACAGGCATAAGTCAATTTTTGGGCTCGCATGACTTTTAACAGGGCTTTGGTGTAGTAATTCCTGAAGCGCTTGATGGTGCTTTTACGCAGAGCATCCACTCTACTTTTTTGAGTTGAAGCCGACTGAAATTCCAGCACATGACTGGGCAGAATCCAGAAAGCTTTGACCAGGCTAATCACCAGCGCGATGCTGACCACCAGGGGCACGACCCGCATAAAATCGCCCAGTACGCCCGGCAATAACATCAGCGGCAAAAACGCGGCAATGGTCGTTAACACAGCACTAACCACCGGTGCGGCCACTTCTTTGATCGTGGTTTTTACAGCGCTGATGCCATCCATGCCTCGCTGCATGTGGTAGTCGATACCCTCCACCACCACCACTGCGTCATCGACCAACATACCCAAACTTATCACCACCCCCAGCAACACCGTTATGTTCAATGTCTCTCCCGTCATGGCAAGCACGCAGAACACACCGGCAAGTACAAAAGGAATACTAATGCTGGTAAAAAAAGCGATTTTAAAACCCAGGAACACCCAGGTACTGAGCATCACAAAAATCAAACCAATCAGCGCATTGCGCTCCATGACATTCAGTGCCTGGCGGGTGGCTTCCGTTTGGTCGTCCAGTAAAGCAATCCTCACACCCGTTCTGCCCAGACGTTGGTTTTCAGTCTGTATATAGCTATTCACATCTTCCAGCAGCTGCAGATTGTTGGCCTTAGATTTTTTAAACAACAGCAGTAGAACGCCATCCTGTTCTTGATAGCGCACTAGCTCCTGTGGGTCGGCCCGGCCTTTTTTTAACTCGGCAATATTGCGCAGCAGCACCTCCCCCTGCTGACTGGCGATAGGGAATTTGCCCAAATAAGCGGGATCACTGCTGGTGCCGCTCAAGCGTATCAACCACTTTTGGTCACCCAGAGTTACATCACCTGCCGCTAGGTCGCGAAAATAAGCCCTTACCGTATCGGCAAGATCCACCGAAGAAATACCCAAACCAACCAGTCGGTTTGACAGGAAATCCACTTGCAGCTCAGCCTCTCTATCCCCAAAAGAAATAACGTCGTCAACCCCGTCGAGTTGCTGCAAATCTTCTTTTACGTTGTGGGCTGTACTTTGCAGAACCTCTTCTCCAGAGGCACCAAAAACCACCAGGCTTGCCGTGGGGAAAGTCTTTGAACTCGATATTTCAAAAATATCGGGCTGACTGACTGTCGGGGGGAGAACGTCCTGCCGGGCTTGAATTTCGCGGCGCAGTGAAGTCATGCGCTTATCAAACTCAACATCATTCATATCTTCGAAACGCACCAGAATGCTGGACACACCCTCCCGACTGGTGCTCGATACAAAGCGGATATCCTGCACCTTTTTAATCCCATCTTCCAAAGGCCCCGTAATACGCGCCTCGATGTCCGGTGCCGTAGCGCCTGGCCAGTAGGTCCAAATCTGTACCCAGTTGAAATTAATACTGGGGTCTTGCTCACGGGGAAGCTGCTGATAAGACATCCAGCCGAGCACTAAAATCAGCAGAAAGGTAAGGTTGGTCAGGGTGTGGTTTTGAAGCAGTTTTGCAAACATGGAATCAGTGCTCGACAACGCGTACCGCATCGCCTTCATTAATCTTAAAGCGACCGTTAACAACAATGGCACTATCTTTAGCGAGAGCTTTTATCAGTACAGCGGGTTGACCGACTTTAGCCCCTGCAATGGGCAGAAATTTGGCGCGCCCATTGACAACCAGAAACACGCCCAGGCCCTTGCGTCTCACTAACAGTTCAGACGGCACATGAGCGGAAGGGGTAAGCCACTCTGTACGGCCAGCGCTTCCAGGGTAGGCTTTATCAGCAGAAAATTCTAAACGCACCTCGTAACTGCGGATGCGGCTTTCCATCAGCGGCAGGATGGCTCGCAATGACAGTGGGTAGCGCTTTTCATTGGCGATAAAAGCGACGCTCTTGGCGTGCTCTAGCAACTCAAGATCCTGCTCCTGCACTTTCGCTGAGACTTCAACATTATCCCGATCAATTAGACGCAGCACCGGGCTACCAGGTATTAGATAGTCGCCAAGGTTGGCCATTTTTGAGATGACGACAGCATCAAAAGGTGCCTGAATAGAGCATTTTGCCACTGCCCGCTCTGCGGCTTTTAACGAGGCTTTAAAACCTTCGACATCGGCGGCAGATATAGCTGCATTTGAGCTGCGCCTTTCAACTTCTTCAGTAGAAATATTTTTTTTCTTCGATAATTGGGTGACTTTTTTTAACCGGGAGCGGTCAAATTTTAACTTGGCCCGTTCGGCTGTGAGCGAGGCATTTGCCTGGGTAACGGCAATTTGATAATCCTCGCAATCCAGGCTGGCGACAATATCACCCTGTTTAACCTTGTCACCCACGCGCACTGCAATGCCCTTGAGAATACCTTTTAGCTCTGAGCTGACCCGAGTGTCATTGAGGCTCAGGGTGGTGGCTGGGGCATCGCGCACCGGGTAAAACAGCACATCTTGCAACTTCTTCGTGGTGACGGGTATTGCGTCACTTGCCACCAGCCCAAATGAAGGAAGCAACAACAGGGCAATCATTAATTTATAAACGGCTTGCTTCATCTATTATTATTCCAGGGTCGATAAGGTCAGTTGGCGGTGCTAGTGCCGTACAGCTTGCGGCTACGCTTACTGTTCAGAAGTGCTTAATTGCGCCTTAGTCTTACGCAGTGATCGCGAGGTGGCACTGGCACCAAAGCCGAGGCGGCCCATAAACACGGCATCGACCTCCCCTCCTGTTAGCGCATCAAGCTCTACGCGCACGGTATCGGCATCCCCGAGTTTATCGGCGCTATCGGTAAAACGTCGCCCCTCTCTGGCGTAGGTGGCAAAAATCAGCGGCGTCATTTCTGGCTGTAGCTGCAAGCCAAGTTTAGTGGCGGTCAGCCAAAACCGCTGAGTCGCCCGTCCACCGGACAGATAATCCTGAGTAGCGTCACGGGCAACGTCGGCAACAATAACAAAGTGCGTAGCGCAGCGTAGCGCGGGGATCAGGTCGAGCTGTATGCGCGGCATCAAGGTACCCGCAAAATAGCGATTCATAGTTTTGACTCGGCCCCAGCTCTGCAGTGCCCACTGCATCATTTTCGTGGTTAACGCATCCGCACCCAGGGCTTGGTCGGGAATGCGGTCGTGGCTAAACTGTGCCCCCCAGTGAATAATTTTTTTATGCACCTGGTAGACCTCGGGAATGGTTAAGCGTATGCCCGCAGCTCGCAATAACAGGCGAGTGATCTGCCATTTTTTCTGCCGACCCTCAATCCAGATAACGCGATAGCCTGGCCCCACTGCTGCTTCCAGTGCATGTTTGTGCATGGCCATTAAGGGTCGTGTGGACAGCGGACGGCGCTGCACAGAGCGCGTCTTGATATAGGGCAGCAAGCTGGCTTCATCACTGCTATATGTGAGCGCAGAAAAGCGAACATCGATAACGGGCTCTGCATCCACCGTCGGATCTTGCAGGGTGAAACTGGCATCGAGACCTTCGCTGCGGGCGGCAATCGCAATATTTTCCAGCAAAGTGCCAACCGAGGTCTGGCTGGCTCGACCGGCGAGATCATAGACACACCAGTCCCGCGTATCTCGTGTATGAATAAGCAGGTGTTCGTCACTGAGTAATTCAAACTGCCAGGGCTGAGTATTGTCGCCACTCGGTGCCCATCGTGCGTAGTCGAGGATGCGCTCAATAGGGTTTGCAAGCACTTGCTCTGGGCTTTGCCTGGGTGCTGCCAACTTGGCCGAGAGGCGTTTGCGCACCAGTTTCAAACCCAGACGCTGGATCGGGTTGTCATTACCCATCGGCCGCCAGGTTTTCGCCATTTTATTGCGGTAGGCATCGAAGTGCAGGCCTCGGGGAGCCGCGGGCACCTCTCCGCGATTTAAGAGAATTTTCAGCGCATGAGTACCGGCCATACCCGCACACAGCTCACAGGCCATCGCCGTTGATGGACCTTTGTGGGCGTTGAGGTCGAGGCGGGTGTCATCGATCAGATATTTCACCTGCAACATCGCCGGGGACAGGCCGAGTAAAAAGCGTAGTAGCTGTTCATCTTCGGGCTGTCCCGCCAAGCGGAAATATTCTTCGAAAGTCATTTGCCCCGGCAGAAAGGCCAAAAAAGCAACGCCCATGCCTAGAGGTGCGGCGGTAATCGCTGGGATGCCTTTCTCAGCACAGGCGGCAAAAACGGCCTGGCGTATATCGACGGCAAAAAAATCCAGAGCATCGACATAGAGATCGACACCTTCGAGGAATTGATCGAGATTATCGACATCGACACCGCTAGAAAATTTGACAAACTTGAGCTGCGGATTGATATCCAATGCCAGCTCTTCGAGAACATCGGCCTTTTCTCGGCCAACGTGGCGGATACTGGCACCGGCCTGGCGATTAAAGTTTTCCTGCTCAAAAATATCGAGATCGGCAATATTAAAATTGCCAATACCTAGCCGCGTTAACGTCAACAGGTGACTCCCGCCAACACCACCCAAACCGGCAATAGCGATGCGCTTGGAGCGCAGTATTTCCTGCTCTGTTTCAGTAACCCAACCTAAGTTGCGTGAAAACGCCGAATGGTAGTCGAAGGACTCCGGTAACATTGTTATTTCCTCCTAAGCGTCCTTAAGACTTTAATTCCCTGGAACATTTATTATCATAAGCCGAGATTAACGAATTTATAGCTGCGGTTCAGCTATCTATCACGATAGGACTTAGCAATTTGATGATGGATAGCTTCGTAGAGTTCGCGTAGCTCGGGAACCATATTTTCAACAGCGGATTGCGTCTTTATGTAATAAAGCGCCCTTTCACCGTGGTATTCAATGGTTTTACCCGCTTGTTGCCAGGCTATTCCAGATCGTTTCACCAGGCGGGGCAAAAAAGGTTCCATCATCGCAAATACATCCGTTCGTCCGGATAGCTCAGCCAGAGCAGCACAAGCCAGGAAGCCAGCTATGGCAATAAGCGAGAATGTCCGCTTTTCCGCCGCAGAGCAGTCCATGGTATTCACCTCACCAAAGCGAGTTGCAGACTCACCAGGACGACGGCGAAATGCCCCATCGACAGCAAGTCGAGATACTTCTGCCATATCACTTCGTTCAATCTCCAGGCTTTTGACAAAAGCACTGTCAACACTCTCCGAGCAATATTTTTCAAAGGGCAGAAGTTCACTATCGATCGAGGGTACCAGCCGCACACAGCCGGCGGTCATATTACTGCTTTTGTGTCGAATCAGGCAGTGCAGTGAAGATTCATCGTATTCGTCATATTCCCCTTTATCGGGAAAATTCTCACCTGGCTCATATTCAAATTCCTCGCAGTAAACCCGGTAGCGCACTTCATAAACAGCTTGCTTATCCGCCGCACTAGTCGCCAGTTCGACCTGGAAATACTGAAGAAATTTTTCGGCGAGTGACGCCTTATCATCATCCATATCTGACTCCCGTCGTCCATAGGATAAAACCACTAGGCCGGCTCAAGATACCTCCACTTGCAACTTGAGGCCTGTACTAGAAACCGTCAATTCAGGTCGTATAACAAGTGAAATCGCCAAGCAAATGCCCTATGTCATGTCGTGCTTTTCTTCGATTGAGGCCACCAAACCAACGACAGCCTGTCGCAGAAAAGTATACACCTGTCTGAAGCCCTCCTTGCTACTATAGTAGGGATCTGGAACTTCGGTCACACCAGTTTGCGGGGCAAAACTCATGATCATTGCCAGCTTGTGTTGGTGCTCAGCGGGGCATAGTTGGGACAGGCTTTGCAAGTTGTCCTCGTCCATAGCCAGGATGTAATCGAACAGTCTGAAATCTTCCAGCGCGATCGGCCGCGACCGCAGGCGGCCTATATCCACCCCTGAAGAAAGAACCACTTGCTGGGCTCGGGCATCCGGACGTTGGCCGCCTCTACCCACATGCGTGCCGGCTGAATCGACGCCAATGCGCTGCGACAGGCCCTGCTCCAGCAGCTGCTGCTTTAGCAGGCCCTCCGCCATCGGGGATCGGCAATAATTGGCCATACAGACAAACAATACTGAAACTGGCAGGGTCGCGGGCCTGGCTGTAAAAAATCTGCGACTGAAGGATTTCAGCATAAGCTCTATCTATTTTTGGAAAGCACCCCGGCCCCCAGCGGCAGGTCGGGATAGCCTCAGTAAGCGTTCGGGTGGAAAAACCCTTTATAGCAGCTTTTTAGAATGATTTTTAAGTCGAGTAAAAGACTCCAGTGGTTGATGTACCAGAGGTCGTGCTCCACGCGTTTACGCATTTTCCCCAGAGTATCCGTTCGACCCCGGTAGCCATTCACTTGCGCCCAACCGGTGATGCCCGGCTTCACCTTGTGCCGCCACATATAGGACTGCACCAGATCTTTGTAGTATTCGTTGTGCACTAAGGCGTGGGGCCGGGGGCCGACAATCGACATGCGCCCTTGAATTACATTAAAAAACTGCGGCAATTCATCGAGACTCGTGCGGCGCAAAAAATGCCCCAACGGAGGTATGCGCGGGTCATCAGCTTCAGCCTGGGTTAACACACCCCGGACCTCGCTATGTACTTCCATACTGCGAAATTTGTAGACCTTTATTTTCTCACCACCCATACCGTGACGCTTTTGCTTAAAGAGCACAGGGCCCTTGGAGGTTAGCTTTATTGCTATGGCAACAGCAATACACACCGGAATAATGGCGACGCCAATGATAGTGGCCAGAAGCAGGTCTTCAAGCCTTTTTACACCGCGATTAAAATCATCGAGCGGAGTATAAGTGAGGTCAATAGCATATTGAGAGCCCAGATAGCTGATTCTATGCTTGAGCAATTTCACCGCATCGAGCTGAGGAATAAAGCGAATATTGACAAGACTATGGCGCAGCCCATAAGTAATCTTATCAATGCTGGAACAATTGCTGAAGGGCATACTTATCCACACTTCCGACGCATTATAGCTATCGACAAGAGCTGGCAGACTAGCGGTATCTGACTGATCATTACTGAGGTCGACTTCCCGACAAATGTGGTAACCCGATAAGGCCATGTTTGTCAGTGTATTCCGACCCTCAGTCGTGGTGTAAATAATGAGCACTTCACTCAACATCCTCCCCCTAGCCTGCATCAGGGCTATCACCTTGTAATAACCCGCATGCACAGCAAACAGCGAAAACAGCGCAAGGCTCATCCAGTATCCGAGCCACAGCCGCGAGTATTTTTCAGTGACTTTCAGGAAAACCAGCAGCATCATGAAAATGCCAAATGCCAGCAGCACTCGAAACAAAAAGTAGTTAAAGATGTAGCGATAGGGAGAACCGGTACGCGGGTATTTATTGCCACAAATAAAGGCGAAGCCCGCAATTAAACTGGCGGATACGATGAGCAAATGGTAGTAGGAGGGGATGACAAACTCGCCAAAGCGCAGGAAAAAGCTCAGATACCCGGTCAGCACCATAAGTGCAATATCAACAAAAATAGGGAAAACATTAAAACCCGTTACCCTGTTGCTGCCTTCATTATCCATCTAGACCCGCTATATCCTATTTATTGGCATGTAAAAAAACAAAATGGCCACGTATTACGCAGCCATTTTGCTTGTGACCTTAAGTGATTACAGGGTAATCAATGCCTCATTTTTCTTCAAGGTCGTACTGCCAATACCTTTTATTTCTTTCAGTTGAGCCTTGCTGGTAAAGGACCCATGTTCCTCCCGGTACTTAACGATAGCTTGCGCTTTACTTTCACCAATATTGATCAAAACCGACGCCAGTTCTTTGGCGTCTGCCTTGTTAATATTGACCGTGCTCACTACCGCTTTCTCTACCGGCTTATCCACTTCTGCAAAAACTGGCCCAGTGCCGAAACTCAATAAAACAACAGCACAAACACAAGCCAACATCATCCTTAGCATTTTCATATCCTACTCCCTGCACCCTAAGGTGCTCCATGTAGATTAGTGAAATGAGGGTCTATCCCTCGCCCCCATCTTCGCCAATTTCCTTTTTGATCGCAAGCAGGGTTGCCACCGGGTCATTCGACTGCGTCACAGGCCGCCCGATAACTAGATAGCTACTGCCCCCATCGACAGCCTGCCGAGGATTCATGGTGCGCCGCTGATCATCACCCGAGGACAGGTTCGCAGGCCGGATGCCTGGCGTGACCCGCAAAAAAGCCTCGCCGCATTGGCTTGCGATGGCGCTCGCCTCCTGCGCCGAACACACCACTCCATGCAGCCCACATTGTTTGGCGAGCCCCGCTAAATGCGCGGCTAGTTGTGCAGCCGGCATATTCAAACCCAGTTCAGCAAGATCACTGTCCTGCATGCTTGTCAGTACCGTCACCGCTATAAGCCGGGCGTCACTGCCCTGGCGTTCTAGTGCTTCGCGCGCTGCCGTCATCATTTTTGAGCCACCCAACGCATGGACATTGAGCATCCACACCCCGAGATCCAGAGCGGCACTGACGGCCTTGGCAACAGTCGTGGGAATATCGTGAAATTTAAGATCAAGAAAAACATCGAAACCCCGATCAATCAGAGCCGTGACCAGCTCGGGGCCGGAATGGGTGAACACTTCCTTACCCACTTTTAGACGGCAAAGGTCGGGACTCACACTATCGGCAAAAGCGAGGACTGAGGATTTATCGGGATAATCTAAAGCGACAATAATACGCTTATCAATGGCAGCAACAGGCATTTTCAACTTCTTTTAGCAGCGAGTATTAATCGTTAGAGGACGCGGATTGCAACTTCTTTACCTCGGCCTCAGCAAGACCAAGCTGGCGTTGTAGGCGTCTGGCCTGGGATCTTTGCCCGAGAGAGCCCGGCAAACTGGCCACATAGCTGAGCACACTGCCAGCCAGGAAGGCGGCCAGTAGCCAGATGCCAAGGGGTAGCTGCAATAAAGAAAAGCCGAGCAAGGTTACAGGCACTTCCAGGGGGTTATCCTGCACAATCCAGATGCCCAACAATACGCAAACCAGTAGCAATAACAGTCCAATCCATCGTTTTACTTTTGTCATTTCCATCTCCGAAAAAAAACGGCAAAGCTCACGCTTTACCGTTTTTAATTAAACCACCTGCGGGCTGAAGTTACTTGCCAATACCAGCGTTAACGCGCTCCCGCAGTTCTTTACCTGGCTTAAAATAGGGCACATATTTACCGGGCAATTCAACGGTTTCTCCCGTTTTCGGGTTCCGTCCAACGCGCGGATTACGATAGTGTAAACAAAAGCTGCCAAACCCTCTTATCTCGATACGCTGGTTATTGACCAGCGCTTGTGTCATTTCTTCCAAAATCATCTTAACAGCCAATTCAACATCTTTTGGCGGCAGCTGATCCTGGAATTGTGAGATTTTATCAATCAATTCAGATTTGGTCATTTTTTTCTTACCAATATCGCCCTGTTGTCAGCCGACAATTATCTGTCGTTGCTCTCCATCTGCGCCTTGATAAGATCACCAATGGTAGTTGGTGTAGCCGTATTATCAGTCTCTTGCTTCTTGTGATCCTTAATTGCTGCCTTTTCTTCGGCCATATCTTTCGCTTTGATCGATAAGTTGATGACACGATTCTTTCGGTCGGTACCAATAACGCGCGCTTCGATTTCATCGCCCACTTTCAGTACAGAGCGAACATCTTCAACTTTATCCTGCGAGACCTCAGAGGCCTTCAACAGGCCTTCAATATCTTCACCCAAAGTAATGGTCGCAAATTTCACATCAACTTCTTTAACCACACCTTTGATCAAGCCGCCTTTTTCATTCTCGGCAATGAAGTTGGAGAAGGGGTCATCGGCAAGCTGCTTGATACCGAGAGAGATGCGCTCGCGCTCGGAGTCAATGGCCAGAATGACCGTCTCAAGCTCATCGCCTTTCTTGTAATTTCTAACGACGTCTTCACCGGTTTCATTCCAGGAAATATCGGAAAGATGAACCAGTCCGTCGATGCCGCCGTCGAGGCCGATAAAGATACCGAAGTCAGTAATGGACTTAATAGTACCGGAAATTTTATCACCCTTGGCGTGCTGACCACCGAAGTCGTCCCAGGGGTTGGTGAAGCACTGCTTCATACCCAGAGAAATACGACGACGCTCTTCATCAATATCGAGCACCATGACTTCAATTTCTTCACCTACCTGTACCACTTTAGAGGGGTGAACATTTTTGTTAGTCCAGTCCATTTCAGAGACGTGCACCAAACCTTCAACGCCATCTTCCAGCTCGGCAAAACAACCGTAGTCAGTAAGGTTAGTAACGGTCGCCTTGACCTTCACTTTCTCTGGGTAGCGGCCTTTGATATCGCTCCAGGGATCTTCACCCATTTGCTTCATGCCGAGAGAGACGCGGTTGCGCTCACGATCAAACTTCAGCACCTTAACGTCGATATCGTCGCCAACATTGACCACTTCAGAAGGATGCTTGATGCGCTTCCAGGACATATCGGTGATGTGCAGTAGACCATCGATACCGCCGAGGTCAACAAAGGCGCCGTAGTCGGTGAGGTTTTTAACCACACCTTTGAGAGTCACGCCCTCTTCGAGGTTGTTGAGCAGCTCTTCGCGCTCGGAAGAGTTGATGGCTTCCATCACCGCACGACGTGAAACCACAACGTTGTTGCGCTTCTGGTCGAGCTTGATAACTTTAAATTCTAGAGGCTTATCTTCGAGGTGTGAAGTTTCGCGCATGGGGCGAACATCAACCAGTGAGCCCGGCAGGAAGGCGCGCAGGCCGTTGAGGTCAACAGTAAAGCCGCCCTTAACCTTGCCATTGATAACACCAATAACCACTTCGTCAGCAGTCTGTGCCGCTTCAAGTGCAATCCACGATTCGGCGCGTCGGGCTTTTTCGCGAGACAGTTTAGTGGCACCAAAGCCATCTTCTACCGTCTCCAGCGAGACCTGTACTTCGTCGCCAATCACTACTGACAGTTCGCCGTTGTCATCGAAAAATTCTTCTGTGGCGATAACGCCTTCAGATTTTAATCCGGCGTGGACGGTGACCCAGTCCTTATCAATATCGATAATAACACCGGTTACGATGGAACCTGGTGCCATTTCAACTGTTTGTAAACTTTCTTCAAAAAGTTCTGCAAAGCTTTCGCTCATTCGGGAAATACCTCTTTTAAACAGGGTGTTAAATTACAAAAGCAATGTTCGAAGTCAGTGCTCGTAACGAATGCTTGTAACTCTTGCCCATAACCGAGTCGCCAGACTCTCGGGTCATTCAAATTAAGGAATCAACGGGTGCAATACTGGCATGAACACCTGTGACTCCTGTTAAATTTTAGCTCACATTTTCAGTCGTTGAGCGACGACCTTCAAGACAGCATCGAGTACCTCGGCAATGCTCAGCGCAGTGCTGTCAACGGTAACCGCATCTTGCGCTGGTAAGAGCGGTGCTACGGCGCGGGTTCTATCGCGCTCATCGCGGCTCTCAACCTTCTCGACAAGGTCGCGGAGACTACCACTTTCCCCTTTATCAATCAACTGCTTATGACGCCTTTCAGCCCGCTCTTCAGCGCTCGCAGTAAGGAAAACCTTGACCTCGGCAGCGGGGAAAATCACGGTGCCCATATCGCGCCCATCGGCCACCAGGCCCGGCGCGCGGGCAAAAGCTTTCTGGCGCTGCAACAGAGCACTGCGCACCTCTGGAAATGCAGCCACCATCGAGGCCTGGGCACCGACCTCTTCACTGCGAATCAAGTCGGAAACATCTTCTGTTTCCAGCACCACCTTGGGTGGCCCACCCTCTTCATCCATTTCAAAAGCGACATCCATATGCGCCGCTAATACGGCCAGGGCCTCAATATTATCCAGGGCAACACCGTGGCGCCTGGCTGCCATTGCCACCAATCGATAGAGAGCACCACTATCAAGGTAGTGATAGCCCAGCTTGCTAGCCAGCAACTGGCTAATCGTGCCCTTACCCGAACCACTTGGCCCGTCGATAGTAATAACAGGGATATTCGTACTATTCATTGACTTTCCTCAGACACCCTTAGGCCCAGCGAGTTTGATAGCTCGACAAAGCCAGGGAAAGATGTCGCCACATTGCTGCAGTGGCGAATTGATATTGCCCCACGGGCTTTCAGGCCCGCAATGGCGAATGACATGGCGATGCGGTGATCGCCCAAGCTATCGACTTCACCAGACTCTAACTGGCCACCCTCGATAACAATGCCATCGGCGGTCGGTTCGGCGGAGATACCCAGTATTGTCAGGCCGTCGGCCATGGCCTGTATGCGATCACTCTCTTTAACCCGCAGCTCTTCGGCGCCGGTCAATACGGTCCTGCCTTCGGCGCAGGCCGCCGCAATAAAGATGGCGGGAAACTCATCAATCGCCAGGGGCACCTGATCTTCGGGAATGGCAATGCCTTTTAAGGCAGCAGAGCGCACGCGAATATCGGCAACCGGCTCGCCACCGGCCAGACGCTCGTTGAGCAGGGTAATATCTGCGCCCATCAAGCGCAGTATGTTGATCACGCCGACCCTTGTTGGGTTAATGCCCACGTGGCTCAAAGTAATATCCGAGCCCTCGGCTATCGAAGCGGCAACCATAAAAAAGGCGCTAGATGATATATCTGAAGGCACATCAATAGAGCCACCTTGTAAAACACCACCGCTATTCAGCGTTACCAGCGGGCCATCGGTTTTCACCCCATAGCCAAAACCTCTCAGCATACGCTCCGTGTGGTCACGGGTCGGCGCGGGCTCAGTAACACGCGTTTCACCATCGGCATAAAGACCTGCCAGCAAGACACAGGATTTAACCTGAGCACTGGCCATCGGCAGGGTGTAAGTAATACCCTGCAAGGGGCGATTGCCGCGAATACGCAGCGGTGGCGTACCACCCTCACCCGTTTCAATCTCTGCGCCCATCAGCGCCAGTGGATCGGCGACACGTTTCATCGGGCGAGTAGAGAGAGACTCATCGCCCGTTAGCACACTATCAAAAGTCTGGCCGGCCAAAATGCCCACCAGCAAACGCATGGAGGTTCCAGAGTTACCCAGATACAGCGGCCCCGCTGGCGCTTGCAAACCCTGTAGCCCGACACCGTGCACAACAACCCGGCCATTATCCGGCCCTTCAATCACCACCCCCATATCGCGAAAGGCCTGCAGGGTCGCCAGACTATCTTCGCCCTCGAGAAAGCCAGACACCTCTGTCACACCTTCAGCCAGGGAGCCGAGCATAATAGAACGGTGAGAAATTGATTTATCGCCAGGTACTCGGGCCTGCCCCCGTAGTACGCCACCCGCCTCTACGCGGTATTGAATTTCTGTGGAGCCCATAGTTTGCAGATACGCCTTGTTATCGAGCATGATTTGAAAATGGTGACGCGCTTCTTTAGCCCGGGTAAAAACACCGAGCAGGTGTTCGCTATCACCGGAGAGAATGGCTGTGCGCAAACTTTGCAGATGCTCTGTAACGTTATCCAGCACCTCGACAATAGCGTCACTATTGGCCAGCGTAATGTCGTGCCACATGATGGGATCACTGGCCGCTATGCGCGTAAAATCCCTAAAGCCACCCGCCGCGTAACGAAATATTTCGCGATTTTCTTCCATGCCCGCCAGGGTATCGACCAGTGAGTAGGCCAGGATATGGGGCAAGTGGCTGGTCGCCGCCAACACCTCATCGTGCTCATCAACCGGCATTTCACTGACCGTGGCACCAACCCCGCGCCACATGGTGGCAACACGCGCCGTGTGTGCTTCACCCGTTTCAGGCAGCGGGGTAAGAATGACCCGATGATCATCGTAAAGATCAGGCAAGGAGGCTGAGACACCGCTTTTCTCCGAACCCGCAATAGGGTGGCCCGGCACAAACTGGGCTGGCACCACGCCGTAAATATTTTTCACGGCCTCGACAATACTGCCTTTAACACTCGCCACATCGGTAAAGGTCACTGCTGAGGAAAGGTGCTCCTGCAACTGGGCTACGATATTGGGCACCGTCAAGGTCGGCACACCGACAACGACGATATCACCAGCGCCCATCGCCTTGAGGGCTGCGGGCAGATCACTCTCAACCCTGTCGACAACACCCAGCTCAAGGGCCTTATCGAGAGTCGCGGGGCTGCGCGAAGTGCCAATCACTTCGCTAAACAAATGTCGCTGTCGCGCCGCCAGAGCCAAACTGCCACCAATCAGCCCGAGACCAACCACCAGCAGCCGGCCGGTAGGGGCCGCGTTATGCATTGCCGTTTGTTCAACCATAACAAGTCATAGCAGGCTTAGCTGGGCTTAGAAACATAGTGGGGTTACCGCTAATTAAAAGGGCAGACAGACAAGAGTCTGTTGCCAGAAGTTCGTTATAGAAGCACGGTTCTATTCAAAGCACCGCGTCAAAGCACCGCGCTGGGATAGGAGCCCAGTATGCGCAAGTCGGCCACTCTTTCGCGTACCAGAGCCAGCGCCGCTGTTACATTTTCATCATCCTGATGGCCGACAAAATCAATAAAAAACACGTAGCTCCAGGTGCCACTGCGCGCCGGTCGGGTCTCGACACGGGTCAAATCGACACCGTGAGTCTGGAAGGGCTCCAGCAATAAATACAAAGCCCCCGGCGCATTGTGAACCGAGACAATAATCGAGGTCTTATCATCCCCACTGGGCGGAATATCGTCCCGTCCTATGACCAGAAAGCGGGTTGAATTATCCGGATAGTCTTCAATTTTTTCGTGAATTTTTTCCAGCGAATAAAGCTGCACGGCCATATCACCGGCAATCGCCGCTGAATTCCACTCGCCCTGTACCCGTCGCGCTGCCTCGGCATTGCTGCTCACCGGTATGCGCTCGATCCCCGGATAATTGGCATCGAGCCATTTACGGCACTGCGCCAGCGACTGGGAGTGGGAGTAGACCCGGGTAATATTCTCGGCTTTGGTATTGGCGCCCAGCATAAAATGGTGGTGAATCCGCAGCTCAACTTCGCCGCAAATCTTTAAAGAGGATTCAAGAAAACTGTCGAGAGTATGGTTAACCACCCCCTCGGTCGAATTCTCAATAGGCACTACCCCGTAATTCACCGCGCCCGATGAGACTTCACGAAACACCTCATCAATCGCCGTCATCGGCCGACTCAGTGCCGAGTGGCCAAAATGTTTTAGGGCCGCAGCCTGGGTAAAAGTGCCTTCGGGGCCGAGAAAGGCCACCGTAATCGGCTGTTCAAGTGCCAGGCAGGCCGACATAATTTCACGGAACAGGCGGGCCACTTCTTCATCACCGAGGGGCCCGGCATTGGCGGCCATTACCTTGCGCAGCACCTGAGCCTCTCGCTCGGGGCGATAAAAAACAGCGTCACCACTGGCGACCTTCACCTCGGCAACACGTTGCGCACAGCGCGCCCGCTCGCCAATTAAGGCCAGTAATTGCTTGTCGATACTGTCAATCTGGTCGCGTAAAGCGGGTAGATCGGCAGTCGTGCCAGCAGCACTTTTTTCATCACTCATCGTCATTTCCGACGATCGAGTCTACATCTGAGCCTGCATCTGAGTCTGAGCCTGCATCTGAGTCCGCTGCTGCCTCTGTGTCCACGTTTTCTTCCGCGACAGCAGGAGTTTCCTCCTCCTGAATATCGGCCACGCCGACCAGCGTTTCGTCCTCGCGCACGCGGATTAAACGCACGCCCTGGGTGTTGCGACCCAGCGTGGGAATGCCGTCGACACGGGTGCGAACCAGGGTGCCCTGATCTGAGATCAGCATAAGTTCATGACTGGCATCGACCTGTACCGCGCCGACCAACTTGCCGTTGCGCTCCGAGGTTTGGATGGCGATCACGCCCTGCCCGCCGCGCTTGTAATTGGGGAATTCAGTCAGCGAGGTACGCTTGCCGTAGCCCTTGGCACAGACGGTTAAAATAGTTTTGTCCTCGGCGGGAATAATCAGCGAGATCAGCTCTTCGCCCTCGGGCACGCGCATACCGCGCACACCTTTCGCCGTGCGGCCCATGGCCCGCACATCGTTCTCGTTAAAGCGTGTCACTTTGCCGCTGGAGCAAAACAGCATCACATCGCAATCGCCATCGGTTATCGCCGTGCCAATGAGTCGATCACCCTCTTCGAGCGCCAGTGCTCGCAAGCCAACACTGCGGCGGCGGGCAAAGGCCGATAGTTCGGTTTTCTTCACGGTGCCATTGGCTGTCGCCATAAACACATACTGGTCGTCGCGGTACTCTTCCACTGGCAGCATCGAGGTAATGCGCTCGCCCTCCTCGAGGGGCAATAAATTCACCATCGGGCGGCCACGGGCATTGCGACTGGCGACGGGTATTTCAAACACTTTCAACCAGTAAACCTTACCGGCACTGGTGAAACACAAAATCGTGTTGTGGGTATTGGCGATCAACAGGTGCTCAACAAAGTCTTCATCTTTCACCGCCGTCGCCGAGCGACCCGTGCCACCGCGGCGCTGCGCCTGGTAGTCATCCAGCGGCTGAGTTTTGGCGTAGCCACCGTGGGAGATCGTCACCACGCGGTCCTCTTCTGGGATAAGGTCAGCAATGGTCAAGTCGCGGCGCGAATCGACAATTTCAGTCTTGCGATCGTCACCAAACTCTTCGTCAATGGCGACCAGCTCTTCTTTAATCACGTTCATCAAACGAACGGTATCACCGAGGATTTCCAGATACTCGACAATCTCGTTGAGCTTCTCCTGATACTCCGCCAGTAGTTTCTCGTGCTCCATGCCCGTTAAACGGTGCAGACGCAATTCGAGAATCGCCTGGGCCTGCGCTTCGGACAGATAGTATTTGCTGTCTCGCAGGCCGTATTGGGCACTCAGCTCATCGGGCCGACAAGCGCCCTCTGCACGCTCTAAAAAGGGCAGCACCTCAGTCGCACTCCAGCCCATATCCAGCAAGCCCTGGCGAGCATCAGCGGGCGTTGGCGAGCCTTTAATCAGCTCGATCACCTGATCGATATTGGCGATGGCAACCGCCAGCCCTTCAAGAATATGGCCCCGCTCTCGGGCCTTGCGCAATAAATAGGTGGTGCGTCGGGTAACGACTTCCATGCGGTGACGCACGAAAATCTCCAGCAAACGCTTGAGGTTAACCGTTTGCGGCTGGCCCTCGACAATGCCGACAATATTGATGCCGAACACGCTTTCAAGCTGAGTCTGGGCGTACAGGTTGTTGAGCAGCACATCGCCCATTTCGCCACGTTTGAGCTCAATCACCACGCGCAAGCCGTCTTTGTCAGACTCGTCGCGCAACTCGGAAATGCCCTCGATTTTCTTGTCTTTAACCAGCTCGGCGATCTTCTCAATCAGCTTGGCTTTGTTCAGCTGATAGGGGATCTCGCTAATAATAACGGTCTCGCGCTGGGTCTTTGCGTCGACTTCTACCTCGGCTCTGGCGCGAATATAAATGCGCCCACGACCGGTGCGATAAGCTTCGAGAATACCTGCCCGGCCATTAATAATACCGGCGGTGGGGAAGTCCGGCCCCGGTACCATCGTCATCAATTCATCAATGCTGATGTCTTTATTTTCGATCAGCGCCAAACAGGCGGCGATCACTTCACGCAGGTTGTGGGGGGGAATATTGGTCGCCATGCCAACGGCAATACCCGAGGAACCATTGACCAACAAGTTGGGCACGCGAGTGGGCATCACATCGGGGATCCACTCAGACTCATCGTAGTTGGGCACGAAGTCGACGGTTTCTTTATCGAGATCGGCCAGCAGTGAGTGGGCGATTTTCGACATGCGGATTTCGGTATAACGCATCGCCGCAGCGGAATCTCCATCCACCGAACCAAAGTTGCCCTGACCATCGACCAGGGGATAGCGCAGGGAGAACGACTGGGCCATGCGTACGATGGTATCGTAAACGGCAGAATCGCCGTGGGGGTGGTATTTACCAATCACATCACCGACCACACGGGCCGATTTTTTGTAGGCTTTGTTCCAGTCGTTATTGAGCTCGCTCATCGCAAACAGTACGCGCCGATGCACCGGCTTTAAGCCATCGCGCAAATCGGGTAGCGCCCGACCCACGATCACGCTCATCGCGTAATCGAGATAGGACTTACTCAGTTCATGTTCAATATTGACCGGTACTACTTGTTCGGCTGTTTCAACCATACCAACTTATTTCCTGGAAATTCCCGTCTTGTCTCAACCCGGACAGCGCTACACTGGCACTGCACTCTTGGCCGACACATAAGCCCGAAATTGTAGCATATAACTCCACTGATACCCCTATTTTGACAGCCGCAGCCAAGCCCTCGCCCAGTAGGCTATACTCCGCATTTTTGCCCCCTTGCCAACGCCGAGCGTTACTAGAGAACATGCCTGAAGAAAACATCGACATTTTGATCAACGCGGGCTGGCTGATTCCCGTAGTGCCGCGCAACACGGTGCTGCGCGACTGCAGCATCGCCATTCACGAGGGCAGGATTATCGCCCTGCTACCCAGCGGCGAAGCGCAACAGCGCTTTAGCGCTCAGCAACAATACGACTTACCGGACTCGCTGCTCATCCCCGGCTTAATTAACGCCCACGGGCACGCGGCCATGTCGCTATTGCGGGGCTATGCCGACGACCAAAGCCTGCACTCCTGGCTCAACGACGCCATCTGGCCGGCGGAAAGCCGCTGGATGAGCGAAGAGTTCGTCTACGATGGTGCCGAAATCGCCATCGCCGAAATGCTCCTTGGCGGCACCACCTGCTTTAGCGACATGTACTTCTTTCCCGACCAAACGGCCCGCGCCGCACGCAGCAATGGCATTAAGTGCCAGCTGGCCTTTCCGGTGCTCGAATTCCCCAGCGCCTGGGCGCGCAATGCCGATGAGTACATTCACAAGGGCCTCGACCTGCGCGATGAATTTCGCGACGACAGCCGCATCTCCATCGCCTTCGGCCCCCACGCACCCTATACCGTCAACGACCCGGCACTGGAAAAAATAGCCACCCTGGCCGGCGAGCTCGACGCACCCATTCAAATACATCTGCACGAAACTGCCGATGAAGTGGCCCAGAGCATCGCCGATAAGGGCGTGCGGCCCATCGAACACCTCCATAAACTGGGCCTGTTGTCACCCCTCACCCAGTGCGTGCACATGACTCAGCTTATCGACAGTGATATCGATCTGCTCGCCGCCAGCGGCAGCCACGTCATTCACTGCCCAGAATCCAACCTCAAACTCGGCAGCGGCTTTTGCCCCGTCGAAGCCCTGCAAAAAGCCGGTATTAATATTGCCCTGGGCACCGATGGCGCAGCCAGCAACAACGACCTCAACCTGCTCGGCGAAGCGCGCACTGCGGCACTGATCGCCAAAGGCCTGGCCGGCAAGCCAGAGCTGCTCCCCGCCCACGAAGCACTGGAGCTGGCCACCATTAACGGCGCACGGGCGCTGGGCATTGACGGCGAAACCGGCAGCATCGAGATTGGCAAAGCTGCCGATCTGGTCGCCATTAACCTTGCCAATATTGCCTCCCAGCCCCTGTATAATGCCTACTCGCAGTTGCTTTATACCGATAGCGCCAGCCGCGTCAGCCACACCTGGGTCGACGGCAAGTTAGTGGTAGAAGATGGTCAATTGCTGAATACCGACCAGGGCGAGCTCATCAAAAGAGCCCAAAGCTGGCAGACAAAAATACAGGCCGAGCGCTAATTGACAGCATGCCGGCCACACAAAGACTGCACGACAAAAGATTTCTGGAGAACAAGACCGTGAGCAGTAACGACTCAGCGAACACATTCAATGTCGATGCGGCGGAAATCGCCAAATTCGAAGCCCTCGCCAGTCGCTGGTGGGACAGGAACAGTGAATTTAAAGCCCTGCACGACATCAATCCCCTGCGCGCCAACTGGATAGACCAGCTGTCGCCGGTGGCGGAAAAGTCCCTGCTCGACATCGGCTGTGGCGGCGGCATTCTCTGTGAAGCCATGGCCCAGCGCGGCGCGACGGTTAAAGGCATCGACATGGGCGAAACGCCTTTAAAAATCGCCCGTCTGCACAGCCTTGAGTCCGGTGTCGAGATTGACTACCAGCAAATCACCGCCGAGCAACTGGCCGCGCAAAGCCCGGAAAGCTACGACGTGGTCACCTGCCTGGAAATGCTTGAGCACGTACCCGACCCCGCATCCATCATCAAGGCCTGCATGCGCCTGGTAAAGCCCGGCGGCGATGTGTATTTCTCCACCATCAACCGCAACCCCAAGGCTTTCCTTTTTGCCATCGTCGGTGCCGAATATGTGCTCAATATGCTGCCCCGCGGCACCCACACTTACGGCAGCTTTATTCGCCCCTCTGAACTCACTCGCTGGGCGCGGGAAGCCGGGCTTGAGGTGACGGAAATGACCGGCATGGTTTACAACCCGCTGAGCAAGAAATACAGCCTTAACGAGGGCGATGTCAGCATCAACTACCTATTGCACGCCCACAAACCGGCGTAGGCAGACCGCCGCTCAAGCCGCCAGTCAATCTCAAGTCAGCTATAACAAGCCCAGCTATTAAAGGAAGATCGTCGATGTCACGCGCAAACTATCAGGCAGTATTGTTTGACCTCGACGGCACCCTGCTCGACACCGCACCCGACTTCACCACCTCAATAAACCTGATGCTGAGCCGACACCAGCGCCCGACTTTGAGTGAAAACGACATTCGCGCCATCATCACCCATGGCTCAGCTGGCCTGCTCAGCTATGCCTTTAAGTGCAGTGAAAGCGATGCTGGCTTCGAGACCCTGCGCGAAGAATTCCTCAATATATACTGCGACCACCTGGCACAGAAAACCTGCCTCTTTCCCGGTCTCGCCGAACTGCTCACAGCCCTCGGGCAGCACCACATACCCTGGGGCATCGTCACCAATAAACCACGCCGCTTCACCTGCGCGATACTTGAGGGCCTCGCCCTGCAACCGGCGCCACAAGCCGTGGTTTGCCCCGACGATGTTGAGCACAACAAGCCCCACGCCGAACCCGTGCTACTGGCCTGCCGGCAACTCGGCGTCGCCCCGCAACACACCGTATTTATTGGCGACCACCTGCGCGATATTGAATCCGGTCGCAACGCAGGCACCGCCACCATCGCCGCCGCCTATGGCTATATTGACGACGCTGAGCGCCCGCACGACTGGGGAGCCCAATACCTGGTCAACGACTCCAGACAACTCTACGATTTGCTGATTGCCTGATAGTCACCAGCGCGCCCACCGACTCAATAAGCGAGCCAGCTAACTCACCTAACGAAAGATCATCACCATGAGCACTGAAGAACCCAAAAGCTATAACCCGCCCCCCCAATGCCTGCATAACAGAGTCATTCTCGTCACCGGTGCCGGTAGTGGCATTGGCCGCACAGCGGCTATCAGTTTCGCCGCCCACGGCGCTACGGTGATTCTGCTCGGGCGCACGGTTGAGAAACTCGAAGCGGTCTACGATGAAATAGAACAAGCCGGTTCACCAACCCCCGCTATTTATCCGCTCTGCCTGGAAGGCGCTACTGAGCAGGATTATCAAACTATGGCCACTAATATCGAGCAGGAGTTCGGTGAGTTACACGGCCTTCTACACAACGCCGGGCTACTGGGCCAACGCACCACTATCGCCAATTATCAAGCGCAAATTTGGCAGCAGGTTATGCAGGTCAATCTCAACGCCCAGTTCCTGCTCACCAAAGCCCTGCTGCCAATCATGAAAACCGCCGGTGATGCCGCCATCGTCTTCACCTCATCCGGTGTCGGGCGCAAAGGCCGCCCCTTTTGGGGTGCCTATGCCGTGTCGAAATTTGCCACCGAGGGGCTCGCCCAGGTACTTGCCGGTGAGCTCGACGAGGTCAGCAATGTTCGCGTCAACTGCCTCAACCCCGGCGCGACTCGCACACCCATGCGCGCCGTTGCCTACCCGGCTGAAGACCCCGGCACTCTACTCACCCCCGAAGAGATCATGCCTGCCTACCTCTATCTGCTGGGGCCGGACAGCGAAGGCATTAGCGGGCAGTCTTTTGACGCTCAATAAGCCGCATTACAAATAAGCGAATTAACCCAACAAAGCACTTATCAACTGGAGCTTACGATGAAAATAAAAACCCTATTTCTAACCATATTACTGAGCTGTTTTGGCGCAAGCTCTTGCGCTGAGAGTACGTCAACTAATCTGGATAAATTCGTTGGCGAATGGTCAGGCGAGTATGCACATGAAAATAAAAACCGCAAAGACAGCTGGATACAGACTCGAAAAGCCGATGGTACTTTTAAGTTAGTTTATAAATCCTACGAATACAGCGTACTCAAAAACACACAAATTAATGAGGGCACCTGGTGGGTGAAGGGCACGCATTTTTACGAGAAACAAAACGGCAAGCACGACAAAGCCGATAAATATTCATTTGAATTTATTGGTAATGACAAAATAAAATTTACTGAAATAAGCACCGATGAAAAAACCTCTGAACTTATCGAGGGCTATTCGTTTATTGATACCCGGGTAGAAAAATAGAAGCTGTTTTTAACAAACGGACTGTTGTTGACGAGATCATATTACCTATTGCCATCGACCTTGCGAATTGAACCCATGAATATTGCCTCACTGCTTGAAAAGTCTGCCCGCCGCTTCCCCGAGCACAGAGCCCTCTCCAGCGGGCTTGATCCACACTGCGACTACACCACATTGGCCCAACGAGTCAGGGCCATTGCCAGTTATTTAAAAAATGAGCTGAACTGCCAACCCGGTGAGCGCATCGCACTGGTGATGAAAAACTCTCCTCAATACATAGAAGTACTGTTTGCCGTCTTGCACGCTGGGCTTACCGCTGTGCCAGTCAACGCCAAACTCCATCGCCGAGAGTTTGCCTATATTCTGGAAAACAGCGCAGCCAGCCACGCTTTTATTACCGATGATTTCAGCGATACTATCGGTGGGCTAAGCAACACTATCGACACACTCAAGTCATTCATCAGCGTTAATTCGGCGGCCTTTCAAAAAGTCTATAATTCAGTCCCTTTAGCCCTGCAACAGTGCAAGCCCGACGCCATCGCCTGGCTGTTCTACACTAGCGGCACCACCGGCCAGCCCAAAGGGGCGATGCTCAGCCACCGCAATTTAATGGCCATGACACAGAGCTACTTCGCCAGTGTCGACACTATTGAGCCGGGCTCAACACTGCTGCACGCCGCCCCCATGTCCCACGGTTCCGGCCTCTACGCCTTCCCCAATATTGCCGCTGGCGCCCATCAAGTCGTCTCGCAAAGTGGCAGTTTTGAACCTGAAGAAATTCTCCAGTTGATCGAACACTACCCACAAGTGTCGATGTTTGCCGCGCCAACCATGATCAAACGCATGGTCGAAACGCCGCCTGCAGAGGGTGAAAACACCGACAACTTAAAAGTCATGATCTACGGTGGCGGGCCGATGTATGTCGCCGACATCAAAGTGGCCATGGCACGCTTTGGCAATAAATTTGCGCAGATCTACGGCCAGGGCGAAACGCCGATGACCATTAGCTGCCTCAACCGTGAAGACCACCTCGGTCGCGATGACCTGCCCCTCGACGAACTGTTGGCCTCCGTGGGCTGTGCCCAGGTGCCGGTGGAAACCCGCATCGCCGACGAAAATGGCAATAGCCTGCCCGATGGCGAGATCGGTGAAATACTGGTCAGCGGCGATACCGTGATGCAAGGCTATTGGCAAAACCCCGAGGCCACGGCTAAAACCATCATCGACGGCTGGCTCTACACCGGCGATATGGGTGTACTCAACGCCCAGGGTTATTTAAGTCTGAAAGACCGCTCGAAGGATTTAATCATCAGCGGCGGCACCAATATTTACCCACGGGAAGTTGAAGAAATATTGCTGGAACACCCCGATGTTGTCGAGGTGTCAGTGATTGGTAAAGCCGACCCAGAATGGGGAGAGGAAGTTGTCGCTTTTGTCGTGCGGCGAGACACAGCGGCGCTTGATGGCCCTCAACTCGACGCTTTCTGCCTCGACAATATGGCCCGCTTCAAACGACCCAAGCACTACCATTTTGTCGAACAACTACCGAAGAACAATTACGGTAAAATTCTGAAAACAGAATTGCGCGCTTTGCTGGAAGCTATTAGCAAGCCCTAGAATAAAACCAGTTTCAACAAGGCAGATAAAACAGACCTATACTGAAAATAAAACGTATTTAGGATAAGGAATGGCAACTAACAAGTTACCCCTTGCTCAGCCAGCAGGGGCTTATCCCGACAGCTATCATCAGCCCGAATTTGGCAACCATGCTTACACGCCTTCTTTCAGAGAAAGAACTGCCTGGTACCGCTCTCAACGCTTTCGAATTTTCATCATCACTGTGCTATTGAGCGCCACCTTAGGCCTGATTTTCGACTTTAGTCGACCCGCTATTTATCGCAGCTCTACGGTTTTACTCACCGTTACCCCCGACCAGGTGGGTGCTGAAGCAGTAGACCCCAGTTTGCAACACGCCTTAATACAGAAGAACCTGCTAAGGGCGAGGCAAATTCTCGACGCCTCATTAAAACAGCTAAATCTGGAAGGCCACCCTGCGGGCCAACTACCGAGCGATAGTGCAGAATTCCAGAAAATGCTAAGCGTTTCCCCACTCGAAGGAACCAACCTGGTCGAGGTCAGCGCCGAAGGCCACAACGCTGCAATACTACCCACCTTGCTTAATACATTAGCTGCTGCCTACGGCCAATTTCGCAGCGACACAATCGCCAAAGCCGTCGCCGAGACCAGTAGCGCGCTGCTAGAACAGCAACTCGCCCTAGAAGATAAGGTCAACAAGAAACGAAAAGAGCTCGACCAGTTTCGCGCCAACAACAACATCCTCTCATTGGGCAGAGATGAAAATGAAGTCTTCGCCAAGCTAACAGGGCTGACACAAGCACTAAATACTGCAATGGAAAAACGCGTCACGTCTAAAGCTGAGCTCGATGCTATTCAAGCTGCAGCGGCCAAAGGTCAAGCTCTGGTAGCGCCAGGCAACGAGCGGGCCTTTGCCGATTTACAACAACGACAAAGGCAGTTGAAAGAAAAATTGATCGAGCTCGACAACAGATACACTCGGGACTATATGGCCTTGTACCCCGAGATGAAAAGCATACCCGAGCAATTAGCCGCCGTTGAGAAACAAATAGCCAATGAAATATCGTCAGGTAAATCAGTTGTTTTAACGACAGCCTTGCGCGATTACCAGGCTGCAAAAAATGCAGAGTATGCCTTGCAGCGCCAGCTGGACAATTACAAGCAAACTGCGCTGGAATTCAGCAGCAGTTTTTCCGCTCACGAAGCGAAGAAAGAAGAATTACTTCAACTTGAAGAACACTACCGCACGATCCAGCAAGATATCACTGAGCTACATGTTGAACAGCAGCAAAAATACCCGCAAATAAAAGTAATTGAGCCCGCCTACCTGGAAAGTCATTCTATTCGTCCTTTATATTGGCGGGACGCTGGCATTGTACTGGCCGCCTCGGTGCTACTCGGTTTACTGGCCATTTGGATGTACGAATTTCTGCGCCGCTCTCGACCTCAAAGCGAAGACTACCCGCCCGCGCCAAACTACGTCACTGTCATCGACCCCAGGTTAGCATCGTCGGTAGAGGGGGTAATGCCTCAGCCAAAATTAACGGAGCAGGCCCATAGCCAGGCTATTGCCTCACTTGCACAAACAAGCAATAGGCAGCTGCCTAACACCCCGGCCATAAAAGAAATCGGCGAAACAGAAATCAAAGAACTATTTTCAGCGGCAGATCTGCCCACACAGCAATTAATAGCCCTACTGCTTTCTGGAGTCAGGCCCGATGAGCTAGGGGCGCTAACAGCAGAGAATTTCATACCGCCTGCCGATCCATTATCTGAGCACCAGTTAAAACTGAACACTGTTATGCCCAGAACAATAACCATACCTGGCGTGCTGCAACTGCTGCTGACAAAGACTCACGGCACCCCACAATGGCTGGGTGGCGATGAGAACCTCGACACTGATGACTTTAATGCCATGATCAACTGCGCCGCTGTCGATGCCGGACTGGACAGTCCGTCAAACATCGACTGCGACTGCCTGCACCAAAGCTATATCTGCTTTCTTATTCGCTCGGGTATCAAGCTATCCGAACTGAGTAAAATCGTTGGCCAGCTGCCACCAAAAAAACTCACACAATACGGCGAACTATCCCCTCCCGGTGCTGGCTTACCAGTAAGCGAAATCAACGCCCTTCACCCCGCATTGCAGGCCGCCATCAAAGGGGCTCAGTACAACTAAGCCTGGCTAAACTCTAGCCTGGGCCTGTTACTCGCTAGCAACACGTTAGGCACCCCCGTTAATTTACGCCCAACTTTAATAAGAAAGTTATTTTTAGCCCGTTTGTTTTAAAACCACGACTCTTCAAACCAGCACCCTTCAAACCAAAACAAGTGCCATACACTATTAAATCGACAGCGATGATTGCTGGCTTAATAATGAGATACCGCAATGCATTACCATTGGCCGAAGACCAATGCGAGCCCCTTAAAATCAAGTCTTAGATTCAACGAACAGGGGCACAATTTCGCCAGATGTTAAGAGGCGGAAAATAGATGACAGGTAGAGCTATTTAATTGTCCGGTTAAGAGAAACCATCACACAGAAAAAAGCCCCACTAAAAATAATCATAGCGGGGCTTTTTAGCAAAGCTTTTTAAACAGCGCTTACCAAGTATTGTTGCTGCTCCGCTATCGAGCCTCAACAAATTTCGACATCAACTTCACTTGCTGCTGCGTCGTCGACCATAGCCAAGACCTGCTAAACCCAGGCCGAAAAGCAGAGCAGTACCTGGCTCGGGTACGTAAACACCCAATCGCTCCTGCGTACCGATAAAGATTTGCTCATAACCGTTATTGAGGTTCTTACCGTAGCCCGAAATCGCGCCAGAACAAATCTCATCATCGGGGTCGGTACTAAACCCTGGGTCACAACCTAAGCGAAAATCAATGTGGAAGGTGTACAGAGCAAGCTCTGATACGGTTTTCGTATCAAATAAACCTGCAAATAAAATATTTAGCTCAGGAAACATCAAAGCGTAAGCTGCTTCGTTAGCACCGAGGTTGTGATCTATCCCCAGTACATTGCCTCCCGACAAAACATAGTCAGTATTGTCGTTATCGCCGAGATCAGGGTTATTCGCGAGGGGGTCTACCACCCCCGATGAATAAGCCGTCACATCACCATCCGCATCACCACCACCGAGTGGGAAAAGATTATAAGCACCATTATTATTGGTGAACTCATACACCTCTCCAGCCAAATTGCCGCTAGCGTCGGTGACCCATAACTGTGCCCACGCTGCCAGGGATTCACCAGCAGTATCCAAGTTCTTAACTTGGTTATTGTTAAAGTAAACCACCATATCCTCGCCACTGAGGAAGGTATTCATCGAGGCGAGCGACGCATCCCAGCTGGTATCGTAATTATTATTGATGTCGACGTTACTGGAGGGCCCGGGATCATTGGACGTGTCCGTAGTCGTATAAAAGCTTGCGTCTTTATTCGGACCAGTTTTACCATTGGGCGTGTCATAGGCCTTATCCATGCCATCAAAATTAGTGGTCACTCCAGTACCACCAGAACCCGTTGCCACGACCACCAAATCTTTAATCGCCCCAGGGGTCGACTGAACATAATAGGGGTTACCTGGCCCAGGGCTTTCAGTCGCAACAAACTCCTGAAGAATCGGTAAAGAATAAGAGTTAGCATCACCGTAAGTCACATAACCCGAGCTCGGTAGCAAAGCACCGTAAGAGAGCCCCGGCACGAAAAGAGCACCTGCGAAAAAGCCTGTAGCCAACTTGTTAACCTTCATATCCTTACCCCTTACTTCATTTAACCAATTCAATAGTTATACAATGCAAAAACCAGTCCAATAATTATTTTTATAACTATACCAATAAGTTAAGAATTCAGCCGCCCTTCAACACGAACGAAGTGTAAAAAAAACTGACAGTTTTACGAGTAGGCGAGGCTTATTAAGAGTTTGTAGAGAAAAAAGGCGCTCAAAGGTTTAGCTGGTAAGATTTTTATTGCACGGTTATTGAAACAATTCGATACAAGCCCGACATAACTTTTTGTTTTATATACATATAACAAATGCACCATCACTAGCTATTTTTTATGGAAGGTAACATCAACTGTAAAGAAAGCTGACACTTTTAAGCCCAGCCCTAAAAGCGAACCCTAAAACCCCAAAGCCCCTCTCCCGAAATAAGGAGAAGGGCTTTTTTAGGCCGGTGTTATTAGGTCTATGTCTTTAAATCTGCATGTTTAACTGATTATCCAGCCGTTCGCGGCGCCGCCGGATTTTTCAGCCCCTTAGCCAGCGTCTTGGGCATTAAGTCCTGCAGTTGCTCCTGAGTCCAGCGCGTGTCGCTGAAAATACTGCGCTCTTTAGCGGGCAGGGAGACCAGGGTGATTTCACCGCCACCGACAATAAAGTCGCGACCATTGATGTGGGATGCGGCGTCGGTGCAGAGGAAGACCACTAACTGGGACACCTGTTCCGGGGCGAATACTTCGGAGTCTTCAGTCATCTCTTCGATTTCAAACATAAATTCGGGCAAAGGCAGCTTGCCGGCCTTGGCCATCGCAATCGCTTTTTTCATATCCACAGCACCGGCCATGCGGGTGCCAGCGCGGGGGCGAATGGCGTTGGTGGTGACGTTATAGGGGCCGAGTTCCAGCGCCAGTGTGCGCGAGAAACCGACAATGCCCTCTTTGGCCGCCGCGTAATTGGAGGCTGCATAGCCGCCCAGCCCCGCTTCCGATGCCGTATTAACAATCCGCCCGCTGCCCTGCTTGCGGAAGATGTCCGCCGCCTGCTTGGTGACCGCGAATAAGCCTTTGAGGTGAACTGCAATTACGCTGTCCCACTCCTCTTCACTCATTTTCACAAACAGTTGGTTGCGAATATTGCCAGCGTTGTTGACCACGATATCGAGGCGTCCGAAGGCATCCAGCGCCTGCTGCACCATGCCTTCGCCATCGGCGACGCTGGTCACATTGCCGTAGTTGGCGACAGCTTCGCCACCCGCCGCGACGATTTCTTTGACAACATCATCGGCGGGGCTGGCATCGTCGCCCGCGCCAAGCACGGAACCACCGAGGTCGTTGACCACTATCTTTGCGCCCTCTGCCGCCAGTGCCAGTGCGTGTGTACGACCCATGCCGCGGCCCGCGCCGGTGACAATGGCGACTTGCCCCTGTAATAAATTACCCATTTTCAACTCCTTATCGTTTTAAATTGCCTTGGTTTATTGTTTTGCGATGAGCCGAAAAGCCATCGCTACTGAAATTTAAGGCCTTCGTTGACAGGTAATTGCCTGTAGCACCTGTTAGCCGAAGACTCTATTATCAGGGCATTCTAAATGACAAGCGCTGAAATCACTAAAGCTCAGCTCAACTAAAAATAATAAAAGGCAGGTTTAAACCATGCAAAAGAAACATATTCTCGATGGCATTAGAGTGCTCGATTTTTCACAACATGTGGCCGGCCCCACTGCCAGCCGCATGATGGCGGAAATGGGTGCGGAAATAATTAAACTTGAGCTCGCCCCCTTCGGTGAACAGATTCGTCAGGTGGGGCTGAAAATCAACGATCGCAGTGTTTATTTTATTCAGCAAAATCGCGGTAAAAAAAGCGTCTGCGTGGATATGAAAACAGACGAGGGCCGAGATATTGTCTACGGCCTGGTCGAGCAAGCCGACATTGTGCTGGAAAACTTCGCCCCCGGTGCCATTGCCCGGCTCGGCCTCAGCTGGGAGAAAGTACAGGCGCTCAATCCCGAGTGCATTATGTGCTCCATCTCCACCTTCGGCCAGCAGGGGCCACTCGCCACCCTGCCCGGCTACGACTTTATCGGCCAGGCCTATGCCGGCATTACCGGCATGATAGGCGATGAGGAGAACGGCCCCTATATTCCCCTCGCCGCACTGGGTGACACCATGACCGGCGCCCACGCTCTGGCGGCCATTAATGGCGCGCTGTACCACCGGGCCACTGGCGGCACGGGACAGTTTCTCGACATCTCTTTACTCGACTGCTACTTCCACTGCCACGAAATGAATGTCGGCACCATTAGCGCCAGCGACGGTGCCTATACACCCAAGCCCGGTCGCCACCACAGCGCCGTCGGCCCCCTCGGCGTGTTTAAAGGCAAAGACGGCTACATCGTATTAATCGCGATTTTGCGGCGCTGGGCAGACTTTTGCGAGGTTATCGGCATGCCCGAGCTAATCGATGATCCACGCTTTATTGACGACGCCACGCGCGCGCAAAACCAAGACGTACTTACCCCCATTATCGAAGGCTGGTTGCAGGCTCAGGAGAGCGATGCGGCCACCATTAAAATGCTCGGCGAAAAACACATACCTGTGGCGCCTATCCTCTCCATTAAAGAGGTGATGGAACACCCGCATATGCAAGAGCGCGGCACGGTGCGAACGGTGACCGACCGAGGCGCGGGCAGCTTTGAAATGCCCGGCATGCCACTGCGCTTTTCGGCCTTCGACAATAACCTGCCGCTCGACGCTCCCTACCTTGGCGAACACAACGCTGAGCTGCTCAGCGGCTTGCTGGGCATGGACAAGGCCAATATTGCAGCACTCACCGAGCAGGGCATTCTGATTAATGAAGCCCTGCCAGAAACCCAAAAATCAACTACTAACACTTAGGGAAAGACCACCATGAAAAAAGTCGCACTAGTCACCGGAGCCAGCCGAGGTATCGGCCGCGCCATCGCCATCGCCCTGGCCGAGTACGACTTTAGCGTCGCCTGTTTTGCCCGCGATCGAGAAAAACTTGATGAAACTGCCGCACTGATAACAGCCGCTGGCGGCACGGCTAGCGTCCACACCGGCGATGTCGGCAATGATGAAGACCTCGAAAAGCTGGTCGCCGCAGTCACCGACCTCCACGGCGGCATTGACGTATTGGTGAATAACGCCGGTATTACCGAGGGCGCCGCGGCAAAGAACATCTCACCCGCGCGCTTTCGCGAGGTGCTCAACATCAACCTCGTCGCGCCCTGGGTACTGTCCCGCGCGGTGCAGCCGGTAATGAAAGCGAGGGGCGGCGGCGTAATTATTAACGTTGGCTCCACCTACGGCTCGACCGGCGTGGCCAACAACTCCCCCTATTGCAGCTCAAAAGCCGGCATCGAAGGGCTGACGCGCGCCCTGGCCCGCGAATGGGCGAGGGATCAGATACGCGTTATTTGCGTGGCGCCGGGCTTCGTTAAAACCGACATGGTCGGCGATAACTTTGCTGGCACTGATGTCGAAAAGCTGGTGGTGTCGCGCATCCCCATGAAACGCTTTGGCGAGGCTGATGAAATCGCCCAGTTGATCGCCTTTTTATCGACCTCAAAAGCGGGCTTTGTGACCGGCGAAACCCTGGTTATCGACGGCGGTCAGCGCTCGCTGATTTAAGAGCCAGCCATTGTCAGCCACGCTATATCGATGATAGCTCATTGAATTGCTTCCTATTTGCGTCACTTTTAGTCATCATTGCTGGCTGACAATTATGGGTAGTGGCCCTGTAAGCCGCTAAAACGAAGCAATGAGTAAAGAAGAAGTCGGCGTAACACGCTTTAGTAAAAAAGAAAGCTCCAGCAGAATCGGCCGCATTCCCACGCCGACCGGTTACGCCGGGCTGGGTGACATCAACAGTTATCTTATTTTCCCCGAGCAGGCTGGCGATGAATTAATCCTCATCGATACCGGCATTTGCTCAGATGATGCCTGGCAAGCCCTCAACGACGGACTGGCCGAGCTGGATCTGCGGGTCGAGGACATCGACAGAATCCTCCTCACCCATGGGCACACCGATCACTACGGGCAGGCCCAGCGCATTCACGAGCTATCCAACTGCCAGCTCTGGGCCCACGAAAACCTTTGGCTGACCAATGAGCGCATGCGCCCACCACCCGAGCGCAAAGAGCTGGAGCTCTACTACTATGCTCTTTGGGGCGTCGACAGGGCGCTGGCCGATAAAGCCATATCGCGCCGTGCAAAAATTGCAGACCGCTACCACGCCATGGAACCCGACCACCTGTTGAAAGATAACGAAATCGTCGCCATCCCCGGCTTCGACCTGAAAACCATACACACCCCGGGCCACTGCCCCGACGAAGTGGTTTACTGGCAAGAAGATACTCAGGTGTTCTTTTCCGGCGACCACTTGCTGCCAAATATCACCCCGGTCTGCCTGACCCAAATGCCCCGCGAAAAAGGCGGTGTGCGACCTCGGGCACTGAGCGAATACCAGGCCTCACTGGCCAAAGTGTCGCCCTACCCCGCGCTCGTCACCTATCCCTCTCACGGTGCACCCATTACAGACCATCTGGCCTTGATCGAGTCCTACGGCTTATCGACGGATCGGCGCCTGTTAAAGATCAGCCGCATTCTTGAAGCCGGCGGCCCGATGACACCCATGGCCGTTGGCAAAGAGCTCTTCCCCAAAGCCTGGGAAGAACAAATCGTGCCGGTGATGTCGGAAATTATCGGCCACTGCGATTTACTCGAAGATGCAGGCCATCTGGTTGAGCGCGAAAACAAGGGCGTCATCGAGTACCACTACCGCTCGACACCCGCCCCCCGTTAAGCCGGGCAAAAACCTGTGTATGCCTTTTTTAGCGCACAGGTTTTTACGCACCCGCTTTAGTTTTTGCCAAGCCACATTAAAATAAAACACCACAACAATAATAAATACTGAGGGAAATGAGTCATGAATTACGACAATCTGGAATTTTGCCGCGCCGAACTCGATGGCCACATTCTCACCGTCACCATCAATCGTCCAGAGGTGATGAACTCCCTGCACCCGCCCGCCAATTTCGAGCTGGAGCAAGTCTTTAACGCGTTTGCCAATGATCCCGAGCAGTGGGTAGCTATTCTCACCGGCGCCGGCGACCGTGCATTCAGCGCCGGCAATGACCTGAAATACCACGCCAGTGGTAGCAAGCGCGGCACACCTAAAACAGGCTTTGCCGGTCTGACCGCGCGCTTTGACTGCGATAAGCCCATTATTGCCGCCGTCAATGGCGTCGCCATGGGTGGAGGTTTTGAAATCGCTCTGGCCTGCGACCTGATTATCGCCGCAGACAATGCAAAGTTCGCCCTGCCCGAACCCCGAGTAGGCCTCGCCGCGCTAGCTGGCGGCCTGCAACGACTGCCCCGCCAAATTGGTCTGAAGCCAGCGATGGGCATGATACTCACCGGCCGCCACGTCGGTGCCGAAGAGGGCATGAGCCTCGGCTATGTGAATGCAGTAGTGCCACAGGCAGAGCTAATGGACGAGGCCCGACGCTGGGCGAAGATGATTTTAGAATGCTCCCCCGTGTCTATCCGCACCAGTAAAAATACTGTGATGCAGGGCCTTGATCAAGCCGATCTGGCAACAGCAGTTACCGGCGCAATGAGTTTACCCGCAGTGAAAGAGCTGCTAACAAGTGCTGATTTTGAAGAGGGACCCGCCGCCTTTGCCGAAAAGCGCAAGCCACAGTGGCAAGGCAAATAAGCGAGCGGCACCAGCCACTGCGCTCAGCCCGCGTTTACAGTATCGCGCTCTGCTTATAAAGCCTAAAGCTTTCCTGCGAGCGCTAAAATCCGATGGCTTTTTACCCGCTAAAGCTGGCACAATAGCGACCCGCCAATGTGGCGGATTTTGATCCACCTACGCCTCCGTAGCTCAGCTGGATAGAGTAATCGGCTTCGAACCGATTGGTCGGGAGTTCGAATCTCTCCGGGGGCACCAATTTTCTGCTGCACCAATTTTCTGCTGCACCAATTTTCTGCTGCACCACCTTTCTGCTGCACCACCTTTCTGCTGCACCAATTATCCAGCACTGCTTCCTATAGCTTCGGACTTTAACTTTCGCCGAGAAAGCTCACTCGCAAACAGGCTTCAATCGCAGTGTTAAAGATACCCTCCACACCTGCGCAGACTACACGTCATACCAGCTAAAAGAACAGTGCTGATAAATACCGCCAATGCCATTTAGTGGCGCACAAATTATTATCCAAAAAAAAACCCGCAAACTTAGCGGGCCTTTTTAGTGTCACACGACTGCTAGTGGGCTTTAGGGCCATCGCCATTGGCTAGAAGAGCAGCCTGGGCAGCCTTATATTTCGGCACCAACAGCCAGCGGGCCAATGCGGGCATAACAATAATCGCCGCCAACATATTTACCACAAACATAAAGGTCAGCATGATGCCCATATCGGCCTGGAATTTAAGGGGTGCAAATATCCACGCACCAACGCCGACACCGAGAACCACACCGGTGAAAATAACCGGTCGCCCAGTGGTATGCATGGCGTGGATGAAGGCATCCTCGATGGATTCACCCTCCTCAATATAGTGGCCGAGCTTACTGTAAATATAGACCGCATAGTCGACACCCACACCCACACCGAGAGCCACAACAGGCAGGGTATTGACCTTGAGCCCGATACCGAGAATCGCCATCAAGGCATAACACAGTATCGACACCATCGTCAGCGGTAGCACAATGCAAAGCATGCCACCGATGGAGCGGAAGGTAATAATTGCCAGGGCAATAATAGCGCTATATTCCCAAAACATAATGGGCAATTGGGCAGCCTCTACAGCATCGTTCGTTGCGGCGATAATACCGACGTTGCCAGTTGCCAATAGCGGGTTAAACTTTTCTTTTGGAAGATTCGATTCAAAGCTATTGATACCCTTGATAATCGAGTTAATCGTTTCCGCCTTGTGGTCTATGGTGAAGATATTAATCGGCATGGCCTTACAAGCCGCATCCATAAACTCATCGCCGCCGGCACCCATGTGATAGAGAGAAGACGACATGGTGCTGGGGTTTCTAGACAGGGCAAACCAGCGCGGGCTGCCCTCATTATTCGCCGTTAAAATCACCTTCATGTTATCGACCAGAGATCGCACCGACTTGACCCCCGGCAAATTGCGCACATGCCAGGCAAAGCGGTCAATTTCATTCATCACATTAAAATCGACACAGGCATTATCTTCGGATTCAATCACCAGACTCAGCTTATCGACACCCACCGAAAAACGCTCAGTAATTACACGGCTATCCACGTTGTAGCGCGCATCTTCTCGCAACTCGGGAATGCCACTCTGGGAATCACCGATTTTCAAATCATTATTGGCGATCCCGCCCCACACGGTGGCAATAATACACAGCGTAATGACAACCAGCGAGGGGGTGGTATGAGTCAGCTTGCCCAACAGCCGCCACATTTTGTCGCGACGAATTTCACCGCGTTCATGCTTCTTACGCAGCTTGTCGAGATTATTCGGATTGATGTAAGACAGGAGAATAGGTAGCAGCACCATATTAGTGAAAATAATCGATGCCACACCCAGTGTGGCGGCAATAGCCATTTCCTGAATAATACCGATATCGATTAATAGCACGGTTAAAAAACCCACCGTGTCGCTAATCAAGGCAATAATACCGGGAATAAACAGCGCATGGAAAGCACGCTGAGCTGCCGTCATACCACTGACCCCAACGGCTTTTTCAGGTGCGGGATCTAGCGGATTACCCCAATCATCCTCCATGCCACCGTACATGGTCTGCCACAGCCAGGCATTAATTTTTTGAATACCGTGGCTCACAGCAATAGAGAACACCAGGAAGGGCACCAAAATACTCATCGGGTCGAGACTAAAGCCCATCAATGGCAATAAACCCATTTGCCAAACTACGGCGACCAGACCACTCAACAGCGGTAGCACGGTGGCTTTAATGGAACCGGTATAAACGTAAAGAAAGAGGCCTGTAAAAACAAAGGTTAGACCAAAGAAGAACATAACTACCCTGGCACCGTCGGCAATATCTCCCGTCGATTTGGCGAAGCCAATGATGCGCACACTAATATGTTCGGTCTCAATAACATTGCGGATTTTATCCTCAAGGTCTTTCGACACTTTTTGGTAATCCAGCGGTTCTCGTGTAGAGGGGTCCATATCCAGTAATTCAACGCGAATCAAAGCACTGGAAAAATCATTGGCAACCAGGCTACCCAGTCGGCCTGACTTGATAATATTATTGCGTAGTACAGGCCACCATTCGTCAGTTGGCCGAAACTCTGCGGGTACAACATTGCCCCCCGCAAACCCGTCTTCGACCAACTCAATATAGCGAACATTGGGTGTCAAAATGGAGGTAACCGTGTGTCGCGCCACGCCCGGCAAAAAGAAAACCTCTTCGTTCGCCGCCTTTAATGCTTCAAAAAACTCAGCATTAAAAATATCGCCTTCATCTTGAGTGAGGGCAATAATCAACTGATTACCACTACCAAACTCCTCTCTATATTTAATAAGAGTCTGTAAATAACCGTGCTTTAAGGGCAGTAATTTTTCAAATCCTGCCTCCATCCGCAACGACGATGCGTGGTATCCCATAAACAGAGTGACCAGACAAAACATCGACAAAATTAATATACGATTGGAAAATAGTTTGTCCTGAACCCAGGCGGTGATTTTATTTTTTAGCATTACGACTACCCTGTTTACTTTTCTAGATACAACTTGTCAGCACCGATAAGCATGCGCTAACAAGCCGCTTTGATTTCAACACACATTGAACAAGCTACAGAGAACTAGCGCAGTGAAATTGTCTTCACACCGGAGCTACCAAATAACAACAATTCACCGTCTCTTATAGTTTGTATTGACATCAGTGAATCAAAATGTGGATAGGGCATTTTTTCCATCGCCATCGCGGCCTTATCCATACGTAAAATAGTGCCACTCGCACCAGTAAAAATTAGAGTGCCATCCGCCATTTCAAAACAATCAAAAATATTGGCAATGGTACCCGTGTCGATTTTATCCCAGCTCTGCAGTCCGTCGCTTGAGCGATACACATTGCCCCGCAAACCGTAAATAAACAACTCACCAGAATCCAATTCCTTAGCGCCAAAAAAAGATCCCGTGTAGGGAGAATCGACAATTTGCCAGCGCTCATCGCCCTCTGCAGTATCATCGAAGACAAGAATAGTACCTAGCTCACCCGCTATTAACACCTTACCCTGATATAAGACCATGCTATTAAAGTTGGGCTCTGGCTCCATCTCCTTGCTTTCCAGCAAGTCATAAAGACCGGTGGTATCGACAGTGTTCCAGTTCGCCCCACCATCATTGGTAATTAGCATCAAGCCATAGGCGCCAATCGCATAACCGTTATTTTTATCTTTAAAAACAATATCCAAAACTGGCTTGGGGATATCGCCACCTGTGATTGGATCTTCGTACTGAATCTGCCAGTTTTTGCCACCATCGGTGGTGTGAAGAATCAGCGTATCATGACCACCAACCCAAGCTTCGTTATCGTCGATAAAGAAGATAGTCGTCAGTAGTGACTGCGTCGGTGAATTTGACTGCTCCCAATTGATGCCGTCTGCCGAAGAAATAATATTGCCATATAAGCCTGGTGCAAAAAAACGTTCGCCACGATGAACCGAGTCCGTCAACAATATGTGACTGACCAGTTTTGACTCCATCACTGGCCGCTGTAAGGACTGCTCCGACAATACTGCATTGGCCGTAGACAACAGTGTTACGCCAACAAGAATACGACCCAGCAAACCCAAACCAGGCCGTTTCGACCCACTACTTTTCCCTTTTAACTGGAAATACTTCAAGCTCTCCACCCCTTAAATTCTGCCCAATCTATTTATACTCAGCGTTCAAAAACCTTGCAGAACAAGCAACTGTTTAAACAGTTTATTTTGGCCAATCCTGCAAATGACAACTGATTTACATAGTGTAAATTATTGGCCCTATAAACTCTATTTATTTTGCCTATTAATTATCCAATTGCCAGCCGCACATTTTTATCCCAGCAAAACATAGCCAGCCATCAAATTCGAAACAAAAAAAATGGCAGGTGTTATTCACCTGCCATTTTCCTATCCAGTAGAGGACTGTCTATCTAACTCCGTTCCGACGAATCGAGGCAGGAGTAAAGTATTTATCCTCCCAGCGCCCCGTAAAATCAGGCGGGTTCGCCTTATCAAAGAGCAGGGCAACCATACGACCCGCTTGCATGTCGTATTGAAACTCAGCAGCAGGCGCCATAAAACCAATGTCGTAGTACATGACATCGTGGTCTTCCCAGTAACGCCAGATCTGACCACGACGATCATAGCCATCAACCATCATAATAAAGAAGGAGTCTTCATCCAGGTGCATCACGCGTCGCGCATAATCATGGGTGGTACCTTCTTTCAGCGTACCTTCAAGCACCCACACACGGTGAAGCTCATAACGAGCGTAGTCCATGTTTAAACGACCGTCACCTTTAATGACTTTATCGATAGTCGCATCAGCAGAGTGAAGTTTGTAGGCATTATAAGGCACATACATCTCCTTCTTGCCGAGCATTTTCCAGTTAAACCTGTCGTTAGGGCCGTTATAACCCCACTTCTGGTCTGTCGTCGCCAGTCCATCAGTTGCCGTCAAAGGGTTATCGTAAACAATTTGCGGCGCCCTTTTCACTCGACGCTGCCCAGGGCTATAGGCCCAGGCCCCACGAAACTTCTTGGTAAAACTAGCGGGGTCTTTTGCCAACACCACCTGACCCGCAACCTTTGCCGGAGCCAGCAAAGTTTGATAGTAGTGAAGGTGATCCGTTTCCGGGTCAAAATTTTCTATGTCCGGATCACTGTATTTATAGTGCTGCTGAATAGAAAGCTGATTAATCGTATATTTACCCGTCGAAGTAATCGCCAGGGTTTGCTCCATGCTATCAACCCAGGTATTCAATGGGCGAGTAGCCTGACTCATCAACAACTCATTACCATTTTTTGGGATGGGAAAGGCCCAGGAATGGTGAGCATTTTTAAAGCCAATAATTCCTTGCCCTCTCTCAGGCGCCAAAACTATTTCAGCCGTGGCGGCATTTTCAATAGCCGCTTTATAAATATAAGGCGCGTATACAGCAGTACGTCTTGTTTCATAGACATTCATAAACCAGTCTGGATAGGTTTTGAACATCGCGATCTGACCTTCAGATAGCTTATCAGCGTGCTCTGTGTAGTTCTGAGCGGTGATTGTAAACTTGATTTTGTCATCCCGAAACGGGTCCGTATGGTATTCCCCTACCACAAAATCAGATGGTGCTTGTATGGGCTCATTCTTCCACTCGGGAATAGTGCCCTCAGCGTTACCAGCACGAATAGCGCCGGTCGGTGTCAACTCCGTACCTTCCACACCTAATTTGGCAATTTCTTCCGGTGCCAAAATAGCTGTCGCAAAGGGGGAGGCAGTACACAAAGCTAAAGTACCTGCTGCAAGCAGGCCCCTCACCGTTGCCGTTCTTTTTATTTCATTACTTCTGACATTCATTAACCTATACCTCAATACTTTATTTTTATATTAGATTTTTTAGTGAAGGGCTGCAGTCGTTCCTATGCGCTTGCAGCCCTTACTTTTAGAAGCTGCGTTTAAAGACTATAGAGACGTTATCTCGACCATCGCTGGTACCCGCCTTGCCAAGCCAGGAGACATATTGCAAGTCAAGTGTTGTGCTCGACAGATAGCTAAAGCCAACTTTAGCAATCAAGGTACGCTGGTTTTCCACCATCGCGCCCGCCTGGAAGGGTGTGTAGCCCTCGACATTGTGAACAAAGATTAACGTTGGGCTAACATTAACGTTGGCAAAAACGTCGTTGTACTCCAGCGCGAGAACCGCGGTGTAGCCCCAGGAAAAGTCGGTCAATGGACGATCCAGCGCATCAACACCATCAAAACGTCCGCGATCTTCAACGGTAGTGCTCTGACCGGTGGGCGATGTTGGGGTTTCATTCACGCGATCTGTTGGGTCACCAAAGGACATTCCGTCAATCCACACCATGGAAAAATCAAAGATGGTGCTGATCTTATCGGCGCCGAGGATGTCCGTACCCACAGAGCGGGTGTAGTTGCCCAGGAAGGTATAGACGTCTGAGTTGCCGACGTCACAAGCAGCGATAGTGCCTTGATCATCCACAGGCTGAGCAGGGAAGCCAAAGATATTAGCCACGGGAAGACCGCCGAGGTCAGGAACCCCAACACCGCTGATGCCAAACAGGTTTCTACATTCACGTGTATCGTAGAAATCTGTCTTCAAGTTCAGCTCCATGGCAAAAGAACCATCCCAAAAAGCCTCACCATTTAACGAAATCGCATAGGTATCCTGATCCTCACCGTAAATCCACTGATAACCCGCTAGCGTGTCCGAGCCAGGGCGAGCAGGGTCAGCATGGGCAACATAGTCTTCATTCAAACCAATATAGGGGCTAAAGGCCTGTGAGCGGACGTAGTAAATACCCAGATCAGCATAATTCCATGAGGGAATGATGAAGTGCATATTGATACCGTACTGCCCGCCATCGGGTTCGTCCTCACCCGATTTTTCAATACCGCGGACAAAGAGATCGGGGTTAAAACCAGAGCCCAGGAAGTCAAAGGGGCTAAAATAAGTGCCCACCCCAATGAAGGTTGAGTTGCGCCAGTTCCAGGTGTAGTACGCTTCCAGACTAATATCGTCAGTAAAGCCGAAGTTAAAGTACACCGACTCCTGGGGCATTAAGGTCTCTTTAACGTCCGTACCCGGCGTGGTCGCCTTGGATAAATCCTTAGGGTTCTGCATCTGACTGATGCCACCACCCTGGATATTACTTTCACCCCAATTAATCACCTGCTTACCAACGCGCACGTTCAGTGGGTGACCACCAAAAACTTCCCAGTTGCCATACACAAAGGCGTCGTACAAAGTAAACTTATTGCCGGCAAGGTTCTGCGCATCATCCGCTATGCCATCAATAGTCTGAGGGGCCGGCGCACCTTGGTGAAGCACCGAGCCGTCGGGCGCACCAGCACCACCTGCTGGATAGGGCCATACGTTGGGCCGCTCACAGTTAGTACAGTCCTTGTTCATAATAGTGTAGTCATAGGTATAGGAAAAACGGGTGAGGAAACCAAAGCCGTCTTTGCTCATACCAAAGTCTGTCAGTAATGAAACCGGGCTCGCGTAAACGTCACCAGCATCCTGAAATAAATTATTGTTACCGGTCGGATCCGCCGTACCAAAATTCTTTTGATGCTCCACCCGCATCGCGGCACTGGCTGAAAATACCGTATCGAAATAGCCTTCCCATTCGCCGGCCTCAAAGCGAAAAGCCTGGGCCTGAGTAGCGGCCAGCAATAGCGCTGCTGCGGTAGTCGTTTTAGCAATGGCTGAAAATTTCTTATCTTTGTTTACTGATCTGAAGTTGGAATACTTCAAGATGACACCCCCATTTGTAGTTCTTATATTTATTGTGCACGTAAATAAATTCTATTCTTATTTAACGTTCGCGAAAGGTAATCTGTGAGGGTTGGAGTGTCAAGCCATTTGCCCGAATAAACGTCATCTTATTTACATAAATCGACAAACGGGACTCAGTCGCTTGTTTGCGCCCCTTTCTCCTGATTGAAAGCCTTGACACAAACCCTCGATAGAAACAGCAATGACAAATAATAACGTGCAGATTATTTGTCACCAAAAACCGACAGTCAGCCAGACAAAAAGCCGCTTATTTTTAACAAACCTCTTATTGAGCCGAGCCAAAGCCACCACCACCCGGAGTACACAGGGTCAAGGTATCCCCAGCGTCAACACTGAGACTGACGGTGGCTGCCAGCGGCGCCGCCAGGGTGTCTTTTTTTGCAACACTATTGACCCCCACCAGCCCCTCGCCACCCCATGCCAAACCGAAGGCTGGCACGGTGCGATGGCCGCTTAAGATACTCACACTCATGGGTTCGAGAAAACGCAGCCGGCGTTTTACACCGTCGCCACCGGGGTATTGACCCACACCACCGCTGCCACGGCGAATAGAGAACTCCTCCAAGCGCACGGGAAAGCGCAGCTCTAGTATCTCCCCATCGGTCAAGCGCGAGTTGGTCATATGCACCTGCACAGCACTTGCACCCGCAAAGCCATCGCCAGCGCCGCCACCCCCGCAAATGGTTTCGTAGTACTGGTAACTTTCGTTGCCAAAGGTGAGGTTATTCATGGTGCCCTGAGAGCCCGCCAGCACGCCCAAGGCACCGTAAAGTGCATCGGCTATGTATTGAGATGTTTCCACGTTACCCGCTACTACGGCGGCTGGATAAGAGGGATTGAGCATGCACGCCGGGGGAATAATAATATCCACCGGGCGCAGGCAACCGGCATTGAGGGGAATTGGCTCGGCCACCAACGTGCGGATCACATACAGCACGGCCGCCCGACACACCGCAGCGGGGGCATTGAAATTACCGGGCAATTGACCACTGGTGCCGGTGAAGTCGATGCACATGCGCTGACGCTGGCGATCAATGCGCACGGCCACTTTGACCCGCGCGCCATTATCCATGGCGTAGTCAAAATGACCGTCGTGTAATACCGTTATTACCCGGCGCACCGCCTCTTCGGCATTGTCCTGAATATGCTGCATATAGGCGCAAACGACATCAATGCCGTAGTCAGCCACCAGTTTTTGCAGCTCGGCCAGGCCATAAGCGTTGGCGGCCACCTGGGCCTGCAAGTCGGCAATGTTCTGTTCAATATTGCGCGCCGGGTAGTCTCCGCTGGCCAAGAGCTCACGTATCGCCGACTCTCTAAACTGGCCCTTTTGCACCAACAGAAAGTTTTCTATCAGCACCCCCTCCTCATCGATATGCCGGCTTTCGGCGGGCATTGAACCCGGCGTAATACCGCCAATATCAGCGTGATGGGCACGAGTTGCCACATAGAAGTCTGGTTCGTGACGCAGGGCACAATTCACTGAATTCGACACTCGACTAAACACCGGGCTAACCACGGTTAAATCGGGTAAATGGGTACCGCCGGCATAGGGCGAGTTGACCAGATAAACATCGCCGGGGTGAATATTGCCTGCCCGAGCGTCTATTAATCGAGCCACGGTTTCGCCCATTGAACCTAAATGCACGGGCACGTGGGGCGCATTGGCGATTAAATTGGCGCTGGCATCGAACAGGGCGCAGGAGAAATCGAAGCGCTCTTTGATATTCACCGAGTGGGCGGTATTGGCCAGCACCGCGCCCATTTGCTCGGCAATGGCCATAAACTGATAATTAAAGATTTCTAGCTGCACCGGGTTACGCTCAGTGCTGCGCTGCGTATTGATCCGCTGCGTTTTGACCCCTTGAACATTACCCTGCTGAGCTTTACTCAGCGCTAACATGCCATCGGCCAGGACCTCAAGCTGCCAGCCCGGATCGACAAGTGTGGTCGAATTGCTGTCAACCAGTATTAGCGGGCCGAGCAAGCTGGCCCCCGGCTGCAGGTTTTGTCGCTGCAAAATCGGTGATGCCAGATATTCACCGCCACTGTAAAGCGGTGCAGTATTATCGAGCTTGTCGGGCAGAAGCTCCCCAGCCAGCTTGAGACTTTGCCCCTCTTGCTCAAGCACCGCCTCCACAGAAATACTGTCAATCAGTAAGGCTTTACCACTCTGCAAAAAAGAGAATCGCTCACGGTGGACGCGCTCAAAGGCCGCCTGCATTGCCGCGCCATCGCCCCGCTCCACCGCTAATAGCGTATCGGCCCCCGCGTAGCGAATATGCACTTTTTCGATAAAACATAAGCGCCCTGACTTTGCCTGCGGCAGACGCCCAAGGGCCTCAGCCTTTAAGGTCTCAAACTGCTCACTCAGTTCATCCTCAACCAGAGACTGCATTGGCCAAATCAGCGTGCGATCGGCCAGGGCGGTAACTGAAGCCAGACCCATGCCCAGTGCCGACAAGACACCCGCCAGCGGGTGAATGAGCACCCTGTCGACACCCAGCACGGTGGCCACGGCACAGGCATGCTGGCCACCCGCGCCACCAAAACAGGCCAGGGCATATTGGCTGACGTCGTAACCGCGTTGGGTCGAAATAGTTTTGATGGCACCGGCCATGCTCTGCACCGCGATTTCGACAAAGCCCGCCGCCACCTCTTCCAGCGACAGCTGTTCGCCACTGTGGGCGGCAATTTTCTGCGCCTGTTCAGCGAGTTTCTCGCGGGCGGCCTGCGGGTTTAAAGGCTCATTACCCGCCGGGCCAAACAGCGCCGGGAAGTGCGCCACCACCAGCCGACCCAGCACCAGATTACAATCGGTAATGGTCAGCGGCCCGCCGCGCCGATAACAGGCGGGGCCGGGATCGGCACCGGCAGACGCCGGCCCCACGCGAAATCGGGAGCCATCAAAATGGCAGATCGAACCACCACCAGCGGCGACCGTGTGGATATCCATCATCGGCACCCGCAACCGCACGCCGGCAAGCTGAGTTTCGTAAACCCGCTGGTACTCGCCTTTGTAATGCCAGACATCGGTGGAGGTGCCGCCCATATCAAAGCCCAGCACTTTACTGCAGCCCACTTCAGCGGCGGTTTTAACAGCGCCCACCACGCCGCCAGCGGGACCTGAGAGCAAGCTGTTGCGGCCCTGAAAATTGGCGGCATCGGTGAGGCCACCACTGGATTGCATAAACAATAAAGGCACATCCGGTAGCGCCGCCGACAAGCGCTGCACGTATTTCGCCAGTACCGGAGAAATATAAGCATCGACAACCGTGGTGTCGCCCCGGCCCACAAACTTCACCAGCGGACTGACTTCGTGGCTCAAAGATATTTGCTCAAAACCGGCCTGCTCGGCAATTTTGCCGATGGCCAGTTCGTGCAGCGGGTTTTTATAGCCGTGCATAAAAACCACCGCCACCGCGCGCAAACCGCGCCCATAGGCGGCCTTTAATTGGGGCAAATAATGTTCTGCACTCAGTGGCCGGACAACACGGCCATCGGCCCCCAGACGCTCGTCGATTTCGAGCACTTCTCGATAGAGAGGCCTGGGCAATTGAATGTTGAGGGCAAACAAATCGGGGCGGTTTTGATAGCCAATTTCGAGGGCATCGGCAAAGCCGCGAGTGGTCAGCAATAGCGTTGGCACGCCCTTGCGCTCAAGCAGAGCATTAGTCGCCACCGTGGTGCCAATGCGGATACTCGCTATTTGCGCCGTGGGGATAGCGGCGACACTGGGGGCCGCCAACAAGATGCGAACGCCCTCAAGCACCGCGTCAGCGTAGCGCTCGGGGTTTTCAGAAAGGAGCTTTAAACTGCGTAGCTCGCCAGCGGGCGTTCTGGCGACCAGGTCGGTAAACGTACCACCCCGGTCAACCCAGAACTGCCATTTCGACACGAGCCTTGTCACTGGCGCAAGTTACTGACGTCAGTTGCTAGCGCGAAATGGCGAGGGCGGCGCTACCTTAAACTGGCGTTAATGGCGGCAAGGGCGCGAGAGCCCGGGCACAGTTCTATCTCAGCAAGACTGTTCAAGGGCTGGCGCACGGTCTGTTGAATATTGTGGAAATCGCGGCTATCGGGATCGACATAGAGCAGTCCCGTTAGCACTTGACCCTTCTCGCTGTATTCCGAAATAGCATTCAGGGCGCTACGGCGATCGGTGCAATCGAGCTTGCCATCTTTATAGAGGTGGATAACCGAACCGTCGTGCAGGGTGATTTCCTGGCTAAAACCGGCGGGGTAATTGGCGGTAATCTCTGAGCGCACTGGCACGAAGTCGATCTTGCCGGTGGCTTCCATATGATCGCGCGCAAACTCATAACCCTTGCTCGACGCCGCCGTGTTGTTAAACGTTACGCAGGGCGAGATCACATCGATAAAAGCAAAACCATTGTGGGACATGGCGGCTTTGATTAAGGGCACTAGCTGCTCTTTGTCGCCGGAAAAACTGCGGGCGACAAAGGTCGCACCCAGTTGCAGAGCCAGAGCGCAAAGATCGATGGGTTCATAGGGATTGGGTTCACCCTTTTTACTCTTCGAGCCAATGTCAGTGGTCGCCGAATCCTGGCCCTTGGTCAAACCGTAGCAGCCGTTGTTCTCAACGATGTAGCTCATATTGAGGTTGCGACGGGCAATGTGGCCAAACTGGCCGAGGCCAATCGAAGCACTGTCGCCATCACCGGAAACACCGACATACAGCAGGTCGCGATTGGCCATGCTGGCACCGGTCGCCACGGAAGGCATGCGCCCGTGCACGGAATTGAAGCCGTGGGACTTACCGAGAAAATACGTCGGCGTTTTCGAAGAACAGCCAATACCGGAAATTTTAGCGACCCGGTGGGGCTCGACACCCAACTCAAAGCAGGATTGGATAATAGCGCTGCTGACCGAGTCGTGACCGCAACCGGCACACAGGGTCGATAGCGCACCCTCGTAATCCTGCCGCGTAAAGCCTTTAGTATTGGCCTCTGCGTTGGGGTGTCTAAAGGAGGGACGAATATAACTCATACTTAAGCTCCAGCCTTGCGCTTGCGCAGGGGGGTTACATTGTTTTTACCAAGTATTTCGGCGATGTGCCCGGACACGCCGAGGGCTGTCATTGGCATACCGTCGTAGTGGATGTAGGACAGCAGTTTTTTCGGATTGAGGTCGCACTCAATAATCAATAACTTACGCATTTGCGCGTCGCGATTTTGCTCAATCACAAACACTCTATCGTGGTTATCAATAAAGTCGGTGACGTCCTTATTGAAAGGGAAGGCACGCAGGCGCAGCGCATCGAGATGCAGGCCCTCGTCGGCGAGCAGGTCTAAAGCCTCCAAACTGGCGTCGGTGCTGGTGCCGTAAAAAATCACCCCGTCACGAGTCTTTTTCTTCGCCTTGTAAAGCACCGGTGCGGGCACGTAGCGCTTCGCGGTTTCCATCTTGGCATTGAGGCGCTCCATGTTTTTCACATAGGCGTCGCCAAACTCGGTGTACACGGCGTATTCATTGCGCGAGGTACCACGGGTGAAAAAGGCGCCCTTTTCGGGGTGGGTGCCCGGCAAGGTGCGGTAGCAAATACCATCGCCATCAACGTCGAGATAGCGCCCGTAGCGCTCGGTCATATTTTCGAGATCCTCTGCCGACAGCACCTTGCCCCTGTCGTACTCGCGCGTGTCGTCCCATTCCAGTGGGGCAGATAAACTATCGTTCATGCCCAGGTCGAGATCGCTCATTAAGATCACAGGCGTCTGTAGGCGCTCGGCGATATCAAAGCTATCCGCCGCCATTTCAAAGCATTCTTTGGGGTCGGCCGGGATTAACAGCACATGCTTGCTGTCACCGTGGGAGGCATAAGCCGCCGCGAATATATCCGACTGCTGGGTGCGCGTCGGCATACCCGTAGAGGGGCCGGCGCGCTGAATATCGAAGAGCACAGTGGGCACTTCGGCGAAGTAAGCCAGACCGAGAAACTCAGCCATCAGCGACAGGCCCGGGCCGGAGGTCGCGGTAAACGCTCGCGCGCCATTCCACGAGGCACCAATCACCATGCCAATAGCCGCCAGTTCATCCTCCGCCTGGGCGACACAGAAGCGCCGATCGCCACTACCCGGATCGATACGCAGACGCTTGGCATATTTTTCGAAGCCTTCAATCACCGAGGTGGACGGGGTCAATGGGTACCAGGGCACGACGGTCGCACCGCCATAAACAGCACCGAGAGCCAGGGCGTCGTTGCCTTCGAGCATCACCCGGTCGCCAATTAAATCGCGGCGTTCAAGGTGAATGCTCAAGGGGCAGGAAAATTTCTCCTGGGCGTATTGGTAACCCAGTTCAAGGGCGTGAATATTGGAGGCAATCAGCTTGTCTTTACCCTTAAACTGCGCGCCCACCAGATCTTTCAGCACTGCAAAATCAATGTCCAGCAAGGCTGCGAGGGCACCGACATAAATGACGTTTTTAAACAGCTGACGCTGGCGCGCCTGGCTGTATTCGCGGCGGCAAATATCGGTCAGCGGCAAACCAATCAGGTTCACATCATCGCGATGCAGGCGTAAATCGAGGGCCTTGGTGTTGTCGTAGATAAAAAAGCCACCGGGATTGAGGTCGCCAATATCCTGGGCCATGCTCTGCGGGTTGATGGCCACGGCGATATCGACACCACCACGGCGGCCGAGATAGTTTTTCTCGCTGACCCGCACCTCGTACCAGGTGGGCAGCCCCTGAATATTGGAGGGGAAAATATTCTTCGGGCTAACGGGTATGCCCATGCGAAAAATCGACTTGGCAAACATCGCATTGGCACTGGCCGAACCGGTGCCGTTGACGTTGGCAAAGCGAATGACAAATTCGTTTACTGCCTCTATGCTCTTCATAGCTGGGATGCCTTAGTTACTTGGTAGAGAAATTGCTGCATGTCCCAGGCGGAGGTCGGGCAGCGCTCGGCGCAAAGCCCACAGTGCAGACACACATCTTCGTCCTTGACCATCACCCGCCCGGTCGGCAAGTCGCTGGAAACATAAAGATCCTGCTCAAGGTTCTGCGCTGGCATACGCAACTGCGGGCGCAGCTCAGCTTCTTTCGCGTTGTCGATAAAGTTAATGCAGTCGGTGGGACAAATATCCGTACAGGCATCACACTCAATGCACAGCGCCTCGGAAAACACCGTTTGCACATCGCAGTTGAGGCAGCGTTGAGCCTCTTCAAAACCGGTCGCGGTCGAAAAGCCCAGCTCCACTTCGAGCAAGCGATCACCCAGAGCCGCTGCTTTATCGGCATGGGGCACTTTAAAACGCTGTTCATTGTCAACGGCGTTGCTATAGCTCCACTCGTGAATACCCATTTTCTGGCTCACCAGATTAGTGGTGGGCGCGGGGCGTACACCGAGATCTTCACCCTGACAAAAGAGGTCGATGGAGATCGCCGCCTGATGGGCCTGGGCTACGGCAGTAATAATATTTTCGGGGCCGAAGGCGGAATCGCCACCAAAGAAGACTTGGCTGTTGGTCGACTGGAAGGTTTCTTTATTCAGCGTAGGCAGGCCCCAGTTATCAAATTCGATATCGGTTTCGCTCTCAATCCAGGGGAAGGAATTCTCCTGGCCGATGGCTACCAACACTTCGTCACAAGGGTAAAACGCCGGCTCTTCACCGGTTGATACCAGCTTGCGACGATTTTTCTGGTCGTATTCGGCGCGTACTTTATCGAAGCGCATGCCCACCAGCTTGCCCTCTTCGATAACAAATTCCAGAGGCGTGTGATTGTCGACAATGGGAATATCTTCCGCCACGGCATCGTCTTTTTCCCAGGGCGAGGCCTTCATATCGGCAAAGGGGCTGCGCACGATAACCTTGACCTCAGCACCACCGATGCGCCGCGCTGTGCGACAGCAATCCATCGCGGTATTACCACCACCGAGGACGATGACTTTTTTGCCGACGCTGGAGCGGTGCTCAAAGGCAACACTGGCCAGCCAGTCGATGCCGATATGGATGTTATCAGCGCCCTCTTTGCGGCCCGGCAAGTTGGGTAGGTCGCGCCCTTTGGGTGCGCCAGAGCCAACAAATACGGCATCGTAATCTTTGTCGAGCATGGCTCTCAGACTATCGACACGGGTGTTGTAGAAGGTCGTCACGGCCTTGTTGTCGGTGATGTAACCGACCTCTTCATCCAGCACCTCATCGGGCAGGCGGAAAGAGGGAATCTGGCTGCGCATAAAACCGCCACCCTTGGCGTTTTCATCGTAAACATGAATCTCATAACCCAATGGCGACAGGTCGCGGGCCACGGTTAGGGAGGCGGGGCCAGCACCAATCAGCGCCAGCTTTTTACCATTCTTTGGACCCGCGGCAGGTAGCAGGCTGGTGATATCGTCTTTGTTATCGGCGGCGACACGCTTGAGGCGACAAATAGCAACGGGCTCGTCTTCAACCCGACCACGCCGACAGGCGGGCTCACAGGGTCGATCACAGGTGCGACCCAGCACACCGGGGAAGACATTCGATTCCCAGTTGACCATATAGGCATCGGTATAGCGCTGTGCAGCGATTAAGCGAATGTATTCAGGGACAGGCGTGTGAGCTGGGCAGGCATGCTGACAGTCCACAACCTTATGAAAATAATCTGGTTTACTGATGTTTGTAGGCTTCAACCTCAACCCTCCCGGGGCCGTTAGTGAATTCCGTCAAATACTCTGACACACAAGAAATATCGGGTTGTTATACCGGAAACACTGCTATTTTGTAAATCATTATCACTTATATTTCTGTCAACACCATTACACAATAAGCGAAAGTGTTCGCAATTAACAGACCGGCCAACAGGGCGTATTAAAAGCAATTAATATACCAGTTTCAACCATCAACCCTTAGATGGATAACCCAATGAGCCCAAAGCCTCAGTGATTTCATCCAGAATCAGCGGATCGTCAATAGTGGCGGGCATTTTCCAGGCCTCGGCATCGGCGATTTTGCGCATGGTGGCGCGGAGGATTTTGCCCGAGCGGGTTTTTGGTAGCCGCTCAACCACAGCGCAGAGGCGGAACGCTGCCACAGGACCGATCTTTTCTCGCACCAGCCGCACCACTTCAGTGCAAATATCCGACGCTGCCCGGTCAACGCCATCATTGAGCACCACAAAGCCCAGGGGCACCTGACCCTTCATGGCATCGGCAACGCCGACCACGGCGCACTCTGCGACATCGGGATGAGCCGCGAGTACTTCTTCCATGCCCCCGGTTGATAGGCGATGACCGGCGACATTGATGACATCGTCGGTGCGCGCCATCACAAAAACATAGCCGTTTTCATCGATGTAACCGGCATCGCCAGTTTCGTAATAGCCGGGGAAGGTCTTGAAGTAGGAGGACACGAAGCGCTCGTCGTTGCCCCACAGGGTGGTAAATGATCCCGGTGGCAGGGGCAATTTAATAGCCAGCGCACCGATATCGCCGGCCGCCACTTCACCGCCCTGCTCATCGAGCACGCGGATGTCAAAACCCGGCACCGGCTTGGTTGGCGAACCGGGCACCACGGGCAGCAGCTCAATGCCTCGGCAATTGGCGCAGGCGGGCCAGCCCAGTTCGGTTTGCCACCAGTGGTCAATCACGGGTATTTGTAGCTTGTCCATCGCCCAGTGCAAGGTGTCGGGGTCGCAGCGCTCACCGGCCAGAAACAACGCTTCAAATTTTGACAGGTCGTACCTGGCTAAATGCTCACCCTGGGGGTCTTCTTTTTTAATCGCCCGAAAAGCGGTGGGGGCGGTAAAAAACACCTTTACGCCGTACTCGGCAATAATCCGCCAATAAGTACCGGGGTCGGGCGTGCCGACCGGCTTGCCCTCAAAGAGAATCGTCGTGCTGCCATTAAACAGTGGGCCGTAGACAATATAGGAGTGACCGACCACCCAGCCCACATCCGATGCCGCCCAAAACACATCGCCCGGCTTCACGCCGTAGACTTTTTGCATGCTCCAGTTGAGGGAGACAATACTGCCGCCGACATCGCGCACCACGCCCTTGGGTTCACCTGTGGTGCCCGAGGTGTACAGCACATAGAGGGGGTCGGTGGACAGCATGGGTACACAGTCGACCGGCTCGCCCGCCGCTTCGAGTTCAAGCCAGTCTTTATCGCGACCGGCCAGCATCTCGCCGGGCCCCTGCTCGCGCTGCAAAATAATGCAGCTCTGAGGCTTGTTTTTTGCCAGCTCAATAGCCTCATCGAGTAGCGGCTTGTACTGCACCAAACGCCCCGGCTCGATGCCGCAGGAAGCCGCAATCACCATCTTCGCTGCCACATCATCAATGCGCACCGCTAGCTCATTGGCGGCAAAACCGCCGAACACCACCGAGTGCACGGCACCAATGCGCGCACAGGCCAGCATGGCGACGGCCGCTTCGGGCACCATGGGCATGTAGATGATGACCCGGTCGCCCTTTTCTATGCCCTGCTCGCGCAGCGCCCCAGCAAATTTAGACACCCGCGCCAACAGCTCGCGATAGCTAAACCGCAACTTGGTAGCGGTCACCGGGCTGTCGTAAATCAGCGCATCCTGATCGCCGCGGCCAGCGGCCACATGGCGGTCTAGAGCGTTGTAGCAGGCATTGGTTTGACCATCGGTGAACCACTGTAAAAAAGGCGGCTTGCTGTCATCGAGAATGGTGGTTGGCTCTTTGTACCAGTCAACCAGTTTTGCCGCTTCGGCCCAAAAAGCCTGAGGATTTTGTTGCGAGGCTCGATACACCGCGTCGTAATTTCCAGCCATGGTAATGTCCTGTTGTTTTTTCATAATCCAAAATTTCGGCGGCTATTAAACACTGCTCGCGAAATGCCTTCAATCTAGGAGCCTGTCGGACTTAGGATTAATCTACTGCGGAAAAGCCGAATTTGGCCAGATTTCCCGCTTAGTTTCGTTAAATAGCCAGCTATTCGCCTCAAATAATCGAAAACCCTGTCTCAAATCGGCCTTTCCTCGCTACGATCACCTAAGTCCGACAAACTCCTAGAGCGTGCGAAGTCGATATATTATTTACCCTCGCCAGCCAAACCGGCACCACAATATCGGCAGTGCAGGGAGTCGGCTTCGTGACTCCTGCGACCGCAGTTTTGGCAAGCCTTTTCGTTGCGCACCCGCCCTATCTCACCCGCCAGCTCGGCGGTAATAATGCCGGTGGGAATGGCAATAATCGAATAACCGAGCAGCATAGCCACCGTCGCAATAAACTGCCCGAGCACCGTTTGCGGGGTGATATCGCCATAGCCCACGGTGGTAATGGTAACAATGGTCCAGTAAATACTTTTCGGGATGCTGGTAAAACCGTGCGCCGGGCCTTCGACCACAAACATCAGGCAGCCAACAATAAAACTGAGCACGATCACCGTGACAAAGAACACGAAAATTTTTCGCCGGGCCAAATATAAAGAGCGCAACAGCACATTCGCCTCTTCCATGTAGCGCACCAGCTTGAGTACACGGAACACCCGTAGCACGCGGATCATGCGAATTAGCAGCAGGTAATTCGCACCCGTAATCAGCAGGGCCAGATAGGAGGGAATAATCGAAATCAAATCCACCAAACCAAAAAAACTAAAAATATAGCGCACTGGCCGCTGCGATATATAAATGCGTAGAAAGTACTCGACCGTAAACAGCAAAGTAAAAAACCACTCAATATAAGCGAACCAGAGGCCAAAACGCGTGTGCAGACTGGCCACTGAATCGAGCACCACGGCGCCAACGCTAATTAATATGGCGTAGATTAAAACCAGATCAAAAAGTTTACCGGCTGGTGTATCGGTGCCGAAAATGACCAGCCCAATTTTTGCTCTCATGCCGCTCATCTATCGATTACCGTCGCTCTCAAAAACATCCGCCTTAGCGAACTAAACCTGTAAAGCGGGGCAATAAATAATTTGCCCCCATTGGCGCTGGGCCGGATATCAGCCATGCCAGGCTGATACTATCACGCCATGACAGCCCCCACCGCCACGCCCCTGCTGCGAACCCTCAGCCTCACGCAGATTACACTCTACGGTATCGGCACCATTCTCGGCGCCGGCATTTATGTGCTGGTGGGCGAGGTCGCCAACACCAGCGGCACACTAATGCCCTTTGCCTTTGTGCTGGCCGCACTGGTGGTCAGCTTTAGCGCCTATTCCTACGGACAGCTCTCCCGACTGTACCCGGTCAGTGCTGGCGAACCGGTTTACGTGCAACAGGCCTTTGGCATCAAAAGCCTCTCCACCCTCGTCGGCTACGCCATTGTCTTTGCCGGTATTGTCTCCGCCGCGACCATTGCCCGCGGCTTTAGCGGCTATTTATCTGTCTTTATGACATTGCCCGACAGCCTGACAATTTCACTGCTGATCTTGCTACTCAGTGCCATTGCCGCCTGGGGCGTGAAGTTATCGGTCAGCGTTGCCGTCACCACCACCCTCCTCGAACTACTCGGCCTCGCCTTTGTGATTTATGCCGGAGCCAATAAACTGCCCTCTTTACTCAGCGATGCCAACATCCAGCTGATACCCGACACCTCGCTAGCCTGGAAAGGCGTCGGTGCCGGCGCCTTTATTGCTTTCTATGCTTTTATTGGTTTTGAAGACATGGTCAATATGGCCGAAGAAGTAAAGCAGCCAGAAAAGAACATGCCCCGCGGCATTCTGCTGGCACTGGTCACTGCCTGCCTGCTGTATTTCATCGTCACCCTCTGCACCCTCGCCGCCGTGCCACTGAAAGAATTAGCCGCATCGAAAGCGCCTCTGGTACTGGTGGTCGAACAAAACACCGCTATTCCAACATTGGCCATGGCCGGGATCAGTATCGTCGCCGTGGTCAATGGCGCACTGCTGCAAATTATTATGGCCTCGCGCGTGCTCTACGGCATGGGCAAAAGAGACCTGGGGCCAGGCTTTTTGGCCACAGTTCACCCGCGCAGCCAAACCCCCTTACTCGCCACCGCACTGGTCGGCGCACTGGTGCTGACCGCCGCTTTATTGGCCCCCCTGGTGACGCTCGCCCAGGCCACCAGCGGCACCATTCTTGGTATTTTCATCCTGGTTAATTTGGCCCTGCTGAGGTTGAATTGGCGCAAGCAGCGGCGAAACTTTATGTCCCTGGCAATACCCACCTGCGGCGCTTTTATTTGCGCTGTATTTTTACTCGTGCAATTCTGGCTGTAATAGCCTGTAACTGGCCAGGCCCTATTCACGAAAAGCGAAAACAACGAGCTCAATCAATGAATCCACAGACCATGAAGTGCATCGAAATATCCACCCCCGGCGGGCCTGAGGTACTGACACCCGGCGAGCGTCCGCTGCCTACCTGTGGGCCCGACGAGGTGTTAATCAAAATTGCCGCTGCGGGTGTCAACCGCCCCGACGTGATCCAGCGCAAGGGTGCCTATCCACCGCCCCCCGGCGCCTCAGACTTACTGGGGCTGGAAGCCGCCGGTGAAATCATCGCCTGTGGTGAGCAGGTCGACAATTGGCAGATCGGTGACAAGGTCTGCGCCCTGCTCAACGGCGGTGGCTACGCGGAGTACGCGACGGCACACAGCGAGGTGTGTCTGCCCATCCCCAAAGGTCTGTCGACGGTGGAGGCCGCCGCCCTGCCGGAAACCTTCTTTACCGTTTGGCACAATGTATTTGAGCGGGCAGCCCTACAGCCCGGTGAGATATTTCTAGTGCACGGTGGCACCAGCGGCATCGGCACCACGGCTATTCAAATGGCCAAAGCTTTCGGCGCACGAGTATTTGCCACGGCGGGCAGTGATGAGAAATGCCGCGTCTGCGAACAGCTCGGCGCGGAGAAAGCCTTTAATTACCACAGCGAAGACTTTGTCAAAGGCATTAAAGCCACAACCAAAGGCGCCAATGTGATTCTCGATATGATCGGCGGCGACTATATTCAGAAAAACATTAAAGCCACAGCACCGAAGGCGCGCATTGTTTCTATTGCCTTTTTGCGCGGCTCAAAAGTTGAAGTCGACTTCGGCGCCGTCATGCTCAAGCAATTGGTGCTAACGGGTTCAACGCTGCGCAGCCAGCCGCTTGAAAATAAGATTCGCATTGCGGCAGGTTTGAAAGAAAAAGTCTGGCCACTACTGGATGCGGGTACTATTAAGCCGGTGATTCATTCTCAATTTACACTCAGTGAGGCCAGCCAGGCGCACCAGTTAATGGAGAGCAATGCGCATATTGGTAAAATTGTTCTTATCCCGTAAGGAAGCGTTAAACAGCTTATGAAAAAGAATACCCGCCTGGTTTACTCCACCGATAAAGGCCGTATTAAAAGCGCCGATACAGCGCCAGAGGCCAGCCCTGCCGGTGACGGTATTGTGCGCATTCGCCGCGAGACCAGCGGCCGCAAGGGTAATGCAGTAACCACCATCAGTGGTGTGCCCCTGCCCGAGTCCGAACTCAAAACCCTCGCGAAAAAATTAAAACAAAACTGCGGCTCTGGTGGCTCGGTAAAAAATAGCGTGATCGAAATTCAGGGTGATCATCGAGAAACAATTCACGCTCTGCTCACCAAAGCCGGTTACACCGTAAAGATGGCGGGCGGCTAAAATGACAGGCAACACTGATTACGGTAGCTGGGCATCGCCCATCAGCGCTCGACAGGTGGCCAGCGCGGCACCCTCGATCGACAGCATTTGTATTGATGGTAGCGACCTTTACTGGCTCGAAGCCCGTCCGGAAGAAAGCGGCCGCAATGCCATCGTCCGCCGCGATGCCGCTGGCGAGAAAAATGATGTGCTGCCCGAGCCCTTTAGTGCACGTAGCCGGGTGCACGAATACGGCGGTACGCCCTACATTGTTATTGCCGGTGTGCTGTATTTTTGCGAACAAAGCGACCAGCGCATTTATCGACTTAATACGCTAAAAGCTGGAGCAAAACCCGAGGCCATTAGCCCGGCCGACCAAGGCCTGAGCTTTGCCGATTTTTGTTACGACCCCCAACACCAGCGCTTGCTTTGCGTCGCCGAGCAGCATGGAAAAACAGGCGGCGAGCAACTGAATGAGCCACGCAATTTTATTGCCGCTCTAACCATCAACGAGCCCTACGCGTTTAGCGAGTTGCATAGCGGTGCTGATTTTTATGCCTACCCGCGCCTAAGCCCCAACGGCACACAGCTCGCGTGGATCAGCTGGCAGCACCCACAAATGCCCTGGCAGGGCAGTGAATTATGGCTGGCGAAGGTGATGGGCGATGGCACACTGGATAGCCCTGAAATGGTGGCCGGCGGTGCCGATGAAGCACTCTTCCAGCCCCAGTGGTCGCCCGCTGGTGATTTGTATTTTGTCTCCGATCGCAGCGAGTGGTGGAATATTTATCGCCACAAAACCGATGACAAACAGGCTGAGGCTATATGCCCACAGCCGGCCGAATTCGCCACCCCCCTGTGGACACTGGGTATGTCGACTTACGGTTTTTGTGCCGACAAGGCCATTGCCGCTTGCTATACCAACAAGGGTTTATGGCAGTTTGGGCTGCTTAAAAACAGTGCCGACAAATCAAAAGCGGATCATTTAAAAACCTTCAACCTGCCCTTTACACAAATATCGGCCCTCGTTAGCAAGGGCTATAAAGCCTGGTTCATTGGCGCCTCCCCCACCCAAAGCAGCTGCCTGGTCGAACTCGATACGCAATTGGGCGAGTATAAAGTCATCCATCAATTTACGGCACTGCCCATTGCTGCTGAAAACTACTCTCAGCCCAAAGCCATTACTTTTGCCACCACTAACGATGAACGGGCCCACGGCTTTTATTATCCACCCTGCAATACCGCGTATCCACAGGATGGCCACTACCCCAGCAGTACCGATCAAAAACCACCACTACTGGTGATGTGCCACGGTGGGCCAACCGGCGCCACCTCCACCGGGCTCAACCTGAAAATACAATTTTGGACCAGCCGGGGTTTTGCCGTGCTCGATGTTAACTATCGCGGCAGCACCGGCTATGGCCGCAACTATAGGCAAGCCCTCGATGGCGACTGGGGGATTAAAGATGTCGATGATGTTGTTGCCGGCGCTCAATACCTCATACACCAGGGTCTGGCCGACCCCGGACGAATAATGATTCGCGGCGGCAGCGCTGGTGGTTATACCGTGCTCGCCGCCCTCGCCTTTCACGATCTCTTTAAAGCCGGTGCCAGTTATTACGGCATTGGCGATCTCGAAACACTGGCCCGCGATACCCACAAGTTCGAATCGCGCTACCTCGACACACTGGTCGGCCCCTACCCCGCTGCACAAGCTATTTATCAGCAGCGCTCACCCATTAACCATATCGAAAAGCTAAATTGCCCGGTCATTTTTTTCCAGGGTCTCGACGATAAAGTAGTGCCGCCCCAACAAGCGGAGGCGATGGTTGCATCGCTGGAGGCCAAAGGCCTGAAAGTAAAATATATTCCCTTTAGTGGTGAGGGCCACGGTTTCCGGCAGGCTGCAAATACTGAGCGCGCACTGCTTGAGGAGTTGAAATTTTATAGCGAAGTGTTTGCTTTTGAGCTGCCCGCAGAAGCAACCAGCGACCAAAGGGCTTAAGACAGCACATCGCTATGGGACGCTACCGACCACCCAGAGAGCCATCGAGCCCCTATATCACCAGCGAGGGCGCAAAAACATTGCGCGAGGAGCTGCGTCAACTCTGGAAAATCGAACGCCCCCAGGTCACTGCTGTGGTGCACGAAGCGGCAAAGAACGGTGACCGCTCAGAAAATGGTGACTACATTTACGGCAAGCGCCGACTGCGGGAAATCGATAGCCGCGTGCGTTATTTGACCAACAGGCTGGAAGATATTACCGTCGTCGACCGCACACCGGGAAATATAAAAAAGGTATTTTTTGGCGCCTGGGTGAGCTTAGAAGATGACCAGGGGAAAAGTGTTTGTTACCGCATTGTGGGTGCCGATGAACTTGATGCCAGCAAAGGCTATATCAGTGTCGACTCGCCGCTAGCCAAGGCCTTAATCGGTAAAAACCTCGATGATGAAATAACCTTTACCTTGCATGGCGAAAGTCATGATTATCTTATTATTGAAATTCGCTATTTCAATGCAGCCTTTGCAGATGAAAGCAATCATTGAGGCCGCTTAAGCCGCATCCAGCCTCACCTTGATATCTTCCAGTTTGATGTCGAATGATCCGTCTTGTAGTGAGCGCCGGATAAGATATCCCTTATCTAGCTGACCACTATCCGTCAAATAAAGATCTGCTGTTTTCTCATCAATGACTTGCTTTTCTTCATTGCGGAGAATAACGATAGTCGGCAAGTGGCGAAATTTACGCTGCCCCGCCAATACAATACCGACCATGCCATTGCGTAATTCGACAATAGTGCCAGGCGGATAGGGGCCAATGGCCTGCATAAATGCCAGAGCGTATTCCTCGTCGAATTGTTTGCCGCGATTTTGGTAAATCTCTTTCTGAGCATCGACAGGTGACACCGCCCTGGAATAACAGCGATCACTGGTAATCGCGTCATAGGCGTCAACAATGGCAATAATCCGCGCATATTCAGAAATTTCACCCTCCTTCAAACCGCGGGGATAACCCTTGCCATCCGGTCTTTCATGGTGGTTAAGTACAACATCAATGGGTAGTGCCGATGCCCCCCCTTCCGCCTTAAGCAACTTATGCCCATCAATCGTGTGCTGCTTCATAACAAGAAATTCTTCCTCTGTCAGAGCACCACGCTTATTGAGAATGACCTTCGGCGTCCTCATCTTGCCCACGTCATGGAGTAAACCGCAAAGCCCCAGCATCTGCAGCTCGGCCTCATCAAAATGAAGATGACGGCCAAAAGCGATGGCGAGAATACAAACGTTTAAACAATGCTCAGCGGTGTATTCACTTTCATGCTTAATCCTGCTCATCCAGATCATCGCGTCGGGATTGCGCAACATACTGCTAACACAGTTCGAGACAACTTCTTCGGCGACCTCAGTGTTGAGCATCTGCCCAAACTGGGCTGAATGAAGAATTTTTTTAATATCCATCTTACCTTTACGATAGGCTTTTTCTGCGACCAGGTGCTCTTCGCGCACTGTCGATGTGACTTCATAAGCGGGGCGAGAGCGAACAATACGTCTTTTTTGAGGCTTATTTACGCGGCCAGCGTGCTTGAGCATGGTGCCTTTTTCGGCCTTATCCATTAATTTCGGGGCCGGAACTCTTACAGCGGGCTGGCCCTTATTTTTGACGGCGATCGACTGGCTGCGTATGAAAACATGCTGGCAATGCTTTTCGAGAGTGCGTAGCTGGGACTTATTGCGCAGTTCAAAACCCTGCATTAAAAAAGGTGTCTCCAGCCAGGGACGATCCAACTCTACGATATACATGCCCATCTGCAGATGCGCAACATCGACCCGCACCAGGTTCCCCGCTCTGGCCGTTTGTCCAGGGGGGGCACCTTTGCTCGAACCCTTTGGTTTATCGTTCATCAAACCTATCCATATATCGTTTTATATTGATAATAGAGCATTACCTGCTTTAGGCGCCGATTATCGTCGATATACCACGCAAAGGACGTGAGTCAGTTAACACCTCTGCTCTACAAAAAATAGGCTAAGAAGCCTTATTTCAAGCCTGTAGTGCCCCTCCTAAGTGTTGAGGCAGGCACTCAGCAAGCCTACGTAAGTTGAGTCATCAAGCTCGGGTTTTGCCGGCAAACTAATCAGCTGAGAGAACACAGCGATTGCGGCCCTGATCCTTAGCTGCATAAAGAGCTCTATCCGCTCGCTCAAAAACCTGGTCCACCGTATCGCCCTGGCTAAAGCAGCTAATACCGCAGGACACCGTGACACGAACATCTTCACCGCGATAATGAAAACTGCAGCTTTTAATATTCTCACGCAAGTTGTTTGCCAGTTTAAGTGCTTGCTCCGCGGTGGTTTCAGGTAGCAACATAACAAACTCTTCCCCCCCGTAGCGGGCAAAAAAGTCACTTTTTCGAATACCTTTATTGAGTAATTGAGCGATAGTTTTTAGCACTTTATCACCGGCCTTATGGCCGTAACTATCATTTATTCTTTTAAATAAATCGATATCCCAGATAGTCAGGGTTAAGGGGGAATGGCTACGCTGCCAGCGTGCAAACTCCTCTTCCATTTTTTGCTCATAAAAAAATCGGTTCGGCACATTCGTAAGAATATCGAACATAGCCTGCTGGTTTTTTTCGACAATGACCTTTTTAAGGGATTCCGTTTCTTTCTCCAGAGCCTGCATGCGATCCTGCATAGACTCAACATTTTCCTGGGATTGACTGGCTCTCTTTTTCTCCGCTATACGGTAGGCATTAATATGCTCTGAAATCATTCCCAGCTTCTTGTCCACCAATACCTTTAGCTGTGGTAGCTCTGTGGCCTGATTAATATCACCGCGAATGGTATTCACATTACTCTGTATATCCTCATCGAACTGCTGGCCCTGATTTTGGGCGCTGACCAGTTTAGTGGTTTCACTTTGCAGAAATAGATCCATGTCTTTCAAGCGGTCGGTCACCTGCTGTAAAAAACCCTCAAACTCATGTTTTTCCGCCTGCATACTCAGGCGTATTGAGTTGATGAGCTTAGCCACATCTTTTAAAAGTTGTTTCCAGTCCGCAGGATGCGTCTTATTTTCGAGGTTTTTCTTTACACGATCGGCATCCGCTTCAAGGCTTTTAGGCACAATAAGCTGTTCAAGGAGACGAATAAACAACTCCTGTATCGTCGGCTGTAGCGACTCATCATGACCTTCAGGCCCAGCCTCTAGTTGAGCATGTTTGGTATCGTCGGTCTCGGGGCCAATAACGGACTTAAGCAGCAGCGTCGATAACTGTTGTGTTAATTCCTCAAGGGCATCGCCCTCATCGGCAAGTTGCACGCTGATTTTTAAGGGACCAAAATCATTCGCCCTTGCATCGCCATCAAGGGACTCAATGAGATCCATCAAACAATCTTTATAAATGGCAAATCGGGAGTCTTTGCCTCCACCTCTATTTTCACTTGTCCAGTCAGATACAATATTGGCCAGCTGATGAATAGCTGACTGTAATTGGTCGATATTTTCTGCTGACTTAATGGCCAAAAGCCCCGCATCAAGGGGCTCTTTTTCTGTCTCTGGCCAGGGTAGTCGCCCGAAGAAGCCGTGCAGCGTCGATACCAAGCCGGAAATATCTGGGGTTTGGCCACCTTGCAAACGGTCTACTGAGGCGTATTCATCTGGCGCTTTTTCTGGCGCTTTGCTTTCAGTAGCGGCGGTGGCTAACACCCGGCTCAAAAACCTTGGCTTGCCACTCGTGTTGTCACCTTTAACGCTGATGGCTGAGCTTAAGAAAACGGCGGTATCAGCCAGTAACCTATCCCGCTGGCTATCATCCGACTTCTCTAACTTTTTTATGATTTTTTTACAGGCCTTCTGCTGCTCATCCGCAAAGCTTAAACCACTAATCAGCTGTAGCAGTGCGCTAGTGATAGCGCGCTCTGGCCCTGAGTTTTTTTCTTCGAGCTGTGCCAATATTGCCGATATATCATCGATAATAAGCTCGAGATGTCGATGATTTACATCACCTTTGATAGAGCGCCGCAAATTACCAATGTAGCCGTCAAGGACCCCATGCTGGCCTTCTGCCGCTATACTCAAACGCCCAATAGCCCGCTTTAATGTGGCTTCCAGTTGCTCCCAACTGGCCTCCTTTTTCTCGAGTCGTTCGAGCTGATCAAAATATTTACGTTTCCATTCCTCTATGGCTTTTTTATCATCTGCCATTATTTTCGCAGCCTGCATCGGTGTAATAAGGGTTCACAACTGTCAACAGGCCTAAATATAGTCGTCGTGAACTGGCGATACAAGCCGGCGATTCACTCTCTAACTTCAATCTTCAATTTTGCGGACTGGTGGTCTTTTAGTAGACTAGGGAGCATCTGATTAAGTCTGGACGAAGCAGGCTGTGCTTTAGGGTGTTTAGATTTACCAAAAGTAGGCGCTTTAGGCGAGGCGCAAATCGCACGTAATACCCAAAGCGTTTCACGGGCAGGCTCTAGCGAGCTATTGCGAAGGTTTGTACCAACAGCACCCAAAGCACTCTCTTCGCTCATGGGGCAGGCTCTAGGCGCTTTAGGCGACGCAGAAGCTGAGTATCCTAAAGTGCGGCATGCGAGTTCATGACTTGTTCAGAGGCTGCCTAAAGTCCAGCCAAGGCTTTAACCAACAACAGGATTAGCAAAATGCCCTCTTTTGATATGGTCTCTGAAGTGGAGTCGACCGAGATTCGCAATGCGACGGAAAACTCCCTGCGCGAGCTCGCCACTCGCTTTGATTTTCGCGGCGTCAAGGCGAGTATCGATATGCAGGATGATGTTATTACCGTCTCGGCCGAGGCGGATTTTCAATGTCGACAGATGCTCGACATCGTCAGTAACAATATCGTCAAGCGCAATATTGATCCCAATAGTATTAGTGCCGATGAAGACTGCACTCACACGGGTAAAGTTTTTTCCCTGGCTATACGCTTTAAACAGGGCATCGACCAGCCGACAGCGAAGAAAATCGTCAAACTCATCAAGGCTGCAAAGACCAAAGTTCAGGTTGCTATTCAAGGTGACAAGATCAGAGTCACCGGCAAAAAACGCGATGATCTACAAGGTGCCATGGCCCTGGTGCGCGAGGCAGACCTGGGCCAGGCTTTTCAGTTTAATAATTTCAGAGATTAACGGGCCGCTACATTGCCGAACCGCCGCCGTCGACTGAATACACCCCACCCGAGCAGAATGAGGCATCATCACTGCACAGAAAGGCCATCACCTTGGCGACTTCTTCCGGCTCCCCATAGCGGCCCATGGGTATCATTTGGCTAAGCTGGGCCTTGGCGGCCTCTTCCTGACCCGGCGCGAAACCACTTTCGAGAGAACGCATCATTCGCGTTTCAATCGGCGCCGGGTTGACGGTATTAATACGAATGCCCTGGGTGGCGTACTCTTGTGAAACGCTGCGCATCATGCCCACCACCGCGTGCTTACTGGTAATGTAGGGCGAAATATTCGGCGTGCCCTTGAGCCCCGCCATTGATGACGTCATCACAATGCTGCCACCGCCGTTGGCAAGCAGCGCCGGAATCACATATTTAAGGCCCAGCCACACGCCTTTAACATTGACCGCGAGTACCTGGTCGAAAGCGTCGATGGGCGAATCGACTATCGGTGCCACCACGCCTTCAACACCGGCATTGTTTAAAAAATAGTCGATGGCACCATAGCGTTCAAGGGCGACCGCCACATATTTTTGCACCTGCTCTGGCTGTGTGACATCGGCGACCTGATAGCTCACCCCCTCACCCCCGATAGTGCTGACCGCCGTCTGCAAGGCTTCTTCCTGTAAGTCGACCAGCAACACCTTGGCGCCGTCTCCGGCAAATAACTTACCCGCCGCTAAACCTATGCCACCTGCGCCACCGGTAATAACGACTGTTTTATTTTCAAACCTGCTCATCTTGCTCTCCCTGTCATTGGACTTCGATTGTATGTGTAGCCTGACCATAGTTTGTCATTCACACCGACAATTCAACACCAGCAGGGCCTGGGGAGCAAGCCTCCTTCAATCGTTTTCTCGAATCAGCACCTCATTAAAAGGCTGGGGCTTTTCAATGCCATACCCCTGGGCATAATTGACACCGAGCTTGCTCACCAGCGCCTCAACAACAGGGTTTTCTACAAACTCGGCAATGGTTTGTATGCCCATCACCTGACCAATTTCGTTAATGGATTTCACCATCGCATGGCTAATGGGGTCATCGGCCATTTCTTTGACAAACATGCCGTCAATTTTCAAATAATCCACCGCCAGATTTTTCAGATAGCCAAAGGAGGAGAGCCCGCTACCAAAATCGTCAAGGGCGAATTTGCAACCTATAGATTTCAGCGCTTCAATAAACTTTTTTGCGATATTTAAGTTGGCGATAGCGGCTGTTTCGGTGATTTCAAAACAGATTTTCTCCCCCTTAATAGCTGACTTTTCCAAACTGGTCAGCACAAATTCAAGAAAGGCTGCATCCGTCAACGTTTGGCCCGATAGGTTAATCGCCACACAATCGGTGTTTTCCATAAACTCCGGGTGCAGTACCAGCTGGCGAAGTGTTTCACCCACCACCCAGCGATCCAGCTCGACAATCAGGTTGTAGCGTTCGGCGGCGGGCAGAAAGGCACCCGGATTTATGATCCGACCATCGTCATCTCGCATACGCAGTAAGAGCTCGTAATGTCGGCCCCCCACTGCCGGGTCAAGTCGCTTAATGGTCTGGGCATAGAGGCAAAATTGGTCCTCCGCCAGGGCCCGATAAATGCGGCTCACCCACTCCATCTCCCCGTGGCGCTGGGCTAACTCCAAATCGTCGGGACAATAGACATGCACCCGATTGCGGCCTGAGTCTTTGGCCATGTAACACGCGGCATCGGCATTTTTCAGTAGAGACGACAGGTCCTGAACATCTTCTGCGATCTCCGCCAGACCAATACTCGCGCTCACCCTGAACGTCGACTCCCCCCAGGTGAAGCGATAATCTTGCAGAGCCTTTAGCAAGTCCCGAGTCAGGCGCTCGGCATTGGCCAGCGAGCAGAACTCCATCAGCACCGCAAATTCATCACCGCCGACCCGCGCCAAAGTGTCCCGCTGCCTGACTACGCCCTGTAACAGGGGGCCCAACTGGCGCAGTAAGGCATCGCCCGCAACGTGACCGCAGGTGTCGTTAATGACTTTAAACTGGTCGAGATCAATGAAGCAAATGGCGTGGGTGCCCTTTTCTGTACGCTGCCTGGCAAGTAATGATTCGGTGCGCCGCTCAAACTCGTGGCGATTAAAAAGGCCGGTCAGCAGGTCGTGGGAAGCCTGATAACTGAGCCTTTCATTAAGCTCATATTCCTTGCTCACATCATCCTGAATCGCCAGGTAGTGGGTTAGCTTTCCACCCTCATTTTTAATACCCGAAATGGAGTTTCGGCACCAATAGTACTCACCATTTTTTTTCCGATTGCGAAACTCACCCCGCCATTCACCCCCGGCAAGAATGGTTGACCACAGTTTTTTATAGGTGGCCATAGGAGCCTGCCCGGTATTGAGAATGCGCGGTGTTTTACCCATGGCCTCCTGCCGGGTATAGCCCGTGAGCTGGGTAAATTTAGGGTTAACGTATTCGATGTGACCACTGGCATCGGTAATCATGATCACCGATGAGCTGGCCTTTGCAGCCTGTGATAACTTGAGCAGCTCAGCCCTTTCGCGCAATAACTCAGTTCTGTCCTCTAGGCGAGAGCAAATCACCTGTTCACCGCCTATTGTCATCAGGCTACAGGTCACCTCACAAGCCAGCTGCTGGTCATTTTTATTGTTACACCTTGTCTCAAAGCGATAATGCCCCTTGCTCAGCACCCGGTTCCTGGCCTCAGCATTCGCCCGGCGCGTGGCAATGTCATCGGGTGACAGCGCCTTTAAGTCCAGCCGGTTTATTTCTTCTCGGCTGTAGCCAAAGACTTTCAGGGCGCAGTCATTGACCGCTAGCAAGCCACCCCTGAGGTCATGGATAAACAAGGGGTCGAGGGATTTCTCGAAGCTTTGCTCAGCCCTCAATTCGCTGGCCCTCACTCTGGCGGCAAGGTCTTGCTGGCTGAACTCAATGGCGACTCTCTGTGCGACAATTTCCAGCAATCGCTTCACCGTGACAATATCGTCGATGGCGTGGTCAGCCATCAACACCACAGTGCCCGGGCTGCCACCACAACCGACAATGGGAGTGCCCATGTAGCAGTAGGGGCTAATCTCGGCGAGGTAGGGAGCGTGGGGGAAGCAGCGACAGACATCATCAAAATACAGGTTTTTTGCCCGCGCCATTACCTGTTCACAAGGTGTGCCAGCGAGCCTCACCTTGAAGTTTTCGACCTTTTTCCCATCAATCCAGGCGCTAACAGTCTCGATTGTTTGAGCGGATATTCTAGTGATAAATGCGGCACGCAAACCTAGTGTTTCACTCAAACCACGCACTGTTTTATCGAATAACTCGCCACCACTGGCGCCCAGAGTTTGGTGGAGAAAACCTAAAGCCAGCCCTGCATCATTGTTGTCACTCACAGCCACTACCTCGTTTAAACAACAATGCCCCGCTCTTTGAAATAGCGCCCGTAGGCAATATCTTCTTGTTGAATGTGCCCCGTCAACCAATCGACGATGAAGGCAATCACATCAATCATATTGACCTTGCCACCCTCATCGAGAGTAGTGATAGTTTGCCCAACATCGGCCAATAGCTCTGTGTGAGCCCGCTTTTGTCGATCCAGACCGGGGTAACTGTGGGCCGTCATCATCTCCTCTTCCTCGGCGAAATGATGGGCGGTATAAGCTGCCAGAGCTTTGAGTATGGGCAGGGCTTCTTCCTGCTTTTTACCCGCCGCTATCATGGCGTGAATTTCATTACAGTAAGCAAAAATCTTCTGGTGTTCGCTGTCCATTTGATCGACCAGCACACTCCACTTGGGACTAAAGCGAAACAAGCCTTTCTCAGAAGTATCCGCCACTCGATGCTCTTCATCTATTAGCAAATCACTGTAGAGATGAATAACATCGGCGCTGCGATTACCCAGCAGGGTCGCCTGGGAGAAATTCTGCGCGGCAGTCCCGGTATTGCTTTCGACTAAGTGGTTCATGGCGGCGATTGAATCACCCAGCAACACCACTGCCGAGTTCAAATTGACATTCATCTCCTCGGTCGCGGTAGCACCTTCACCAACACTCGTGTTCACGGCGCCCATACCCGAGCTGGCAGCGGATAATTTTTTAGAAATATCGGCAGTAGCCAGGGACTGCTGCTCCGCTGCCGCCGCGATGGCAGAAACAATCTCGTTGATTTCTGCCACCACCCCCGCCACCTCACGTATCGCGCCAACACTCGACTGGATGGCCTTGTGAATGACGGCGATCTTACTTTTAATGCCCGCATTGGCCTCATTGGTTTGCGCCGCAAGTTCTTTTACCTCGCTCGCCACCACGGCAAACCCGGCTCCGGCGTCACCCGCCCGCGCCGCTTCAATGGTGGCGTTGAGTGCCAGCAATTTAGTCTGGTCCGACACTTCGGAGATGGTATTCGTCACCTTACTGATTTCAATGGCGGCGGCCTCAAGGTCGGCAAATTGCGCTGCCGCTGTTTCGGTATCCACCACCGCTTTTGCACTAATTTTTCGCCCCTGCTCAGTCCTCTCGGCAATTTCCCTGGCCGCAGAGGACAGCTCATTGGTCGTCACTACCACCTCACTCAGGTGTTGTTGCGACTCTTCGGCATTGGCCGAAATATCCTTCATATTCACTGACAGTTGCTCACCAGCAGCGGCCACTGTACTGAGGTTTTCACCCATTTCACGGGTGCGTTTCAACTCATCTTCGGTATCCCAGCTCAGCGATTCAACCTGCTGTTTACTCTGCTGGGTAATTACTTTTATTTCGCTGTTGAGTTCCTTCATCAGCACCTGGGTTTTGCCAATGGTCGCGCCCACCTTAAGCCTGATGCACTCCGCCAATTGCGCGGGCTGCGAATTGTGTAGCGCCACAGGAGCCGTAAAATCACCCTCCGACAAGAGACGCAAAGGATGTAGATCTGCAGCTTGTCCTTCACCATCCAGCGCCCCCATAGCTGGGGCTGTACTGGCAAAGTTTGAGGGCTGGGCAAGAGGGGTGTCGGGCTGAAGAGTGTTTGCTGGTGCTAACTGTGGGCTGGTGGATTGCGTAGTCGTGGCTTGCGCAGTTTGGTCGGTGTTATTTCTGGAAAAAATCGCCATGGGTAACAGTCTCTGTTTTAGTTTTTTTTGTTTTTATTTATCATCCCTGACTGTTCATCCCTTAAACTCTTCATCTCTAAAGAAGTACTCTCCCTCGCTGCCGCATCCTATTGCTGGCAATCCGCAGGTAAACCCCACCTCATTAATCCAGGGTATAACCATACGGAATGAGTGGATATACACCAGGCGCCCAGCAAAGTAAAGACCTTTATATTAAAAAGGTTATTATAAGTAGCCAACAAAGCTGGCTTTGCTCTGTCGATTTGGCCCGCACCCCGGTAGTCATTTCTAGCCCCGCACACCGCAGTTTGCTATCGTTAGATTTTTGACACGCCACAAAAAATACGCCACCAAGGCAGCGTGAAATTCACAACATCAGGACAACGATTATGAAACTCGGCTTAATGACCGGCTATTCCGGCAATACAGTAAAAATCCCCCTCGACACCATCAAGTTTGCGGAAGAGCTAGGTTACGACTCCGTATGGACAGCCGAGGCCTACGGTTCTGATGCGGTGACCACCGCCACCTGGATACTCGCCAACACCAGCACTATCAAAGTCGGCACCGCGATTATGCAAATGCCCGCCCGCAGCCCCGCCATGGCGGCGATGACGGCGATGTCACTCAGTCAATTATCGGGCAATCGCTTTATTGTCGGCCTCGGTGCCTCTGGCCCCCAGGTGGTTGAAGGCTGGCACGGTGTGCCCTACGGCAAGCCGGTGACACGGCTAAAAGAATATATCGCCATTATGCGGCAGATCTTCGCCCGCGAAGCCCCCGCCACCTTCGATGGCAAGCAGTATCAGCTGCCCTACACTGGCGAGGGTGCCACCGGCCTCGGCAAACCCCTGAAAAGTATTTTGCACTGCAAAGCTGAAATCCCCATTTTCGCCGCCACCATTACCCCCGCCGGCGTGCGCGCGGCAGCCAGTGTCGCCGATGGCTTTTTCCCGGTGTGGATGGACCCCGAGCAATACCATGTATTTGCCGAGCCGATCGAAAAAGGCTTTGCCGATGCCGGTAATAAAACCCTCGATGACTTCGAGATTGCGCCCTTCGTACGAGTCGTTATTGGCGACGACGTAGAGCAGTGCATGAAACCATTGAAAGATAATATGGCCCTGTACATCGGTGGTATGGGTGCGCGCTCGAAAAACTTTTACAACGATTACGCCACCCGTTTAGGCTTTGGTGACGCCGCCGTCAAAATTCAGGATCTTTATCTGGATGGCAAAAAGGAGGAGGCCTCTGCGGCAGTGCCCGATGCGCTGGTCGATGCCGCACATCTGGTCGGCCCGGCTGAGCGTATTCGCGAGCGCTCACAGCGCTGGCTTGAAGCCGGTAAGAAAGGCCATGTTTCGACCATGTTGCTGGGCGGTGAAACCACCCGCGAAGGGCTGGAGTTAATGGCTGATATCGTTCTTTGAACTTTATTTAAAATTAAAAAAGGGAGCTAGTTAGCTCCCTTTTTTATTGCGTAAAAATTATTGCCCCATTTTATCAGGGTATTTTATTACTCGGTTTTTTTTCACGCTTACAGCTCTTGCACCAGCTCCCAGGCTCTGTCAGCACGGTTGCGACACTCATCGCCATAGGTCAGGGCCGACTCCGAACTGGCATTGCCATCCAGCCCCCGCTTGTAAACACCCTGCACAATAGCGGCTGAACGGAAGAGGTTGTAAATAACATAAAACTTCCAGTTATCGATTTTTTCGCGCCCTGAACTTTTGCAATACTCGGCGACCATTTCTGCTTCGCCGGGAATACCCAGGCTCTCGCGCTCAGGCCCGCGCAGACGCACCTCACCGTAGAAGTCAGCATTAAACTCCATACAGCTATAACCGAGATCGGCCAGCGGGTGGCCCAGGGTCGACAGCTCCCAGTCGAGCACGGCGACGATGCGTGGCTCGGTGGGGTGAAAGACCATATTCGCCAGGCGGTAATCACCGTGGGCAATAGTCGTTTCGCTAGCGTCAGGTAAATGAGCGGGCACCCATTCCAGCAGATTGTCCATGCTATCAATCTTTTTCAGCTCCGCGCCTCGGTATTGCTTGGTCCAGCGGGAAATCTGCCGCTCGTAATAATTACCGGGGCGACCGTAGGTCTCTAAACCCACTGCTTTATAGTCAACGGCATGCACCTTGGCCAGTACACGCATCATATCGAGGTACATTTCACGGCGGTCGGCGGGGCTAACATCGGGCAGCAGAATTTCAGAATAAATTCGCCCCTCGACCATCGCCATGACATAAAACTTAGTGCCGATCACGCTCGCGTCATCACACAGGCAGAGCATCTCGGGCACCGGCACGGGGGTATCCCACAGCGCCTTCATAATGCGGTATTCGCGGTCAACCTGGTGGGCGGAGGGCAGTAGCTCGCCGGGTGGTTGCTTGCGCATCACATAAACGCCCGAACCACAGAACAATTTAAAGGTGGGGTTACTCTGGCCACCATCGAACTGCTGGATTTTTAGCGGCCCCTGATAACCTTCAACATTGGCTGCCAGAAATTTTTCCAGCGCCACCTCGTCAAATTCGTGGCCAGCGCGAACCGCCGTCAATTCTGTGCTAGAACTCATTTACTTTACCCCGATAATTATTTGTCACTAGCATACAGCTTGAACAAGCTTGCCGCAAAATGGGAAACTGCACGCCAATCTTTATTTATACCGGAAAAGCTATGTCACAAGGAACTCCCCTGCCCAAGCGCGTCGCCGTTACCCTGCCCGCCAGCCCGCTGGTTAGCGACACCATTGCGCGCGCCAAGTGGGCGGAAGCTCAGGGCTATAGCGATGCCTGGTTTGCCGATGGTGGCTCGCCCGACTCGCTAACTAGCGCCGCCGCACTTTCGGGGCATACCCAGTCGATACGCATCGGCGTTGCCGTCACGCCGGTCTACACCCGCACCCCCGCTGTGCTGGCGGCGACGGCCAATACACTGGGGCAAGTGCTGCCCGGACGCTTCGTGATGGGCCTCGGTGCCTCAAGCCAGACAATGATGAACAACTGGCACGGCATCCCCCTGGAAAAACCCGTCACTCGCGTCAAGAACACCGCGCTCATGGTGCGCTCTATGCTGGCCGGTGAAAAATCCAACTTTGACCTCGACGGCCTTTATAGCAAGGGTTATCGGCAAGACCCTATCGACCAGCCGCCGCCCATTTACCTCGCCGCCCTGCGCCCAAAAATGATAGAGATGGCCGCCGAAATTGGCGACGGCGTGATCTTCAACCTGTGGCCACAGGGTGCCCTGAGTAAAATGATTGAGCATGTAAAAGTCGGTGCTGAAAAAGCCGGCAAAGACTGGCAGTCGGTGGAAATCGTCAACCGCGCCATGGTGCTGGTGACCGACGACAAAGCCGCCGCACGGGACTTATTCCGCGCCGCCTTTGCGCCCTACTACGCCACCCCGGTTTACAATAAATTCCTCGCCTGGGCCGGTTATTCAAGTGCCGCCGACAGTATTACCGAGGGCTGGGCCGCCAAAGACCGCCTGAAAACAGCGGCGGCGATGAGCGACGCATTAATTGATGAAATCGCCGTGATCGGCAGTGCCGACGAATGCCGACAGCGCCTGCAGGCCGATATGACGACCGGCATTCACACGCAGATTATTTCACCCCTGGCGGGTGCCAGCGACGAAGATATTGCCCGCACTCTGCAAGCCTTCACCGCCGCAGAATTTAAGCCGAGCTAAAGTAAGCCTATCTAAAAAGCACTATTGGATAATAATTAAATAAAACGGGAGAATCCCCATGGCGATTGGTATTGGACTCGGGCTCGCCCGCTTCCCCTTCCAGCAGGTCGATAACTTCTGGCGCTGGGTCGAGCTGTGCGAGGAGGGTGGCGTCGATTCTATCTGGCAAACTGACCGGCTTATTTCCAGCGAGCCCTTCCTCGAATGCATCACCGCCCTCGCCGCCATCGCCGGGGCCACGCAACGCATTAAATTCGGTATGAACGTCGCCTCGGCCGCCCTGCGCGACCCCCTGGTGTTAGCCAAACAATGCGCCACTATCGACTTCCTCAGCAAGGGCCGCATGCTACCCGCCTTTGGTATTGGCACGGCCCGCGCGCCTGAATGGCAGGCCACCGGGCGCGGCACCAAAGGCCGTGGCAAGCGCACCGATGAGGCCCTCGATATTATCAGCCAACTTTGGCGCGGCGGCCCCGTCAGCCTCGACGGCGAGCACTACCAATATCACGACGCGGTAATTTCACCCCTGCCTACACAGCGTGAGCTACCACTTTGGATAGGCGGCAGTAGCGAGGCTGCCATTAAACGCACAGCGCGAATCGGCACTGGCTGGCAAGCGGGGCTAGAGTCACCCCAACAGGCGGGACTAGCGAAAAAATCCATTGTAGAAGCCTTAAAAGTGAGCGGCCGCCATATTGACGACGACCACTACGGCACCGGTTTTTTCTTTTATTTTGGCAAGGCCAGCAATGACATCGCACAACGCGAGCTCTCCCGCTTTAGTAAATTGGCACCGGGTAAAGACCTCAGCCATACCGTCGCCATTGGAACCAAACAAATTCACCAGCGCATTAACCAGTATGCAGAGGAAGGAATTTCAAAATTTATTCTGCGCCCCATGGGTAATGATGACGCAGACTTACTCGAACAAAGTCGGTTATTAATTAATGAAGTTTTGCCAGAATTTAAAGTACCAGCTTAGTCAATAAAACGATTATTTATCAACAATTCATCTATGGGCAATTGCCCTCCCCGGGGTGCCGGTTCAGCTGTAGCCCTACCAATGGCAAGTAACATAACGACCAGGTGATCCGCCGGTAAATGTATTAATTGCGCTACGACGTCTGGATCAAAACCAATCATTGGGCAGGAGTCATAACCCATGGCCTTGGCGCTCAACATCAGGTTTTGCGCGGCAAAGGCCGCGGAGCGAATAGCCTCATCCCGCTGTATCCATTCACGTCCCTGATAAAATTCCGTCAACATGGCAACCACCATTGCTTGCGTATCGGCATCGGTATTGCGCCAGTAGCGCTCGGGGGATTTATCCCAGGCCTTAATATCGGCGGTAACCACTAATAACTCAGACGCCTGCACTACCTGGGCTTGCTCCCATGCAGCACTGCAAATATCAGCTCGCAATTGCAGATCGCTTATACGAACAAAACGCCAGTGCTGGATATTAAACGAGGTCGGCGCTAGCGTTGCGTGGTGTATTAGCGTTTGAAATTCCTCATTACTCAGTCGATGCTCGGGGTCAAACTGTTTCACCGTACGCCGCTGTGTAATGGCCTGTGTTACTTCCATAAAGTTATCCATTAATAATTTTGACTACTTAATAAATGCTGATTTTAAACGGTTAAATTGAATCGACTCGGCAATTTCAGCGGCATATTTTTCTGAACTTAAACGCGTCAATAATTCGAAGGCGGCCTGATAGCTAACCGGGCCACCATTGGAGGTAATCACACCCTCATCGACCACCACATTTTTATCGTATTGCACCTTAATTGCCGGATAAGCCTTGACCAAAGACCCCTCGCCACCGGCCCAGGTAGTCGCTCTTTTGCCATCGAGCAAACCGGCTTCGGCCAGTAAAAAGGCTCCAGAACAATTACTCGCCAACCACTGCGCTGTTTTCGCCTGGGTTTTAATAAAGTCCGTTAAATCATTATTTTGCAACCAGGGCTGCATATCGTAGGCACTGGCAACTAACAATACATCTAACTTAGGCGCATCATAAATACTGTTATCGGCCACCAATGTTAAACCTTCTTCTGTGGTTATGGTTTTATCATCTGTCGCTGCAATCAGTAGCACTTGATAGCTGGAAAACCAGGCTTTTTTACTGGCCGCACCGAAAACCTCCAACGGCGCGGTAACGTCACTGGTTAGCACTCCATCAAAGACAATAATACCTATCTTGTCAGTGGCGCCATAACTTAGGGGCGCCGCACTCAAGGCCAAGGGCATCATCAAACAACGCAGTAACAAACCAACAACTGTTTTAATTCTCAGCAAAATTAGTTCTTTCATTGGGATTTCTCCATAGTTCTACTTAATCTAGCAGGCACAAAGCACTTGCCTCCGGTGATGTCATGCCGCTAAATTATGCCCATTAAACCGACACCCCAAAAGATCCACTTTTAAACAAATTGGTAGAACCAGTTGAAAACCAGTAAAACTCAAATAAAACCAGCCTCAGAGCACCAAGCCAGGCAGCGCTTCCCCCTAGAGTCCCTGCACCTAGATCCTGCTCAACAAGCCCCCCTCTATCGCCAACTTGAGGAGCAATTACGCCAGCTTATTTGGCAAGGTGTATTAAAGGCCAACGTCCCCCTGCCCTCGACTCGCAGCCTCGCCAGCCTGCTCAATATCGCCCGCAACACGGTAATCAAAGCCTATGAGCAGCTCTCAGTGGAAGGTTTTATTCAGGCTCACCCCGGGGCCGGTTATCGCGTTGGCGAAGGACTGGCCACCCGCGCCCCACGCAGGACAAAAACAATACCAAGCACCACCATCAACTTGAGCACGAAACTATCCCAACGCATAGCCACTCTCGATAAAGCGGGCAATTTTATTGGTTCACAGCGACACAATCCGCCGCCACTGCCCTTTCGCGCCCACATCCCCGCCTTTAGCGAATTTCCAGAAAAAGTATGGGCTCGGCTCTATAACCGTCGTCTCAAACACAGCAGTCGCTTCTGGCAGCAGGCCGTTCACCCTTGTGGCTATTGGCCCCTGCGACAGGCCATTGCCGATTATTTAGTGATGGCTCGGGGTATGCGCGTGGTGCCCGAGCAAGTCGTGGTCAGCGCCGGTGTTCAGCAGTGCTTTGAACTGCTGGCCAAGATTTTTATCGACCCCGGCGACCCCGTGCTATTCGAAGAACCGGCCTACACCCCGGCTGCCACGGTATTTACAATGGCCGGGGCCAAAACTCGATTTGTCGAAGTCGATGCAGAGGGACTCAAGGTCGACATGTTGCCGGTGGAAGGCGCCAAACTTCTTTACTCCACACCGGCCAGCCACTTCCCGCTGGGCATGAGCCAAAGTCCATCACGGCGTAAAGCCCTACTGGCATGGGCAGCACGCAGCTCAACTCTAATTCTGGAAGATGATTACAACGGCGAATATCGCTATCGCGGTCGCCCTCTTACCACCTTGCACAGCATGGCGGCACCAGGGCAGGTTATTTATATGGGCAGCTTCAGCAAGTTGCTATTTCCCGCTCTGCGCCTGGGTTATATGGTCGTGCCTGAAGCGATCATCGATCCCATCGCCAGCGCCCGCTGGTTGCTGGACCGGCACTCACCCCCACTCGAGCAAGCAGTGCTAACGGATTTCATCAATGACGGCCATCTTCTACGTCACCTGCGCCGTATGCGTAGCCTCTACGCCCTGCGCCAAGACAGTTTATTGACCACGCTGGAGCAACACTTGGACGAGCTTCTAGAGGCCACCCCCCTGGATGGCGGCTTGCATTTAATTGCTAAATTACACGCCGAGGTAAACCCCGAGCAATTTTTTAGTGCAGCTAGAACCGCGAATATTGAGTTGGGTAGCGTTGCGCAGTTCTCACACAAGGCTACAAGCCTGGCCAAACGTCAGGTGATTTTTGGATATGCGCCTTACAATGAAGAACGGATGCAGATTGCCGCACAAGCCTTAATGCAGAGCTATCGCAAGACATAAATTGCAAAACCTTTCTCCCACATTGGCCGGAGGACAGTCGCAAAATGCTTTTCCGTACAGTTTTTTGATCGTAGTCAGTCACCAATATCTGCAATAACAGCACAGTGTTCAAAGCACACTAAAAAGTAATTTTAAAACTCAAGAATTGATGATGCATGTCATGCTCTGGTAAGCATAAGCAGACAATAATCATTGCAGCTAGACAGTGACGTGCGTTAGTTAATTAGTAATTCTTCCTTGAAGCGCATCTATCCCACGCTGTAATAGCTATTATTTGCGAGTAAAACAACAACATGAGCAACATCAAACGATCTCTTTTATCTGTTATCGTGGCTTTTGCTATAGCCCCAATACTCATCACCAGTCAGGCTCAGGCAGCCGACAAAGCCAGCATCGAACAAGGCGCCAGGATTTACGCGCAAAGCTGTGCGGTATGCCACCAGGCCGATGCCATTGGCAAGCCGGGGTTTGCACCATCACTGTCTAACCCTGAGTTTCTCAGTGTCGCCTCCGACCGCTTTATTCTGGCAACCATGCTCGGCGGCCGCCCGGGTACCGGCATGCCGTCCTTTGCTTATCTGGGAGCAGATAAGGGCAAGGCGGTATTGGCCTACCTACGCTCCTTCGCCACTTTGCCCGACCGCTCCGTGGCCATTGACGCAGAACCCGCTTCTCAGGGTGATGTACGCAGAGGCAAAGAGTCCTTCGACCTTATTTGCTCGACCTGTCACGGTCGCAAGGGTGATGGCTATATAGCTGGGGGCACAGGCACCGCTATTGGTAGAGCGGGCACGATAAGCCATGCCTCGGACGGATTTTTACGCGCCACCATTAAAGACGGTCGATCCAATACGCGGATGCTGGGCTTCTCTGGCCCCGACGGCATGGCCAATTTAAGTGATCAGGAAATCGACGACATTATTGTTTATTTACATTTGCTAGCTGACAACGAGGGTTCTTAGGGTGAAACGAATCAAGATGGATCGACGCGACTTCCTCAAGAGCAGCGCCTTTATCGCCAGTACTGCAACCGGTGCCAGTTTAATGATCGGCGCTAATCCCGAGCTGGAAGCCGCCACCACCGGCACCGATGAAACCAACACGGTGAGTCGAACCACAGCTCTGGCCCAATGTCCCTACTGCGGCGTGGGTTGCGGCACGGTGATTCAGGCGGAAAACGGCAAGATTGTCTCCATGCGCCCCGATAAGGAGCACCCCACCAATTACGGCTTACAGTGCATTAAAGGCCTGACCGCCGCCGAACCCATTTATGTCGATCGCATGGAGGGCGATTCCTACGTGCGCAAAGATGTCTGGGCTGAGTGGCAAAAACCCGGCCATGGTGACCTGGAATATATTAGTAACACCAAGGGCTCCTTTGATGAAGAACACTTTGTACGCGTGCCCTATGAAGAAGCCAGCGAGATGGTCGATCACAAGATTGCCCACTTCGCCAAAAAATACACCGGCAACTCGATAGGCCTGTACGGCTCGGGCCAGCTGACCATGGAAGGTCAGTATATGGAAAACCTGTTTATGAAGGGCGTGCTCGCCTCCAACACCATTGAGGCCAATGCACGGATGTGTATGACCTCAGCGGTGACCGGCTATTCGAAAATCCTCGGCTCCGATACACCGCCACTGGCCTATGAAGATATCGAACTGAGCGACATGATCATCCACTTTGGCCACAACGCCCGCGAGGCCCACCCCATTATTTTCTGGCGCGCGGCCGACCACAAAAAGAAGAATGATATTCCCACGGTGGTCGTCGACCCGCGCTACACCGGCACGGCCAAAGGTTATGAAGACATCAACCCCGACAACTCTGTGCATGTGCCCATTTTAAACGGCGATATTAGCTTTCTTAATTCTCTCGCCCACGTGCTATTAAAAGACCACCCGGATGTTATCGACTGGGGCTTTCTGCGCGAGCACGTCACCGGCTGGGAAGAATATATTGACACCGTGACCAATGAATATAGCCCCGAGCAGGTGCAGGATCGCATGGGCGGGCCGGGGCACGATGTGCCCCCGGCATTAATTCGCCGGGTGGCCAATATGTTTGCCGATGCCACCCGCAAGCGCCTTAGTCGCGCCAAAAACGGGCAAAGCATCGCCGAATCGACGAGTGCCGGCTACGGTGGTGTGGTGATTATGTGGGGCATTGGCTACAACCAGTCTATTCACGGCCAGCACAATGTTATTTCTGTTATTAATTTACTGACACTCACCGGCAATCTGGCCAAGCCCGGTTGCGGGCCGTTCTCCATGACCGGCCAACCCAATGCCATGGGCGAGCGCTTTACCGGAGGGCTGACCGGCCGCTTACCTTTTAACGAACCCTTAAAAAATGATGAGCATCGCGCTCATATTGCCAAACACTGGCGTGTACCTCTGCACAATCTAGATACGGCAATGAAAGCCCAGAACCCCGGCATGGCGATAGGCATGATGGAGCGAGCCTTAAAAGGTGAGGTCAAAGCGATGTTTCTGGTTTATGCCACCCATGTCGATTTACCCGACCAGAATAATCTTGTCCGCCCCGCTTTAAACAAAACATTTAACGTGGTGCAGGAAATTTATCGCCATGCGCCCAACAACCTCTACGCCGATGTTATTTTCCCCGCAGCCACATGGGGCGAGGTGCAAGGCGTTTATATTAGCTCTGAGCGACGCTTAAATATTGTCGAACAGGCGGTGATGCCACCACCAGGCTGTCGCCCCGACCTCGACATGGTCATCGACAAAGCCAAGGGTATCGGCAAACTGCTCGGTCTCGATATGGACAAGACCCTGCCCTACCAACGGGGTGAAAACGGCTTTTACGATGCCGAGGAAATCCTCCGCGATGTGATCCGCGCCTCGCAAGGTAGTGATACTGACCTGACAGGCATACTCGATGTCGAAAACGTTGACGGCATTTCACCCTACGAGCAACTGAAAAACATACGCGGCATTCAATGGCCCGCACCCACCTACGCCATCGCCAAGGCCGGCGGCACCAAGCGTCGCTTTATGATGCAGGAAGGTGAATGGAAAAACAGACCCTACGGTTACTTTCGCACCAAAGATGGCAAGGTCCATCTCAAAACCTGTCGCCAGGACTACTCTGACCGCAAAGCCATTACTGAAAAGCTGATGGAATTTGGCAGCAAAGAGGGCCACTACACCATTGACCATATGGACTTGCTGCGCGAGGCCCGAGACAAAGGACTGACCCCCGATTTACCCGACGACGAATTTCGCGGCAAGAAATGGTCCGCGGTGCCCAAAGACAAATACCCCTACTGGCTAGGCCTGGGCGTAGTTTACGAGCACTTTCACACGGCCAAATCCATGCGCAGCCCCACTACCCAGAGGCTCGTGCCGGAGATGTATGTGGAAATGCACCCCGAGGATGCCAAAGATTTGGGCATTGAAGACGGCGATAAAATCAACCTCATCACCCGCCGTGGCGAGTTTCAGGCCAAGGCCCAGGTGGGTACTAAAAGCTTAGTGCGCCCGGCCCGCAACAGCGTGCCCCGCGGCTATATGTTTAGTCCTTGGAATTTATCTGTCGCCGATAGCGCCGATCCGAAAAAAAACAAATGGCTGGTTAATAAAACTTCGAGCCGGGTGTGGGATATCGTCTCCGGGCAAGTCGATTTTAAAAAGCTGGCGATGCGCATTGAGAAGGCTTAAAGGCTTGTCAAAGATAGCGACCACGGCAGAGAGCACACGGTGAAACGGCGAGATTTTATCAAGTCAATCGGCCTCACCAGCGCGGCGGGCAGTCTCGGGCTGCCAGCGACAGCCGCCGCGCTGACCTTCGGGGGCACCGCGCCGCCGCGCTATCTACGCCCCCCCGGCGCACTCCCAGAAGAGGCTTTTGAAAGCACCTGTATCCGCTGTGGCCAGTGCGGCGAAGTGTGCCCTAATCGTTGCATTCAATTTTTTGATCTGGAAAACGGCACGGCATCTTTCGGCACGCCCTATATTATTCCCCGCGACCAGGCCTGCATTCTCTGTATGAAATGTGGTGATATCTGCCCCACCAATGCCATTGTGCCGATTGAACGCCTGATGGAACCCATTCTCGAACAAGTAAAAATGGGCAAGGCGGTGGTGGACGAAAATCTCTGCCTGTCTTTTCAGGGTAAAACCTGCGGAGTTTGCTACCGCGCCTGCCCCCTGCAAGATGTAGCGATACGCACCGGCCTGCTGGAACAACCCCATGTGCTGGATGACTGTGTCGGCTGCGGCCTGTGCGAGCGCTCCTGCATTCAGCTGCCCCAGGCGATACGCATTATCCCGAATTACACACACGCATGAACAAGACGCCTATGAACCCGACTGCGACGAATAAGGCTGTCCACAAACCCTTTTTCCTCTGGAGGCATCTCAATAAACTACGCTGGGTGAGTCTGACTATCGTATTTACGATGCTCGTGCTGATCCCCTTCCTTCACGTCTATCAAACCTACCTTGCAGCCCACACTTACGACTTACTCAGTGGCAGTGAAAAACAAATCTACAATTCAATGGAGTGGCTTAGCAGCCCCTTTGTCACTGACCCTGAAGACCAGCTCGACGCACTCAAAGGCAATACCTGGTCGGGCACCTTTGGTAGCCTGCAATTAAGCGACCCCCTTGCCGTGCTCGGCCATCTCGTCAGCAGCCAGACATTTTACTGGCCCTTTATTTTAACGGCGCTTATTCCCGTTATTTTGACAGTATTTTTTGGGCGCTTTTTTTGCGGCTGGATTTGCCCGGCGACATTTCTTTACGAGCTCAACAGCAATCTCGGCATATTATTGCGCAAGTCCGGCCTGCATATTGGCAATAGGCGCTTTGATCGTCGCCTGAAATATTTAGTGCTCGCCATTGGCCTTGCCATCGCGGTGGCAACGGGCTCCGCGGCCTTTGCCGCCATTTACCCGCCAGCCATTATCGGGCGAGAAATCTATTACGCCATTGCGCTGGGTGGTTTTGGTTCCGGTGTGGTGTTCTTTTTACTGACTTTATTATTTGATTTACTGCTAAGCCGCCGTGGCTTTTGTCGCTATATATGCCCCGGTGGTGCCCTCTATTCACTGCTCGGTCGCTTTCGACTACTGCGCATTAAACGTATTGTTGAAAGCTGTAACGACTGCGCGAAATGCACGGCGGTTTGTGAGTTTGGCCTCGACCCTCTGCACGATCACTTTGGGCAGGAATGCAATAACTGCAGCGCCTGCATTGCCGTCTGCCCGACGGAGGCAATGACGTTTTATTTAAGCCCGCAAGATATTGCCAATCAGGGACCGGGCCACCTGGGTCGCCAATACAAGCAACAAAACACCGCGTTTAACCCGGCCGAAAAAATGGCGGGGGAAAATTAATCCCTATGCGTCGGCGCAATTTCCTGCAATGGATAGTGACATCAACGGCCGTGTTTGCAGCTGGGGCAATACCCTTTGCCCTCAATCGTTTATTGGCACCCGCCGAACATCGACTTAGTCGGCGACACCTGAAACCACCCGGCGCTTTAAAAAGTGATGCCGAGTTTATCTCCGCCTGTATTGGCTGTGGCTTGTGCGGAGAAGTTTGCCCGCCGCGCTGCATTCAATTTCATCAGCGTGACGGTGGGGCACAGGTGAACACGCCCTATATCAACCCGGAACAAAAAGCCTGCACCCTCTGTGGTAAATGCACCGAGGTTTGTCCCACCAATGCACTCAGCCCCATCGCGCGTGAAAAGGTCGACATGGGTATCGCGCAGATAGACCGCAGCGCCTGCTACCCCTGGGTGGACAGAGGTATTTGCGGCGCCTGTGTGAGTATTTGTCCCCTCGGTGAAGAGGGCATTAATTTTAAGCAATGGAATCAATATCAACCAGTGATTCAGTCTGGCTGTGTCGGTTGCGGCTTATGCGTTGAAGTGTGCCCCCACCCCAGCTTGCCCATTCGCATTGTCGAGCGCTCACAGGGTCGTGTTATGCGGCATACTGTTTCATGAAAGCTCATTTAGTACGTGTTAAATACTTAATAATTAAATGCATAAAAGCCCCTGAGAAAAATATTTTGCAAGACACACGCTCATTAAGAACGCCGCCAAGAAAACCGCGACTGACAAAACTAATCGCTCTACTGAGCTTATCTTTTATCGCTGGCTTTATGCCCCTGGCTGAAGCTCACCATGTGCTAGGCAGGCCCGCTTACAGCTTAAATGAAGACTCCAACACACCGCCCAGTATGAATATCGAAACACTGATTGGCGATTTTTTTGTGACGGCCATGGTCTTTCCCGCCTTCCCAAAACCGGGTGAAGCCGGGCGTATTAATTTATACGTCAGCCGACTTGGCGGCAGCAAACAACCCTTAAATGCAGATATTCACTTTAGTGTGCGCAGCGACAACTGGTTCGCCGATAAACCCGAACAACTGGGCGCCCAGGTTCTCGATGACAATGTCTACCGCCAGAGTTTCAACTTCCACAAACAGGGTGATTACATTATTAGCGCCTCATTTTTGGATAAAGGCGAACGCTATATTATCGACTTCCCCCTGCGGGTTGGTGAGCCGCTGGCGATAGGGCCACTGGGGATTATCGTCACACTGGTATTGCTACTACTGGCGGGAGCCAGCATCGCGCAGCGCAAAAAAATGCTGCGCAATAAAGCGCGGGATGAATTAAGCGCCCGCACCAATTCGCTCTCGTCCCGGTAGAACCCCAACGATGAACAGGCGCTAGGCATGGACAGGCGAGATTTCTTTAAATCCATCTTTCGCAATAGCACGCGGGAAGTGCTCAAGCACGCTGACGCCAAAGTAAACAAAGCGGCACAGCGCTGGATTCGCCCCCCTTACGCCACTGACGAACTCGACTTTTTACTGGCCTGCACCCGCTGCGGCGACTGCATAGCGGCCTGTCCTCATCAAGTGATTTTCCCACTATCAGCCAGAGTTGGCGTCAAAGCCATGGGTACACCTGCACTCGACTTACTCAACAAAGGCTGCCATCTTTGTAGCGACTGGCCCTGTGTACAGGCCTGCAATGAAGAGGCTTTGAACTTAACGCAATTAATATCCAGTCAGCAAAAGACAGCCAAAGAGTTCAAGTCGGCAGAAGACAATACCGATAAAGATTGCCATAACGAGGATGAAACCGCTCCGTCACTACCACTGCCAAAGCTGGCCAGAGCCAGTATCAATAAACAAACCTGCCTGCCCTACAGCGGCCCTGAATGCGGCGCCTGTGAGACCAGCTGCCCCGTGCCGGGGGCGCTAATTTGGGATAGCCAAAAACCGCATATCGATAACGCAGTGTGTGTCGGCTGCGGCCTGTGTCGGCAGGCCTGCATTATGCAGCCAAGTGCTATTCTTATCGCGGCAAGACCCGACGACACGCTGTCTTAAACGGGAAAATGATAGGCCCGAACATTAAATTCCGATCAATGGCTTTTCTTCAATTATCCATCGAGTTTCTTAAGTAAGCCGTCGCTAAAAACATCCGCATTAAAACCGTCTATCAATACTTAGTAGCAAAAACTTCGACTCTTCGACAGCGCGGTGATGGCACCCACATCCTGCCATTGAACGCCGGTCTTTACTGCCAATACTTGTCTTTTCCCACCCTATTGCGACCACAAATAAACACCCGTTCTTTATGGCAAGATAATTTTCATTTCCTATTTATTAACAAGTCTTCATACATTTTCATCCGCTACAACCTGCAAAAACTACCAGCAGACACCCAGCATTAATCTATGAAAGACTCGGGAGTATGAAGTACATATCCAGGGAAATTGGCTGTGGCCTTCTGCTTAGCTGGAATCAGTGCTGGCGACCCAAGGTCTCGGGTCTTTGGATAAAACTATAACAAGGGAGTGAACTTGACCATGCATATCAGAAAGTATGACTATGATTATAGCCGTCGGTTTTTTATGGACAAACTGGCTAAGGGAACAATGGGCGCAGGTGTACTAACATCCTTGCTGCCATTGATGGGTAATAGTGGCGATATTGGCCAGGCCTATCCAGAAGAACTCACCAACATCGAAGCTTATACCAAGGGCAAGGTACAGACCGGCGACATTGTCGATGCCAGCAATGTAGAGTTTGTAAAAGATATTCTCGACCCCGTATCTTACTTACAAATCAGTCAGCAGGGGCGGCGTATTCGCATTGCACCCACCACAACTGACATTACCGAGCTCTACCCCCGTGACTATCTGGAAGCCACCCTGCGCAACCAGGGCATGGCGTCTTTTGATAACACCGGCAATGTTGTTCACACCCCCGATGGTAAGCCCTGGATAGGCGGCTCACCGTTTCCCGACCCCAAATCCGGCATCGAAGCGTTTGCCAACATGACACTTAGCTGGGGTCGCCACGATACGGCTGTCTATGCGGTGGAAGACAACGACATCGGCCCCGAAGGTGATGTCGAATACTCCTACCAAATTGGCTGGTGTGAAAAGAACACAGTGGCGCTCGTCAGTAATCCCGACGGCCCCTACTGGGAGGGCCATGAGGACAAACTGCGCTACCAATCGGTTTGGTTTAATTATCCTAACGATGTAAAGGGCACCAGCTTTTTAAATATCTGGAAATATGATCAGCGGGAATTCCCCGATTTATTTGGTTATTTACCGGCCTTTAAACGGGTGCGTCGCTTCCCCACCAATCAGCGCTTTGAGCCATTGGTGCCGGGTATTACCTTCTTCCTCTCCGATGCATGGGGCGCGGGTGATCCGATGTTGACCTGGGGCAATTATAAAATTGTCGGTCGCGGCCCCTTCCTCGGCTCCCAGTCGGGTAGCTGGCAGGGTGACAAGGAGAACTGGTCAAAAGATCACCTGCTCCACGGTGGTAAAAAAGGCCTGAACTTCTTCGAAGTCGACTTCCAGCTCTGCCCCGAAGTCATTGTGGTTGAAGCGGAGCCACTGGGCTTTCCCCGCGCACCTGTCAGCAAGAAACGCGTGTGGATCGATGTGCGCAATATGGCCAACATTGGTTATGTAACTTACGACAGACGCGGCGAGTTGTGGCGCTCCTTTGAAACCGGCTTTGCCCAACAGAAAAAAGGCGATCTGGCCAACCTCGATGCCAAGGGCAATCCCGAGTGGACCTGGTCCTATGTGCATGCCATGGATGTGCAGACCAATCGCTTTACGCGCTTTAATCACGCCAAATCGATCAAGGGTGGCCTGTCGGCATCGTTCAACAATGAGGACGCCTACAGCAAGTACCTGACCGTTCAGGCCATTCGTCGACTAGGCGCTTAAGCACTTTTTTTACGTTTTATTCCATCAAAAATAAATAACAATAATTACCCCTTGGGTAGTCGCTATTTTGACACCCAGGGGGCACCGCTTGCCAGAAACAAGAAGTCTACATGACGCGTCTCGCCATCAACGTCCTTGGTGTCGAGACTTTAAGACTCATTCTGCAGCGAACGTGGGAGCGTATTCAATGAACATTAAACATCAAGCTGGACTTACCGCCTCTGTATTAGCACTATCCGCATCTGCTCTAATTTCACCATCGGCAGCGGCTTTCGACGCATCTGTTTCCGGCTTTATTCGCCAGGAAATGGCGTACAAAATTGGCGGGGATCAAAACCCTAACAACCCCAATGGCAACCCACTCAACGGCAAGACTGTACCCAATACAGTTCTCGATCATCCTGGCGGCTGTGCCTTACTTGATGCGCTGACGCTACTGACGGTCGCGCAAGGCGGAGAGGCCTATGGCTCCTGTCTTCTAGGCACCATGCCGCCCAACATTACTAAACCCTTCATTGATAACGAAAATGACTGGAACGTTTTTGCTACCCGTGCACAGATTGATATCGATATGAATATCAGCAATAACATGACCGGAAGGATGCAGATACGCGGTTATTATCAACCCGATGTTTTTGATGACTACGGCGACCCCAATTTATTTACTGTCAACAACCACGGTGACGAGGCCACCTATTTGTCCATTAGTGGTTCCAACTACATGGTTGATATGCCGATGGCCTATATCGACTACGCCAAGGGCCCTTTGTGGATACGTTTCGGTAACCAGCAAATTGCCTGGGGTGAGGCACTATTTTTTCGCGTTGCCGATGTCGCCAACGGCCTCGACTTACGCCGCCACCTGTTTCTAGATTTTGGTGCTGAAGAGTACGCGGACGAGCGCTTATCCTCACCTGGAGTACGCGCCAGCTACACCTTTGGCACGGATTGGGAATTGGAGGTGTTCGCACAAATGTTTCAGCCCACAATTATTCCCAACCGGGGCTCGCCCTATAGTTTTTTACCCTACCCCTTTACCGTCGATTTTGAAACGGGCTTTGACCAAGTCGACGATGCCATTAATGGCGGTGTTCGCCTACAGGGCCAGATAGGCAATTTGGGCGTGCAGTTTTTTGCCGTCAGTCGCCACAACCCCGACCCCATTTTCAAACTGGTACCGGGTAACGGCACCGCCGAAGGCCTGCTCAATGGACCACTACCCGTACTGGGCGGCGGCTCCGGTGAACTGATGGGCAGCCAGCCTTTTTATCTGGACGAGAGCGGAGAATTTGGCTTTGACTCATGGCGGCACTGGTTTGGCAGCACCAGTCTGGCGGGCATCGACGGACTGGGCTTACTCAACACCCTGATTGAGGAGTACGGTTTTCTTGATGATGCTTTTACTCTGTTCTCTTACTTTGGTCTGACCGATGGTTTTGGTGACCCCAACGTATCCACCATCGAGCAGGGCAGGTACATTGTCGACACCCTGGCAACCGCCTTTGGCGGCCCCCTTCGCGCCGGCGGCCAGGCAGTTTACACGGCTGAAAATATCTACGGCCTCGGTTTTAATTATATTTTTTACGCCGAACCCGATACCTTTATGGATCAGCTAGTACTGCGCTTTGAAGGCAGTTATACCCCCGACAAAAAATTCACTGATCCCAGTCTAAGCTCTGACTTTATAGTGTCTGATGAATGGATTACCAGTGTCACGATAGAAAAATATCAACGTTTTACCGATGCATTTCCAGCGACCTTTTTCATTTTTGAATGGATGCACAAATCCGAGAGCGATATGCTCGGCCGACACCTGAGTGGCCTGGGCGGTGACAGAAACCACCTGCCCGGCGGTGGTGAAGACGGCAGAGGGTGGGATGCACTGGTCTTTGCCTTACAGCAGCCCTTTCCCGATCTCAAGTGGCGCATAGACATGTCGATACTGTACGACTTAAACGGTGGTTTCTTTATGCAACCGGCGGTGCGTTATAAGCCGTCAAACACCTGGAGCGTCGAAGCTTTTGCCAACATTATTGACGCTTCAAACTCGGGTTCCATCTTCGCCTCCACCGAATTCTCTGATGATTTTACGGTGCGTATTAACTATCAGTTCTGATGGGGTCACTGACAAAACAGGTTTTCACTTTAGTCATCACCCAGGTGCTGGCTAAAGTGAAAACTGGCAATTTTAAAACCCTGCCTGAAATAAAATTTGTGAGCCTCGCTCCGGTGGGTGCCAGAGTCAAGATGGAAGACCTTGCAGCCTTGCCTTTCCCCTTCATACCGCAACCAGCTTAGCAGCTGCTCGCCGTATCCCTGTGAACGCACCTCCTCTGCTGTCACCAGATCGTCGACATAAAGGTGCTTGCCCATAAACAGATTAGTGTTAATGCGATAACCCGCGACAGCCACCACTGTTTCGCCATTATCAATGTAGGCGAGTTGATAACCCTGAGCTTCCATTGCCCTGACGGTAGACAAAAAACACTCTCTTTTTAGGTGGCTACGCAGCTCTGACATGACGTCAAAGCAGTCCTCTATTTCCTGGTTTGTTAGCGCTCGCTTTGGCACTTTGACTCCTTCTTCTATTCGGGCATTCGCGCTACAACATCTAGTAGATAAGCGCTAAATGAGCAGTGTGCTAGGGTAGCAACCATCAACATACTCACTCACCGAGTCAAGTATTATTGGCGGTGTGTCAACATCAGGGAGAAAGCTATGGGCAGCATGACGCCAACGGTAAGAGCTAACGTCAAAGCCTGGGAATGCGACGTCATGGAACACATGAATGTTCAGTATTACCTGGCCCGCTCGGCAGAAGCCAGCGGCCAGCTGCAGGTCATGCTCGGCTTGTCTACCCAGCCAAACCTGGCGCTTATTCATCGGGCTGAGCGGGTGCTGTTTATGCGGGAGATGCACAATGGGGATAGCTATACGGTAAATAGTGGCATTTTATCCATTGGCGAAAACACGCTGAGTATCTTCAGTGAAATGCACAATCTCGATGCCCTGCCCAATGATAGAGAGTCTATCGCCGCTCGCTTTATTATCGATGTGCAATTGATCGATCTCGATACCGGGTTGCCAGCCGCCTTCCCCGCAAGCGCACATTGCGCAGCGCAGGCGATGACCATCGAACCACCCGAGGACTTGCGCGCCAAACAAGTTTTGCCCCAACCTGCACAGCGAGATCTTACCAGCGCCGAACACTACGGCCTGTTTGACACCGCTCGCGGTACTATCGAGCCCTGGGAATGCGATGCTCGGGGTTATCTCCACCCACGGTTTTTTATGTCGCGCTGCTCCGATGCGGTCACGCACTTACAGCGACACTACGGGCTAACACCTCGCTACCGACAACAACACGGGCTGGGCAGCGCAGCGCTGGAATACAATATTGAGTTTCATCACAGCTTTAGAGCTGGCGATGCCCTGATCACCAAAAGTGGTTTGCGGGAAATGCGTGGTAAAACCCAGCACTTCTTCCACTGGTTTTTCAACGCCGCAACGGGGCAAACCGTGGCCACGGTTGAAACGACCGGCACCCTGTTTGATTTTGAGGCGCGCAAATCAGTGCCCATGCCCGAGGAATTGCGCACACTGGCGGAACCTCACTTTATTCATTTTTAAGCCCCTTAAGTCAATCGCCCTGCTCAATCAAATGGCCTACGGATATCAGCATGAAAAACTTTAAACAACGTTTAAACGAAGGCGAGCTTTTAGTGGGCAGCCTGGTTTCTATTGCCGCACACCAGGTGGCGGAGATAATGGCCGCAGCCGGTTTTGACTGGCTGTTTATCGATGGCGAACACGCGCCGCTGAGTGATGCTGACATGCAAAACTTAATCCAGGCAGCATCGCCCCTGCCCTGCCTGGTCAGGGTTCACAGCCTCGACGAGATCGCCATTAAAAAAGCCCTCGACAGTGGAGCTGCTGGCATTATCGTGCCCCAAATCAACACCGCTGAGCAGGCTGCACTGGCGGTCAATTACGCCAAGTATCCACCCCAGGGGCAGCGCGGTGTCGGCATATCACGCGCCCAGGGCTATGGTTTTTCATTTTCAGAATATATTGAGCAGGCCAACGACAAAGTGCTGGTCGTGGTGCAGGCGGAACACGCTTTGGCGGTGGACAATATCGAGGCCATCGCGGCAACAGCCGGGGTCGATCCGGTCTTTATCGGCCCCTATGATCTTTCGGCCAGCCTCGGGAAAACGGGTCAGCTCACAGACCCGCAAGTGCTTACAGCGGTTGAACGCATAGAGCTGGCCTGTACTGCTAACGGCCTTAAACTCGGTGTCTTCGGCACTTCTGCCGAGACGGTCAAACCTTATATTGATAAAGGTTTTACGCTAATAACGGCGGGCACCGATACCCTGTTTTTAGGACAGGGTGCCCGCGATATGCTCGCTCAGCTTAAGGAATGATAACAAGCTAAGCATTCGTCTCAAGCCGGTATCGCCTCTGCCCGCAGCACTTTGCTTTGCGTCAGTCGAGCAACCTCCTCGGCACTCATTGACAGGCGCTCGCGCAATACACTTTCGTTGTGCTCGCCAAGATAAGGCGCTTCCAGCGTCAGGGTGTCGGGAAACTCCGAAAAACGCAGCGGCATGCCGGGTATTTGAAACTCCCCCAAACCACGATCCGACACGGTGCGCACAGTACCGCGCTCAATCAAGTGGGGATGGTTCAGCGCTTCGGCGGGAGTTAACACCGGCGCCACTGGCACGTGTGCGGCCTCCAGTGCTTCCCGCGCCGCATCATCGCTGGGCATAGAAACTATCCAGCTCTCGATAAGCTCAATAATTTCGTCGAGGTGGGCTGCCCGATCAGAAAAGCTGCCATAGCGTTTATCGTCAATCAAATCACTGCGGCCCATCACCTCGCAGAGGGCAGCCCAGTGTTTCGGCGACAGGGCGATGACAAACATGTAGGAATCCCGCCCTTTGAAAATACCGTCCGGCGCTACCGCAGCGTGGTGACGACCATTGCGCGTCGGCTGCGACTCACCGTTGGTGTTGCTGTAGAGCTGAACATTAAAATCGTGGCAGTGGAAATAACTGTCGAGCAGGGAGCAATCGATATACTGCCCACCGCCGCCTTCGGACCGGTAAAACAGTGCGCCATTAATCGCCGCCAGGGCATGCACGCCGGTATTAACGTCACCCATAGAAATCATCGGCATCATTGGCGCATCGTCTGGCTCGCCAATTAAACTGGTCACCCCCGAATAGGCCTGCCCCATATAATCAAAACCCGGCAAGTGTGCTAGAGGCCCCGTTTGCCCGAAGGCGGAAATCGAACAGTAAATAAGATCGGGCTTAATTTCCTTCGCGACTTCCCAGCCCAGACCCATATCGGCGATCACACCGGGGGTGAAATTTTCAATCAGCACATCAGTTTGAGCAATTAACTTTTTGAGTATGTCGACAGATTCTGGCTCGCGAATATCGAGACATAAACTTTTTTTGCCACGGTTTTGCTGCACGAAATAAGCACTGCGCCCATTGTCTATATAGGGCATGGTGCGCGTCATATCGCCGTAGGGTGCCAGCTCCACCTTGATAATATCGGCGCCCATTTCAGCCATTAAACGAGTCGTCGTTGGCCCCGCCAGCGCGTGGGTAAAATCCAGAACGGTACAGTTTTTCAGTATGTGTTTTACAGTCATGTCGCTTATCCTCGATTGAGTTATTTATTTTTATACGAGCTTGTTGACCGGTGTAACAATGATTTTTATTTTACGCTTGCACCTCGCCCCTGTCTAAAATAGTCCGGCTCACCCTGAGCCCAAATTTCTCCGAGCATTTGATAACCACCATCTACCGACAACACTTCACCGGTAATGAAATCACCAGCGCCAGAACCTAGATAGACACAGGCCTCGGCAATATCCCAAACATTTCCCGCCAGACGCATCGGGTTGGCGTACTTAAATTTTTCAGCTGCTTCACGGGGATAATTGCGCAGGCCATTGGAAGCAATGGCGCCGGGTGATATGCAATTGACTCGAATATTTAGCGGTGCCCACTCAACAGCCACACTTTTGCTGACATACACCACCCCCGCACGTGCCGCTGCGGAGTGGGTCGCCTGTAAGGTGCCCCGATGAATATTCACCACAATATTAATAATATTGCCCGCTTGCCCGGCATCGCGCCAACGCCTTGCAGCCGTTTGCATCATGTACCAGGTACCGTTTAAATTAGTGTCGACAACGGCATTCCAGCCTTTAACAGAGTAGTCGATGGGGTCCTGGCCAAACTGACCACCGGCGTTATTAATTAGCACATCGAGCCTGCCGAACTCGTCCCAAACTTGATCAAACAGGCTAGCCACCTGTTGTGGATCGCGAATGGTCATGGCGTGGCTGCGTATTTCAATACCCAAATTGTCGCGAATTAAATCCGCCGTTTGCTCAAGCGCTTCAGCCCGACGACCACAAATCACCACGCTGGCTCCAAGGCGGGCGTAGAGCACCGCTATCCCGCGGCCAATGCCCGTACCACCACCGGAGATCAGTACCGTTTTACCCTTGAACAAATCTTTGTCGTAGACCGTGGGCTGATCGATTAACTCGATATCGTCCAGGCCGAACAGTTTATTTCCCTCGCTCACCTTGCCTCCGCTACGCTATACATTGCTGAATTTCTTTCCACGCTAAACACCTCAGGGTGTGGCGAAATAATCGGGTTTGCCGTTGGGCCACACCTCACCCCAGAGCTTCTGTCCACCGTCAACGGTCAAACATTCACCGGTAATAAATTTCCCCGAGGGCGCGGCCAGATAAACCACCGCCTCGGCAATATCCATCACATCGCCACAGCTGAGCATCGGGTTGGCGCGCGTTAATTCGGCAGAGTTGTCGGGGCCAGTAGGGCTTATATCTGAACGGGCGATGGTACCGTGGGACACGCAATTCACGCGAATATTATAGGGTGCCCACTCGACGGCCAAACTGTTACCGGCAAACACCAGACCGGCATCCGCCGCACAGCTGTGGGCCAGACCCGGCATCCCTCGCCAGATATCCGCCACTAGATTAACGATGCTGCCCGCTTGCTCATCCTCTCGCCAGCGCTGCGCGGCTTTTTGCATCATGTACCAGCAGCCGTTGAGCTTGCTTTCGACCACATCCGTCCATTGCTCGACAGAAAAGTCGATGGCATCGCCGGGCGTTTGCCCACCACCCCCGCTATTGACCAGAATGTCGAGCTTGCCAAATTGTTGCCACACCCGGGCCAACAAGGCATCCACTGCCTCGGGTTGATGAATGCGCATTGCCTGTGCCTGAATATCCCGGCCCAGATGCTGTTTGACCCCTTGCACCGTAGCATCTAGCTCAGTTTGCAGCGGGCCACAAATCATCACCTCGCCACCGAGACGCGCACACAGATAAGCCGTAGCGCGACCGAGCCCCGCATCACCGCCAGCAATTAACACTACCTTGCCCGCCAGCAAGTCGTCGCGATAAACCGTGGGATAGGCGGCAATCTCCTCATTACTCATGCCCCAGCTTTCTACGGCCTCGGGGTTCATATCAGATATTGTCAAACATCTACCTCACTCATTAGCGCTTAAATCCAAAGTTGAAATTATCATGCCACGCAGATTCGTATTAGCCCTATTTCAGCACAAAGCCTTCATAAGCTTTTTCTGCCACCTCATCACACTTTGCTTTGTAACGGGGCACGCCGCCAGCGTAGAGCATAAAGCTCGGTTTGCGCTCAGGGTTATTGGTGTTAACGCCCATAAACCAGGAGTCGGCCGTGGGGAAAAGAGTGCGCGCTGCGGTTTCAGCGACATGCTCTGTCCAGTCATTTTCTGCTTGTTGAGTGGGCTCGATGTAGCTCAGCTCCTTATTGCGCATATAGTCCAGCAGGTCACTCACCCACTCGACATTTTGCTCAATGCAGCGCGGGATATTGCACAGGGTTGCGCCGTTATGGGGACCGACTAAAGTCAGTAAGTTAGGGAAACCCTGAGCCTGCATACCGAGGTAAGTTTGTGGCCCATCAGCCCATTTGCGTTTCAGCTTTTGCCCGCCGAGACCACTAATATCAATGCGATTTAAAGCGCCGGTGACCGGGTCAAAACCGGTGGCGTAAATCAGCATATCCAGTTCGTACTCCTGCCCTGTGGTTTGCACACCTTTTGGGGTGACTCGCTCTATAGGTGTTTCACTAAGATCAACCAGCGTCACGTTAGCCTGGTTATAAACTTCGTAGTAATGGGTTTCAAGGGGTACGCGCCGCGTGCCAAAGCCGTGATTCGTCGGCACTAATTTATCGGCGATAAGGGGATCATTAACCCGCTGGCGAATTTTTTTCTCAATATACTCACTCACCATGACGTTGGCTTTGGGGTCGACCATAATGTCTCTGAAGTTTGCCAGCGCGATACCAAAACCCCGTTCGCCATAAAGTTTTTCAAACAGGGCCTCCCTGTCTTCCGCCGATGTTTCAACGGCCTTACGCGGGTCGGGGCTGTGCAGGAAACTGCCAAAGGTTTCGCTACAGCGCTTTAAAATTTCGGGATAGCTGGCTTTTATTTGCGCTTGTTCTTCGGCGCTAACGGGGCCATTTTTTAAGGGCGCGCACCAGTTGGGGTGACGCTGAAAGACAAATAACTCATCGGCCGTTTTAGCAATTTCCTGAATCACCTGCACGCCACTGGCCCCGGTGCCAATCACCCCGACACGCTTGCCTTTGAAGTCGATGGCTTTACTGCCCCCAAAACCATCGGGGTCGCGGGGCCAGCGAGCGGTGTGGAAGGACTCACCCTGATAACTATCCGTGCCTTCTATATTGGGCATTTGCGGAGCTGACAATGGACCGGTGGCCGAAATTAAAAACTGTGCCCGGGCGCTGCTGCCATCCTCCAGCTCGACTTCCCACTGTGTGTCTGCTTCCTTATACGTGGCCTTTTTGACGCGACTGTCGAATTGAATATCTTTGCGCAAATCAAATTTATCGGCCACCCGGTTAAGGTAGCGCAGGGTTTCGGGTTGCGGCGAAAAGTGCTCGCTCCAGTCCCACTCTTGAAGCAGCTCTTTGGAAAAGGAATAACCGTAGGAATAACTTTCTGAATCAAAACGACAACCGGGGTAGCGATTCCAGTACCAGGTACCCCCCACATCACCAGCCGTCTCATAAACTTTCACAGAAAACCCAAGTTCTCGCAATTTGAGCAGCTGGTACATACCGGCAATGCCCGCACCTATAATGATCGCGTCAAATGTTTGCTGATTATTATTATTCACTTTTTCACCTCAGTAGATTTTAAGAAGACTTGTCATCAATGAATATTTATTAACGTTTATTAACATACCGAAATGTCGCCCTGCTAGCTCACGCCAGTACATCGGCCACAATTTCGTAGGAGCGCAAACGCGCAGAGTGGTCGTAGCTCTGGCAAGTAATAATCAACTCATCCGCAGCGGTTCTTTTAATAAAATCCTTAACCTGTTCGCCCACCTGCCCCGGATTACCGATGGCAGTGCAACTGAGCATACTCTGCACCATCACGCGCTGACTCGCACTCAGCCCCTCAAAATACCCGGCGACAGGGGGCGGAAGCTTACCCGGCTGACCACTGAGCAAATTGACGATGGCCTGCTGCCAGGAGCTGGCCAATAAAGTCGCATCGCCCTCATCATCGGCGGCAAACACATTAAAACCGAGCATCACATAGGGCTCAGCCAAAACCTCAGAGGGCTTGAATTGCTCCCGATAAACTTTAATCGCATCCATCATCTGCGCCGGTGCAAAATGCGAGGCAAACGCATAGGGCAAGCCGAGATGAGCGGCCAATTGCGCGCCAAACAAACTGGAGCCCAATATCCAGGTCGGCACCGCCAGGCCCTCCCCCGGCACGGCACGCACTTGCTGCCCCGGTGGCGCCGCTTTGAAATAGCCCATTAATTCGAGCACATCCTGAGGGAACTGGTCGACGCTGGCAGTGAGATTACAACGCAGCGCCCGTGCCGTCATCGGATCAGTACCCGGCGCCCGCCCCACAGCCAGGTCAATGCGCCCGGGGAATAAAGCCTCTAAGGTACCGAACTGCTCGGCGATCACTAATGGCGCGTGGTTGGGCAGCATAATGCCACCGGCACCCACCCTGATGGTCGATGTCCCCGCAGCCACATGGCCGATCACCACAGAGGTCGCCGCACTGGCTATGCCTTTCATGCCATGGTGCTCTGCAAGCCAGTAGCGCTGGTAGCCCCAGCGCTCCGCATGCTGTGCTAAATCGCGACTATTGCGCAGTGAATCACTGGCATTGCCGCCTTCGATTATCGGTGAAAGGTCGAGTACAGATAGAGGGATCACAGCAGTGGTCGTCCAACTTTATACTTTTTAAGACGCCAAAAGGTATATCACCGGGCAGGTAAAATCAAAATATTCAAGCAGCGGGCACAGCAAAGACCTTGAATCGCCTCGAGAAACCACCAAAATTTATATTCCCGCCTAAGCGGGCGTTTGACATCACTCGGCAAATAAATTGGGCCAACTGCTATTTTGCTACAGCGCCTACAATGCCTTAACGCTAACCACTGCCGGGTTCATCAGCTCATCGAGCGTCTCATCAACGTCATCCCCCTGCCACAGGCCCGCACCGAAATAAAAGTTGTAGTTAAGCGATGTTTCTATACCAACGGGAATATCACTTAATGAAATACCAATCTCAGAATTACTGCCCTTAAAACGCTCCGGCTTTTTGGCTTTATCTCCGGCGCTAGCATCTCTATAAATTGCATTTAATGTCGGCTTGAAATTATCCTGATGAGAAAAAATCAGGAACATATCCCAGTTGTTCCCAGAGCTGATCGAAACCCAGGGGTTTGCCAGGTCGCTTTTATAAAGGTCTCTCTGCGTGGCAGCTTGTTTTGTCCCCGTTATCATCGGCTCTTTTGGTCCCAGAGCGGTTCGGTAACGGCTGCCGTCAAAATCTACGTAGTCAAGCGTGAGATCAATAGCCAGGGAACTTAGAGTGCCAGCCGCTTTTGGCAATGTGATAAACACCGGGTATTTTATTGTCTGGGCTGAAAAAGTGGCGCTCACTGTGCCACTGGCAATACTGATACCGAGAATGCGGATGGAAGTGTCTGCTTCGACAATGGTGCGCACCGGCCCGTTTTTAACAGCGAGAGCCTTGGCAGGTATTTCTTCATTGTCTACAGTTGCCGAAAACCCAAGCTTTCCCTTGACCCGCATTTTCAGCGTATCGAGAACATTGGTGGGAACCGACGCATCACCAAAGTCTTTGATGATCCAGTCTGACAATATTAAAAGGTTATCGGGATCCAGTTGTAAACTGTAGGATTCTGCAGTGACCAAGCCCGTGTTCATGTCGTAATGGCTATACACTTTATCGCTGCGCTCGGGGTTGCCCGCAACAAGATAAGCGTATCGCACACTGTTATTGTCGTTTATTTGCAGCTCCGATATTACGGTTCCCGATGATTGTGCACGTAGTGCTTCGCTGGCTTGAACCCCCATATCTTTGTACATAAACACCAGCTCATCGATTGCCTCCACTATTCCAGCTTTGCCATCGACGTTTAATACCCCACCTTTTACATAGCTTCTGCCCCCGGTATTCAGATCATCAAATTGATAGGGTATGGGCACCAGCTTGCCGTGGCGAACGGCCATTAGCGAGTAGTTCGACATAGCTTTATCGAGCAGGGCTGGCAACTGAGCACCTTTAACAACGATCACCTCCAGTAATCGCGCCGCACTGGGTGGCGAGACTTGCTCTTCGGCACTTAACTGAGCGGGATATAACAGGGTAAAAAAACTAGCTAACAGGCAGACAGCCATAGCAGAGAACATCTTGTCCATCATATTTACGATAATCCATTATCATGATTTATATTTATTTTCTGGTAATGCCAACGCTTCGAATGGGGCTCCAATTAGAGCGGGGCGAAGGGTAGTATAGATCGCACACCAAGGCCATTCATTACTGGCAATTAGGTGAGTACTTAGCCGACATTATCCTGAGTGCTGTTCCATTAGTACACCTGATAAAACTCACAATATGATCTCGAAAGACCTGACCCCGTTTTTTTCTTGATCTCGAAAGACCTGACCCCGTTTTTTTCTATCTCGAAAGACCTGACCCCGTTTTTTTCGCTCGTCATCAGCGCACGATTGTAGCGCCAGAGTATGTTCAGCTCTTCGGGCAGCGTAAATATAACGTGATGATGCGGGCAATTGAGTAACATCGATTCAGTATTCTGCCGCCACTCTTCTCCGGCGAGGCCTCTGCACTGAGGGCAGGCGCGATGCTTACAGGAGTTGTACCAGATGCCATTGAGATGGCCTTCGGCGCAGTATTGGGCGTGACCGCCAAGTTTGGCAGTGCGACAAACCGAGAGTTGTTTAAGGGCGCGATATTGATAGAGGGTAAATTTATTGCGCTCAAGTAGACCGCTGAGATGCTGCTGAAGAATGTTTTGAATACTGAAGCTGGCCATAAAACAGGTATAGATCATTAACTGTACAAATGCACAGCTTTAATCTATACCTAAGTGACGAACTGCGAAACAATTTGGCCATGGGATTCCCCGAGCTTGCTCGGCGAATTTAACGCCGCATTCAGCGGCTTGTCCGCTGCAATGCATTGTTAGCTGACCATTCCCGCCGTAGCATCGCATATATGTTCATGTCGCGAAGCTTGCCTTTCGAATAAGCAGCCTCTCTATTCGTACCTTCAATCTTGAACCCTGCTTTAATAGCAACTTTCTCTGATGACTCATTCTCTGACGCAATCCTCAGCTCTATACGATTAACCTGCTTTACCTCAAAAATGTATTGATAAAATACAGTAAGAGCTTCAGTGGCATATCCTTGGCCGCGATTTTCGTGATCAAAGATTTGGTAGCCGACCTCAATGGCGTCGAAATATGGGACGGACTTGAACGCCCAGATTGAGCCGACAATTTCATCTGATTTATTTGTAATCAGGTATTGCTCGGACGCATCTGAGACAAACCCATTATCCATGTACTGGGATCTCAATTTTACTTCCGAGGTCAAAGTGACGGGAAGAAACCCTCCTTGACTATCGATGTCATTCAACAAGCCAAACAACGTACTAAGGTCTTCTTCTTTGATTGTACGAATCGAAACATTAATTCCGTTAAGCATTCTATCTCCGTTTGTTCATACAGCTAACGCCGGCAACAGCGGTGAGTTGAACTGGCGGTTTTTGTGCGGCCTTTTGCACAAAAAGTGACAGTTTGACGAGTCCGTTGCTTGCCCTTGTTATGTTTTTTTCTCTAATTTCATGTGAATCAATGCTACTTTCTCAGAGTCTACATTGACTCTTTGCTCGATGGAATAAGGCTTAAAACCAAGCTTAGAGTACATTAACAGCGCCAACGTGTTGTGATTAAAAACTGAGAGATGTGGTATCGCATGATGTTCATTAACACATAATTCGCACATAAATTCTGTAATTTTCTTTCCAAGCCCTTTCCGACGAAATGACTTAGAAACTAACACATTTCCGATGAATGCTGAGTCTTTAGAATGGATATTGTAAAGATTTGCGAAACCAACTACTTCGTTATTTTCTATCGCCACAGTAAAGTTCGATCGATTTTCAAATAATTCTTCTAGCTGCAAATGATCTAAAGGGTATTTTCCTTTTGGATAAAATAAGTACATTTCTTCAGGTGAAGAAACCATATCTATTATTTGATCAAAGTGATCTCTCGTAGCAGAACAGAACTCCATTTACATCCTCCTAAACATAACAGTTAACTATACAGAACGCGATATTAAGTAACTAGACAGATTCCGTATAGTGCTTAATATCAGCTCCGTATTTATTTTTAATAACAACCCATAATCAAAGAGATAGCTACACTTTCTCTGACAGAAGACAAGCTTTCCACGTATTAGGCAGAATTGATTCAAGTTCAAAGAAAAAACGAGGTCTTTCCAAATCACATTCTTGTAGTGTTATCGGACACCCACTATAAAGCCCTATTTTATCCATCTACCACAAACCTATGTCCCACAAAAAGTATGCAGCACCTCTTCTTCCGGCTTGGGCGCAATAGCAAAACTGGCATTCTCCTCACTGTATTCAAAGGGTTTAGCAAGCACATCTACCATTTGATGAAACAAACTAAAATCCTCCTCCCCCGTCGCCTGCTCGATAGCGGCGGCGATGATGTGGTTGCGGGGGATATAGCTGGGGTTGGTTTTCAGCATTAATTGATGGGCGGTCTGCGGGGCAACATTTTGCCTTGCCAGTTCGGCCTGCCAGCGCGCTACCCAGGCCTGGAAAGTCTCGGGCAAGCTGACCAGCTTATTCAAAAAATACCGCTCAGCCTCGGGGGCGAGATAATCGCTTAGCCCCCGAAAGGTCAGGGTAAAATCTGTCGCCTCGGCCGCCATTAATTGCAGTAGATCGACGGAGAGCTGATTGACCTCTGCACCAGCACTGGCAAAGCCCATCTTTTCCGCCAGCAGTTGCTGGTAGGTCTGGGTGAAAACAGGACTGAAAGCATTGAGTATTTTCTCCGCTTTTTTTATCGCTACTTCTTGCGATGCATCCATTAGCGGCAGCAGGGCTTGCGCCAGCCAGCTGATATTCCAGTGCCCGATCTCCGCCTGCTTGGCGTAGGCATAGCGCCCGTGACTGTCGATGGAGCTAAATACTTTATTGGGATTATAGGCATCCATAAAAGCACAAGGGCCGTAATCGACGGTTTCGCCACAGACCAGCATATTGTCGGTATTCATCACCCCGTGAATAAAACCTATGGCCATCCAGCGGGCGATTAAGCGGGCCTGGGCTTGCATCACGCAGGTTAACAAAGCGCTATAGGAATCCTCATCCGAGGCCTCAACGGCTGCTTTGTAGTGCCGCTCGATCACGTAATCGGCCAGGGTTTTAACCGAGTCAACATCCCCTTGAGCAGAAAAGAATTGAAAGGTGCCAATGCGAATATGGCTACTGGCCACACGGGTGAGGATGGCACCGGGCAAGTATGATTCACGCACCACGCGATCACCCGTGGTGACGGCAGCCAGGGCGCGAGTTGTGGGTACGCCCAGTGCGGCCATGGCTTCACTAACGATGTATTCGCGCAGCACCGGCCCCAATGCCGAGCGGCCATCGCCACGACGCGAGTACGGTGTTTGGCCAGCGCCTTTTAATTGAATATCGTAGCGCTGCTGGTCTTTGCCAATCACTTCGCCGAGCAAGATCGCGCGTCCGTCGCCGAGCTGGGGGTTCCAGCCACCAAACTGGTGAGCGGCATATACGGTGGCGATTGGCGTGCTGGTTGGCGGCACGCTATTACCGGCAAAAACCTGCAAGGCCTCGGGGCTTTGCAGTTCACTGAGCGATAAATTGAGCTGCTCAGCCAGCGCCGGATTGACACGAATTAGCGCCGGCTTACCCACCGGCGTCGGTAACTGGTCCGTGTAAAACTGCTCACCTATTTGGCGATAACTGCTTTGCAACGGGCTTGAATCAAACACGGCCATAGTTTTCCTATCCATTCAACGAGACTAACGAGGGCTTAATTGAGCCCAACATCGGGCTCGGGGATTTCTTCATTGACCAGCACACCGCTCGCCGTTAATTCGGCGATTTGCTGCGCAGAGTAGTCGAGGTACTTTTCTAGCACCTCGGTATTGTGCTCACCTTTATAGGGTGCCTCAAGTTCATTTTCATGGGCAAAGCCGCTAAAGCGCAATGGCATGCCGGGCATTTTAAAGCTGCCCGCGCCACGCTGGGTGACGGTGCGCACGGTGCCGCGCTCGACTAAGTGAGGATGCTCCATGGCCTCGGGCAGGCTCAGTACGGGGGCCACGGGGATTCTTGCCGCCTCTAGCTTGGCAATCGCTGCAGCGTCACTGTCGTGGCTCTGCAACCACTCTTCAATAATAGGGACTAGCTCCCTACGGCGACGAATTCTGTCGTTTGGATCGGCAAAGCGCGGATCGGTTTTCAGCTCGGGCATTTCCATCACATCACACATTCTCTCCCACTGGGGGGGCGTGGCGATAATGGTAATGTAGCCATCTTTACCGTTAAAAATACCCATGGGGCAGCCGAGGCGATGGTGAGAACCGGGGCGCTTCGGTGCCAATTTACCATCGCTGGCGCTGTAATAACCGACGTACATTTCGTGGCAGTGGAAATAACTGTCGAGTAAAGTAACGTCGATAAACTCGGCCTCGCCACCCATCGCGCGGTGAAATAGTGCGGCGTTAATGGCCGCCAGTGCGTGGGCGCCGGTCATGGTGTCACCCAGTGCCGCCGCTGGAATGCTCGGTGCTTTTTCGGGGTCGCCAATCAGGCTGGTAATGCCAGCATAACTTTGGCCTATATAGTCAAAGCCGGGTAATTCCGATAGCGGCCCGGTCTGACCAAAGGTTGAGATTGAGCACATAATGCATTCAGGGTTTAGCTCGTGTACTACCTCCCAACTGCAACCCAGGCGGCCAATCACCCCGGGGGCGAAATTCTCTATCAGCACGTCTACTTTTTTAATCAGGCCGTGGAGTATCTTTTTGCCCTCTTCAGTTTTGGCATCGATGCAGAGGCTTTTCTTACCGCGGTTTTGCTGCAGGAAATAAATCCCCCGCCCGCCTTTTTTATAGCCCATATCGCGAATCTGCTCGCCGTAGGGCGCGAGTTCTACTTTAATAATTTCTGCGCCCATTTCGGCCATCATCCGTGTGCACGACGGCCCCGCGACGTGCTGGGTTAAATCGAGCACGGTTATGCCGTCCAGTAAATGTTTTCTTTTTTTCACAGTCATCTCCAAGAATTATATTGCCGCTTAGCGGCTGTTATCATTTTAATTTTATAACGCGAATTGAAAAACTAATTGCCGTTTATAATTTTTAGCTTGCAGTTTTTTACTGCCAGAATATGTTTGTTATTACGGGGCCTTAATAGGACCTGGCTAAAAGACTGCTAACGCAACACTGAGGTAAAGAGCTGTACCCGAACGCGCTCACCCTGTTCAAGCTCCTGTTCACCGGCATCGAGCAAAATAAAACAATTGCTGCGCGAAAAAGAACTCAGCGCACCGGAGCTTTGCTGTTTGTCCGGGCTAACAATCAACTCGCCCTCACTATCAGTAGTCAGGCTAGCGCGGAGAAATTCAAGGCGGCTGCGATTGCGCTTTATCTTACAACTGGCTCGGGCCGACAACAACAGCTCGGGGCCCGGCACCGTGCCCTGCATTTTTTCCAGCACCGGCAGCACCAGTTGATAAAAAGTCACCAACGCCGACATCGGATTGCCGGGCAGGCCGAAAAAAGTACTGGCCCCCAAATCACCGAACATAAAAGGTTTGCCCGGCTTAATCGCCACTTTCCAGAAACCGACGCTGCCCAGCTCGCTGAGTAGCTGGCGGGTGTAGTCGGCCTCACCCACCGAGGCACCGCCGCAGGTAATCACCACGTCGGCCTCGCGATCGGCGCGCTGATAGGCGGCGCGCAATTGCTGCAGGTCGTCGGGAATAACACCGAGATCAACCAGCTCGCAATTCAGGCGCTGCAACATAGCCCCGAGAAAATAACGGTTGCTGTCATAAATTTCGCCGGGGCCAAGGGCCTCACCCGGTGGACGCAGTTCGCTGCCATTGGCAAAGACCGCCACTTTGAGGCGGGGCTTGACCGCGACCTCGGCCATGCCCAAGGTCGCCAGCAAACCGATATCGACGGGGCCAAGACGGTGGCCCGCCGTAAACAAGGTGTCGCCACAGGCGATATCTTCACCGCTGTAGCGCACATTGGCGCGGGCTTTGGGCGGCACATTAATGGTGATGATGTCACCATCGGCCGCAACGTTTTCCTGCATCACCACGGTATCGGTACCGGCGGGCAATACCGCCCCGGTCATAATGCGCACACACTGTCCCGCCGCGACGCTGCCCTCAAAGGGCTGGCCCGCCAGCGCCTTGCCCGCTAGCGTAAAGCGGCCATCGCCACTCTCTAGATCGCGCCCACTAAAAGCGTAACCATCCATCGCGGAATTATCGGCTGGCGGTGCATTAATCGCCGACACCACATCGACCGCCAGGATACGCCCCGGGAGTTCGGCCAAGGCGAGGGTCTCGCTACCGGCAGTGGAACTCACCGCCGCCAGCATATGGGCGCGGGCTTGATCGAGGGACAGTAATGCTTTCATCGTCGACTATTCCTGGGCTGTATTTTTCAAGAAAGGTGTATTAAAAGGTTGGGAATAAAGCTTTATTAAGCGCCACCGCAAACCGTGCAACCGGGTAATTTCTCCAGTGTAAAAGACTGCCACTGACTATGGGCGCCGTCGAATAACATGAGCCTGCCACTTGGCACAGTGCCAACACCGGAAAGTAATTTAATCGCCTCCAGCGCCTGCAAACTACCAACAATACCGACTAAAGGCGCTAACACCCCCGACTCGACACAGCTCAGCTGCTGCTCGCCAAAGCGCTGGCTAAAGCACTCGTAACAAGGTGCAGACTCCGTCATGGGGTAGACCGCTATCTGGCCCTCAAAGCGAATCGCCGCGCCGGAAACCAGCGGCGTTTTAGCCTCAAAACACAGTCGATTGAGCTGGCGCCGGGTAGCAAGATTATCGGAACAATCCAGCACCAGCTGAGAGCTTTTTATTTTGCCCAGCAGAGCGACATCGTCCAATCTCGCCGTCACTGTTTCAATGGCGGCTGCCGGGTTTAAACGCCGCAGGCTATCGTCGGCCGACTCTACTTTGAGCCGACCGATGTCATCCTCGCCGTGCAAGACCTGGCGGTGCAGGTTACTCAGCTCAACCCTGTCATCGTCAACTAAAATCAAACGGCCGACGCCGGCGGTGCACAGGTATTGCGCCGCCGCACAGCCTAGCCCGCCAACACCCAGCACCAACACTGTGCTGGCGGCCAATTGCTCCTGGCCGTCAAAGCCAAAACTCGGCAGTAATAACTGTCGGGTGTAGCGCTTGCGCTGGTGTTCGTCGAGCTTTTTCGCCACGGTGGCCACTCCCTCATTTAATAACTACGCTAATAACGACTTCTATATAGCTACAGGACAAAACTGACGAACAACAGCGCACAAACGCGCAATGACAAGTCGCCCTAAATTTGTGTTCAAACTTGCGGGCGCAAATCTAGTGGCAAAGCTGTCAATCAGGCGACGCTAATGTACAGTGCTGGCAGCAGACATGCTAAACCATTTGCCCATAGGGTAGCTCTATTCCATCACCACCAAGCACTGCGGCCAGCTGACTTCAGCTAGCTTCAAGTAATAATAACGGAGAAAAACGATGAAACTTTATGACTTTCCAAAAGCGCCGAACCCTCGTCGGGTCAACATTTTCCTCGCCGAAAAAGGTATCGAGATTGAACGCGTCCCCACTGACCTGTTCAAAGGCGAGCATATGTCGCCAGAATACATGGCCAAAAATCCCGCCTGTGATATTCCCATGCTCGAACTCGACAACGGCACCTGCATCAGCCAGATTCGCGGTATTACACGCTACTTTGAAGCGAGCAATCCCAGCACGCCGATGATGGGCACCACGCCAGAAGAGAATGCCCTGGTCGAAATGTGGGAGCACCTGGCCTTTATGAATGGCCTGCTGGCAGTGGCTGAAGTGTTCCGCAACACTGCAGAAGGTTTTGCCGACCGCGCCGTGGTGGGGCCGCACAATTACAAACAGTTGCCGGAACTGGCCGAGCGCGGCGCCCAGCGTTTACAGAATTTCTATACCGACTTTAACCAGCGCCTCGCCGACAATGAATACGTCGCCGGTGACTTTTACTCGCTGGCCGATATCACCACGCTGGTGGTCTGCGACTTTGCTAAATGGATTAAAGAAGATATTCCCGCCAGCTGCACCCACCTACAGGCCTGGTATGAAAAAGTCTCCCAGCGCCCCGCCGTGTTGGCCAATCCTTAGCGGCCAATATCGACAAAGACAGGTACAACTCACGCAACAATGTCAGCCTGTTGACACTTTCGATACCCCCAAGCCCTGTGATACATTAAAGGACTTGGGGGATAAGCTCTCGCCCATTACAATAGAACCTTATTGCCTGCTTAATATTAGCTGGCGCAGCTATCACGCAACAGCTGCCGCACAACAACAAACCCGTTAGCTCTGCTCACGGGTTTTATATTGAAGATTGATTACTGTTTTACATTGACCACTACTTTTACACTTACTAGACCGGAAACCTAACCATGACTTTAGATGCACGAGAATTTCGCGACTCCCTTGGCGCTTTCGCCACAGGCATTACTGTTGTCACTGCCAATGCCCCCGACGGCACCAAAGTGGGCTGTACCGCCAACAGCTTCTCTTCCGTTTCCCTCGATCCACCGCTGGTAATGTGGGCTATCGCGAAAAACGCCAACAGCTTTGATGCCTTTAATGAAGCCAAGGATTTCGCCATTCACATCCTCCACGCAGGCCAGGAAGATGTCTCACGTCTGTTCGCCACCAAAGAAGCCGACAAGTTTGGCCAGGCAGACTCCAGTGAAGGTCGTGCTGGCGTACCCGTACTCAACGATTACAGTGTGCGTTTTGAATGCTCCACTGAGCACCTCTACGACGGCGGCGATCACCTCATTATCGTCGGTCGCGTACACGAAATGAGCAATGCCAATAAAGAGCCACTGGGCTTTTTTAAAGGCCAGTACGCCAAAATCGACATCAGCAAATAAATAACGCTGACCTCAACACTTCGGGAAACCGCGCCATGACCACGCCTTTTAATGCTCTGCTTATCGAAAAAGAAGACAAAAAGGTCAGCGCTTCGCTGCGCCAGATCAGCCTTGCTGAGCTGCCGGACGAAGAGGTGTTGGTCGATGTCGCCTACTCCACCGTTAACTATAAAGACGGCCTCGCCACCACGGGCACCCTGCCGATTTGTCGCAAGTTCCCCATGGTTGGCGGTATTGATTTGTCGGGCACTGTGGTCGAATCGAAAAACCCGGCGTTTAAAAGCGGCGACCGAGTACTGGTCAACGGCTTTGGTTTATCGGAGCGCTACTGGGGCGGCTATGCACAGAAGCAACGCTTGAAAGCCGAGTGGTTGGTGCGCGTGCCCGATGCCTTTAGTCTTGAAGAGGCGATGGCCATCGGCACGGCAGGATACACCGCCATGCTCTGCGTACTGGCCATACAGGACTGGGGTCTTGTACCCGAAGACGGCCCCGTTGTCGTCACCGGGGCTGCCGGCGGCGTTGGCACCGTGGCGATTATGCTGCTGGCCAAGCTGGGCTACGAAGTCACCGCCTCAACCGGGCGTGTTGAAGAGGCCCGCGCCCTGCTCGAAGCACTCGGTGCCAAACACATTATTGCCCGCGACGAACTGGCCCACGACCCGGCCCCGCTGGAAGCTGAAACATGGGCTGGCGCCGTCGACACCGTCGGCGACAACACCCTCGCCACTGTATTGGCGCAAACCCGCTACGAGGGCATCGTTACCGCCTGCGGTCTGGCAGGCAGCACCAACTTGCCCGCCAGCGTTATGCCCTTTATTTTGCGCGGCGTGACACTGCGTGGTATCGACTCGGTGATGGCACCCATCGAACGCCGTCAGCGCGCCTGGGACGCTTTGGCCAAGCTGGTTGATCTCGACCTGCTGCGTCAAATCTACACTGTCGAACCACTGGGCAAAGTTCCCGAACTGGCCACCGACATTCTCGCTGGCAAAATCAAAGGCCGGGTAGTCATTGACGTTAATGCCTAAGCGGCTGCCAATGCACTTGTCGCGCCGCCTGAAAAACCCCTAATTTAAGCCACAGGGCCGTAGTGAGAATCTCCTGTGGAAAAGGAGTCAGCATTTGGACTGGCTTCAAAAACGCTCCCTGGGTAGTCTGCTCGACGCAGCCGCAGAGCACTATGGCGAGCGCGAGGCCCTGGTCTTCAACGACCAAGGCATTGATTACACGGCCTTAAAAACCGAGACCGATCGCATTGCCAAAGGGCTAATGGCGATCGGCGTTGAGCAGGGCGAACGCGTCGCGCTGTGGATGACCAACCGCCCCGAATGGCTCTATCTGATGTTTGCCATCGCCAAGGTCGGTGCTTGCATCGTGCCCCTCAACACCCGCTATCGCACCGACGATGTCGCCTATACCGTCAATCAATCCCGCTCCGCTACGCTGATTTCACTCGACCGTTCGGGGCCGATAGATTTTCAGGGCATGTTGCTCGCCCGCATCACATGCTGCTCGCCCTCATGAAGAGCCCCATCCCTAGTTTTAAAATTTCCGCCAAGTGATATTTGCCGATGCATTCCCCGTGACCTCACCGGGCAAAATCCGTAAAGTCGAACTGCGCGCACTGGCACTTGATATCATCAACAAGACTGATTTTTAACACAGGAATACAGCAATGACGGCCAAGACCTTGAACGGAAAAATAGCCCTTGTGACTGGGGCCAGCCGCGGTATTGGCAAGGGCATCGCCATCGCACTGGCGAATGCCGGCGCACAGGTCGCCTGTATTGCCACCAAAGCGGAGAACGCCGCCGAGGTTGTCGCAATGATTCAGGCCGAGGGCGGTGTGGCCATCGCGCTGGGCTGCAAGGTCGAGAATGGCAGCGCCGTAACGGCGACCTTTGCCGAGGTCGAAAAAGAACTTGGCGCTGTCGATATATTGGTCAACAACGCCGGTATTTCACAGCCACAGCCGCTGCTGAAAATGACCGAGGAAAACTGGAACGCCCATATGGACATCAATGCCAAATCGGTCTTCCTTTGCAGTCAGGCGGCGATCCGGCAAATGAAAGCAGCGGGCAATGGCGGCTGTGTGATCAACATTGGCTCTATCGTGGGGCAAAACGCCATCCCCCAAACCCTGTCTTACTGCACCTCCAAAGCAGCCGTCGAGCACATGACGCGAGTGATGGCGGTGGAATGTGCCAAGTACAAGGTACGGGTCAACTGTATTGCCCCCGGTTATATTCGCACCGAGATGATTGAGCAACTCGCTGCCGACGGCAAACTGGCTGCAGAGGCTATTGAAAAACGTACCCCCCAGCGGCGCATGGGCTCGGTTGATGATATCGCCGCAGCCGTGCTCTTCGTCGCCAGCCCCGGAGCAGGTTTTATGACCGGCGCGACCCTCAATATCGACGGGGGCTGGACGGCCTACGGCTATCTATAGGCCAGGCCGAATCAAAAACTGCTCGGGGCGACAACACTGCCCCTATCAATGAAAACCCTAGCAATGAAGTTCACCGATTTAATAAGAGGTATATAAAAATGAATCAAGCTGCCCTGAAATTTAATCTCTTTGTTTACTGCACCGTTGGCCGCCGCGCCGAGCTAGAAGCGGGCATGGCGGGTAAAAACCCCAAGCTCTACCGCCGCATGCTCGAAGAGTTGGCCGACACAGCCCGACTGGCCGACGAGCTCGGTTATTTCGCCTTTGCCCACCCCGAACACCACTTGCAAATCGAGGGCTTTGAAGCCGCGAACGATCCCTGCCTAACGAGTATGTGGCTCGGCCAGCACAGCGAAAAGCTGCGTATTATTCCCTGCGGTTTTGTCTCCACCACCAACAACCCTCTGGTGACTGCGGAGAAAATCGCCAGTCTCGACTGCATGCTTAAAGGTCGCCTCGGCGTCGGCTTAGTGCGCGGCTATCAAGCTCGCTGGTTGGACAACTTTAGGATTCAGCCCCAGCTCAAAGCCGTCGGCCCGTGGAATGCCAAAACACAGGTCGACGAAGACAACCGTGAATATTTCGCCGAATTTGTCGACATCGTACTCAAAGCCCTCAGCGAAGATACCTTTAAACACCACGGTAAATATTGGGACTTCCCCTCCAAAGATTTCGTCAACCCCCACCAGCACCCGGTGTATTCCACCTACGGGCAAGGGGTTTCGGAAGATATGCACGTCGATGAAATCGGTATTGCGCCGCGACCCTGGCAGGATGAAATCCCCCTTTACGGTGGCTTCTCACACAGCCTGCGCTCGGCAAAATTCTGGGCAAAACACAAGGGCAAGCCCATCGTGCTGGCTAAAGACACTGACTTTTTACAGTTGCTGTGGAAGGAGTGGGGCGAAGAAGCCAGGCGCTGTGGCCACGACTTTAAACCCGGCGACGAAGCCTGCTGGGGCGGCATTATGATTTGCGCCCCCACCGATGCCGAAGCCCAGGCTATGTACGAAGACATGGCCTGGATGTGGGACACCTGGATGAAACCTTTCGGCCAGGGCGTACCGCAATTATTGGTCGGCTCACCGGAAACACTGAAACGCCGCATTGAAGAAGTCGGCCAGAAAATCCCCCTCGACGAAATTTTTCTGCTGCTGCCCCAGGGCATATTGCCACCGGAACAATTGAACGCATCCATCGAGTTATTTGCCCGGGAGGTGATGCCGCACTTTGCCGATAAGGCCTGAGCAAGGCCACTCAAGCGGTGTTTTCAAGCGAGCAAGGCTCGATTATTTAATCGTCGCCCGCTCGGTAATGCACTCAAAACTACCCATCGTAAACTCGCGGCAAATATCTGGCCGCTGCTCGTAAATTGTGCAGCGCATGGTCTGGCGATCCAGCGCAGCACACCAGCCGTCGTCGAGCCGCGCCATGGTCTGCCCGCCCCACTGATCCAGGGCAATAAAGTGTTCGGGCACACCGGTATCGCTAATTAACAGCACCTCTAAACGACAACAGCAGGCTGCGCAGTTAGCGCAGGACACGGTGCTATCTGGGGTGCTGCGATCGATCATCATTCACTTCTGTTTTTAGTGCGAGTAGACAGTGCTGTAAGGGCTAACAGGCAGGCAATCACTCGCACAAGCACGCGCTTACTCGGCGCTAGAGGGCGTGGTTGAAATCACAATCATATCCCGAATGAAGGACGTAATTTCCTCACCCCAAATATCGTTATGATCCTTGATCAGGGCCTTATCGACCTGGACATTCAAATAGGGGTTCAAAGCATCTGTGCGCCCCAGAGACACCAGCTGACTGCCGACAAAATCGATAGCGCCAGGCTCTTTTTGTTGACCCCAGGTACTTTGAATCTGCTTAATTTGGTATTCACCACCACGCGACGGCTGCGTCACCACAGGCTTGAGTCGGTGGGTGAGGTAGGGGCTAAAATGCCCTACTGTATTGCGATTTGCCTGCCCTTCAGAAACTCTCATCTCCCGTATTCCCGCTCGACTCCGGGCCTCACAGAAGTGGCGCTGTAAATTCACATCTGAGTCAAACAAGGTAGAAAACACCCTGCCTGCAGGGAAGGCGTACTTTGTCGCGTAATCGGTTTCGGAGGTCAGAATAAGCAGCTTGGGTAACTGCGTATCCTTGTAGGCCCTACATCCTTCCTGCGCAGTGTCATACAGCGCGGCAAAGCGCAGGGCCTCAAAAGCTGGGTTCATTAGCACCACCAGGTCACCAAAGCCCTTCGCATCACCCTGAGAGGTCAGACCTCTGCGGCTATCAAGAAAGCGATCGGCAAGAATTTTTTGCAGGGAGGCATAAACCACCGCGCCGCCGAAACTATGACCAATAACCACCATGCGGCTATTCACCGGCGGCGGATTCTTTGGCGACATTCCCACCTTTACGTTGACAATTTGCTCAAGTTTGAGCAATACCTCCGTAACACCCTGCTGGCCAACCTGATGAGCAGTATTTTTTCGACCCCAAAAAGTCAAATTCTTCACCACCGGCAGGGTCAGTGAATCACCGCGCCAGCCGATATAAACGCCAAGTACTTTACGCTTTTGCCGGCCCTGTTGTTGACTTGCAAGCGCTTCGGTTTTAGACATTTGCGCCAACATTTTACGAAACGAGGCGATGTTGCCGTCCTCTGGTTTCGCACTGTGATGCCAGCCGTGTACAAAGGTAATGAGCAGCACATCATCAGTAGCGGCAAAAACATAATACGCATCAACTAAGGCTTGCATCTGCTCGGGGTCACGAAGCTGCCCGTGGTCGTCGTACTCGACAAAACCCAGCCGGTACTCCTCCTCTGCCCCCGGGTTACTGACCTGCAGTGCTGAGTGAGCACAACTGCCGACTGCCTTATAGGTGCAGACTGATTTATAATCGTTGCGATACATTTCGTTGCTTGAACAACCGAACAGGGACAGGGCAACAATCGCTAAAAGATAATGGCGTAACGCGAGGTTGTTCATGGTGATCATCTCCTTGTATCACAGTAGTCTTACAGTAATTAACGAATAAATGTAAGCGCCAAACCAACTACAGGGTTGCAAAAACCTCAGTAATTTCCAAGCGCCAAGGCAGCAACCTTTCAATGTCGTCAACCGTCTCGACGTTGGGCAGCCGGGTGAACACTTCTTTCAGGTAATCGTAGGGATTTAAG